>JACKLY010000002.1 GCA_024235655.1 Zoogloeaceae bacterium | reverse complement strand
AGCAACGGCACAAGGGGCCGCGCCCCTACTTGCTGCCGGAATTCAACCTGCTCGGGTTCAACTACCGGATGACTGATCTGCAGGGTGCGGTTGGCCTCGTCCAGTTAAGTAAGCTCGACCAGTTCATAGAGGAGCGGGCACAGTGGGCAGCCTTCTATACGGAGTCGCTGGCGGATATCGATTGGTTGCTTCCGCCGCAGACCCAAAAGGACTGCCGCCACGCGTGGCAAGCCTACGTCTTGTATGTAAACCCAGAAAAAGCTCCGCTGCTACGCAATGAGATTATGGAGTACTTGCAGTCCAAGGGTATCTCTACTCGACCTGGGACGCACGCAGTCCACATGCTTGGTTTTTACGCGCAACGATTCAGCCTGAAGCCAGAAGATTTCCCGGCTGCTCGTGACTGTAATGATCAAACGATGGCGATTCCTCTCCATAATCGGATGGCGAAGGAAGATTTCGAATACGTCGTCGATGCGCTTCACTCTATCCGCTGATTCATGTGTGGCGTAACCGGCCTCGTTAACCTCAACGGTGAGTTCGTTTCACCGGACATCCTAAAGCGGATGACCGACGCCATAGCGCATCGCGGGCCGGATGGCGAGGGGCAATGGGTCGAAGGTAACGTCGGTCTCGGGCACCGCCGCCTGGCCGTTATCGACTTATCTCCCGCAGCGAGTCAGCCGATGATATCGGCGGATCAGCGCTTCGTGCTCACCTATAACGGTGAAATCTACAACTATCGGGAACTGCGTACCGAATTAGAGGCCGAAGGCGCTCGCTTTCGTTCGCAATCTGATTCGGAAGTACTCCTTAATGCCCTGATCCAGTGGGGTGCCAAGGCGGTCGGCCGTTTGAACGGCATGTTTGCCTTCGCATTGTGGGATCGGCGGGAGCGTAGCCTGCTGCTGGCTCGGGATCGCTACGGGATAAAACCACTTTATTACGCAGTCGTTGGAAACACTTTAGCCTTTGGCTCCGAACAGAAGGCGATACTTGCCCAACCAGCGTTTGAGCGGCGTCTTGACAAGGCTGCCCTGCTTGAATATTTCACTTTTCAGAATATTTTTACCGACCGAACGCTTCTACAGGACGTGAAAATGTTTCCAGCCGGGCACTACGGATTCCTTCGCCTGTCGGATAAGAACCCGAAGCTAAAGCTGGCTGAGTATTGGGATTTCGAGTTTCGCGAACCGTCTGGCCCGATAGATCGGGATGCGTATCGTGAGGAGCTCGACCGACTGTTCCAGCAAGCGGTGAAGCGACAACTCGTTACTGACGTGGAGTTGGGGAGTTACCTTAGCGGAGGCATGGATTCCGGATCGATTACTGCGATTGCGGCACAGTCTTACCCGTACATGAAGACCTTCACTTGCGGTTTCGATCTCAGTTCGGCCTCAGGCCTTGAGCTTGGTTTCGATGAACGCAGCAAGGCTGAGTACATGTCCTATTGCTTCAAGACCGAGCACTACGAGATGGTCCTGAAAGCGGGCGACATGGAGCGCGTATTGCCAAAACTGGCTTGGCACATTGAAGAGCCGCGCGTGGGCCAAAGCTATCCAAATTTCTATGCGGCCAAACTAGCCTCCAAATTTGTCAAGGTCGTGCTTTCGGGAGCGGGCGGCGACGAACTCTTCGGTGGCTATCCGTGGCGTTACTATCGCGCCGTCGCCAACGATGATTTCGAGCATTACATCGACAATTACTACCAGTTCTGGCAACGGCTATTGCCCAACTCACACATCAGGCAAGTGTTTTCGCCGGTGTGGGGTGAGGTGAAGGATGTCTGGACGCGTGATATTTTCCGCGATGTCTTCAAGCACCACTCGGATCGCTTGTACACGCCTGAGGACTACATCAATCACTCACTCTACTTCGAGGCAAAAACTTTCCTTCACGGCTTGCTGGTTGTGGAAGACAAGCTCAGCATGGCGCATGGGCTCGAAAGCCGGGTTCCATTTCTTGACAATGATCTAGTTGACTTTGCAATGCGCTGCCCGGTGTCGCTGAAACTCAATAATCTGGCGGAGGCTATTCGCATAAATGAGAACGAGCCGGGCGGAAAATCCGCAAAATATTTCGCGCGGACGCGGGATGGCAAGCAGATACTGCGGGATGCTATGACAAAATATATTCCAGCAGAAGTTGCACAACGCGAAAAACAAGGATTCTCTGGTCCCGATGCTACTTGGTTTAGAGGAGAGAGCATTGAGTTCGTGAAGCGGCGACTTGGTAACCAGAACGCGCCTATTTATCAATTTCTAGATTACAGCACCTTAAATTCACTGATTCAACAGCATCTTTCCGGAGAAAGTAACTGGCGCCTTTTGATATGGTCACTGTTGAGCATTGATCAATGGTTAGAAGTGAATTTCCATTGATGGAAATAAAAGCCTGCATACCCCACTCATCTCCTTGGATCACGGACATAGATGTTGCCGCGGTAGCTTCTGCGTTAACGAGTAGACAGATTGCCAAAGGTGCTGCTACCCAAAAATTTGAGTCAGAAGTCGCAAAATTCCTTGGCTATAGACATGCATGGGCTGTGGGAAGTGGACAGGCAGGGCTGGTGACTTCTCTCAGGGCGGTTGGGACAAGTGTGGGGCAGAAAGTATTGCTTCCGACTTACGTATGTCGTGCAGTTGCCGATGCCATCAATGAAATCGGCGCCATTCCTGTTTTTTGTGATGTCGGTGAAGATTGGTGCCTATCTGCAGCATCAGTGGAAAAATCGATTTCAAGCGATACGGCCGCGATTGTCGTCGTGCATCCGTTCGGTATTGCCGCTGATGTAAAGTCACTCCTAAGATTCGGCATCCCTATTGTGGAAGATTGTTGCCAGTGCTTTTCCCCTCGTGTCGGACATGTTGGTGAAATCGCGGTATTTTCTTTTCACGCCACGAAATGCTTGGCGACCGGAGAAGGAGGGATGGTGGCAACCTCCGATTCCGAAATTGCAGAACGGCTTCAGTTGCAACAAAGCGCCATCCCCTATCCCACACGTCTGAGCGATCTGCAGGCGGCGTTAGGTCTATCGCAGTTAGCTCGATACAAAGAAATGTTGAACTGGCGAGCACGCACAGCAAAGCGCTATGGTACGGCCGCCACGAACAAAAGCATTACACGGCTGAAGGCCGTATGGGATCGATCAATGTTTTTTCGCTTCCCCTTGACGGTAATGGGAGGTTATGAGCGCGTTGCACCACGTTTTGAAGCCTTGGGGGTCAACGTACGGCGCGGAGTAGACGTCTTGTTGCATAGACAAGCGGGTTTGCCCGATGGGGCATTCCCCACCGCGACGGATATATTCAATACGACCTTGTCTGTGCCGTTTTATCCGGCCATGAGTGAGGAGCAGATTCGAGCCGTGGAGCGAGCGATGACGGAGATTTTGGCATGAAGCTTACTGTTAGTAAGTTAACGCCGGAATATCATGCAGCCTATGATGCTTTTCTTCGCGCTTCAGAGGGAGCACTTTTCTTCGCATCCTTGGAATATCGCAAGCTGCTTAAGGATTTCCTGGGGGCGAAGGCTGAAGATCACTATTTTTTGGCCGTGGACGAAGATGGTGAAATCAAAGGGGTACTGCCTTCGTTTGTAACAACTATCGCGGGCTTTGGTCCGATAGCAAATTCACTCCCCTTCTATGGCAGCAATGGCGGCGTTATTACCAGAGCTGGCGATCGCCAGGTGATTGCAGTATTGTTGAACCATTTTTACGAGTTTACAGTCAATATTGGATGTAGCAGTTCGACAGTGGTTGCAAGTCCCTTTGAAGTGCACCTCGATGTCTATGAAACATCTTTGAATCCGACCTATAAGGATTCCCGTATCGGCCAATTCACACCCTTGCCAATCGCTGACAGGGCGTCAGAAGAAGTAGTTATGTCTGCACTCCATCACAAGACAAGAAATATGGTGCGCAAGGCATTCAAACAAGGAATTAATGTAACTGACGATATCTGGGATGGAGCCGTCAATTTTCTATGTGATACGCATGCCGAAAACATGGCTGTTATCGGTGGGCGAGCGAAGCCTGCCAGATTCTTTCGAGCGATAGATAGCGCATTTAAGTACGGGAAAGACTACAAGCTATATACCGCTTGGCTGGATGGGGCGCCGGTGGCTGCGTTATTACTTTTCTATTTCAATGGGTTTGTTGAGTATTTCACGCCAGTTATAGTCGCGCGATATCGATCAAGCCAGCCAATGAGCTTGCTGATATTCAACGCAATGACGGATGCGGTCGCCAACGGTTATAAGTGGTGGAACTGGGGGGGGACTTGGCACACCCAAGATGGGGTCTACCAGTTCAAGCGCAGTTGGGGAGCGGTCGACAAGCCCTATTACTATTACATCAGAATTGGGGATGAGAACGTCTTGCGGCGAGACAAAGAGGCATTACAGAAAGATGCGCCGTATTTTTATGTTGCGCCATTCGATAAGCTTGTAAGAATCTGAAAGAGGAAGTCCAGAATGAAGACGATATTAATGAAACCGCTGGGAAAAATCCGTCAGTTATTGTCGGCCGATCGTCGCCAGCGGAGCAACGAGGCCGTTCCTGTCGCGGCGGATCAGAGCGAAGCTCAAAAAATATCTTACGGAAAGGCGGTGCTAAACAATGGCGTTCTGCCAACAAATTTTTCAATAATTATCGGAGCGGCTCCGTGTAACCATACTTGCTTGTTTTGCCCACAATCGATAGAAAAACCAAAAAAGGCTGTTTGGTTGGACTTGGGCTTATTGGAAAAAGTAATGAGCGAGATGCCTGAAGAAAATATTCTTCTCAACGTAGCGTCCTACAGCGAAACACTTGCTGCTCCGTCGTTGATACCTTCTCTGCGGTTGATGAAGAAAATTCGCCCCAAACTCAGTATCGCTATGGCTAGCAATGGGAGTCTATTCAAAGAGTCCGTGTTACAACAAATAATAGATGAATCGCTAGTGGATCATTACTCTTTCAGCTTTGATGCGGCAACAAAAAATGACTATGCAACGTTGATGCAGGCAGATCATTATGAAAAAACATGGAGCCATTTAGAACGATTAGTCGAGATGAGGGATCAAGCCAGATCTTCGATGAAAGTGACAACCCATATAATGGGTTTTAAGGGTAAAGAGGCTGATTTCGAGGAATTTAAAAAAAGTTGGGATGGCAAGGTTGATGCGGTCGTATGGCGTCGAGTGAGCAATTGGGGTTCTGATGATCTGGGATTAGAGGCTCAACTCGCTCGTGAAGGATTTGTATCAGCTCACGAAACACCCAGCAAAAGATTTCCTTGTCCCTCTATCTTTATGCACTTTAAGTTAAATCCCGAAGGGCAGTATTTCCCATGTGTGGCTGCCGTACCGGCATACGGGAAAAACTTGGTGGCACCGATTGGCAATGCGACGGAAATCTCGTGGGCCGATGCTTGGGAAAGACTTAGTCAAATGCGTCAGGCTCATCTGGAAGGCAGGTGGGATGATTATGAGTGTTGCCGGACATGCAATGTCTGGAGTATGTGGGACGACATGTGGTTTGAAGAGGTTCTGCTAGACGGCTCCTCGAGATTCTTCTTGAAAGATGTTGTGCATGCAGTGTGATCTGATTTTTTTCAGATCATTGTCGACATCCAGAGAAACAATGAACTATATAGCGAAATGAATATCCTGGGCTTGCATATCAATGGTGGCCAGTCGTCTGCAGCCTTGCTGGTTGATGGAGTAATTTCAGCTGCGGTGGCAGAGGAGCGGTTCTCCCGTGTCAAACAAAGCAGGGCATTCCCTCGAAAGGCAATCAATTTCTGCTTACAACAAGCGGGCGTGAGCGATCTTTCGGCCCTCGACGGGATTGCCATCTCCTGGAACCCTGCCGAGAACATGCGGCATATCAACAATTCTGGATATACCGACTGGCGTCGTTATGATCCGGAGTGGTTGTATATCGCCCCGAACAATCTGATTGGATTGTCGCCAAATCTTGATGCTGTGGGCGAAGTGCTCAAGATGGAGTTGGGGTTGCAAACGGCCACCCCTATCTACTTTGTCGAACACCACTGGGCACATCTGGCTCATGCGATTTACCAGAGCCCATTTGAAAAAGGTATGGCGGCGGCTGTCGACGAATACAGTGAGTTCCATAGTGTAACGCTGGCTACTTTTGATCGGGGCGATGTGTCGATCATTCGCCGGCTTGATTACCCACATTCTCTCGGTGTGTTTTATGCCGCAATGACTGAGTTTTTAGGTTTCGTGCCGAACTCAGAAGAGTGGAAGGTGATGGGTGCGGCGGCTTACGGCAAACCAGATAGATTTTTGCCTGCTTTGCAGAAGATTTTCCGCTGGGATGACGATGAAGGCGAGTGGTTGTTGGATGCTTGCTATATTGAGCACAGCAACATGAAGCGGGCCGGCTATTGCAATGAGCGAATGGCTCGCTTGATCGGTATGCCTATGCGGTTCGCCAAAGACCCGCTGAGTCAAGATCATTTTGATCTTGCGGCATCGGCCCAAGCGCTATTTGAGGAGCGCTTGTTTCAACTACTCACCCGCTACTCAGCAAACGCACCGGAGGGCAATCTTGCTGCTGCCGGTGGCTGCTTCATGAATTCGCTGGCCAATGGAAAAATTACCGCCAACACACCATTCAACCGCCTATTTGTTCCTTATGCCGCCGCGGACAACGGCGGGGCAATGGGGGCCGCGCTTTACGTCTGGCATCGCGTATTCGGTCATCCTCATACCGCGGACGCCTTGCCACCATCTCCATATCTCGGCCCGGAATTCAGCAACACGGAAATTGAAAGAACGCTTAAAAAATTCAAGCTGCCATATCGATATGCAGGTGATGTTGCGTCAGAGGCTGCGAATCTGATTGCAGGCGGCAAGCTCGTAGGCTGGTTCCAAACTCGTATGGAATTTGGAGAGCGAGCGTTGGGGGCGCGCTCAATTCTGGCTGATCCGCGGCGGGCGGAGATGAAGGATATTCTTAATTCCGCAGTCAAATATCGCGAAGGATTCCGTCCTTTCGCCCCGGCAGTTCTGTCCGAGCACGCAATGGAGTGGTTCGATATGCCGGCCGATGCCGTCGTCCCCTATATGGAACAGGTTTTCCCTATTAGCCAGGGGAAACGTGAGAAAGTGCCAGCGGTAGTCCACGCAGATGGAACGGGACGGTTGCAAACCGTGATTCGTGAATTGAACCCCTTGTTTCACGCCTTAATCGAACGGTTCTATGAACAGACGGGGGTTCCACTGGTGATAAACACGTCATTCAATGTGCAAGGGGAGCCAATTGTCTGCAGCCCCGCTGACGCCGTTCGTACGTTTTTTACCTCTGGGCTTGATGTGTTGGTGATTGGAGATTTCGTCGTTTGCAAGCAATCCTAGGCTCTGAAAGGGACTTCACTACAGAGATGTATCGAAAATCTCTGGTAGCAGCAAAGTCCTGCTGGCGCTTTATTCCCTTTACTTCATTCGATAGCCCTGGGAAAAACATTCTGTGGAGGCACGACGTCGATATTTCAGTACATCGTGCCCACAGGTTGGCGGAAATAGAGGTTGAGGTGGGGGTAAGAAGCACCTACTTTTTTCTGTTGCATAGTGAGTTTTACAATCTTTTGTCTCCGGCAGTTCTCAGCAAGGCACGTAGCATCGTCGAAATGGGACATCACTTGGGGCTTCACTTTGATCCAAGCATCTATGAGGGCAAACTGAATTCGAACCATGCGTTGTGTGAGAATTTGTTGCGCGAGAAGGAAATCCTTGAGCGCTACCTAGATGCACCAGTTGAGGCATTTTCCTGGCATAACCCGACAAATGGTAGCTGCTTGACTATGGACGCTGTCAGTTATGCAGGAATGATAAATGCCTATGGGGCTGATCTTCGTAGGCGATATCGATATGTGTCAGATTCTAACGGTGTCTGGCGCCATGAGCGGCTACATGAAGTTGTAAGAATGAATGAAACAGAAAAATTGCATGTCCTTACACATCCGGAATGGTGGCAAGAAACTGCGATGCCTCCACGCTATCGAATTTACCGTTCAGCATGGGGGCACGCAAAATCTAGCATTTATTCCAACGATCAGCTGTTAAGCGTTTTTTGTCGGGAAAACATCGCAGGAAACGCCAGTTCGATCGAGTTTCTGAAGGGCATTGATCGTAGACTGTTTGAGCTATTTGACTACCTTTGGAACGTGGGGCACTTGCAAACGCTTTATATTGAGCTTTGGAGCTTGCATAAGCGGCAAATCAACTTGTTCTGTAAGGCGGCACTACTCAGGGAGTGGATGGTTCCAGGGGTAGAAGCCAATGCCTTCTTTAATGATTCGAAGCTCATCGGAGATAGTTGCCGCATATTCCAAGGAATATTTGGGGTTTCGTGGCAGAGCATATCGGGATTGGATCAGTCTGCTTACCTCGGGTGGCTGGAACTGTCTAATAGGCTTATTAATGGCTGCTGTTCGACGCACATAGAAGTGATAAGAGATGGCTGCCTTTTTCTAAGCTACACCATTGAAAAACTAGCTTCATGGGGCAAGGCACAGCCCATGAACTATGACGGACTTGCCCCCTTGGATGCTATCAATATCCCATCTAATAAGATTGAGGACGGTCGTTTCTCCGACTGTCTCGAAGGGATTAATGACGAGACTCAAATTTTTCAGAAAACAAAGTGGGAGAAATTTAAGGCCGAGCATACAATGCTTGGTGATGGTGGGGGGGGCGCATGAAGCGTTTGAGTGCGGTACTGCTGATGCCCGATGAGGTTGGCCAAAAGACTTGCAGTATCGCTGCCAAAGAGGGGGTTGCTCTGGATGCTGTGATCGTCAATGATTTGCCAGCTTTAGAGAGCGCGTTTTCAATCCGCCGCGAGTTGCTGCTGTCGTTCGGTACGGGGGTGATCGTCCCTTCGTGGATACTTGATTTGATGGGTGGGACTGCATTAAATATCCATGCCGCCTCTCCCTTGTATCCAGGGCGAGATCCGCATCATTTCGCTGTTTACGACGGTGCGACAGAATATGGCGCGACGATGCATTTCATGAGCCAAAATGTCGATGCAGGGCCCATTGTAGATGTAGAACTGTTCCAAGTGCCTGCGCAGACCACACCTGCAAATCTTCTGGCTCAGGCTAATGAGGCGGGTTGGTTGCTAATTACACGGTTTTTCGAGCGTTTCCTCGACCAAGGGGCGCCCGTTCCGAAGACTGGCTTTGAATGGGGTTTGCGCAAGACAACACGCAAGATGTTTCAAGAGTTATGCCGTATCGATCCGTCCATGTCCAAGCAAGAGCTTGAGCGGCGCTATAGAGCGACGGCGATGCCTGGCTTCAGAAACCTGTATCTCGATTTGCATGGGTATCGGTTTCGGATCGATGATTCTTGCCGATGAGTCTGGTCGCCATTCATCAGCCCAATTTTTTCCCTTGGTTGGGGTACTTCGACAAGATTCGTCGGGCAGACATATTTATATTTCTCGACGATGTTCAATACCCAAAGAAAGGCGGCTCTTGGTCGAATCGGGTCAAGGTGTTGATCAACAGCGAGGGGCACTGGTTGACCGCGCCAGTGGATAGAAGCTTCCACGGCACGCGGGCAATCAACGAGATGTATTTTTCAGGGGAAGAGGACTGGCGTGGTAAGGTACTCAAGACGCTAATCGCTGCTTACCGACGAGCCCCTTATTTTGAGGAAGCGTTTTCCATTCTTGAACCGCTGATTCGACACTCCGACGATAATGTCGCAGGGTATAACGTCCATGCCACTGTGACATTGGCCGGTGCGATTGGCCTATCTGTGGATTCGTTCGTACGCAGTTCGAGCCTCCAGGTCGGATCGACGGCAACGCAACGCCTAATAGACCTCACGCGACAGGTTGGCGGCCAATTCTATCTTTGTGGTGGTGGTGCCAGCGGGTACCAGGAGGACGAGGCGTTCGCTAGAAACGGGTTGTCGCTAGTCTATCAGCAGTTTGTTCCGGAGCCCTACCCACAGTACGGTATGGCCACTTTTCTACCTGGACTTTCTATTATCGATAGGGCGATGAACCTAGGTTGGATGGGGGTCGGGCAACAATTCCAAGGAACAGAATAGCCCGAATTTTTTGCGTTGGCGTTTTGGAGCAGAGTGAATCGCCCTGAATGCCTCAATCACTTAAGCTTTAACGAGAAGGCCTCGTTGAACCGTAGGAGGAACACAAGCGAGTCGTCAGTTCCATTTCCCCCCTTACCCAGAGCGATCAATGTACAGGTATTACTTCGTTTTTTCCATCGTGATTACAGGTATGGCGCGGTAAAATAGCGTCCTGATCAAAGGGGGGGTTGTGTTTTCGATAATCGTGCGTGGCGCAGGCCGAGCAGCCGTCAATTCGAGTTATGGTCAGTCCTTGCTCGCACACTTAAAGGCTGAACTTAAGGCTGAACTTAAGGCTGAACTTAAGGCTGAACTTAAGGCTGAACTTAAGGCTGAACTTAAGGCTGAACTTAAGGCAAGACTTAGGACAGAGCTTAGGACAGAGCGCGTACGCTACATTGACGAGGCTCGCAATCTCCCGGGCATCATTACGGCCTTTTCTGCTTCAATCGTTGTGGAAAATCAGTCAAATTCATTCAATTCGGAGGAGCGAGCGTCAGAACTGCGTCAATTAATCCGTACTGCTGCAGGGTTAGCAGCAGATCTTCCTGCACAGCCGGACACCGAGGACTTGCTTGCCGAATTCCGGTTTCTTCATGCTGCGGCGAACATTTTGCGCCCAGCTTTCATTGCGCTGAAATCGCGCCGGGTGCTCTATTGTGGTCAAGCCTATTACAACGCGTGGCATTTGTCCCGGGCGTTGCGAACTCTGGGTTGGAAAGCCGATGTCTATAACTGGGATACCAATCCGGCGTCACAAATCTACTATCACGGAGAAGATTTTGGCCTAGATGCATCTGAGCCATTGTGTCTGGAGAGGCAACTCGGGTTTTATCTCAGCTCCCTGTATGACTACGATGTAATCCACTTTTCCAACGCGCATGGAATGACTTTTGGTTGGGGTGTTAGCTCTGCATTAGCCGCTGAATTTGACGAACATGCCGACGTCTTCCTATTGAAGTTGCTCGGCAAGAAGGTGGTTTATTCCAACAACGGCTGTCTAGATGGCGTGTCCCAAACGACTTTTGCGAAATGGGGGCCAGAATCGGTTTGCGCTATCTGCCGCTGGCAGAATGAGCCCTCAGTCTGTAGTAATGAACGAAATCTTGCCTGGGGCCAGTTCAGAAATGAGGTGGCCGACTATCAGTGCACGTTGGGCGGAAACCGTGTGGATTACAACGACGATCCCCGAGTCCACGAGGTACCGGAGTTCTATTGCCTTGACCCCGATCTCTGGGATCCGGATATGGAGATTCCAGCGAGTTACAGGCTCCCTATAAGGCCGAATGGAACTGTGCGGCTCTACCATGCGGTAGGAAACCGTGATGAGCGTACGCGTAGCGACGGAGTGAACATCAAGTGTAGCCACATATATTTGCCGCTTATCGAGAAGTTGCGGTCGGAAGGAGCAATGATCGAGCTTATCGAACCAACCGGCATTCCCAACATGGAAGTACGATTTTTGCAGGCGCAGGCGGATATTTTCCTGGATATGCTGACATTCGGTTGGTTCGGTGCTAACGCGCGCGAGGCGATGATGCTCGGAAAGCCGGTCGTTTGCTTCATTCGTCCGGAATGGCTGGAGAGTGTGCGCAAGGAAATTCCGGACTATGCCGACGAATTGCCGGTCGTCAGCGCAACGCCGTCGACAGTGGAATCAGTCCTCCGGGACCTAATCGCCAATCCTGAGAGGTGTCAAGAAATTGGCCGGAATAGTAGAAGCTTCGCCCTGAAATGGCACTCGGCCGAGGTGGCTGGGAAGCGCTTTGACAATATCTACAGCGCACTTCTTTCTGGAGATCCTTTGTTGTCCGCGAAAGGCTAATTTCTTAGTGAATTACGGTGAGAACAATGTGGCCTTACGCTGCACTGGCGTTGCCAAGACGTTTACTGTTCAGCGTGAAATGCGTGTTTGGCGCATTCTGTTTGGGGCAGAAGAGGTTAGTCGCGGTCCAGTTATCGAAGCGTTACGCGACATTTCGTTGGAGGTACCGCGAGGCAAGATAATAGGCATCCTCGGGCGCAATGGTGCGGGGAAAAGTACGCTTCTGCGCTTACTTGGTCAGGTGTATTTGCCGACGCGTGGCAGCATCGAAATCCTCGGGAGGGTTGCCGGGCTCTTTGAGCTGGGAGGCTTAGGTAATCCCAACCTTACTGGGAGGGAATATGCCATACGTTACCTTGGTCTCATGGGGGTCTTGGCCAGTGAAATGACCGAAGTGTTGGAGGACATCGAAAATTTTTCCGAATTAGGAAATGCCTTCGATCAGCGCATCCGCACTTATTCTTCAGGAATGGCGGCGCGCCTCTATTTTTCTGTGGCAACAGCCTATCAGCATGAGATATACCTGATCGATGAATTGCTATCGGTGGGTGATGAACATTTTCAGGCTAAATGCTGGCTCCGCATGCGAGAGCGGTTGCTGAATGGGGCCTCAGGCGTACTCGTAACGCATGATTGGGCTGCCATAGTTAGGCTCTGCGAGACAGCCTGCGTAATCAACGACGGTACTTTTTCGTTTGTCGGCTCAAGCGACAAGGCAGTAGTGTCCTACCTCAATCAACCGAAACCGTCGGCATCGGTAGCTCGTTTTGAGGCGATGCCAGAAGAGTATTTAGCGTGTAAGGGCGAGCCTTTTCGTCTCGACCTTTTGGTGGAAATCCTGGAGCCTGGTGCGGTTGATTGCACCATATCCATTGAAATGCTGCGCATCGGTATCGGCTGGGAGATCGTCATCCTTTCGGATGATGTAAGAGTTGGCGAGCGGACTGGTCGTTACAGCATGTCTTTCGAGATGGCGGCTTTACCTTTAGAGCCGGGTAACTATTCGCTCAATGTTTTCCTCGTTAAGTCGGGGGCTACTTTGGACTGTCGGTCTTGGACTTACGGCAACGGCCTGCATCTTCTTGTCGAGGGTGAGGCCGGGCACAGCGCGGTTAACTTGCCGTTCATGGCGCGGCGCATTCCGGAGGTTCTTGAGTGAGTCTTTATGTTGCATTGGAGGGTGTGACAAAGGTCTATTCGACTGGTAACTCAGCTTCGGGTGATCTGATGAATGCCGTAGGTGTGGGGGCATTGCAGGAAATAGGGAATGTGGGCAAGGTGGCAGTTAATAAGGTCAACCTCACACTCAAGGAAGGGGAGCGCCTCGGTATCGTGGGGCACAACGGTGCAGGCAAATCTACCTTGCTGCATATGATTGCCGGTATTTCCGAGCCGACGTCGGGGCAAATTAGTGTTAACGGCAAGGTCACATCGATCATGACGCTAGGCGTCGGGTTGCGAGATGACCTGAGTGGGCGCGAAAACATCTACGTTGATGGGGAGGTCCAAGGTAAATCACGGGCCGAGGTAGATCAGGTAATCGACCAAGTAATCGAGTTTGCCGAACTCGGTAAATTCATCGACTATCCCGTGCGAACTTACTCGACTGGAATGAAGGCGCGTCTTGCCTTTGCGATGATTACCCACATTGAGCCGGAGATTCTCATTATCGATGAAGCACTGTCGGTAGGGGATGCAGCATTTGCAGCCAAGGCCACAGCGCGCATTTTGGATATCTGTGCGAAGGGGAAGATTGTCATCTTCGTTTCGCATGGGATGCAGGCGGTGCGGGATATCTGCAATCGTTGCATTTACCTTAAGGATGGCCGTGTCGTCATGGATGGAGCACCGGAGGTGGTGACTAAAGCGTACATCGACGAGGTCCGGGATGAAGAAGAGGCGTTGTTGATGGTCCGATTCGCTACCCATGTCGGTAACCGATCTCTGGTCTCTGGATATGAGATAAAAAATCTGCTCATGCTTTCTGGAGAATCGCGAGACCATTCTGTTCGTATCGAAGCTGGGCAGAGGCTTCGCATCAGGGTGAACGCCGATTGCCTACCAGGAAACTCCTTAGCGACATGTCGTATAAGCATCGTGCGTCTGGATGATCTCATTGTGTTTCAGCAGGAGTTCCCCGCTGCATATTATTTTCTTGCAGAGGGGGCCAACGGTTTGGAGCTTGATTTTTCTCCGCTACCGTTGGCGCCGGCAGTTTATCGTCTGGATGTCGAGCTGCGCGACCATTCCGCAGTTGATGCGACAGTCTGTGCTGCCTCGTCTTCGGTCTTCGAGATTTACTCGCTCTCACCTCCGGCGGGCGGGAAGCCGATGCTTTACTATCCTGTCTCTGGCCGAGCGGTGCCTGTTTGAATTTGGAGGATACCATTTTGTTTGGATTCAATCGGCAAGATCTCAGATTGATGTTCAATTTGTTTAAGATGAGCGTCAGGGATCGATATCTGGGTTCTTCTTTAGGCAGTTTTTGGGCAGTTACCAATCCACTGTTCATGCTTGGGCTATACACGTATGTCTTCGGTTTTGTATTCAAGGTAAAGCTACCTGGCGCTGAAACAACGCTGGCCTATGTCATCTGGTTGATTAGTGGTTACGGACCGTGGATTGCAATGACAGAGTCAATAATGGGAGCAACGAATTCAGTTATTGGAGCCTCTGGCCTTGTGAAAAATCTGGCTTTTAAGACCGAATTGCTGCCGATTGCCGGTGCGATGGTTGGGTTAATAAATCTTGCAGTGAGTCTGTTATTCCTGTTGCTGCTAATGGTGTGGGCCGGGACACCTGTTTCGCCGTATATTTTGCTGCTACCACTGGTTGTTGTGTTGCAGTTTCTATTTGCCGCTGCTCTTGGGGTGTGGTTGTCTGTTGTCGCCGTTTTTGTACGCGATATTGTTCAGATGCTCCCGACACTGCTTACGGCACTGATGTTTATGACGCCTATTTTTTACCCATACGAAAGTATGCCCCGTATGGTCCAATTTGCGTCCCTTGTGAATCCCTTCTACCAAATCGCAGAGGGCTACCGCTCAATATTGCTAAGGGGGGAAGGTCCAAGCATATTTGGGCTCGTCTATGTTGGATTGGCATCGCTCATGATTTTTTGTTGGGGGCTCGCCGTATTCAGGCGCGCAAAAGGATCTTTCGATTCAGCAATTTGATCAAAATTTATGCTAATGATCTAATTGCGTTGGCGCCTCATTTGAAGTTGTAACAAAATAAATAATGAAGAACATCCTACTCTTATACAACGCAACCCAAACCTATACGAATACGGTTTTCGAGCATCTGAATTGCTTCGCGACATATTCAAAAAATCGGTTCTTTTTTATGCATTGTGATCCTGCATGTATATTTTCTGCGGATCTACGGAAATTTGATGCAGTTTGCGTTCATTATTCGATTCGTTTGCCCTATGACCAGCTTTCACAAAGCACAGTAGAGGCTTTGTCTGCTTTCGAGGGTTTGAAGTTCCTCTTTATCCAAGATGAGTATGATCACACGTATCGGGCATGGCATTGGATAACACGGGTAGGATTTCAATTAGTGTTCACTGTCGTGCCAGAGCTTGGAATCGAACGCGTTTATCCCCCTGAAAAATTTAGAAATACTCGATTCGTCACAAATTTGACGGGTTACGTTCCGATGGATGGCTTTAATGACGAAAGTTTTGAGCCACCATCACAGCGAAAACTCATGATTGGTTATCGTGGCCGCCCTCTTCCGGTTAGGTACGGTAGGCTTGGGTTTGAGAAGGTGGGAATTGGGAAGTTAGTCAACACGTATTGCAGTGGAAAAGGCATTGCGTGTGATATTGCCTGGTCGGAAGAGTCGAGAATCTATGGCCCTGCTTGGGGGCGATTCATGCGCTCCTGCAGAGCGATGCTTGGCTCGGAAAGTGGAAGTAATGTTTTTGACTGCGAGGGCTCGCTTGATGCAAAAATTGATTGTTTTCGTCAAGCGAACCCAAAGGCTTCAGATTATGATATTTACGAGAAAGTCGTGCGTCCGCTTGAGATTGACGGCCTAATGAATCAGGTGTCGCCCCGTGTGTTTGAGGCTATTGCCGCGCGCACGGTTCTCGTTTTATTTGAAGGAGATTATTCAGGTGTTGTCCGTCCTGACGAACATTTTATTCCGCTTAAAAAAGACGGGGCCAATTTGCACGAAGTGTTTGCAAAGTTAAATGATGAGAACTACATCGACACGATGGCGGAACAAGCATATCGTGATGTAATTGCTTCGGGTCGGTACAGCTATCGTTCTTTCGTAAAAATGGTGGATAGGGAGCTTGATTGCTCGTTCAACAATTTTGCGCATGTGCTGGATGATGATCATTCGCATGTCGTTAGAGTATCCGGAAATGAGAAGGTGGGGTTGTATTCGTCTGTGCCGATACGGGTTGGGTTCGATGGCGCAGTACAAACTGATTCTCTTGGCCGCCAGTGGGATGGGACATTGAAGTTGACAATTCCAGTTGCCCGCATGTGGGCGAAAATCCCTGAGCCTGCGCGCGCAGGCCTTCGCCCACTTGCGCGACGTTTGAAGCGAGCATTTCTTCCGGTGGATGATTGAATATGTGCGGTATCTTTGGATTCTTGGCAGCAAAATCGATTGCAAAACGCGAGGCAGAAGCGAGACTCAAGACGGGAATGGACCGTATTCTCCATCGCGGCCCTGACGGTTCAGGAAAATGGGTGTCTGCTGACGGGCGTGTGGGTTTTGGCCATGTGCGTCTGGCAATCATTGACGTGGAATCCGGCGCGCAACCGATGGTCAGCAACGATGGTCGCTTCACAATAATTTTTAATGGTGAGATATACAACTATATTGAATTGAGAGCGGAACTCGGAGGCGAGGGGTTTCGTACGCAATCGGATACCGAGGTGATCTTGCGCGCTTACCAGCGCTGGGGGGAGGGGTGTCTAGATCGTTTGCGGGGAATGTTTTCTATTGCTATCTGGGATGCAAACGAACAACGTCTATTCCTTGCAAGGGATCGTTTCGGGATCAAACCTCTTTACTGGGCACACACTTCGGATGGATTGTTCTTTGCCTCGGAGATGAAGGCGTTGTTACCTTTTCTCCCGTACCGTGAAGTCAATTCCTCGGCGTTGGCAGATTACTTCACTTTCCAGTTCTGCCTTGGGGATAAAACCTTGATGAACGGAGTGTGGCAGATGCCTGCTGCGCATTTTGCGTTAGTGTCAGCGGATAACGCGCTTGTTCCCCAAAGATATTGGGAAGTCCATTACGACATTGATTACGACCATACCGAACTCTGGTTCGCTGAGCGGTTACGCGAACTTTTGGAGGACTCGGTTCGCATGCACCTACGGGCCGATGTTGAGGTCGGCAGCTATGTCAGTGGGGGTGTTGACTCAAGCTTGCTTGCGGCAATGGCACGGAATATACGCAATGAAGGTCCGTTTAAAGCATTCAACGGCCGATTTGCCGATGGTCTCCAGTACGACGAGTCGCGATATGCGAATGCCTTGGCCGAGGAGCAAGATATGCAACTTCATCTTGCCGATATCAGCGAGCAGGATTTCGTCGATCACATTGGCAAAGTAATCTGGCACCTTGATCAACCTACGGCAGGCCCCGGTGCGTTCCCGCAATACATGGTGTCCAAGCGCGTGGGTGAGAACATCAAGGTGGTTCTGGGAGGGCAAGGTGGCGACGAGATTTTTGGCGGTTACGCCCGCTATTTGGTTGCTTACTTCGAACAGTGCATCAAAGGCGCCATTGAGGGAACCCTGCAAAGCGGCAATTATCTGGTGACCTACGAGTCGATCATACCCAATCTTGAAACGCTCCGGCAGTACAAACCCATGTTGAGTGAATTCTGGGCGGGGGGACTGTTCGGCGAGCGAGACGAGCGCTATTGGCGGTTGGTCAACCGGGCGAACACATTTGGCGGAATATTGACACCAGAAGCACTGGATCAGCGTGAGACTTTCGACGAGTTCAAGAGTATTTTCTGGGGGAAGAACGTCGGCAGGGAGTCGTATTTCGACGCGATGACCCATTTCGACTTCAAGACCTTGTTGCCGGCGCTACTCCAGGTAGAGGATCGGATGAGCATGGCGCACGGTGTCGAGGCGCGCGTACCCTTTCTGGATCACCCGCTGGTTGAGTTTGCGGCCACCATCCCAGCTGATATCAAGTTCAAGAACGGTGAATTGAAACGTCTGCTGAAATCCGTTTTCTCGGAGCGCCTACCCACGGTAATAAGAGAGCGGAAGGATAAGATGGGTTTCCCTGTGCCGCTGAATCTATGGTTGAAACGAGGTGGAAAAGCGCGCGAACTTATTGGTGACATTCTGGGGTCTGAAAGGGCCCGTTCCCGCTCCTACTTGAGCGACGGCATGTCGATTGATGCCGTCCTCGATTCGCAAAGCGTTTATGGGCGGAACCTGTGGGCATTGCTTGGCCTGGAATTATGGCATCAGCAGTTTGTTGACTAAACGTATGGGTCGTCTGAATATCCTGGTCCTGCATTGTTTGGGCAATCCGGCTTTGGCACCTTCGTTTCTGAGCCATCACGTGTTTGCGCTGCGAAAGAATTGCCCTGGGCACAATTACCTCTACCATGACGCGACGTTGCCGTTGCCCGGGTATGTCGTGGAGCAGAATTTTGATGCGATTGTGCTGGATGTCAGTTTTTTGACCGCTCGCTGGATTGGAGCAGATTACCTTCAGGCTCGCAAAAACGCCTACGCCTTTGTCCGGGATTCAACTGCAGCAAAAATTGCCTTTCCGCAGGATGAATACGACTGCAACGTACTCCTTGATGACTGGATGTGCGAATGGAAGGTTGATGTTGTTTTTTCGGTGGTTTCTTCAGGCTGGAACGTCCTTTACCCCCGCTACCATAAATGTGGGGATATACGGCTTGGATACACGGGGTACATCGACGAAACTTTGCTCGACAGGCAAGTCAAGCCGTTCGACGCCCGGACGATCGACATTGGGTATAGGGCAAAAAAGCTTCCCCCGTATTTTGGCCGTATCGGCGAAACCAAGTGGACGATCGGCCGCGACGTGGCTTTGCAGGGCGGGCGTGCCGGATTAGCAGTCGATATCGAATTGGGCGATACAGGAACTTTGTTCGGTGACGCCTGGCTTGATTTCATCGGGAACTCGAAGTTCACGCTGGGGGCGAATAGCGGAAGCAGCCTGCTTGATCCCACGGGAGATATTCAGAGAAACGTACGCTCGTTTGTGGCTGATCATCCCGATGCATCGTTCGAAGAGGTTGAGGCCGCTTGTTTCCCCGGTATGGAGGGACACTACAGCTTTACCGCTATTTCCCCTCGGGTGCTCGAGGCGGCGCTCTTGGGCAGCGCTCAAATTCTGGTGGACGGGGAGTACAGCGGAATCGTGAACTCTCAGGATCACTTCATTCCGATCCGCCGGGATGCCAGCAATTTTTCGGAAGTCATCGCTGCGATGTCCGACGCAGATGCCGTCGAGCGCATGATTCGCCGGTGCCGTGAGGCGGTTCTGAGCGTGGATGCTTTGCGCTACAGAAACAAGGCAAGGATGGTCATTGATCTGATCGGCGACCTTGTTTCCCGAAAGAAAACAGGTGCGAATCCGGAACAGGTTGAGAAGGTCATTTCCCGGTATCAGGAGGAAATGCAACCGAAGTACAGAGCACATTGGCGCCGCCAACATTTTCGAACAAGAATAGCTCGTGCAACTGCTCCGTATCCGATGCTTTACCGAGCGCTTCGTTCGGCAGCCAAAATTCTTCGATAACGATTAAGCAACCGGTATGTGCGGAATATTGGGCGGAGTTTGGCAGCGTGCCTGCTCTGCAAGCCCCCCACGATTTGAAGAGGCCATTGAGGCTCTGCGTTTTCGCGGCCCGGATGACAGCGGTGTTGAGCATATCGAGTGTGCCGCGTCATGGGTAGCGCTCGGGCACACACGGTTGTCGGTCATTGATTTGACCTCTGCCGGGCATCAACCGATGTCGTTAGCTGATGGGCATTACTCGATCGTATTCAATGGCGAGATTTACAACTACCTTGAGCTGCGCCGTGAACTGACGGGTTTGGGGCATGCTTTCTCCTCGAATTCCGATACCGAAGTCTTGCTGGCGGCGTGGCGGCAGTGGGGGCGCGACTGCCTGCCGCGCCTCCTTGGCATGTTCGCCTTTGTTGTCCTGGACCGCGAGTCGCGCACACTGACATGCGTGCGTGATGCGTTCGGAATCAAGCCGTTTTTCTATGCTCGGGAGGGTGCGCGTTTCCTGTTCGCTTCCGAGATTCCGGCGATCAAGGCACTCAAGCAGCAGCGCGTGGAGCTGGACTGGCAGCGTGCCTATGACTATCTGGTGCATGGCGACTACGACAGCGGCCCGAGAACCTTTCTGGATGGTGTTTTCCACCTGCAGCCCGGACATCTTCTGGAAGTCGACCTGACCAGCGGCGATGTTTCGGAACCGTCGTCGTGGTGGCGTCCGTCCATTCAGGAACGCACCGACCTAAGTTTCGAACAGGCTGCCGAACTGGTACGGCATCGCTTTCTGGAAAATGTCCGCCTTCATCTCCGCAGTGATGTGCCGCTCGGTGCTGCCTTGTCCGGCGGAATTGACTCGTCGGCGGTAGTCTGTGCAATGCGTTTTGTGGCACCCGAACTGCCGATCAACACCTTCAGTTACATAGCCCGCGGAAGCTCGTTGTCGGAGGAGGCGTGGGTCGACCGGGTTAATGGATATGTAGGGGCGATACCGCACAAGGTGGTGGTCAGTGCAGGCGAGCTTGCCGCAGATCTGGATGAAATGATCCGCGTCCAGGGAGAGCCTTTCGGCAGCACGAGCATTTATGCACAATTCCGCGTATTCCAGCTGGCGCGCGAGCATGGGGTGACGGTGACGCTGGATGGCCAAGGGGCCGATGAGATGCTTGCCGGCTATAACGGCTACCCCGGGCAGCGTGTTCGTAGTCTGGTCGAGAAGGGTAATCTGGCCGAAGCTTGGAATTTTCTTGGTGAATGGGCGGATTGGCCGGGGCGAAACCGGTTGGCGGGTATCAAGCGCGCCGTGGCCGAGATGACCCAAGGGCAGCTATACGACGTATTGCGTCGCCTGAACGGCATGCAGGACATGCCGGCGTGGCTCAATGCTGGTGTGCTGGAGGAACGTGGAATCATCCGTCGCTACCCCCGCCAACGATCGAATGAAAACGAAGTCGGGCGGCGCGTGGTGGCGGAGTTGGCGCTTTCGCTGACCCGGCGGGGTTTGCCGGCACTTCTTCGTCACGGTGACCGAAATTCGATGCGTTTTTCCGTGGAGAGCCGGGTACCGTTCCTCACACTGGATATGGTCGAATTGCTGCTGTCCCTGCCCGAGTCTTACCTGATTTCCGCCAAAGGGGAGACCAAGCACGTATTCCGCGCTGCGATGAGGGGCATTGTGCCCGACGATGTGCTGGATCGTCGCGACAAGATCGGGTTTGCCACTCCGGAGCAGGAGTGGTTGCTATCCATGTCAGATACAGCGCGCGGATGGCTCAAGGAAGATATCCACTTGCCATTCTTCAATCAGCAGGAAGTGGTGAAAGCTTTCGATCGGATTGTTGCGGGCAAGCAGCAGTTTTCCTGGCAGGTGTGGCGCTGGATCAATTTTTCACGCTGGTATGCAAACTTTGTCGCCTGACTTGTGGAGTCTTCCCGCGTGAAAAAAATCCTGATCATTTCCTTTTCCGTGATTCACAGCGATCCCCGTGTCATGCGGCAGATCCGCTTGCTGGACAACCGATACCGCATAACGGTGGCTGGTTTCGGACGGAAACCAGATGCTGCCGTCGAATTCATCGATCTGACGCGCCCGTTATCCTCTCTTCCGAGCAAGGTCTGGTGGGGAATAAAGCTGCTGCTGGGGTTTTTCGAGAGCTATTACTGGAATCGGGTCGAAGTCCGCTCGGCGCAGGATAAGTTAAATGGCCAGATGTTCGATCTGGTCGTTGCGAACGACATTTCCGCATTGCCGCTGGCTCTGCGGCTTGCTGCAGAGCATCCTGTTCTGATGGATGCCCACGAATATTCGCCGCGCGAATTCGACGACAAGTGGATGTGGCGGCTATTGTTCGGTCGCTATCACCATGATCTCTGCCGTCGATATTTGCCGAGAGCGGCTGGTATGGTGACCGTCTGTCAGGGGATTGCCGATGAATATGCTCGGCACTACGGTGTCGCGCCGCAGGTGGTGCATAACGCACCACTTGATCAGAAGCTGGTGCCGTCACCTGTACAATCGGGCCAAATCCGCCTCGTTCACCATGGTGCTGCAATCCGTTCGCGTCACCTCGAGACAATGATCGAGGTGATGAAGTACCTGGACGGGCGCTTTTCCCTCGATTTCATGCTGGTCGAGAGCGATTCTGCCTATATGCGCGACTTGAGGCGTCATGCCACCGCGGACGAGCGAATTCGCTTTATTCCCGCCGTTCCGATGGGCGAAATTTGCAGCACACTCAACAAGTACGACATGGGGATTTATCTGCTCCCGCCCGTCAACTTCAACCACGAGTATGCGCTGCCCAACAAGTTCTTTGAGTTTATCCAGGCGCGATTGGCGGTCGCGATCGGGCCGTCGCCCGAAATGGCCCGAATCGTCAGGACTTTCGGTTGTGGCGTGGTGGCCGACTCCTTTGACCCGAGCGAGTTGGCCGGCGTGATCAGCAAGGTTTCCGAGGGCGAATTGGTCCGCTACAAGGCAGCTGCCGATGTTGCGGCGACTGAGGTTAACTATGAGACGGGGGGCAGGGTCCTGCTCCAGAAGATCGAACGTCTGCTAGCTCAATAGTGGAATTTTGACAGCACGATGAAGGTTCTTTATTTGCACCCGGCCGGCGCCTTTGGTGGAGCGTCCAAAAGCCTGATAGAGCTCTTCGGTCTCTTGCGAGAGGCGGGGGTTTCCGGAACGGTATTGACGCCTGGCGGGAGTGCGGCAGGAGCGTTTGCGGAAGCCGGCATGTCGGTCAGAACTGCCCGCGGGTTGAGCCAGTTCGACAATACCAGCTACGGGCACTATCGTCGCTTGCGCTGGCTGATTTTGCTTCGAGAATTTTTTTTTCTTCCTTTTTCGCTGCTGGCGGTGTGGCGATTGCGGCGCGAGCGTTTCGACATCCTCCACGTAAACGAGATCACGCTGCTGCCACTGGGTATCGTTGCCAAGCGCTTGCTGCGTTTGCCTATGGTGGTGCATGTCCGGTCCTTGCAGCGCGCCCCGGGAACCGGCTGGCGAACCCGTCTGGTTAACCGCTTGCTGCGGAAGCATGCCGATGTGGTTGCCGCGATCGATCATACGGTTGCAAATACGCTCGAAAACAATCTGCCACTGACGATCGTTCATAACGGATTGCGCGTGAATGAGTTATCAGGCCGGCACTTGCCCGGCCGTAGCCAGGGTGGTCTCGTACGCGTCGGTTTTCTGGGCGTTCTGATTGCGCTCAAGGGGATCTACGAGCTTGTAGAAGCAATGCGCATCCTCAAGGAACGTGGAGTGCCGGTGGAATGTGTTGTGGCGGGAGAGAACGCGCGCGAACTCTCCGGGATTCGCGCGTGGGCACTGCGGACGCTCGGATTTGCGCGAAATGTCCGTGTGGAGCTGGAAGAGCAGATCGAAAAATATGGCCTGCAACAACACATTCAGCTTCTGGGTTTTGTTGGAGACGTGCATGCACTCTATCCCCGACTGGATATTCTCTGCTTCCCTTCGCATTTGAATGCGGCGGGGCGCCCCGTCTTCGAGGCTGCGTTCTATGGCGTCCCGAGCGTTGTGGCGGTTACCGATCCGCTACCGGATGCCGTTCAGCACGGGGTGACCGGGCTCGCCATTCCTCGGTCGGAGCCGGGACTGATCGCCGATGCGCTGCAACGGCTGGTTGAAGATGAGGCATACCGCCTGCAACTCGGTAGTAATGCACGGGACTGGGCTGTCGAAAACTTTTCGATCAAAAGCAGCGCTTCTGCCATGCTGAAGGTATACAAACGCCTTGGCGACAGAACTGTGAGTGTGTGAGACTGCTATGCGTATTCTCGTCGTATCCCAGTATTTCTGGCCCGAAAGCTTTCGCATCAATGAGGTAGTCGCATCGCTTGTCGAACGAGGAGTGGATGTCGATGTGTTGACGGGGAAGCCAAATTATCCGGATGGGGATGTCTTCCCCGGTTACCGCGCGACTGGTTGCGTTACCGAATCCTGGAGCGGGGCACGGGTCTTTCGGGTGCCCCTGTTTCCGCGCGGACAGAAGAGCGGCTCGCGCCTGTTCCTGAACTACCTGTCGTTCATGGCATCTGCCGCGTTCTTTGGCGCCTGGCGGCTGCGTAGGGTGAGGCCGGATGCAATCTTTGTCTATGCTCCGTCGCCGTTGCTCCAGGCCTTGCCGGCACTATTGCTCGGCTGGCTCAAGCGGGCGCCGGTCGTCGTGTATGTTCAGGATCTCTGGCCCGAGAGTATCGAAGCGACCGGGTACGTACGAAATCGACTGATCATCCGCATGGTCGAAACACTGGTTCGCGTGATCTATCGCCATTCCGATCTGATCATGATCTCGTCCCGCCCCTTTGCGGCTGCGATTCAGCGCTTCTCGCCGACGGCGGAGATCATCTATTATCCCAACTCGGTCGACGCTTCATTCTGTGATCCCGAGGCAGGGCTGAAGCCAGATGTCACGGATCTCGACACGGGTTTCCCGGTGGTGTTCGCTGGAAACGTCGGTTCTGCCCAAGCGGTGCACGTGATTGTCGAGGCCGCGGATTTGTTGAAGGACCATGCTCAAATTCGACTGGTGGTTCTGGGGTCGGGCAGCGAACTCGACTGGATGCGTGGCGAGATCGAAGCGCGCCGGCTGCCGAACCTTTTTCTGGCAGGAAGGTTTCCCGTCCAGGCCATGCCTTATTTGCTGGCACGTGCGTCGGCCTTGCTTGTTACACTGGCCGATCAGCCGATATTTGCGGCCACCGTTCCAAACAAGATTCAAGCCTACATGGCGGTTGGCCGGCCGATCATCGCCGCCATGAATGGAGAAGGCGCGCGACTTGTGCAGGAGGCCGCGGCTGGTTTGGCGGTGCCTGCTGAAGACGGGCAGGCTTTGGCGGATGCCATTCTTAAACTGTATTCGCTGCCACAAGCGGAACGGGATCGGATGGGCGCAAATGGGAAAAACTACTACCGAAACCATTTTGATCACGAACAGCTGGTTTCTGTTCTGATCGGACATTTGAAACGAATGACGGAAGCAAACGCATGAAAATACTGGTTCTCGGTGCCAGCGGCATGATCGGCAGCACCATGCTGCGGGTGCTCGCTGAAAATTCGGACTGGCAGGCTGTCGGTGCCGTGCGCGGAAAGGTTCTTCCCGATGCGGCGGACAGGACTGGGAGTGCTGCGCTGATCACGGGAGGGGATCTTTCGAACCCGGATCAGCTACTTCGTTTGTTCGGGGAGGCAAGGCCGGATGTGGTGGTCAATTGTGCGGGATTGACCAAGCATCTGCACGAGGGGAATGAGCCGATCCCTGCTCTGACGATGAACGCGCTGCTTCCGCATCGCCTTGCCGAGCATTGCGCAATCGCTGGGGCGCGGTTGATCCATGTCAGCACCGACTGCGTATTTTCGGGGGCTACCGGAAACTACCGTGAAACCGATCATCCTGATGCGACCGACGTCTATGGAAAGACCAAGGCCCTGGGTGAGGTGACCGGCGGTAACGTGGTGACCTTGCGAACATCGACGATCGGGCATGAACATGCGACCCGTTTCGGGTTGCTGGAATGGTTTCTGTCACAGACGGAATGCAAGGGCTATCGCCGGGCAATTTTTTCCGGGCTGCCGACAGTGGAATTCGCTCGTGTCGTACGCGATATCGTGATCCCGAGCCAAGAGCTGTGCGGGTTATATCATGTCGGGGCGAGTCCGATTGATAAGGATTCGTTGCTCCGCCTGATTGCCAATGTGTACGGAAAACGGACAAAAATTGTAGCCGATGATGAGCTGGCGATTGATAGAAGCCTAAATTCGGACATGTTTTTTGATGCTACCGGCTACCGAGCGCCCGATTGGCCGACACTGGTTGATGTGATGCATAAATCCCGGACGAAATGAGGGTGAGAGATGTTTGACGATAGTGTGTTGATGATTACTGGGGGTACGGGGTCATTCGGCAAGACCGTACTCAACCGCTTCTTGAATACGGCGGTTCGGGAGATACGTATATTTAGTCGGGACGAGAAGAAGCAAGAGGATTTGAGGATTGCGCTGAACAACCCGAAGCTGAAGTTCTATATCGGGGATGTGCGCGATTACGATAGCGTGGCGCAGGCCATGAAGGGCGTTGACTACATTTTCCACGCTGCGGCCTTGAAGCAGGTTCCCTCCTGCGAGTTTTACCCCATGGAGGCCGTGCGAACGAACGTGATCGGCACAGATAACGTATTGCAGGCCGCCAACGCCAGCGGAGTCAAGCGCGTGGTCGTTCTGAGTACTGACAAGGCTGTCTACCCGATCAATGCGATGGGGATTTCAAAGGCGATGGCAGAGAAGGTGATGGTTGCCAAGGCGCGGATGCAGCAGACAGGTGAAACGGTATTCTGCGCAACGCGATACGGAAATGTGATGGCATCCCGCGGTTCCGTCATTCCGCTGTTTGTGTCGCAACTCAAGGTTGGCAAATCGTTGACGGTGACCGACCCGAACATGACGCGCTTTCTGATGTCGCTCGAAAATTCCGTTGATCTCGTGCTGTATGCGTTCACTCACGGGCAGCAGGGGGACATCTTCGTACAGAAGGCGCCGGCGTCGTCGGTCGGTGATCTGGCACAGGCCTTGAAGGATATTTTCCGTAGTGATGTCGATATCCGGGTGATTGGAACCCGCCACGGCGAGAAGCTCTACGAATCCCTGATCTCGCGCGAGGAGATGGCTCATGCGCAGGATATGGGCGGCTACTATCGAATACCGGCGGACAATCGTGACCTGAACTACGCCAAATATTTCAGCGAGGGGGAAGAGAGTATCTCGCATCTTGACGATTACACATCGCACAACACACACCGTTTGAACGTGGCGGAAGTAAAGGAACTTCTGCTGAAACTGGATTTCATCAAGGAAGAACTCGATGCTTAAAGTGATGACGATCGTGGGCACTCGCCCGGAACTGATCAAAATGAGCCGTGTAATCGCGGAATTTGATCAACACACGCAACATGTTCTGGTTCACACCGGCCAGAACTACGATTACGAACTGAACCAACTGTTTTTTGAGGATCTAGGCATCCGGAAGCCGGACCATTTCCTTGAGGCGGTAGGCGACAACGCGGCACAGACTATTGCCCGTGTGATTGAGAAAGCCGATGGCGTCATGGCTATAGAGAAACCAGATGCTGTGATGCTGTACGGCGATACAAACTCCTGTCTTGCTGTCATCGCGGCAAAGCGCCGGAAAATACCTGTTTTTCACATGGAAGCAGGCAACCGGTGCTTCGACCAGCGCGTTCCTGAAGAGTTGAACCGAAAGGTGCTGGATCACCTCAGCGACATCAATCTGGTGCTCACAGAACATGCCAGGCGCTATCTGATAGCGGAAGGGGTTCGCCCTGAGACGATTATCAAAACTGGTTCGCATATGCGTGAGGTTCTGGATTACTACATGCCCAAAATTGAGGCATCCGATGTGCTGATGCGCATGGGGCTCGAGAAAGGGCGTTACTTCATTGTCAGTGCTCATCGGGAAGAAAATGTCGACTCTCCCCAGAATCTGCGAGACATGCTTGAGACGCTTAACAAGCTTGCAGAAGAATATGATGTACCAGTCATCGTTTCCACACATCCCAGAACGCAGAAGCGGCTTGATGCGCTTGATGTCGGGAAACTGAATCCGCGCATCCAGTTTCTCAAGCCTTTCGGCTTTTGCGATTACGTTCGTCTGCAGATGGATGCTCTTTGCGTCGTTTCAGATAGCGGTACGATTACCGAAGAGGGCTCATTGCTGAATCTGCCGGCAATTACTATCCGCAACGCGCATGAGCGTCCGGAAGGAATGGATGTAGGTACCTTGATCATGGCTGGGTTGAAGAAGGACAGGGTTCTGGATGCAGTCAGGGTGATTATTGCCCAGTATGACCGGCACAAACGAGCAACGGCAGCTGTGGCAGAGTACGAAACACCGAATGTGTCAAAGCAGGTTTTGCGAGTGGTTATGAGCTATACCGATTACGTTAACCGCACTGTCTGGCGAATGCCTTAATCGTTGCCCGTAGTAGGATGAGCGGAGTGCGAAAACAACATGTATTGGTGACTGGAGCTAACGGTTTTGTGGGAAGTGCTTTGATACCACTCCTCATTGAAAATGATTGGGATGTGACTGCTCATAGTCGAAGAGCGCCGCCGATTGGAAACGAGTTTGGCAAGAAGTTGACTTGGTGTCGAGTAGCCAATGTTGATGGTGATCTACAACTCTCTGGTTGCAACGCAGTAGTTCACCTGGCTGCGCGGGTACATGTCATGCAGGAGAGATCTGTCGATCCGTTAGCAGAATTCAGACAGGTCAATGTCGCAGCTACCGAGCTTCTTGCACGTTTGGCAGCGGAAGCGGGGGTAAAGCGTTTCGTCTATCTCAGCTCGATCAAGGTTAACGGTGAAGAAACTCGTCCGGGCCAGTCGTTTTCGGCCTATGATGAGCCATCTCCGGAAGATGCGTACGGCATCAGTAAGCATGAGGCTGAAATTGCGCTGCGGCGTGTTGCGCAGGATACTGGGCTTGAAGTAGTGATTATTCGGCCTCCCTTGGTTTATGGGCCAGGCGTCAAGGGTAATTTCCGGACGATGCTCAACTGGTTGCAGCGTGGCTTGCCTTTACCGTTGGCATCTCTTCAGAATCGCCGAAGTCTGGTCGGCGTCGGTAACCTCTGTGATCTGATTCAGATCTGCCTGAGTCACCCCGGTGCGGCCAATCAAACTTTTCTGGTGAGTGATGACCATGATCTTTCTACGCCCGAGTTGCTGCGACTTGCAGGTCTTGCTATGGGGCGTCCGGCTCGCCTGTGGCCATTTCCACTCTCGTGGTTGCATTTGGGGAGCTCGGCAATAGGAAAGCGGAATGTTGTTCGCCGCTTGTGTGGCAACCTTCAGGTCGATATCAGCAAGACTAAATCCATTCTGAATTGGGTTCCTCCGGTTGATGTGGAAACGGGATTACGTCGAGTTTTCGATAATAGATAGCTGAAATGATTAAACGAATTTTCGACTTTTCCTTGGCAATGGTAGCTGGCTTGGTTTTTTTTTGGCCAATTGTTGTCGTGGCTCTTTTGGTCAGAATCACTTCTCCGGGACCTGCACTTTACTGGTCAGATCGAGTTGGTAAAAACAACCAGATATTTCGCATGCCAAAGTTTCGGAGTATGCGCACGGATACGCCCGAAGTTGCCACTCATCTCCTTGGTGATGCGAAGTCTTACATAACACCAATTGGTGCTTTCCTGCGTAAGACCAGCCTCGACGAACTGCCCCAACTGTGGTGCATCCTGAACGGACAAATGAGTTTTGTTGGCCCGCGGCCGGCACTGTTTAATCAACAAGACCTTATCGAAATGCGTACAAAAGCAGGTGTGCATTTGATTGTGCCAGGCTTGACCGGGTGGGCTCAGATCAATGGTCGGGACGAGTTGCCGATTCCTGAAAAAGTGGCACTTGATGTCGAATATATGAAGCGTCAAGGATTCTGGTTTGATCTGTATGTTATCTGGCAGACCGCAATCAAGGTGCTACGGCGTGATGGTGTAGCGCACTGAGGGATGCAGGCTGAATATCGTACAATGGCGGCCTGCAAGCATCTGTGGCGTCACTCATGTTTCAATCAATGTCTCATGGAATTCCTCTGAAACGTGCCTTGGCTTTGGGGCACGATCTTCTCGTGGCCGTTGTGTGCTGGTTTCTAGCCTACTGGCTACGTTTCAATCTCGAGATTCCTGACACCTTTCTCTCTGGTGCTACGCACGGCTTGGCATTGGTGCTGGGGATTCATGGTGCTGCTTTCTGGATGTTTGGCCTTTATCGCGGCATCTGGCGTTATGCCAGTTTGATGGACTTGCGGCGGATTATCCTTGCTGTGGGTTTTGCCGCTATGTTGGTAGCGACCGCTGTGTTCATGTTTACCGTGGCCGATGTGCCCCGCTCGGTTCTTGTGCTGCATCCCTTGCTGCTAATTCTGGCCATGGGAGGGAGTCGGTTTGCCTACCGTGCCTGGCGTGATCGCCTGCTTTACGGACGCATGGTTATCGAGGGCGAGCCGGTGTTGGTGATCGGTGACGGGGATGCAGCGGATCGTTTGCTGCGCGAACTTGGTAATTCGCGCGACTGGGTGGTGGTTGGTATCGTGACTAATGAAGCACGCCATGTAGGCAACGAATTGCGTGGCATCAAAATTGTTGGATTGATTGATCAGTTGGAGCAGATCAAAGAGCAATTGGCCGTATGCAAGGCAATTGTCGCCATGCCGGAAACCTCGGCAGTGCAGCGGCGCCATGCCATTGAAGTGGCGGTACAGTCAGGTCTGTCAGTGCTGACTGTCCCCAGCTTGGATGACATGCTGGCAGGTAAGGTATCCATTTCCCAGATTCGCCTCGTCCAGCTCGAAGACCTGCTCGGCCGGGAGCCAGTACAACTGGATACCGGTGCCCTGAAAGACTGGCTGGGCGAGCACGTCATTCTGGTCACCGGTGCAGGTGGTTCGATCGGTGCCGAACTGGTTCGCCAGATTGCACCGTTCCGGCCACGTTTGTTGGTGCTGTTCGAGCAGTCCGAGTTTGCGCTCTACCAACTGGAACAGGAGTTTCTGCGGCAATTTCCCGGAACGCCCATTGCCTGCGTGGTCGGTGATGTCAAGGATGCCGCTTTACTTGACCGGGTGTTTTCTGCCTACCGGCCATCCGTCATCTTCCACGCCGCGGCCTACAAGCATGTGCCGCTGATGGAAGGCGAGAATGCGTGGCAGGCAGTACGCAACAATGCCTTTGGTTCGCAATGCGTGGCGGAAGCCGCTATCAGGCATGGTGTCGAAAAGATGGTGCTCATCTCGACCGACAAGGCGGTCAATCCGACCAATGTCATGGGGGCGACCAAGCGGCTGGCCGAACGTGTTCTACGCGCCCGTCAGGCCACTCAAGGAACCAGTTTTGTCACCGTCCGCTTCGGCAATGTACTTGGCAGCAACGGTTCGGTCATTCCGACTTTCCGTGAGCAGATTGCCCGTGGTGGGCCGGTAACAGTGACGCACCCGGACATCATCCGCTACTTCATGCTGATCCCCGAGGCTGCTCAATTGGTGCTGCAGGCTGGATTGATGGGCAAAGGTGGTGAAATATTCGTGCTGGAGATGGGCGAGCCGATCCGCATTGCCGATCTGGCACGCGACATGATTCGTCTCTCCGGCTTTACCGAAGACGAGATTGCGATTGAATATACCGGCTTGCGTCCCGGCGAAAAATTGTACGAAGAATTACTCACCGATCATGAGCAGACCTTGCCGACGCCGCACCCCAAACTGCGTGTGGCACTTTCTCAGGAGGCGCCTGATCAGCAGTGGCAGGCTGAACTCGAGAACTGGCTGTGCGGGCCACCTCCGGAAAATGTGGCGGCACTGAAGGCATCCCTGAAGCGTTTTGTACCGGAATATGCCCCGCAGCAGTGAGTGGCTGCATGCCTGGTTGCCAGAGATTCCTGAATGAATACCTACGCCATCGGCGACATCCAGGGGTGTCACCAATCCTTTCTCCGCCTGCTTGAAGCCTGTGCCTTTAACCCGACCTATGATCGCCTCTGGCTGGTCGGCGATCTGGTGAACCGTGGCCCGCATTCGCTGGCAACACTGCGCTACGTCAAGTCATTGGGGGATGCTGCGGTGACGGTGCTCGGCAATCACGATCTCTATCTGTTGATGGTCGCCGAGGGAGTAGAAAAGCGGCGGGGCAAGGACGATACGCTCGATGACATCCTTAACGCGCCGGACTGTGATGAATTGCTCCACTGGCTGCGCCAACAGCCGCTGTGCCATGTCGAGGGGGAGCATTGCCTGGTGCATGCCGGCCTCTTGCCGCAATGGAGCGTAGTGCAGGCGAAAGCTCTTTCACTGGAGGTCGAAACCTTGCTTCAGGGCAACGACTATCGTCAGACGCTGGCCTGCATGTGGGGTAGTGAACCCAACCGCTGGTCAGACGGCTTGCAAGGTGCAGATCGCATGCGCGTGGTCGTGAATGCGATGACCCGGATGCGTTTCTGCTCGCCTGAAGGCATCATGGAGTTCAAGACCAAGGGTGAGGTGGCCAATGCTCCTCCCGGGTATCTGCCCTGGTTCGCCGTGCCCGATCGGCGTAGTGCCGACCATGTGCTGGTTACCGGGCACTGGTCAGCGCTGGGTTTGAAGATGGCGCCGAACCTGCTGGCGCTGGATTCCGGTTGCCTGTGGGGAGGCCATCTGACGGCAGTTCGCCTTGAGGATCGACAATTGTTTCAGGTGCCCTGTGCGCCACAGGATAGCCGAGGCTGACAGCGATTGCCGCATGCGCAGTACGTGCCAGTTCACGCCGCTCCCTGCCTGCCGTATGCAGTGACACAACCGACTGTAGTTTCACCATGATTCGCTGTTCTGCAAGCACGTTGCCCAGGCATTCAGTCAGCGTGGTTTCGCCGGCATAGGCCGCTGCCGTGGAGCGCTCTCCGGCAGGGGTCTCATAGCACAAGGCAAGCACCTGGATCGGACGCGCCACCTCAACCGCGGCTTGCAACAGCGCGGCATGAAAACCGAGCATGTGGCTACCGTCGGTCGTCGTACCCTCCGGAAATACCGCCACATTCTTGCCTGCCAAAAGCCGGGCGGCGATTTCACCATTGACGATTCTTGCGTGTCCGCGGCTGCCTCGGCGCAGGAAGACGGTGTCGGTACGCGCGGCCAGCCACCCGATCAATGGCCATTGCCGTACTTCGGATTTCGAAACGAAGGCGACGGGGATTGCGGCGTTGAGAACCAGAACATCAAGCCAGGAAACATGGTTGGCAATCACCAGGCTGCCGTCCTCGATTTCCCCTATCCGGGCTTCCAGTTGCAGGCCAAGGATGGCGATGAACTGCTGTGACCAGTGTTGTTTCAGCCGTAGGCGGCGTGTCTCGCTGCTGCGTGGGTAAAGCACTGCCACCGTGGTAGCGCCCACGATCAGGTGCCAGGCCAGCCGCAGTATGCGGAACAGCCGGACAGGACGAGAGGTGTGTGTTTTCAGGCCGTCTTCCCCACAAAGTGGCGAGCATAGCGCGGGTCCAGTCGGCTCATCGGCAGCAGCACCGGCAAGTCGGCCGTGTTGAAATCCGGATCCCATGCCGGTTCGCCACAGATCCACGCGCCGGCACGCAGATAGCCCTTGATCAGCGGTGGCACCGGCGGCTGCTGTTCTGCTGGCAGATCATTCCGGAGGGCTGCCATTGGCAACGGGCAACGCGGGAAAACACGGTATTCCAGCGGACTCATGTGTGCCTCGAGGCGATTATACAGGCTGGCTGCGGCATGGCCGCCGTCTGCCATGCTGATGCTGGCGCAGCCGATCAGGTGTTCGTAGGCGCCTTCCAGCATGTAGCGAGCAAGGCCGGCCCAGAGCAGGGTGATCGTGGCGCCACTGCGATAATCCGGATGCACGCAGGAACGGCCGATTTCCACCAGCCGTGGGCGCAGATGCTGCAGGCGGGTCAGGTCAAACTCGTTTTCCGAGTAGTAGCCGCCGATGCGCTTGGCGTTCTGTGGAGAAAGTATCCGGTAGGTGCCGACGATTTCGGCCGAGTTCTCATCGCGGACGATCAGGTGTTCGCAAAAGGGGTCGTAGATGTCATGATCAACGCCGGGGGTTCGGGTATGCAAACGCGCGCCCAGTTCGCCGACAAAAATGCGGTAGCGCAGCCGCTTGGCTTCCTCGATTTCGCGGTCGCCCTGGGCAAGGCTGACAGACAATCGTGTCTTGCGTCGATTGGCGTTGGCCGCAAGATGAAGGTGTTGATTTTCGTTATGCATCGGTTGTTCTCCTTGGTTGATGGAGAACAACTCTAGGCGGCCTGTGTTACGCCGCCTTGTCGCTCGGGTTACAGCCAGGTTTCAGTGAGTGACCCGGGTACCGCCGGCGCCGGAGAGCAAGCGAACCCGGTCGCCGGCATGGAAAATCTCGTCGCCTTCCTGGACGATCGCCGTCAAGGTGCCGTTGTCGAGGCGCACCGTGATCTCCAGCCCGGTTTTTTTGGTGACGCCTTCCTCTATGGCCGCACCGGCCATGCCGCCCACCACCGCACCCACCACGGCGCCGACGATCTGACCCTTGCCGCCACCGATATGGCTGCCGCCGACCCCGCCGGCAACCGCGCCGGCCGCCGTGCCAACCCCCGACTTGGTGCCTTCAATCTGAACTTCCCGCACGCTTTCGACCACGCCGGTGCGCACGATCATTTCCTGACGTGTCTGGTCGCGTGTATAGGCACTGCCTGATTTGCTGCTGGCACAGCCGCTCAGTGCGACAGCAGCGAGCAGCAGTGTGATCGAAAACGTGCGAATCATGGCTTCTCCTGTCTTACCAAGGGCGACTGCCGAAAGCTTCGGCAAAGCGCCGGGCAATTTCCTCCCGGCTCGGGGTGTGGTTCTGGCCGCCACGGTGGGCGATCTTGATCGCGCCCATCACGGCAGCAAGGCGGCCCGTATCAACCCAGTTCCAGCCGCGCGTGATGCCATAGAGCAAGCCGGCACGGTAAGCATCACCACAGCCGGTGGGGTCGACCACCTCATCAGCCTTAACGCACGGAATCTCATGACGTTGACCGTCGGCAAAAATCCACGAGCCTTCGCCGCCACGGGTGACGATCAGCGCCTTGACCTTGGTGGCCAGTTTTTCAAGTGACTGGCCGGTGCGCTCACAGGCCAGTTGTGCCTCGTAATCGTTGAAGCAGGCGTAATCGGCGAGCGCCAGAAAGTCATTCAGATCATCGCCCGAGAACATCGGTAGTCCCTGGCCCGGATCGAAAATGAAGGGAACGCTGGCCGCGGCGAAGTCGCGTGCGTGCTGCAACATGCCTTCGCGACCGTCCGGGGCAACGATGCCAAGTACGGCATCCTTGGCACTTTCGACCTTGTTCAGGTGCGAAAAGCTCATGGCGCCGGGATGGAAGGCCGTGATCTGGTTGTCATCGAGGTCCGTGGTGATGAAAGCCTGGGCAGTGAAGCTGCCGGGGATATGGCGCACGTGGTCGCGTGGCAGACCAAGCTTGTCCAGTCGCTCCAGATAAGGAGTCGCGTCATCACCCACCGTGGCCATGATGTAGGGCTGGCCTTCAAGCAGCAGCAAGTTGTAGGCGATGTTGCCGGCGCAGCCACCGTATTCGCGGCGGAGCTCGGGAACCAGGAAGGCCACATTCAGGATATGGATCTGCTCGGGCAGGATGTGGTTCTTGAATTGGTCATTGAAGACCATGATGTTGTCGTAGGCGATCGAGCCGCAGATCAGCGTTTTCATGCCGGTGCTTTCGGAAGAGTGGGTCAGAAATTGTTCAGGGGTAAAAGACGTAGAGCCGGTAGCCGGCTGCCGTGATGTCCTTTACCTCCAGCCAGAGGCGCAGGCCGACTTCGCCATTCGGCGGGAAAACGGTGGGGTCGGCCTTGGGCGGAAGATAATCGGCTGGCTGCAGTACCCGCCTGAGCACGGCATTGTCCTGCACGTCGGTCAGGGTCAGTTCAAGCAATGGCCAGGCCTGAGCATAGGCGGCACGGTTCTTCAGTGTGGCGGTCAGGGTCAGTGCGCCCCCTTGATTGGGGTCGATCTGCAGGTCGGAGGCTTCGATACTTACCAACTCCACATGACGGGGGAGAGGGATGTCGCAATCCAGAGCGGCGCAGGCAGCTTCCAGTAGCGGCCGCAGGCTGGGTGTGGCAACGGCCAGTTCGGCACGGAAACGATGGCCAACTTGCCCGAGCAGAAGAAGCAACAGGAGCAAGGCGGTCAGTACAAAGGGCCAGAGTGGGCGGGTTGCCGGTTCGGACACCGAATGCTGTCCAGCCAGGGCACCTTGTGCCCATTTGTTGTAACCGGGGATCTGGGTGGTTTCGCGCGCCGCAATCAGGCCTTCGGCCAATCCTGCATCGCGAATCGACTCCGCGCTGGCAGGGGGTTCTTCCGGGGCGACCGATGGCGTGGTCGTCTCTGCGACGATGTTCTCGGCAACGACAGGGGCGGGAGTGGGGGGGCGATCCACTGGTGGATCAGGTGGAGGTGATTCCTCGGTGGCCGTCGGGCTTTCAAGCAGGATATCAACGTCAGCAATCTGCGGCCGGGAGGGAATGGATACTGAACGATCTGACGATGCGGACAGGGTGTCGGTGGGCGCAGGCGATTGGGGCGCCAGTGTTTCTTCCGGTGTGGCGGATTCCAGCAGGCTGTCCAGCGCGTTGAATACGGCCTGGCATTTGCCGCAACGTACCGTGCCGGCACGCATCTTCAACTGTTCCGCCGTCACGCGGAAGGTGGTGCTGCATTCGGGGCAGCGGGTCAGCATGATCCTGCGGCCGGCTTGGTGCCGGCCAGGCATACCCAGCCTTCACGGCTGTCGGCAACGTGCATCGGCATCCACTCGCTGTAGATGGCAATCAAATCTTCTGCCTGCTCCTGCAGAATGCCGGACAGGGCCAGCTGCCCGCCGGGCGCGACATGCCCGCAGATGGCCGGTGCGAGTACCTTGAGCGGGTTGGCGAGGATGTTGGCAACGACAATGTCGAATTGCCCGCTGATCGGGTCTTCCGAGTCGGAAAACAAGGCCTCCACGCGATTGCTTTCGGCATTGATGCGTGCGGCAGCAACCGCTTGCGGGTCAATGTCGACACCGGTTACCGGGCTGGCGCCCAGGCGTGCCCCGGCAATGGCCAGGATGCCTGAGCCGCAGCCGTAGTCGAGCAGGCTCTGGCCTGTGCCGGCAGTGCGCTCCAGCCATTCAAGGCAGAGGCGGGTGGTTGGATGCGATCCGGTGCCGAAGGCCATGCCCGGATCAAGGACCAGATTGAGCGCATCCGGGTCCGGTGCTTCGTGCCAGGAGGGGACAATCCACAAGCGCTCGGAAATGCGAATTGGCTCGAATTGGGATTGTGTCAGTTGTACCCAGTTTTGTTCGGCAACGGCTTCGGTGGAAAATGACGGGGCTTCGGCCAAGCCTGTGGCTCTGGCGGCAGCGGCAACCGCAGCCGCCACATCGGCGGCTGGATCGAAGAGGGCGGCAATCCGTGAACGATCCCAGCCCGGGCTGGTAATCGATCCGGGCTCGCCAAATTGCGGTTTTTCCTCGGCAGTACCGGCCGCAGCATCCTCGATGGTGGCGGACAGTGCGCCCGCCTCCATCAGCTCATCCGCCAGCAGTTCAGCGTGAGTGCAATCCGTTTCCAGTGTTACCGAGAGCCAGGCCATTCGTCGGTCTATTTCTTGAGTTCGCCCTTGGCGGCAAGTTTCTGCTCAAGGTAGTGAATGCTGGTGCCGCCGTGCACAAAATTGGCATCCATCATCAGTTCCTGATGCAGGGCAATGTTGGTCTTGATGCCTTCGACACCCATTTCCGACAAGGCGATACGCATGCGGCGGATGGCCTGTTCGCGCGTGTCACCATAGGAGATCAGCTTGCCCACCATCGAGTCGTAATGCGAAGGCACGGTATAGCCCTGGTAAACATGCGAATCGACACGGATGCCGGGGCCGCCGGGCGGGTGCCAGAAGCTGATCTTGCCGGGAGATGGCACGAACGTGAAGGGATCTTCGGCGTTAATGCGGCATTCGATTGCATGTCCCTTGAAGGCGATGTCCTTCTGGCGCAGGCGAAGTTTTTCACCGGCAGCTATGCGGATCTGTTCCTGAACGATATCGACGCCGGTAATGGCTTCGGTCACCGGGTGTTCGACCTGGACACGGGTGTTCATCTCAATGAAGTAGAACTCACCGTTTTCGTAGAGGAACTCGAAGGTGCCCGCGCCGCGGTAGTTGATGCGGCGGCAGGCATCGGCACAGCGTTCGCCGACACGGGTGATGTAGCGTGACGCAATGTGCGGCGCAGGGGCTTCTTCAATCACCTTCTGATGGCGGCGCTGCATCGAGCAGTCACGCTCGCCGAGGTAGACCGCGTTGCGGAAGCTGTCGGCGAGTACCTGGATTTCCACATGGCGTGGATTTTCCAGGTATTTCTCCATGTAAACCACCGGATTGCCGAAAGCAGTTTGTGCTTCCGTGCGGGTCATGTTGACGGCGCTGATCAGTGCGGCTTCGGTATGCACCACGCGCATGCCGCGGCCACCGCCGCCGCCCGCTGCCTTGATGATGACCGGGTAGCCGACGGATTTGGCGATGCGGATGATTTCCTTGGGGTCTTCCGGCAAGGCGCCGTCCGAACCCGGCACGCAGGGAACGCCTGCGGCCTTCATGGCATCCTTGGCCGATACCTTGTCGCCCATCAGGCGAATTGTTTCCGGGCGGGGGCCGATGAAGGTAAAGCCGGAAGTTTCCACGCGCTCGGCAAAATCGGCGTTCTCCGAAAGGAAGCCGTAGCCGGGGTGGATGGCCTCCGAGTCGGTCACTTCCGCGGCAGAAATGATGGCCGGCACGTTGAGGTAGCTTTGTGTCGAACTGGCCGGGCCGATGCACACGGATTCATCGGCCAGCTTGACGTACTTGGCTTCACGATCTGCCTCGGAGTGTACGACGACCGTCTTGATGGCCAATTCACGGCAGGCGCGCTGGATGCGAAGCGCAATTTCACCGCGATTGGCGATGAGGATTTTCTCAAACATGGGCGCTCTACCCGATGATGAACAGCGGTTCGCCAAATTCGACGGGCTGTCCGTTCTCGACCAGAATGGCCTTGATCGTGCCGGAAGCGTCGGCTTCGATTTCATTGAGCAGCTTCATCGCTTCGATGATGCACAGCGTGTCGCCTTCCTTGACCGCCGTACCGATTTCGCAGAAAGGATCCGAGCTCGGGCTGGAAGAACGGTAGAAGGTGCCAACCATCGGCGACTTGACGACATGGCCTTCCGGCAGGTCGTCATCAAGATCAACAGTGGATACGCTGGCGGCAACGGGGGCCGGGGCGGCCATGGGGGCTGCAGCCGGCATTGAGTAAGTGTGGCTGACCGGAGCGGCCACGTGCTTGGCAATACGTACCTTTTCTTCGCCTTCGGTGACTTCCAGTTCCGAAATGCCGGATTCCTGGACGAGGTCGATAAGCTTCTTCAGTTTTCTGAGGTCCATCAATATTTCTCCTACGAAAATTCTGTCGCCAGAAAAAGGCGGGCTGAAACCAAAACCGGGGGCGATCAGCTGCGGCCGGGTTTCAGTCGTTGTTCAACTTGTTGAGCAGGTATTCGAGTGCGAGCAGATAGCCCTCGCTACCCAGTCCGGAAATCACGCCGATGGCGATATCCGAGAAGTATGAGTGCTGGCGAAATGGTTCGCGCGTATGCACGTTCGACAGATGCACCTCGACAAAGGGAATGGCAGCGGCGGCCATGGCATCGCGCAAGGCAACGCTGGTGTGGGTATAAGCAGCGGGGTTGATGATGATGAAACGGACACCCTCGCCGCGTGCGGCATGCACGCGTTCAATCAAGGCGCCTTCATGGTTGCTCTGGAAAGCTTCCAGTTCGACACCGGCGGCTTCGGCACGCCGGGCGAGCGCCCGGTTGATGTCGGCAAGCGTGGTCACCCCATAGTGCTGCGGCTCACGTGTGCCGAGCAGGTTCAGATTGGGGCCATGGATGACCAGAAAACGAGCTGCCGGCGGGCTGGGTTCGTTCGCTGTGTTTTCCCTGGAAGCTGTTTTTTGCTTCTTCATGGCGGCAAGTTTGCCGTAAATCGCTGCAATTTGTCCAGTGCCCCCTGTTTTCGCAGAGCGGGTCAGGGGCTGGGCATCAGCAGAAAAATGAGCATCGTCCGGCTGGAGGGGTGAGCAATTCAGGGAGTGGCTGGTGGCGGTGCAGTGACAGGAAGTTCGAATCGTGTTCGCCGTCCGTTGGCTGCAAGATGGGTGAAGATTGCGGTTTATATTGGGTTTTGCGTAAATTCCCCGGTGTTTTCGGTGAGCAACGCTCTGACGGCATCGATACGGGCCCTGTCGTGCGTTCTGCTATTCCGGTTGCTGCGGGATTTTGCAAAATTACGCTCTTCGTGCGGTGGGTAGATGACCAGATTGGCGGTGGCTTCCCCTGCCTCGATCTGCAGCACTGCTTCCGCACGGTCATTGCGCGGGGTGGCATGGGTATAGGGTATGCCTTTGTTGAGCAGGAAAATCTCCACCTCCTTGGCGCTGTCGGCAAAGAGCTGCAGGTCGATCTCGGCATAGCGGCCGGCGGTTCCGGATAGTACTGATCCGGTCAGGTAAGGGGTGTATTGCTCGAAGTTGGCCATCAGATCGATTGCAATTCGCCGAAGATTGCCGATTCTCTCTGTCTGTTCGTGTTCCTGGAATACGTTTTGCCAGGATTGCAATGCCTCGTCGATTTCGGCGTTGCTAGGAAGCGGGGTGTCATCGGGCAGGCCGAGATGGCGCAGCGCTTTCCGCTTGGCCTGGCTGTAGTCGTTGATGCCATCCTCCGAGATGAGGCGGGCGGCTGTATTGCAGATGCTTGCCCGAATGCGCTCTGAAGCTCGGGCTGAGGTGCGGTCGGGCCTTGAATGCATGTGCTCGCTCACAATAGTGGATGCAAATGTGGATGCGAATGGTCGATGTAGAATGCAGCCCATTCTAACCGGGAAAAACTTCATGCATATTCATATCCTTGGCATCTGCGGCACCTTCATGGGCGGCGTGGCTCAGTTGGCGCGTGCGTCGGGGCACCGGGTCACCGGTTGTGATGCGGGTGTCTATCCGCCGATGAGCACGCAGCTGGAGGCGAGCGGGATCGAGTTGATCGAGGGCTACGACCCCGCCCAGATCGGCTTGCAGCCGGATATGTATGTGATCGGCAATGCGGTTTCGCGCGGCAATCCCTTGCTGGAAGAAATTCTGGATCGCGGTTTGCCCTATGTTTCCGGGCCGCAATGGCTTGCCGAGCATGTCCTCCGTGATAAGTGGGTACTCGCAGTTGCTGGTACGCACGGCAAGACGACAACCAGTTCGATGCTGGCCTGGATCCTTGAGGATGCGGGCCTGGCCCCCGGCTTCCTGATCGGGGGCGTGCCTGAGAACTTCGGTGTGTCGGCTCGATTGGGCGATACGCCCTTCTTTGTCATTGAGGCGGATGAATACGACACAGCATTCTGTGACAAGCGTTCAAAGTTTGTTCACTACCGGCCGAGAACAGCCGTGCTGAACAATCTTGAGTTTGATCACGCGGACATCTTCGCTGATCTAGCGGCGATCGAGACGCAATTTCACCATCTTGTACGCACCTTGCCGCGAACCGGGCTGGTTGTCAGCAATGCCGTAGAGGCCAGCCTCGAGCGTGTGCTTGAGCGTGGCCTGTGGACGCCTGTTGAGCGATTTAACTCGCAGGATGGCTGGCGGATCGAAGGAGATGACGCCTCTGGTGCACTCCGTCTGTTTTCTGGACAGACCCTCCTTGCCGAGTCTTCCTGGGGTCTGACCGGGGCACATAACCGTGCCAATGCTGTTGCTGCCTTGCTGGCTGCGCGGCATGTCGGCGTAACGCTGGAGCAGGGGGTGGACTCCCTCTCCCGCTTTGCCAACGTCAAGCGCCGTATGGAAGTGCGTGGTGTGGTCAATGGGGTCACCGTTTACGATGACTTTGCCCATCACCCGACAGCGATTGCCACTACGGTTGCCGGTTTGCGTCGCAAGATTGGGAATGCACGGATTTTCGCCGTGCTGGAACCGCGTTCCAACACCATGAAGCTGGGTGTGATGAAGGACAAGTTGCCAGAAAGCCTGGCTGAAACCGATCTGGTTTTCTGCTACGGACAGCATCTGGGTTGGGATGCGGCAGCGGCACTGGCACCGATGGCTGACAAGGCACGTGTCGTCAATGATCTGGAGCAGTTGGTGACGGAGGTCGTTCAGGCCAGCCGCTCAGGCGACCATGTGCTGGTGATGAGCAATGGCGGCTTTGGCGGCGTTCACGAAAAATTGCTGCGAGCGCTTGGCGCTGGCAGCAATTGAGGGAGGTCAGCGCTTTCGCGCTGCGTAGCGATCAGACAAACAAGCGGTCGGCAAACAGTGCGGCAAACAGCAGCGTCAGATAGATGATCGAGTAGCGGAAAGTGCGCTTGGCCAGTGCGTCGCTGTAGTCGCGGTAGAGTGCAACCGCATAGGCAATGAAGCCGATGTTCAGCAGCATCACGGCAATCAGGTAAAACCAGCCGCTCATGCCCAGCGTGAAGGGGATGACGCTGGCAGCGACCATCATCAGCGTATAAAGCAGGATGTGCTGGCAGGTGAACTTGATGCCGTGGGTTACCGGCAGCATTGGCAGGCCGCTCTTCTCATAGTCGGCAATGCGATAACAGGCCAGCGACCAGAAGTGCGGTGGCGTCCACAGGAAGATGATCAGGAACAGCACCAGCGGCTCGGCCGAGACGCTGCCGGTCATGGCCGCCCAGCCGAGTACCGGCGGCATGGCACCGGAGGCACCGCCGATGACGATGTTCATCGGGGTCATCGGCTTCAGCAGCGCTGTGTAGATGACGGCGTAGCCGACAAAGGTGGCCAGTGTCAGCCACATGGTCAGGTCGTTGACAAAGGCGTGCAGTAGCCACAGGCCGGCACCACCGAGGACAATCGCCAGTGTCAGGGTTTCCCGGGTCGTGACTTCGCCGCGCGCTGTGGCACGGGCACGGGTACGCGCCATCAGCGCATCGATGGTGCGCTCGACCAGGCAGTTGATGGCGGCAGCGGCAAAGGCGACCAGGCCAATGCCCAATGAAGCGAAGAAGAACAGCTTCAGCGGTGGCAGTTCGTGCGAGGGGAGCAGCATGCCGATCATCGCGGTAAACACGATCAGGCTGTTCACACGCGGCTTGCACAGTTCGGCGAAGGCGGCGAGTCGTTGCAGCAAGGTCGGTGTGGCGGTGTGGCTGTGAGTCTGCATGTGCTTATTACCCTATCCAGGAATACTTCAGTAGGCGCTCAAGGTCGGCACGGATACCTTTTGGCTCGGCGCCGGGCGCGTATTGCATCATCAGGTTGCCGGCCGGGTCAACCAAAAAAAGCCGTTGCGGTGATTGGGTGGTGGTATCAATGCCCAATCCGGCCAGCCATTCCGGGCTTGCCTCGGCAACAATCAGGTCCGGCTGCTCTGCCTGCAATTCACTCAGTGCCGGGCTGGCGCCGGAATTCAGGACGACGCGGCGCATGCGCCCCATATCGCGGTTGAGCGAGACCTGAATGGCACGTGCCTGTCTGGCCAGTTGCACACAGGCCTGATCGCAGATGCCGTTTCCGGCAATCAGCAGCAGCCATTTTCCCTTGATGCTTGCGGCTGTGTCAGGGTTGTTGTTTTTTTGCTCAAGCATGGCGACCGGCATCGGGCGTGGCGGGGTGATCAACTCGCCATGATTGCCGGTACTGCTCGGGCGCCAGTCGAAATAAAAAAGCCCACCGCCCACAGCGACGGGCAGGATGAACAGCAACAGGGTCAACAACAGCGCCCGGCGGCCGGGCGTCAGGCGGGTCAGCGGGACAGTGGGAGTGCTGGCGGTATTCATGCGTGTACTTTGCGCTTCTGTAACAAGGGGCGCAGCAAAAAGAAGATCCAGATGCCGGCAGTTGCTGCTGCAAAGCCGAACCACTGCCATGCATAACCGAGGTGGCGCTCGATGCGCTCGTCCGGGCGCGGCCAGTCGCGAACGAAGCCGCCGGCATTGCTGGTGCCGGCATCTAGCTGCAGTACGACCGGCTGCAGTGGAAATGTAACAGCGTTGCGAAAGCGTGCCAGATCAAGGTTCTGCCATACAGGCTGCCATCCCGGAGTGGCCGGTTCCGGTGCCAGTGTAAAGAAACGGGTGCCGGGTACGATGGCCGTGGCCGTCAACTCGACCATGCCGGTAGGGGTGGGGAAAACGGGCACCTTGCTGTGATCAGCATTGGCCGGAATCCAGCCACGATTGACCAGCACGCGCATATCACTGCCCTCGATGCGCAGCGGCGTTACCACATGGTAGCCGGCGCGTTCCTGATGGACGCGGTTGTCGACCAGAATCTGCTGTTGCGGTTCGTATGTGCCGCGCACGGCAACACGGCGAAAGCGCAATGCATCGGCATCGACCATTGAGGAGGCGAGGGACACCGGCGTTTCTGCAGCACGGCTGTCGAGAAGTGACTGCCGGGATTCCTTGATCATCGCCTTGTTCCACTGCCACTGTCCGAGTGAGATGAACAATGGCACCAGCAGTACAACCAGAGCCCCGCCGGCAAAGATCACGAAGCGCCGCGATACGGGCGTCGGCCCGCCGACATGCCGGCTTGCAGCATCCGGGGTTGCACGCGCATACTCGGCATCTTCTCCCGTTGCTCTCTTGTTGTCGCAACCCTCACGAGCATTGCCCATGATCAAACTGCTGGTTGTCTTCATGCTGCTGGCCATTGTCCTCAGTCTCTTTTCCGGGCTCTGGTTTCTCTATCGTGACCGTGGTGATGGCGGCACGCGCACCGTGCGTGCCCTGACCTTGCGCATCGGCCTTTCCATCGCCCTCTTCCTCGTCCTGCTCATTGGTTACCGCCTCGGGCTGGTGCCCGCCTAGAGCCAATAAACGAACACAAAGAGACCGAGCCAGACAACATCGACGAAGTGCCAGTACCAGGCGACACCTTCAAAGGCAAAGTGTCGTTCGGCGGTGAAATGTCCGCTCAGGCAGCGACCGTAGACCACCATCAGCATGATCGCCCCCAGCGTCACATGAAAGCCGTGGAAGCCAGTGAGCATGAAGAAGGTCGCGCCATAAACCCCGGCGCCCATGGTCAGTCCCAGCTCGTTGTAGGCGTGGTGATATTCGTAGGCCTGTAGCGACAGGAACAACACCCCCAGCACAATGGTAAGCAGCAGGCCGAGATTGAGCTGCTTGCGATTGTTCTTCAGCAATGCCCAGTGTGCCCAGGTGATGGTGGCGCCTGAAGTCAGCAGCAGCGCGGTATTGATGGCCGGCAAGCCCCAGGCTCCCATGGGTGTGAAGGACAAGGCAGCAGGGCCGGCGCCCGAAGCTGGCCAGCTCAGGTCCTTGTAATCCGGATAGAGGGTGACGCCGTGCGCCGGCAGCATGCCGAGCAGGTCCGGCACCGAGATGTTGCGCAGATAGAACAGCGCACCGAAAAAGGCGGCAAAGAAGGCTACTTCCGATGCGATGAACCAGATCATGCCGTAGCGGAATGACTTGTCCTCCCAGTCACGGTAGGAGCCGGACTGCGACTCGAAGATGACCTTGCCGAACCAGCGGTAAAGCACCGTGAGGATGACACCGGCACCCCCGATCATGGTCCAGCTGCCGGCCCCGTAGTTGTTCATGAACAGGATGAAACCCAGTGCCAGTAGGAACAGTCCACCCGCCAGAATGAACGGATAGATGGATGGTTGCGGAACGTAATAGTGTGGATCGTGGCCGACAGCTTCTGTATGAGCCATGCTCACTCCCTGATGTTAAGGGCCGTCTTGTCTTTGACGGCGTTGAAGAACGCGTAGGAAAGCGTGATGTGTTTGATGTCGCTGCTGATTTCCGGCTTGACGATGAAGAGCAGGGGCATTTCCCGGCTCTCTCCCGGTGCCAGCGCCTGCTGGGTAAAGCAGAAGCATTCGATCTTGTCGAAATGCTGGGCTGCCTGACCCGGCGTAACGCTGGGTACGGCCTGGCCGACAATCGGGCGATCCGAGGTGTTGCGAACCAGATAGATGACCTGGTGCAATTCGCCCGGATGCAGTTCCTTGCTGAAGGTCAGAGGGCGCATGTCCCACGGCAGACCCGGCATCACTGTGCCGGTGAACTCAACGGTCACCGTGCGGCTGCGGTCGATGCGTGAGGGGGCGGCGGCGACACTGCCTGAGCCACTCTCATTGCCCAGCCCGCCGCGAGAAAACCCGTTGATCGGCCCACCTTCTGTCTTGCCGTTGAAGCCGGTGACCGTGCACAGTACGTCGTACAGCGGTACCAGTGCGAAACCGAAGGCAAAGGCTGCCGCAACAGCAAGCAGCAATTTGCCGATCAGTTTCTTGTGGGAAATGGCCACGTGGCTCATCATCAGCCTTCAGCGCTGGAGGAAAAACCCGGTGATATAGATGGCCAAGGCGACGCTACCGATGATCCAGGCCAGCCGCCGGCTGTTGGCGCGGCGGCGAGCCAGCTCTTCGTCATCGTAGGGTGCAGTCATGATCGTCACCTTATTTCACCACCGGCGGTGTATTCCAGCTGTGCAGGGGTGGTGGTGACGAGAGTTCCCACTCCAGTCCATCAGCACCTTCCCACACGCGACCCTCGGCCTTCTCGCCACCCTTGATGCATTTGTAGATGACCCAGGCAAAGATCAGTTGCGAGAAACCGAGGATGAAGGAGCCGACCGTTGAAATGGCGTTGAACTCGGTGAATTGCAGCGCGTAATCCGGAATCCGGCGCGGCATGCCAGCGAGGCCGACAAAGAATTGCGGCATGAAGGTAAGGTTGAATGAAATGACGGTCAGCCAGAAATGCAGCTTGCCCAGCTTTTCGTCGTACATGTGGCCGGTCCATTTCGGCAGCCAGTAGTAGACGCCGGTCATCACGCCCATGATGCCGCCAGCGAACAGGGCAAAGTGGAAGTGGGCAATGACGAAGTAGCTGTGGTGGTATTGCGCATCGGCAGCCACATCGGCCAGCACCAGCCCGGTCAGGCCGGCAACGCCGAACATGATGATGAACCCCTGGGCAAAGAGCATCGGGGTTTCAAAGGTCATCGCTCCTTTCCACATGGTGGCGATCCAGCAGAAGAAGAGCACCGCCAGGGGCAGGGAAATGGCCATCGTGCTGTACATGAAGTAAAGCAGTGCGCCCACCGGCAGGCCGGCGGTGAAGAAGTGGTGTGCCCAGACCACCACCGACAGCAGACCGATGGCAATGAACGAATAGACCTGAGCCTTGTAGCCATAGATCGGCTTGCGGCTGAAGGTGGCCAGCACGTGCGGCATCAGGCCCCATAGCGGCAGCAGCAGGATGTACACCTCGGGGTGGCCGAAGAACCAGAACAGGTGCTGGAAGAGGATCGGGTCACCACCGCCGGCGGCATTGAAGAAATGTGTGCCGAAGTGACGATCGGTGAGCAGCATGGTCACCGCCCCGGCCAGCACCGGAATGGTGGCGATCAGCAGGAAAGCGGTAATCAGCCAGCCCCAGGCGAAAATCGGCAGCTTCATCATCGTCATGCCCGGTGCGCGCAGGTTGAAGATGGTGACGATGACGTTGATCGAACCGAGGATCGACGAAATGCCGAGGATGTGAATCGAGAAGATCGCGAAATCGACGCCGATGCCACCCTGTACCGACAGCGGTGCATACATCGTCCAGCCAGTATTCAGTGCGCCATCACCAATGCCGAAGACAGCCAGCAGGAAGGGCAGGGTGAGCAGGATCGCAGCCGGCGGCAACAGCCAGAAGCCGAGGTTGTTGATGCGCGGCAAGGCCATGTCCGGGGCACCGATCATCAGCGGAATCTGCCAGTTGGCAAAACCCGTGGCGGCCGGCATCAGCGCGGCAAAGATCATGATCAGTGCGTGGATGCCGATCAGCTGGTTGAAGAACTCCGGCTGCATCAGTTGCAGACCCGGCTGGAACAACTCGGCACGGACGGCGAGGATCATGGCGCCGCCGACAAAGAACATGATCAGGGCAAAGATCAGGTACATCGAACCGATTTCCTTGTGGTTCGTCGTCGTCAGCCAGCGCGTGATGCCACCGGGGTAATGCGTGTCGTGATGGGTATCGTGAGGGGCGGTCGTGGTTTGACTCATGGTGGCCTCCTAGCGCAAAGCCTTGATCTGTGCCGGCTGAATGAAATCACCCTTGTTGTTGCCGAACGCATTGCGTTCGTAGGTGATGACGGCAGCCAACTCGGTGTCGTTCAGTGTGGTCTTGAAAGCCTGCATCGCGGTGCCTTCCTTGCCGTTGAGCACGCGATCGACATGACTGTCCTTGATCAGCTTGCCTTCCGGCGAGAGCAACGGGCCGAGCACGATCTTGCTTCCTGCCAGTGCCGGGAAGACAGGTGCCAGACCCTGGCCAGCATCCTGGTGACAGGCGACGCATTGCTTCTCGTACACTGCCTTGCCTTCGGCCATCAGTTCGTCCTTGCTCCAGGTTCTGTTGCTTCCTGCGCTGGCGGCGGCCTGTTCGGCTTTCTTGGTGTCCAGCCAGGCAATGTATTCCGCCTCAGGAACACCACGCACCACGATCGGCATGAAGCCATGATCCTTGCCGCAGAGTTCCGCACACTGCCCGCGGTACACCCCCGGCTCTTCGATCTTGACCCAGACTTCACGCAGGAAACCGGGTACCCCGTCACGCTTGACGCCGAACTGCGGCACCCACCAGGTGTGGATCACATCCGTGGCTGTGAGCAGGATGCGCACTTTCTTGTTGATCGGGAGGACCACCTCGTTGTCGACTTCCAGCAGGTAGTGCTCGCCCTTCTCCGCCTTGTTCGCAATCTGGTCGCGCGGCGTGGACATGGTGCTGATGAATTTGACCCCGGACTCCGGATATTCGTACTGCCACTTCCATTGCATGCCGGTGACTTTCAGCACCATATCGGCCTTGGTCTTGGTGTCTTCCATGTCGATCACTGCGTGGTAGGCAGGGATGCCCATGAGTACGAAGTCGATGAACAGCAGAATGCCGAAAGGCACCAGTGCCCAGATCCACTGCACGGTGCCGGTGGGGCCGGTGAATTTTGCCGGCGCGTGCCCGGAGCTTTTGCGGTGCTTGATCATCGAGTAGACCATGATCGCAAACACCACCACGAACAGAATGGTGATGACGATCATGAACTCGTTATGGATCTTCAGCGTATCGCGCGCAATCGGCGTGACCGGGGTCGGAAAATTCCAGGTGTAATCGGCGAGCGCCGCTGTGGGTAGTGTGCCAGCAAGCGCAGCACAGAGTGTCAGCCAGGCCTTGAGCAGCCGATGCCGTACGAAGCAGTACGTAGTTTTCAATTTCCCTCCTCCGGTGCAATTTGTCTGATACGTTGTTGTTCTACTGCGCCCAGCCTTGTTTTCAGATCATCGGCCAGGTTTTCCTTCTGTTCTTCGGTGAGCAGTCGCCCGATTTCAACTTCGCGCCCGTGGGAGCGCAGGAAGAGGCGGGTGCCTGAGCGTCCATCGAGGTGTTCAATGCGCAGTTGTGCCCAATAGCGCTGGAACTGGTAGTGCTCAACCCGACCGGCGGTGTGGCGCCGTATCGAAATCTGTGTGTCGTCAATGTCCAGGCGTTCTTCGTCATCGGCGTGGCGTTGCAGGTGTCTGAGCGCCAGCCAGAGCGCGACAATCTCCAGCCCGGCGAAAGGAATGACCAGCCAGGCGCCCACAGCGGCAAAAGCCAGGGCAATGACGCCAGTGATTCCCGCCACCGCCAGCATCAGCACTCGGGACTGCAGCATGCTCAGGGCGTGGTTCGGCCGCGCCACCCAGGCATCTCCTGCTGCAGTGTGTGTGAGCATCAAGGCCATCGCCCCCCCGGAACATCGATGTCGGCCAGTCGTCAGGATTTGATCTAGATCAAAAATCAGGATGCAGTGTAAACAGGCCTTTTCGCTGTGGCAATAAAAATTTGCTTGCAAGTCTATGATTGCAAAAGACAAACTTTAGTTCAGTTATTGCGTTGCAATATCTGCGAAGTGGTTGCTGGCAGAGAAGTGAAGGGGGTTTTCTGAAGATATTTGCTGCAACGAACAAATATTTCGGCTGCGCAAGTTTGTGGAGCTTCTCCTCCGCCTGTGGTTCAGGCAGGGGCGAAAGCGGGGGCGGCGCGAGTTGGCGGCAGCGGCTTATTGTCTGCTAATAGGGAACAGGGCGGCGATAAGGGTCGTTTTCGGCTTCCAGTTTGCGTGCCAGCGCCTTCTCCTTTTCCAGCCGGCGCTGTGCTTCCCTGTACTCGCGTTCCTGGTCCTGCTGTTGCTGACGCTCGGCATTGCGCAGTGCGCGCTCTTCTTCACGTGCGTCTTTTTCTTCCGTGCGTTGCCGGCTGCGCATGTTGTTGTCGGCTTCGCGCCGTGCCTGTTCAAAGGCGCGCTGCTGTTCCTGCTCCGCGCGTTGCAGGGCCAGTTCGCGTTGGCGTTCTTCACGCGCCAGTTGTTCTTCTTCCCGGCGCAGACGCGCCGCTTCACGGTCCGCCGCTTTTTCTTCGGCCGAGCGTGGGTCCTGCATGCGCTCTTCGGCAGCGATCATGTCGCGCACCCGCTGTTGCTGCTGCTCGACCATTTTTTGCTGGCTGGAGCGGGAATATTGCACATAGCTGAGGGCAACTGCGCAGGCACCCAACCATAAAAGAATGGGGACGGCCTTGGAGCGTTTATGGGTTGCGCTGGCCTGATCGGGGAGTGCCATGCCGAGCAGGATGCGGTCATAACGTTCACGACGCTCCGGATCGCTCAGGGTGAACAAGGCATCGTTGAGCGCCTTGCGCTGGCGCAGGCCTTCCGGCGTGCTTTCATCGAGGCCGGCAACCAGGCGCTCGTGCGCAGCAATGATGACTTCGCGGCTGGCCAGTGGGCTGACTTGCAATTGGTCGTAGAACGTTTTCATGTCAGGAACGTATCGAAAGTGCACTGATTCGACCGGGATTATGCCATCCCTACGCGATCAGTCGGCAGCCTGAAACGAGCAACGCGGCCGTAGCCGCGTTGCTGGAGAAGTTGGCTGTCGCCATTCTATGCCGTCAGCAGCCCCTTCATCTTCTGCAGTGCCTTTACCTCGATCTGGCGGATACGCTCGGCGGAGACGCCAAATTCTGCGGCCAGATCATGCAGGGTGGCGCTGTCGCCATCGGCCAGCCAGCGTGCTTCGACAATACGGCGGCTGCGCTCGTCCAGCCCGGCCAGTGCCGTTTGCAGGCCGTCGCTCTGCAGACGGTCGTACTCTCGGGCTTCAAGCACGCGGGTTGGTTCGCTGTGGCTGTCTGCCAGCCAGGTGATCGGTGCGAAGTTCTCGTCCTCGTCATCCTTGCCATCCAGCGCCAGGTCATGCCCGGCGAGACGGGTTTCCATCTCGGTGACTTCTTCCGGCTTGACCCCCAGCTTGTTGGCTACATCCAGCGTCTGGCCAGGTGTCAAAGCTTCGCTGCCCGGCTTCATGCTGCGCAGGTTGAAGAACAGCTTGCGCTGTGCCTTGGTGGTTGCCACCTTGGCCATGCGCCAGTTCTTCAGCACGTATTCGTGAATTTCCGCCTTGATCCAGTGGATGGCGAACGACACCAGCCGTACGCCCCTGTCCGGGTCGTAACGTTTCACCGCCTTCATCAGGCCGATATTGCCTTCCTGGATCAGGTCAGCGTGGGGCAGGCCGTAGCCGAGGTAGCCGCGTGCGATCGAAACCACCAGCCGCAGGTGCGACAGCACCAGCTGGCGGGCAGCATCAAGATCCTCTTCCTCGCGGAAGCGGCGGGCAAGCGAAACCTCCTCTGCTTCGGTGAGCATCGGAAAACGGTTCGCTGACTGGATGTAGGCATCCAGGTTGCCGACCGCACTGGGCATCGAAAGAGCCAGAGCATTCGTCATGAGCGTTGTCCTCCAAAAGGGTTCACAAACATTTTAGCACTCGCGTACATGGAGTGCTAAAAGTTTGAGAGGTTCGCAAGAAACGATGATTTTTTTGCTGGTGTGGGCTGGATCGGGTCGCGCTGTGTCGGGTGTGTTGGTGAAAAACCTGTACCTAAACTCGTAAACTATGAGAATTACGCCACATGACGAAACCGGAACGCCCAGTAATAGAGCGGGTTCGGCTTAAAACATTGTAAATTACGCCAACTTTGCCAGCGGGCAGGTGGCTGCTTCAACGATGCTGGCGCAGGCTGAGGCTGACCGAGATCTGGGCGCCGAGCCAGCCGAGGGTGGCACCGGCACCAGTGAGTAGACCGGTAAGGCCGGCGGAGGGGCCTTGCAGTCCGAAGCTGGCGCCGTAGAGCACGGCCAGTTCGCTGACCGGTTCGGCCAGCAGAGAGCTGCCAATGGCCAGCAGCAGGGCAGAAAACAGGCCGCCAAGGCCGCCCTGGAGTGCGCCGAAGTAGGTGAAGGGTCGGCGAATCCAGGCATCGGTGGCGCCAATCAGCCTTGCCACTTCGATTTCGGTGGCATGGGCGAGAATCTGCAGGCGGATGGTGTTGAAGGTGACCACCACCAGCGCCATGGCGAAAACGGCAGCGAGCATGCCGACGCCCAGCCGGCCGATGCGCAGCAAGGCATCGAAGCGCTTGACCCAGCCGGAATCCAGCTGCACATGTTCGACACGGGGCCATTCGCGGAAGTTGGCCGCCAGTTTTTCCATGGCGGCGGGTGCCACATCCAGCGGTTCGACGATGAAGGCGTCCGGCAGCGGGTTTTTTGGCAGGCTGGCGATCAGTTCGCCCATGCCGGCCGTTGCTTCCATATGCTTGATGGCCTCTTCACGCGAGACGAAGCGCCAGCGGTCGGCCATTTCCAGTTTCAGCCGTGATTCGATCTCGGCCAGTGCCTTCTTGTCGGCATCCAGTGCCATGAACAGGCTGATCTGCTGGGTGCCGGCGGCGCTGCTGGCGGCATTCTGGGCGTTGTCGATGAGCAGCCAGCCGGCGGCGGGCAGGGTTAGTGCAATGCCAATGACGAACAGTGAAAGCAGCGTGTTCAGCGGTGATGACGCCAGGCGGCGCAGCGCGTCGCGCAATGCCGCCCGATGCTGGTTGATCCAGGCGCTCATGTCAGCAACCTGCCGTGGGCCAGGTGTAGCGCGCGTCCATCCGGGCTTTCGCTCCACAAGGGGTCGTGGGTGGCAATGATGACGGTGACGCCGACTTGGTGGAAGGCGCGGAAAATGGCGAATATCTCGGCGGCGGAGTCGCTATCGAGATTGGCCGAAGGCTCATCGGCAATCAGGATGGCCGGCCGGTTGACTACTGCACGGGCAATCGCCAGTCGCTGCTGCTCGCCGCCGGAGAGGGCAATCGGGTTGGCCTTGGCGCGATCAAGCAGGCCGACCTTGTCCAGTGCCGCCTGGGCACGGCGGGTGGCATCGCCAATCGGCGTGCCGGTGATGGCCAGCGGCAGTAGCACGTTTTCGAGTGCGCTGCGGTCGAAAAGCAGCTTCTGATCCTGAAAGACCAGCCCGAAATTGCGTCTCAGGTAGGGCAGGGCGCTGCCGCGGAGGGCAGACAGGTTCTGGCCGTTGACCACGATGCTGCCCGAGGTCGGGCGATCAATGGCGGCAATCAGCTTGACCAGTGTCGATTTGCCGGCGCCCGAGTGGCCGGTGACGAAGACCATTTCACCGGCCTTGATCTCGCAACTGACGCCATCGAGTGCCGTCAGGCCACCCGGATAGCGTTTGCCAACCGCAGAGCAGACGATCATTCGAACAGGGCGTCCACGAAGTCACGCGCCACAAAGGGGCGCAGGTCATCGATGCCTTCACCGACACCAATGAAGCGCACCGGCTTCGGACACTGGCGAGCAATGGCTGCCAGCACGCCGCCCTTGGCCGTGCCGTCCAGCTTGGTGACGACGAGGCCGGTCACGCTGATTGCCTTGTCGAAGGCTTTCACCTGCATCAGTGCGTTCTGCCCGATGTTGGCATCAAGCACCAGCAATGTTTCGTGCGGGCCGGAGGGTTCCGCTTTCTGGATGACCCGGCGCACCTTGGCGATTTCTTCCATCAGGTGCAGTTGCGTCGGCAGGCGGCCGGCAGTGTCGGCGAGGACAATGTCGATGCCGCGCGCCTTGGCCGCTGCTATGGCATCAAAAATGACCGCACCGGGGTCGCCGCCATCCTGCGCGATGACTGTCACATTGTTGCGCGTACCCCAGGTCATCAGCTGTTCGCGAGCCGCAGCGCGGAAGGTATCGCCGGCAGCCAGCAGAACGGATTTTCCCTGCGCCTGAAAATACTTGGCCAGTTTGCCGATCGAGGTCGTTTTGCCGGCGCCGTTGATGCCGGCGATCATGATGATGTACGGCTTGTGGGAGGACACATCCAGCGGCTGCTCCAGTGGCTTGAGCAGATCGTGCAGCACATCGGCCAGCGCCTTCTGGATGCCCTCCGGGGTGTCCAGCTTGTCACGCTTGGCGCGCAGCTTCAGCTCGTGCAGCAGGTGCTGGGTGGCGTCCATGCCGACGTCGCTGGTTACCAGCAGCGTTTCCAGTTCTTCCAGCAGTTCGTCATCCACCTTGCCCCGGGCAAAGATCGATTTCATCTTGCCACCGAGCTGGGCACGGGTGCGCGACAACCCGAACTTCAGGCGCTCGCGCCAGGATACTTGCGGCGCATTGTCGGGGTTGCCAGGGGCGGCTTCGTTTTCGGTCGGCGGTTTTTTCAGGAAACCAAACATGCGGGGTCCGTGTCGTAGGGGTGTTGCATCAGGAATGAAGCTCGGGCGCCAGTGTTAAGATTGTCGCCCGATGTCGTTTGAATCTGTGCTGGCTTTGCCTTGGCCGAAGAAAAACTGCCAATCCTCGTTCAACTCAATCAGCCCCAAATTTTATCAGAAGCCCCCGATGACCATGCGAAGACACCTCCGACCGCTGCTTGCCCCATTGGCCGCCTTGTTCTGCACAGCAATGGCGATCCCCGCGTTGGCCAATCCCTATGAGCATACGTTGGCCAATGGCCTGAAAATCATCGTCAAGGAAGATCACCGAGCACCGACCGCGGTACATATGGTCTGGTATCGCGCCGGCTCGATGGATGAGAACAACGGCGCCACTGGCGTTGCGCACGTGCTTGAGCACATGATGTTCAAGGGCACACCAAAGGTCGGGCCGGGAGAGTTCAATCGCCTCGTGGCTGCCGCCGGGGGGCGCGACAATGCCTTTACCAGCCGTGACTACACTGCCTATTTCCAGCAGGTGCCCAAGGAAAAGCTGGGTGAAATGATTGCGCTGGAAGCCGATCGCATGCGTCACCTGACCCTCTCTGCCGACGAATTCGCGCAGGAAATCAAGGTGGTCATGGAAGAGCGTCGCCTGCGCACCGACGACCAGCCGCAATCGCTGCTGTTTGAAACCATGAATGCCGTTGCTTTCAAGGTGCACCCCTACCGCTGGCCGATCATCGGCTGGATGGACGATCTGGAAAGCATGACGGTGCAGGATGCCCGCGACTGGTATGAGCGCTGGTACGTGCCCAACAACGCCACCATGGTGGTGGTTGGCGATGTCGACCACAAGGCCGTGTTCACGGCGGCCGAGAAGCAGTACGGCGCCCTGAAGGCGCGTCCCCTGCCGGTGCGCAAGCCACAGGAGGAGCCGACGCAGACGGGGGTCCGTCGCGTCACGGTCAAGGCACCGGCGGAACTGCCAGTGGTGATCATGGGCTACCGTGCACCGGTCATCCGCAATGTGGCGCAGGATGTCGATCCCTATGCGCTGGAGCTGCTGGCCGGTGTGTTGTCCGGCCATGGCGCTGCCCGCTTCTCGAAGAGCCTGGTGCGCGAGCAGCGCCTTGCCGTGTCCGCCGGCGCCGAGTACGACGCCAGCGCTCGTGGCCCCGGCATGTTCTATCTCGTCGGCACACCTTCTCAGGGCAAGACCGTGGCCGAGATGGAAGCCGGCTTGCGTGCAGAAATTACCCGGGTGCAGGCGGATGGCATCACCGCCGAGGAACTGAACCGTACCAAGGCGCAGCTGGTGGCCAGCGAAATCTACAAGCTCGACTCGATGTTTGCGCAGGCGATGGAAATCGGCCAACTGGAAATCGTCGGGCTGCCCTACCAAAGCGGCGAGCAGATCATTGAAAAGCTGAAGGCCGTGACAGCGGAACAGGTACAGGAAGTGGCAAAGCGTTATTTTGTCGATGAAAGCCTGACTGTCGGCGTACTGGATCCACAGCCCATGGAAAATGCGCCACGCCGTCCGGCTGCCGCTGCCCGCCACTGATGTCGAGGGAAATGATGAGAATGAAGATGAAAGCCCTGTTTGCCGTGGCGGTGCTGCTGTCTGCCCCCCTGGCGATGGCTGGTGTGAAGATTGAACAATGGACGGCGGCCAGTGGCGCCAGGGTCTTTTTTGTGGAAACCCGTGCGCTGCCGATCGTTGATGTGCAGGTCGATTTTGCCGCCGGTGCCGCGCAGGATCCGGCCGACAAGCCCGGCGTGGCGCAACTGACACGCGGCCTGATGGATCTGGGCGCCGGCAACATGAATGAAACCGAAGTGGCGATGCGGCTGGCCGACCTTGGTGCCCGTCTGGGTGGCGGTGCGGATACTGATCGTGCGACGGTCAGCCTGCGCACGCTGGCGGATGCCGACAAGCGCACCGCTGCTTTCGAGATCATGCGTCAGGTGATTGCCGAACCGCGTTTCCCGGAGCCCGTATTCGAGCGCGAGCGTGCGCGCAGCCTCGCTGCCTTGCGCGAGTCCCTGACCCGCCCCGATACCATTGCCTCGCGTGCCTTCTGGGCTGGCCTCTACGGCGAGCATCCCTATGGCCGGCAGCCGAGCGTGGAAAGCCTGGCGGCGATCAAGCTGGATGACCTGCGCGAATTTCATGCTGCCAACTACGTCGCCCGTTCGGCGGTCGTCACCATTGTCGGTGCGCTCAATCGTGCCGAAGCCGAGGCGCTGGCTCAGCAGCTGACCGAAGCCTTGCCCGCCGGTGGCGAGCAGGCGCAACTGCCGGCCGTGGCCTTGCCACCGGCGGCAGAATTACGCCTGCCGCATCATGCCGCCCAGGCGCATATCCAGATCGGCATGCCGGCGCTGAAGCGTGGCGATCCCGATTTCTATGCGCTGATGGTCGGCAACTACAGCCTCGGTGGCGGCGGTTTCGTCTCCCGGTTGATGAAGGAAGTGCGTGACAAGCGTGGTTTCGCCTACAGCGTGTATAGCTATTTCGCACCGATGAAGGAGCAGGGGCCGTTCCAGATCGGTCTGCAGACCAAGCGCGAACAGGCGGCGGATGCGCTCAAGGTGACGCGGGAAGTGCTGGCGAAGTTCCTCACCGAAGGCCCGAGCGAAAGCGAAATGGCCGCCGCCAAGGCCAATATTGTCGGCAGCTTTCCGCTGCGGCTGGATTCGAACCGGAAGATTCTCGACAACGTCGCTGTGATCGGCTTTTATGGGCTGCCACTGGATTACCTTGATACCTACGCCACGAATATCCGGAAAGTGACAGCCGCCGATGTGCGTGCTGCCTTTGCCCGGCATGTGCGCCCCGAGCATCTGGTGACCGTGGTGGTGGCTGGCGATTGAATACGCCGAAGCCATCGCGGGTGGTGAAGGCATCAGCCGGTGCCGGCAGCTTGCGCATCATTGGTGGCGAGTGGCGTCGGCGCGTCCTGAACTTTCCCGCTGCCGAGGGGTTGCGGCCGACGCCGGATCGTGTTCGCGAGACCTTGTTCAACTGGCTGGGGCAGGATTTGACTGGCTTGTCCTGCCTAGACCTGTTTGCCGGCAGTGGCGCATTGGGGCTTGAGGCGGCTTCCCGCGGCGCAGAAAAAGTGGTGCTGGTCGAGCAGAATGCCCGGGTTGCCGAGGGGCTGGCTTTAAACGTTCGTTTGTTGAATGCTGCTGCCCGAGTGGAGCTTGTAAGGCAGGATGCGCTAAAATTCGCCTCCTCGACTGCGCAAACCTTCGACGTGATCTTTCTTGATCCGCCGTATCGTTGTGGCTGGATCGAGAGAATCTGCCCGTTGTTGCCGCGTTTGTTGAATGAGGATGCAACGCTTTACGTTGAATCCGAAATGCCGCTGGATCAAGGTCTGGGCGGTAAATGGCAAATGCTGCGCAGCGGGCGGGCGGGGCAGGTTTACTACCATCTCATGCGGCGAGGAAGCCATCAGGATGCTGGATCATCGTGTAGCAATCTATCCGGGCACATTTGACCCGATGACGCGTGGCCACGAAGATCTCGTGCGCCGGGCATCAAGCCTTTTCGATCGTGTTGTCGTTGGTGTTGCCCAGAGCCGCTCGAAGCGTCCTTTCTTTACGCTCGATGAGCGCGTGGCGCTGGCGAAAGAGGTGCTGGCGCCGTACAAGAATGTCGAAATCGTCGGCTTTGAAAACCTGCTGATGGATTTTCTGCATGAGCAGGGCGCAAAAGTGATTCTGCGCGGATTGCGCGCGGTATCGGATTTTGAATACGAGTTTCAGATGGCCGGGATGAACCGAAATCTGTATCCCGAGGTAGAAACCGTATTCCTGACGCCGGGAGAGCAGTACATGTTCATCTCGGCGACGATGGTGCGCGAGATTGCCGTACTGGGTGGCGATGTCGGCAATTTTGTTCATCCGCTGGTGCAGACGCGCTTGGCGGCAAGGGTTTCCGAGACTTTCAACAATTGAAGGAAAAGCAGCTATGGCTTTGATTATTACTGACGAATGCATCAACTGCGACGTGTGCGAGCCGGAGTGCCCGAACGAAGCGATTACCCAAGGCGCCGAGATCTATGAGATCGATCCAGCCAAGTGTACCGAGTGCGTGGGTCACTACGATACGCCGCAATGCGTTGAGGTTTGTCCGGTAGACTGTATTCCCAAGAACCCGGATGTGGTGGAAAGCACTGATCAGCTCTGGGTCAAATACGAGCAGCTCACCGGAAACAAGCGTCCGGACTGATCCTCGCTAGCTTCCGATCAAGGCGCCGTGCCCGATGAAAAGGGGCGGCGCTTTTTCGTTTCAAGCCGGTGCGTTGGCAGGTTTGCTAGCCTCAGGAGCAGCAAAGCGGTAGATGCGCCGCCCTTCTGCCTTGGCTTCATACATCGCGGCGTCAGCCGCACGCAACAAAGCTTTCGAATGCTTGCCGTTGTCCGGGTAAATGGCAATGCCGATGCTGGTGGTCACTGCGACCTCGATGCCTTCAATGGTCGCCGGGCGGGCAATGGTTTCCAGAATCTTGTCAGCAACCGCTGCTGCATCTCCCGGGTCTCGAATGTCGGTCAGGGCAACCACGAATTCATCGCCGCCATGGCGAGCCACCGTGTCGCAGTCACGGATGCATTCACGCAAACGCTGGGCAATGGTTTTCAGGAGTTCGTCGCCGACGTGATGCCCGTGGGTATCGTTGATCGGCTTGAATCCATCGAGGTCAAGAAAGAGGATCGCCAGTTGGCTGCCGTGCCGGTGCGCGGTAGTCAGCGCCTGCTCCAGCCGGCCGAGCATGAGAAAGCGGTTGGGCAAGGCGGTTAGCGGGTCGTGCAGCGCCATGTGCTCCATCGTTTGCCGTTCCTGCCTGAGCAACCATTCGTGCTGTCTGCGAGAGCGGCAATAGCCGAGCAACAAGGCCAGGCTGAGGATGGAGGCGAGCGATACGGCAGCCAGACCAGTGCCCGCAATGTCGCGCAGGCCGATCCGTTGTTCAAGCGTGAGCAGCAAGGGCTGTGCGCTGTCGGTGATCGCTCGTTCAATGCGCAAAGGCTGGAAAAAACTGTCACCAAGTTGCGGTGTCTGCCTTGCCTCTACAGAAAGCAATGGGTAAGCGATACTGCCGACATGCATCGTTACTGTATGAGTGATAGCTGGGTTCAAATGAGTCGAGTAGGGAAACAAATCCTTGGCCCGGATGACCATCAGTGCGTAACTACTGTCGCCCACGATGCTGGTTTTACGGACGGGCTGGGCAGTTATTGATGCAACCGGACGGAAAAGAACGTAGGCGGTATCACCTTCAACCAGCCTGAATGGTCGACTGGCGACGGGGGTGCCTTGTCGTTCAGACTGGATCAGTGCGGCACGCAAGCCCTCGAGTGAATCGATATCCAGGCCGATGATCGATTGCTCAGGGGGAAGGGTCGGCTCGGCAAGGATGACTGGGTAATAGGCATCCTTGATCGCCGCCGGGCGCCAGCGCCGGGAATCGTCATAGTCGAATTGGCGGATCTGGAAGCCCTTGTGCCACTTGCGGTCGATTAGTGCAGTGAGCTCGGCAAATTCGCGGCGAGTTACCCGACGAACGATTTCCAGCATGTATACATGGGGGTAGCGTTCCAGCATCTGGCGTGCATACTGGCTGGCCGCTTCCTGATCATCGCGGTCGATGGCGCCGAGGACGGTGGAAAAACCATAAAGCACAGCTTCGTTGGCGCGCAGCTTGTCGCGAATATGGGTGTGGAAGTACTCACCGTAATCAGCGAAATTGCGTTCGGCCGTCAGAATGTTGCTCTTGACCACCCATGTCAGGGCTGCACCGGTCGCCAGTGTCCACACCATAAGCCCGAGCAGCAAGCGCCACGGCCATTTTTCGGCGATTTTGGTGCCAGCAGAACGGGGGAGCGAGGGCTGCATCCGGGGGCTTTGTGCGACAGAATCAACCCATCATACGCTGCTCCCGGACTCAGGAAAATACGACAAAAGTCAGAGGTTTACGACCATCTGGTCATTGAGGTCGACGCGCGATTCCAGTGACTGCCGGATCGTCCACGCCAGGTTTTCGAGTGCCCGTATCTGTGTTGTCAGGGTGGCTTCAACATGGGCCAGTTCGCTGATGCGCTCTTCCAGCGTGTCGGTCGCCTGGTGGATGCGCTTGATGCTTTCCAGGCGGCGCTTGAGCTGGATCTGGTGTTCCCTGACCTGGGTTTCCATGGGCGCCATGATGGCCTTCAGCCAGCCTTCGGTGTGGCGGTTGGCGTGCTCAAAGGCGCGGCGCACCTGCAGGGCCACTTCTTCGAAGAACTTGTGGGTCAGGTGCTGCTTGTCGTGGCGAACCAGCTGGAACATGGTATTCAGGTGGGTGTTGCACCATGTTTCGAGGCGGTTCAGTTCCTTCTCATAGCGCAACATTGAAAAATTGGCAGGGGTGCCAAGTTTCAGGCCGTGCTCGACTGAGAATTTGCGGTAGATGGCATCCATCATCTTGTGGATTTCATCGACCTCGTTTTTCGACTTTGCCAGTGAATCACGGGTGACGCTGAAAAAATTGCTCATGGCGTCGGAAAGATTCTTGGAAAACGCGGCTTCCTGCATCGCCTCCCGTGTCGATTGGGTCAGTGCGCGCAGGGAGTCCAGTCCGAGATGGGCGAAGAGCTTGTTGGTCAGTGTCGAGAAAATGCTGCGTACGGCGTAGTAGCGTTGCAGGCCGGCTTCAAACTCTTCCTTCTCGGTCTTTACCTTGCCCATCATGTACTCGACGACGCCCTTGTTCTTGCCGCGCAGTTCGGTCAGTTCGGAAAGTTGTTCGCGCAGGCCGGACATCCGCGAATCGAGCAGGCTGCGGGTGCGGGCATTGAGTTCGTTGAATTCACTTTCGGTGTTGTCGCGAACGATTTCCTGCTTGGCCGGAATCAGCTCTTCGGAGAGGGCGCGCTCCAGTTCCGGGAGTCGGCTGCGTGCAAGCAGGCGCTGGTCGGCATTGATCTTGGCGACCAACCCTTTCTGTGCAGAAACCGGGAATACCTGGCTGGGCGGCAGTTCGAGAATGGCGGCGCAGTTGCGGGCCTGGCGGGCGATTTCTTCCTCGATTTCGGCCTCGCTCTTGAGCTCGTCCCACTGCCCGTCGATCTTGTTGAGAACAACCAGGCGCCCTTTCTTTCTTCCACCCGGTGCGCCGACATGCTCCCGCCAGATGGCTAGATCGGACTGGGTGACGCCGGTATCGGCCGACAGGATGAACAGGACAGCATGGGCGTTGGGCAGCAGCGACAGCGTCAATTCCGGCTCAGTACCGATGGCGTTCAGGCCCGGGGTGTCGAGAATGACCAGACCCTGCTTGAGCAGGGGGTGCGGGAAATTGATGATGGCGTGACGCCAGCGGGGAATTTCAACCTTGCCATCGTCGCCGACATGAAAGGACTCCAGCGAGTCGTCATTGACCGAAAAACCGAGGTTTTCTGCGGTGGCCGGATCAACACGCGTCACTTCACTGACGTGGCGCAGGGTTTCCTGCATGGCTTCGGCGGATTCGATATTCAGCGGCACCTGCTGCCACTCTTCGGGAAACCGCTTGTATTCGCTGACGCTGGAAGAGTTGGCTCGGGTTTCAATCGGCAGCAGTTCGACGCAGGGCGGTTTGGCCGGGTCGAACAGCAGTTCGGTCGGGCACATGGTGGTTCGCCCGGCGGAAGAAGGCAGCATCCGGTTGCCGTATTCGGCGAAGAAGACCGCATTGATCAATTCCGACTTGCCGCGTGAAAACTCGGCGACAAAAGCCACGTGCAGGCGGTCTTCGCGCAGCCGCTCGCCAAGCTGGGCAAGGCGCAGGTCGGACTGTGCGTCATTCAGTTCATTTTCAGCCAGCCAGGTGCGCAGGTTTTCCAGCGCATCGCCGAGTTGGCTGCGCCACTCGGCATAGGCGGCAAATTGTTGGGCAAGCGACATGGCTGATCCAGTTAGTCAGGTTTCATGAACTTTATCATGTACCTGCTGTAAATCAATGAGATGGCTGATCTTTGTCAGCGTTGGCAGCGGGGGCACCAGAAGGTGCTGCGTCCGGCCTGCCGGATACAGCGGATCGGGGTCTGGCAGTGGAGGCAGGCCTGACCCTCTCGGCCATAGACGGCGCAGTTGAGCTGGAAGCTGCCGGCGCCGCCATCGCTATGGACATAGTCACGCACGCTGCTGCCACCGGCAGCAATCGATGCCTCAAGCGTTCTGCGGATGCTCTCGGCTAGCGAGTGGCAGCGATTGCGGCTGATCCGGCGGGCTGCTCGCAAGGGTGAAATGCCGGCCTGGAACAGGCTTTCCGCAGCATAGATATTGCCCACGCCAACGAGCAGATGGCTGTCCATCAGCACCGGCTTGACCGGGGCGCTGCGCAGAGACAGGGCGCGATGGAGCCAGTCACCGTCAAATGCGGGAGATAAGGGTTCGATTCCCAGCTTAGCCAGCAGCGGGTGCTGCTCAGGTTCTTCCGTGGTCCAGATCAGCGTGCCAAAACGGCGCGGGTCGCGCAGGCGCATGACGGTGTCGGCGAAGACAAGGTCGAAATGATCGTGTTTTTCCGGTGGCGTGCCAGGTGCCACCAGGCGCAAGCTACCGGACATGCCGAGGTGCAGGATCAGGTGGCCACGGTCGAAATCGAAAAGCAGGTATTTTCCCCGGCGCCGGATGTCATGCAGGGTCTGGCCACTCAGCCAGCCGGCCATTTCGGGGGGGATCGGGTGGCGCAGTCCGGAAGTACGTATAACCGCCGAGCGTACCCGCTGGTCGGTGATGAAAGGGGCGAGGCCGCGACGGCTGACTTCAACTTCCGGTAGTTCGGGCATGGCGAGCAGCTTGAAAGTTCGAGTACAGGTGTAGTTTTGGCGAATCGTTTAGATGTCGGCTGACTTGAGGGGCAGCAAAAAAGACCATAACATGCCGAACCATTATTGTCCGAAAGATTCCAATCCACCATTCGGGCAAGCAGGGATACCATGAAACTGATAAATAGCGCGGCACTTGCTGCGGTGATTGCCCTGAGCTTTTCTGCCCCAGGCTGGGCTGCCGAGAACAAGGCAAAGGCGCCGCTGCCGGACGGAAACGCTGCGAAGGTACCGTCAAAAGCCACATCCAGAGGGACTGCGGCCAAGGAAAAAGCCGACGCTGCACCCAGTTCAATGGGGCAGGTGGTGTATCAGGTGCTGCTCGGCGAGATTGCCTTGCAGCGCGGCAATATCTCCCTCGCGGTCAGTGCCTATGCCGATCTGGCATACCGCACCAAGGATCCCAAGGTGCTTCAGCGCACCATCGAGCTGGCCAGTGCGGCGCAGCAGGCGGATGTTGCTTATGGCGCTGCCAAACTGTGGGTCGAGACTGAGCCTGAGTCGCAGTCGGCACGGCAGATGTTGGCTGCCGTGCTGATCATGCAGGGGCGCGCCGACGAATTGGGGCCACAGATCACCGTGCTGCTCGAACAGGACAAGGCCAATCTCGGTGAAAACCTGATGCGCCTCAACCGCATGCTGGCGCGTTTCCCGGACAAGGTCGCCTTGTACCATGTGCTGGAAAAAGTGCTGGCGCCCTACGCTGGCATTGCCGAATCACATTTTGCGTTGGCGACAGCAGCCCTTCATGCGGGTGACCGGCTGTCGGCTCTGCAGGAAATTCGCAAGGCGCTGGTGTTGCGACCCAACTGGGAAATTGCTGCACTGTTCACTGCCCAAGTGTTGGCGCGGGATTCTGCCAGCAGTGCATTGGAGTATCTGGAGCAGTTTCTCGAAGCGCATCCTGAAGCAAAGGAAGTGCGTTTGCATCTGGCCCGCGGTCTCGTTGCGGAAAAGCGATATACCGATGCTCGCCGGCATTTCGACCGCCTTCTTGCCGACAGCCCTGACGATACGGCACTGATCTACCCGGTGGCCATTCTGGCCCTGCAACAGAATGATGTTAAGTCAGCGGAGCCGGCCTTGCGGCTGGTTTTCGAGCGTGGAGAGCCATCAGAAAAGAATGTGGCGGCCTACTATCTGGGGCAGATCACCGAGGGGCGCAAGGCTTACGGTGAGTCGGTTCGCTTCTACCAGCAGGTTGGGCCGGGCGATCAGTTTGCGGCTGCACAGATACGTGTCGGCAAGCTGCTGATCCTGCAGGGGGCGGATCTGGCAGTAGCACAGGCGCACCTGCAGGCATCGGCAAAGCGCTACCCGCTGGTTCAGCCACAGATGGTCATTGCCGAGGCGCAATTGCTGCGTGATGCCGGGAAAAATCTGGAGGCATTGACGCTGCTGGAGCAAGTGCTGGCACGGCAGCCCGATCAAGCAGACATTCTTTACGATGCGGCGCTGCTGGCCGAACGGCTGGGCCGGATGGATGTGCTTGAAACCAATCTGCGGCGCGTGATCGAACTGCGTTCGGACAATGCGCATGCCTACAATGCCCTTGGCTACAGCTTTGCCGACCGCGGCATACGGCTTGATGAGGCTCGTCAGTTGCTGGCAAGGGCCAGTGCGCTGGCGCCAGACGACCCGTTCATCATGGACAGCATGGGCTGGGTGCTGTTCAAGCAGGGTGACCTGAACGGGGCCTTGGGCTTCCTGCAAAAGGCTTATGCCCTCAGACCCGATGCCGAAATTGCAGCACACCTTGGCGAAGTGCTCTGGCAGCTCGGCAAGCGTGAGGACGCAATTCGTGTCTGGGGCGAAGCAAGTGCCCGTCACCCGGAAAGCGAAGAGTTGCGCGCCGTGCGCAAGAAATTTCAGCCTTGATTGCGGTGCTGCTTCGCTGCCTGCCACTGGGGGTGCTTGCCTTGCTGGCGGCCTGTGCCTCCCCTGCACCTTATTCGGATGTGCCATTGCGGCCACGCGCCGAAGTGCGGGATTTCGGTCTGGAAGCACGTTTCTCGGTAACGCATGAGGCCGAGCGCTACTCCGGGCATCTGTCCTGGCAGCATCGGGCTGGTGCCGACACCTTGCAGATTACTTCGCCCTTCGGGCAGGTGCTGGCTGAAATCGAGATCAATCCTGAGCGTGCCCGGCTGACAGCCTCTGATCGTCGCGTTTTTGAAGCGCCCGATGCAGAGCGTCTGACCCAGGAGGTGCTGGGTTACCCCTTGCCGGTCAGCCAGTTGGCCTCATGGGTGCTGGCACGTCCGCTCGGTGCCGCAGTGTCTGTAAGGGACAGCGTGGGGCGGCCGCAGGAAATTGCCGAGAACGGCTGGCGGCTGGTGTACGAATACCTGCTCGCAACACCGGATGCCTTGCCCGCCAGCGTGACGGCTAGCCGTGCCGGTGGGCCGGAACTTCGCCTGCGTATCGAGGATTGGTCGACGCCATGACGCACTGGCATTGGAAAAGTGCCTGGCCGGCACCGGCCAAGCTGAATCTGTTCCTGCATGTCGTCGGCCGTCGGCCGGATGGCTACCATCTTCTGCAGACCCTGTTCCGCTTCGTCGACCATGGCGATTGGCTGCATTTTTCGCCACGTGCCGATGGTGATGTAGTGTTGGCGACCCCTTTGCCGGGCGTTGCCCCGGAAAGTGATCTGACTGTGCGGGCGGCCCGTCTACTGCAGGCTGAAACCGGTTGTCGGCAGGGTGTGACCATCTCGCTGGAGAAGCGTCTGCCGATGGGCGGAGGGCTGGGTGGGGGGAGTTCGGATGCCGCTACCGTCCTGCTGGCGCTGAATCATCTGTGGCAGCTCGGGCTGTCGCGTGAGCGCCTGCAAGTGCTGGGGCTGACGCTGGGCGCCGATGTGCCGATCTTCGTCTATGGCCGGAATGCCTTTGCCGAAGGGGTGGGCGAAGACTTCACGCCGCTGCCCTTGCCTCCCGCCTGGTATCTGGTGCTGGAGCCACCGGTGCAGGTGCCCACCCTTGATATCTTCCGTTCGCCGGATCTGTGTCGCGAAACACCGGAGATCTCGCCACATTCATGGACGCCGGGTTTTGGCCACAATGATCTGGAGAAAGTGGCAGTTGAACTCTATCCTGTGGTTGCCGAACATCTGGCCTGGCTCGCCGCTTTTTCGCCGGCTCGTATGAGTGGATCGGGTGCCTGTGTCTTTGCCGAATTTGCCAGCCGGGAGGCGGCTGAAACCGTGCTGAAGCAACTGCCGCAGGGGATGCGCGGCTGGGTGGCCAGCGGTCTTTCATCCCATCCGTTAATCGCGCTTGGCGCTCCCTGATTTTTCCTGTATCATCCGCGCCTCGTTCGGGAGGTAAGCTTTCGGACGACCGCTGGGGAGTCGCCAAGTTGGTCAAGGCACCGGATTTTGATTCCGGCATTCGAAGGTTCGAATCCTTCTTCCCCAGCCACGAATTCCACATTGATCCGGGCGGATCTGCTGGACAACCCGCAGACCTGCCCGTATTGCTTTTTACGGCCCGGATGGGGCGAGTGCAACAGGCAGTGACTGGAGCAGCGACATGGCCTATGACAGCTTGATGGTGTTCACCGGCAACGCCAATCCGAAACTGGCGGACGAAGTGGCGAAGCGCCTGCATATCTCGCTTGGCCGGGCCAAGGTGGGCCGTTTCTCCGATGGCGAAATCAGCGTCGAGATCGACGAGCACGTGCGCGGCAAGGATGTCTTCATCCTGCAATCGACCTGCGCACCGGCCAACGACAACCTGATGGAACTGCTGGTCATGGCCGATGCACTGAAGCGTGCGTCGGCCGGCCGTATTACCGCGTCGATTCCCTACTTCGGTTATGCCCGTCAGGATCGCCGTTCGCGTTCGTCGCGGGTGCCGATTGCCGCCAAGCTGGTCGCCAACATGCTGGCCGCCGCCGGCGTCGATCGTGTCCTGACCATGGATCTGCATGCAGAGCAGATCCAGGGTTTCTTCGATATCCCGGTCGACAATATTTATGCCTTGCCGATCCTGCTCGAAGACATCCAGAAGCAGAACTACGAAAACCTGCTGGTCGTGTCACCCGATCACGGCGGGGTGGTTCGTGCCCGTTCGCTGGCCAAGCGCCTTGAATGCGATCTGGCGATCATCGACAAGCGTCGTCCTAAGGCCAATGTGTCGGAAGTGATGAACATCATCGGCGAAGTTGATGGGCGCACCTGCGTGATCATGGACGACATCGTCGATACCGCCGGTACCCTGTGCAAGGCTGCCGCTGCACTCAAGGCCAATGGCGCGACCCGCGTGGTTGCCTACTGCACACATCCGGTACTGTCCGGTGCCGCCATCGAGCGCCTGAATGGTTCCGATCTCGACGAGCTGGTAGTGGCTGACACCATTCCGTTGTCTGACGCAGCGCTGGCCTGTTCGCATATCCGTCAGTTGACGGTGTCGGACCTGCTGGCTGAAACGATTCGTCGTATCAGTAATGAGGAGTCGGTCTCCTCACTGTTCATCGAATGATTTTCATCCCCTGCCTGGTCGCGGGTGGGGGTTTTTAACGTAGTACCAAGGAGTCATCATGCAATTTGAAATTACCGCGCAAAAGCGCAACGACCAGGGCACCGGAGCGAGCCGCCGCCTGCGTCGCGCAGGCAAAGTTCCGGCCATCGTCTACGGTGCCGGCAAGGATGCCCAAGCGATTGAAGTCGATCACAACGCCATGTTCCTGAACCTTCGCAAGGAAGCCTTCCATTCTTCCGTGCTGACACTGATTGTCGACGGCAAGAAAGAGTCGGTGCTGTTGCGTGACACCCAGGTTCACCCGTACAAGGCGCAGGTTCTGCATGTGGATTTCCAGCGTGTGACCGCCGGCCAGAAACTGCACACCAAGGTGCCGTTGCACTTCGTGAATGCCGATATCGCACCGGGCGTCAAGCTGGGTGGCGGCATTGCCAGCCACGTGCTGAACGAACTGGAAGTCGAGTGCCTGCCGAAAGATCTGCCAGAGTTCATCGAAGCGGATCTGAAGGAACTTGCTGTGGGTCAGTCGCTGCACATTTCCGACCTGAAGTTGCCGAAAGGCGTTTCCGCTGTCCTGCATGGTCAGGATGACCCGGTTGTTGCCACCATCGTCGCGCCGCAAAAAGCCGACGTTGATGCTGCAGCTGAAGGCGGTAGCGAGGAAGCTCCGGCCGCTTGATCGCTCCGGTGCGAAAGCGAAGCCGCCGTTCGGTCGAAAGACCCGCGGCGGCTTGTCGTTTCTAGATCCAGGAATCTGCCATGGCTCCCCCGCGCCTTATTGTTGGCCTCGGCAACCCCGGTGCCGAGTACGAAGACACCCGGCACAATGCCGGTGCCTGGTTTGTCGACCGGCTCGCTCGGCAATTGAAGGTGGCGCTGGTGCCACAGGCCAAGTTTCTTGGCCTGGCGGCGCGAGCTGACGATGTGTGGCTGCTTCAGCCAACGACCTACATGAACCGTTCCGGCCAGTCGGTGGCCGCACTGGCCCGTTTTTACAAGATCGAGCCGGCCGAGATTCTCGTCGTGCACGACGAACTGGATATCCCGCCCGGCGGCATCCGCCTCAAGCAGGGCGGCGGTGCCGGTGGGCACAATGGCATCAAGGATACGCAAGCGCATCTGGGCACTCCCGATTTCTGGCGACTGCGCCTTGGTATTGGTCACCCGCGCAGCCTCAACCAGGCGCAGGAAGTGGCCGATTTCGTGCTGCACCGGCCGCGGGCGGATGAGCGCGAAGCCATTGACCGGGCGCTGGATCGCTGCCTGCTGGCCTGGCCTCAGCTGGCGGTGGGTGACTATGCGGCAGCACAACAGCGACTGCACGGAAAGTCGGTATGAATATTTCAAGGAAATGGCAATGCCATTCCAGCCGCCCAGGCTTGTATGGTTCAGAAATGCGCGGGGCGGCGCTTTGCTTTCTCGATAGGAAATCATCATGAGCATGAAATGCGGCATCGTCGGCCTGCCCAACGTTGGCAAGTCCACCCTCTTCAACGCGCTGACCAAGGCCGGCGTGGCGGCAGAGAACTATCCTTTCTGCACGATTGATCCCAGCGTCGGCGTAGTCGAAGTGCCGGACAAGCGACTGGACAAGCTGACCGAAATCGTCAAACCTCAACGCGTCGTTCCGGCGGTCACCGAATTCGTCGATATTGCCGGTCTGGTGGCGGGCGCCTCGAAGGGCGAGGGGCTGGGCAACCAGTTTCTGGCCAACATTCGCGAAACCGACGCCATCCTGCATGTCGTGCGTTGTTTTGCCGATGACAATGTGATCCATGTCTCCGGCGGGGTTGATCCGATTCGCGATATCGAAGTCATTGACACGGAATTGGCACTCGCCGATATGGCAACGGTGGAAAAGGCGCTGAACCGCTATCGCCGTCCGGCCAGTTCGGGTGACAAGGAGGCCAAGCTCCTCGTTTCCGTACTGGAAAAATGCTTCGCTCAGCTTGATCAGGGCAAAGGCGTGCGTGCACTGGATCTGGACAAGGAGGAGTGGGCCAGCATCAAGCAGTTCTGCCTGATTACCGCCAAGCCTGTGCTCTATGCCGCCAACGTGGCAGAGAACGGATTCGAGAACAACCCCCATCTCGACGCAGTGCGTGCACATGCGGCGACCGAAAAGGCTGAAGTGGTTGCAGTGTGCGCTTCAATCGAGGCCGAGATTGCCGGTCTGGAAGATGATGAAAAGGAAATGTTCCTGGCGGATCTCGGTCTCGAAGAGCCGGGACTGGATCGCCTGATTCATGCCGGCTACCACCTGCTGGGCCTGCAGACTTACTTCACCGCCGGTGTCAAGGAAGTACGCGCGTGGACCATTCATCAGGGCGATACCGCGCCACAGGCAGCGGGGGCAATCCACACCGATTTCGAGCGTGGCTTCATCCGGGCGCAGACGATTTCATTCGATGATTTCGTCGCCTACGGCGGCGAGCAGGGCGCCAAGGAGGCTGGCAAGATGCGGGCAGAGGGCAAGGAGTACATCGTCAAGGATGGCGATGTGCTTAACTTCCTGTTCAACGTCTAAACGCCCCCGGGTCAGGCGGCAGCTTCATATACCCGGGTGCTGCTGCCGCCGCGGCTTTTGCCGTGGTACATCGCGTGGTCGGCATGCTGCAGGAGTTCATCGGGCGTTTGGCCGTGTACAGGGTACAGGCTGATGCCGATGCTGGTGCCCACCTGGTAGCGGTGTTCGCCATCGATGATGGGCTGGCGGATTTTGCCGTGGATTTTCCCGGCAACATTGATGGCGCCTTCAATTTCACTGATGTTTGGCAGCAGCACGACAAACTCGTCGCCACCCATGCGCGCCACGGTGTCCGCTTCTCGAACCACTTCCCTCAGCCTTTCTGCAACCACCGCCAGAACAAGGTCGCCGGCCGCGTGGCCATGCTGGTCATTGATCTGCTTGAACCCGTCAAGATCCAGCAGGAGCAAGGCAATTTTTCCGTGGTAGCGGACCGCTTCGCGAATTGATTGTTCCAGCCGGTCGGTCAGCAATCGACGATTGGGCAACTGTGTTAGCGGGTCGTGATAGGCAAGGTGACGGTAACGTTCCTCGGATTCGATGCGCAAGGTGATGTCGCTGGCGACACCGTGGTAGCCCACAAAATTCCCGGCATCGTCAAAGCGGGGGTTGCCGCTGACGTTCATCCAGTAAGGTTTCCCGTCGGTGCCCGTGACCTGATAAACGAAGTCATGGAAAGGTACATGGGCTTCGTGCTGGCGAATGTGTTCCTGCCAGTAGTGTTCACGGACCCCGGAAATATTCTGGGCCTGCCATCGGGTGTAGCCAAGAATGCGGTTCAGGGGTAGGCGGCTGCGCAGCTCCTCCGATCCGTCGAAATAGGTGAAACGGAAGGCTTCGTCCTGCTCCCAGTAAAGGTCGGAGGAAAGCCGGACCAGTTCCCGGAAGCGTGCCTCACTGACGCGCAATGCGGCTTCTGCAGCACGTTTTTCGGTGATGTCGGAGATGACCCATACAGTACCGGCGCGAAGGTCGCCGGCAAGCATCGCCTTTCCCGTTACATCGCCCCAGAACTGGGAGCCATCTGCACGTTGCAGGCGCAGCACCTGGTGGAATGGGTATCCGGCCTGAAGCGCCGGTATCGAGGCCGCAACCAGTGTCTTCCACTGTGCCCTGTCCGGATGCCAGCGCCAGGGTTGCATCCCGAGTATGGCCTGGTGCGTGTAGCCAAAAAGCTCGGCAAAGCGCTGGTTGCAGCTGACGACATAGTCCGGTTTCGGCTTGAGAAAGACGATACCTTCCCCTGCCGAATCGAAGATGGCTCGCTGTTGCTGAAGAAGTTCGTCCAGTTCATGGCGCTGCGTGAATGCGCTGATCAGGGTGCGACGATGGGCCCGGGCAACGCTGGCCATCAATCCGGCCATCAGGAGTACACCGAAACCGAGTTTGACGGCCTGCTCACCCTCCATGGATAGCAGTCGGGCGACCAGTGGGAGGGCAATGCCCATTGAAAAGCTGAAGAAGGCGCGCATGCTGGCAGCCAGGGTGCTGGAGCCAACCAACAGGATGCAGAAAAGAACAACCACCAGGAAAAAAAATTTGCTCTGATCCGGATCTGCAAGAGGCAACCAGGCTGCAGCCCCCCAGGCCAGGCCGGTGCTCCCGGTCAGTACTGCGTAGGCAGATTCCCAGAAGGCTACGCCATGTCGATCGAAATGCTGCCGCGCCCATGAGGCAAAAGCGAAACGCAAAAAACCAAGCAGGAGAATGCAGCCCAGCCATGTTCCCAGCAGGGTGCCGGGCACGCTATCCTTGAGCCAGAAGGCAACAAGCATGGCGCCGGCGATGATGGTCAGACCGGATGCGGGCGCGGTTCTGATGATCTGCCGGAGACAGTCGGCGTGGGTAAGCGTCGCAATCGAGGTGCCGGAAGGGGGTATTCCGGCAGGCGGCAGCTTATGAAGCATGATTTTTCATTGAGGAATCGGCAACGACTGTGCCGACGCTGGTGTGATATATAAGACTTTGATTATCTCAATTGCAGCCCTGTCTTGTCAGGAACTATTTCCTGTTTCTGCGGTAAAGAAGATGCTTGCAGGCACTTGTTGAATATCCATGTCTAGCTCCTACCGCGGACGCTTCGCGCCTTCGCCCACCGGGCCGCTGCATTTCGGCTCACTGGTGGCGGCACTTGCCAGCTATCTTGATGCCCGTGCGGCCGGCGGTCGGTGGTTGCTGCGCATCGAGGATGTCGATATGCCGCGTAACGTGCCCGGAGCGGATGAGGCCATCCTGCGCACCTTGACCGCATTCGGATTCGAGTGGGATGGCGAGCCTTTATGGCAGTCGCGTCGTTTGCCCCGTTACCGGGAAATACTCGATTCGCTCATCAGGCAAGGCGATCTCTATGGCTGCGCCTGCTCCCGCCGCGAAATTGCCGACACTGCCCTGGCCGCGTCCATCGATGGCGGTGTGGTCTATCCGGGCACCTGCCGCAACGGCTTGCGCGAAGGCCTGCTGGCACGCGCCTGGCGTTTGCGGGTAACCGATGCCAGTATCGGTTTTGACGATCGGATTCAGGGGACGCTTGTCCAGAATCTGGCGCAGGAGGTCGGTGATTTTGTTCTGCTCCGGGCCGATGGCATGGTCGCCTACCAGCTGGCCGTGGTGGTCGACGATGCCGAGGCCGGCATTACCGACGTAGTTCGCGGCGCCGATCTGGTTGATTCAACACCGCGGCAGATCTGGCTTCAGCAACGCTTGAACTATCCCTTGCCGCGCTATGCGCACCTGCCGGTAGCGACCAACCTTGCCGGAGAAAAACTATCGAAACAGACGCTGGCGCCTGCGGTCGACGAGAGCGAAGGGGTGGCCCTGCTGGTGACGGCATTACGTTTTCTCGGGCAGGAGGTGCCGGATGAGGTGAGCCGGATGGGTTACCCGGAGTTCTGGGACTGGGCTGTAGCGCACTGGGACATGGCGCGTGTGCCATGCCGGCGCGGACTAGTGTCGCCCACCGTAGCCGGCAATACCGATGGCCAGGCGCACCAACTGGTAGCTGACCCAGCGCAGCAAACGGGAATGCCAGGATAGCTGTTCCCACTCGTGTGCTTTCAACTCCCTGGCATCCTCCGACATGGCACGCATCAGGCTCTGCCGCAATTGCATCGTGAAACCCCGGTTGAGGACAACGATATTGGCTTCCTTGGCCAGTAGCAAGCTGAACGGATCGATGTTCGAAGAACCGACGGTAGACCACTCACCATCAACCGTCGCAACCTTGGCGTGCAAAAAGCCCGGCTGGTACTCGTAAATGCGGACGCCGGCATTGAGTAACGCACCATAGAGTGCCTGCGTCGCATAATGCTGAAGCCGGTATTCAATCCGACCCTGTAGCAGGATGCGGATTTTTACCCCGCGGGCGGCGGCCTCAAGAATGCTGCGTCGAAAACGGATGCCGGGGAGGAAATAGGCATTGGCAATGATGACTTCTTCCCCCGCATTGTTGATGGCCTCCAGATAAGCATCCTCGATGGCGTGGCGATGGCGGATGTTATCGCGAACGACCAGCGCGGCACGTTCTTGGCCAATCGGTTCGGCGGCCAAAGGCGGCATCGCTTTCCTGTCATGATGCCGGAGCCGGTAGCGACGGCGGAAGCTTGCCCAGACCACGATTTCCCACAGGCGCAGCATGGTGAAGCGGATCGATGCAACCAGTTCGCCCTCGACACGGACAGCATAGTCAAAACGCGGTGTCATGCTCTGTGGGCGATTACGGTCGTCGACAATATTGATGCCGCCGACAAAGGCAATCCGGCCATCAATGCTGGCCAGCTTGCGGTGGAGGCGGCGCAGGCGATGGCGACGGAAGCTGAAACGGGCGATATCGCGCCGGTAGGTCATGGCCTGAATGCCGGCCTGTGTCAGTTCTGGTTGCAGTTGCTCGGAAAATCCGCTGGAGCCGAAACCATCAACCAAGAGGCGCACGATGACGCCGCGTTGTGCTGCCCGCTGCAGCGCTGAAATCACCGGGCGGCCGCTGGCGTCATCGATAAAGATGTAGGTCTCAAGATTGATTTCTTCGGCGGCGCCGTCAATGGCTTCGATCAGCGCAGGGAAGAATTCGCTGCCGCTGTGCAGCAATGTCAGACGATTTCCGTCGACGAATTCAATCGGCATGTCGGGTCAGGTGGGCGGAGAGCGCAGCGTGGTCGGATAGCTGTGACCACGGGGCGCCCATGTGTACCTCGGCGCGTTCGACCGAGAAGCCGCGTACATAGATCCGGTCTAGCCGGAACAGCGGAATGGCGGCAGGAAAGCTGCGTGCTGGCCGGCCAGAAACTCCGCCGAATACTTCGGTCAGGTTGAGGCGTTCGGTCAGTATGAGATCGGCCCGGTTGCGCCAGTCGTTGAAGTCACCGGCAATGATCAGCGGTGTGCCGTCCGGGGCAATGGCGTCGAGATAGTCGGCCAGTGCAGACATCTGCCGCGTGCGCGAGCGACCGAACAGGGAAAGGTGTACGCAGACGCAGTGCAGCGGGTCGCCGGAGGGCAGTGTGGTCTGGCAGTGCAGGAGTCCGCGGCGCTCAAATTGCAGGTGAGTGACATCCTGATTGTGCGAGGTCAGGATGGGAAAGCGTGAAAGAATGGCGTTGCCGTGGTGGCCGTGGTCATAGACCATGTTCTGACCATAGGCGGTAGCGTGCCAGACATCCTGAGCCAGAAATTCGTGCTGCGGCGAATCCGGCCAGTTGCTGTGCTTGACGGCATGGTTGAGGTGCAGCCCCTGCACCTCCTGCAGAAAAACGATATCCGAATCCAGCTGGCGCAGGCGGTCGCGCAGTTCATGCACCATCATCCGCCGGTTGAACTGAGAGAACCCCTTGTGGATGTTGTAGGTGGTAATGGATAGCTGGTTGTCGGGTTTGCGCGCGGCAGGAGTCATGCGCTCAGGATACCGCGAGCATCCTCTCCAGTGCCAGCTTCGCCAGTTCGGCTTCGTGAGGGGGGACACGAATCGGGTTAACGATATTGCCGTCGGCCAGGTTTTCCAGTGTCCAGGCCAGATGCTGGGGGTCAATCCGCTGCATGGTCGAGCACATGCAGACCGTCGGCGCCATGAACTGGACGGTCTTGCCTTCGTGCTTTACTTCATTGGCCAGACGGTCGACCAGGTTGAGTTCGGTGCCGACCAGCCACTGCGTATTGGCGGGCGCTTCCTTGATCGTCTTGACGATGTATTCGGTGGAGCCGACGTGATCGGAATTGACGCACACCTCGAAGTTGCATTCCGGGTGCGAGATGACAATGCCTTGCGGGTTGGCTTCGCGCCAGCGCTTGATATGGGTTTCCTGGAACATCTGGTGCACTGAGCAATGGCCCTTCCAGAGCAGGATTCTGGCTTTCCTGATTTGTTCCGGGCTGAGTCCGCCATTTTCCAGGTCGGGATCCCAGACCACCATTTCATCCATGGCGATGCCCAGGTTGTGTCCTGTCCAGCGGCCCAGGTGTTGATCCGGGAAGAACAGGATTTTTTCGCGTCGGGCAAAAGCCCATTGGGCAATCGTGCCTGCGTTCGATGAGGTGCACACGATGCCGCCACGTGCGCCACAGAAGGCTTTCAGATCCGCGGCGGAGTTGATGTAGGTGACCGGCGTGACCTGGGCTTCCGCATCGCCGAGTACTTCATTGAGTTCGCGCCAGCAGCGCTCGACCTTGGCCAGGTTGGCCATGTCAGCCATCGAGCAGCCTGCAGCCAGGTCGGGCAGGATGGCTGTTTGCGCTGGCGAGGACATGATGTCGGCGACTTCCGCCATGAAATGTACGCCGCAGAAAACGATGAACTCGGCGTCGGTCTGCGATGCCAGACGTGACAGCTTCAGCGAATCACCGGTCAGGTCTGCATACTGGTAGACATCAGCGCGCTGGTAGTGGTGACAGAGCAGCACGGCACGCTTGCCAAGGCGCGCACGGGCGGCGCGAATGCGCTCGGCTGCGGCACTGTCCTGCAGTTTGTTGAAGGCATCAAAAGCGATAGGGGAAGTGGTCTGCATTGCGCTTGCGTATGTGTAGGTCAGTTGGTCCAGGGCAGGCCGGCGTGACGCCAGCCACCGATTTTTCCGCGTTGTCCGCTGGCATCCTTGTCGCCCTCGAAGCCTTCCAGGATGTTGTAGCAGCTCGCCCAACCGGCACTGGCTGCCAATGCTGCCGCGTGGTGCGAACGAACGCCGCTGCGGCAGAGAAACAGGACCAGTGACTCCTGGTCAACCTGTTGTCGCAGCTGAGCCATGAAATTCAGGTTGGTGCGGCCTTCCGGCCAGCTCTGCCACTCAATTTCAACGGCGCCCGGGACACGGCCAACCCATACCCATTCGGCGTGGGTTCGGACATCGACCAGGCGGGCACCGGGCGCCAGTTGCAGGAGCGTGTGCGCTTCTGCCGGCGTCACTGCGCCAGCATAGGGGAGTGCCGGGTTTTCTCCGCGTGCTTTTGCCAGTTCAAGAATCTCGGCGAGTTTTCCCATGATGTCGTTTCCTGCATGTCGCGGGGGTGCAAGTATACGGCAGATGCGATTCGCGATGTGTCTTGCCATGGTCGCACCATAATGGTGCTCGTTTGTGCCGCATTGCACCGGAATGGTGCTGGCAAAAAGCTGTGTGAATGGGGATTTGGCTTGTGGCACAATGCGAAGTTCCGTAGCAAGCATCTGGCACGTTTTCTGCTCAATCTGCTACGCAAGATTTGTGAAATCTGCCGGTTTGTCCGGCATCTGTTCAGGAGACCCCGCACTATGGCAACCCCGCAAGACGTCATCAAAATGGTCAAGGAAGCCGACGCCAAGTTCGTCGATTTCCGTTTTACCGATACCCGTGGCAAAGAGCAGCACGTGACTGTGCCGATCAGTGCGTTTGACGAGGACAAATTTGAATCCGGTCATGCTTTCGACGGCTCGTCGATCGCTGGCTGGAAGGGCATTCAGGCATCCGATATGCTGCTGATGCCGGACCCTTCGACAGCCTACATCGATCCGTTCTTCGACGAGACCACCGTGGTTCTCGCCTGTGACGTGGTTGATCCGACCGATGGCCGTGGCTATGACCGCGACCCGCGTTCGATCGCCAAGCGCGCCGAAGCCTACCTGAAGTCCTCGGGCGTGGGCGACACCGCCTACTTCGGCCCGGAGCCGGAATTCTTCATTTTTGACGGTGTCGAGTGGTCTGTCGACATGTCCGGCTGCAACCTGAAAATCCACTCTTCCGAAGCTGCCTGGAATTCCGGCGAGCGGAACGAAGGCATGGGCTCCACCGGCCACCGTCCGGGTGTCAAGGGCGGCTACTTCCCGGTTCCCCCGGTCGACAGCCTGCACGACATCCGCTCGGCCATGGTGCTGACCCTGGAGTCGCTGGGTGTGCCGGTCGAAGTTCACCACCACGAAGTGGCCAACGCCGGCCAGTGCGAAATCGGTACCGTTTTCAGCACCTTGGTCAAGCGCGCCGACTGGACCCAGATCCTCAAGTACGTGGTGCATAACGTTGCCCACCAGTACGGCAAGACTGCCACCTTCATGCCGAAGCCGATCGTTGGCGACAACGGTTCGGGCATGCACGTGCACCAGTCGATCTGGAAAGATGGCAAGAACCTGTTCGCAGGCAACGGCTACGCCGGCATGTCGGAAACCGCTCTCTTCTACATTGGCGGCATCATCAAGCACGCCAAGGCCCTGAACGCGATCACCAACCCCGGCACCAACTCGTACAAGCGCCTCGTGCCGCACTACGAAGCCCCGGTCAAGATGGCCTACTCGGCGAAGAACCGCTCGGCTTCGATCCGCATTCCGCACGTTGCCTCCGACAAGGCTCGTCGTATCGAGACCCGTTTCCCGGATCCGATCGCCAACCCGTACCTGTGCTTTGCTGCGCTGCTGATGGCTGGTCTGGATGGTATCCAGAACAAGATCCACCCGGGCGACCCCGCTGACAAGAACCTGTACGATCTGCCGCCGGAAGAGGATGCAAAGATCCCGACCGTCGCAGCCAGCCTTGATGAAGCACTGGCCGCGCTGGACAACGATCGCGAGTTCCTGACCCGTGGCGGTGTCTTCTCCAACGACTGGATCGATGCCTACATCACCCTGAAGATGGATGAAGTCAACAAGGTTCGCATGACGACCCACCCGGTTGAATTCGACCTGTACTACAGCTGCTGATTTCTTTGCACTGATCTGAAAGGGCGGGGGATGTTGAATCCTCCGCCCTTTTTCATGCCCGTTTCTACAGGCCATTTTCTTTGCCTGCTTGTACGCCGATGCTGTTTTGATGCGTTAAACTCGTTGCGAACAGAAAAAATGGAGACAAGATGCGTAAAGCCCTGATCATGAGCCTGCTGGTCCTGCCAGCCCTGCCGGTGCAAGCCGAGATTTTCAAATGCACTGACAATGCTGGCCATGTGACCTACTCCAATGTGTCGTCGAAGGGCTGTACCCGCTTGAATCTCGAACCGATTTCCTCCGGCTCAGGCGGCAAACCGGCTGCCAAGGCGGCGACTCCCTCCAGTTTTCCCCGGGTGGCAGAAGATACGCAGCGTGCGCGTGACAATGACCGGCGCAAAATCCTTGAGCAGGAACTGGCTACTGAGCAAAAGAGCCTGGATGAGGCAAAAAAGCGTCTGGCTGAGGGAGAAATTGCCCAGCCGAACGAGCGCATGCAGGGTGGAGGCATCAATCAGGCCAAGGTTCAGGAACGGATCAAGCCCTTGCAGGATCAAGTCCAGTTGCATGAGCGCAACCTTGAAGCAATCAACAAGGAAATGCGCAATCTGCGCTGATTCAATTGCGGCGCGTTTATTGCTAGGTTGACGCGCATGACTGAATGTACTTTCCATCCCTTTAGCGGGCTTGACCTGCTGGCATCGGCCGTAGTGCTGGTTGATGACCACTACGCCATCCGCTATCTCAATCCGGCAGCAGAAAATCTGGTGGCTGCCAGCAATCAATCCTTATCCGGGAAGCCGCTGCAGGATGTGCTGATCTATTCGCACAGCTTGCAGAAAGCACTGGAAGAAGCGCTGGTCAATCGCTGGGCCTATACCGGCCAGAATGTCGAGCTGAAGCTGGCCGATGGCGAAGCGCTGCAGGTTAACTGCACGGTCACGCCGGTGGAAGCGCCCGGTGAGGGGATGCTGATCGAGATCTGGCCGATTGACCAGCAACTGAAGGCCAGCCGTGAGGAGCGGCTGCTGGAGCAGCAGCAGGCTAACCGGGAACTGATCCGTAATCTGGCCCACGAGATCAAGAATCCGCTCGGAGGCATTCGCGGTGCCGCGCAACTGCTTGAACATGAACTGGTCGGGCTGAGCAATGCGCCGGCCTTGCGTGAATATACGCAGGTCATCATCAAGGAATCCGATCGCCTGCAGGACTTGATGCAACGGCTGCTTTCGCCGCAACGCCCGATGCATCCTGCCCCTGTCTCCATCCACGAAGTGCTCGAGCGGGTGCGCAGTCTGCTGGTTGCAGAGTTTCCGCAAACGCTGAAAGTGCGGCGTGATTACGATACGAGCTTGCCGGACCTGATCGGCGACCGCGAACAATTGATCCAGGCCATCCTCAACATTGGCCGGAATGCGGCGCAAGCAATGGAGGGGGTAGGTGAGCTGGTGTTGCGCACCAGAGTGGTGCGTCAAGTCACATTGGCCAAGCGCCGTTATCGACTGGCGCTCGAATTGCAGGTCATCGACAACGGCCCCGGCATTCCGCCGGATATTCTTGAGCGCATGTTCTACCCGCTGGTCTCCGGCCGTGAAGGCGGCTCAGGCCTTGGTCTGACGATTGCCCAGAACTTTGTGCTGCACCACCATGGCACCATCGAGTGTGAAAGCCAGCCTGGCAGAACCGCGTTCATTGTCCGCCTGCCGCTTGATCAGGCATGAAACTCGCTAGCGTGGGTGATTACCTCTCAACAGAATTGGCACAAGAAAAATGAAACCTGTCTGGATTGTCGATGACGACCGCTCTATCCGCTGGGTGCTGGAAAAGACGCTGGCGCGCGAACAGGTTCCCTTCAAGAGTTTTGCTTCGGCGACCGAAGCGCTGGCACAACTGGAGCGCGATGGCGAGTCGCCTCAAGTGCTGCTTTCCGATATCCGCATGCCGGGGCAATCCGGGCTGGAATTGCTGGAGGAAGTAAAGGCGCGTTTCCCGACCCTGCCGGTGATCATCATGACCGCCTATTCCGATCTGGAATCTGCGGTTGCCGCTTTCCAGGGCGGCGCGTTCGAGTATCTGCCGAAGCCCTTCGATGTGGATCAGGCCATGGAACTGATTCGCCGGGCGCTGGATCAATCCATGCACCAGGCGGGAGCGGCCGAAGAAGTCGGCCTGACGCCGGAAATCCTCGGGCAGGCGGCAGCCATGCAGGAAGTGTTTCGCGCTATCGGCCGCCTCTCCCAGTCACATGCCACGGTCCTGATTACCGGTGAATCCGGTTCTGGCAAGGAACTGGTTGCCCGCGCCCTGCATCGGCACAGCCCACGGTCGGCCAAGCCCTTCATCGCGATCAATACGGCTGCGATCCCTAAGGATCTGCTCGAATCCGAACTGTTCGGGCATGAGCGGGGTGCCTTTACCGGCGCCCAGTCGCAACGGCGTGGCCGCTTCGAGCAGGCTGAAGGCGGCACGTTGTTCCTCGATGAAATCGGCGACATGCCTGCCGAATTGCAGACGCGCCTGTTGCGGGTGTTGTCGGACGGGCACTACTACCGTGTGGGGGGGCATTCTCCGATCAAGGCCAATGTGCGGGTCATTGCCGCAACGCATCAGAATCTGGATCTGCGGGTCAAGGATGGCTTGTTCCGCGAAGATCTTTTCCATCGCCTGAATGTCATTCGCATTCGCCTGCCCGCACTCAAGGAACGTTCCGAGGATATTCCCCTGCTGGCGCGACATTTTCTATCGAAGAGCGCGCAGGAACTTGGTGTTGACGCCAAGCGGCTTTCCGATGCCGCACTCAAGTATCTGAGCGGGCTGGAGTTCCAGGGCAACGTCCGCCAACTGGAAAACCTCTGCCACTGGCTGACGGTGATGGCGCCGGGGCAAACCGTCGAGATTGCCGATCTGCCGCCGGAAATCAGGCAGGCTGCCGGGGCCGCGTCATCGCTGGCGGGGGATTGGGAAAGCGCACTCGCCGCGGAAGTGGATCGTCGCCTGAACAGTGGCGGTGGCGATGTCCATCAGCAGCTGGTCCAGGCCTTTGAAAGCATCCTCATCACGCGTGCCCTGGCGCATACCGGCGGACGGCGCATTGAGGCAGCGACCGCGCTTGGTATCGGGCGTAATACCATCACCCGCAAGATTCAGGAACTCGGGCTCGACAACGAGAAGTCCGACGAAGGCTGAGTCGCCGCTGGCCGTCACGTGTCTTGCCGCTCCGCCTTTTTGGGCGATAATGCGGCAATGACCAACGCATTGATTGATCCGGTTCGGTTGAAGCCCCTGCTCGGCAAGCTGGCTTCCCGTTTTGATATCGACGCTTTGCCCGAAGCATCGTCCTCCAGCGATCTGTTGCTGGAGCGCGCTGCCAAGGGGGCGGCCTCCGGTAGCGTGCTGGTGGTTGACCGACAGACGGCCGGTCGTGGCCGCCGTGGCCGGCACTGGGTTTCCTCGCCGCATCACAGCCTGACTTTTTCCGTGCTCTGGCGGTTTGACGGAGGCGTCGAACGGCTGGCCGGCCTTTCGCTTGCCGTCGGTGTTGCGCTGGCACGTGCCCTGCAGGCGCTCGGAATGTCCGGGGTGGCGCTGAAGTGGCCCAATGACGTGTTACTTGATGGGCGCAAGCTGGCCGGGGTGCTGGTTGAGCTCAGCAGTGAACGGCGCAGCATGCTAGCCGTGATCGGTATCGGCATCAATCTCCGGCCTCCGGAAGTGGCCGAGCAGGCACTTGACACCCCTGTGGCGGCAATCTCTGATCAACTGCCGGACATGCCTGACCGCCATGACCTGCTGGCGCAGGTGTTGCTCGAACTGGCGCCGGTACTGGACGTTTTTGCCCGCGATGGTTTTGCTGCCTGGCGCGAAGCCTGGCAGGCCTGCCATGCATGGCAGGGCGAGCAAGTGGCCGTCCTGCGGGATGGCATTGTGGAGTTGGACGGCATCTGTCTTGGGGCCGATAGTGACGGCGCGCTCTTGCTGGAAACCGCAGCCGGCGTGCAGCGTTGTCTGTCCGGTGATCTTTCCCTGCGTCATGTCTGAGGCACCCATCATTGCCATCGATGCCGGCAACAGCCGCATCAAATGGGCCGTCCATGATGGTGAAGATTGGCAAGCACGCGGGGTGCTGGCAACTACGGATGTGAATTGGCTGAGCGAGGCAATCGAGGACTGGCCGGCTGATGCTCGCGTCGTGTTTTGCAACGTGGCGGGGGCTGGGCTTGCACATACCGTACACACTTTGCTGGCGCCACGGTTTGGCCGGCCACTGGAATTTTCATCCACAGCTGCTGCCTGTGGTGTGAGCAACAGCTATGAGCGCCCGCAGCAACTGGGCGCTGACCGCTGGGCGGCACTGCTTGGCGCCCGCGCACAGGCTGATACGGCCTGCCTGGTTGTCTGTGCCGGTACTGCCACGACAGTCGATGTGCTGACGGCTGATGGCGTTTTTCGTGGCGGGGTCATCCTGCCCGGGCTGGATCTGATGCGTTCGGCACTGGCCGGGAATACCGCCCAGTTGCCGCTTGCCGAAGGCGAGTGGCAAGCCACGCCTCGCAATACCATGGACGCCATTGTCAGTGGTTGTCTGAATGCCCAGTTGGGTGCCATCGAGCGGATGTTTGCACTGATCGCCGATCAGCCGGGCGCGCGCTGTGTATTGACCGGGGGAGCCGCCACCCGCTTGCAGGCGCATCTGGAATTGCCGGTTCAGGTGGAGGAAAACCTGATACTTGACGGGCTGCTGTGTTATGCCCGAAGCGCGGAACCTGTTGTCGAACATTCCTGATCAAGGAGAACACGGTGCTTACTCAATTGCCGGCTGGTCTGCCAGCCTTCTTTGCCTACTTTGGCGTCGCCATTGCCATGATCGCCGTATTCGTCGTGATCTATGTCAATGTGACGCCGTATCAGGAACTGACACTGATGCGCAGTGGCAATACGGCGGCTGCCGTGAGTCTTGCCGGTGCGCTGCTTGGCTTTGCCATGCCGGTGGCCAACGCCATTGCCCATAGCGACAAGATAGCCGACCTGCTGGTCTGGGGCGGGGTTGCCGGGGTGGTGCAAATACTTGCCTATCTGGTGGTTCGCTTCACTTTCCCCCAGTTTCATACCGATATCCCGGCCGGCAAGATGGCGCCGGCCGTGTTTCTCGCCGCGCTGTCGGTTTGCGTCGGCTGGATCAACGCGGCCTGCATGACTTACTGATAGCCCATTCATCTACCAGACTTTTGTCGTTCAACGCTTGAGAACAGGAGACCCTCATGGCACTCATGGATTTCATCAAGAAACAGTTTATCGACGTCATCCACTGGACGGAGGAGGGGGACGATGTGCTCGCCTACCGTTACCCGATGCAGGATTTCGAGATCCAGTATGGCGCGCAACTGACCGTGCGCGATTCGCAAATGGCGGTCTTCGTCAATGAGGGCAAGGTGGCCGATGTCTTTGGTCCCGGCCTCTACAAGCTGACTACGCAGACCCTGCCGGTGCTGACCAACCTGAAGAACTGGGACAAGCTCTTCGAGTCGCCCTTCAAGTCCGAGGTGTACTTCTTCTCGACCCGTCTGCGCCTAGATCGCAAGTGGGGGACGCCGAATCCGATCACCATCCGTGACAAGGATTTCGGCATGGTGCGCATGCGTGCCTTCGGTATCTACTCCTACAAGCTGGCCGACCCCGGCCGCTTCTACAGCGAGATTTCCGGCACCCGTGAAACCTATTTTGTCGACGACCTCGATGGCCAGTTGCGCAATCTGGTGATTACCTCGATGACCGACCTGTTCGGTGAATCCGGGGTGCCTTTCATCGACATGGCGGCCAATCAGGTTGAGTTCAGTGCGGCACTGAAGGAAAAGCTGCTGCCGGTGTTCGAGCGCTATGGCCTCGCGCTGGACGCCTTCGCCGTGCAGAACGTGTCGCTGCCGGAAGAGTTGCAGAAGGTGCTCGATACCAGGATCGGCATGAACATGATTGGCGACATGGGGCGCTATACCCAGTATCAGACGGCAACAGCCATTCCGCTGGCGGCGCAGAACGAGGGCGGCATTGCCGGCATTGGGGCCGGGCTGGGTGCCGGCATGGGTATCGGCCAGTCGATGGCTGCCGCCATGGGGCAATCGCAGGCAGCCGTTGCCGGCGGTGTGACTGCCGCCGTTCCTGCCGCCGCTGTCGCTGGCGCCGCTGCCGCCAGCATCAGCGCCGATGATGTGGTGGCAACGCTGGAAAAGCTGCACGGGTTGGTGGGCAAGGGCGTGCTTTCACAAGCCGAGTTCGATGCCAAGAAAGCCGAGTTGCTCGCCAAGTTGAGTTGAGCTTGTTGATGTTTTCGCAACCCGGGGCCGTGTGAAAACGGCTGCCTGCCCTTCCTGCGGTGCGCCGGTCAGCTTTCGCTCGCCGGCGTCGCTCTATGCCGTCTGTGAATTCTGTCGCAGCACCCTGTTGCGGCAGGGGGATGACCTGCAGAACCTCGGCCGCATGGCTGACCTGCTGGAAGATGCGTCGCTGATCCAGATCGGGACTGAAGGCCGTTTCCGCGGCCAGCACTTTGCCGTCATCGGTCGTATCCAGTTGCAGCATGAGGCCGGGATCTGGAACGAGTGGCACATTCTTTTCGATGACGGTCGCAACGCCTGGTTGTCTGAGGCCAGTGGTGAGTATGTCGTCAACGCGCAGCTGGAGGTCAGCGAGCCGGTGCCGGCGTTTGAAAGCCTGTTGCCGGAAACTGCAGTCACGCTGGCTGGCCGCAACTTCACGGTGACCGACCTGGAAACGGCACGCTGTATTTCCGGGCAGGGCGAATTACCGTTCCGGGTTGCTGCCGGTTATGACGTCAATACTGCCGATTTGCGTGGCAATGACCGTTTCGTCACGCTGGACTATAGCGAAACGCCGCCGCTGGTTTTTGCGGGACACAGTGCCACGTTCAAGGATCTGAATTTCGCCAATCTGCGCGAGGCCGCCAATGGCAATGGCGCCACGATCGAGGCGAAAGCATTCAATTGTCCGCACTGTGCCGCGCCACTGACGATCCATTCGGGGGCTATCGAAAGCATCGGCTGCGAAAGCTGTGGTTCGATCATCGGCGTCGAGAACGACAATCTGCGCTTGCTGGCCGCCGCGGCGCAGACAGTACATGAAATTCCTGCGCTGGAAATTGGCAGTAAGGGCCGGCTGAACGGCGTCGAATGGGAGGTCATCGGCTTTCTCAAGCGGCGCACGACGGTGGAAGGAGTCGATTACGACTGGGCCGAATACCTTCTGTTCAGTGCGGGGGAAGGCTTTGCCTGGCTGGTGGAGGATCAGGGGCACTGGAATTTTGTGCGCACGCAATCCGATATCCCGCAGGCCGCCTCAGGGCAGGATCGTTTTTTCTATCAGGGGCTTGATTATCGCCGCTTCAATGCTGGCCGGGCCGAGGTGACTTATGTGGCCGGCGAGTTCTACTGGCGTGTCGCGGTGGGAGAAAGCTGTGCCACTGACGACTACATCAGCCCGCCCTACATGCTTTCGCGCGAAGTCACCGACAAGGAGGTGACCTGGTCGCTGGGCGAGTATCTGCCGGTGGAAACCTTGCGTGCAGCGTTTCGCCCAAAGATCCCCTTGCCGCGGCCGAGAGGCGTCTATGCCAACCAGCCGAATCCGAACGAGGAGCGCCATCGCGGCATCTGCAGGTTGTTCTGGAAACTGGCGGCGCTGGCCATCGTGGTGCAACTGATCTTTGTTCTGCTGAGCACCACGGGCACGGTGCTCAAATATCGGTTCGTGATGAAGCCGGCGCAGGTGGAGGGCACGGTCGTGACACCCGAGTTCGAGTTGAAGAGCAAGGTGCGCAGCCTGCGTGTCAGCCACCAGACCGATCTCAACAATAACTGGGTGTCGCTGATGACGACGCTGGTGGAGAAGAACACCGGCCAGGCATGGCAGGGCGCTCAGGAGATCAGTTACTACCGCGGTGTCGATGGTGGCGAGAGCTGGTCGGAAGGCTCGCAGAATGATGCGATTGTCTTCAAGACGATTCCACCCGGCACCTACTATCTGGCCATCGACTATGAGATGAACAAGGGGTGGGACGCCTCTGTCGTCGATTCGGTTGAAGTGGCACGCAATGCGCCCGGCTGGTCGAACTTTGTTTTCCTCATGCTGTTCCTCGTCATGTTCCCGCTGCTCTCCCGTTGGCGGCGCAGTGCCTTCGAGGAAAAGCGGTGGTACGAAAGCAGTCTGGGGCAGGAGGCCGATGATGGGGATGACGATGACTGAGTCGCTGAACAAGCCGTCGGGCAGTTGCGCATGATCAAGGCCAATCTGCTTGCCGGTCTGCTGGCACTCTCCTTTTTCTCTTATGCCCAGTATTCCGGCTTGAACCTCTTCGATCAGGAGGCAAGTGCGCTGACATCGCGCACGGCTGGCAGTCGCACTTTCCACAAGTAGCCAGGCGCAACACATGAATCAGGCCTTGCTGCTGTCGGTATTTGTTGTCGCCTCTTGTGGGCTTGCCTATGAATTGATTGCGGCGGCATTGGCCAGCTACGTTCTTGGCGATTCGGTAACCCAGTTCTCGACCGTCATAGGCACCTATCTTTTTGCCATGGGTGTCGGCTCCTGGTTGTCGCGCCATGTTACTCGGGATCTGGTGGTCCGCTTCATCCAGATCGAACTGATGATCGGTGTCCTCGGTGGTTTTTCTGCCGCTGCGCTGTTCTTTGCCTTCGTCTGGTTCGCGGCGCCATTCAAGCTGATGCTCTATCTGGTGGTATTCGCCATTGGCGCACTGGTCGGGCTGGAGATCCCGCTGATCATGCGTATCCTCAAGCGCGATCTGGCGTTCAAGGATGTGGTTTCGCAAGTCCTGACTTTTGACTATCTCGGGGCGCTGGTGGTGTCGGTGCTTTTCCCCATCCTGCTGGTGCCGCATCTGGGGCTGGTGCGCAGTGCGCTGCTGTTCGGCCTGCTCAATGCGCTGGTGGCGTTGTGGGCGCTGTGGCTGTTTCGCGAGAAGCTGCCCCGCCTCGGCTGGCTGCGCACCCAGTGCGTGGTGGCATTGCTGCTGCTTGGTAGCGCTTTCGCGGTTGCCGGCAAGGTGACCGACCTTGCCGAAGCGCATCTCTATAGCGACGAAATTGTCCATGCCGAAACTTCGCCCTACCAGCGTATTGTCATTACGCGCTGGAAGGATGATTTGCGCCTTTTCCTGAACAACAACCTGCAGTTCAGTTCGCGTGACGAGTACCGCTACCACGAGGCGCTGGTGCATCCGGGGCTGGCTACTTTGCCAGGTGCACGCCGCGTGCTCGTCCTGGGGGGGGGCGATGGCTTGGCGGTGCGGGAAATCCTCAAATACCCGCAGGTCGAATCGGTGACACTGGTCGATCTCGACCCGGCAATGACCACCCTGTTTTCGACGGCGCCGGCGCTGACTGCACTGAATGAAAATGCACTGGCTTCACCGAAGGTCAGGGTGGTCAACGCCGATGCTTTGCAATGGCTGGAGGAAAACAATGAGCGCTACGATTTTGTCGTCATCGACTTTCCCGACCCATCGAACTTCGCGATTGGCAAGCTTTACAGCTCGGCCTTCTATCGCCTGCTCGACAAGCACCTGACTGAAAACGGGTTGGCTGCCGTGCAGTCAACCTCGCCGCTCTATGCCCGCCAGTCGTACTGGTGTGTCGTCACGACCATCGAGAGCACCGGGCTGGTGGCAACACCCTACCATGCGCTGGTGCCATCGTTCGGGGAGTGGGGTTATGTGCTGATCAGTCGCCGTGCCTATCAGCCGCCGGCTGATTACTCAGTGGCAACCCGTTTCCTCACGCCGGCCACCACGTCAGCGCTCTTTGAATTTCCCAAGGATATGGCGCGTGTCGAGGCTGAGGTGAACCGTCTCAACAACCAAGTGCTGGTCCGCTATTTCGAAAAGGAATGGCGGCAGGTGATCCGCTAAACGGATGGATAGACGACATTTCATCACCGGGCTGGGCGCGGTTGCTGGTAGCACTCTCCTGCCAGCCTGTTCACCGAAGGCAGGAAAGCCGATACCTCCGGGGCGCTTGCTCGGGAGTTCGCTGACGCTCGGCCATCGGCTTCGCAGCGGGGCCTTCCCCGAACCTTCCGAAACCCGTCGTCTGCCGGTGGTGATCATTGGTGCCGGCATTGGCGGTTTATCGGCGGGCTGGAAGCTGAAGCGTGCCGGTTTCGAGGATTTTCTGCTGCTGGAGATGGAGTCCGAAGCGGGGGGGAATTCCCGTGCCGGAAAGAATGCCGTCAGCGCTTATCCGCTAGGCGCGCATTACCTGCCCCTGCCGACGCGGGAGGCGGTGGCAACGCGCGAACTGCTTGCCGAACTGGGCGTGCTCAAGGGCGATCCGAGGGCGCCACGCCCAGAATACGAGGAACGCTACCTGTGCGCGACGCCCCAGGAGCGCCTGTATCGCAACGGCTTGTGGCAGGAGGGCTTGTTCCCGCAAATGGGAGTGGCTGCAGACGATCTGGCGCAGTACGCTGCCTTCCAGGAGCGCATGGCGGATTTTCGACAGCGTCGCGATAGCGATGGCCGCCGTGCCTTCGCGCTGCCCATGGCCTTGTCGAGCCGGTCGCCGGATCTGCTGGCACTCGATAACACCAGCATGCGTGACTGGTTGCTGGCGCAGGGCTGGGACTCGGCGCATCTGCACTGGTATGTGAACTATGCTTGTCGTGATGATTATGGCTGCAGCAGCGATGCTGTTTCGGCGTGGGCCGGCATACATTACTTTGCCTGTCGCGATGGTGAAGCAGCCAACGCTGAAACCGATACCGTGCTCACCACGCCCGGCGGTAATGCCTGGCTGGCTGACGGCCTGGCCCAAGGCCTGGATGAGCGGATACTGCCGAATGCGCTGGTCTATCGCGTGGCCGATACCGGGCGGGCGGTCGAGATCGATCTCTTTCTGCCGCAGGAAGCGCGTTCGATTCGCTTGCTCGCCGGGCAGGCCATCTGGGCGGCGCCCTTGTTTCTTGTGCCCGGCATCCTTGCCGGAAATCCGATGCTGCAGCAGGCGGCACAAAAATATTCGTACGCCCCCTGGCTGGTGGCGAATCTGACCCTGAAGGCATTTCCTGAAGAGCGCGCCGGCACCGGGGTGGCCTGGGACAATGTGCTCCATGACAGCCCCGGCCTTGGCTATGTGGTGGCCACGCATCAGCAGATGCGACTGCGTCGTGGCCCAACGGTACTGACCTACTACCGGGCCTTGTCGGAGTTATCCCCGACGGATGCACGCAAGCGTCTGGAGCAGACCTCACGCGAGCAATGGGCAGCAGACATCCTCGACGATCTGGCGCGCCCGCACCCGGATATCCGCGAGCAGGTGACGTCGATCGATATCGTGCGCTATGGCCATGCCATGGCTCGCCCGATACCCGGCTTCATCTGGGGTGGGGCGAGATCGCCATTCGCTGCCGATGAGCCACGCCTGCGCTTTGCCCATGCGGATGTCAGCGGCTTTTCACTATTCGAGGAGGCGCAGTATCGTGGTGTTCTCGCTGCCGAGCGAACGCTGGATCGCCTGCGTATTCCCTATGCAAGCTCACTGAGCTGAAAGATTGCCCATGCACGGATTGCACCTCATCGCCGAACTCAGCCAATGCCACTGTGATCTACGCCTGCTTCAGGATGCACAGGTGCTGCGCACACTGTGCCTCGCTGTTTGCGCCGAGCCCGGCCTGACGCCGGTGGGCGAAGTGTTCCATCAGTTCGGCAGCGCCGATCAGCCCGCTGGCGCAACTGGCGCGGTGGTGCTGGCAGAATCACATCTGGCGGTACACACCTGGCCGGAAATGATGGCAGTGACACTGGATCTCTATGTCTGCAATTTCAGCCAGGATAATAGTGTTGCTGCACACCGGGCTTTTGCTCGCCTGCTGGAGGCTTTTGCGGCAAAGCATGTCGTGCAGCGGGAGATTGAACGCGGCGGCTCCGCTAGCACCGGTGCAACCCATTCCTGAAAATCAGCACAATCAGGGCTGATATACTTTTCCCCACAGAACACAAGCGACCATCAGGGATCCCCATGCGTGCCATCGTCTTTCTTCTCGTTGCCTTGAACCTGGTCTTTTTCGCCTGGACGCAGGGGTTCATCGGTGTGCAGACCACGCCGGATGCGGTTCGTCTCAATGAGCAGCTGGCAGCTGACCAGATCAAGGTGCTGTCGCGTGATGAGCCGCCCGAAGCCAGAACAGAGGAAGTGAATAAACCGGTACCAGAGCGGTGCCTGGCCTGGCTGGTGCCTGCAGAAGCCGATGCGGAGCGCCTGGAAGCGGCCCTGGGCGAGAGTTTTGGCGGGCTGCGTCGGGTGCGGCGCGTATTGCCCGAGCAGAGTTCCTGGTGGGTACTGATCCCGCCGCAAGCAAACAAGGCCGAGGCTGACAAGAAGGCGGCCGAACTGAAGCGCCTTGGTATCAAAGATTTTTTCGTGGTTCAGGAAGCTGGCGCCAATCGCCTTGCCATTTCGCTCGGTGTCTTTTCTTCTGAACAGGCGGCCGAGGAACGGCTCGAGGATCTGCGTGGGCAAGGCGTCAGGAGTGCCAAGGTGGCGCGTCGGGCTGTCCTGCGGGCGGAGCAGGTCCTGCTTGAAGCGACCGGTCCGGAAACCAGGGTCAGTGAGGCAAAAGACGCCATGTCCCAGCAGTTTCCCGACATGAAGACTGCGGCCTGCGGCAACAGCTGATGTTCATCGTCGGCCTGACCGGTGGTGTTGGTAGCGGCAAGAGTACGGTTGCCGACCTGTTTGTGCAGCGTGGTGCGACCCTGGTGGATACCGATGCCATTGCCCATGAACTGACGGCAAGCGGTGGGGCTGCGATGCCGGCGCTGATCCGTGAGTTTGGTAAGGGCATTGTGCGAGCCGATGGCGGGTTGGATCGCCCGGCAATGCGCCGTCTGGTTTTTTCCGATGCATCGGCAAAGGCTCGTCTTGAGGCCATCCTGCATCCGCTGATTCGCAGCGAGAGTGATCGACGCTGTGCGGCAGCTACCGGAGTTTATGTCGTTCTTGCAGTGCCGTTGCTGATTGAATCAGCGACGTATCGTGAGCGCTGTAATCGGGTGCTGGTCGTCGATTGTCCGGAAAGTGTGCAGATTACGCGGGTCATGGCCAGAAGCAAGCTGAGCGAAGGGGAGGTGCGGGCGATCATGGCGGCGCAGGTTTCGCGCGAGCAGCGGCTGGCGGCCGCTGATGATGTGATCGACAACGGCGGTGCCCTGGAAACGCTGGGCGAGCAGGTCGAGAAACTGCATCAAAGCTATCTTGCTGAAGCCTTGATCAAGGTCAATGCACAAAGTTAAGGCAAACTGTTGAGATTTCGACGCAAATGATTCAGAATCAAAGCATTTCCCAGATTCTGGATCGGCCTTCGGCGTGATTACCTACGAATATCCTTTCAACGAGCGCATTCGCACCTTGCTGCGCCTGGAGGATCTGTTCGACAAGACCGCCTATTTCCTGCAAGCCGAAGGCTCTCACGAGCATCATGTGGCGTTGGTCACCCTGTTTGAAATTCTGGAAGTCGCCGGACGTGCCGACCTGAAAATGGATCTGATTCAGGAACTGGAGCGTCAGCGGCAAACCCTGCTGGCTTTCCGCAACAACCCCGATATCTCGGAAGAAGCACTGTCCGGCGCCCTCTATGAAATCGAGCAGGCTGCTGCTGCATTGCTAGGCATGGCGGGAAAGATCGGGCAGTACCTGCGCGAAAACGACTGGCTGATGAGCATCAAAAGCCGCGCAGCGATTCCTGGTGGGGTTTGCGAATTTGATCTTCCCTCCTACCACTACTGGCTGCATCAGCCCCCCGAATTCAGGAAGTCGGCTGTTGCCGGCTGGCTGAAGCCCCTGCTCCCTTTGCGCGATGGTTTGGCCATCGTGCTGCGTCTGTTGCGCAGTAGCGGCCGGCCGGATCACCACACGGCAAAGAACGGCTCTTTCCAGTTGATGCTGGGAGGAAGTTCTTCGCAGATGGTACGAGTTTCACTGCGGCTGGACGAACCATTCATTCCCGAAATCAGCGCCAACAAATATGCGCTGAACATCCGTTTCACTTCCCGCGATGGTGACTTGCGGCCGCGTCCTTGCGACAAGGAAGTCTCCTTCGACATGACCTTCTGCAATCTCTGATGTCTTCTGCACCACCCAAAGTAACCTGTCCGCAGTGTGGCGGTGAATCTCTCTGGTCCCCCGAAAACAAGTCGCGCCCTTTCTGTTGCGAGCGCTGCAAGCTGATCGATCTCGGCTGCTGGGCAGACGAAACGTATCGTGTGCCGGTGCAGGAATCGGACGGCCTGCCTGACGACGACGCCTTGCCCCGCGCCTAACGCCATCCCCGCATCAAGGCCAGCCCGTGTGCGCCATGCGTCCGGGCGGTCTCCTGCATTTCCGGCTTCATGCCGCCCAGTGCAAAAACCGGGATTGGGCTGAGGCCAATCAATGCTTCGAAGGCATCCCAGCCCAAGGCGGGTTGGCCCGGGTGGGTGGGTGTCGGTAGCACCGGGCCGAGCAAGGTGTAGTCAAGTTCCAGCGCCTCTGCATGTCGCAGCTCTTCCTCGTTGTGGCAGGAGGCGCCAACCCATTCGAATGCCGGTCGTTGTCTGCATTGCATGAGACTGCGGGATGAAAGATGGAGCCCGTCGGCCTGGATGTGCCTGGCAAGATCCGGATCATCATTCACCACCGTGATCGCGCCATGGGTCTTGCCCATGGTCACGACTGCCTGAGCAAATTTCCGGCGCTCGGATGCCGGCAGTGTCTTGTCACGGATCTGGACGAAGCGCAGGCCGTTGCAGAAGGCTGCCTGCAAGCGCTCCAGTTCCTGTTCACAGCCGTTTTCCTCGGCGTTGGTCAGCGCACAGGTCGTGGGCAGTGCCAGCCCCTTGAGAATGGGGCCGTTGGCCGGCAGGATGGGCGAAACCGTGGGGGCTGCATCGGCCTTCAGCCAGGCAATGGCATCGTGCTCGTGCGGGTGGATCTCGCCTTCCCAGCCGGTGACGCGAAAGAAGCGGATACGGACGGTGGCATGCGGGTAAGTAAACTCGCGGGTCAGCCATGGCGTTGCCGCCGTGATGGTGATGCCGAGTTCCTCCTGCAGTTCCCGCACCAGTGCATCGTGAAAGCTTTCACCGGCTTCGACCTTGCCGCCGGGAAATTCCCACCAGCCAGCGTACACCTTGCCCTCCGGGCGACGGGCGAGCAGGAAGTCGCGCTCGCCGCGCATCAGCACGGCGGCAGAAACGAGGGTCAGTTTGCTCACTTTCTTTTCTTGCCGGCAGCGTGTGAACCCGCCCAGTCCTTGGCGAACTGCCATGCCACCCGGCCGCTGCGCGAGCCGCGCTGCAAGGCCCAGTTGAGTGCATCGCGTTCGGCACGGGCAATGTCGGTGTCGGCAACGTCGAAAGAGCGGAGCCAGTGGGCGACGATGTGCAGGTATTCATCCTGTGTAAAGGGGTAGAACGAAACCCACAGGCCGAAACGTTCGGATAGCGAGATTTTTTCCTCGATCGCTTCGCCGGGGTGGATCTCCTCACCGACCGAATGTGCCTCAAGGTTTTCGGCAAAGTACTCTGGCATCAGGTGACGGCGGTTGGAGGTGGCGTAGATCAGTACATTGTCCGGTGGTGCGGCGATTGAGCCGTCCAGGATCACCTTCAGTGCCTTGTAGCTCGGGTCGCCGGCTTCAAAGGAGAGGTCGTCGCAGAAAATGATGAAACGTTCGGGGCGGCCATCGATCATGTCCACGATGTCCGGCAGGTCGACCAGGTCGGCCTTGTCCACTTCGATCAGGCGCAAACCCTTTTTCGCATACTCATTGAGCAAGGCCTTGATCAGCGATGACTTGCCCGAACCGCGCGTGCCGGTGAGCAAGACATTGTTTGCCGGATGGCCGCTCACAAACTGGCGGGTGTTGGCATCCACCCGCGACTTCTGGTCATCAATGTCTTTCAGATCCTTCAGCCGCATCGGGTGAGGTTGTTTGACCGCCTGCAGCCAGCCCCGGCCGTTCGCCGACTTGCGCCAGCGGAATGCGGTTGCATTCCGCCAGTCCGGAGGGGCTGGGGGCGCGGGAAGGATGGCTTCGAGCCGGTTCAGGAACTGTTCGGCACGTGAAAGGAAATCGGGGAGATCGGTCATGGCGGGGTTTGTCGATGTCGGGGCTGTAGAATACGGCATTCCGGAATCCAGAACTCTAGCGAATCGAATGAACAAACGCCAATGGGCACTGCTTGCGGTGCCAGCCCTGCTGCTCCTGTCTGCCTGTTCCAGCCTGCGCGAACCCGCTTCTTCTGTGCCTTCCGCTGCCTGCCCGGCCTGTGCCCCGTGCGCAAAATGCCCGGGAGTGGAGCCCGTGACGCCAGCCCTGCCGCCGGCCAAGCCGCTGCAGGCGGCGCGCTGGGAAGATCTGCCCGGTTGGGCCGAAGACAATCATGTGGCCGCCTGGCCGGCGTTCGAACAAAGCTGTCGCGGTATGGCGGGCAAGCCCTACTGGCCCCTGTGGCGGCCAGCCTGTGAAGCAGCCAAGCGAGTCGATGGCCGAGACAGCATGGCGGTTCGTCGATTCTTCGAGGCCGAGTTTTCGCCATTCCTGGCGGTGAATCCGGATGGCAACAGCGAGGGGCTGATTACCGGCTACTACGAACCCCTGCTGCTTGGTTCGCGCGTGCGTGGCGGCCCCAGCCAGTATCCGGTACATGGCGTTCCCAAGGATCTGTTGACGATCGAGCTGGCGGATGTGATTCCGGAGTTGAAGAACAAGCGGGTGCGCGGCCGCCTCGTCGGCAACAAGGTGGTGCCGTACTATTCGCGCGGTGAAATCATCGAGCGTGATCGCCCGGCACCGGTGCTGCTCTGGGTCGATGACGCAGTCGAGCTGTTTTTCCTGCAGATCCAGGGTTCCGGTCGGGTCAAGCTGCCTTCCGGAGAGATGGTTCGGGTGGGTTATGCCGACCAGAACGGGCATCCGTATCAGTCGGTCGGCCGGGTGCTGATCGAGCGTGGTGAATTGAAATCCGGGGAGGCGTCCATGCAGGGGATTCAGGCCTGGGCACGTGCCAATCCGCACAAGCTGGATGAGTTGCTGAACACCAATCCGAGCTATGTGTTTTTCCGCGAACTGCCGTCCAAGTTCGGCCCCGATGCCGGGCCGCCCGGAGCACTGGGGGTGCCCCTGGTGGCAGAGCGAACGATTGCGGTTGATCCGCGTACGACGCCGCTGGGCGCGCCGGTCTTTCTGTCCACGACCCGCCCGAATTCGGCCGAACCGATGCGCCGTCTGGTGATGGCACAGGACACCGGGGGAGCGATCAAGGGTGTGGTACGTGCCGATTTCTTCTGGGGATTCGGTGCGGAAGCCGGCGCGGAAGCCGGGCGGATGAAGCAGTCCGGGCAGATGTGGGTGCTCTTGCCGCCAGGGGCTGCACCGAGGTGATGCGTCCGCGCCTGCTTGGTGCATAACTGCCCCGATCTGGTGCATTTTTTCTGTTTGCGCACGGCGCTGGTGCGCGTCACTCGGCGCGCTTTGTCTAAGTAATTGATTTGTAAGCGCTGATTTCTGGCAGGTTTATTGCTACAAGGCCCTGACTGATTATTCTGGAGGAGCCATGGAAGCGCTCAAATCTGCCAACGACGTTCTTTTTGTTCTGCTCGGCGCCATCATGGTGCTGGCCATGCACGCCGGCTTCGCATTTCTCGAGGTCGGCACCGTGCGCAAGAAGAACCAGGTGAATGCACTGGTCAAGATTCTCAGCGATTTTGCTGTGTCGACACTGGCCTATTTCTTCGTCGGCTACAGCATTGCCTACGGTATCAATTTCTTTGCCGGTGCCGAAACGCTGATGGAGAAGAATGGTTACGAGCTGACCAAATTCTTCTTTCTGCTGACCTTCGCCGCGGCCATTCCGGCGATTGTCTCCGGCGGTATTGCCGAGCGTGCCAAGTTCAATCCGCAACTGGCCGCCACCTTCCTGATTGTCGGTTTCATTTACCCGTTTTTCGAAGGCATTGCCTGGAACCAGGCCTTCGGCATTCAGGCCTGGCTGAAGGCAACGTTTGGTGAGGAGTTCCACGACTTCGCCGGTTCCGTTGTCGTGCATGCGATGGGCGGCTGGATTGCCTTGCCGGCAGTGCTACTTCTTGGCGCCCGCTACGGTCGTTATTCCAAGGAAGGCCGTATCTCGGCGCACCCACCGTCATCCATTCCCTTCCTCGCCCTGGGTGCGTGGATTCTGACAGTCGGCTGGTTCGGCTTCAACGTGATGAGTGCTCAGGTGCTTGAAAAGGTTTCCGGCATCGTGGTGATGAATTCGCTGATGGCCATGGTTGGCGGTACATTGGTGGCGCTGGCGATGGGCAAGAATGACCCGGGCTTCGTTCATAACGGCCCATTGGCCGGCCTGGTTGCCGTGTGTGCCGGTTCCGACCTGATGCATCCGCTGGGTGCGCTGGTGGTTGGCGGTATCGCCGGCGGCCTGTTCGTTGTCATGTTCACCCTGACCCAGAATCGCTGGAAGATCGATGATGTGCTTGGTGTCTGGCCACTGCACGGATTGTGCGGTGCCTGGGGCGGTATTGCCGCCGGGATTTTCGGACAGAAAGCTTTAGGAGGGTTGGGTGGCATCGCCTTCATGCCACAGCTGATCATGACGGTTCTGGCCATCGTGATTGCGATGGCCGGCAGTTTTGCTGTCTATGGCACCCTCAAAGCAGTGCTGGGTATCCGCCTGGACAAGGAAGAGGAATATAACGGCGCAGATCTCTCCATCCACAAGATTACGTCGACTCCGGAGCGTGAGGCGAACTGGTAAGTCTCGAAGGTTATGCCTCTGGTTTCAAGAAAGGCTCGGTATCTACCGGGCCTTTTTTCTGCTGGAAGACAGTGTGCGTTCGGGTTTTCTGATGACGCCGTCTGATTGACCTTGGGCTCCCGGGCAGGGATACTCCGCCACTTCTGCGAGTGGCAATTCTGATGCTCAACTTGCAACCCTTCTGTTTCTGAACTGGAGTGAAGCATGGATCCACTGACCCACGGTCTGCTCGGTGCGGTCACGGCCAAGGTGGTACTTGGCCGTCGCCTCGGCCATTCCGCGTGGTTGATCGGCGCCACCGCCGGCATGTTGCCGGATGTCGATTTCTTCATTGGCAGCAGCAGTGATCCCCTGCTCAATATCGAATATCACCGGCAGTTCACCCATTCTCTGGCCTTCATCCCCGTCGGTGGGGTACTTGCTGCCTTGCCATGGCTGGCAGTCAGCAAGCTGCGCAGTCAGTGGCAGTGGGTGCTGGCAGCCGGGGTGCTTGGATATGCCACACATGGTTTGCTTGATACGTGCACGACCTACGGCACGCATCTGCTCTGGCCTTTCTCGCCGGAGCGCAGTTCGTGGAATCTGATGACCACCATCGGCCCCCTGTTTACGCTGGCCTTGCTGCTGGGGCTGATTTTTTCCAGTGTGCGCAAGTCACGGCTGCCGGCAATGCTGGCGCTGATGTTCTGTGCGGTCTATGTTGGCGGTGCAGCAGTGCAACGCGGGCGAGTAGAGCAATCGCTGGCGCAAATCGCCGAGGCAAGGGTGCAGCAATCAGGCAATCAGCTTATGCCGGCGGCAGTTTCCCGATGGGAAATTTTTCCGACCGTGGGTAATCCCCTGGTCTGGCGAACGCTCTATCAGGTCGGCAATACGCTCTATGCAGATCGCGTTCGTGTCCCGCTGACTTCGGAACCGTTGTGGAAATCTGGCGCCACGATGACGCAGGTCGAAGTGGCTGATCTGACGCCGGAAGAACGATCCGATCCGCGCGTATGCAGGGATTTCGGACGATTCCGTTATTTCTCGGCGGGCTGGCTGGCGCGTGCCCCACGCGATCCAAGTGTGCTTGCCGATGCACGGTATTCCTTGCAGTCCGATGTCTTCGAGCCGATCTGGGGGGTGCGCTTTCACCCCGGGCAACCGGTGCCGACGGAGTGGGTGGCACGGGACCGCGAGCGCAAGGTGTCGCTACGGGAGTTCTGGCAGGAAATGATCGGAACGGCGGAAGGGTATCTGCCGCTGAAGTCTGCGGGAACGGCCACGACAGGCACGCTCCCGGATAGTGCCGGGATCTTGAGCCAGCAGGTCGTCTGCCGACCTGCCTGAACTGTCCCTGCGGATTGTTGCGTTGCCGCAAAAAGAAGCGGAAATCCCAAGTGGAATGCACGGCTTTGTTTGCAATAAGCCGTGATATGGCGCATAGTCACGGCTGCGTTTTTCAAGCAGCACCGTTGATTCTTGGTGTTTTTTTACCGATTCACGGTTTCTCGCCCCTTATCACCCCGCCGTCTTGAAATCTGTCGCATTCCGGGCAGACCCCTTGTTTTCCAGGGGATTCGTACAGGACGAACGACGTTGTGCAGGTGTTCAACGACGCATCTGCAGCATTCAGACCCTCAGTTTCATTGCGGACGGGTGGCGTCAGGCGTCAGCGTAGCGAAAGCTGCTGCAGCAAACTATTCCAGACCCGGACGTTGGCCGGGTTCAACAATGCGCTATTCCTGTGGAGGGATTTATATGGCCAAGGAAGAACTACTCGAAATGCAAGGGGTTGTGATGGAAGTCCTGCCCGATGCGCGTTATCGCGTGACGCTGGACAACGGCCATGATCTGGTCGCCTACAGTGCCGGCAAAATGCGCAAGCACCACATCCGCATCATCGCCGGTGACAAGGTGACACTGGAACTGTCACCGTACGATCTGACCAAGGCGCGTATCACCTTCCGCCACATCCCCGGCCGTGCATCGCCGATGGGCCGCAACTGATCGATCGTTTTCTCTTCTTCCCGACGCCTGCGTAACAGGGTGGCTTGCTTACACTCTCAGGCACTCTCGGGTAAAGTCGATGGCGCGCTCCGGATTTTCTGCCGGTCGCGCCATTTGTTTATCTGCCTGGTCGCCTACCGCTGATGCATATTACACAGCACACTGATTTTGCCCTGAGGGCCTTGATCTACCTCGGTTCGAATGAGGAGCGTCTGGTCACGATCCAGGAAATCTCCGAGCGCTTCGGAGTTTCACGCAATCACTTGATGAAGGTGGTGAATCAATTGATTCGGGCCGGATTTGTCGAGGGCGTTCGTGGCAAGGGCGGCGGTTTGCGTCTGGCGCGTCCGATGCCGGAGATTTCGGTTGGTGATGTGGTTCGGCGGATGGAGCGGGGTATGAACCTGGTCGAGTGTTTCGGTGAAGGGTGCAGTTGCATTCTCGACCCGGACTGCAAGCTGAAGGTGGCCCTGTCGAGTGCGCTGGCCGCCTTTCTCAAGGTGCTCGACGATCTGTCGCTGGCCGATATTGTCGGCAAGAAAGAAGTGCTGATTCTCAAATTTCTCAGGCCGCCAGCCACGTCTGCCGGCTGATTTCTCTTGGCCGGGGCGTCCCCCGGTTTCTGTCGCACCACGCATTGCCTTTCCTCTTTCTTGCTGATCGCTGAACTGAAAACCTGTCGTTAGCCAATAAGATTCATTTTTATTGCATCTTTAAAAAGATGCATTTAATATTCTTCTTACGAATGCTGCTTCACTTTTTTGTCTTCAGCAGGTTTCAATGAAACCAGAAAGGACCATCATGCACGCCACCAGGAAGCTCTGGACCTGGCTCGCAGTCATCTGCGTGCTTTCCTTCGCCGCCTTGGGCTGGGTTGGAAACGAAATCTATCTCAATGCACCGCCGATCCCGAAACAGGTTGTGTCGACGCAGGGTGATCGTTTGTTCACCGGCGAGCAAGTACAGCGCGGGCAGGAGTCATGGCTGGCTGCAGGGGGCCAGCAAATGGGATCGGTATGGGGCCATGGCAGTTATCTGGCACCTGACTGGTCGGCCGACTGGTTGCATCGAGAGGCCTTGGCATTACGCGAAGTGTTGGCTCAGCGACAGCATGGTACAGAATTCAAGCATCTTCAGCCGGGCCAGCAGGTTCAGCTGGAGGCAGAGCTGAAGACAGAAATGCGTCGTAACAGCTATGATCCAGAAAGCGGAGTTATTACTCTTTCACCTGATAGGGCGATTGCTGTAAAGGAAGTGGCTGCTCACTATGCAGGTTTGTTCGGCAACGATGAGTCGCTAGATGCACTGCGCGAGCAATACGCAATGAGCGCCAACTCCCTGCGTGACCCGGTGGACCGTCAGGCGCTGACGGCCTTCTTCTTCTGGAGCGCCTGGTCAGCCGTGACCGATCGCCCCGGTGAAAGCAACCTGAGTTATACCAGCAACTGGCCGCATGACCCCCTTGTTGGTAACACCCCCACGGTCGGGACGGGGATGTGGTCGATTGCCAGTGTGATTCTGATGCTGGGGGCCATCATCGCGATGATCTTCTTCCACTCAACGCACAAGGAAGAAGGAGATCCAACACCGCCGAAGAATGATCCCTTGTTCGACATGAAGCCGACACCGTCGATGCTGGCCACGCGTAAATACTTCTATGTGGTGATCGCGCTGATTCTGGCTCAGGTCGGGATGGGCGTGGTGACCGCACATTACGCCGTCGAGGGGCAAAGCTTCTTTGGTATCCCGTTGGGTGAGGTGCTGCCATTCATCGTCAGCCGAACCATACATACCCAGTTCGCCGTACTCTGGATCGCCACCGCATGGTTGGCTACCGGTTTGTACATCGCTCCGGCAATTTCAGGTCATGAGCCGAAATACCAGAAACTTGGTGTCAACTTGCTGTTCTATGCGTTGCTCTTCATCGTCGCCGGTTCAACTGTCACCGGTTGGCTGGGGACGTTGCAGAATATCGGCAATGAGTACAGTTTCTGGATCGGCAACCAGGGCCTTGAGTACACCAGCATGGGGCGGGTCTGGCAGGTTCTGCTATTTGTCGGTTTGCTGATCTGGGTGACTCTGCTCGGCCGAAGTTTGATGCCGGCACTGCGTAAGCCTTCCGAAAGCCGTGGGCTGATAGCGATGGTGTTTCTGGCGGCTCTGTGTATCGGCGGATTCTACGCAACCTCGCTCACCTGGGGGCGTAACACCCATTATTCGATGATTGAATACTGGCGCTGGTGGCTGGTGCATCTGTGGGTCGAGGGATTCTTCGAGGTGTTTGCCACCGCCGTGATTGCCCTGTTGTTTACGCGACTTGGCCTGATCCGGGCAGCGACTGCGAACAGCGCCATCATTCTGGAGACGATTGTCTTCCTGTTCGGCGGCATCCTCGGCACCCTGCATCACCTGTACTTCACAGGTACACCAACTTCGGTGATCGCCATCGGTGCCATGTTCTCAGCGCTGGAAGTCGTGCCATTGGCCATGATCGGTGTCGAGGCATACCGGAACTACCAGCGTTCGAAAGCAGCCGCATGGGTACATGCCTACAAGTGGCCGATCCTCTGCTTCATTGCCGTTGGGTTCTGGAATGTGGTCGGTGCGGGTCTGCTCGGCTTTACCATCAACACGCCGATCGCGCTTTATTACATGCAGGGGATGAACATGACGGCAGCGCACGGCCATGCTGCCCTGTTCGGTGTCTATGGCATGCTCGGTATCGGATTGCTACTCTTCTGCCTGCGCGGCCTGAGCAACCGGCTGGCTTGGTCTGACCGTTTGCTGGGGCTGATGTACTGGTCGGTCAATGTCGGTTTGGCGATGATGGTCTTCATGTCGCTGGTACCGGCCGGCATCTATCAGGCCTGGGCCAGCATCACCGAAGGCGTCTGGTTTGCCCGCTCGCCAGCGTTCGTGCATTCCTACCTGATGGAACTGTTCGTCTGGTTGCGGGTGCCGGGGGATATCGTCTTTGCCTTCGGCGTTCTCTTCCTGGCCATGTTTGCAGCGAAGTTGCTGCGGGGTGGTCGTCGCGAGAAGAAAGTTGGTAGCGAAGCGCTGGCCAGCAACCAAGCCTGATCGTAGGCAGCAAAAAAAAATGCCCGTGCCTTGAGGCCGGGCATTTTCATTGTGAGGTAATGTGATTACTGTTCGCAGAAAACAAAAAAGCCCGGCAAGCCGGGCTTTTCTTTCGTCGGGGGAGAATTACTCCGGACGGATGTTCGCAGCTTGCTTGCCCTTCGGGCCAGCGACGATGTCGAACGTTACTTTCTGGTTCTCCTGCAGCGACTTGAAGCCGTTGCCCTGAATTGCGGAGAAGTGAGCAAAGAGGTCTTCGCCGCCGTCGGACGGGGTGATAAAGCCAAAACCTTTAGCGTCGTTGAACCACTTAACTGTACCAGTTGCCATTTTGATAGCTTCCTAACTTAAAACAATAATGAACGGACAAATGTCCGGGAAAAACGAGAATCAAGACGGAAGAGCTGCCAAACTGGTGTACCAACGAGGCACGGCGTTGAGCCGCTTTGCACTGCTTGAATGACCCGCGCGCGAAGTATGCAGCGTGAAAGCGTCAAGCACAAGCACTATTTTCAATGCGTTCAGGGGCGCAGCTGCAAACGGTAGGCTTTTGGCGACATGCCGGTCCAACCGACAAAGGCCCGGAAGAAGGCGGATGAATCGCAAAAACCCAGCTCGGCGGCAATGCTGCCAATCGGCTGACTGGTCTTCGCCATGCGCGCCAGAGCGATATCGCGGCGCATAGCATCCTTGATGGCGCGGAAGCTGGATGCTTCGTTTTCCAGGCGGCGAATCAGGGTGCGCACGCTCATGTTCAATGCGGCAGCCGTTTCCGGCAACTCGGGCAGGTCGGGCAGTGCACTGCGCAGGTAATCACGAACCTGGGTGACGAGTTCGCGGTCGCGGCGATAGAGCATGGTCAGCCGTGCCGGGCCGCCGGCGAGAAAGCGTTGCAAATCATCTTCATCACGGCGCACCGGTAAATCGAGCAGGTTGGCGGAAATCGAGGCGCGCAAGCGGTCGGCATCAAAGCGACTGTTTTCGGTGTAAATCAAAGTGTAGTCATCAATATGGCCGGGACGCGGGTAAGGGAACTCCACCACATCCAGCGCGATGCCGCGGCCGACCAGCCAGCAGGCCAGGCCGTGCAGGGTGCGTAGCAGCCACTCATGGGCAAAGACGCGATCGACCGTGAGTGCCAGCCGCTCGGCAATCTCGAGCACGGCCTGATCACCCTGCCGGCGTACACTGATTTCCATGTCTGGCAGCATCACATGGAGAAAGCGGCTGCAGCGTGCAAGGGCTTCTTCAAGGTGCGGTGCCGTGACCGCGGCGCGGCAGAGAAATTCGAAGGCGCCGACCCGCATGGGCGATGAGAACAGGCCAAAGGCTTCGTCATTGAGTGTTTCGGTGACATGACGATACAGCGCGGCGTAGTCGGCCAGCGGTACCCGCGCGCTGTCGTCCAAGAGGCAGCCGGATGGAATCTTGACAGCAGCCAGCATCTGCGCCGGGGTGTGCCCGGCGGCGGAAACACCGGCGAGCATGCCGCGCACGAAAGCGGGGGCGACGGTGCTACGGGAGCCGTAAAAGGTGGCGTAATTTACAATGTTTTTTTCTGCTTCCTTCATATCACTGGGCTAGCGTCAAATTTGATGTTTTCAATTTTGGCGTAATTTTCATAGTTTTAGGGTTTTTTCTCACTGGAGGCCTTGGCCAAGCGGGCGTAGGATGAAGCGCTGATTGCACAATCCGGCATCTGCCGGAGAGGCATACCCGACCGATGGAGCAACATGAAAGCCTTTCAGGACTATTACCCGGAGACTCTTTCCCACTGCTATGGCTGTGGCAGCAACAATCCGCATGGCCACCGCATCCGGACTTTCTGGGACGGCGACGAGACGGTGACCCGTTACACACCCGAGCCCTATCACACCGCGGTGCCCGGATTTGTCTACGGCGGCCTGCTGGCTTCACTGATTGATTGCCACGGAACCGGCACTGCGGCTGCCGCCACCTATCGGGCCGAAGGGCGCGAGATGGGCAGTGAGCCGCAGTTACGTTTTGTCACCGGCGCCTTGAATGTGAGCTACCTGAAGCCGACGCCGCTCGGCCCCGAGCTGGAAATCCGCGGCCGGGTGAAGGAGATCAAGGGGCGCAAGGTGGTGGTCGAGGCGACCGTCTATGCTGAAGGTGTGGCCACCGCGCGTGGCGAAGTGATTGCGCTGCAGATGCCGGAGAATTTCGGTGCTTGAATACAAATAACAACGTCCACCGCAAAGGCGCAGGGGCGCAGAGGTGACGCAGAGATACTCTTTTCTCCGGTTTTTCTCTGTGAAGCTCTGCACCTCTGCGGTGGAGTTTCCCGTTTCTGATTGAACCTATGGTTTTCGGAGTCCTGCCATGACCGACCTGTCTATCGCCAAGAAAATTACCCCGTACAAGCCGAAGAACAAGGTGCGTTTTGTTACTGCCGCCTCGCTGTTCGATGGCCACGATGCCTCGATCAATATCATGCGTCGCATCCTGCAGTCGACCGGCTCGGAGGTGATCCATCTCGGCCACAACCGTTCGGTGCAGGAGATCGTGAACGCGGCCCTGCAGGAGGATGTACAGGGCATCGCCATCACGTCCTACCAGGGCGGTCACGTCGAATTCTTCAAGTACATGATTGACCTGCTGAAAGCCGGTGGCGGCGAGAATATCAAGGTCTTTGGTGGTGGCGGCGGCGTCATCGTGCCATCGGAAATCAAGGAGTTGCATGCCTACGGCGTGACCCGCATTTACTCCCCGGAAGACGGGCAGGGGATGGGGCTGCAGGGCATGATCAATGATCTGGTGACGCAGTGTGACGTTGACCTCGGCCCATGTGTGCCGGCCGCCGGCAAGGTGCTCGACGCGCTGCGTTCGGGCGAGCGGCGTTCGTTGGCGCAGATCATCACCGGTCTGGAAAACGGTGTTTACGACGACAAACTGAAGAAGGAAATCCTCGCGGCTGCGGCTGCGACCGAAATCCCCGTGCTCGGCATCACCGGTACCGGTGGTGCTGGCAAGTCCTCGCTCACCGACGAACTGGTGCGCCGTTTCCGCCTTGACCAGGGTGATACGCTGAAGATCGCCATCGTTTCCATCGACCCCTCGCGCAAGCGTACCGGTGGCGCCTTGCTCGGCGACCGCATCCGCATGAACGCAATCGAGCATCCGCATATCTATATGCGCTCGCTGGCGACGCGCGACACCGGGTCCGAGATTTCGGCGGCGCTGCCGGAAGTGATTGCTGCCTGCAAGCTGTCCGGCTTCGATCTGGTCATCGTCGAGACCTCGGGCATTGGCCAGGGCAACGCGGCCATCGTGCCGTTTGTTGATTCGTCGCTCTACGTCATGACCCCGGAGTTCGGCGCTGCCTCGCAGCTGGAGAAGATCGACATGCTCGACTTCGCCGATTTCGTCGCCATCAACAAGTTTGACCGCAAAGGTGCCGAGGATGCGCTGCGCGACGTGCGTAAACAATACCAGCGCAACCGCGAGATGTTCAGCACGCCGACCGACGAGATGCCGGTGTTCGGCACGCAGGCCGCGCGTTTCAACGACGACGGCGTCACTGCGCTGTATCAGGCGCTGGTGCCCAAGCTCGGCGAGTTCGGCCTGAAGCTGTCTTCGGGCAAGTTGCCGCTGGTGACGGTAAAGCATTCCTCGGGCTCGCGCGCCATCGTGCCGACGCAGCGCGTGCGCTACCTGGCCGAGATTGCCGAGACGGTGCGTTCGTACCATCAGCACACCGAGCAGCAGGCCGGCATCGCCCGCGAGCGCCAGGCGCTGCGCACCTCGAAGAAGCTGTTCGAAGGCTGCGGCAAACCCGCTAACGATTTCGACGAACTGATCTCGTGGAAGGACGGCGAGCAGGACCCGAAGGCCAAGAAGCTGCTCGACATGTGGCCGGACACGGTCAAGGCCTACAGTGGCGACGAATACGTGGTGAAGATCCGTGACAAGGAAATCCGCACCAAGCTCGTCACCGAATCGCTGTCCGGCACCAAGATCCGCAAGGTGGTGCTGCCGACCTTCAAGGACGACGGCGAAGTGCTCAAGTTCCTGATGAAGGAAAACGTCCCCGGCTCCTTTCCCTTCACCGCTGGCGTCTTCGCCTTCAAGCGCGAGGGCGAGGATCCGACCCGCATGTTCGCCGGCGAGGGCGATGCCTTCCGCACCAACCGCCGCTTCAAGCGCGTCTCCGAAGGCATGCCGGCGAAGCGCCTGTCGACGGCCTTCGACTCGGTGACGCTGTACGGCTGCGACCCGGACGAGCGCCCGGACATCTACGGCAAGATCGGCAACTCCGGCGTCTCGATCGCCACCCTCGACGACATGAAGGTGCTCTACGACGGCTTCGACCTGGTCAACCCGACCACCTCGGTGTCGATGACGATCAATGGGCCGGCGCCGATCATCCTCGCCTGCTTCTTCAATACGGCCATCGATCAGCAGATCGCCAAGTTTAAGGCCGACAACGGCCGCGAGCCGACCGAGGACGAAGCCGAGAAGATCCGCGAGTGGGCGCTGTCGAATGTGCGCGGCACCGTCCAGGCCGACATCCTCAAGGAAGACCAGGGCCAGAACACCTGCATCTTCTCGACCGAATTCGCGCTGAAGATGATGGGCGACATCCAGGAGTTCTTCGTGCACCACCAGGTGCAGAACTTCTACTCGGTGTCGATCTCCGGCTATCACATCGCCGAGGCCGGCGCGAACCCGATTTCGCAGCTGGCCTTCACGCTGGCCAACGGCTTCACCTACGTCGAAGCCTATCTGGCGCGCGGCATGCACATCGACGACTTCGCGCCGAACCTCTCGTTCTTCTTCAGCAACGGCATGGACCCGGAGTACTCGGTGATCGGCCGCGTCGCCCGCCGCATCTGGGCCGTGGCGATGAAGAACAAGTACGGCGCCAACGAACGCAGCCAGAAGCTGAAGTACCACATCCAGACGTCGGGCCGCTCGCTGCACGCGCAGGAGATGGACTTCAACGATATTCGTACGACGCTGCAGGCACTGATCGCCATCTACGACAACTGCAACAGCCTGCACACCAACGCCTACGACGAAGCCATCACGACGCCGACCGACGAATCGGTGCGCCGCGCGATGGCCATCCAGCTCGTCATCAACCGCGAGTGGGGCGTGTCGAAGAACGAAAACCCGAACCAGGGCGCCTTCATCTTCGACGAGCTGACCGACCTCGTCGAAGAGGCCGTGCTCAAGGAGTTCGAAGCGATTGCCGCCCGCGGTGGCGTGCTCGGTGCGATGGAAACCGGCTACCAGCGCGGCAAGATCCAGGAAGAGTCGCTCTACTACGAGCACAAGAAGCACGACGGCTCCTACCCGATCATCGGCGTGAACACCTTCCGCAACCCGAAGGGCGACGCGCAGGTCGAGATCGAGCTGGCGCGCTCGACCGAGGAAGAAAAGCAGTCACAGATCAAGCGTCTGCGCGATTTCCAGCAACGCAACGCGGCACAGTCGGGCGCCATGCTCGACAAGCTGCGCCAGGCGGTGATCGAGGACGGCAATGTCTTCGCCGTGCTGGTTGAAGCTGTGCGCTGCTGCTCGCTCGGGCAGATCACGAGCGCGCTCTACGAAGTTGGCGGACAGTACCGTCGCAGCATGTAAGGGAGAAGACCCGAAAAGGGGAGGCAGCAGCAAAGGGAGAAACGAATACCCTCGTAGTAAGACTTGGCCGGCAATCAATTTTGCCGGCCGTTTTTTTTGTGGACGCTGCTGGCTTTCTTCTGCCCATCAGCTGTCAGGTAACATCAGGCTTTCGCTGGCGCAGGCCATCACTTTCCGACACAGATTTCCGGGAGAACATGAATGAGCATTCACTTTGCCGTGCGCGGTGAATACATCCAGCTGGACCAGCTACTGAAAGCCACCGGTTTGTGCAGTTCAGGTGGTGATGCACATGCCGCCATTGCCGACGGTCAGGTCAGGGTCGATGCCCTTATTGAGACCCGCAAGCGGGCCAAGCTGCGGGTGGGGCAGCAGGTTGCTTTCGGGAATGAAATCGTGGTGCTGGTTGCCGAGTAGCGGGGGCTAGCCGCCGTAGTTTCTCAAGCCGTCGAGGTCAAGAATGATCAGCTTGCCGTATTCCAGCCGGAGCAGGTTGGCTTCCTGCAGGGTTTTCAATGACTGATTTACGCGCTGGCGGGAGAGTCCGGCGAGGAAGCCGATTTCTTCCTGTGAAATCTGCAGCTCCCGCCCGGTGCCGGGATAGAGCACCGGATTGAACATGGCTGCCAGATTGCGGGCGAGGCGGGCGTCGAGATCCAGCAAGCGTTCGTGCTCCATCATGCCGATGAACTGCCCCAGGCGTTCGTTCAACTGGGTGATCAGGAAACGGTTGAAGGGAATGCTGTGATCCATCAGCCACTGAAAGGTGGCACGGTTCATGTAGGCGACGCGGGATTCGCGCAGTGCCATCACATCGTACTTACGCGTTTCGGTCTTGAGCAGGGAGCCTTCGCCAAACCAGCCGCCGGTCGCCAGGCCGGTGAAGGTAGTGGTTTTGCCGGTGATCCAGCAGCTGGCCATCTTGACCAGACCATCAACGACGCCCATCCAGTGCTCTACCGGTTCGCCTTTCATGCAGACGAAGGCGCCCGCCTCGATGCGTCGCTCAACGGTGCCGGCCAGGGCGCGGCCGAATTCTTCTTCAGTCAGTTCGCGCCCCCAGGCAGACTCGCGCAAGGCTTCGGCAAGTGTCGGCATGAATTTTTTTGCCAAATGTTAGGGTGGCGACAATTATAGCCCCGGAGTGTGGCTACACTGCACTTCATCAAGAGGGCTTTTCCGGGCTCTCGACGCTGATCCGGAGCTGTCTTCCCGCCAATTGACGGTCGGGGCGATGCAGTTACAATGAGATCGGCATAAAAATGAATGGTTGCCCCCACTGAGGGGTATCTGAAATATCGGAGGAGACACTATGCCGGATACGGCTACCCGGGCGCTGGATACCTTTCCACGTCTGCTGTTTTATCATGCCCAGGTGCGTGGCGAAAAAGTCGCCATGCGCGAGAAGGATCTGGGCATCTGGCAATCGTGGACCTGGGCTGATGTGGCCGACCACGTGCGTTCCTTGGCCTGCGGCCTTGCCGAGATGGGCTTCAAGCGAGGCGACAACCTTGCCATCATCGGTGACAATCGTCCTCGGCTGTACATGATGATGGCCGCCGTGCAGTGCCTTGGTGGCGTGCCGGTGCCGCTCTATCAGGATGCGGTAGGCGCGGAAATGCTTTTCGTGCTGCAGGATGCCGATGTCCGCTTTGCACTGGTTGAAGACCAGGAGCAGGTCGACAAGCTGCTGGAAGTTCGCGAAGAGTTGCCGTCGCTGCAGCATATCTTCTATGACGATCCGCGCGGGATGCGTCATTACAACCAGCCGTTCATCCACGACATCGAAGAGCTGATGGCGATGGGCAAGATCCACAACCAGAATCATCCGGATGTGCTCGATGCCGAGATCGCCAAGGGCGCGGCAGATGATGTCAGCATCATGCTCTACACCTCGGGTACGACCGGCAAGCCTAAGGGCGTCTGCCAGACGCACCATGCGTTCATTGCCTCGGCGCGTGGCGGGGTGGAATTTGATCATCTGACCGATCAGGATGACATCCTTTCCTACCTGCCCATGGCCTGGGTCGGTGATCACCTCTTCTCCTTCGCGCAGGCGCTGGTTTCAGGTTTCACCATCAACTGCCCCGAGTCCGGCGATACGGTGATGACCGATCTGCGCGAAATCGGGCCAACCTATTATTTTGCGCCACCACGCGTTTTCGAGAACCTGCTGACGCAGGTGATGATCCGTATGGAAGACGCCAGTGCAATCAAACGGAAAATGTTCCACTACTTCATGGATGTGGCGCGCCGGAGCGGCGCAGACATTCTTGACGGCAAGGCAGTGCCTTTTTCGGAACGGGTTCTTTATGCGCTGGGCAGCCTGTGTACCTACGGGCCGCTGAAAAACGTCCTTGGCATGAGCCGCATTCGGGTCGCCTATACGGCCGGTGCTGCGATCGGCCCCGATCTGTTCCGCTTCTATCGCTCGATCGGTATCAATCTCAAGCAGCTCTACGGCCAGACTGAAACCTGTGCCTATGTCTGCCTGCAGCCCGATGGCCATATCAAACTCGATTCGGTCGGCATGCCGGCGCCCGGTGTTGAAGTGAAGATTGCCGACAACGGCGAGATTCTGGTCAAGGGGCCGATGGTGCTGAAAGGCTATTACAAGCGTCCGGATGCAACCGCCGAGTCGATCAACGCCGATGGCTATTTCATGACCGGGGATGCGGGTTTCTTTGACGACGATGGCCACCTGAAGATCATCGATCGTGCCAAGGATGTCGGCAAGCTGAACAACGGTGCCATGTTTGCGCCGAACTACATCGAGAACAAGCTCAAGTTCTTCCCGCACATCAAGGAAGCGGTCTGTTTCGGCCATGAGCGTGACATGGTCTGTGCCTTCATCAATATCGATGTCGGTGCGGTGGGTAACTGGGCGGAGCGTCAGGGGATTGCCTATTCCGGCTATACCGATCTTGCCGGCAAGCCGGAGGTCTGCAACCTGATCCAGGAGTGCGTCGAAAAGATCAACGAGGAGTTGGTGCGCGAAGGCATGCTGGCCGATTCGCAGATCCACCGTTTCCTCGTGCTGCACAAGGAGCTTGATCCTGATGATGACGAGCTGACACGGACGCGCAAGGTGCGCCGCAACTTCATCTCGGAAAAATATGCGGTGCTGATTGACGCGCTATACAGCGACAAGACCTCGCAGTTCATTGAAACCGAGGTCAAGTTTGAAGACGGGCGACGCGGCAAGGTGTCGGCGGATCTGGTGATTCGCGATACGAAGACGCTTCCTGTCGTCAAGAACGCAGCCTGAGGACGTGTGATGAGTGGACGAAAAATAGGCGAAGTCATTCTCGATCTGCAGCATATTTCGCTGCGCTTTGGCGGGGTGAAGGCGCTGACTGATATCTCCTTCGATGTGAAGGAGCATGAGATCAGGGCCATCATCGGCCCGAACGGTGCCGGCAAAAGCTCGATGCTGAATGTGATCAACGGTGTCTATCACCCGCAGGAAGGGAAGATCACTTTCCACGGCGAGGAGCGGGCGAAGATGGAGCCGCATCAGGCGGCCATGCAGGGGATCTCGCGCACCTTCCAGAATATTGCGCTGTTCAAGGGCATGAGCGTACTCGACAACATCATGACCGGCCGCATCACGAAGATGAAGGCCAATTTCCTCGAGCAGGCCATCCATCTCGGTCGTGCGCGTCGTGAGGAGCTGGCGCACCGGGCCAAAGTGGAAGAGGTCATTGATTTCCTTGAAATCCAGCATATCCGCAAAACTCCGGTCGGGCGCCTGCCCTACGGCCTGCAGAAGCGGGTCGAGCTGGGCCGGGCGCTGGCTGCCGAACCATCGATGCTGTTGCTGGATGAGCCGATGGCCGGCATGAACGTCGAAGAAAAGCAGGACATGTGCCGCTTCATCCTTGATGTCAATGACCAGTTTGGTACCACCATTGTGCTCATCGAACACGACATGGGGGTGGTCATGGATATTTCCGACCGCGTTGTCGTGCTCGATTATGGCAAGAAAATTGGTGACGGCACGCCCGACGAAGTCCGTAATAACGAAGAAGTGATCAGCGCCTATCTCGGCGTTTCTCACTAGGGGAGAGAGGCATGCAGTTCTTTTTTGAAGTGCTGATCGGCGGCTTGCTTTCGGGGGTGATGTATTCCTTCGTGGCACTTGGTTTCGTGCTGATCTACAAGGCATCCGGTGTATTCAATTTTGCCCAGGGCGCGATGGTCTTTTTTGCTGCACTGACCTTCGTCGGCATTCTGGAAACGGGCGTCCCTTTCTGGCTGGCACTGATCCTCGCATTTGGTGCAATGGTCATCCTTGGCATCGCCACCGAGCGGATTGTGCTGCGGCCGATGGTGAATCAGCCGCCCATCGCCTTGTTCATGGCCACTATCGGTTTGACCTTCCTCATTGAAGGCCTGGCTCAGGCAATGTGGGGTTCCAGCGTACGCGGTCTGGATCTGGGTATTCAGGATGAGCCGATTGCCTGGATCATGGATGCAACGGATATCGGCGTATCCAAGTTCGACCTTTTTGCGGCCGGGGTTGCGGCGGTGCTGGTCACGGCCCTGGCGCTTTTTTTTCAATATACGAGAGTGGGTCGGGCCCTGCGTGCAGTGGCCGACGATCATCAGGCAGCCTTGTCGATCGGTATCCCGCTGCAGACTATCTGGCGCATTGTCTGGGCGGTTGCCGGTTTCGTGGCACTGGTTGCCGGTCTGATCTGGGGGGCGCGTAACGGAGTTCAGTTTGCGCTGACCTTCACTGCGCTGAAGGCTTTGCCGGTGCTGATCCTGGGTGGTTTTACGTCGGTGCCGGGCGCCATCGTCGGCGGGCTGATCATCGGCTCTACCGAGAAGCTTGCTGAAGTCTATCTTGGCGCACATGTCGGTGGCGGCATTGATGCCTGGTTTCCGTACATCCTGGCGCTTGGGTTCCTGCTGGTCCGTCCGGAAGGACTGTTCGGCGAAAAGCACATCGATCGTGTCTGAGTGTCTGGCTCGGTAAGAAGAGGAAAACAACATGCTTTACCGTGAAGCAGGTCAATTCAAGAGTAGCTATACATCCGACCAGCAGATTTTTCCGATCCGGCAGGACCGGATCGGCATCATGCTGTTGCTGTTGGTAGCATTTGTTCTGGTGCCGGGCATGGCCGATGAATACTGGTTGAAGGGGATCCTGATCCCGTTCCTGGTTTTTTCGCTGGCGGCGCTCGGTCTCAATATCCTGACCGGCTATGCCGGGCAGCTTTCGCTCGGTTCCGCCGCTTTCATGGCAGTCGGTGCCTTCGCTTCCTACAACTTCATGCTTCGCATTGACGGCATGCCGCTGCTGGTGGCGTTTGCCCTGGGCGGGGTGATGGCGGCGCTGGTCGGTATCGTCTTCGGTTTGCCCAGTCTGCGTATCAAAGGGTTCTATCTCGCCGTGGCGACGCTGGCAGCGCAGTTCTTCATCATCTGGTTGCTGACCAAGGTCAGCTGGTTTTCCAATGACTCGACTTCCGGGGTCATTTCGGCACAGGAAATGGAGATATTCGGCTATGTTTTCGATTCGCCTGAATCGAAATACCTGCTGGTGTTGTCCATCGTGACCGTCATGGCACTGATGGCCAAGAACATGGTGCGCGGCGCAGTTGGCCGGGCATGGATGGCGGTACGCGACATGGATGTGGCGGCAGAGGTGATCGGCATCCGCATCATGCATACCAAACTGCTGGCGTTTGCCGTGAGTTCCTTCTACTGCGGTGTGGCGGGCGCTCTTTACGCCTACGCCTATATCGGGACCGTCGAACCCGAAGGCTTCAACCTTGATCTCTCATTCAAGATCCTGTTCATGATCATCATCGGCGGTGTCGGCTCGATTTCGGGGGCGTTCCTTGGTTCGGCCTTCATCGTGCTGCTGCCCATTTTTCTGGACGTGCTGGTGCAGGATGTCTTCGCCGGCCTCCTGCCCCCTTCGATCGCTTCGAACCTGCAACTGATGGTGTTCGGCGGTCTCATCATATTTTTCCTGATTGTTGAACCGCATGGCCTGGCGCGGCTTTGGCAGATCACCAAGGAAAAATTGCGGCTCTGGCCGTTCCCCCACTAAGATGGGCTTGTCCGGCTTTTGCTGGAATAGAAGTATTCAGACTTACTACGGAGGAGACAAACCATGAAACTGAAAACGAAACTCTTGCTGTCTGCAGTTGCTGTATCCAGCGTACTTAGTTCGTCAGCGGTTCTGGCACAGGCCAACGAGCAATTCATCGGACTGCCCAGCTATCGGGTTGGCCCATATGCTTCAGGTGGTTCAGGTATCTACGGTGGCTGGATCGATTACATGAATCTGGTCAACGCTCGCGATGGTGGCGTGAATGGCGTCAAGCTGTCGTGGGAGGAGTGCGAAACCGAATACAACACCGCCCGCGGTGTCGAGTGCTATGAGCGCCTGAAGAGCAAGGGAGCCTCCGGCAACAGCGCGTTCATGCCGTTGTCTACCGGCATCACCTATGCGGTCATCGACAAGGTGGCACAGGACAAGATTCCGCTGGTAACGATCGGCTATGGCCGTACCGATGCATCCGACGGTCGCGTTTTCCCCTGGGTGTTCCCGCTCTTGACCAACTACTGGTCGCAGAGCACGGCCAAGATCAAGTTCATCGGCCAACGTGAAGGCGGCATGGACAAGCTCAAGGGCAAGAAGATCGTGAACATCTATCACGACTCGGCCTACGGCAAGGAAACGATTCCGCTGCTGGATGTCCAGGCTGCCAAGTATGGTTTCACGGTAGTGCATATTCCTGTTTCTCATCCGGGCAACGAACAGCAGTCGCAGTGGCTGCGCGTTCGCCAGGAAAAGCCGGACTGGGTCATTCTGCGTGGCTGGGGGGTGATGAACCCGACAGCGATCAAGGCCGCCGCCAAGATCGGATTCCCGCGTGACAAGATGGTCGGTGTCTGGTGGTCCGGTGCTGAGGAGGATACCGTTCCGGCAGGTGCTGCTGCCAAGGGCTTCATCACCGCAGGCTTCAATGTGGCCGGTACCAACTACCCGGTGATCAAGGCGATTCAGGACAAGGTGTACAAGCCGGGTAACGGCAACATGGAAGACAAGGCCCGGATCGGTTCGGTCTATTACAACCGTGGCGTGGTACACGGGATCATCGCTGTTGAAGCCATTCGCACCGCCCAGGAAAAATTCGGCAAGGGCAAGGTCATGACTGGCGAGCAGATGCGCTGGGGCTTCGAGCACCTCGACATCGATGCCAAGCGCCTGAAGGCCCTGGGTGCCGAAGGCTTCATGCCTGATATGAAAGTGACCTGTCTGGATCATGAAGGCTCCGGCAAGGTCAAGTTCCAGCAGTGGGATGGCAAGCAGTGGAAAGTCCTGACGGACTGGATCGATGCCGACAAGTCGATTGTGCGGCCGATGATCGAGGAGTCTGCCGCGAAGTACGCCAAGGAGAAGGGCATCACCCCGCGTGATTGCTCGAAAGAGGGTTGATTCGGAGCGTCTAGCACTGAATTGACTCGCCGGATTGAAGCGGTCGCCTTTGGGGGCCGCTTCTCCCGGCAGTTTCGCCGGATGGATGGAGACCATGACAACAACGACACAGCATGCCGAGGGGAACGGTTCTTACCTCTCGATCAACAATATCGAGGTGATCTACGACCGCGTGATCCTCGTGCTCAAGGGCGTGTCCCTTGAGGTGCCCAAGGGCAAAATCGTGGCGCTGCTAGGTGCCAACGGTGCCGGCAAGTCAACCACGCTGAAATCGATTTCGAACCTGCTTGGTGCGGAACGGGGTGATGTCACCAAGGGCGATATCGTGTTCAAGGGAACGCGCGTCGACCAATTGACCCCGAATGAACTGGTCAAGCGCGGTGTCATCCAGGTCATGGAAGGCCGACATTGTTTTGCCCACCTGACGCTGGAAGAAAACCTGCTAACCGGTGCCTATACCCGCAGTATTTCCCGCGCCGAGTTGAAGCACAGCCTGGAGCGGGTCTATCACTATTTTCCGCGGCTCAAGCAACGGCGCGAGACGCAGGCAGGGTATACCTCAGGCGGTGAGCAACAGATGTGTGCCATCGGCCGCGCCCTGATGGCCAAGCCGGAAATGATTCTGCTGGATGAGCCGTCCATGGGACTGGCGCCGCAGATCGTCGAAGAAATTTTTGAGATCGTGAAGGATCTCAACCAGAGCGAACAGGTCAGCTTCCTGCTGGCCGAGCAGAACACGATGGTCGCTTTGCGTTACGCCGACTTTGGCTACATTCTGGAAAATGGCCGTGTCGTGATGGAAGGTGATGCCAAGGAATTGGCGTCGAACGAGGACGTCAAGGAGTTTTACCTTGGCTTGTCGAGTGCCGGGCGCAAGAGCTTCCGTGACGTGAAGCATTACCGCCGCCGCAAGCGCTGGCTTTCCTGAGATGGCCGTGCGCTCGCCCAAGCTTCGTTGCTCAACCGCGTGTGTGCCCGATGCACACGGCGCGGTTTCGCGGCTCGCCTGGATGAGTTCTTTGGCCATCTCGCCGATGGCCTTGCGCTGGTTTTTGACGGCTGAATCTGGCCGCACACACTCCCGAAATTGAAAGATTTTTGCCCCCTTGTTGGCCGCTGCTTTGCCTGAGGATATGACTATGGAATATTTTGACGCACTTGAAACCCGTTCACCGGAAGTTCGTGAACGTCAGCAGATGGCTGCGTTGCCGTCACTGATTTCCTTTGCCAAGTCCTATGCGCCGGCAGTTGGCGAATTGCTGGGCGAGGTTGATCCGGCAGCAGTGATCAGCCGCGAAGCGCTGGCGGCTTTGCCTGTTGTCAGGAAGAGCGAATTGCAGGCCAGGCAACAGGTGAATCGGCCTTTCGGCGGATTTGTCGGGGAATGGCGGGGGCGTGTTGGCCGTGTCTTTGCTTCTCCCGGCCCGATCTACGAACCGGAAGGGCGCAGCACGGATTATTGGCGTACGGCACGATCGATGTTCGCCGCCGGGTTTCGTGGGGGCGACCTGGTTCATAACAGCTTCTCCTATCACATGACGCCAGGGGCCTGGATCATGGAAGCCGGTGCGCATGCGCTGGGCTGCACGGTTTTCCCCGGTGGAGTGGGGCAAACAGAACAGCAATTACAGGCAATCGCCGATCTGCAGCCCAATGCCTATTGCGGGACACCCTCCTTCCTGAAAATTCTGCTGGAAAAGGCGGATGAAAGCGCAATCGATGTAAGCAGCCTGACCAAGGCACTGGTTTCCGGTGAAGCCTATCCGCCAAGCCTGCGTGATGCACTGGCTGAGCGAGGGGTGCAGGGGTACCAGACCTACGCGACAGCCGACCTGGGCGTGATTGCCTATGAGTCGCCTGCGCGTGAGGGATTGATCGTTGACGAAGGGGTCATCCTGGAAATTGTCCGTCCGGGTACCGGAGATCCGGTGCCGGCAGGAGAAGTCGGCGAGGTGGTGGTCACCGTATTCAGCCGCGAGTATCCGCTGATCCGCTTTGCCACCGGTGATCTTTCCGCGATGCTGCCCGGGCTCTCGCCATGCGGACGAACCAATCAGCGCATCAAGGGCTGGCTGGGGCGGGCAGATCAGACGACCAAGGTCAAGGGCATGTTCGTGCATCCCTCGCAAGTGGCCGATGTGGTTCGTCTGCATCCTGAAATTACCCGGGCCCGCTTGGTGGTGGACAATGCCACCGGGCAGGATCGAATGACGCTCAACTGTGAAGGTGCAGGTGGAGCCACCTTGAACGAGGCGCTGGTAGCTACCCTGCGCGAGGTGACCAAGCTGCGCGGCGAAGTGGCATTCGTACCTTCCGGCTCGTTGCCCAATGACGGTAAAGTGATCGAGGACGTGCGAAAATACGAGTGATGCGTACGCTCACTCTTGCCTTTCTTCTTTCTCTCGTTTCGCTGGCTCATGCAGAATCCCCCCGGATGCCTGTGGCCGGTGATTGTGCGCTGTTCCGGGAGGGCGGCGAAGGACTGATCCTTACCGCACCAACCTACTGGCTGAAAGGCACCATTCTTGAGGTGTATAAACGGCCCCATCACATGGGACTGTGTCCGCCGATCAACAAACCCCGCGAGCGTTATACGCGCAACGACTGGCAGCAGATGGCTGCTGCCTATCCGTGCGTCACTGATCGGGCGAAAGTGCGCGATGTGGAGGCGATTCGTATCCGACTGCGTGCCGATAGCTGGGATACACCGTGGAGTTCCCAGCACGGACATAACGGCTGGTTGTTCCGTGGGCATTTCCTCAACGTCGAACTCAAGGCGGGCGTCGAACTGGACATCGATGGCACGCTGCTCCAGCGTTGCGAGGCATTGCCCTGAGCACACCAAAGGCTTGCTGCCATGAAGCTGACGTAACGATTGTGTAAACCACGTATGGCTTAGCTCATTCGGCACCCCTAGAATTTCCCCCATGTCTGCCGGCCTTCTTCTCCTTCCCGATTTCACGTTGATCCTGCTTGGCTTTGCTATTCGACGCTGGATGGGGCTTGGTGACCACTTCTGGACGGGGGTGGAAAAGCTGGTCTATTTCATCCTGTTTCCGGCGCTGCTGGTTAACGCCATCCTGCGTACCCGGCTCGATTTCTCTGCCGCAATGCCGCTATTGGCAACTGCGCTGGGTGCGATGGCAGTGGGTATGGCGTTATCGTGGCTGACGCGCCCCGTATTCAAGTTGAAGCCAATGGTTTTCGCTTCAATCTTCCAGTGCGGTTACCGCTTCAATTCGTATATCGGACTGGCGGCTGCCGGCCTGCTCTTCGATACGCCAGGGATTGCGGCGCTTGGCCTGATCATCGGCATCGCTGTGCCCTTTGCCAATCTGACTTCGGTCTGGATGCTGGCGCGCAATAGTGAGGCAGGCGTCTGGCGGGAAGTGGGGCGTAACCCCCTGATCTGGGCGACGCTGGCCGGGTTGCTGTTGAACCTCGCCGGTTTTGTGCCGGCCCGTCCGCTGGAAATCTTTCTCGGTCGGCTGGCAGATGCATCGATCGCCTTGGGTCTGCTTGCGGTGGGTGCCGCGCTGCGCTTGCAGGGGCAGTCGGGCGTGAAGGCTGCCTCTTTATATCTCGGTTTCGTCAAATTGCTGGTGTTGCCGGCGACTGCCGTATTGCTCGGTACCTGGTTCGGCTTGACCGGCACCTATTTCGCCATAGCCGTGCTGTTTGCTTCACTGCCAACCGCTTCTTCTGCCTATATATTGGCAATGAGAATGGGCGGCGATGGCCAAAGCGTTGCCTGGATCATTTCAGCGACAACGCTGGCATCAATGGTCACCATGCCGCTGTGGGCGGCATGGGTTGTTTCCTGAAGCTATTTCTTCGGCTTTCTGGCTGAAGGTGTGGTTTTCTTCGGTTTTGGTTCAGCCGTGTCCTCATTCCGTGCCGACTCCTGCACTTGTTGCTGCATCTGGGCCTGAACCTGTTGCATCATGTTCCATGGCCACATGGCGGCCTGCGCGAAAGGCTCCTGCTCGGCCGGTTCATTCGGTGCGCTGGGTTCTTCATTCCTGGTCTGGGGCGTTTCGGTAGCCATGTGCTGCCCCATTGCACGCACGGCATTGAGTGTAGAGCATTGCATTTCAAGACCTTGGATGGTCATCTGCAACATGGATAGATTCATGCGCAACCAGCCTTCTACTGCTTTGAGGTCATGGATGCGTTTTTCCAGTTCGTCTACGTCAAATGTCGGGGCAACCATGCCGGGTAGTGAAAAGCCCATGTTTCCCCACATGCCCTTCATGAATTCGAGCGGATCATTTTGTGGCGTTTCATTGCTCATGAGCGACTCCTCTGGTTTGAAAGCTAATGTTAGCAGATGAGATATTTGTCATAAGCATATTTGGGCGCTTGATGCTAAAGTATCCAGTAACAAAACATAAAAAGTATGGCTATGCTCAAACTACTGGTCATTGAAGACCATGCCATGGTACGCGAGGGGCTGGTTCAGACGTTGCACCAGCTGGATGCAGAAGTCGAGGTCATGGAGGCGGCAGATTGCGAAGGGGGTTGTGCTGTCCTCGGTACTGCCGATGATTTCGATCTGGTGCTACTCGATCTTGCCCTGCCGGGAATTGATGGGCTGACCTGTCTGGGATTGTTGCGGCAACGTTACCCGGCATTACCCGTCGTCATTGTCTCGGCCTACGACGATGCACATACCGTCAATCGCGCCTTGAAGGCAGGAGCCTCTGGGTTCGTGCCCAAAGCCTATTCCGGTGAGCGTTTTCTCGATGCCTTGCGCATGGTGCTGGACGGTACCATTTTCGTGCCTGAGCAAACCTTGCCCAATCTCAACGGGACTGGGCTGGCGACTCCTTTGTCCGGGAAAGCCGTGAGTGCCTCGGATATCGGCCTGACTGGACGCCAGACGGATGTGCTGGCATTGATGGTGAAAGGTCGTTCAAATCGCGAAATTGCCGATTTGCTCGGTTTGTCCGAAGGTACCGTCAAGATCCACATTACCGCCATTTTCAAGGCGCTCGGTGTGGGCAGCCGGACACAGGCGCTGGTGACTGTTGCCCGGCAGGGAATCAAGCTGTAACGCTTGCTGAGCAAACTAGCGTCGATAGCAGTAAAGCAGGGTTTGCCGCTCATCCCCTACTTCAAGCACTTCACTTGCTTCAATTTCCGGTACCGGAAAACTGTTGCTGACAAAGAGGCTCCCGGGCTGCATTTCGGCTTCCACCTTGCGCCAGAGTTCAGCCATCGGTGCTGGTGACAAAAAGGCGTAAACGACATCCTGCCTGCTCAGGTCGGCCTGCCAGAAACTTCCCCAGCGCCAGTCACAGTTGCTTTTTCCAAGGAGCAACAATTTGCCACCCAGCCAGGTCAATGGTGCATTCTCAATGCCTGTGAACAAGGCGTCGGGCCGGGCTGCCGACAATGGGCGCAACACGCTACCCAGCCCGGCGCCAAGATCGATGAAGCGTACCCCTGTCGTTTCCGGCAGTAGATTTTCCAGGGCGCGTGCCGTCTGCTGGTTGCTCAGATACAGCGGTATCTGGCCTGTCAGGGCGCCACGGTAGATCAACAGGAGGAAAATGGCCGCGAACAGGAACCAGCCTGGGTCTATGTTCAACTGGGCAACCGACCATGCCAGCGGCGCGAACAAGGCGTGGATGAGCCGCCACCACCAGCGCTGACGGGTCATTGTGGCAAGCAGCAGGGCAGCGATGCCCGTTGCCACCGAGATGCCTGACCAAGGCAGGATCTCGCCACGAATGCCGTAATAAGGCCATGCCAGCGATAGCACCGCGATCAATGCGGCAAACTGAATGGCAAGCTGGCGAAGCGGGGGGCTGATTGAAAGCATGGAATGCGGCGCTCAGGATCGAGTGCCGCATTCTACCCGCTACCGCGCCCCTAGGCGGCGCGTACCGTTGCAACGCCGGTCTGTAATTGCTTGCGAAGGTTCAATCGTTCAGAGCGAGCAGCCTCAATACTGGCTTCCTTGACATGACCAAAGCCACGCACCTTCTCCGGAAGGCTGGCAAGGGCATGGGCTGCCGGCAAGGATTCAGGCGCAAGATGCGAGAGAATCAGCTCGATATCTGCTTCGTAATCGGCGAGCAATTGCCGTTCCATTCGCCGTTCCTTGGTGGCGCCAAAAATATCGAAGGCGCTTCCCCGCAGTCCTTTGAGCCTGGCCAGCCATCCGAAAGCCCGCATCATCCAGGGGCCGTAGGCCCGTTTCAGTGGTAGTCCGGTATCCGGATCCTTCTTGGCGAAGAGGGGCGGAGCAAGATGGAAGTGCAGCTCAAAATCCCCGCTGAACGTTTCATTGATGCGCGCCATGAAAGCCGGATCGGTGTAGAGGCGGGCGACTTCGTATTCATCCTTGATCGCCAAAACACGGAAGTAATTACGTGCGACGGCCTCGCTTAGCCGCGTCTGGCCGAAAGCTGACTCGGCAGACTCAACCCGTTTGACGAGCGCCTTGTAGCGCGCTGCATAGGCGCTGTCCTGATAGCGGGTCAGTTCGCTGACGCGATGGCCAACAATGTCCGCCAGGTTTCTTGAGAAGTTGGGCAGCGAAATGACCTGCGCCGGTCTGCTCAATTTCTGAACCTGTTCCGGTTGGTGTGCAAAGCGACGCCCCCAGCGGAATGCACGCAGGTTTTTGTCTACCGCCGTGCCATTCAGCGTGAATGATTTTTCAATCGCTGCCAACGATACGGGAATCATCCCTCTCTGCCATGCCACGCCGAGAAGAAGTGTGTTGGCAAAGATGGCATCGCCCATCAAGCGCGTGGAGAGATGTTGCGCGTCAAGGAAGACGGCGTTGCCCTCGCCGCAGGTTTCAACGATACGTGCTTCCATTTTCTCCAGGGGAAACTGCCAGTCCGGGTTGCGGGCAAATTCAGCGGTTGGGGTTTCCGCCGTATTGATCACTGCCTGCGTCTTGTCGGTCAGCATCTTGGCAATGGCCTCATTGCCGGCGCTGACCACCAGGTCGCCGCCAAGCACGGCATTGGCCTCGCCGGTAGCGATCCGTGCTGCATGGATGTCTGACGGACGGTCGGCAATGCGCAAGTGCGAAAACACCGCACCATATTTCTGGGCCAGGCCCGTCATGTCCAGAACCGAAATACCCTTTCCATCGATATGGGCAGCCATGCCGACGATGGCGCCGAGGGTGACCACGCCGGTGCCACCGACGCCGGTAACGAGAATGTTGAAGGGGCGATTTGTGTCGGGCAGGGTGGGCAGTGGCAATTCGCCGAAACTGTCCTCGTTGAAATCGACAGCCTCGGTGCGCTTCAGCATGCCGCCTTCAACGGTCACGAAGGAAGGGCAAAAACCCTTGAGGCAGGAAAAGTCCTTGTTGCAGGCAGACTGGTCGATCTGGCGTTTGCGGCCGAGTTCGGTTTCCAGTGGCGCAATGGAAAGGCAGTTGGACTTTACGCCACAATCGCCACAGCCCTCGCATACGGCATCGTTGATGAAAACACGACGTGCCGGGTCTTCCATCTTGCCGCGTTTCCTGCGTCGGCGCTTTTCCGTGGCGCAGGTCTGGTCATAGATGAGAATTGAGACGCCGGCATATTCACGGAGTTCGCGTTGCACAGCATCCAGTCGATCCCGGTGGTAGATCGGGATCGGCTGGTCATTGATTCTGGCCAGGCCGGTGATGCGGCTGTATTTTTCCGGATCGTCGGTGACAATGACCATCTTATCGATGCCCTCGCCATGCAGTTGGCGGGTCATCTGCGGAATGGTGAGTACGCCATCGACGGGTTGACCTCCGGTCATGGCAACGGCGTCGTTGTAGAGGATCTTGTAGGTGATCGGATGCTTTGCAGCAATCGACTGGCGAATGGCCAGCAATCCGGAGTGGAAATAGGTGCCGTCACCGAGATTGGCAAAAATATGCTTTTCTTCGGTAAATGGCGCCTGACCAACCCAGGGAACGCCTTCGCCGCCCATGTGGGTGAAGGTGGCCGTATTGCGATCCATCCACGTCACCATATAGTGGCAGCCAATGCCGGCCACCGCACGTGATCCCGCAGGTACGTGGGTCGAGGTGTTGTGCGGACAACCCGAACAGAAAGTGGGGGTGCGCTGGGCAAGCATGATCGGTGAAGCCTGTGCCTTTTGCTTGGCCTCGATCAGTGCCAGCCGGGCCTGAATCTTGTCGGAGGTGAAGAAGCGGTCGATACGGGCTGCGATCACGCGTGCAATGCATGCTACCGACAATTCCCCTGCGGCTGGCAGCAACCAGTCACCATGCGGTTGTGCCCATTCGCCTTTCTCGTCGAATTTCCCAATGACACGGGGACGGACATCTTCGCGCCAGTTGTAGAGTTCCTCTTTCAGCTGGTATTCGATCAGTTGCCGCTTCTCCTCGATCACCAGGATCTCTTCAAGTCCCTGCGCGAAGTCACGCACCCCTTGGGATTCCAGTGGCCAGACCATGCCGACCTTGTACAGACGGATGCCGATCTCTGCGGCGAGATTTTCATCAATGCCAAGCTCATCAAAGGCCTGGCGAACATCCAGGTAGGATTTGCCGCAGGTAATGATGCCAATGCGCGGCACCGGGGAATCGATGGCGATACGGTTGAGGCCGTTGGCGCGTGCGTAGGCCAAAGCTGCATACAGTTTGTGATGCAGCAGGCGCCGCTCCTGTTCGTGGCGATCGTCCGGCCAGCGGATGTTCAGCCCGCCTGACGGAAGTTCGATATCGGTGGGGTACTTGATCGGCAAGGCCAACGGATCGATATCAACCGAAGCCGAGGTTTCAACGGTGTCGGCCAGCGCCTTGAGGGCGACCCAGCAACCGGAAAATCGACTCATGGCCCAGCCATGCAGGCCGAAATCGAGATATTCCTGCACATTGGCCGGGTAGAGCACCGGCATCATCATCGCCTTGAACAAATGGTCGGTCTGGTGCGGCAACGTGGATGACTTGGCATTGTGATCATCGCCGGCAATGACCAGGACGCCGCCATGTTTCGAGCTGCCCGCGGCATTGGCGTGGCGGAAAACATCGCCACAGCGGTCTACCCCGGGGCCTTTGCCGTACCACATCCCGAACACGCCATCGTACTTGGCGCCCGGAAAGAGGTTGACCTGCTGCGAGCCCCAGACAGCGGTGGCGGCAAGGTCTTCGTTAACGCCGGGCTGGAATACGATGTGGTGTTGGCTGAGGTGTTTCTTGGCAGCCCAGAAGGCTTGGTCAACCCCGCCCAGTGGACTGCCTCGGTAGCCGGAAACAAAGCCTGCGGTATTGAGTCCGGCCGCCTCGTCACGTAATCGCTGCAGCATGGGCAGGCGGACAAGGGCTTGTGAGCCGGTAAGAAAAACGCGTCCCGAGGTGTGGGTGTACTTGTCCTCGAGGGTGATCGAGAGATCGCTCATGAGTCTGCTCCGTTGGGTGGCTATCGGTCGTCAACCTTTTGAGTCGCGCCGTCCTGATATCGTTCGCCGCCGGTAGGCGACGGGCGCATTGTATTGGACTGCTCAAGGCGTGTAACGTTGCGTCGCAGCAGCCTTCAATCCATTGACTACAACTGCTGTAGCGGCCTTTTTCCATGGGCCTTGTGACAAGGGGGCGGTGGGTGTGCCGGTATAATCGCGCAGCGCGGAATTATCAGTACTGCGCCTTATTCTGAAAGGTTACTCATGGCCGGAGCCAGCCTGCTTGCCCTGCTCGATGATATTGCGACGATTCTCGATGACGTTGCCGTAATGACCAAGGTCGCTGCCAAGAAAACTGCCGGTGTGCTTGGTGATGACCTGGCACTCAATGCCGAACAGGTGTCCGGCGTTCGTGCCGAGCGCGAGTTACCGGTGGTGTGGGCAGTTGCCAAGGGATCGCTGCGGAACAAGGCAGTGCTGGTGCCGGCAGCATTGCTGATCAGTGCGGTGGCGCCGGCATTGGTGGTGCCGCTGCTGATGATTGGCGGACTGTATCTGTGCTACGAGGGGGCTGAAAAACTTGCCCACAAATGGTTGCACAGTGCAGAACGGGTCGAGGCTGAGCATGCGGCTGAACTCGCCGCAATCCAGGATGAAGCCGTTGATCTGGTTGCATTCGAGGCAGAAAAGATCAAGGGCGCAATCCGTACCGATTTCGTCCTCTCGGCCGAGATCCTCGTCATTGCGCTCGGTACTGTAGCCGACCGGCCTTTTGCCATTCAGGCGACAGTGCTGGTCGGCATCGCGATCCTGATGACAGCCGGCGTCTATGGTCTGGTTGCAGCCATCGTCAAGCTCGATGACCTGGGGCTTCATCTGCTGAGCAGGTCGTCGGCCATGGCAAAGACAGTGGGCCGCTTGCTGCTTGCTGCCGCCCCCAGAATCATGAAAGCACTGACCGTGATCGGTACGCTCGCCATGTTTCTTGTCGGCGGCGGCATCCTGACTCATGGTGTGCCGCTATTGCATCATGGCATTGTCCAGTTGTCGGCCGTTGCGGGCTGGTTATCGCCACTGATTGACGCGATGCTGAATGCGCTGTTCGGGGTGTTTGCCGGAGTCATGGCGCTCGGGACCATGACTGTGGTTGCTCGTCTGCGCGGCAATCCTGACAGGCCGGCATGAGCCGGGCAGAAAACTTCAGGGCAGAATTTTTCCCGGGTTGAGCAGGTTGTTTGGATCGAGTGCAGTCTTCAGCGCTCGCATGACGTCGATGGCGCCCTCTCCGTGTTCGCGCAGCATGAACTTCTTCTTGCCCAGTCCGATGCCATGTTCACCCGTACAGGTGCCCTCCATGGAGAGTGCGCGCTCAACAACCCGTTCGTTGATCCACTCCGCTTCTTTCATGTCCTTGGCGTTATCCGGGTCGACCAGAACGACGAGATGGAAATTGCCGTCGCCAACATGGCCGAATAGCATGATCGGAATCGACACTTGCGCCATGTCTCTGTTTGTTTCCTGAATGCATTCAGCAAGCCGGGAGATCGGTACGCAAACATCGGTTGGGAACGCCTTGCAGCCCGGTTTCATCTGCAAACAGGCAAAGTAGGCATCGTGACGTGCCTGCCAGAGCCGACTGCGGTCCTCCGGGCGAGTTGCCCATTCGAAATGTTCCCCCCCGACTTCACTGGCGATCTCCTGAACGAATTGCGCCTGCTCCTCGACCGAGGCGGAGCTGCCGTGAAACTCGAAAAAAAGCGTCGGGCGTTCAGGCAGGGTGGTCTTGCTATGTCGGTTGACGGCGGTGATGGTCAGCGGGTCGAGCAATTCGATTCGCGCGACCGGTATGCCGATCTGGATCGTCTGGATGACAGTGTTGACGGCTGCATCAACACTTGGAAAGCTGCAGACAGCGGCCGAGATGGCCTCGGGAATTGGGTAGAGGCGAACGGTCAGTTCGGTGATGATGCCCAGCGTCCCTTCAGAGCCAACCAGCAGACGGGTCAGGTCGTATCCTGCTGAGGATTTCTTGGCGCGACTGCCGCAGCGAATGATGCGGCCATCGGCCAGCACCACCGTCATGGCCATCACATTGTCACGCATGGTGCCGTAACGAACGGCATTGGTGCCCGAGGCGCGGGTGGCGGCCATGCCGCCGAGTGAGGCGTCAGCGCCCGGGTCAATGGGAAAGAAGAGGCCGGTGCCCTTGAGGGCGTCGTTGAGTTGCTTCCGGGTGACACCAGCCTGCACCGTGGCATCAAGGTCTTCGGCGTGGATGGAGTGCACCTGATTCAAGCCGGAAAGATCAAGGCTGATGCCGCCATGAACGGCGAGCAGATGGCCCTCAACAGAACTGCCGGCACCATAGGCGATAATGGGGGTGTCATGGCTTGCGCATAGCCGTACCGCATCGGACACATCCTCTGTTGATTCGGCAAAGACAACCCCGTCCGGCAATTCCGGGTCGTGAACCGACTCGTCTCGCCCATGTTGCAAACGGATGGATTCGCCTTGCGAAAAACGATTGCCGAATCTGTCGGCAAGTTGTGCTCGAAGGGTTTCCGGCAAGGGCATTCTATGTGGTGGGCGGTGGCTCATCGGGATGGGGGGCTTTAGCTAATCGGGTTATCGTGCCGCAATATTCTAATGCGTTCGGCCAAGGGGGAAGCCGGCCTACGTAAAAATACCGCCGCAGCCAGATTTGTTCTGTTAGAATGCGCGTCCAGTTTCGCGAAAGCGTTTGACAGTTATCTGACAAATGCGCATAATTCCCCGTTTCTGGAGGGATTCCCGAGCGGTCAAAGGGATCAGACTGTAAATCTGACGGCTCTGCCTTCGAAGGTTCGAATCCTTCTCCCTCCACCAGTAACAATGTTGTTGTCGCGAACGTAGTAGTCGAGGTTCAGGTTTGTGCGGGTGTAGCTCAATGGTAGAGCTGAAGCCTTCCAAGCTTAAGACGAGGGTTCGATTCCCTTCACCCGCTCCACGACCGCGGCTGATTTTTTTGAAGTGGCAGTGGCCGCAGCAACCGGAATCTAACCGGAAGGCCCATGTAGCTCAGTGGCAGAGCACTCCCTTGGTAAGGGAGAGGTCGGCAGTTCAATCCTGCCCATGGGCACCAGCGATTGGCACTACAGGTATCGTTGATCTTTTAATTATTTGAGGAACCGGGAATGGCTAAGGGTAAATTCGAACGTACGAAGCCGCACGTCAACGTAGGCACGATTGGTCACGTTGACCATGGCAAGACCACCTTGACGGCGGCGATCACGACGATTCTGTCGAAGAAGTTTGGTGGCGAGGCCAAGGCCTACGACCAGATCGACGCAGCGCCGGAAGAAAAGGCGCGCGGCATCACCATCAACACCGCACACGTCGAGTACGAAACCGCAACCCGTCACTACGCCCACGTGGATTGCCCGGGTCACGCTGACTACGTCAAGAACATGATTACCGGTGCTGCCCAGATGGACGGCGCCATCCTCGTCTGTTCCGCTGCTGACGGCCCCATGCCCCAGACCCGCGAGCACATCCTGCTTGCCCGTCAGGTTGGCGTACCGTTCATCATCGTCTTCCTCAACAAGTGCGACATGGTCGATGACGCAGAACTCCTCGAGCTCGTCGAGATGGAAGTTCGCGAACTGCTCTCCAAGTACGAATTCCCTGGCGACGACGTTCCCATCATCAAGGGCTCCGCACTCAAGGCCCTCGAGGGTGACCAGAGCGACATCGGCGAACCTGCCATCTTCGCCCTGGCTGACGCACTCGACAGCTACATCCCGACGCCCGAGCGCGCCATCGACAAGCCCTTCCTGCTGCCGATCGAAGACGTCTTCTCGATCTCCGGTCGCGGCACCGTGGTGACCGGTCGTGTCGAGCGCGGCATCGTCAAGGTTGGCGAAGAAATCGAAATCATCGGTATCAAGCCCACCGTCAAGACCACCTGTACCGGTGTTGAAATGTTCCGCAAGCTGCTCGACCAGGGCCAGGCAGGCGACAACGTCGGTGTGCTGCTGCGCGGCACCAAGCGTGAAGAAGTCGAGCGTGGCCAGGTGCTGGCCAAGCCGGGTTCGATCACCCCGCACACCCACTTCACCGGCGAGGTGTACATCCTGTCGAAAGACGAAGGTGGTCGTCACACCCCGTTCTTCAACAACTACCGTCCGCAGTTCTACTTCCGTACGACCGACGTGACCGGCGCCATCCAGTTGCCGGAAGGCACCGAGATGGTCATGCCAGGCGATAACATCGCCATGACCGTCAAGCTGATCGCACCGATCGCCATGGAAGAAGGTCTGCGTTTTGCCATCCGCGAAGGCGGCCGTACCGTCGGCGCCGGCGTCGTGGCAAAAATCATCGAGTAATGGATTTCGGGATGTCTACGGACATCCCGCAGTCTCTGCTGCAGGGGCGTAGCTCAATTGGCAGAGCGTCGGTCTCCAAAACCGAAGGTCGGGGGTTCGAGACCCTCCGCCCCTGCCACTAACAAATAGAACACGAAAGAAATGGCCGACAAGATCAAGTTTGCGCTGGCGCTATCCCTTCTTGCTGCCGGCGTCGTTGGCTTTTACCTGCTTGCCGAACAGGCAATGATCCTGCGCATCCTTGCGGTGCTCGCAGGTGTTGCCGCTTCTGTGGCGGTGGCCTGGTTTACTGAGCCGGGCCAGCGGTTTTTCACCTTTGCGCGTGAAGCGGTGGGTGAAACGAAGAAAGTGGTGTGGCCGACTCGTAAGGAAACGGTGCAGACGACTGCGATGGTGTTTGTATTTGTCCTCGTGATGTCCGCGTTCCTTTGGCTGACTGACAAGAGCCTGGAGTGGGTGTTTTATGACCTGATCCTGGGCTGGAGGAAATAATGAGCAAGCGCTGGTACGTCGTTCACGCCTACTCTGGCTTTGAAAAGAGTGTTCAGCGGGCGTTGGCTGAGCGTGTGGCTCGTTCCGGCATGGAATCCTGCTTTGGGCGGATTCTGGTGCCGGTCGAAGAAGTCGTTGAGCTGAAAGGTGGTCAGAAGAGCATCTCTGAACGCAAATTCTTCCCTGGCTATGTGCTGGTGGAAATGGATATGAATGATGACAGTTGGCATCTCGTCAAGAGTACGCCGAAGGTCACCGGTTTTGTCGGCGGCACTGCCAACAAGCCGACGCCGATTTCCGAAAAGGAAGTCGAGAAAATCATGCAGCAGATGCAGGAAGGGGTGGAGAAGCCTCGTCCAAAGGTGCTGTTCGAAGCTGGCGAGGTGGTTCGAGTCAAGGATGGCCCATTCACCGATTTCCACGGTTCTGTGGAAGACGTCAACTACGAGAAAAACAAACTACGTGTGTCGGTGACCATTTTTGGTCGTGCGACACCCGTCGAGCTGGAATTCGGTCAGGTCGAAAAGGCTTGATCGGCGCAAAAGGTTTTCGGCCAGCCTGCCTTCGGGCGAATGGTCGTAAGAGGAGCGTTAGTAGCGAGAGCCAAAGCGCGTTACCACTCATTTAAACAGGAGCCATCATGGCCAAGAAGATCATCGGCTACATCAAGCTGCAAGTGCCAGCGGGTAAAGCCAATCCGTCGCCCCCAATCGGTCCTGCGCTGGGTCAGCGCGGTCTGAATATCATGGAATTCTGCAAGGCATTCAATGCCCAGACACAAGGCGTTGAGCCGGGTCTGCCGATTCCTGTGGTGATTACCGCCTTTGCGGACAAATCATTCACTTTCATCATGAAGACGCCGCCGGCAACCATTCTTATCAAGAAGGCTGCTGGTATCAAGTCGGGCTCAGCCCGTCCGCATACCGACAAGGTCGGCAAGCTGACCCGCGCCCAGTGTGAAGAAATCGCCAAGACCAAAATGCCGGATCTGACGGCTGCCGATATGGACGCCGCCGTTCGTACCATCGCGGGTTCTGCTCGTTCGATGGGCATCACTGTGGAGGGCCTCTAAGATGGCTAAGCTGTCCAAGCGTCAAAAGGCCCTGCAGGGCAAGGTAGATCCGAACAAGCTGTACGCCATTGCTGATGCGTTGACGATAGCCAAAGAGGCTGCAACGGCGAAGTTCGATGAGTCGATCGACGTTGCGGTCAATCTTGGTATTGATGCGCGTAAATCAGATCAGCTGGTTCGTGGTTCGGTCGTGCTGCCGGCTGGTACGGGCAAGACCGTGCGCGTCGCTGTTTTTGCCCAGGGTGAAAAAGCTGAAGCTGCCAAGGCAGCAGGTGCGGATGTCGTCGGTTTTGATGATCTGGCCGCTGAAGTCAAGGCAGGCAATCTGAATTTTGATGTGGTTGTCGCAACGCCGGACGCCATGAAGATTGTTGGTCAACTCGGTCAGATCCTCGGCCCGCGTGGCCTGATGCCGAACCCGAAGGTGGGGACGGTAACCATGGATGTGACGACAGCAGTGAAGAACGCCAAGGCCGGTCAGGTTCAGTACCGGACCGACAAGGCGGGTATCGTGCATTCGACCATTGGCCGTGCATCTTTCCCGGTTGAGAAGCTGCAGGAAAACCTGAAGGCGCTGATCGATGCGTTGCAGCGTGCCAAGCCCGCCGCAGCCAAGGGTCAGTATCTGAAGAAAATCGCCGTGTCCAGCACCATGGGCCCGGGCGTGCGTATTGACCAGGCTTCGCTGGCTGCGCAATAACAGAATTAGCCCCGGTTCGCCGGGGGGCAAGGCTTTGAGCTGGACGTGGTTTTCGGGTTACGTCCGGATCGTCAAAGACCGCAGGTGTACAAATTGTTTTGAAGTTTGTGCTTAAGCGTAATGGCCTGCGCAGACGGTGTACTCAGAACAGGATAATGGGTTGCATATCGATGGGTATGTAATTTCGCTCCTGATCCAGGTCGCCGTGGGTGCGGCGGGATTTTCCCGTCGTGTGTGGACTTGAAAGGAGAAAGGACCTATGGGTCTCAATCTTGACGACAAGAAGGCCGTAGTGGCCGAGGTGTCGGCACAGGTAGTTGGCGCTCAGACAATGGTCGTTGCCGAGTACCGTGGTATTGAGGTGGCTCACCTCACCGTACTGCGGAAAAAGGCGCGCGAGTCTGGCGTGTATCTGCGCGTGCTGAAGAACACCCTCGTGCGTCGTGCTGTTGCGGACACTCCGTTCGCCGGCCTCGCCGAGCAAATGGTCGGTCCCTTGATCTACGCAATTTCAACGGATGCTGTGGCTGCTGCCAAGGTACTCAACGATTTTGCCAAGGGGAACGACAAGCTGGTTTTGAAGGCAGGTTGCTATGGTGGCAACGTGCTCGACAAGGCTGGCGTTCAGGCACTTGCTTCGATTCCGAGCCGTGAAGAACTGCTCGCCAAGTTGGTGGGCATCATGCAGGCACCGGTTTCCGGCTTTGCTTGTGCGCTCGCAGCGCTGGCGAAAAAACGGGAAGAAGAAGGCGCTGCTGCCTGATCTGAACGAACCACTACGAAGAACTGCGCTTCATGGCGCGTGTGAATGATTTAGGAGCTTATCAAATGGCTATTAGCAAAGAAGACATCCTTGAAGCCGTCGGCGCGATGACGGTCATGGATCTGAATGATCTGGTCAAGGCATTCGAAGAGAAGTTTGGTGTGTCGGCAGCTGCGCTGGCAGTTGCTGCACCGGGTGCTGGCGGTGCTGCCGCTGCTGAAGAGCAGACCGAGTTCACCGTTATCCTGACGGGTGCTGGCGAGAAGAAGGTTGAAGTCATCAAGGTTGTTCGCGCTGCAACAGGTCTCGGCCTGAAGGAAGCGAAGGATCTGGTTGACGGTGCGCCGAAGCCAATCAAGGAAGCAATTCCGAAGGCTGATGCAGACGCCCTCAAGAAGCTGCTCGAGGACGCAGGCGCCAAAGTCGAGATCAAGTAATCTCGACAAGGAAATATTGGGCTGGTGGCATTTTTGCTGCCAGCCCTTTTGTGCTTTTCTGAAAACAAGTCCGGTGTGTCCGGAAAAGATTGATGTAGCAAATAAACGCAAGTGCTTGAAAGTGATGTCAATCGCTTCCGTTTATTTGTTGTACCCGAACTGTGGCATCTGCCCGTTCGGGAATCCTAGGAATCATTGCCCATTGAGCTCGGAGCAAACATGACCTACTCCTATACCGAGAAAAAACGCATCCGGAAAAGTTTTGCCAAGCGCGCCAGCGTGCTTGACGTACCTTTCCTGTTGGCGACCCAACTCGACTCCTTCACCGAATTTTTGCAGGCGGCTGCACAGCCGGCGCAACGTCGAAACCAGGGGTTGCAGGCTGCGTTTGGCTCGATTTTCCCCATTGTCAGTCACAGTGGCAACGCACGACTTGAATTCGTCAGCTACCAGTTGGCTGAGCCGGCATTCGATGTAAAGGAATGTCAACAGCGTGGCCTGACATTTGCCTCCGCCTTGCGAGCCAAGGTTCGTCTCGTGATCATGGATCGTGAGGCGCCGGATACAATCAAGGAAGTCAAGGAGCAGGAAGTGTACATGGGCGAGATTCCGCTCATGACCACTACGGGTTCCTTTGTCATCAATGGCACCGAGCGTGTCATCGTCAGCCAGTTGCACCGTTCGCCGGGCGTGTTCTTCGAACATGACCGTGGAAAGACGCATTCCTCCGGCAAGCTGCTGTTCTCGGCGCGCGTGATTCCCTACCGTGGTTCTTGGCTCGATTTCGAGTTTGACCCGAAGGATATCCTGTTCTTCCGCGTCGACCGCCGCCGCAAGATGCCGGTAACGACGCTGCTGAAAGCCATCGGCCTGACGCCGGAGCAGATTCTGCGCACTTTCTTTGACTTCGATACCTTCTTTATCGGCAAGAAGACCATTGATTTTGAACTGGTTCCGGAGCGCCTGCGAGGCGAAGTGGCTCGTTTCGATTTCTGCGACAAATCCGGCAAGGTTATTGTTGCCAAGGACAAGCGCATCACCGCCAAGCATATCCGCGAACTGGATGCAGCCGGAATCAACCGCATTGCTGTGCCGGAGGATTTCATTGTCGGCCGTGTGGTCGCCCAGAACATCATTGATCGTGAAACAGGCGAGGTTCTTGCCAATGCCAACGATGAGATTACCGAGAGTCTTCTGAGCAAGTTGCAGGAGTCTGGGGTTGAGGAACTGCAGACCCTCTATACCAATGATCTGGATCGTGGCGCGTTCATTTCCAACACCCTGCGCACGGACGATACCGTTTCTCGCCAGGCGGCCCGCGTTGCCATTTATCGCATGATGCGCCCGGGTGAGCCGCCAACGGAAGAAGCTGTCGAGCTGCTGTTCAACGGATTGTTCTACTCCGATGAGCGCTATGACCTTTCCGGTGTCGGTCGGATGAAATTCAACCGTCGTCTGCAGCGCCCGGATGTCATTGAGTCCAAGGTCTCTGTACGCAATGTACCTTCCAAGAATGATGCGATCGTAGATGCGATCATCGAAATGGCCGGTGGATCAGCTGAAGCGGTAAAAGGCATGCTGAGCGACCTGCATTTCGGTGCGCGCGCCGTCGCAGAAAACATTACAGAAACTGAAGCGCGTGCCCTTGCCGAGAAGCTCAAGAGCTTGGGCGCCAACTGTGAAGTTCGCGATCAACTGACACTTTCGCCGCGTGACATCGTCGAAGTCATTCAGATTCTGGTTGATCTGCGCAACGGCCGTGGTGAGATTGACGATATCGATCACCTCGGCAACCGTCGCGTCCGCTCGGTCGGCGAGCTTGCCGAGAACCAGTTCCGCGCCGGTCTGGTGCGTGTCGAGCGTGCCGTCAAGGAGCGTTTGTCGCAGGCTGAATCGGACAATCTGATGCCGCATGATCTGATCAATGCCAAGCCGATCAGCGCTGCGATCAAGGAGTTCTTCGGTTCCAGCCAGTTGTCGCAGTTCATGGACCAGACCAACCCGTTGTCCGAGATCACGCACAAGCGTCGTGTCTCGGCCCTCGGCCCGGGCGGTCTGACCCGCGAGCGTGCAGGTTTCGAAGTGCGCGACGTTCACCCGACGCACTACGGCCGTGTTTGCCCGATCGAAACGCCGGAAGGCCCGAACATCGGCCTGATCAACTCGCTGGCATTGTTTGCCCGTACCAACTCCTACGGTTTCCTGGAAACGCCCTATCGCAAGGTGGTAGACGGCAAGGTTACAAACGAGATTGAGTATCTGTCGGCAATTGAAGAAGGGCGCTATATCATCGCCCAGGCCAATGCCGAACTGGATGCCGGCGGATCTCTTGTAGATGAACTGGTGACCTGCCGTGAAAAAGGTGAAACCATCCTGTCCGAGCCGTCACGCGTGCAGTACATGGACGTTGCGCCGGGCCAGATCGTTTCGGTTGCTGCTTCGTTGATTCCGTTCCTCGAGCATGACGATGCAAACCGTGCGCTGATGGGTGCGAACATGCAACGTCAGGCTGTTCCTTGTCTCCGCCCGGAGAAGCCGGTCGTCGGAACCGGTATCGAGCGTACTGTTGCTGTTGACTCGGGTACGGCCGTCCAGGCGCTGCGTGGTGGTGCTGTGGATTACGTCGATGCCTCGCGCATCGTGGTTCGCGTCAATGATGATGAGACGGTGCCGGGTGAGGTAGGTGTTGATATCTACAACCTCGTCAAATACACGCGTTCGAACCAGAACACGAACATCAACCAGCGGCCGATGGTCAAGGTTGGTGACATCATTGCCAAAGGCGATGTGGTTGCTGACGGCGCATCGACCGACAAGGGCGAACTGGCACTTGGCCAGAACATGCTTGTCGCGTTCATGCCATGGAACGGCTACAACTTTGAAGATTCGATCCTGATCTCGGAGCGTGTCGTTGCCGAAGACCGTTACACCTCGATCCATATCGAGGAACTGACGGTGGTGGCCCGCGATACCAAGCTCGGACCGGAAGAAATTACCCGCGATATCGCTTCGCTGGGCGAAGTGCAGTTGTCCCGTCTCGACGAGTCCGGCATCGTTTATATCGGCGCCGAAGTTGAAGCCGGTGACGTGCTGGTCGGCAAGGTGACGCCGAAGGGCGAAACCCAGCTGACGCCGGAAGAAAAGCTGCTGCGCGCGATCTTCGGCGAGAAGGCATCCGACGTGAAGGATACCTCGCTGCGCGTTCAGTCCGGCATTGCCGGTACCGTCATCGACGTTCAGGTGTTCACCCGCGAAGGTATTGAGCGTGACCGCCGTGCGCAGTCGATCATTGACGAACACCTGCGCGGTTACAAGATTGACCTCGCCGATCAGTTGCGGATTGTTGAACGCGATACCTTTGCCCGTGTCGAACGGATGATTGTCGGTAAGGCCGCTAACGGTGGCCCGAAAAAGCTGGCAAAGGGAACTGCAGTCAGCAAGGAATACCTTGCCGGTATTGATCCGCACCACTGGTTTGATATCCGTCTTGCAGATGAAGAAGCAGCGCATCAGTTGGAGTCGCTGAAAGAGAGCCTTGAGCAGACCCGCAAGGACTTTGATATTGCCTTTGAAGAAAAGCGCAAGAAGCTGACCCAAGGCGATGAACTGCCGCCGGGCGTACAGAAGATGGTCAAGGTCTATGTGGCCGTCAAGCGCCGCCTGCAACCGGGCGACAAGATGGCCGGTCGCCACGGTAACAAGGGTGTCGTATCACGTATCGTTCCGGTTGAGGACATGCCCTACATGGCGGATGGACGCCCGGTTGATATCGTGCTGAACCCGCTGGGTGTTCCGTCCCGGATGAACGTTGGTCAGATTCTCGAAGTTCACCTGGGCCTTGCTGCCAAGGGCCTCGGCTTCAAGATCGGTGACATGCTGCGTCGTCAGGCAAATGCAAAAGAGGTTCGTGGCTTCCTCGGGCAGATCTACAACACCGGTGGCAAGCAGGAAAATCTTGATGAGCTGAAGGACGATGAAATCCTTGAACTCGCCGGCAATCTTCAGGATGGTGTTCCGTTCGCTACGCCAGTATTCGATGGTGCATCGGAAGCTGAAATCAAGGAAATGCTGGCGCTTGCCGGGATGCCTTCTTCAGGGCAGATGCTGCTGTGTGATGGCCGAACCGGTGAGCAGTTCGAGCGGCCGGTTACGGTTGGCTACATGCATGTGCTGAAACTGCACCACCTGGTTGATGACAAGATGCACGCCCGTTCGACCGGTCCGTACTCGCTGGTAACCCAGCAGCCGCTGGGCGGCAAGGCGCAGTTCGGTGGTCAGCGTTTCGGCGAAATGGAAGTCTGGGCGCTGGAAGCTTATGGCGCTTCCTATGTGCTGCAGGAAATGCTCACCGTGAAGTCCGATGACGTCAATGGTCGTACCAAAGTGTACGAAAACATCGTCAAGGGCGAACACAAGATCGATGCCGGCATGCCGGAGTCGTTCAATGTTCTGGTCAAGGAAATTCGCTCGCTGGCGATTGACATTGACCTCGAACGCTACTGATTCAAGGACTGGGAGTTAGACGATGAAAGCACTGCTTGATTTGTTCAAACAGGTAACGCAGGAAGAGCAATTTGATGCGATCACTATTGGTCTCGCATCGCCGGAAAAAATCCGATCCTGGTCCTACGGCGAGGTAAAGAAGCCGGAAACCATCAACTATCGCACCTTCAAGCCGGAGCGCGATGGCCTGTTCTGTGCCAAGATCTTTGGCCCGATCAAGGATTACGAATGCCTTTGCGGCAAGTACAAGCGCTTGAAGCACCGTGGCGTGATCTGCGAGAAGTGCGGCGTTGAAGTTACACTCGCCAAGGTTCGCCGCGAGCGTATGGGTCACATCGAACTGGCCAGCCCGACCGCGCATATCTGGTTCCTGAAGAGCCTCCCGAGCCGCCTCGGCATGGTGCTCGATATGACCCTGCGCGATATTGAGCGGGTGCTTTATTTCGAAGCATTCGTTGTCTGCGATCCGGGCATGACGCCGCTCAATCGCGCACAATTGCTGACCGAGGATGATTACCTGGCCAAGGTAGAAGAGTACGGCGACGACTTCCAGGCACTGATGGGCGCCGAAGGCATCCGTGAGCTGCTCCGCAACCTTGATGTCGAAAGCGAAATCGAGAAGTTGCGTGGCGAGCTGGAAGTGACCGGCTCCGAAGCCAAGAACAAGAAACTGGCCAAGCGCCTGAAGATTCTTGAAGGCTTCCAGAAATCCGGCATCAAGCCGTACTGGATGATCCTCGAAGTGTTGCCGGTGCTGCCGCCGGACCTGCGTCCGCTGGTGCCGCTGGATGGTGGCCGTTTCGCCACCTCCGACCTGAACGATCTCTATCGTCGCGTCATCAACCGGAACAACCGCCTGAAGCGCCTGCTCGAACTGAAGGCTCCGGACATCATCGTCCGCAACGAAAAGCGTATGCTGCAGGAATCGGTCGATTCGCTGCTCGACAACGGACGTCGCGGCAAGGCCATGACTGGCGCCAACAAGCGTCCGCTGAAGTCGCTGGCTGACATGATCAAGGGCAAGGGCGGTCGTTTCCGCCAGAACCTGCTCGGCAAGCGCGTCGACTACTCCGGTCGTTCGGTCATCGTGGTGGGTCCGCAGCTCAAGCTGCACCAGTGTGGCCTGCCGAAGCTGATGGCACTCGAACTGTTCAAGCCCTTCATCTTCAACAAGCTCGAGATCATGGGCCTGGCCACGACCATCAAGCAGGCCAAGAAGATGGTCGAATCGCAGGAGCCGGTTGTCTGGGACATCCTCGAAGAGGTGATCCGCGAGCATCCGGTCATGCTGAACCGTGCGCCAACGCTGCACCGCCTGGGTATCCAGGCGTTCGAACCGACCCTGATCGAAGGCAAGGCCATCCAGCTGCACCCGTTGGTTTGTGCCGCCTTCAACGCCGACTTCGACGGCGACCAGATGGCCGTCCACGTGCCGTTGTCGCTCGAGGCGCAGATGGAAGCCCGCACGCTGATGCTGGCCTCGAACAACGTGCTGTCGCCAGCCAACGGCGAGCCGATCATTGTGCCGTCGCAGGATATCGTTCTCGGCCTGTACTACGCGACTCGCGATCGGATCAACGGCAAGGGCGAAGGCTTGTACTTTGCCGATGTGGGTGAAGTCACGCGTGCCCTGGCTGCCAAGGAAGTCGATCTGCATGCCCACGTTTCGGTCCGGATCAAAGAGTACGAGTCGGACGGTGCCGATGGCTGGAAGGAAAAAATCACCCGCTATCAGACGACGGCGGGCCGGGCACTGCTGTCCGAAATTCTTCCCAAGGGGCTGCCTTTCAGCGTGCTGGACAAGCCGCTGAAGAAAAAGGAAATCTCCAAGCTGATCAATACATCGTTCCGGCGCTGCGGCCTGAAGGAAACGGTGGTATTTGCCGACAAGCTGATGCAGAACGGTTATGCCTTGGCTACACGCGCCGGCATTTCCTTCTGTTCGGACGACATGACTGTTCCGGCAAAGAAGTACGAGATCATTGCTGAAGCCGAAAAGGAAGTGAAGGAAATCGAGACCCAGTACACCAACGGTCTGGTGACGCAGGGTGAGCGCTACAACAAGGTTGTGGATATCTGGGGCCGTACGGGTGATCAGGTTGCCAAGGTGATGATGGAGCAGCTCGGTCACGAAGAAGTGATCGATCGCCACGGTAAAAAGGTCAAGCAGGACTCGTTCAACTCGATCTATATGATGGCCGATTCAGGGGCGCGAGGATCTGCCGCCCAGATTCGCCAGTTGGCAGGTATGCGGGGTCTGATGGCCAAGCCGGACGGATCGATCATCGAGACCCCGATCACGACCAACTTCCGCGAAGGTCTGAACGTTCTCCAGTACTTCATCTCGACACACGGCGCACGTAAGGGCTTGGCCGATACGGCACTGAAAACTGCCAACTCCGGTTATCTGACCCGTCGTCTGGTTGACGTGACTCAGGATCTGGTCGTGATCGAGGATGATTGCGGCACCGAAAACGGTGTCACGATGAAGGCCCTGATCGAAGGCGGCGAGGTTATTGAGGCGCTGCGCGAACGTATCCTTGGTCGTGTCGCGGCCGCCGATATCATCAATCCGGAAACCGATGAGACAGCCATCGAATCGGGCACCTTGCTTGATGAAGATGCCGTTGAATTGATCGATGCCATGGGTGTCGATGAAGTGCGAGTACGTACTCCGCTGACCTGTGAAACCCGCTACGGCTTGTGTGGCAAGTGCTATGGCCGCGATCTCGGCCGCGGTACGCCGGTCAACGTCGGCGAAGCGGTTGGCGTGATTGCTGCTCAATCCATCGGTGAGCCGGGTACCCAGCTGACCATGCGTACCTTCCACGTTGGTGGTGCTGCATCGCGGTCGGCCATGGCCTCGCACGTTGAAACAAAGAGCACTGGCGTGGTTCGCTTTACGGCAACGATGCGCTATGTAACGAACGCCAAGGATGAAAAGATCGTCATCACGCGTTCTGGCGAAGTTCTGATTACAGATGATAACGGTCGTGAGCGCGAGCGTCACAAGGTGCCTTATGGCGCGACCCTGCGCGTCAACGACGGACAGGCAGTCAAGGCTGGCGCCAAACTGGCTACCTGGGATCCGCACACCCGCCCGATTATCGGCGAATATGCCGGTACCGTAAAATTCGAGAACGTCGAAGAGGGTGTGACGGTCGCCAAGCAGATTGATGATGTGACCGGCTTGTCCTCGCTGGTGGTGATTGATCCGAAGCGGGGCGGCAAGGCGCAGACCAAGGGTGTTCGTCCTCAGGTCAAGCTGCTGGACGCCAACGGTGAGGAAGTACGTGCTCACGGTTCAGACCATGCAGTTGCCATGACCTTCCAGGTTGGCTCGATCATTACGGTGGTCGACGGCCAGCAGGTCTCAGTAGGCGATGTGCTTGCCCGTTTGCCACAGGAATCCGCCAAGACACGTGATATTACCGGCGGTCTGCCGCGTGTTGCTGAACTGTTCGAGGCGCGTACCCCGAAAGATGTCGGCATGCTGGCCGAAATTACGGGTACGGTTTCCTTCGGTAAGGACACCAAGGGCAAGCAGCGTCTGGTGATTACCGGCTTTGATGGCGAAGTTCACGAAGTCCTGATTTCCAAGGATCGCCATGTGCTGGTTCATGACGGCCAGATCGTCAACAAAGGAGAGTCGATTGTTGACGGCGAACCGGATCCGCATGACATCCTGCGTCTGCAAGGTGTCGAGGCGCTGGCGGTGTATATCACCGATGAGGTTCAGGACGTTTACCGTCTGCAGGGTGTGAAGATCAATGACAAGCATATTGAAGTCATTGTTCGCCAGATGCTGCGTCGTGTGAATATCGTTGATCCGGGTGATACACGCTTCATCAAGAGCGAGCAGGTCGAACGCGCTGACGTTCTTGATGAAAACGACCGCATGGTCGCAGAGGGCAAAATTCCTGCGACCTACGATTTCGTGCTGCTCGGTATTACCAAGGCCTCGTTGTCCACAGATTCTTTCATCTCGGCTGCTTCCTTCCAGGAAACCACCCGTGTGCTGACAGAAGCTGCAATCATGGGCAAGCGTGATGAACTTCGCGGTCTGAAGGAGAACGTCATTGTCGGTCGTCTGATTCCGGCAGGTACGGGCTTGGCGTATCACAATACTCGCCGCAAGCAGTCCAGCGGTGAGGATCTTGGTTTTGATCAACTGCTTGCAGTTGGCGATGCCGAGGATGCCACTGAGGAAAGCGCTCCTGCGGGCGGTTGACTTGGGGCTTGATCAACCATAGAATCTATGGTCTTTGTCGGCGAGGGCTAACCAAAGCCCTCGCTTTGGATAACAAAATTACCATGGCGAGTGCGCTTGCCGTGGTTTTTTGCAGTGCGCATGGTGCTGCAAGTAATTAGGGATAGAAATATGCCGACTATCAACCAACTCGTGCGTCAAGGCCGTACGGCCGAGATCACCAAGAGCAAGGTTCCTGCGCTGGAGCGTTGCCCGCAGAAGCGTGGTGTTTGCACCCGCGTCTACACAACTACGCCAAAGAAGCCAAACTCCGCTCTGCGTAAAGTTTGCAAGGTTCGTCTGACCAATGGTTTTGAGGTTATTTCGTACATCGGCGGTGAAGGCCACAACCTGCAGGAGCACTCGGTTGTTCTGATCCGCGGTGGTCGTGTCAAGGATTTGCCGGGTGTGCGTTACCACACTGTCCGTGGTTCGCTGGATACCCAGGGCGTCAAGGATCGTAAGCAGTCGCGTTCGAAGTATGGCGCGAAGCGTCCGAAGGCAGCTTGAGCGCTGCTTGAGTAAGTGGTCGCTCATCATGGGTGGCCGGGAAAGGCTCATGTCTTTCAACTGAATTGTGAATATTTGAGGTTAATATGCCACGTCGTCGTGAAGTACCGAAACGCGACATTCTGCCGGATCCCAAGTTTGGTTCGGTCGATGTCTCCAAGTTTGTAAACGCCATCATGCAAAGCGGCAAGAAGTCTGTTGCGGAGCGCATTGTTTATGGTGCCTTTGATCAGATCGTCAGCAAGAGCGGCAAAGATCCGCTGGAAGTTTTTGCTTCGGCGATGAGTAATGTCAAGCCGATGGTTGAGGTCAAGTCCCGTCGGGTTGGTGGTGCCAACTATCAGGTTCCGGTTGAAGTTCGTCCGGCGCGTCGTGCTGCTCTGGCCATGCGCTGGTTGCGTGAAACGGCTCGCAAGCGCTCGGAAAAGACCATGGGTCTGCGTCTTGCTGCCGAATTGATGGAAGCTGCTGAAAATCGTGGTGGTGCGGTCAAGAAGCGTGATGAAGTGCACCGCATGGCAGAAGCCAACAAGGCGTTCTCTCACTTCCGCTTCTAAGTTCCGCGATCTTTTGATGCGGATATTTGTTCTTTAAAAAACGAAGGCTAATACTGTGGCACGCAAAACCCCTATCGAGCGCTACCGTAATATCGGTATCAGCGCGCACATCGACGCCGGCAAGACGACGGTGACTGAGCGAATCCTTTATTACACCGGTGTCAATCACAAGATCGGTGAAGTTCATGATGGTGCTGCCACCATGGACTGGATGGAGCAGGAGCAGGAGCGCGGAATTACGATTACTTCCGCTGCGACGACCTGTTTCTGGAAGGGCATGGAAATGCAATTTCCAGAGCACCGTTTCAACATCATTGATACGCCGGGACACGTTGACTTCACCATTGAAGTCGAGCGTTCGATGCGCGTGCTTGATGGTGCGTGCATGGTGTATTGCGCAGTAGGTGGTGTGCAGCCACAGTCGGAAACTGTGTGGCGTCAGGCAACCAAATACAAGGTGCCGCGCTTGGCCTTCGTTAACAAGATGGACCGTTCCGGTGCGAATTTCTTCAAAGTCGTCGAGATGATGAAGGTTCGACTGAAAGCGAATCCGGTGCCGATCGTTATTCCGATCGGGGCCGAAGATACCTTTACCGGGGTTGTCGATCTGGTCAAGATGAAAGCCATCATCTGGGACGATGCGTCTCAGGGGATGAAGTTCGATTACCGTGAGATTCCTGCTGATCTGGTCGATGAGGCCAACACCTGGCGTGAGCAGATGCTCGAGGCTGCTGCCGAGGCCTCGGAAGATCTGATGAACGAGTACCTTGAGAATGGCACCCTGTCCGAAGCGGATATTCTCAAGGGTTTGCGTCAGCGTACCATTGCCTGCGAAATTCAGCCGATGCTGTGCGGAACCGCATTCAAGAACAAGGGCGTTCAGCGCATGCTGGATGCAGTCATCGAACTCCTCCCGGCGCCGGTTGATATTCCTCCGGTTGAAGGCGAAAAAGAGAACGGTGAAAAAGTCAGCCGTACGGCCGCTGATGACTCCAAGTTTTCGGCGCTGGCTTTCAAATTGATGACAGATCCCTATGTGGGCCAGCTGACATTCATTCGTGTTTACTCGGGCATCCTGAAATCCGGCGATACCGTTTACAACCCGATCAAGGGGCGTAAGGAGCGTATCGGTCGCGTGCTGCAGATGCATGCCAATAACCGCGAAGAAGTCAAAGAGGTTCTGGCGGGTGATATCGCTGCATGCGTTGGTTTGAAGGAGTGCACGACCGGTGAGACCCTGTGTGATCCTGATTCCGTAATCATTCTTGAGCGCATGATTTTCCCGGAGCCGGTGATTCACGTTGCCGTCGAACCGAAAACCAAGCAGGACCAGGAGAAGATGGGTATTGCCCTGAACCGCCTGGCGGCTGAGGATCCGTCGTTCCGAGTGCGGACCGATGAAGAGTCGGGTCAGACCATTATTTCCGGCATGGGCGAATTGCACCTTGAGATCATTGTTGATCGCATGCGTCGTGAATTCAGCGTCGAAGCCAACGTGGGCGCGCCACAAGTTGCTTATCGCGAGTGCATCAAGAAAGCGGTCGAACAGGAAGGCAAGTTCGTCAAGCAATCGGGTGGTCGCGGTCAGTACGGTCACGTCTGGCTCAAGATTGAGCCGAATGAAACCGGCAAGGGCTATGAGTTTATTGATGCAGTCAAGGGCGGAACAGTGCCTCGCGAATTCATTCCGGCGGTCGACAAGGGCTTGCAGGATGCGGTGACGAGCGGTGTTCTGGCTGGCTTCCCGGTGGTCGATGTGAAATTCACCCTGTTCGACGGCTCGTCGCACGATGTGGACTCGAACGAAAATGCATTCCGTATGGCTGCTTCCATGGCTTTCAAGGAAGGCATGAGAAAAGCTTCCCCGACGCTCCTCGAGCCGATGATGGCTGTTGAGGTGGAAACGCCGGAGGACTATATGGGTAACGTAATGGGCGATCTTTCGAGCCGTCGCGGTATGGTGCAAGGCATGGAAGATTTGCCGGGTGGGATGAAGGCTGTCAAGGCTGAGGTTCCACTGGCTGAGATGTTCGGGTATTCCACCCAGTTGCGTTCGCTGACCCAGGGTCGCGCAACCTACTCGATGGAATTCAAGCATTATGCTGAGGCGCCGAAGAACGTCGCTGAAGCCATCATTAACAAGAAATAATCTGAATTAGCTGAGGAAAAAGAAATGGCTAAAGGTAAATTCGAACGTACGAAGCCGCACGTCAACGTAGGCACGATTGGTCACGTTGACCATGGCAAGACCACCTTGACGGCGGCGATCACGACGATTCTGTCGAAGAAGTTTGGTGGCGAGGCCAAGGCCTACGACCAGATCGACGCAGCGCCGGAAGAAAAGGCGCGCGGCATCACCATCAACACCGCACACGTCGAGTACGAAACCGCAACCCGTCACTACGCCCACGTGGATTGCCCGGGTCACGCTGACTACGTCAAGAACATGATTACCGGTGCTGCCCAGATGGACGGCGCCATCCTCGTCTGTTCCGCTGCTGACGGCCCCATGCCCCAGACCCGCGAGCACATCCTGCTTGCCCGTCAGGTTGGCGTACCGTTCATCATCGTCTTCCTCAACAAGTGCGACATGGTCGATGACGCAGAACTCCTCGAGCTCGTCGAGATGGAAGTTCGCGAACTGCTCTCCAAGTACGAATTCCCTGGCGACGACGTTCCCATCATCAAGGGCTCCGCACTCAAGGCCCTCGAGGGTGACCAGAGCGACATCGGCGAACCTGCCATCTTCGCCCTGGCTGACGCACTCGACAGCTACATCCCGACGCCCGAGCGCGCCATCGACAAGCCCTTCCTGCTGCCGATCGAAGACGTCTTCTCGATCTCCGGTCGCGGCACCGTGGTGACCGGTCGTGTCGAGCGCGGCATCGTCAAGGTTGGCGAAGAAATCGAAATCATCGGTATCAAGCCCACCGTCAAGACCACCTGTACCGGTGTTGAAATGTTCCGCAAGCTGCTCGACCAGGGCCAGGCAGGCGACAACGTCGGTGTGCTGCTGCGCGGCACCAAGCGTGAAGAAGTCGAGCGTGGCCAGGTGCTGGCCAAGCCGGGTTCGATCACCCCGCACACCCACTTCACCGGCGAGGTGTACATCCTGTCGAAAGACGAAGGTGGTCGTCACACCCCGTTCTTCAACAACTACCGTCCGCAGTTCTACTTCCGTACGACCGACGTGACCGGCGCCATCCAGTTGCCGGAAGGCACCGAGATGGTCATGCCAGGCGATAACATCGCCATGACCGTCAAGCTGATCGCACCGATCGCCATGGAAGAAGGTCTGCGTTTTGCCATCCGCGAAGGCGGCCGTACCGTCGGCGCCGGCGTCGTGGCAAAAATCATCGAGTAATCCTGTTCTTTTTGACAATTTGCCACAGGGCGGTCACAAGCCCGTCCTGCGGCCTGTTCTTTGGAATTCAACATGCAAAACCAGAAAATCCGGATCCGCCTCAAGGCATTCGACTACCGCCTGATCGATCAGTCGGCGTTGGAAATTGTTGAGACGGCAAAGCGTACAGGTGCTGTCGTTCGTGGTCCGGTGCCGTTGCCGACCAAGATCCAGCGTTTTGACGTATTGCGTTCACCGCATGTGAACAAGGCGTCGCGTGACCAGTTTGAAATTCGTACCCATCTTCGCTTGATGGATATCATCGACCCAACCGACAAGACAGTTGACGCGCTGATGAAGCTCGACTTGCCGGCGGGTGTTGATGTTGAGATCAAGTTGCAGTAACTGTAGCTTTTCAGCTATAATCCTGCGTTTTCGTCGGGTGGCGCCATAGGCGCTACCTGTTTTGACTTGTAGCAGTCGTACTACTCGTCGGCCAATCGTAGCCGACTAGAGGAGAATAACCATGAGTCTAGGCCTTGTTGGGCGCAAGGTCGGCATGACGCGCATTTTTGCCGAGGGCGGTGCAACCGTTCCGGTAACAGTGCTCGATGTGTCGAATAACCGTGTGACCCAGATCAAAACGCCTGAAACCGACGGCTATGCCGCGGTTCAAGTTGCTTTTGGTCATCGTCGTGCTTCCCGTGTTGGAAAGCCGCTTGCAGGACATCTGGCGAAAGCCGGTGTTGAGGCAGGTCGCGTTCTCAAGGAGTTCCCGGTATCTGCCGAGGATCTCTCAGCGCTGAAGCCGGGTGATCAGATCAGTGTCACGATCTTCTCCGTGGGGCAGAAAGTGGATGTGTCCGGAACCTCGATTGGTAAAGGTTTCTCCGGTAGCATCAAGCGCCACAATTTCAGTTCAAACCGTGCCTCTCACGGTAACTCGATTTCGCACAATGCGCCTGGTTCCATCGGTATGGCGCAGGATCCGGGTCGTGTGTTCCCGGGTAAGCGGATGGCTGGCCACTATGGTGATGCAAGCATTACGACCCAGAACCTCGAGATCGTGCGTATCGACGCTGAGCGTCAATTGCTGCTCGTGAAGGGGGCTGTTCCGGGTGCCAAGGGCGCAGATGTTGTTGTACGCGCGGCGGTCAAGGGCTAAGGGGACGACATGGAACTGAAAGTCATAAACGAACAGGGTCAGGAAGCCTCGAAGCTGCAGGCTTCGGATACGCTTTTTGGCCGTGAATACAATGAATCTCTGGTTCACCAGGTGGTAGTTGCCTATCAGGCAAATGCACGTTCGGGTGATAGCAAGCAGAAGGGTCGCAGCGAAATCTCGAAGTCGACCAAGAAGCCTTGGAACCAGAAGGGTACCGGTCGTGCTCGTGCCGGTCGTGCTTCGTCGCCGTTGTGGCGCGGAGGCGGCAAGGTTTTCCCGAACACGCCTGACCAGAATTACTCGCAGAAGCTGAACCGGAAAATGTACCGGGCCGGTATGGCCTCAATCCTTTCCGAGTTGGCACGTCAGGATCGCTTGAGTGTTGTTGATAGCCTCGAGCTTGATGCGCCAAAGACCAAGCTGTTTGTGCAAAAAATCAAGGGTATGGGTTTTGACTCGGTGCTGGTTATTACGGCTGAGTTGGACGAAAACACATATCTCGCTTCGCGTAACCTGCCAAATGTGCTGGTGCTCGAGGTGAACGAAGCCGATCCGGTGTCGCTCATTCGCTTCCCCAAGGTGTTGATGACGAAGAGTGCGATCGCCAAGTTTGAGGAGATCCTGGGATGAACCAAGAGCGTTTGATGCAAGTGCTGCTTGCGCCCCAGATTTCCGAAAAAGCGACCTGGGTTGCTGAGAAAAATGAGCAGGTGATATTCCGTGTTGCTTCGGATGCAACCAAGCCGGAAATCAAGGCCGCTGTTGAACTGTTGTTCAAGGTTCAGGTTGAGTCGGTTCAGGTTTCAACGGTTAAGGGCAAGCAGAAGCGCTTCGGCCGCTCCATGGGGCGTCGCAAGAACTGGAAAAAGGCATTCGTTTGCCTGAAGCCGGGACAGGAAATCAATTTTGCTGAAGGGGGGGCTGTTTAAATGGCACTCGTTAAAGTAAAACCGACATCACCCGGGCGTCGTGCAGTCGTCAAGGTTGTTAATGCGGACTTGCACAAGGGTAAGCCTTTTGCAGGTCTGGTAGAAAGCCAGTCCAAGCACGCTGGTCGTAACAACAATGGCCGTATTACAACGCGGCATCAGGGTGGTGGCCACAAGCAGCATTACCGTGTTGTCGATTTCAAGCGCAACAAGGATGGTATTCCTGCAAAGGTCGAGCGTCTGGAATATGACCCGAACCGGACTGCAAACATTGCGCTGCTGTGCTATGCAGACGGTGAGCGTCGTTACATCATTGCGCCGAAGGGTGTCGTCGTTGGCCAGGAGATTGTTTCCGGCTCAGAGGCGCCGATCAAGCCGGGCAATGCGCTGCCAATCCGCAACATTCCGGTAGGTACAACGATTCACTGTATCGAGATGGTGCCCGGCAAAGGAGCGCAAATGGCGCGTTCGGCAGGTGCATCGGTTCAGTTGATGGCTCGCGAAGGTTCGTACGCGCAGGTTCGTTTGCGTTCCGGCGAAGTCCGTCGCGTGCATGTCGAGTGTCGCGCTACTGTCGGTGAAGTGGGTAATGAAGAGCACAGCCTGCGTTCTATCGGCAAAGCCGGTGCCATGCGCTGGCGCGGCGTCCGCCCGACGGTGCGTGGTGTTGCCATGAACCCGGTGGATCACCCGCACGGTGGTGGCGAAGGTCGTACCGCAGCTGGTATGAACCCGGTTAGTCCGTGGGGTACCAAGACCAAGGGTTATCGCACACGTCGCAACAAGCGCACGAACTCGATGATCGTTCAGCGCCGTCACAAACGCTAAGGGGTAGTACGAAATGACACGTTCTCTGAAAAAGGGCCCCTTCGTCGATGCTCACCTGCAAAACAAGGTGGATGCGGCGCGGGCTTCGAATGACAAGCGTCCGATCAAGACATGGTCGCGCCGTTCAACGGTGCTTCCTGACTTCATTGGTTTGACTATCGCCGTACATAACGGCAAACAGCATATCCCGGTTTTTGTGACCGAGAATATGGTTGGCCACAAGCTCGGCGAGTTTTCGCTGACCCGGACATTCAAGGGTCACACCGCCGGCAAGAAGGCCAAGAAGTAAAGGATGATGGATATGGAAACTCGTGCATCGCTGCGCGGCGTTCGGCTCTCGGCCCAAAAGGGTCGCTTGGTAGCTGACCAGATCCGCGGCCTTTCTGTTGACAAGGCACTGAACATTCTCGCTTTCTCCCCGAAAAAGGGCGCAGGCATTATCAAGAAAGTGCTTGAGTCGGCTATTGCCAACGCCGAGCACAATGACGGTGCTGATATTGACGAGCTGAAGGTGAAAACCATCTACGTCGAAAAAGGCATGGTGCTCAAGCGCTTTACTGCGCGCGCCAAGGGTCGTGGCAACAAGATCACCAAACCGACCTGCCATATCTTCTTGGCTGTTGGTAACTGAGGGTAGGACATGGGACAGAAAATTCATCCAATAGGCTTCCGCCTTGCAGTTACCCGTGATTGGTCGTCGCGCTGGTTTGCGAACAGCAAGAACTTCGCAACGATGCTGAACGAAGATGTTCGCGTCCGTGATTACCTGAAGAAAAAGCTGGCGCATGCCTCAGTGGGTCGTGTGCTGATTGAGCGCCCTGCCAAGAATGCCCGCGTAACCGTTTTCTCTGCTCGCCCTGGTGTCGTTATTGGCAAGAAGGGTGAAGATATTGACCAGCTTCGCACTGATCTGCAGAAGATCATGGGCGTTCCGGTTCATGTGTCGATTGAAGAGATCCGTAAGCCGGAGATTGATGCTCAGCTGATTGCTGATTCAATTTCTCAGCAGTTGGAAAAGCGGATCATGTTCCGCCGCGCCATGAAGCGTGCGATGCAGAACGCCATGCGCCTCGGTGCTTTGGGTATCAAGATCATGAGTTCCGGCCGTCTGAATGGTGCAGAAATTGCCCGTCGCGAATGGTACCGTGAAGGACGTGTTCCTTTGCACACACTGCGAGCGAACATTGACTACGCTACCTCTGAAGCACGTACAACCTACGGCGTCATTGGCATCAAGGTGTGGGTATTCAAGGGCGAAATTCTTGGGCGTAATGAACTGCCGGCAGCAGTTGAGCCAGCTGCGGATGATGTAAAGCGTCCGCCGCGCCGCGCAGCCAAGCCGAGTGGTGATGCTGCCGATAAGCCGAAGGCGCCCGCAAAACGTGTAAGAAAGGCAGGAACCAAAGATGCTGCAGCCTAAGCGCAGAAAGTACCGCAAGGAGCAGAAGGGCCGTAATACTGGCCTGGCGACTCGCGGTGCAAAAGTTTCTTTCGGTGAGTGGGGTCTGAAAGCTACGGCTCGCGGTCGACTGACAGCGCGTCAGATCGAGGCGGCACGACGCGCCATGACTCGTCACATCAAACGGGGTGGGCGTATCTGGATCCGGATTTTCCCGGACAAACCGATCTCGAAGAAGCCTGCTGAAGTCCGTATGGGTAACGGCAAAGGCAACCCTGAGTACTATGTGGCTGAAATTCAGCCTGGCAAGGTGCTCTATGAAATGGACGGAGTGAGTGAAGAGCTGGCGCGTGAGGCATTTGCCCTTGCCGCTGCCAAGCTTCCGCTGGCGACGACCTTCGTTACGCGTATGGTGGGTTAATCATGAATGCAAGTGAACTCAGAACCAAAAGCGCCGACGAGCTGAACAAGGAGCTGCTTGAGCTGTTGAAGGCCCAGTTTAGCCTTCGCATGCAGTTGGCAACACAGCAACTTTCCAATACTAGTCAGCTCGGCAAAGTGCGTCGTGATATCGCTCGCGTACGTACACTTCTTCGTGAAAAGGCGGTGTAACAATGAGCGAAAAAACCGTTAACAAGCGCACGCTTGTTGGTCGTGTCGTCAGCGACAAAATGGAAAAGTCGGTTACCGTATTGATCGAGCGTCGGGTCAAGCATCCGCTTTACGGCAAAATCATTACGCAATCGAAAAAATTCCACGCCCACGACGAAGCCAATGAGGCCAAGGCAGGTGATCTGGTGGAAATCGAAGAGACACGTCCGATCTCCAAAACCAAGAGCTGGCGTGTATCCAAGTTGCTGGAAAAGGCTGTTGTCGTTTGATACTTGCCTAATCCAAAAAAGCCGGTATAATTCCGTTTTTTCGCGCCCGGCCATCAAGGCCGGGTGTTTCTGCCCCTACGGGTTCCAAGACTGACCGCGCACAATCTGTGCGGGAAAAGTTGGAGTGAGTGATAAATGATTCAGATGCAGACGATTCTGGACGTCGCCGACAATACTGGTGCGCGTTCGGTGATGTGTATCAAGGTGCTTGGCGGCTCTAAGCGTCGCTATGCTGGCGTTGGTGACATCATCAAGGTGAGTATCAAGGATGCTGCGCCGCGTGGTCGCGTAAAAAAAGGCGACGTGTATAGCGCAGTGGTCGTGCGTACGGCGAAAGGTGTTCGTCGTCCGGATGGTTCCTTGATTCGTTTTGACAATAACGCAGCGGTGCTCCTGAATAACAAGATGGAGCCGATCGGCACGCGTATCTTTGGCCCGGTGACGCGTGAATTGCGTACCGAGCGGTTCATGAAGATCGTGTCGCTTGCGCCCGAAGTGCTGTAAGGAGCCTGGCAATGGACAAGATTCGCAAGGGTGACGAGGTGATCGTCATTGCTGGAAAAGACAAAGGTAAGCGAGGCACGGTGCTTCGTCGTGTTGATGCTGAGCATGTTGTTGTCGAAGGTGTTAATCGCGCCAAGAAGCATGTGAAGCCCAATCCGGTCAAGGGTGTGGTCGGCGGTATTGTTGAAAAAGACATGCCGATCAATGTCTCCAATGTTGCTCTCTACAACCATGCTGCCGGCAAGGCGGACCGAGTTGGCTTCAAGATGCTTGAAGACGGCAAGAAGGTTCGTGTTTTCAAGTCGAGCGGCGAGCTTGTGAGCGCATAAGGAGGAGATGATGGCGCGTTTATTTGATTACTACAAAACCAAACTGGTGCCTGAGTTGACGGCCAAGTTTGGATACAAGTCCAGCATGGAAGTGCCGCGAATCACCAAGATCACTCTGAATATGGGTGTGGGTGAAGCGGTGGCTGACAAGAAGGTTCTGGATAATGCGGTTGGCGACATGCAGAAAATCGCCGGCCAGAAGCCGGTTGTCACGAAGTCACGGAAATCAATCGCTGGTTTCAAGATTCGTGATGGCTACCCGATTGGGTGCATGGTGACCTTGCGTGGCCCGAAGATGTTTGAGTTCCTTGATCGTCTGGTAACCGTGGCATTACCGCGGGTGCGCGACTTCCGCGGGATCTCTGGCAAGGGTTTTGATGGCCGTGGCAACTACAACATGGGCGTCAAGGAACAGATTATTTTCCCGGAAATTGAGTACGACAAAATCGATGCTCTGCGGGGGATGAATATCAGCATCACAACGACAGCGAAATCTGACGCAGAGGCAAAAGCGCTTCTCGCTGGTTTCAAGTTCCCGTTCAAGAACTGAGGCGATTATGGCGAAACTTGCACTGATCAATCGCGACGAAAAGCGGCGTCAGATGGTAGAAAAGTATGCAAAAAAGCGTACTGAACTGCTGGCGATCATCAACAATGCCGGCCTCTCCGATGTCGAGCGTTTTGAGGCTCGTTTGAAGCTTCAGCAGTTGCCCCGTGACGCGAGTCCGGTGCGTCTGCGCAATCGTTGCCAGATTACTGGCCGTCCTCGCGGTGTATATCGCAAATTTGGTCTGGGGCGCAGCAAGCTCCGTGACCTCGTCATGCGCGGCGAAGTGCCGGGCATGACCAAGGCCAGCTGGTAAGCAGGAGAATCTGAAATGAGTATGAGTGATCCGATCAGCGATATGCTGACCCGCATCCGGAACGCCCAAATGGCTGAAAAAGCATCGGTGGCGATGCCTTCTTCGAAGCTCAAAGTGGCGATTGCCAAGGTTCTGAAAGACGAGGGCTATGTTGAGGACTTTGCTGTGCGCGATGGTGCAGGCAAGCCAACCCTTGAAATCGGCCTTAAATATTACGCCGGGCGTCCTGTTATCGAACGTATTGAACGTGTCTCGAAGCCAGGTCTTCGTGTGTACAAGGGCAGCACTGACATTCCTCGTGTGATGAATGGTCTTGGTGTCGCTATTGTTTCTACCCCGCAGGGTGTCATGACTGATCGCAAGGCTCGTGCCAGCAATGTTGGCGGCGAAGTTCTGTGCATCGTGGCGTAAGGGGGGAATATGTCGCGCGTTGGTAAAAGTCCAATTGTCCTGCCGAAAGGCGTGGACGTCGTTGTTGGCGATCTGATTACGGTCAAGGGTCCGCTGGGTACGCTCAGCTTTAAGTCCAACCCTGCAGTCAAGGTTTCGCTGGTTGATGGTTCGATGGTTTGTGAGCCAGTCGCAGGTGCGGTTAACGCTGCGGCACATTGGGGTACGGTTCGTGCCAACCTGAACAACATGGTGAATGGTGTTGCTAAAGGCTTCGAGAAAAAGTTGACACTGGTTGGCGTTGGCTATCGTGCCCAGGCTCAGGGCGATGTCCTGAATCTTTCGCTTGGCTTTTCACATCCTGTTGCACACAAGATGCCGGCTGGTGTGAAAGTCGAAGTGCCGACCCAGACGGAAGTTTTGATCAAGGGTGTTGATAAGCAACTCGTCGGTCAGGTGGCGGCAGAGATTCGCGCCTATCGTCCGCCAGAGCCTTATAAGGGCAAGGGTGTTCGCTACGCTGATGAAGTTGTGGCGCTCAAGGAAACGAAGAAGAAGTAAGGTGGCCAAATGATCGATAAAAAACAAGCGCGTCTGCGCCGTGCCCGCAAAACCCGGGCCAAGATTGCCGAGCTGAAAGCCGTGCGCTTGTGCGTGAATCGCACTAACCAGCATGTCTATGCCCAACTGATTTCGGCTTGTGGTTCTAAGGTGCTGGCTGCGGCTTCTACGCTTGAAGTCGAACTGCGCAAGGAAATTTCAAACGGCGGAAACGCCGCCGCTGCGGCTGCGATTGGTAAGCTCATTGCTGAGCGTGCCAAGCAAGCCGGTATCGAAACTGTTGCCTTTGATCGTTCTGGATTCAAATTCCATGGGCGGATCAAGGCGCTGGCTGATGCTGCTCGCGAGAGCGGGCTGAAGTTCTGATCGGCCGGAAAGGATCGGATTAATTATGGCTAAACCACAAAGCAGAAAACCCCAGCAGGCCGATGAGCGCGACGATGGTCTGCGCGAAAAGATGGTCTCCATCAACCGTGTTACGAAAGTTGTTAAAGGCGGACGTATTCTCGGTTTTGCCGCACTGACGGTTGTTGGTGATGGTGATGGTGGTGTCGGCATGGGCAAGGGCAAGTCCCGTGAAGTGCCGGTGGCAGTTCAGAAGGCGATGGATGAAGCGCGCCGCAAGTTGACCAAGGTCAATCTGAAGAACGGTACTTTGCATCACACCGTAACTGGACGCCATGGCGCCTCGACCGTGCTGATTCAGCCGGCTCCCGAGGGCACCGGTATTATCGCTGGCGGCGCAATGCGTGCCGTGTTTGAAGTTATGGGTATCACGAACATCGTTGCCAAGGCACATGGATCGACCAACCCGTACAACATCGTACGCGCTACGCTGAACGGCCTGGCGGCACAAAGCACGCCGTCCGAGATTGCTGCCAAGCGTGGCAAGTCCATTACCGATATCCTGGGGTAATCACCATGGCGGAAAAGAAAATCAAGGTCACGCTCGTCAAGAGCCTGATCGGAACCAAGCAGTCGCATCGTGCGACCGTGCGTGGGCTGGGTTTGCGTCGTCTTAATTCCACTTCGGAATTGCAGGATACGCCGTCAGTCCGTGGAATGATCAACAAGGTTTCCTACCTCGTTAAGTGTGAGGGCTGAAATGAAGCTGAATACAATACAGCCTGCTGAAGGTGCTAAGCACGCGAAACGTCGTGTCGGTCGTGGCATCGGATCCGGCTTGGGCAAGACATGCGGCCGAGGCCACAAGGGACAGAAATCACGTGCTGGCGGTTTCCACAAGGTTGGCTTTGAAGGCGGTCAGATGCCTTTGCAGCGCCGCTTGCCAAAGCGTGGCTTTGTCTCGCTGACCAATGCAAGAAACGTTGAAGTTCGCTTGTCCGAACTCGCTCTGTTGCCGGTTGAAGAAATCGATCTGCAGGTGCTTAAGCAGGCGGGTTTGGTTCCTCAGTTGGCGCTCTCCGCAAAAGTGGTTCTGTCCGGTGAAATTTCGCGCAAAGTCGTGCTGAAGGGCGTAGGCGCAACTGTTGGTGCCAAGGCCGCTATTGAGGCTGCTGGCGGCTCCATCAGCGAGTAACTGGATCTAAGGTAATCAGATTTTGGCGACATCTCCTACTGCAATTGGCAAGAGTGGAAAATTCGGCGACCTGAAACGTCGACTGTGGTTTCTCCTTGGTGCATTGGTTGTCTATCGTATCGGGGCGCATATCCCGGTGCCAGGCATTGATGCAACGGCACTTGCTGAGTTGTTCAATAGCCAAAAGGGCGGCATTCTGGGCATGTTCAACATGTTTTCCGGGGGTGCGTTGTCGCGTTTCACAATTTTTGCACTGGGGATCATGCCGTACATCTCGGCTTCGATCATCATGCAGTTGATGAGTGTTGCGAGCCCACAGCTTGAGGCGTTGAAAAAAGAAGGTGAAGCAGGCCGCAGGAAAATAACGCAGTACACCCGCTACGGCACTGTGGTGTTGGCGCTGTTTCAGGGAATTGGGATTTCGATTGCCCTGGAAGCTCAGCCGGGCTTGGTGCTGGATCCCGGGTTCATGTTCCGGCTAACCGCGGTTACTACCCTTCTTACCGGCACAATGTTCCTGATGTGGTTGGGTGAGCAGATTACTGAACGTGGTTTGGGCAATGGCATCTCGATCATCATTTTTGCTGGTATTGCAGCTGGATTGCCGAATGCGATAGGTGGTTTGCTTGAATTGACACGCACAGGCGCAATGCATCCGCTGACAGCGATATTCATTTGCATTCTGGTGGTGCTGGTAACGGCATTCGTCGTGTTTGTTGAGCGTGGGCAACGGAAGATTCTTGTTAATTATGCCAAGCGTCAGGTTGGCAACAAGATTTACGGCGGACAAAGCTCTCACTTGCCGTTGAAGCTGAATATGGCAAGTGTCATTCCGCCAATTTTTGCTTCGTCAATCATTCTTTTCCCGGCCACAGTTGCGGGGTGGTTTGGCTCCAGCGAGTCGATGACTTGGCTCAAAGATGTTGCTGCGACCCTCTCACCGGGGCAGCCGATTTATGTAATGTTGTATGCCGCAGCGATTGTATTCTTCTGTTTCTTTTATACGGCCCTTGTTTTCAATTCCAAGGAAACGGCAGACAATTTGAAGAAAAGTGGCGCATTTGTACCGGGTATCCGCCCGGGGGATCAAACGGCACGGTATATCGACAAGATATTGATGCGCCTGACCCTTGTTGGAGCGGCTTATATCACGGTCGTTTGCCTGCTTCCGGAATTTTTGATTCTGAAATGGAATGTACCTTTCTATTTTGGCGGTACTTCCCTGCTGATTATCGTTGTTGTAACCATGGACTTCATGTCTCAAGTCCAGGCTTATGTGATGTCGCACCAGTATGAAAGTCTGTTGAAGAAAGCAAACTTCAAGGGTGCCTGATACCAGAGTGCGGATGCATGGCCAAGGAAGATTTGATCGAAATGCAGGGCGAGGTTGTTGAAAACCTGCCCAATGCAACGTTTAAAGTAAAACTGGAGAATGGATATGTGGTTCACGCATTCATCTCCGGCAAGATGCGAATGCACTATATCCGCATCCTGCCAGGTGACAAAGTCACCGTGCAATTAACACCTTATGACTTGTCGAAGGCGAGAATCACCTTCCGGTCAAAGTAAAGAATCTCTACGTAAGAAGCAACAGGCGAACTGGCTGGCTGCGCCACAAGCCGATATAACAGGAGTGAATCATGAAAGTGCTGGCATCTGTGAAACGCATCTGCCGCAACTGCAAAATCATTCGGCGCAATGGTGTCGTGCGTGTGATCTGTACAGATCCTCGCCACAAGCAGCGTCAGGGTTGATCGCCTCCGGCTCGTATTCTTGAGTCGTAGGTTGGTTGAAGTTATAATTGTAGGTTTCGCATTTTCGGGGTGAAACGATGGCCCGTATCGCCGGGGTAAATATTCCCAATCACCAGCACACTGAGATCGCATTGACTGCGATTTACGGTGTCGGACGTTCGCGCGCGCAGAAAATTTGTGCTGCTGCGGGTATCCAGTGTACAACCAAAATCAAGGACCTCACTGACAGCGAGATGGATCGCTTGCGTGAGGAAGTTGGCAGATTTAACGTCGAAGGTGATCTTCGTCGCGAAGTCACGATGAACATCAAGCGTCTCATGGATCTTGGTTGCTATCGTGGTCTGCGCCACCGTAAAGGCCTGCCGGTTCGTGGTCAGCGTACCCGTACCAATGCTCGTACCCGCAAGGGGCCGCGCAAGGCAATCGCTGGCAAGAAGTGATAGGGACAGAACATGGCTAAGACTGCTACCAAAGTTCGTAAGAAGGTCAAGAAGAATGTGGCTGAGGGTATTGCCCATATCCACGCTTCTTTCAACAATACGATTATCACCATTACTGATCGTCAGGGTAACGCTCTGTCGTGGGCAACATCCGGTGGCGCCGGCTTCAAGGGCTCACGTAAGTCCACGCCATTTGCCGCTCAGGTCGCTGCAGAAGCTGCCGGCAAGGCAGCTCAGGAGTGTGGAATCAAGAACGTTGAAGTCCGTATCAAGGGCCCGGGCCCTGGTCGTGAATCTTCCGTTCGTGCCCTGAATGCGCTCGGCATCAAGATCAGTTCGATCACTGATGTCACGCCAGTACCGCATAACGGCTGCCGTCCGCCGAAAAAGCGCCGCATCTAAGGAGAAAGAAAAGTGGCTCGCAATCTCGATCCGAAATGCCGTCAGTGTCGCCGCGAGGGGGAGAAACTCTTCCTTAAGGGTGAGAAGTGTTTCACTGACAAGTGCGCCATTGAGCGCCGTTCATATGCACCTGGCCAGCATGGCCAGAAGTCGGGGCAGCGTTTGTCCGACTATGGCGTGCATCTGCGTGAAAAACAGAAAATCCGTCGTATCTATGGCGTGCTCGAAGGGCAGTTCCGTAAAACATTTGCTGAGGCTGAGCGCCGCAAGGGCCAGACAGGCGAGAATCTCCTGCAGTTGCTTGAGTCGCGTCTTGATGCTGTTGCCTATCGCATGGGTTTCGGTGCTTCGCGCTCTGAGTCCCGGCAGGTGGTTCGCCACAATGGCGTTCTGGTTAATGGCAAGCGAGTGAATATTCCTTCGTTCGTTTGTCGTCCTGGTGATGTTGTTGAACTCGCTGAAGGCTCCAAGGGCCAACTGCGTGTGAAGGCTGCGCTGGAAGCTGCTGAATCACGGGGCTTCCCTGAGTGGTTGGATGTTGATGTCAAAAACGGCAAGGGTGTGTTCAAAGCACGTCCGCAGCGTAGCGAATTGCCGGCGACGATCAACGAGAGCCTCGTCATCGAACTGTATTCCAAGTAATCGCAGACTAGCCCCTCATAAGGCAAAGGACAGCACATGCAAACTGGACTTCTGAAACCCCGCATCATTGACGTGCAGAGCGTCTCGCCGGTGCAGGCAAAGGTTGTGATGGAGCCGTTCGAACGCGGCTACGGTCATACCCTTGGCAATGCGCTGCGCCGTATCCTGCTTTCTTCGATGCAGGGTTACGCTGCGACCGAAGTGTCGATAGATGGCGTACTTCACGAATACTCAACGCTGGATGGCGTGCAGGAAGATATCGTAGATATCCTGCTCAACCTGAAAGGTATCGTCTTCAAATTGCATGGCCGTGAATCGGTCGTTCTGCAATTGAAGAAGGATGGTGAGGGTGTCGTTCGTGCCGCAGATATTGAAACTTCGCACGACGTAGAGATCATCAATCCGGATCACGTGATTGCTCATATTTCTGCTGGCGGTAAGCTTGCCATGGAAATCAAGGTTGAACGTGGTACTGGCTATGTTCCTGGTAACGTGCGCAATCTCGGCGATAGCAAGAGCATTGGCAAACTCGTTCTGGATGCTTCTTTCAGCCCAGTCCGTCGTGTTGCTTACAATGTAGAAAGCGCCCGTGTTGAGCAGCGTACCGATCTGGACAAGCTGATTATTGATATCGAGACCAACGGTGTTGTCGAACCCGAAGATGCTATTCGTACGGCTGCACGCATGCTGATCGATCAGCTTTCGATTTTTGCTGATCTCGAAGGCACAGCTGTTCCAGTCGAACAGAAGGCTTCGATCCAGGTTGATCCGATCCTGCTGCGCCCAGTGGATGATCTCGAGCTGACAGTTCGTTCTGCGAATTGCCTGAAGGCGGAAAACATCTATTACATTGGCGATTTGATTCAGCGTACCGAGAACGAGCTGCTCAAGACTCCGAATCTCGGGCGCAAGTCGCTCAACGAAATCAAAGAAGTTCTGGCCGCACGCGGCTTGACGCTGGGTATGAAGCTTGAGAACTGGCCACCGGCTGGTCTTGAGAAGTAATTCTCAGCGGATTGAAAGAGAGAGGAACACAAAATGCGTCACCGTTTGGGACTTCGCAAACTCAACCGTACCAGCAGCCATCGTCTGGCAATGCTTCGTAACATCAGCGTATCGCTGCTCAAGCATGAAGCGATCAAGACAACGCTGCCCAAAGCCAAGGAACTGCGTCGCGTCGTTGAGCCGCTGATTACCTTGGCCAAGAAGCCCTCGCTGGCAAATCGCCGCTTGGCTTTTGATCGTTTGCGTGATCGTGAGATCGTTGTCAAATTGTTTGATACCCTCGGCCCCCGATTTGCCAATCGCAACGGCGGTTACCTGCGCATTCTTAAGTGCGGTTTCCGTGTGGGTGATAATGCACCGATGGCCTATGTCGAGCTGCTTGATCGCCCGCAGGTTGAGGACGCACCAGTCGAAGAGGTTGCTGAAGCAGCTTGATCGATACGAGTTGCCTGCATTGAAAAAGCCAAGCGAAAGCTTGGCTTTTTTGTTATCTAAGCTTTTTTCATCAAGCAACTCAGTACCAACAATGATATATCGTCAAGTGCCGTTTGATCGCCTAGGTGATTGGTAATTTCAGCTTCGATAGAATGCCGACGATTTCCGGGAAGCGTACCGGAGATGCTGTTCAATAAGCCTGCTTCACCAAATTGCCGGCCAGTTTGGCCATTTGCTTCCAGCAGTCCATCAGAGCACAGAATAAGTTCACATTGCTGTGACCAGGAAAAAGTAATTGTGTCTTTGGCCAGTTCATGATTGTCCAGAATGCCAAGCGGGACATCATGTGATTCGAAACGATCAATGGCAACACCCTGTGCATCGATGAGGTAAGAGGAGGGCATGCCGCCAATCCATAATTCTCCGTGACCATTTTCTGTATCAAGACAGACAAGTGAGGCACCAACAAAGCGACCTGACGGTAGCGTTTCACTTAAGGACTTGTTCAGTTGAAGAACCAAGTCGAGCAAAGGCATATCCGTAGGCGCAAGATGGTAGAACAGGGTCAGCAGCGGCAGTGTGCTGATGGCTGCGGTTAACCCGTGACCAGTAGCGTCAGCAAGAACAGCATACAGGCGACCGGAATTGGATGTTGTGACACCCAGAATGTCGCCACTGAAGGTCTTGGCTGGTACAAGCCAGTAGCTGACCAATGGGTTTCCCAGTCCCTCGCGGCGCAGTTGTTGGTCAATCAGCCCAAGTGCAAACCTGTTTTCCTGCTCAGAAACGTCGTAGTATTCCTGAAGTTTATCTGCATTTTCCTTGAGAAGATTCTCGGATCGCTTGCGTTCTGTAATGTCTCTGAACACCCCGATGAAAAGTCGCTTTTGATCGAAGCGAACTTCACTGACTGTAAGTTCTGCATCAAAAACTTCACCATTTTTCTTGCGAGCGATGATCTCACGACATAGTCCAATGATTTTTGGCGGGCCACCATTCACGTAATTACTTACATAAGCATCATGTTCGCTGCGGTAGGGTTCGGGGCAAAGAATGCTTACATTCTTTCCAATCAATTCACCGGATGACCAGCCGAACATCAGTTCTGTAGCACTGTTAGAAGAAAGAATCGTGGCACTACTATCGGCGGTAATGATCGCTTCAAGCACATTGTCGGATACGATCTGCAATTTCCGGAGTGATTCCGCCACCTTTTGCTGGAGTGCAAGTGTACGCGCCACGGAACGCATCTTTGCCTCAAGCACAACAAAGTTGATGGGCTTGGTCAGATAGTCGTCACCACCAGATGAAAGACCATCAACAAGATTTTCATCGCGGTCGAGTGCCGAAAGAAAAATGATCGGTACCCATCGCTCGGCTGGAATGGCGCGTATTTCTCTGGTGGCCTCAAAGCCATCCATGACCGGCATCATGATGTCCATGAAGATCAGATCGGGATGCTGATCACGATATCTGGAGACAGCTTCCTCTCCGTTTTCGGCAGCAATGACTTCGTGTCCAAGTCGATTAAGAAAGACTTGAAGGATCTGAAGATTTGTCTTGTTGTCGTCGACAATCAGAACCCTGAGCTTCTGTTGCGAATGCATCTTTCTGCCCTCGATCCGAAGTTGAAATGAGCGAGTGGGAGCGGTTTATATGTTTCTCGATAAACACCAGCTAGAACGGGTTACAACTCAGAGTATGACATTAACAGGCTGCTTCTTCATCCTCCTGCTGCTGAAGGAGCCACATCCGGGCATAGAGGCCGCTACTGCTCAGGAGCGATTCATGCGTTCCCCGTTCGACAATTTCACCGCCTTCCATAACGAGGATTTCATCTGCATCCATCACGGTGGATAGCCGATGCGCGATGATCAACGTTGTTCTGCCGTAGGATATTTTGTCCAGACTAGCCTGAATTGCCCGCTCGGTTTGGGAATCAAGCGCGGAGGTGGCCTCGTCCAGGATAAGAATGGGCGGATTCTTGAGCAGGGTTCTGGCAATAGCTACACGCTGCTTTTCGCCGCCTGACAGTTTCAACCCACGTTCCCCAACCCTTGCATCATAGCCTTGGGGATGTGCAGCAATGAAGTCATGAAGTTGGGCGGCACGTGCTACAGCAATAATTTCGGCATCCGATGCACCTGGCTTGCCGTATTCGATGTTGTAGCGGATTGTGTCGTTGAATAGCACTGTATCCTGGGGGACAATACCAATGGATGCACGCAGACTGGCTTGCCTGATCAGCCGAATGTCGGTATCTCCAATCAGTAGGGAGCCGCTGGTAATGTCATAAAAGCGGAAAAGCAATCTGGCGAGTGTGGATTTTCCTGCACCGGAATAACCGACAACCGCCACGGTTTTCCCGGCGGCAATGGTAAAGCTGATGTTCCTCAACACCGGCCGATCCGGTGAATAACTAAAGGAGACATCCTTAAAGCTGACAGCAACAGGCCCACTGGCAACGTCCTTGGCATTCGGGGCATCCGCGACTTCCCGATTGACGGTCAGCAAGTCAAACATTCTTTCAATATCAGCGAGTGCCTGCCTGATTTCGCGATAAACAACACCAAGAAAATTTAACGGAATATAAAGCTGGATCAAAAAGGCGTTAACAAGCACCAGGTCGCCGATCGACATGGTGCCTTCAACGACCCCACTGGCTGCGCGCCACATCATGGCGGTTACACCCGTGGCAATAATCGCCTGTTGTCCAAGATTGAGCCACGACAGAGAGGTCTGGCTCGTCGTTGCGGCATCCTCCCAATTTTTTAATTGATCGTCATAGCGCCTGGCTTCAAATTCTTCATTGTTGAAATATTTGACTGTTTCGTAGTTAAGCAAACTATCGACAGCGCGCGTATTGGCGGCAGAGTCGGATTCATTCATGGCGCGGCGAATACCCATGCGCCAGTTACTCACCGTTATGGTAAAGACGATATACGCGCCAAGGGAAATCACCACGATCAATGCGAATATGGCGTCGTACTTGGTCATCAGAACGGCAAGGACCAGCCCGATCTCAACCAGCGTTGGCAAAATTGAGTACAACGTGTAGCTGATCAGCGCCGATATTGAACGGGTGCCACGTTCGATGTCGCGGGAAACGCCACCCGTTTCACGTTCTAGGTGAAAACGTAACGAAAGGGCATGCAAGTGCCGAAAAACCTCTAGTGCAATCTTGCGTACCGCTTGTTGAGTGACACGGGCGAAAAATATTTCCCTTAGCTCTGTGAAAAGTGACGTGGAGAAACGCAAAGCGCCATAAAGCAGCAATAGCCCGGCAGGAAGTGCAAGTAATTGTTGCCCTGGCGTCATGCCATCAATCATTGCCTTGAACACGAGAGGGACAGACACGTTGGCGAGTTTTGCTGCAACCAAGCAGGAGAGTGCCAGCGCCATGCGGCCGCGATAGGCCCAAAGATAAGGGAGCAAGGTCTGCAAGGTGCGCCATACATGTGATTGAGCGAGAGGCATCCCGACTGGCGGCTTGGGGGGGAGATTTCGGCGCATTGAATATTTTCTTTGAGTTATAGGTGTGAGAAGGGCGAGTAGCTCTTGTTATTGAAGGTGAGCATATTCGATACGTGGGTAACAAAAAATACTTGCGTTTATTTTCTCTCGCACATATGATTAAAACGAACGTTTGACTAATCTATGTAGAACACGATTAAACATGAGTGAACCAAAACCCCTCCCCGATACCCGTGAGCGCATCCTTGATGCGGCAGAAAGACTGTTCATGGAGAGCGGCTACGAGGGAACCTCGATGCGGATGATCACCGGTGAAGCGGAAGTCAATCTGGCTGCGGTGAATTACCACTTTGGTTCAAAAGAGGCGCTGTTGCGAGAAGTATTTCGTCGCCGATTATCCTGGCTAAACCGTGAGCGGTTGAGTGCGCTCAATGAACTGGAAGAAAAGGCGAACGGGGAGCCACTCAAGCCGTCTGCAATTCTGGAAGCATTTTTCGGCACCCTTTTGCGCATGGGAACGGATGAGGCATTGGGTGGCATGACATTCTTGCGTCTGCTCGGGCGAACTTTAACCGAGCCTGCAGATTTCATCCGGGCATTCTTTGCCGGAGAGTATGCGGAAGTGGTCGAGCGCTACAAGCGTGCACTGTTCCGTGCCTTGCCGGAGGTTCCCCACGAAGAAATCATCTGGCGTTTTCATCTCATGTTGGGCGCCATGTCTTATGCCATTGCCGGTACGGATGCATTGCAAATCGTCACTGGTTGTGAACTGGATATGAACAACGAAGGGCCTGATGCGGCTCGGCAGCTTGCAGAACGCGTCATGCCATTCCTGCTTGGGGGTTTGCGCGCACCTTTGCCCCCCTTTCAGGTTTCAAAAGAGCAGCAAAGCACAACAGAGCCGACTAAAGCGGCCTAAGTCCATAAAGGAGAACTGAACATGATCGAAGTGATCATCCCTCTGCTGACCGTGGTAGCGGTCGCAGTTGCCGTGCTGATCGGTGTCCGGCCATTAAGGCGTGCACTGATCAGCCGGCCTGTTTTTAAAACCTACAAAAAAATCCTGCCGCAGATGTCCGAAACCGAGCGCGATGCGCTTGAGGCCGGTACGGTGTGGTGGGATGGCGATCTGTTTCGTGGCAAGCCCGACTGGAACAAGATGCTGGCTTATCCAACACCAAAGCTGACCGCTGAAGAGCAGTCCTTCATGGACAACGAGGTCGAAGCGGCTTGTGCATTGGTGGATGACTGGGAGGTCTCGCACGAGTTGCAGGATATGTCGCCGGAAGCCTGGAAATACATCAAGGACAAAGGTTTCCTCGGGATGATCATCCCGAAGAAGTACGGTGGCCTCGAGTTCTCTGCCTATGCCCATTCGCAGGTCGTGACCAAGTTGTCGACCCGTTCCTCCGCACTGTCGGTTTCCGTGATGGTGCCGAATTCACTCGGCCCGGCAGAACTGCTGCTGCATTATGGAACTGAGGAGCAGAAGAACTACTATCTGCCAAGGTTGGCCAAGGGACAGGAAATCCCGGCGTTTGCATTGACCAGCCCGTGGGCGGGGTCCGATGCCGCGTCGATTCCGGATGTCGGCATCGTCTGCAAGGGCATGTGGCAGGGCAAGGAAGTGCTCGGGATGCGAGTCACCTGGGACAAGCGGTACATCACGCTCGGCCCGGTATGTACCATTCTCGGTCTGGCTTTCCACATGTATGACCCGGATGGTCTTCTTGGCAACAAGAAACATATCGGCATTACCTGCGCACTGGTACCGTGGGATCACCCCGGCGTCGAAACTCGCCGTCGCCTGTTCCCGCTGAACGCCATGTTCATGAATGGTCCGACGCGCGGCAAGGATGTGTTCATGCCGCTCGACTTCATCATCGGTGGCCAGGCAATGGCGGGGCAGGGTTGGCGCATGCTGATGGAGTGCCTCGCTGCCGGACGCTCGATTTCGCTGCCTTCGTCGAACACCGGTATGGCACAACTGGCCGCCCGCGCTGTTGGTGGTTACGCACGCGTGCGCAGCCAGTTCAAGATGGCCGTTGGCAAGTTCGAGGGCGTCGAGGAGGCGTTGACCCGAATCGGCGCCTACACCTACATGATGGATGCCGTACGCAAGATGACGGCCGGCGCCGTTGATCTGGGTGAAAAGCCATCGGTCGTCTCGGCAATAGCCAAGTACCACGTCACCGAACGAGCCCGCCAGGTAGTTAACGACGGCATGGATGTGATTGGTGGCAAGGGTATCTGTCTTGGCCCGTCGAACTTCCTTGGGCGTGCCTATCAGCAGATTCCGATCGGCATTACCGTCGAGGGTGCCAACATCCTGACCCGCAGCCTGATTCTGTTCGGTCAGGGGGCGATCCGGTGCCATCCCTATGTGTTGAAGGAGATGCAGGCGGCACAGAATCCGAATGCCGCACAGGGTCTGGATCAGTTTGATCGTGCACTGTGGGCGCATGTCGGCTTCACCATTGCCAACGGCGCGCGCGCACTGTGGTATGGCATTACCGGTTCCCACTTCGTTTCGGTTCCGGCAGGCGTCGCGCCGGAAGCCAAGCGCTACTACCAGCAATTGACGCGCTTCTCGTCGGCCTTTGCCTTCCTTTCCGATGTGTCGATGCTGGTACTCGGTGGCGGGTTGAAGCGTCGGGAAAAATTGTCTGCCCGACTGGGTGACATTCTCGCCCAGATGTATCTGATGTCCGCAACACTCAAGCGGTATGAGTCGGAGGGGCGTCAGCAGGCGGATGCGCCATTGATGCACTGGTCGATCTGGGATTCGATGTTCAAGGCCCAGCTCGCTTTCGATGGCGTGATTGCAAACTATCCAAGCAAGTTTGTCGCTTTCGTGCTCAACCGTTTGATCTTCCCGTTCGGCCATCCGTATGTGGTGCCGGCCGATGATCTCGGGCACAAGGTGGCCAAGGCATTGATTGAGCCGTCGGCAACGCGCGACCGCCTGACTGCGGAAACGTATCTGCCGAAAACCGAGCAGGAAGCCGTTGGTGCTGTCGAGCTTGCCCTGGCGGCGACGATCGAGGCGGAACCCATTGATGCCAAGATCCGTGCAGCCGAAAAGAGCGGTAAGCTCAATGATAATCCGGACGCCAATGTACGCGATATCGCGCATGCAGCATTTGCTGCCGGCATCGTCAGCGCTGCCGAATACGCCGTACTCAAGCGCCGTAACGAGCTGCGCGACATCGTCATCCGTGTGGACGACTTCCCGATGGATTACGGGTTGTCCCAGCGTTTGCCGGTAGCACACAAAGCCGCCGCATAAATCTGTAACCCAGCAAGGCGATGCCCGAAAGCAATAATTCGGACATCGCCTTCGGTGTTTTAAACAAAACAAAAATTGACCAAAGGAGAACACAGTGAGCTTTCAACCTGTGTATGTAGTGGATGGAGCGCGGACGCCTTTCCTCAAGGCACGTAACGCCCCCGGGCCTTTTGCAGCGAGCGATCTGGCGGTACAGGCCGGGCGGGCGCTGCTGACGCGGCAACCTTTTGCTCCCAGTGATCTGGATGAGGTGATTCTTGGCTGTGCCGCCCCTTCGCCCGATGAAACCAACATCGGGCGCATGGTGGCCTTGCGCCTTGGCTGTGGCCTGGATGTGCCGGGCTGGACGGTCATGCGCAACTGTGCCAGTGGCATGCAGGCACTGGATTCGGCGATGGCCAACATTCAGTCCGGGCGTTCGCAGATGGTGCTGGCCGGCGGTGTCGATGCGCTGTCAAGAGCGCCCTTGCTGTACTCAGACATCATGGTGCTCTGGTTCTCGCAAATGATGGCAGCACGCACGGCCGGCGCAAAATTCAAGCAGTTTCTCAAGCTGCGGCCGAGCGTATTGTTGTCGCCCGTGATCGGCTTGATGAAGGGTTTGACCGATCCGGTCAATGGCATGCTGATGGGGCAGACTGCGGAAAACCTGGCCTGGAAGTTCGGCATCAACCGTCAGCAGATGGATGAATTTTCGGTGCGCAGCCACAAACGTGCGCTGGCTGGCCGGGAAGCCGGGCACTTTGGCGAGATCGTGCCCCTGGTGGATGACAAGGGGAATGTCTATGCCGAGGATGATGGCGTGCGTGTGGATGCCAGCATGGCCGGCATGGCCAAGCTGAAACCCTTTTTTGACAAGAAATACGGGTACATCACGGCAGCCAACAGTTCGCAGATCACCGACGGCGCGGCCTGGCTGATTCTGGCCTCGGAAGAGGCCGTCAAGAAATGGAATCTCAAGCCGCTCGGCCGCATCATGGACAGTCAGTGGTCCGGCCTTGATCCGGCGCAAATGGGCTTGGGCCCGGTTCATGCCGCAACTCCGATTCTGCAGCGGCATGGCCTTGGCCTCAATGATCTCGATGCATGGGAAATCAACGAAGCCTTTGCCGCCCAGGTCATGGGCTGCCTTGAAGCCTGGAAATCAGACGATTACTGCCGCGAGCAACTTGGTCTTCCCGGTGCGCTGGGCGCGCTGGATGAAGACAAGCTGAATGTCGATGGCGGGGCGGTATCGATCGGCCATCCGGTTGGCGCTTCTGGTGCGCGTATCGTGCTGCACCTGCTGCATGTGCTGCGTGAAAAGAAGGCCAGGCAGGGCATGGCTTCCATCTGCATTGGTGGCGGGCTGGGTGGCGCCATGCTGGTAGAAGCGGGGAGCTGATCATGAGGATAGGTATCGTTGTTGATTCCTGCTGTGATCTGCCCAAGGATTTTATCGACGCCAACAATATTGTGGTGATGCCGATTACCCTGCGTATCGGTGATGCGCTGGTCGAAGATCGGCGAGACCCCGCAGAAACACAGTCTTTCTACACCACCCACCTGGACAAGAAAAGTGAGGATTTTGCCGAATCCATTCCTTATTCGGTGCAGCAGATCGAAAAGCTCTTTCTCGGCCGTTTGGTGCTGGATTACGACTATGTCTTTTGCCTGACAATTACCAGTGGCCGCAGTGCGATCTACGATCACGCCATGCAGGCATCTCGCGCCATCCTGACCAAGTATCGTGATGTTCGTCGGGAAGCTGGTATTCCAGAACGTTTCGGCTTGGCCGTGCTGTCATCGCGCAACATGTTTGCCGGGCAGGCCGTGCAGGCGGCGGAAGCGGTTCGCCTGATTCGCCAGGGGGGCACGCCAAGCGAAATCGGTTCGCGTTTGCGCCAACTCGTGGAGCAGACGCATACCTACATGGTGCCGGCGGACCTGTTCCACATCTACAAGCGAGCCTCGAAGAAAGGCGACAAAAGCATTGGCTGGGGCTCATATACCCTGGGCTCTATGCTTGACGTCAAGCCGATTCTTTACTGCCATCAGGATGCCACCGGCCCGGTCGATAAGGTCAGGGGATTCGAAACCGGCGTCGAGCGCCTGTTTACCAAGGCGGCGGACCGTGTTCGCAAAGGCCTCGAGGTTCCTTACCTGTGCATCAGTTACGGCGGGCCATTGGAGAAAGTCGGCAAACTCCCGGGTTATGGCGCGCTTGAGGCCGCGGCACGCGACGCAGGCATTGAAATCTTGTTGTCGCCGATGAGCAAGACTGCGGCGGTCAACGTTGGTCCGGGTGCCGTCACGCTGGCTTTTGCCGCCACCGGCCAGGCACTGCATTGAGAGACAGAATATGAAAAACATGAATCTGCAACACTGGCGTCTTGAGATGGATGCCGAAGATATTGCCTGGGCAATATTCGACAAGGCGGGCGAATCCGCCAATTCACTGTCCAAGGCGGCGATGAATGAAATCGGCCAGATGCTGGATGCGCTGGATCGTGATCCGCCCAAAGCGCTGATCTTCCGCTCAGGCAAGGAGGCCGGTTTTATTGCCGGGGCCGATATCCAGGAATTCACCCAGCTCGACTCTCCGGAAAAAGGGCGTGATCTGGTCGAGCGCGGCTGGAATCTGTTCAATCGCCTCGCTGCGGTCCGGTACCCGACCCTGGCCATGGTTCGCGGACACTGCCTGGGTGGCGGTCTGGAGTTGGCACTGGCGTGTCGTTACCTGTTGGCCATTGATGAGCCGGGTACCAAGATGGGCTTGCCGGAAGTGATGCTCGGCATCTTCCCGGGGTGGGGCGGCATGTTGCGCCTGCCTGAGCGGGTTGGCCCGGCGGCGGCGATGGACATGATGCTCACCGGCAAGACGATCGATGCCAAGCGCGCCAAGCGCATGGGCCTCGCCGACGAGTGTGTGCCACCGCGAGTCATGGAGAACGCGGCGCGCATGCTGGTGCTATCCAATCAGCCTCGGCGTCCCCTTCCGTTCGTGCAGCGTCTGCTCAATGGGCCGCTGAAAAGCGTGGTTGCCAACGGCGCGCGCAAGCAGGTTGCCAAGCGCGCACGTCAGGAACATTACCCGGCACCCTACGCCATCATCGATATCTGGGAAAAACACAATGGCAATGCCCAGGTTGCCCCGGAGCTGGTAGACGGCATCGTTCGTTCCGCAACGGCGGGGAATCTGGTACGTGTCTTCTTCCTGCAGGAACGCCTCAAGAGTTTCGGCAAGGATTCTGATTTCAAGGCCAAGCGGGTGCACGTGATCGGCGCTGGCGTCATGGGCGGCGATATTGCTGCCTGGTGCGCCTTGCGTGGCCTGACCGTGACCTTGCAGGACCAGAATATGGAGCGCATTGCACCGGCCTTGAAGCGGGCGCGTAGCAGCTATGCCCGGCGAATCAAGGACAAGCTGCAATTGCGCGCTGTCATGGATCGCCTGATTCCAGACCCGGAAGGGCTGGGCGCTGCACATGCCGACGTGGTGATCGAGGCCATCTTCGAAAACGTCGAGGCCAAGCACGCATTGTTCAAAAAGCTGGATGCAATGATGCGCCCGGATGCCGTTCTGGCAACCAATACCTCCAGTCTCAAGCTGGAAGATCTGCGCACTGTGTTGAAGAACCCGGCACGCTTGGTCGGAATCCACTTTTTCAATCCGGTTGCGAAAATGCCCTTGGTTGAGGTCGTTTCTGCCGAGGGAGGCGATCCGGAAATGGCGAAGAAGGCTGCCGCGTTTGTCAGGCAGATCGACCGCCTGCCCCTGCCGGTGAAGAGTGCGCCCGGCTTTCTCGTCAATGCGGTGCTCGGCCCCTACATGCTGGAAGCGATGCGTGCGGTCGATGAGGGGGTTTCGCCTGAGACGGTGGATGAGGCGATGCTGGCTTTCGGCATGCCAATGGGCCCGATCGAGTTGGTGGATATGGTTGGGCTGGATGTCGCCATGGCCGCGGGCAAGGCGCTTGCCGGTTCGGGTGCCGAGCCGCCAAAGTGCCTGACCGAACGCTTCAATGCCGGCAATCTGGGCAAGAAAACCGGGAAGGGGTTCTACGACCACAGTAGCGGCAAGCCGGCCAAGGGGGCTGCTGGTTCTGTCCCTGCCGGCCTTGCCGAACGCCTCGTCAAACCTTTGCTCTCACGTACCCAGCAACTGGTTGATGAAAACGTGGTGGCCGATGCGGATCTGGCCGACGCCGGAGTAATATTCGGTACCGGCTTTGCACCCTTTACCGGTGGCCCCCTCAACTACATGAAGAACCAGAATGGCTGAAGAACCTGTCCAGCTGCCGCAAGGCCAACCTGCGCTGCGCGTCATGCCAATGCCGGCGGATGTCAATCAGAACGGCGATGTTTTCGGTGGCTGGATCATGGCACAGGTCGACGTGGCCGGGGCCATTCCGGCCATGCGGCGCGCGCGCGGACGGGTAGCCACCGTGTCGGTGAATTCATTCCTGTTCAAGCAACCGGTTTCGGTCGGGGATGTCGTCAGCTTCTATGCCGACATCGTCGAAACCGGTCGCACTTCGATCAAGGTGAACGTCGAGGTCTATGCCGAACGGAACCCCACTGACCCCGTGACCGTAAAAATTACCGAGGCAACACTGACGTATGTTGCTATTACACAACAAGGGGTGAAGCGTGAACTGCCTTTTGTTGCATAAATCATAGATTTAAAACGTTGTTTTTTTGTTTAATGAGAGCAGTTTGACTGTCGGATAGAAATAGTATTTTCTAGCGATAAATAATCCACACCGAGGAGATCCAGTAATGAAAAAGAGTTTGACCATGCGCCTCATCCCGGCGCTCATGATGATTGGCTTTGCAGGTGCGGCTGGCGCATCTGGTTTCGCGCTGCAAAACCAGAGCGGTTCGGCGAATGGTAATGCGTTTGCTGGTGCTGCAGCGGCCGCAGAAGATGCGAGCACGATTTTCTTCAATCCGGCAGGCATGACTTACATGCCGACAGGTCACACGATCACCTTGTCAGGAACCATTCTTGATCGTTCGATCAAGTTCAAGAATACGGGCACGACCAATTCGACCTTGAATAATGCAACACCCTCAAACGGTGGTGAGGCGGGTGGTACTGCCTTCCTTCCTCATGGCTATTGGTCTTGGTCAGTGGCTCCTGATGTCTGGTTTGGCGTTGGTGTCGGCCCGACGTTTGGTAACAAGACGGAATACGATAAAAATTTCATTGGCCGTAATGCAGGCTACTTCGCTGAAATTGAACACGTCAATATCAATCCGTCGTTTGCGATCAAAGTGAACGATATGCTTTCGCTGGGCTTGGGCGTAAATTTCACCCGTGCTCATGTCGCATTCAAGCAAGGGGTGCCACTTAATACTGCGATCCCGGGCAATACGAACCAAAACTACCTGCATGTCGAGGGTGATGCAGCATGGGGTGTTGGCGCAAACATCGGTGCGATGTTCCAGCTGTCGCCGAGTACGCGATTGGGTATCGCTTATCGCTCCGCTATTGATTTCGATATCGATGGGAAGCAGAAGTATCAATCGCGGATCACTGGGGGCGGCGCTGCTTTGTCTGCAGCTACGACAAATCAGGACGTCAAGGCTGAAGGGTACAGAACACCGGGTAACCTCTCGTTCGCAGTATCCCAGAAACTAAGTGATCGCTGGGAGCTGCTGGGTGATCTGACTTGGACGGACTGGAGTGTTTGGAAATCGCTGAAATTAACCACGGCTTCGGGTACGCAACTCGCTTCGCTTTCCTATAACTTCGAAGATACGTGGCGAGTCGGCCTGGGTGCCAACTATAAGTATAACGATGCGTGGAAGTTCCGGTTTGGTGTTGCCTTCGATGAATCGCCAATTGCGAAAAATTCCGATCGCACGATGACTTTGCCGGACTCTGATCGTACGTGGCTTTCTTTCGGCGCAAAGTACACGCTTTCAAAGAATTCTTCGCTTGATGTGGGTTACAGCCATATTTTCTTCAAGGATGCAAAAGCGGATCGTGCGGTACAGGTTAGCGGCACTACCGTACAGACGGTTCGTGGCGAGTGGAACAATAACCGCGCCGATCTTCTCTCGGTTCAGTACAACCACACGTTCTAAACGTTTCAAGATTCCAATCAACGGCGCCCAATCGGGCGCCGTTTTTTTTTGTACAACGCCTCTTGACCTTCGAGTTAAACCACATATAATTCAAACGTTCGTTTCATTTGCTGGCGAGGTTGGTTTTGGCCGGCGCTGAACATCAATCCAAATAAAGGAGAACAGCTTGGAGAACTTCATCGTCAAGAAAGTTGCGGTGCTGGGTGCTGGGGTGATGGGGGCGCAGATTGCCGCGCACCTTGCCAATGCCGAAGTGCCTGTCGTCCTGTTTGACCTTCCGGCCAAGGAAGGCGATCCGAACGGCATCGTCAAGAAGGCCATTGATGGCCTCAAGAAACTGGAGCCATCACCACTCGCGACCAAGGATCGGGTTGCCTACATCGATGCTGCCAACTACGAGCAGCATCTGGAGCAGTTGCAGGGCTGCGACCTGATTATCGAGGCGATTGCCGAGAAGATGGAGTGGAAGGACGATCTGTACCGCAAGATCAGTCCGTTCATCGCGCCGAATGCAATCATCGCCTCGAACACCTCGGGCCTGTCGATCAACCGTCTGGCTGAAGGCCTGCCGGCAAGTCTGCGGCCGAACTTTTGCGGCATCCACTTCTTCAATCCGCCGCGCTACATGCATCTGGTTGAATTGATTGCAACCCGTGAAACCAATGCCGGGATGCTCAACAACCTCGAGTCCTGGGTTGTTTCCCGTCTGGGCAAGGGTGTGGTTCGTGCGCTCGATACGCCGAATTTCGTTGCCAACCGGGTGGGTGTGTTCTCGATTCTCGCCGTCATGCACCATACGCAGCAGTTCGGCCTGGGCTTTGACGAAGTCGACGGGCTGACCGGCCCGCTGATCGGCCGCCCGAAGAGTGCGACCTACCGCACCGCCGACGTGGTTGGCCTGGATACCATGGCGCACGTCATCAAGACGATGCAGGACACCCTGCCGAATGATCCGTGGCACAAGTATTACGCTGCACCGGCATGGCTGTCGGCGCTGATTTCGAAGGGCGCGCTCGGGCAGAAAACCCGCTGCGGCATCTTCAAGAAAGAGGGCAAGGCAATCAAGGTGCTGGATCTGGCCGCGCAGGATTACCGTGATTCCGCCGGTGAGGTGCATGCCGACGTACTGGCCATCCTGAAGAACAAGAATCCGGCTGAAAAGTTCGCCCAGCTGCGCGCATCAAGCCATCCGCAGGCACAGTTCCTGTGGGCCATCTTCCGCGACATCTTCCACTATGTGGCGCTGCATCTGGAAGGAATTGCCCATAACGCGCGCGATGTTGACTTCGCCATGCGCTGGGGCTTCGGCTGGTCGCAAGGCCCGTTCGAAACCTGGCAGGCCGCAGGCTGGAAAGCCATCGCTGAAGCCGTGCGCGACGATATCGCCGCGGGCAAGGCCATGTGCGACGCGCCGCTGCCGGCCTGGGTTTTTGAACGGGATGGCGTGCACGCAGCGGAAGGTTCGTACTCCGCTTCGACCAACACACTGCAGGCGCGCTCCGCCCTGCCGGTCTACCAGCGTCAGATTTTCCCCGAGCTCGTCCTCGGTGAAAAACCGGTTCAGGGCGAAACGATCTGGGAAAATTCCAGCGTCCGCTTGTGGAAACTGCCGCAGGTTGATGCTGATATCGGCATCCTCTCCGTAACCAGCCGCAACCATACCCTGGGCCGTGACGTGATCCTCGGTGTGCAGGAAGCCGTTGCGCAGGCTGAGAAATCCCTGAAGGGCGTGGTCGTCTGGCATGAGGCGCCGTTCGCCCTGGGTGCGAATCTCAAGGAAGTGGTTGAGGGCCTGGCTGCTGGCAAGTTCGATCTGCTTGATGAGTATGTCGGCGAGTTCCAGAAGGCATCCATGACTTTCAAGTATGCCAAGGTGCCTGTTGTTGCCGCAGTACAGGGCATGGCGCTCGGCGGTGGATGCGAATTTCTCATGCATTGCGCCAAGCGCGTGATTGCACTGGAAAGCTATATCGGCCTCGTAGAGGCAGGTGTCGGCCTGATTCCGGCTGGCGGCGGCTGCAAGGAGTTTGCCATTCGCGCCGCGCAGGCGGCGGCAAAGACAGGTGGCAATGATGTGTTCGAGTCGATCCAGCCGGTCTTCATGACCATCGCCATGGCCAATGTGTCTAAGAGCGGCGCCCAGGCCAAGGAGCTTGGCTTTGCACTGGAAAGCGACAAGATCGTGCTGAATGCGCACGAACTGCTCTATGTCGCCATCCGCGAAGCACGGGCCATGGCCGAGGCCGGCTACTACCCGAAGCTGTCTCCGCGCAATATCAAGGTGGCCGGACGCACCGGCATTGCCAACTGCGAAATGATGCTCGCCAACATGAAGGAAGGCGGCATGATCTCGGCGCATGACTACACCGTGGCCAAGGCTGCAGCAACGGCACTGTGCGGTGGCGATGTGGAAACCGGTTCGCTGGTCAACGAAGAATGGCTGCTGACGGTTGAGCGCAAGCTGTTTGTTGAGCTGCTGAAGAACGAAAAAACCCAGCAACGGATCCAGCACATGATGGAAACCGGCAAGCCGCTGCGCAACTAAGCAGAACAGGAGAATAGACAATGAGCAAACAGATTCAGGATGCCTACATCGTTGCTGCCACGCGTCTGCCGGTAGCCAAGCGCAAGGGAATGTTCGGGCACGTCCGCCCGGACGACATGCTGGCCCACGCCATCAAGTCGGTCATGGCGCAAGCTCCGGGGTTGGATCCGGCGCTGGTCAGTGACGTGATTGTCGGCTGTGCCATGCCGGAGGCCGAACAGGGTATGAACGTCGCCCGTATCGGCGCGCTGCTGGCCGGCCTGCCGAACACCGTGCCGGGCTACACCATCAACCGTTTCTGCTCCTCCGGGGTGCAGGCCGTGGCCGATGCAGCCGCTCGTATCCGCCTTGGCGAAGCCGACGTAATGATCGCCGCCGGCACCGAAACGATGTCGCTGATGAACCAGATGATGGGCAACAAGATCGCCATCAACCCGGCCATCTTCGAAAACGATGACAACTATGCCATCGCCTTCGGCATGGGTTTGACCGCAGAAAAGGTCGCCACTCAGTGGCAAGTGTCACGCGATGATCAGGATGCCTTTGCCGTCGCCTCGCACAAGAAGGCCTGTGCCGCCATCGCCGCCGGCCATTTCAAGGCCGAGATTTCGCCGTATGCCGTCAAGGCGCACGTGCCGGACTTGAAGTCGGGCGAGGTTAAGGTCAAGGAATATCTGGCCGACACCGATGAAGGTCCGCGTACGGACAGCTCGCTGGAGCGCCTGGCGAAACTGAAGCCGGTGTTCTCGGCCCGTGGTTCGGTGACTGCCGGCAACAGTTCGCAGATGTCGGATGGCGCCGGCGCGGTGCTGATCGTGTCGGAAAAGATCCTCAAGCAGTTCAACCTCAAGCCATTGGCACGCTTCGCCGGTTACTCGGTTGCGGGTGTCCCGCCGGAAATCATGGGTATCGGCCCGATCGAAGCCATTCCGCGTGTGCTCAAGCAGGCCGGCATCACCAAGAACGACGTCGACTGGTTCGAGCTGAACGAAGCCTTTGCCGCGCAGGCGCTGGCCGTCATGCGCACGCTGGATCTCGATCCGGCCAAGGTGAATCCGCTGGGTGGTGCCATTGCCCTCGGCCATCCGCTCGGCGCCACCGGTGCCATCCGCACCGCGACACTGGTGCATGGCTTGCAGCGGACCCGGCAGCGCTATGGCATGGTGACCATGTGTATCGGCACCGGCATGGGCGCGGCTGGTCTGTTCGAAGCCATTCTGTAATCACTCTCTCCTCCGCAGGCCGCTCCGGAACCGTCTCCTCCCGGGGTGGCCTGTACCCAGTATGATTCCTGCCTATTTCTGGAAACATGTCCCTGTCCGTTGGCGACCGTCATTTCTGAAGCTGGGGCTCAACTGGTTTCCTGCCTACCGGGCGACCGGCGCGCGGCTTGTTGAAGTTTCCCGTGACCTGAAACGCATCGTCGTGCGGCTCCCCTTGCGCCGGCACACCCGCAATGGTGCAGGTACATTGTTCGGCGGCAGCCTCTATTCCGCCACCGACCCGATTTTTACCCTCCTGATGGCGGCCAATCTGGGGCCGGACTACATCGTCTGGGACAAGTCGGCATCAATTCGTTACCGCAAGCCAGGCCGTGAAGCACTGCTGGCCGAGTTTGTGGTAACCGAGGCGGATATTTCCGGTGTACGCGCAGAGGTTGCACGCGAAGGTCAATGCAACCGGTGTTTCACTGTCAATTTTTGTGATAGCGCAGGCGTGGTTCACGTTGAAATCGAAAAAACCGTCTACATTGCCAGCAAGCAGCATTACAAAGGCAAGGCAGGGCGTTCGGACTGAGCCTGAGACAAGCGCAGGCAAGGGTGAAAGCCCCGCCGTGGCCGATAAAATCCGGGCGGCATCTGGCATAATAGGCCGCGACATGCACACCATTGAACGGCAATGAATTTCGAGGATCTGGCCATTGGCTGGCGCGAAGCGCTGCTTGGCGTTGTCGTGCTGCTCGTGGTCTATGTGCTGCTTGTGTTCAGTCGCCTGCGCCGGCTCAGACAGGCTGCGCCAGCCAGCGATCACACCGTACCGGTTGGACACGACGCACCTCCGGCAGAGTCGGCCGCAGGCCCGATTGCCCTGGCGCCCAATGAACTCCCCTTTCCATGGAATGAACCACCGCCACCTCCGCCGGAACCGGATAGCGAATCCGCCCGGCTGATGGCAGCCGAAGCCGAGATCGTCGAGTTGCGCAAGGAAGTAGCGGTGCTGCGCGATGAACTGGTATCCATGCGTGACGGGTTCAGCCAGAAGCTGGAGCGGGTGCAGTCGACCCAGCATGTCGCTCCCATCTATGGCGATGCCATGCAGATGGCCGTTGCAGGCTACGATGCTCAGGCGATTGCCGAGCGTTGTGGTGTGGCCCGTGCAGAAGCGGAGCTGGTTGTGGCCCTGATCCGCAATCAGGAAGGGAGCGCTCCGTCGGGAGGCATCGCATCGCGAGAGGAACCGCCTGCACCTTACACCCCGGCAATCACAAGAATGAGGGAGCGATAACACCATGCCGCAGACAACGCCGGAAACCGACAGCGACGACCTCAAGAAAAAGCTGGTGCGACGCGTGGCCTTTGCTGCCGTCCTGATCGGTGTCTTGCTGGGCGCGCTGGCCTTCGTCGATTACCTCGGCCAGCCGATTGATGCTCCCGTGAGTACCGGTCCGACCTTTACCGAGCCAGTGCCGGTGGCAAAAAAGGAGGTGTCCTTGCCAGTGACGCCGGCCGAGCCGGTGTCTCCCCCAGTCGCCACGAGCGATGCTTCGACGGTTGCCGCTGGTGGTGCGCCCGCCGCCGCATCGGAAGAGCCGACCGCAGCTCCGAGTGTGCCGGCGCCTGCGGTTGAAACACCCAGCCCACCGCAAGTCGCGGCACAACCTGTGTTGCCGAAGACGCCCGCACGTGCCGCTGCGCCAGCCGGGCCTGCCCAGAAACAGGTGGCTGCCGCGGTGCCGGAAAGCACTGCCGCAGCCAGCGTCGAACGCGAACCCGCGGCGGAGAAAATGGCCCAGCCAACTGCCGTGCCGGCGCAGCCGTTGGCTGCAGCGAAAGCTACGCCACCTGCGCCACCGAGACTGTTTTCCGGCTATGCCGTGCAAGTGGGCGTATTTTCCGATGCAAGGCATGCTGAAGATTTACGCGAAAAGCTGGCGCAGAGCGGCATCCCTACGGTGCTCGAGGCACGTGTACAGGTCGGGCCGTTCAAGACACGTGAAGAGGCCGAAGCGGCCAGACAGAAACTGAAGACCCTCGGCGTGGAGGGAATTCTGCTTCCGCCCAAGAGCGCCAAACGCTAGCGCAACACCATGCGAGCAGAGACCCCATCGTGTTGTCTGCCGGCAGTTGCTTTACTGTTCGCCATCGTCCTGCTGGCGCCGAGGTCGGCTGCTGCCGCCGATTCGCTCCTGCTGACCTATATCGAAAAACCACCGTATTACTTCACTGATGCGCAAGGGGAGGCACGTGGTTTTCTGCTGGAGCGTGCCGTCAGGGTGATGGCTGAAAGCAGGATTGCCTATCGGCTGGAATCACGTCCAGCAGCCCGCGTGCTCCATGAAATCCGTTCGGAAAAGGAAGTCACCTGCTCGTTAGGCTGGTTCCGCACCCTGGAGCGCGAGAGCTTTGCCCGATTCTCGCGGCCGCTGTATCACGACAAGCCCTCCATTGCCGTATTGCATGCCGGGCGTCCGGAGATGGCGCTCAAACAGGCCCGCTTTTCTGATTTTCTGGCGAAGCCTGGGCTGCGCGTGGGGGCGGTTGCCGGGTACTCCTATGGTGAAGAATTCGATCGCCAGTTGCTTGCACTGGGCAGCCGCGTTGACCGTGCGCCGACGCCGATGTCGAATCTTGCCAAGCTGGTCGCCGGGCGCGTCGATCTTGTCCTGGCCAACCAGGAGGAACTGGATGACCTGCTGGCACAGTCGCCCGAAATGGCCAGGCAGCTGATACAGCTTCCCCTGCTCGATCCGCCACCGGGCAAGCCAAGGTATCTGATGTGCAGCCGGCAGGTTTCCGCGGCGCAACTGGAGCGTATCGATCAGGCCATCAGCCGGGCGGGCTTTGATCGGACGAAATAGTTTTTTCCAGGCGCCGGGCAAACACCGTCATTTCCTTGGCGGCTTGGATATCCCCCCTGGCTTCAGCGATGGTGGTGCCCTGTTGGTAGGCGGCCAGTGCGGCGGGGAGGTCGCCAGCTTCCGCCAGTGCCTTGCCGAGCAGCTTCCAGGCCGCGGAATAATTGGCATCCTTCTCGATGGCTTCGCGAAAGCGGACTGCTGCGGCCGCAGGCTCGCCCGCCTTGAGCAGTTCGTTGCCAAGCGAATATCTGAGTAGCGCACCATCGCGTGGCCCGCCGATCATTTTTTCCAGATTGGCGATGATTGCTGCGCTCATTTAACATCCCTCTTTTCGTGGCAATACAGACAAGGACAACATTATGGCAAAAACGATCATTTCCACAGCGGGCGCCCCGGCAGCCATCGGCACCTATTCGCAGGCCGTTCGTGTCGGCGACACGGTCTATCTTTCGGGCCAGATCGGCCTTGATCCGTCCAGCGGGCAACTGGTCGATGGCATCGATGCCCAGATCACCCGCGTCTTCGACAACCTGAAAGCCGTGACCGAAGCCGCTGGCGGGTCGCTGGCCGACATCGTCAAGATCAATGTCTTCCTGACCGACCTCGGCAATTTTGCCAAGGTCAATGAAGCCATGACCCGCTACTTTCAGCAACCCTTTCCGGCACGTGCAGCTGTTGGCGTCGCCTCGCTGCCGCGCGGCGCACTGGTCGAAGCGGATGCCGTGATGGTGCTTGGCGCCTGATCGTCAACGTGACTGACGGCGTCAGGGCACCTCCCGCCCTGAAGGAAAAACTCGGCAAGCTCGGTCTGATCCGGATCGACGATTTTGTCCTCCACTTGCCGCTGCGCTACGAGGACGAAACCCGCTGCTACCAGATCGCCGATGCGCCCTGGGGCGAGCCGGTGCAGGTCGAGGCGCGGGTGCTGGATGTCGCTGTCCAGTACCGGCCACGCCGGCAGCTGGTGGTGCGCGTACGCGATGCTGCCGTGGCGGAAGAGGTCAGTGGAGGGCAGGAGCTTGCCCTGCGTTTCCTCAACTTCTACGGCAGCCAGAGCAAGCAGCTGGAAACCGCCCGCGACAACGGCCAGTTGCTGCGGCTCTTTGGCGAAATCCGGCAGGGCTTTTTCGGGCCGGAAATGGTGCATCCGCGCTATCGTGTGGTGGCAGCGGAGACCCCCTTGCCGGCAGCCCTGACCCCGGTCTATCCGACCAGTGCCGGCGTGTCGCAAACCGCCTTGCGCAAGCTGATCGCCGCAGCGCTGGCTGAAGCCGACCTGTCGGAGATTTTTGACGATGCCTGGCGACAACGGTTGGCGCTGGGCAGGTTTGCCGATGCCGTCAACTATCTGCATGCGCCGCCGCCGGGCGCGCCACTCGGTGCACTGCAGCTGCGCACCCATCCGGCCTGGCGTCGGATCAAGTTCGACGAAGTGCTGGCCCAGCAGTTGTCGCTGCGCCGCGCTTTTCTCGCACGCCGCGAACGCGGTGCCGCCGAGCTCAAGGCGGCCGGGCATCTGGCCGCGCAGTTGCTGGCCGGCTTGCCCTTTGCGCTGACAGCCGCCCAGCATCGCGTCGTTGCCGAGATCGACCATGACCTGATGCAGCCGCACCCGATGCAGCGCCTGCTGCAGGGCGATGTCGGCAGTGGCAAGACCATCGTCGCCGCGCTTGCCGCCTGCCGGGCGATCGAGGCGGGCTGGCAGGTGGCCTTCATGGCACCGACCGAGATTCTTGCCGAGCAGCATTACCTCAAGCTCAAGGCCTGGCTGGAACCGCTGGGAGTGCGTATTGCCTGGCTGTCGGGCAGCCTCAGGAAGGCCGAGAAAAAAGCCATGCAGGCAGAAGCCGCGGGTGGCGCGCAACTGGTGATCGGCACCCATGCGCTGATTCAGGAAACGGTGGATTTTGCCCGGCTCGGGCTGGCCATTGTCGACGAGCAGCACCGCTTCGGCGTGCAACAGCGCCTGGCGTTACGCCAGAAGGGCGGGCAGGTCGGTGCGGGCGGCGGGGTGGCGGCCATTCCGCATCAGCTGATGATGTCGGCGACGCCGATCCCGCGCACGCTGGCCATGAGCTACTTCGCCGATCTCGACGTCTCGGTGATCGACGAACTGCCGCCCGGGCGCACGCCGATCCGTACCAAACTGGTTGCCGATGCACGTCGCGACGAGGTGACGGCGCGGGTGGAAGCGGCGGTCGCCGCCGGCCGGCAGGCCTACTGGGTCTGCCCGCTGATCGAAGAGTCGGAGAAGCTGCAGCTGCAGACGGCGCTGGATACCCATGCAGCACTCAGCGCCGAACTGGCCGGGCTGCGGGTCGGCCTGGTCCATGGCCGCATGAAAGCCGACGAAAAGGCCGCGACCATGGCCGCCTTTGCTGCCGGCGAAATCGATGTGCTGGTGGCGACCACGGTGATCGAGGTCGGGGTTGATGTCCCCAATGCCAGCCTGATGGTAATCGAGCATGCCGAGCGCTTCGGGCTGTCGCAGCTGCACCAGCTGCGTGGCCGCGTCGGTCGCGGTGTGCACGAGTCGGTGTGTGTGCTGCTCTATGCCGGCCCGCTGTCGGAAACGGCGCGTGCACGGCTGAAGATCATTTACGAACATACCGACGGTTTTGAAATTGCCCGCCAGGATCTACACCTGCGTGGCCCCGGTGAATTCATCGGCAGCCGGCAAAGCGGCGTGCCGCTCCTGCGCTATGCCGACCTGGAAGCAGATGCCGATCTGGTCGAACTGGCGCATGCCGAAGCCGAATGTCTGCTGCAAGAGCAGCCATCGGCCGTTGCCCGGCATCTGGTGCGCTGGCTGGGGTCGCGCGAACAATTGCTCAAAGCATAATATTGTTGACTTACATGTCGATATAACTACAATAATCGACATGTTGTTCGGGTAGTAAAATTTCAAAAGGAGAACGAATAGTGAATAAAACTGCTGTTTCATTGCTTGTTGCTGCTGCGCTTGTTTCCTCGCCTATGGCTTATAGCCGAGGTGGCCCCTCCGAAGCGTCAGCGGTCAGTATTCTGGTGACTGGGTCCGTGGTACTCGCGATGTCGACCTTGCCGTTGATAGCGCTTGACTCGATTTTCAATTGTTCGGTCAGCAAAGTGCAGCCGGTAGGTAACAATATGACTGACATCGAAGTGCGGCAAAAAAACACCGAAAAGGTGGCTGTGATCCGTGTTCCGGATCAGTCATTGAAAAATGCAGAGGTTAAGCCGGGTCAAAAGGCTGATCTGATTGCTGACAGTAACGGGCATACCCTGCAGGTTGAAGGGCGGGCGATTGCTTATGTGCCCAGCAAGAGTGCCGATGGCATGTTGCATAGCAAGCCGATCAAATAATGCGATTTACATGTCGGTTGCTGGCGAAGGTGTGCGCTGCATGTGCTGCGGTTGTGTTCATTCTGGTCGGCTCTAGCGCGCATGCCGGAAATTCATGCGAAGAAACGGTTTCTTCTGCAGGTACGATGCAAAAGGCGCTGGAGCTGGCGCGGCGTGTCAGTGATCGCCTTGATGCCAGTGGTAGCCAGGTCGCTCTGGTGGCACGAATAGGGCAGGACTTGTCGAAATACAAGCTCCGTTTTTCTCATCTTGGCTTTGTAGTGCGTGACCATCCGGATGGTCGATGGAGTGTCGTGCATGACCTGAACCTGTGTGGTACCGATCTGTCGCAGTTGTATGTGCAAGGTATCGGGAATTTCTTTTCTGATGATCTGCATGAATACGAGGCAGCGCTTCTCTTGTTACCCCAGGATATTCAGAAAAAGCTGGAGGCCTTTCTCGTATCGACCAAACAGATCAAGCGGTTCCACGAACCAAAATACAGTGCGGTGGCCTATCCTTTCAATACGCTGTATCAAAATTCAAACCAGTGGGCGTTGGAAGTGCTGGCAAGCGTAATAGCACCTGAAGGAGATATCGCAACCCGGGCCGAGGCGCAGAGGTGGCTGAAAGAGGAGGGATTCGAACCGACACTCTTGACGATTCCAGCGTTGACCCGTCTGGGTGGCCGGATGTTCAAGGCGAACATTGCCTTCAACGACCATCCGGACGAATTCCGCTGGAGTGACCGGATATATGTTGTAACGGTCGATGCGATGTTCGATTTTCTACGAAAACGCTACCCGGAGAATACGCGCCGCGTGCTGGTCGGCCTTGAGTGATCTGCGTGATTGACGACAAGGGAATACCTTTGTGAAAAAGAATTATCGTCGTGTCATTCCGCGCGAATGGAAGTCTATGTCCAAGGTGTTTACAGCACTTGGTGACGAGCATCGACAGCGTATCCTGTTGCTGTTCGACCGGGGTGAGCGCCTCAACGTTGGACAGATTGCCGAGGTGTCCACTCTGGCGCGGTCGACAGTTTCTCATCACCTGAAAATCCTGCGTGAATCGAGCGTCTTGCTCAGTGAGAAACAAGGCAAGGAAGTCTATTTCTGGATCAACCGGGACTTTCTTGATGAAGTGCTTGGTGCTGTGCACGATTACATCAGAGCCGAAACCTGAGCGCGCAATCCGAACTCAAGTTGCTGAGGATTTCCGCCAGCCGGGAGGCTGCGTGAGCAAGTCTGAAAGAAATCAGCAAAATGCTATCCAGAGGACATCGAACGTGAGCAATCAATACGAACTTCTCGGCGTGCCGCGCTTTCGCCCGCTGTTCTGGACCCAGTTCCTCGGCGCCTTCAACGACAACCTGTTCAAGAATGCGCTGGTGGTGCTGCTGACCTTCCAGACAGCGCAATGGACGAGCTTGCGCCCGGAGATTCTTGCCAACCTTGCCGCCGGGCTGTTCATCCTGCCCTTTTTCCTGTTCTCGGCCACTGCCGGGCAACTGGCCGACAAGTATGACAAGGCGCTGCTTTCGCGCCTGACCAAGCTGCTCGAAGTGGCGATCATGTTCGTTGCCATCGCCGGCTTCTTCCTGCACAGCCTTTCCATTCTGCTCGGGGCGCTGTTCCTGCTCGGCTTGCAGTCGGCGCTGTTCGGGCCGGTCAAGTACGCGATCCTGCCGCAGCATCTGAAGGAAGAAGAACTGCTCGGCGGCAACGCGCTGGTGGAGGCCGGTACCTTTGTTGCCATTCTCGTCGGCACGCTGGCCGGTGGGTTGTTTGCCGGTGCCGGCTTCGATCCGGTGTGGATCGCGCTGGCTGGCCTGCTGGTGGCGGTGGCGGGCTATTTCGCCAGTAGAGGCATTCCGGATGCGCCGGCACCGGCGCCGGATCTGGTGATCAACCCGAATCCGCTGACCGAAACCTGGCGCAACATCGGCTTTGCCCGCGAGAACCGCACCGTCTTCCTGTCCATTCTCGGCATCTCGTGGTTCTGGCTTTATGGCGCACTTTTCCTTGCGCAGTTCCCGGCCTTTGGCAAGAACGTGCTGGGGGGGAGCGAAGGCGTCGTTACCCTGCTGCTGGCGGTGTTCACGGTGGGCATCGGGCTGGGGTCGTTGCTCTGCGAACGGCTGTCGGCACGCCACGTCGAACTCGGGTTGGTGCCCTTTGGCTCGATCGGCCTGACCATTTTTGGTTTCGACATGGCGCTGGCGTCGATGGGGTTTGCCGCTTCGGCGACACCGGCATCGGTCGGCGAACTGCTGGCTCAGGCAAGTACCTGGCGCATCCTGATCGACCTCCTGCTGCTTGGCATGTTCGGCGGCTTCTTCATCGTGCCGCTCTATGCACTGGTGCAACTGCGCAGCGCACCGGCGCAGCGCGCCCGCATCATTGCCGCCAATAACATTCTCAATGCGCTGTTCATGGTTGTCGGTGCGATCGGGGCTGCCGGCCTGCTTGGCGCCGGGTTGTCGATCCCGATGCTGTTTGCCGTGGCCGCAGTCTGCAATGCGGTGGTCGCGCTGTTCATCTACGGGCTGGTGCCGGAGTTCCTGCTGCGATTCATCGCCTGGCTGCTGATCCACACCTTCTACCGGGTGCAGAAACGTGGTGTCGAACACATCCCGCACGAAGGGGCGGCGCTCGTCGTCTGCAACCATGTCAGCTTCGTCGACCCGGTCATCCTGATGGCGGTGTCGCCGCGGCCGATCCGCTTTGTCATGGATCACCGCATTTTCCGTACGCCGATCATCTCCTTCATCTTCCGCCACACGCGGGCGATACCAATTGCACCAGCCAGGGAAGATCCGGCGATGATGGAACAGGCTTTCGAGGAAGTGGCCCGGGCACTCGATGAAGGCGAGCTGGTCGGCATCTTTCCGGAAGGGCGGATCACCGATACCGGCGAGCTGTATCCCTTCCGCCCCGGCGTGACACGCATTCTTGAACGCAACCCGGTGCCGGTCATCCCGCTGGCCTTGCAGGGCTTGTGGGGCAGCTTCTTTTCCAGGAAGGACGGCCCGGCGATGAGCAAGCCATTTCGTCGGGGGCTGTTCTCGACGATTGCGGTGGTCGGTGCGCCGCTGGTTGCGCCTGAGCAGGCCAGCCCGGAACACTTGCAGGAAATCGTTGCCGGGCTACGCGGCCGCTGGAAGTAGGGCGCAAGAGAGTAAAATCCGCAGCCATGGAAATGCGACTCGAACGCCTCAAGGAACGCCTCGACCTCTACGAAAAGCTGATGCGGCTGGACAAGCCGAATCGTGCCTATATTTTACAAACCTTCCAGAGCCTTTGCAATTTTCGAAAGCCTTGTGCCACAACGGTTTTGTAGATTTTTACTTGCTTTTGATTTCTTTCGATTACTTTCGAAATACTGCCGTCTGTCACAGTGATCTGTGACAAGGCTGTGACAAGCCCAGCCCGTGGGCTTTGTGTAAAATCTTTTGTCACACACCTATTGACTTTGCTTTTCCGTCTGGCAAAATGGAGCCACGGTCGAGCTGCAGTCCGTGCCAATAGGCGAAAAAGAAGCATTTCACAAGGTTCCAGCGCACCATCGCCGCTATGCGGCGACCCCATCCCAAGGCAGGCTATCGCGCCCCGCCCTTGTGCCTCGGCACAATCCTAAGCGAATTTCATTTTCTGCCGTGCGCTGGCGGTCTCTCTCAGGAGACCACCGTGGATTCTGTAACTTCACCAAACTTCACTCTCGATCCCGTCATCGGCATCGAAGATCTTTCACGGCTGCTACGCAAAACGCCAGCCAGCATCCTCGCCGACCGCAGCCGCGCGCCATGGCGCCTGCCGCCCGACACGACACCCCCGGGCAGTAAGCAGCCACTGTGGCTGTTGCAGGACGTTCTCGATTGGCTGGCGCAGTTCAGAAAGGCGGCGACGTCGCCGCCGCCGCGTGAGGAGTCTTTGGTGCGTTGTGGCGCGCCAACAAAGGCGGAGCGGGTCCGCGCGGCCGCGCTGGGACTTTCTGTGAGAGAAATGAGGCAGCAGGTAGGGGAGGTGCAGCCATGAGCTCCCTTCTTCCTCCCGCGATCGCTTCAGCGATCACGCACTTTTCAAGGGTCATCCCCGCCTGGGCGGCCGCCTCGGGCTATCCGCGGGAAGACGTCGAGCAGGACGTGTGCGAGTCGGTTTTGATGGGCAAGGATCCGGCGCGCGAGGTGCCGCGTCGCCTCCGGATCCGCAAAATCGGCGGCGCCTGGCGCCCGCTGGACGCACTGCCTGCGGCTTCGGCGCTGGGTGACTACGATGTCGCCGCTGGCGACGACGAGGCGCTTCACGACGACGCCAGCGGCATTGCTGCGGCGCTTACAGGCGGCAGCGACCACGTTGCCGCAAGGTGCGGCGTGGGCCGCCGGGCTGCGCAACTGAGGCTCAAGGCGCAGCTGGCGCGCTTCGAGACGAGCGGGGATCTCTTCGCGACGGGGGGTGAGTGATGGCGGAGTCTCGGCTTGTGCCTTGCAACCTCATGAGCTGGCCAGAGGTCAGGGATTTGCTACCGGATCAGAAACTGATTGTTTATCACCTCTGGGCAACCAGCCCATCGTCTGCCGGCTGCTGGCTGTTTGACCTCGCTGCTGGGCAGGCTGCTCTGAGCATTGCTCGCGACGCGCTGCGCGACGCGCTGCGCGAATTCGAGCGGCGAGGATTGTTGCTTCTCGACGAGAAAACCGGCGAGATTTACATAAAAAAATGGTTCCGGTGGCACACCTTTGACACCGCGCCGAGGAAACGTGTTTTAGAAAGCGACGTTGCCCGTATCGAATCTGAAAGCCTGTTGATAATTATCGAAAGTGACATGAAAACAATACGTTGCAAACCAAGGGAAGTAAAGGGAAGTAAAGGTAAACCTTTAGGGGGAAAACAGGGGGAAGCAGTTGAAGCAAAGAAACGACTCGATGAAGAAAGAGAGAGACTCGCCGGGCGAGTCTTTGAAGACCACAAGGGCGCAATTTTCCAAGTCTCAGCGTGTGGCGCCTCTGTCGTTCACTTTGACAAAAATGAAAATCCCCTTGGCATAGCACCGCCGCTCCTTGAGAGCTTCGTCGAAGCGGTGCGGGCTGGGCGCCTCGTCGAGAGGCGATGAGAGCATGAACCCGACGCCCCCGAAGGGGGCGAGTAATGGCCCCCAACGTGGCGAGGGGCTGCGCCCCTCCCATCCTCGCTTCGCTCGCCACGTCGCCCTCCCGGGAGGAGCTGGCGCCCCTCCCCGGCCTTCGGCCGGCTCCCCTCCCGCCAGTCTGCAAGAAAGCGGGGGGTTCGCCGGGCTGACATAGAAAAGTAGCAGCAACGTCGCTGCTTCAAAAAACCAGGAGCCTTCAATGCCAAAACTTCTTAAGCCTTCAAAAAGTAGCCGGCAACAAAAACCTCTCACCTTCAAAATCACTCCCGAGCTCAGCGAGCGCCTTGCAGCGCTCTCAGAGCGTGCAAAAGCGGCAGGCCTAACACTCGATCTCAACCGCGAACTTTCCATCGCGCTTGCGCGCATTGTGAAAGCCGGAGAAGCCGAGCTTTCAAACGCAAAAAAAGCAAATCGCGAGGCGAGTGGATCATGATCAAGCTCACAAAAGCAGAGCGCGCCGCAGGTTATTTCTCACTTCAACTTCCGGGTTTGATTTCTGAATTTAAAAAAATTGTTGTCGATCACGTTCATGCCTGCCTCGATGCAGGCAGCCCGGAATGGACGCGCTGCCGTGCACTCGCCGAGGGGCGAGAGCGTTGGGTAGAAGACGAACGCGAAGCGCTTGCCGGCGCCGATGTCGCCGCAACGCCGGAACAGGTCGTTTCACACTCTGTTCAGATCGCCAGCTTGCCTGCCGACCAGATACTGAAAGAGTACCTCCGTCGCGGCGGCGAGTATTTTTTTGTCGATGTCGCTACGCTCGACGACTCGCCGGTCCTCCACATCGCGGGGGCCGGCGTCTACCTCTGGTCCCCCGATCACACCAAGCCGCCAACACTCATGTGCTGGCTGAGCTTCCCAGCCTACCCCCCAGCCTGGTAGCACACCGCTCCCAATCTGCAAGCCCCTTAATTTTCTGGCTGCTGAAAATATAGGGGCTTGTAACTCCCTCCTCTCATTCCATCCTTGACTCAAAGACGCTATTGCGTGAGTCACAGCAAGACCGCGGGGACACCCCGCTACCCCAAAGCTTGAACACCACAAAAAACGCGAGCGTTTTTTGTCACACACCACGCAGCGCAAGCGCTGCACATCTGCCGCCCTGTCGGGCGGTGCGCCTTGCTGCGCAAGGCTTGGCGGTGAATCGCTGCGCGCTTCACCTTTGCGCGGTTTCGCGCTGATGGCCTTGTGTTGCAAGGGCATTCGGTGAAGCACGGCTTCGCCGTGTGTGCATAGACGTTGTAGCGGCAATTTCGCCGCACGAAACCGGAGATTTTTAGATGAAAGCCAAACGTTTTTCGGTGCCGATTCCGCCAGAAATCGAGCGGGCTGCGCGCGCGATTTCTGCAAAAAGCGGTTGCTCCGTGGCGACTGTAATCGCCGATTTTATTGCCGCAGGACAGCAAAAAAACGACATCGCCGTGCACTTCGACGAGATCAAAAGCAGCCTCAAAAACAGCGACGACGAGAGCCAGAACAATGAAGAAATCATCCAGAAAATCGCCGGACTTCTCACCGAATTCCGCACGAGTTTCACCCAAAAAACCGATGGCGGCGAGTGTAAAAACTGCGTCTCTTTACCCCGTGAAGCGGCAGAAAAACTCTTCGAGGCCGCGTTTTTTTCTTCGGCCGTGATTGAGGTCTTGGGGGCTGGAGATATGCCCGGCGCGGTCCGGCAACCCCTTCAAAACTATGTCCGGACGGCACGCGAAAAGACGCGGGCGCAGATGGATTATTTCCTTTCTCTTTTGTGAGGTTTTCATGTCAAAACGTGCGATTTTCAGTGTTGTTTTCGCCGGCGTTTTTCTGATTCTTGCCTATCACTTTGTGTGGGCAGCAGACTGGACCGTGCGGATTTTTCCTGATGGGCAAATCCGTCGGGCCTACCTCATAGCCAGTCTAAATCCCATGCAAACTCCAGACACAATGGAGTTCGCCAGGGCGGTCGAGTGGCACCGCCGGGACATTTCAGACAGCCTTGTCCCCAGGGCATTGCTTTGCCTGGCAGGCGCCAGTCTCGTGGCCGGCATTGCCGCCTTCTTGCCCGGTCGCCTGCGTAAACGCGACGACAAGCACGTCCGCGGCGCCGTCATCGACGACGAGCGCCAGCTGCGCCGCCGGATTGAGAAGGAGGGCAAATAATGGACTCCCTCCAAAAGCTCACCCGCCTGCTGCTGCTCGTCGCGGCTTACAGCCTGGCGCTGTTCATCATCCTTGCCTGGCTTGGCGTGGCCCCGCTGGCTGCGGGCGCCATCGCCGTCGCTATCGGTGGCGGTGGGGCGGTGGCACTGGACTACCTGCAGAGCACCGCCCGCGAGGCGGACACGCCGGCGCGCATCCGCATCGGCGATATCCCGGTTCCCCGGGAAATCGAGGGGCGCCATTTCCTCATCGCCGGCACCACGGGCGCCGGGAAGAGCCAAGCGATCTACGGCATGGTCCGCGATGCGCGGGCGAGGGGCGATCGCGGCTTGGTGATGGACGTAGGCGGGGCCTATGTCTCCCGCTTCCTGAAGCCGGGCGACCTGATCCTGTCACCAGGCGACGCGCGCAGCGTCTCCTGGAACCCGTTCCTGGATATCCAGGATGCCTTTGATTTTTCAAATCTGGCAAAGTCCGTCATCCCCGACGGGCAGGGGCCAGACGCCTCGTGGCACAACTATGGGCAAGGTCTGTTTGCTGAGGTGCTGCGCGCCCTGCACACCCAAGGCGACTACAGCATCAGCCGCCTGCTGCACTTCGTCGGGCAGGCTGAACCGGAAGAGCTGCGGCCCCTCCTGGCCGGCTCGCCGGCGGCGATCCTGACCCAGAAAGGTCAGGAAAAAATGCTGGGTAACACCAGGGCAATCATTTCCAACTACCTGCTGCCGTGGTCATTCTTGCCGGACGGCGGATCCTTTTCAATTAAGGACTGGATCCGGAGCTCGCCTGGCGATCAATGGCTGTTCGTGTCCTACCGCGACAACCAAATCGCGGCCTTGCGGCAGCTGCTGAGCTGCTGGCTTCAGCTGGCGATCAATGAAACGCTCAGCCTCGATGAGCGTGCCGCCCGTCCGACCTTCTTCATCGCCGACGAATTCGACACCCTTGGCAAGGTTGCTGCAAAGGATGCGCTCACCAAACTCAGGAAGTACAAGGGTTCGTGCGTCTTTGGCCTGCAGAGCGTGAGTCAACTTCGCGCCACCTACGGCCGCGACGAAGCCCAAACCCTGCTCGCATGCCTCTCATCAAAGCTCTATTTGCGCCAGGGCGACCCCGAAACGGCGAAATACTGCTCCGACGATCTGGGGCAAGCCCAGATCCTGCGCACCGAGAAAAGCAGCAGCAAGCGCAAAGGACTGGGCGGCGACGGCAACGAAACCGCCGCCGAGCGCCACGTCACCGAGGCGCTAGTTCTGCCGAGTGAGCTTCAGAATCTGCCGGATCTGGACGCCTTTCTATCCCTGGCGGGCGATTACCCCATCGCCCGCGTTCAGATCCCGATCCCTCGCCTGCCGCGCGTTGCGGAACCATTCGTCGTGCAGGCATAGCGGTTAAGACCACTTCAAGGAATCCAGCATGATCAATGTCAAGAATGTCGCCGCGGCACAGGCGGAGAGCTATTACCGTGCGGACGACTACTACACCAAGGGCACCCCGCCCGCCGAATGGATCGGCAAGGGGGCAGAGCGCCTCGGCCTCACCGAAGCCGATGCAGACCGGCAATTCGCCGACCTGCTGCGCGGGAAGCTGCCGAACGGCGAGGAGATCGCCGCGGGCGCTGGCGGCAAGCGCCGGGCTGGCGTCGATGTCTGCATCTCTGCGCCCAAGTCCGTCTCGATTGCTGCACTTGTCAATGGCGACGAGCGTGTCCTGCAGGCGCACCGTGAGGCGGTGCGTGCAGCACTGACGGAAGTCGAGCAGCGAATCGCTGCCCGCGAGACAACGGCGGGCGTCGTGACGCGTGAGTACACCGGGAACATCGCCTGCCGGGCGGTCGAGCACGATACCTCTCGCTTGGGAGATCCCAATATCCACAGTCACTGCGTGCTGCTGAATATCACCCAGCGTTCGGATGGCACGTGGGTCGCCCTAGAGAATCAAGAGGTTTATCGCGCGCAGCGCGAACTGGATTCTGTCTATAAGTCTGAGCTGGCCGTGCGCCTGGCGGCGCTGGGCTACCAGTTGCGCGCGACGCGCAACGGTTTCGAGCTGGCCGCGATCGACGAGCGGCAAATCGCCGAGTTCTCGCGCCGTACCGAAAACATTGACCGGGCGCTGGCTGAGCGAGGACTGACCCGCGAGGGCTCTACCGCCGAACAGCGTGAGGTCGTTGCCCTGGATACCCGCGACAGTAAACGGTTCTACGACCGGGACGGGCTTGTCGCGGAGTGGAATACCCGGGCGATGGCCGTCGGCCTCGATCGCAGCATCCCGGCCGGGCCACTTCCCGGCCTTGCATCCTCGCCGCAAGGCGCTGCCCGCGAGGCGGTTTCCTTTGCCCTGGCGCATCTCGGTGAGCGCGAGATGGCGTGGCCAGTCCGCGAGCTCGAGCGCGCTGCGCTGAGCGTGGCTTGGGGTAGTGCCACCGTCGCAAACATCAAACGCGAGATGGCCGGGCGTGAGGCGGCTGGCGAGATCATTCGGAAATCGGATGGGACGCTGACAACAAAGCAGGGGCAGGCGCTGGAGCGTTCGATCCTCGACGCCGAGCAGCGCGGGCGTGACGCTGTGCCTGCGATGGCGAGCGCCGAGAGCGTGCGGCAGAAGCTAGAAGGCAGCAAGCTCAACGACAAGCAGCGGGCGGCGGTTGAGTTCCTCATGACGACCACAAATGCCGTGGTTGGTGTCCAGGGTAGGGCCGGCGTCGGCAAAACCACGATGCTCCTGGAACTGAAAGAGCAGGCCGAAGCGGCTGGTTTCAAAATCGTCGGGGTCGCCCCGTCGCATAGCGCCGTGAAGGCGTTGGGCGATGCTGGCATCTCCGGCAACACGCTCCAAAGCTGGGAAGCGTCGGCAGACAAGGGGTTGAATCCGCGCACTGTCCTGCTGCTGGACGAGACTTCGCTGGCGTCGGCAAAGCAGGTGGCGGCTGTGGTTAAGGCCGCCGAAGCTGGCGGCGCTCGTGTGATCGTTGTGGGCGACCGGGGACAGTATCAAGCCGTCGACGCCGGCCCGGCCTTCGAGCAGATGCAGACAGCAGGCATGGCGTGCTGCACCGTGGACAAGATGCTGCGGCAGCAGACCCCGCAGCTGCGGGATGTCGCCAAGCTTTCGGCCGAAGGGAAGGGGCGTGAGGCGCTGGCGCGTCTGGGCGAGTCCGTTCACCAGATTGCTGGGCGCGAGGCGCGGCACTTGGCGATTGCTCAGCGCTACGCCGGCATGGATGCCGAGTCGCGCAAGGACTGCCTTGTCCTGACCGGCTCGAACGCTGATCGCCTGGCACTCAATACCGCAATCCGGGGGCAGCTGGGGCTCGCTGGTGCCGGCGAGCAGGTCCAGATCTTCCGCCGTGAAGACTTGACCTCGGCCGAGAAGAAGCGGGTGGCTTCCTACGCCGTGGGCCAGTCCGTCCGCTTCGAGCGCGACTACCGCAGCCTTGGTGCGGTGCGTGGCGACGTCTGGCAAATCAAACGCGCGGAAAGCAATGAGCTGGTGATGGCCAAACCGAACGGTACGGAGGCGCACATTGCGCCTGCCCGTCTTTCTGGTCGGGGCGTTTCCGTGGGCTTTGTTGAAGCCCGGGAGCTTGCGGCCGGGGACCGGATCCGGATCACAGGGAATGTGCTGACCGATTCCGGCGACGTCATCCGCAACGGGCGGCGCGCGACAGTCGTCGCTGTGCAGGATGGCCGGCTGCACGTCCAGGTGGACGGCACCCGGCAGGCGGTGGAGATCAATGCCCGGAAAGCCGTGCTTTCTCTGGATCACGGATACGCCGCGACCGGGCACAGCGCACAGGGCTTGGGATCCAGCCGCGTGCTTCTTGACCGTGATTCAAACAGCCGCACGACCTCTGAGCGGTCCTTTTATACGGATGTGACCCGGGTCAAGGATCAACTGGAAGTCTTTACCGACTCCGTTGAGAAGCTGGGCGATGCGATCAGCCGGCAGGTCGACAAGTCCACGGCGCTCGAGATGCCCGCGCCTTCACTTCCATCGGCTTCGCCGGAGCGTGCGCCGGCGCGCGAGTTTGAGCTTGAGCGGTGAGCTTTCTTGCTTTCCCCAGCGGCTGATAACACACATCCCTCAATCCGCAAGCCCCCAAAAAACTTTATTTGCTTTCGGCAAATTTGGGGGCTTGTAACTCGTTTGATCTTTGCAACGATGGTCAGGACCGCTTCGCCGCATGGGCATAAACAGTTGTAACCCACTCAAGGAGATTCAAATGAAACGACTGGTACTGAAAAAACTTACTGCAGTTATATCTTGCGTTCCTCTGATCGCGGTTTCGCCGATGGCTTTAGGCGGTTCAGTTATGGGTAATGGTGGTGCAACGGAAGTGACCCAGATCCTGAACAACGCAGAACTCGCGATGCAAACCATGCAGGATGAGATCCGCAACATGACGCAGATCAAGCAGCTGGCCTATGAGACTTTGCAGCAGCTGCCGCTGGATGTTGCGGAATACAAAGATATGTTTGCAGAGGCGAGTAACCATTACAGAGAGGTGAGTGACGCGGTAACAGCTGCGCACAAGCTCTACGGCAGCGTGAATAACTTTAAAGAAGTCCTGACGCACCGAATGCATCTGTTCTCGGCCTCAAATTTGTCCTGGAAGGACTATTTGCAGCGCGAAATGGACTATGCCCAATACAGAGGTGAACAGACTTCATTCTTGACCGGGGCAGAACTCCAAGCGGCGGGCGCCATTGAGCAAGCATTCAAAGAGTTGGCCATACATCAGCAGAAAATCGGCAGAACGAGCGGTACACATGCCGCCGTTTCCGTGATGAGCGCCCAGCTCCAAACCCTGACCACACTCACGGGTGTTGGAATATCAAACCTCAATCAGCATTACCAGGCGCAGACGGCAGCGATGCAGGAGGAGGTGGGGGCACGGAAGCGCGCTATGCAGCAGGCGGACGCTTTGCGGAAGGCGCAAGACGAAGCGAATGCGCGCACCAATGCGCGCCTTGGTGGAGGGAAGTGACATGGACCTCTCTGCTGCTGTCGATGCTGTCTACGGAGCGCTCAATGCTCACAACACCGCCTTGTCTCAGATATTTATTCCTGAAGGCAAGAGCTTGCTTTTTGCACTCGGGGCGGCCCTGGTCAGTTACAAAATGATCATCGTGATGCTTGCTGGTGAAAGCTTCAACGAGGTTGTTGCCGAGACGATTGGGCTGGTGCTGAAAATCGGTTTGGTGCTCTTCTTTTTGCAAAGCTGGACTTACGTATTTCAGCAGAGTCTGCTCGGTGGATTTGATTATATAAGCGCAAAAGTTTCTGGCGGTGCGACGGCCGGGGCAGGGATTACCCAGGGAATGACGGTGCTGTTGCGCACCGCTCAGTCAATCTATGAAGGATCTGGACTCCTGGCTGGGGGTGTGTATGAGTTCGTTACAAATTTCCCCTCAATTTTGATGGCAAATCTTTTCCGGCTGGCTTCCATTGTCGTTTTGATGGTTGTTGGTGTTCTGTATGGCGGCGTTTTGCTCCTATCGCAAGTTCTCGTGGGCGTTACGTTGCTCCTTGGCCCGCTGATGGTGCCTTGGCTGATCTATGAACCGACTTCGTTCGTGTTCTGGGGGTGGGTGAAGGCACTGGTCATCGCAGCGCTTTACAAGGTCTTTTCGGTGATTTTGATCAGTTTTTGCTCGACGCTGGTTCCCCTCTTGAATACAGCAGCAGCGGCATCGAGTCAGCCGGGCGTTGTTGATATAGCAGGGGCGGCTGTGGTTTTGATGATTGCCGCCGTGATGTTGCTCCTGGTCCTTCAAATACCAGCACTTGCAAACGGCATAATCTCAGGCCATTTGAGCCCCAATTTCAGGGTGCCGAGACGATTGCCATCGACGTCTGGGCGAAATGATGGTGCTGGGAAGAAGGACTGAGGCCATGACTACCTTGACCTCTCTCTACCGAATGAGCCATCCCCGGCGAAAGCCGGGGAGCGGGTGCCGACAGTGTAGCCGGCAAAGCCGCCCATCCCCTACAGGGACAAGCCCTTCTGTTCACTTGTCCTTGCGCCGTCCCGGTGCTGTGAATCGGGGCAAAGCGTGGCCAGCGCTTCGCGCTCGCCTGCCCCGCGACTGCACGCCTTCGGCGAGCAGTGTAGTTAGACGGCGCTTTGCGCCTCTATTGGTCGGGAAACCGTTTCCTGAACGCAAAAACGATCCAACTCCTTTTGTAGCGCGGCGATCTACATCAGTCCTAAACGAGCTGAGAGATGGGCATAAGCACCGACGTGTATCAGCCCGGCCCCGCAACACAAGGGCCGGGCTTTGCCCTGAAATCCTCACCCGTTCGTTTTTTTTCTTGATGAAGCGTCAGAAAAAAAGCCGCATGCGGCCTCCGGTTTCTCCCTTGTGTTGCTCAAAAGCGCCGGCCTGATCCCCGACGGCATACCCGGCTCTCAACTCAGGACTGATGTAAATCACCACAAAAGGAGATGAATCATGCGTACAGAAAACAACCCGACCAACGAAGCAAAAGCAACGAACCCGGATCAATCTAGGCCCGATGTGATTAACGGCGAAAGCGAAGCCCCGATAACACGGCGGGAGTATAGCGAGGGAATGGCAATGGTGATGGCAATGGTTACTGCGAGGCAAGACATGATCAGCAAAGGGGCAAAAAAGCGGGTTTCAGCAGAAGGCTTCTTTAAGGAGGGTACCTGTGGGTATCTGGAAGCGGTTGTTTACGACCTTGCACGCCTGTGTGCCGCACTGACTGGCAGTAGTCAGCGGGAGCGCAAGGACGCGAAGGCTGAGGTGCGCGAACTCATCAAGCGCGGGAATGGGGTGTGACATGACGACGGTTGAGTTTTTGGATTTGAATACAGACGAGGGTATCTCGCGTGCTGCTGCCTACAAGGTAAAGAAGGCTGAGCTGGTTAGGGGCGGGCAGCGGATATTCGCGAAGATCAAACGGAGCTCGAAGTATTTCGGGCAAGGGGAGAAGGGTGCGCTGTTCCCGGTTTACATCGAGGCCTCATATGGTGACTACCACGTGCAAGGTGGCCCCGGTGGGCAGTATCGACTCTCCGACGTCAATTTATTTGTTGTGAGTGATGAGGGAGATGTAGTCCTGCGTATCGGCTGACAAAAGAGAAGAAGGTAAGGAGACAAATCATGGGCTTCTGGCGAAGGGTCTGGGCGGGATTGGCATACGGTCTGGGCGGAGGAGCGGGCTGGCGAATTGGAACGGCGATCGGTGATTTTATTGTGACGTGGGTTCGCAGAGCTCTGCTGGTCGTCGTCGCGGGCGGCGGATTCAGTGTCATGCGGATGTGCGCGGACAACCCATTTGATAGGTACGTGGACAAACCGGCGGCGCAGCAGTCGACGGTGAAAAAATTTAACGATAGGAGAATCAAATGAACAGTAAAACAGCAGTACTTGAACTCAAGGCGGCCATCCGGAGTTTGACCGAAGAAGCAGTAATACAGTTGGCGCGTGGCGATCTCGCCTTTGCCGTTTTCCCGGAGGCTGGGAAGGGATGTCTAATTCAGGCAAACCCGTACTTTGCCCAGGATTTCCCGGACCACGTTGGCGAGCAGTACTGGAGTAGCTTTGGCTCGTGGGCGAGGGTAGGCGTGTTTGTCGAAGATATGAGATGGCGAGATATTCCTGCCGATTGGCTGGACACCGTCGACTACGTAATTGGTAAATCGGATGAAATTGAGCACCACAAGAACCTGATCATTGAGATATTGACGGCGGGCCTCGCGGCGAAGGCAAGTGAGCTTCGTAAAGAGATGCTGTCCTATGACCATGCCGGCGCCATTGAAGATGCTCTGGTCGAGATCGCCAACCGGAACTGAAGGAGATTTAGCATGCAAAAGAAAAGATTATTCCCAGGCATTCCGCGCCGCGCTGATGGGCGCGTTGCTTGGGCGGCAACTGAAGCAGAGAGGGCTGCGATTGCAGCGCATTTAAATTTTCGTCGCACCCATGACGTCGATGAGCGTGGTGGCATTGAGGTGCCGCCACAGGCAAATTATTCGTTTGGCGGTGCATTGCAGTTGGCACTTGGAAGTATGTGGCAAGACCGCCCTTGGTTCCTTGTTGGTGGGGCAGCTTGTCTGCTGGGCACATTTATCCTTCACACCCATGCGTGGTTGTCATGAGCAGCGATCGTTCTCCTGTTGGGGGGGTGTGCGACACCTGCGGCGTTGCTGCAGTCTGGACTGTTGGTAGCAAATGTTGCTGTTTTAGCTGTGGAGCTGGTGATTACAGAGAACGATCGATCGAGCAAGGGCTTCTATGTCAACTTGGGTCGTGCACTGTCGTGCTGTCGGGACTCGACAACCATGGCGAGGCACTGCGGCCTTTTGGCCAACTGGAAATTTCAATGGAGAGCAACGGGCCTCGTGGACCTTGTGCATCGGCGAGGGTTTCGGTGGACATGTCTGCGCAGGACATGCGGCGCCTCGCTGATCTGCTGATCAAGCATGCAACAAGGCTTGATCAGCTACACGAGCAAATGACCAGCGTTGATTTAGCAAGCTAAAGCGTTTGGCGTTTGAAACCGTTTCAAACGGGTTTCAGGTGCTTGCCGGGTGCATCTTGATCGCGCTTTGAGTGGTTGATACCTGTTTGAAAGCCTTTCGAACAGGTATCAACTCTTGGCACTGGTCAGGGGGTTCAATACGCCTTTGAAACGGTTTCAAAGGCGTAATCCCATCGTGCTTTAGGCTGCGGTGCTGGCTGTTGTAGTGAAATAGGAAAGCACCTGATTAATCAGGTGCGACTTCTCAACGGCTATGTCATTGTCGATCGACTTGCGGATCATCCAAGCGGCCAGCACCAATGGAACGATGATAACCGCGGCGGCAGCAGATACAAGAAGCAATGCGATCGCCGACGTTGCCATAATTAGGTTCCCTACGCTGCCGAACCCAAAGGTGCCGCTGTACTGACCCCCGAACAAACCGCGAATACCCCTGACGATGCGGAGCAATATATCTGTAACCATCAGCGCGAACATCGCAATGGGGGATGTTTTTGATTTTGCATCGTGAAGTAGGTTGTAGACGCTATCTTCGTCAAAGGTGGCGATCCCGCTCTTTGGATCGAATTCAAAAGCATCGGGCAAAATTTTTCCATCTGGCGCCTGAATTGATGCCGCCTGACGACCAATAGATTTTGCAGTAGATTCGACAAGGCTGTATGTCTGGCCGAAGATTGAAATATCCATGGATAACCTTTCGGTAGTTTTAAACAAGGCAGTGCTTATGCGTCGGGTTACTTTTTCTTTTTTATGTCGGCCAACATCTCGGAAATTTGGTGAATACCGTTGGCCTCTGCATACTCCAAGTACCGAATTGCGCGCTTAATATCAGCATCTTTTTTCCCCTGCTTGGCTGCATTGGCATAAACGAGTGCAGTACCAACTTGCATTGCATAGATCTCGTATTTTGTTTTTTGACCCTTGCGAATCCTTACCGTTGCGCAAGTGGCGGCGACTCGGGCTGCTAGCTGCGCGGCACCGAAGGCTGCTAAGCCTTGTCCTCGCTTTATCGATCTCATGCATTCATCAATGAGTCGGTTGTATTCTTTGCCCGTGCAGTAACCGATGTATCTATTTTCGTCGTTCACGTTTGCTATAGATGCGGCTGCATTGTATTCAAGGCTTGAATCTGTGTCGGTGTCGAATAGTTCCGTCAACTCTGCGACCGACGGCGGGGCTGCCATGGCCGCAATTGGAAACAAAAGAAAAAGCGCGATACCAATAACTCTTTTCACATCATCCTCCCTGGAAATTGAATATTTGTAATCAGTATTGTGTGGCAATTTTAGGTGAAATCGGGCCATGCTAACTGAGTTTTTTCGCCAGATCCTCGGCCCGTGGATGGTAGTAGCGCATCAACATCCGGGGGGATTTATGGCCGGTAACCTTTCCGAGCTCGTGCATTTCTAGTTTCTCGGCGAGCCTAGAGGTGGCTTCGTGCCTCAGATCGTGAAACCTGAAATCTGGAATTTTTGCGCGAATAACTACACGCTGGAAACCTTCAGTAATTGCCGTTTCACTTGTGCTAAACACTTTTCCAGAAAGATTTCGGGGAAGTTTTTCGAGGATGCTGACAGCGCGGCTGGAAAGCGGAACGTTGCGACTGGAGCCATTCTTTGTGTCAGGGAGGTGCAGCACCTTGCGCTTGAGGTCGATATGTTCCCAGCGCAAAGACAATAACTCCCCTCGCCGCATGGCTGTTTCCAATGCGAGTAGGGCGACTGGCTTCAGACATTTTCCCCTGCTGCGATCAAGTTCTGCGAGTAGTCGGTTTTCCTCGTCACCTTCCAGGCGACGCTCGCGAGCATTGGCGATTGTCGGCATGCGAACGCTGGCCACGGGATTGCCGAGAGGTAGCGGAATACCAAAATCACGCACAGCTGCCTTGTACAGGCGGTTCAGGACGGCGAGATAGTGCTGGACAGTCTGCGGCGCCAAGGTCTTGCTGAGCTCATCTCGCCAACCGGCAACCATGGCCGGCGTGACGGCCGATAAGTGGTACTTCCCGAACTTCGTCTCAACCACTTTTAATCGGCTGTCTTCCTGTCGCTGCCCCCTTTGCTTTGGCAGTAGCTCGGCTCGGTAATTTTTGGCCAGGTCATTGATCGTCGTTCTGGCAGCTTCGTCGCGGGGAATGAAGCTTCCGGTATCCATTTCCCGCTCAATAGAACGCATCCATTTCTCAGCGTCGCGCCGATTCTCGAAAGTCTTGCTTTGCGGAGGGTAGCCCGCCCTTCGGACTTGGGCTTGAAACTGGTAATCTCCACGTCTTCGAATCGTTCCCATGAATTGCTCCGTACTGTGACAAGGCTGTGACAAATATAGCTCAAATCCGCGAAAAGCTAGACCTTTACGAGAGGTTAATGCGGCTGGACAAGCCGATCGGCATCCTGCTCCTGCTCTGGCCGACCCTGTGGGGCTTGTGGCTGTCGGCACTGGGGCAGCCGCACTGGATGGTGGCGTGGATCTTCGTGCTCGGTACCGTGCTCATGCGCTCGGCCGGCTGCGTCATCAACGACTTTGCCGACCGCGATTTCGACCCGCATGTCGAACGTACGAAAAACAGGCCGATGGCTGCACGCAAGGTGTCGACGAAGGAGGCGATGATTCTCTTCGCAGCACTGGTGCTGTGCGCCTTTGTGCTGATCCTGCCGCTGAAAAACTGGCTGGTCATCGGGCTGTCGGTACCGGCGCTGTTTCTCGCTGCCTCCTATCCTTTCACCAAGCGTTTTCTCGCCATCCCGCAGGCCTATCTTGGTGTCGCCTTCGGTTTCGGCATCCCGATGGCCTATGCTGCCAATCTGGGTTCCGTGCCTGCCGAAGCCTGGTGGCTGCTGCTGGCCAATGTCTTCTGGGCGGTGGCCTACGATACCGAATATGCCATGGTGGACCGCGAGGATGACCTGAAAATCGGTATCCGTACTTCGGCGATCACCTTTGGACGCTTCGATGTGGTGGCAGTGATGTGTTGCTACACAGCGGCACTGGTACTGATTGCGTGGGTCGGCCACGGGCTGGCGATGGGCGTTGCCTTCTATGCCGGGCTCGTGGCGGCGGCAGGGATAGCGATCTATCACTACACCCTGATCCGGACACGGGAACCGGCGCGCTGCTTCAAGGCCTTTCTCCATAACAACTGGATCGGGCTGGTCATTTTTTCCGGGATTGCGGTCGACTTCCTGATGTCCGGAAGTGCGCTGAAGTAATACTGCCGAGGATAAGGCGCGGTGGTCAGCTTGGTTGCTGCAGCGGCAGGCTGACCCGAAAGCGGCTACCGCTTCCCGGCGTGCTCTGGGCGTCGATGGTCCCGCCATGCTCGGTCACGATGCCGAAGCAGGTGGCGAGTCCCATGCCGGTGCCTTTGCCGACCGGTCGAGTGGTGAAGAACGGCTCGAAGATACGCGGCATGTCTGCGGGCGGGATGCCGCATCCGTTGTCGCTGACTTCAAACCATACCGTGTGCTCATCCGACTGGCCGCTTGTGACCGTGATGCAGCCGCCCTTGTCCGCCACTGCCTGCACGGCATTGGTCAGCAGTGCCAGCGCAAGCTGATTGATCAGTGCTGGCCGGCAGCGTACCAGTGGCAGTGACGTCAGTTCTCTTTTTACCGTGATGCGCTCCGGGAGGCTGTCGGACAGCACATTGATGGCGCTATCCAGGCAGGTACAGATATCGGCATCGCTCCATTCGGCCTCGCCCTCGTGGGCAAATTCGCGGAGGTCGGCGACGATCTTGCGCACACGGTCCAGCCCGCTGCGGCATTCGTCGATCAGTTGCGGTGCGTCCTCGCGCAGAAAATCGAGATCGGCAGAAGCGATTGCCTGCTGCAATGCGCTGCGCAGTTCTGGCGTCGGTGCCGCGTCATGGGTCAGGGCGGCCGCCGTTTCTGCCAGTGCCAGCAGATCGTTCAGGTACTTGCCCAGGGTTTCCAGGTTGGAACGGACGAAGCCGATCGGGTTGTTGATCTCATGGGCCATGCCCGCCGCCAGTTGGCCGATCGCCGCCAGTCGCTCGGATTGGTGGATGTGGGTTTCCATTTTCTTGCCGGCGCTGACATCGGACGCAATGCCGAAATAGCCGGTGAAGCGGCCGGACCTGTCGAAACGTGGCTTGCCGCTGACGCGGAACCAGACGATCTTGCCGTCCTGGCGGCGGGCGGGGTACTCGAGGTTGCGGAAGGGCTGGTGTGCGCGCAGGCTCTGTTCGTGCGCGGCCCAGTCGATGTTGCTCAGCCGCTCCTTGCCCAGCCCTTGCCAGCGTGTCTTGCCGAGGCCCCGGCTGCTGGGGACGCCGGTAACCTCTTCGAATTCACGCGAGAAGTAGGTGAAGCGGAATTCCTCGTCCTGCTCCCAGTACCAGTCCGAGGACATTTCGGCGTAATCGCGGTAACGCTGGGCGTCGTCGAGCAAAGCCTGTTGTCCGGTGGCGTTGGTCAGCAGTCCGGTGTAGCGGTATCCCTCACCATCGGCGACGGTGTTGCCGCGATAGAGGCAACAGGGCAGCCATTCGCCGTCGGCGCCGCGCAGACGAACCGGGCATTCGGCACCGCCGTCGGCTTGAGTAAACTTCGGCAAATCATCAGGGTGAATCGCCTCTGCCAGGCGGGCACCATCGTCTGTGCCGACCGCCAGTCGGCGGAGCCCGGCCCCCCCTGTGTGCTCAAAGTGCAGGCGCTCTGCATCGACGCGGGCAGTAAAAGCGATGCATGGCAAGCAATCGATCAGTTCATTCCGGTCCATGGAGTGCCTCGGTCTGTTTGCAGGCACTATAATCCCGCAAGCTGCCCCGGCCAATCTTTCCAGGACTCCGATGCATTACAAAGACCTCCGCGACTTCATTGCCCAACTCGAGCGCATCGGCGAACTCAAGCGCGTCAGCGTTGAGGTTGATCCCGTGCTGGAGATGACCGAGATCTGCGACCGTGTGCTGCGTACCGGTGGGCCGGCGATCCTGTTCGAGAAGGTCAAGGGCCACGACATGCCGGTGCTTGGCAACCTCTTCGGTACGCCACGCCGCGTGGCACTGGGTATGGGGCAGGAAGACATGCTGGCCTTGCGCGAAGTCGGCAAGACGCTCGCTTACCTGAAGGAACCGGAACCGCCGAAAGGGCTCAAGGACGCGTGGGACAAGCTGCCACTGCTGAAGCAGGTGCTGGCCATGGCGCCCAAGGTGCTCTCGTCGGCGCCGTGCCAGGAGGTGGTGTGGGATGAAAAGGATGTCGACCTCTCACGCCTGCCGATCCAGCACTGCTGGCCGGGCGACGTGGCGCCGCTGATTACCTGGGGGCTGACCATCACGCGCGGCCCGAACAAGAGCCGGCAGAATCTGGGCATCTATCGCCAGCAGGTGTTGGGGCCGAACAAGCTGATCATGCGCTGGCTGGCGCACCGTGGTGGCGCGCTGGATTTTCGTGACCACTGCCAGAAATTCCCCGGCCAGCCGTATCCGGTGGCAGTGGCCTTGGGGGCCGATCCGGCCACCATCCTCGGCGCCGTGACGCCGGTGCCGGACACGCTCTCCGAATACCAGTTCGCCGGCTTGCTGCGTGGTTCTCGCACCGAGCTGGTGAAGTGCATCGGAGACTTGCAGAGAAAGGCGGATTTGCAGGTGCCGGCCTCGGCCGAAATTGTCTTGGAAGGTGTCATCCATCCGGGCGAGAGCGCACTCGAAGGCCCCTACGGTGACCACACCGGCTACTACAACGAACAGGCCGAATTTCCGGTATTCACGGTGGAGCGCATCACCATGCGCCGCGACCCGATCTACCACAGCACCTACACCGGCAAGCCGCCGGACGAGCCGGCGATGCTCGGCGTCGCGCTCAACGAGGTGTTCGTGCCGATCCTGCAGAAGCAGTTTCCGGAAATCGTCGACTTCTATCTGCCGCCGGAAGGCTGTTCCTACCGCCTGGCCGTGGTCAGCATCAGGAAACAGTACGCCGGCCACGCCAAGCGGGTGATGTTTGGCATCTGGAGCTTCCTGCGCCAGTTCATGTACACCAAGTTCATCATCGTGGTGGATGACGATGTCGATGTGCGCGACTGGAAGGAAGTGATCTGGGCGCTGACCACGCGGGTCGATGCGGCGCGCGACACACTGATCGCCGAGAATACGCCGATCGACTATCTCGATTTCGCTTCGCCAGTAGCCGGCCTCGGCAGCAAGATGGGTGTCGACGCGACCAACAAATGGCCGGGCGAAACCGACCGCGAGTGGGGGCGCACCATCACCATGGACGAGACAGTAAAGCAGCGGGTCGACGCAATGTGGGCACAGCTCGGATTGTGACGATGCCCGGGATTCAGATTCACCCGCTCGATCTGCACGACAGCAATCAGGCAGCAGCTTTTCTTGAATTGCTCGATCACTACGCGCTTGATCCGATGGGGGGCGGTGCGGGCTTGTCGTCTTATGCCCGAACACATCTGGTAGAAGCGCTCAGGGGTTTGCCGATTTTTCACGGCGCATTGGCATTTTCAGAAACTGAGCCGGTCGGCCTGATCAATTGTTTTGCCGGCTTTTCCACTTTTGCGGCACAGCCCCTGCTCAATATCCACGACATCGTGGTGCGTGCTGGCTGGCGTGGGCAGGGTGTTGGGCAAGCCTTGCTGGCCTGGGCTGAGCAGCGGGCACAGGCGCTTGGCTGCTGCAAGCTGACGCTTGAGGTGCTGGCCCGGAATCAGCCAGCCATGGCGGCCTATCAACGCGCCGGTTATGTGCCCTATGAACTCGACCCGGCAGCCGGGCAGGCATTGCTGCTGCAAAAACTGTTGTAACGAAAGCACGGCGCCGGTGCGTGCCGCGAAGCGCACTGTAAGCATCCACGACCCGAAGGAGTTTTCATGCAAGAACCTGTTCCCCAGCCTGACCTGATGGGGGTTCGCCCCTCGCTGGTGCAACTGACGCACCTGATCTACGGCCTGCATGCCGTTGCCGTGGTGGTCGGCGTACTCTCTTCGGCAACCGTCGCCGGGGGCTTTGTCTTTGGCGTGCCTTCGCTGCTGGCCGTCATTCTCAACTACGTGAAACGTGGCGATGTCGCCGGCACCTGGCTGGAAAGCCACTTCCGCTGGCAGATTCGCACCTTCTGGTTCACGCTGCTCTGGCTGATCGTCTATGGCCTGTTCATCATCACCATCATCGGCATCCCCATTGCCTGGGCGCTGATCGCCATTCTCGGCGTGTGGGTGGCCTATCGGGTGGTGCGCGGCTGGATGGCCTTGTCGGACATCAAGCCGATGGTGATCTAGCGTTCGGCAACCCAGCGCACCAGTTCGTCGAGCGGCTTCGAGCCATTCTTCATCTGCGCGTCGTTGAGGATGCCAACGACCACCCAGCGCTGCCCGCTGCGATCCATGACATAGCCGGCGATACTGCGCACGCCTTCGATATAGCCGGTTTTCAGGTGGGCGCGCCCGGCAGCCGGGCTGTCACCCAGCCGTTTTTTCAAGGTGCCATCGCTGCCGGCAATCGGCAGCGAGGCCATCAACTCCGGCATCACCGGGCTTTTCCAGGCAGCGAGGAGCAGCTTGCCGAGGCCCGCTGCGCTCAGCCGTGCTTCCCGGGAAAGCCCGGCGCCGTTATCGATGGTGATGCCCCGAACACCCTTGTCATTGAGCCAGCTTTCGAGGCGCCGCCGCCCGGCCTCAATGCTTGCCGGCCGGGACGGGGCCAGTGCCAGCAACAGCTGGCGGGCCATGACGTTGTTGCTCCACTTGTTCATGTCGAAGACGATTTCACTGAGCGAGGGCGAGCTGTGCTCAAGCAGCAGGTGTGCGCCTGCCGGTACGGTGCCATTGCTCACTTTTCCGGAGAAGGTGCCGCCCAGCTCCTGCCACAGCGCACTGAATAGTTGTGCAATGTGGTCGTCGGCCGGGAGTGCGGAAAGGTGCAATGTCTTTTCGCCACAACTGGCGGCCAGGCTGCCGCCAAGCACCAGCTGTTTGCCGCTGATCGCCACCGTGAGTTTTTCACGCCAGTCTCCACAGGGGCCGTCGCTCAGTTGAATGCGTGGGTCAATACGGAAATCCATGACGGGCGTTTCGATGACGGCGTTGACGCTGCGGCTGGCGATGTTTGGCAACAGGGCAATGCGCAGGCTGTTGAAATTGACCAGCAGGGCATCGGCGCCGGCGTTGTAAGGGCGCAGGGGTTCGTTGTCGAAAGCTGCCGGGTCGTGGGGGGGGAGTTGAAAATCACTGCGGTCGAGCATCAGGTCGCCGCCGATCTCGGTGATGCCACGGCTGCGCAATTGCCGCAGCAGCATCCAGAGCTGTTCGACTGTCAGGCTGGGGTCGCCACTGCCTTTCAGGTACAGATTGCCGGCCAGCCTGCCGGCCAGCCTGCCGGCACGGGGCAGTGCGTCGGCCAGTACCTGCGTCTTCCAGCGATAGGCTGGTCCCAGCAGGTCAAGGGCGGCATAGGCGGTGACCAGTTTCATGGTCGAGGCCGGGTTCATCGCTTGCTCGGCGTTGTAGGACAGCAGTGGTGCATTGGCATCGACCTGCTGCACGAAGAACGCGGCATGGGCTGCCGGTAGCTTGGCGCTTTCCAGTGCATTGGCCAGTGGCACGGGCAACTTGCTGGCAGCAAAGGCGAACAAAGGGCCGCAGAGCAGCAGCGAGAGAAAGGTTCGGAAAATGCCGGTGATCGTCATGACGGGTATCGGGTGGGGGCAGGTTTGGTAATATTGCCCCACATTTTGCCTTAGCGAGCCTTCATGTCAGAGCGTGACCCCCATCCCTGCACCGAGCAGCGTCGTCATCAGCGCGTGCAGTTTGACCATGCGCTGCCGATGATGCTTGGCCATCGCGGTGAGCGGGCTGCAGGTGGGCTGGAAAACCTGTCGCTGGGTGGCTTGATGTTCCGCAGTGATTTCCAGTTGGCCGTTGGGGAAACCATCGGCTGTGAATTCCGCGTCTTCGAATCGGCCCTGATCGATATCGCAGCCACAGTTGCCAGCCGGGTGGGAGAGGGGTTGTACGGTGCCCGCTTTCATGCCGGCCCGATGAGCCAGCATCTGATCGACGATGCCATCAATGGCGCAATTCGCCGCGGCAAGGCCAGCATCCTGACCATTCATACGCACCATGGTGGCAAGCTGATGCGCATTGCCGGCGGGCTGACTGCCGCCAACCGCAATGACTTCATGCACGGGGTGGCGCGGGTCGGGGTGACGGAAATCGACCTTTCCGAAGTCACGCGGATCGACAGCGAAGGGGTGGCGATGTGTGCGCTTGCCGTTTCCCGCTATGGCACCAAGGTCGAGCGGCGTTCCTCATGTGTCGCGGCGGCCTGGCAATAATTCCGGAGGGTTGAATGGGTCAGGAAAACAGCGGGGCCGTCCTGGCGTCCGACGAGCCTGGGCTTGTCGAGCGTGTGCGAAATGCCCTGCGTCAGGTGGTTGATCCCGAAGCCGGGATCAATATCGTCGAGCTTGGGCTGGTCTATCGCATCGTCAGTCTGGAGTCAGTCATGGCGGTCGATATCACCATGACCTCGCCGACCTGCCCAATGGGCGACATGATCCTTGACGAAGCGGGTGCCGCGGTCTCAGCGATCTTGCCTGATGGCGTGCAGCTTGAACTGAATCTGGTCTGGGAGCCCCCCTGGTCACCGGAACGGATGAGTGAAACGGCCCGTAGTCATTTTGGCTGGTAAGGCCCCCGCCGACATGGCACCACCTGCACGTACCGACACCGGCGGCTTGCCCGTTGCCTGGCGTTTTCCACTGCTGATTCTGGGCATGCTGTCCTTGCTGGCGGGCGTGGCTGCCGGCTTGTTCCGGGCGGGTTGGCCGGTGCCCTTGCCGCGACCGGAACTGGTTGCCGTCCATGGGCCGCTGATGGTGGCCGCCTTTTTTGGCACGGTAATTGGCCTGGAGCGGGCGGTGGCGCTGGGCCGGCGCTGGGGCTACCTCGCGCCTCTGTGTGCCGGCCTGGGCGGTTTTCTGTTGATCGCCGGTGTGCCTGAACAGGTGGCGCTGACGTTCATGGCGGGTAGCGCAGGGGTACTTACGCTGGTCACCGTATTTGCCGCTGCGCGGCAACCTTCGCTGCATGCCAGGGTGCTGACAATCGCCTCAGCCTTGGCCCTGCTGGCGGCCATTGCCTGGCTTACCGGGCAACATCAGCTGGCAATTGCTGGCTGGATCGGTTTTCTGGTGCTGACCATTGCCGGGGAGCGGCTGGAACTGTCGCGTTTCCTGCCGCCGTCGCCGTATGCACGGCAGATCTTTGTGGTAATTGTCGGCATCCACCTGCTGGCCATCCTGCTAAGCGCGGTGAGCGCTGCAGGGTTCAGCCTGCTCGGGGCGTCCTTGCTGGGCATGGCGCTCTGGTTGTTGCGTCAGGATGTGGCGCGGCGCACGGTCCGCCAGCAGGGATTGACCCGGTTCATTGCAGTTTGCCTGTTGTCCGGCTATTTCTGGCTGTTGTCCGGCGGGCTGCTGTTCTTGTTGCAGCCATGGCTGGCTGGCCTGACATGGCTGACAGATGCCGCCCTGCATTCCATCTTCGTCGGCTTCGTGCTGGCCATGGTCTTTGGTCATGCGCCGATCATTTTTCCCGCGGTCGTTCGTGTGGCCTTGCGCTACCACGCCGGTTTCTACGTGCCGCTGCTGCTCTTGCATCTTTCGCTGCTGCTGCGGGTGGCCGGCGACCTGGCCGGGCTTGCCGAACTGCGTGCCATGGGAGGGGCCGGGAACGCCCTCTGTCTGGCCCTGTTCATTCTGACCATGTTGCAGGCTGCCCTGCGCGGCAAAAAGAAACTCTGATTTCCCTTGTAGTAGCTGTCCAGCGGCCGGTCTGCGGGTGCTTGGCGCGCGAGGTCTGCATCGCCTCTGGAAACTCTCTGCGTTATATCTTCCGTTTGTCAGCCAAAAGTCTGCTGAATGTCAGCTTCAAGTAAGCGACAGGGCAAATAATCGTCTCCGTGGTTCCCTTGCTCATATTGGGGATCGCTATATCTATCTATTGGAGGAGACAAATATGGATGACAGCGGCAAGGCCTATTGGTCCGCGACGTTGGGTCTGCTCACCAAGATCCTGATTATCTGGTTCCTGGTGTCTTTCGGTGCAGGCATTCTGTTCGCACCGATGCTCAACAACATCATGCTGGGCGGTTACCCGCTCGGGTTCTGGTTCGCACAACAGGGCTCGATCTACATCTTCATCGCGCTGATTTTCTGGTACAAGGCCGCGATGGACAAGATCGACCGCCAGTTCGACGTTCACGAAGAATAAGGGGCCATTATGGATCTTCAAACAACCACCTATCTGGTCGTCGGCGCGTCCTTTGCGCTGTACATCGGCATCGCCATCTGGGCGCGTGCCGGCAGCACCAGCGAGTTCTACGTCGCCGGCGGCGGCGTTCACCCGGTCATGAACGGGATGGCCACGGCAGCTGACTGGATGTCAGCCGCTTCGTTCATCTCGATGGCCGGCCTGATTTCCAACATGGGTTATGGCGGCGGCCTGTTCCTGATGGGCTGGACCGGCGGTTATGTGCTGCTGGCCATGCTCCTTGCTCCGTACTTGCGCAAGTTCGGCAAGTTCACCGTGCCGCAGTTCATTGGCGACCGCTTCTACTCGAAGTCCGCCTCAACCGTGGCTGTGCTCTGCCTGCTGACCGCGTCGCTGACCTACATCATCGGTCAGATGACGGGTGTTGGCGTGGCCTTCTCGCGCTTCCTCGGTGTTTCCAGCGATACCGGCATCTACATCGGCCAGGCCATCGTGTTCATGTACGCCGTGTTCGGTGGCATGAAGGGCATCACCTACACCCAGGTCGCCCAGTACATCGTGCTGATCAGTGCTTACATCATCCCGGCAATCTTCATCTCGCTGCAACTGACCGGCAACCCGATCCCGCAACTGGGCCTCGGTTCCAACATCGTCGGCCAGGACATCAGCCTGCTGGCGAAGCTGGACCAGGTGGTGACCGACCTCGGTTTCGGCAAATACACGACTTCGACAGCCGGCAGCACGCTGAACATGTTCGTGTACACGATGTCGCTGATGATCGGTACCGCCGGTCTGCCGCACGTCATCATGCGCTTCTTCACCGTGCCGAAGGTCTCTGACGCACGTTCGTCCGCTGGTTGGGCACTGATCTTCATCGCGTTGCTGTACACGACGGCTCCTGCGGTTGCCGCCATGGCCAAGACCAACCTGATCCGCACGATCACGCCGGGCGTGGTGATGAACAACGCCGACCCGTTTGCGCCTGAATCGCAGATCAAGGCCGATGAGCGTCCGGACTGGATGAAGCGCTGGGAAAAGACCGGCCTCTTGAAGTTTGAAGACAAGAACGGCGACGGCCGCATCCAGTACTACAACGACAAGACGAAGAACCCGGAAGTGTTGAAGAAGGCAGAAGCCGCCGGCTGGAAGGGCAACGAACTGACGGTCAACGCCGACATCATCGTTCTCGCCAATCCGGAAATCGCGCTGTTGCCAAACTGGGTGATCGCCCTCGTGGCGGCCGGTGGTCTGGCTGCTGCGCTGTCGACTGCTGCCGGTCTGCTGATGGCCATTTCGTCTGCCGTGTCGCATGACCTGGTGAAGGGCGTCTTCGCGCCGGACATCAGCGAGAAGAACGAGCTCCTGGCAGGCAAGATTGCCATGGCGGTGGCCATTGTGATTTCCGGCTGGCTCGGTCTGAATCCGCCAGGATTCGCGGCCGGTACGGTGGCCCTGGCCTTCGGTATTGCGGCTTCGTCGCTGTTCCCGGCCATCATGATGGGTATCTTCTCGAAGAAGATGAACAAGGAAGGCGCCATTGCCGGCATGCTGGCAGGTCTCTTCGTGACCCTGTTCTACGTGTTCGCACACAAGGGTATCTTCTTCATCAAGGGTACGGACTTCCTGCCGATGATCGGCGGCGCCAACAGCTTCTTCGGCATCACGCCGGAAGCCTTCGGTGCCATCGGTGCCTGTGTTAACTTCGCTGTCGCCTTCGTTGTCGACAAGATGACCAAAGAGCCGCCCGAGCACATCCAGGCCATGGTCGAGAATGTTCGCATTCCGCGTGGCTCGAAGGCTGTGGATGGTGCACACTAAGCACTGATTGGTGTATGTTTGCGCTACTGACGGCATTGCCGGCAGTAGCGCCAAGCAAAACCCCGCTGGCAGTTACGGCGGGGTTTTTTTTGGCGTATTGCTTTTGCAGCAGGCCACCCTGCTGTTTACATGGGTTTCATTTTTCCGCAGCCGGCGGCTGTGGATGACAGGAGTAGTTGATGGACGTAGGCGTAGCAATGACCTGGATTCTGTTTCTCGCGCTGTTTCCGATGGCCTTTTTCTGGCTGCGGCGAACCTGGCGCATCATTATTAAACGCGATTTTTCCGAGGTTGCATTAAAAGGTGGCGAACCGCCGCCGAATGCCGCCAAATATGCGCCCTACACTGCCGCCATCAACCTGGTCGCCGGGGGTATTGCGGTGACGGTGATCGGCATGGTGGTCATTGGCGGGGTTGCCTACGAAACCTGGACGGCAATTGCCGGTTCGACGATCTGGATGAAGTTCTTTGCCGATTTCATTGTCAGCCGGCATGCACGGCCGATCCAGTTCGGACGCTACAAGAAAAAGAAAGAGGAGCCGACGGAAGGGAAATAGAGGTGGCGTTGCTTCGATAAATCGTATTTAATTTCTGTTGAGGGTTTGTTCCGTAATTCAATAAAAATAACAATGACATACCGAATCTTGGAGGAGGCAGGTAATGAGCGTTGTTTTTGTAAAGACGGCCAAGGGCGTTGAGGAGATGACCGGGCGCACCGGGGGGCTGACGCCGCGAGTGCGGCGTGTGTTGATCATGATCGATGGCAAGCGTACGGTCGAGGACATCCGTGCCATGGCGCTGGCCGATGATCTGAGCCATACACTGGGCTTGCTGGAGGAGTCGGGTTTCATCGAGATGCTGGCACAAACCGAGCCTACTGCGAGTTCGGTGCCTGCGGCGGATGGCGGCTTGCCGGCGATTACCACCTTCCGCGAGGTGCCGGCCAAGCCGGATCCGAAAGAGCTGGACATGGCACGCAACTTCATCATGAACACGCTGAAAACCTTTTGCGGCCCGGCAACGCATCTGAGCATTATTGAAGGCGCGTTCGCCGCCAAAACTCATGAGGAAATGCGCGAGCATTTCGCGCCCTGGTACAACGCCATTGTTGAAACGCGCGATGGCCGCCGGCGTGCCGAAGAGTTGCGGGCACAGTTGCTGAAGGTAATCTGAGTCGCTGGCTTCAACCGGCCGACGATTGTTCACTGCCGTCGGCGTCAATGCGGGTGCTACTGTTTTTTCCCTTGCGCTTGCTGCGGTACAGCGCCGAGTCGGCGCGCGCCAGCAGTCGCTCGGGGTCGTCTCCCTCGGCTGCCGGTGAGACCCCGCAACTGGCCGTCAAACGTAAATCAGGCTGGCTGGCAATCAACGCCTGCAGCGGGATTTTCCGGCGAACGCGCTCGGCGCATTCCAGCGCTTCCCTTCCGTCCGTGCGGGGCAGGACGCAGCAAAACTTGGCACTGCTCCAGCGCCCGACGTAATCGATTTCCCTCAGGTCGGCGGCCAGGAAGGTGGCGAATGCCACCAGTGCCTCGTCGCCCAGGGCTTGTCCTTTGACTTCACAGAGTTCTTCAAAACCGTCAATTTCGATGACCAGTGCGCTGACAGGGGTGCCGTAGCGCTGCTGCATGTGCAGTTCACGCACCAGGGTTTCGCTGATGCGGTGATGGTTGAAGACGCGGGTGAGCGGATCGTGCGTGGCGAAGACGTGCAGTCGCAGCTGGTTTGCTTCAAGCTGGCGGGCTTGTTGCTCCAGCAGTTGGTGAGCATCCTTCTCTGCAGCGAGGGAGGTGGCAAGTTGTCGGGTCAGGTCAGAAAATTCGAGGCGCTGCTGCAGGGATGAATCCATCAGCCGGTGCAGCGAGCGCGACATGATCAACAACAGGATGAAGAAAAGCGTGGCCGAAGCGATGAGCCCGTAGCGGCTGCCGGTGTCAAGAAAAGGGGTTTCCATCAGCGCATGGAGGGAAACAATGGTGAACACCGGGACGAGGAACGCGAGATAGACGAAGCGGATGACCGCCAGTGAATTCATGGTGAACGCACTGGCTGCAGCCAGAAACGCCAACTTGACCGTGAACAGCATGTCCAGCTGCCCGGTGTCGAGCAGGAACATCATGGATCCCCAGCCACCGCCTGCAGCCGCGGTGGCCATGGTTTCTATGTCCAGCCAGAGCGGGCTGGCCTCCTTTGACCGGTCACGATTCAGGTAGCCATGGGCGATGGCGATGCGGATGGCGTAGACCGTCAGCAATGCAACGCCCCACATGAAGATCAGGTTGCTGGCAATGTGCCCGAAATGCATGCCCGCCAGCAGGATGATGGGCAGGATCGCCAGCGCGGAGGATGTTCGCGTTCGAGTGAAAAGTGCTTCCAGTTGTGCGCTGTAGAGTTTTTCTGCGCTGTCGCCGGAGAGAGGGGCAGTTTGGGTGCTCACAGATGCAATTTAGCACTGCCTCACCGTGCTCACAATCGGCAATGGCTTCTTCCATGATTTGACCATCGGCATCGATAAAAAGGATACTTGGCGGCTTCTTTGCCGGCCCGTCTTCAGGTGCCTGGCGCGCAATGCAACTTATTGGGATAACGTCATGCTTGAGAAATTTCCAGGATTTCCGGGTGTATCAGGCCCGGTCGTGACCATTGTCATGGACGGCTACGGTGTGCCGCGTTCGGATGCCGGCAGTGCCATTGCCGTTGCCCGCAAGCCGATACTGGATCAGCTGTTTGCGGAAAGCCCGCACATCCTGTTGCGGGCGCATGGCACCGCTGTCGGTATGCCTTCCGACGACGATATGGGTAATTCCGAAGTCGGCCATAACGCCATCGGCGCTGGCCAGGTCTATGCGCAAGGTGCGGCGCTGGTGGCGGACGCCATTAGCTCCGGCGCCATCTGGCGTGGTGAGGCATGGCAGCAGGTAGTGGCTGGAGCCAAGGCCGGAACGAACGGAAAAGCCGGTGTCATTCACTTCATCGGGCTGTTTTCAGACGGCAATGTGCATAGCCATATCGACCACCTGAAAGCCATGGTGCTGCAGGCCAAGGCGGAGGGAATCAAGCGCGTGCGCATTCACGTACTGCTCGACGGGCGTGACGTGCCGGAAACCAGTGCGCTGGAATATGTGGTGCCGTTCGAGGCTTTTCTGGCCGAAGTTGCTGATGATGCCTTCGATGCGCGCATTGCCTCCGGCGGCGGGCGGCAGAACATCACCATGGATCGTTATGACGCCAACTGGGCGATGGTCGAAAAAGGCTGGGAAACCCACGTGCTCGGGGAGGGGCCGCAATTTGCCAGTGCTTCGGCGGCGGTGCAGGCGCTGCGCGAGCAGTTCCCGAAAACCATCGATCAGGATCTGCCTCCTTTTGTCATCGCCGAGGACGGCAAGCCGGTGGGCACTATCGAAGACGGCGATTCGGTGGTCTTCTTCAATTTTCGCGGCGACCGGGCGATCGAGATTACACGCGCCTTTGAGGAGCGCGTTTTCGACAAGTTCGACCGGGTGCGCACGCCGAAGGTGACCTATGCCGGCATGCTCCAGTACGACGGCGACCTCAAGTTGCCGGCGCGCTTTTTGGTAGCACCGCCCGCCATCCAGAACACCATGAGCGAATGGTTTGCCAAGTCGGGCATCCCGCAGTACGCCTGTTCGGAAACGCAGAAATTCGGCCATGTCACCTATTTCTGGAACGGCAATCGGTCAAACCGTTTTGACGGTGAGGTGTGGGAAGAGGTGCCCAGCGATGTCGTACCTTTCGAGCAGCGCCCGTGGATGAAAGCGGCGGAGATCGCCGATGCGATGATTGCTGCGGTGCAGAGCGGCCAATACAAGGCGCTGCGCTGCAACTTTGCCAATGGGGACATGGTCGGGCACACCGGTAATTTCCGTGCGGCGACGATGGCCATCGAGGCCGTCGATCTGGCCCTTGGCCGGCTGTTGGCAGCGATATCGGCGGCCGGCGGCGTGGCACTGATTACGGCAGACCACGGCAATGCGGACGAGATGTTCGAACTGGACAAGAAAACCGGCTTGCCGGCGCAGAACGCCGATGGCAGTTTCAAGGCAAAAACGGCACACACCCTGAATCCGGTGCCCCTGATTCTTTACGACAAGGTGTCCGGCGGTCGTCTCGGTTTGCGTGCTGCGGAACAGGCCGGGCTTTCGAACCTGGCAGCTACGGTAGCGAATCTGCTGGGGCTGGAAAGGCACCCGGATTGGGACGAGAGCCTGCTCGAGGTCTGCGTGCCGGGCAGTCAGTCATAAACGATTGATCAGTCAGTGTCTGGCGCCACTCCTGTTGTGCAGGCTTGGCGTCAGGCCATCATTGTGGCGGTTCAGCGCGGGATGATCGGCGCCGTATCGCTTGCATGCTTTTTGGCCAGCTTGGCCGACTTCTTTTCCTTGGGGGTCATCGCCGCCGGCTTCTTCTGTTCCTTCCTGCTTTGCTTTTCCTTGCCCATGGTCTTGCTCCTGGTGAGCACTGGCGGATGCCGGTGATGGCTGAGTATAGGCCGCTGCAGAAGAGGTAACCGTTTCCCGGAAAATAAAACGTGCCTGCGCTTATGTCGCCCCGTATGGCATCGCTAAAATGTGGCGTAATTTGCAATGTTTTTTTCCGGGGCGAGCAACGGCAAGGGCTGGCGGCTGATTGTGGTATTCATGACCTGGCGTAATTTTCATAGTTTACACAGCAAAACCCGGCGCAGTGCATCCCCTCGGCCCCCGTTCCCGGTCATCGACATCTTTTCGTGGCCGCATACGGTGGAGAAAATTACACGGCGCCCCCTTGAAATACCGATACCCTGCCCCTATTATTAGCACTCGTTAGCTTTGAGTGCTAACACCTTCTGTTTTGACCCCAAGTGTTGAATGCACCAAGACAGCCAGTTGTTAGCGTTGTTGGCAATTCTTTCGCTTTAAACCAAGGAGAACCTTATGAAAATCCGCCCCTTGCATGATCGTGTAATCGTCAAGCGCGTTGACGCCGAGCGCACCACCGCCTCCGGCATCGTTATTCCCGATACCGCCGGCGAGAAGCCGGATCAGGGCGAAGTTCTGGCCGTTGGCCCGGGCAAGCGCGACGACAACGGCAAGCACATCGCCGTTGACCTGAAAGTCGGCGACCGCGTGCTGTTCGGCAAGTATGCCGGCCAGTCGGTCAAGGTCGATGGCCAGGAAGTCCTGGTCATGCGTGAAGAAGACGTGATGGGCGTGCTCGAGTCGTAATCGACCGGTCCCAAGTAACCAACAGAATTCAGGAGATACAACAATGGCAGCTAAAGAAGTCAAATTCGGTGATTCCGCCCGTGCCCGCATGGTTGAAGGCATCAACATCCTGGCCGATGCGGTCAAGGTGACCCTGGGCCCGAAGGGCCGCAATGTGGTTCTGGAGCGCTCGTTCGGCGCCCCGACGGTCACCAAGGACGGCGTTTCCGTCGCCAAGGAAATCGAACTCAAGGACAAGTTTGCCAACATGGGCGCGCAGATGGTCAAGGAAGTTGCTTCCAAGACCTCCGACATCGCCGGTGACGGCACCACCACCGCCACCGTGCTAGCTCAGTCGATCGTCCGCGAAGGCATGAAATACGTTGCCGCCGGCATGAATCCGATGGATCTGAAGCGCGGTATCGACAAGGCCGTGGTTGCCGTGATCGAAGAGCTGAAGAAGAACTCGAAGCCATGCACGACCAACAAGGAAATCGCTCAGGTCGGCTCGATCTCGGCCAACTCCGACAGCTCGATCGGCGACATCATCGCCCAGGCTATGGAAAAGGTCGGCAAGGAAGGCGTCATTACCGTTGAAGACGGCAAGTCGCTGGACAACGAACTCGACGTTGTCGAAGGCATGCAGTTTGACCGCGGCTACCTGTCGCCCTACTTCATCAACACCCCGGAAAAGCAGATCGCCATTCTGGAAAACCCGTTCATCCTGCTCTTCGACAAGAAGATCTCGAACATCCGCGACCTGCTGCCGGTGCTGGAGCAAGTGGCCAAGGCTGGCCGTCCGCTCCTGATCATTGCTGAAGACGTCGAGGGCGAAGCGCTGGCGACCCTGGTGGTCAACAACATCCGTGGCATCCTGAAGACCGTTGCCGTCAAGGCCCCGGGCTTTGGTGATCGTCGCAAGGCCATGCTCGAAGACATCGCCATCCTGTCTGGTGGCGTCGTTATCTCGGAAGAGACCGGCCTGTCGCTGGAAAAGGCTACCCTGAAGGATTTGGGTCAGGCCAAGCGCATCGAAATCGGCAAGGAAAACACCACCCTGATCGACGGATCCGGCGACGAAAAGGCGATCGAAGCCCGCGTCAAGCAGATCCGCATCCAGATCGAGGAAGCCACGTCCGACTACGACCGCGAGAAGCTGCAGGAGCGTGTTGCCAAGCTGGCTGGCGGTGTTGCCGTGATCAAGGTTGGCGCTGCGACCGAAGTCGAAATGAAAGAGAAGAAGGCCCGCGTCGAAGATGCACTGCACGCAACCCGCGCTGCTGTTGAAGAGGGCATTGTCGCTGGCGGTGGCGTTGCACTGCTGCGTGCCCGTGCCCAACTCGGCAAGCTGAAGGGCGATAACCACGACCAGGACGCCGGTATCAAGATCGTTCTGCGTGCGCTCGAGCAGCCGCTGCGTGAAATCGTTTCCAACGCCGGTGATGAGCCGTCAGTGGTGGTCAATCAGGTCGTCAAGGGCAAGGGTAACTACGGTTACAACGCCGCTTCCGGTGAGTACGGCGACATGGTTGAAATGGGCGTTCTCGACCCGACCAAGGTGACCCGTACCGCGCTGCAGAATGCATCGTCGGTTGCCGGCCTGATGCTGACCACCGACTGCATGGTTGCCGAACTGGCCGAAGACAAGCCGGCCGGCGGCATGCCGGGTGGCATGGGCGGCATGGGTGGCATGGGCGGCATGGACATGGGCATGTAATCTTGCCCCGGCACGAGTGTTAAGCACTCGTTGCCAGTGCCCAAAACCCGATCATGGCGTGAGCTGTGATCGGGTTTTTCTTTGGCCGCTTGCCGATAGAATGGCCAGACCACCGGGTGGCGTAAAAAGCCCTGTTCGCCGCTTGGACAAAGGGGTAATCTTGCCGCCGCCAGGAGGTGAATTCGATGCGCTTGCTACTGATTGAAGATGATGAACTGCTTGCCGACGGCATGGTGCGGGCATTGCGCTACGCAGGATATGTCGTCGAACATGCTGCCGAGGGGCAGCGCGCCGATGCCTGGCTGACCGAACGGGATTACGACGCGGTCATTCTCGATCTCGGCCTGCCCGGCCTGGAAGGCTCGGAAGTGCTCAAGCGCTTGCGTGGCAGAAAGCAGACGACGCCGGTGCTGGTGGTGTCTGCCCGGGAAAAGCTGGATGAGCGCGTTCGCCTGCTCGATTTGGGGGCCGATGATTACCTCGTTAAACCCGTCGCCCTGGCCGAACTGGAGGCGCGCTTGCGGGCGCTGACCCGACGCGGGGGGAACAAGGTGGACAGTGTGATCCGCCTCGGTAATCTCGAGCTTGATCTGAAAGGGCGTCGTGCCTGGATCGGCGAGGAGGGGCTTGATTTGACTGCGCGCGAATGGTCGGCACTGGAATTCCTGGCGGCTCGCGCCAACCGGATTGTCAGCAAGGATCTGGTAATGCAGTCGCTCTATAGCTGGGATGAGGAAATCACGCCGAATGCCGTGGAGAAAATCATTTCCCGGTTGCGCCTGAAGCTGGAACCTTCCGGCGTCAATATCCGCACTGTTCGCGGCATGGGCTACTACCTTGAAAAACCGAAATCTGCAGCCTCATAGCCTGCGTCAGCGGCTGCTTGCCTGGCTGTTGCCGGGCGTGCTTCTGTTTCTTGTCGCCAGCGGGACCAGCGCCTATTTCGTGGCCAGCAGGAACGCCAACGAAGCCTATGATCGTTCCCTGCTCAATCTGGCCATAGCACTTGGCAACCAGGTGCATGCAAGGAATGGCCGGCCGGAACTCGAACTGGATCAGCAGGGGCAGCAGATTCTGGTCACTGACAAGTTCGATCACATCTATTTTGCGGTGTATGGCCCGAAAGGACGTTTGCTTGGTGGCAGCGACGGCCTGTTTCCGGCCGAAACGCCACAGCTCGACATGTTCAGCGATGGGCACTACTACTTCGACAAGATTGTAGACGGCCGCAATGTGCGCGGGGTGATCCAGCTACTGAACCGGGAAGGGCATGAGCTGACCGTGCTGGTCGGCGAAACGCTGGCCAAGCGAGAGTCCCAGGTCGGCTCGATTCTGCTTGGCATACTGTTGCCGGAAGCCCTGCTCCTGGCGGCCACGATCATCATGATCCTGCTGGCTGTCAATGCCGGTCTGCGCCCGCTGGATACGCTGCGTGTGCAGCTTTCCCGACGCAGCCCGAGTGACCTCAGCCCGGTGGGAGCGGCGCAGCTGCCGATCGAATTGCAACCCCTGGCAACGGAAGTGGATCGTCTGCTGGGGCGGCTGGATGTGGCGCTGGGAGCGCAGCGCCATTTTGTTTCCGATGCTGCGCACCAGTTGCGTACCCCTATTGCCGCCTTGCAGGCGCAAGTGGAATCGATTATCCAGGCGCGCAATGATCCGCAGCTGGCCCCGGTGCTGGTCGCCGTGCGGCGGCTGGCGCATCTGGTCAACCAGTTGCTTTCGCTGGCGCGTGCCGAACCGGGCGGGGTGCTTATGGCGCCCGTTGAGCTCAGGTCACTGATTGAACAGAACGCGGATGCCTGGGTGCAGCTGGCGATCGAACACGATGTCGACCTCGGCTTTGAATTGCAGACAGCCACCATGGAGGGCTCCGCAACCCTGCTGCGCGAGCTGATCGGCAATCTGGTGGAAAACGCCATTCTTTATACCCCGGCTGGCGGACAGGTCACCCTGCGCTGTGCCAGCCATGACGATGGGGCGGCCACACTGGCGGTCGAGGACAATGGCCCCGGCATTCCCGCTGAATTGCGCGATCGGGTGTTCGAGCGCTTCTTTCGCCAGGAGGGCCTCGGTGGCGAAGGCTGTGGTCTGGGCTTGGCCATCGTTCGCCAGATTGCCAACCAGCATGGGGCAACAATCCGCATTGCCGAGAGTGAGAGTGGCGGTGCCTTGCTGGAAGTGTTCTTTTCGCGTTTGGCGCCTTGCCAGGGGGTTGCAGGGGGCGATTCGCGGAGTGTGTCAGATAGCGGTCAGTCTCCGCGCTGATTCGGCCATTACCATTATCTGCCGAGCACGCACTCCAAGTGTTTGATAATAAAAGAAAAAACAATATTTTCTAAGGTCAATTATTCCTCTTTTTTGAGTAAGAGGCGTGTCAGTGAGTCTCCGTATAGTGGCTTCCACATTCCGCAAGGGGTGGTTCACTTAAAGAGAGGGGCTCTCAATGACTAAACAGATTACTGACAATATCGCAGCCAATCCGCGCTTTCTGCAGTTTGTGGCTAAGCGCAATGCCTACGGGATCATCATGACTGTCCTTGGGGCGATGGCTTACTACGGCTTCATCCTGGCCGTGGCATTCAATCCGCAGTTCATGGCAACCAAGATGGGCGAAGGCATGACCACCAGCATCGGCGTGCCAATCGGCGTCGGCGTGATCGTATTCACCATCATCCTGACCTGGGTCTATGTGCGTCGCGCCAATGGCGAGTTTGACGACGAGGCCGCTGAAATCATTCATGGAGCCAGCAAATAATGCGTATCCAACATTTCATCGCTGCGCTGGCAGCATTGCTCGTTGCCGGCGGCGCTTTTGCCGCGGGGGCCGATCTGGGCAGCACCACCAAGCAGGCGACCAACTGGATCGCCATTTCGATGTTTGCCATTTTCGTTGGCGGCACGCTTTACATCACCAAGTGGGCGGCATCGAAGACCAAGTCCGCTGCCGACTTCTACACCGCCGGCGGTGGCATCACCGGTTTCCAGAACGGTCTGGCGATTGCCGGCGACTACATGTCGGCGGCCTCTTTCCTCGGTATTTCCGGCTTGGTGTTTGCCAACGGCTTCGACGGCCTGATCTTCTCGATCGGCTGGCTGGTCGGCTGGCCGATCATTACCTTCCTGATGGCCGAGCGCCTGCGCAACCTGGGTAAATTCACCTTTGCCGACGTGGCGTCCTATCGCTTTGCGCAGACCCCGGTGCGTGTCTTTTCTGCCACTTCCTCGCTGGTCGTTGTCGCTTTCTACATGATTGCGCAGATGGTCGGTGCCGGTCAGCTGATCAAGATTCTCTTCGGCATGGAATACATCTACGCCGAGATCTTGGTCGGTTCGATCATGATGATGTACGTGCTGTTCGGCGGCATGACGGCGACCACCTGGGTGCAGATCATCAAGGCGGTAATGCTGCTGGCCGGTGCCACTTTCATGGCGATCAGCGTGCTCCTGCAGTTCGGTTTTTCGCCGGAAGCCTTGTTCACCAAGGCCGTTGAGGTGCACGCCAAGAAGGATGCCATCATGGGCCCGGGCGCACTGATCAAGGATCCGATTTCGGCCATTTCCGTCGGCATGGCACTGATGTTCGGTACTGCCGGCCTGCCGCATATCCTGATGCGCTTCTTCACCGTGCCGAACGCCAAGGAAGCCCGCAAGTCGGTCGCCTGGGCAACGACCTGGATCGGCTACTTCTACATCCTGACCTTCATCATCGGCTTCGGCGCGATCACCAACCTGATCCCCAATCCGCTTGAGTTCTTCGTCGATGGCGAACTGGCGAAGGGTCTGAAGGGCGGTGGCAACATGGCCGCGGTGCATCTCTCCAAGGCGGTTGGCGGTGACCTGTTCCTCGGCTTCATCTCGGCCGTGGCTTTTGCCACTATCCTTGCCGTGGTCGCTGGTCTGACGCTCTCCGGCGCTTCCGCCGTGTCACACGACCTGTACGCCTCGGTGATCAAGAAGGGCAAGGCCAACTCGGCCGATGAACTGCGCGTTTCGAAGATCACCACCCTCTGCCTTGGCGTGCTGGCTGTGGTGCTGGGTATCGCCTTCGAAAAGCAGAACGTGGCCTATATGGTCATGCTGGCCTTCGTGATTGCCTGTTCCGGCAACTTCCCGGTGCTGTTCATGTCGGTGCTGTGGAAGAATTGCACGACCCGTGGCGCAGTAGCCGGCGGCTTTGTCGGCCTGATCCTGGCGGTGGTGTGCACGATTGGTTCGGCGAGCGTCTGGGAAGCGGTGATCGGCAATCCGAAAGGCTCGGCCTGGTTCCCCTACAACTCGGCTGCCATCTTCTCAATGACGGCTGCCTTCGTGACCATCTGGCTGGTGTCGATTCTCGACAACTCGGCTCAGGCCAAGAAGGAGCGCGCACTTTACGCTGACCAGCAGATCCGCTCGGAAACCGGGATCGGCGCAGCAGGTGCCTCTGGCCACTGAGTCTGAATATGGCACGACTGGCGAACCGGTTGGATCGTCAGTCGCCGCAAAACAAAAACCCGGGTTCGCCCGGGTTTTTGTTTTATACGACAGGCAATTTGCTAAACTCGAAACAAACACCGGCTGCGGACGGACACAGGCGGGTACCAGCAAGGTGGCCGGAGAACACTCGGGATTGTCGAAACAAAGGGGGAAAAAGAGGTAGGGGGTGTCCGGTGCAGGATCGGAATGCCCCCTGAGCCACTGCTAATGCAGCGGGCTCCAAGACCATAAAAGGAGAACAGCGCTGCGAATGCTATAGTCGCACGCTTACAATAGCCTTACGTGTTTCAAACGCGGTTTGACCAGCCGCTTGCCAGGACTATTTTTCATGCGCCTTCTCATTGCTGAAGATGACGCCATCATTGCTGATGGCCTGTACCGAACGCTGCGCGGAAACGGTTATGCGGTGGACCGTGCGGCCAATGGCGTCGATGCCGATACGGCACTGATGGCCAACACCTATGATCTGCTGATCCTCGATCTGGGTTTGCCCAAGCTTTCCGGGCTGGAAGTACTCAAGCGTCTGCGCGCGCGTGGCAGCGTATTGCCGGTACTGATCCTGACGGCACTGGATGGCACCAGTGACCGGGTGCGCGGGCTCGACCTGGGGGCGGATGACTACATGGTCAAGCCCTTCGAGTTGCCGGAACTGGAAGCGCGAGTGCGCGCACTGACCCGACGTTCCAGCGGTACGGTGCCGATGGTGCAGTGTGGTGCGCTAAGCTATGACCAGGTCGGTCGCTCGGCCATCCTCAATGGCCAGGTGCTGGATCTCTCGGCACGGGAACTGGGCCTGCTGGAAGTGCTGTTGTCGCGCTCCGGCCGACTGGTCAGCAAGGACCAGCTGGTAGATCATCTTTGCGGCTGGGGAGAGGAAGTCAGCCACAACGCCATCGAGGTTTACGTGCATCGCCTGCGCAAGAAACTGGAGCCGGGCGGGGTACGCATTGCGACCGTTCGCGGGCTTGGGTATTGCCTTGAAAAACCGCAAGAAATCCGCAACACCTGACGGTCAGCGTTCCCTTTTCGGCGAGATCCTCGACTGGATGCTCGCCCCACTGCTGTTTGTCTGGCCGCTTTCAATCGCGGCGACCCATTACTTCGCCTCATCGGTGGCGACCTATCCCTACGACCAGGCCTTGCGCGAGAACGTCAATGCGCTGGCGCGTCAGGTCAAGTTCGTCAGCGGCAAGCCGGTCATCAACCTGCCCTCTTCGGTGCGGGCGATGCTGCGGGCTGACGAGATTGACCACATCTATTTTCATGTGGTCAATCGCAAGGGCTTCAAGCTGGCCGGGGACACCGAGTTGCGCGTGGCCAGCAATCTGGAATATCAGTCGGATGAACTCGGCGAAATCTATTACCGCGAGGCCGAAATCAACGGGCAGGATCTGCGCGTGGCCTATACCTATGTCGGGGACCCCTCGATTCCGCGAGAGCGCTGGCTGCTGATCGAAGTGGCGGAAACACTGGAGAAACGTGCAGAACTGTCGAACAAGATCATCGCCAGCGTGATCCTGCCCCAGTTCGTGATCATTCCGCTGGCGGTGGTGTTGGTCTGGTTCGGCTTGTCGCAGGGCTTGCAGCCATTGACGCGGTTGCGTGAACGCATCGAGGCGCGGGCCGAGAATGACATGTCGCCGATTCGTACGCGCCGGGTGCCGGAGGAGCTGCAGCCGCTGATCGATGCCTTCAATGCCATGCTCGAACGCATGCGCGGCAACCTGGATGCTCAGCAGCGCTTCATCGCCGATGCCGCACACCAGTTGCGGACACCGCTGACGGGCCTGAAAACACAGGCACAGCTGGCCATGCGCGAGTCAGATCCGGAAGAGTTGAAGAACTCACTACGCCAGATCGCGACCGGCGTCGATCGTGCTGCGCATCTGGTCAACCAACTGCTGACGCTGGCGCGAGCGGAAGCCAGCAGTGAAGGCCAGCACACATTGACGCCGCTGAACCCTGATTTGCTGGTGCGTGAACTGGTCGAAGAGTGGGTGATACAAGCACTCGACCGGCAGATCGATCTGGGATACGAGCCGGCGCCGGCGGCCGAAATCCTGGGCAATGCCTTGCTGTTGCGTGAACTGATCAGCAACCTGATCGACAACGCGATGCGCTATACCCCTGCAGGGGGCAGTGTGACCTGCCGGGCGGTGGTGCATGGGGATTTCGTGACGCTGGAAGTCGAAGACAGCGGTATCGGCATCAGCGAAGAGCAGGCGGCGCTGGTTTTCGAGCGTTTCTACCGTGTCGATGGCACCGGGGTGGATGGTTCCGGGCTGGGGCTGGCGATCGTGCGCGAAATCGCCGAACTGCATCATGCCAATGCCAGCCTGAGGCCAAATACCAACGGCTGTGGTGCCATTGCCCGAGTGGTGTTCCCCCGTTACCGCCCTCCCATCAAACGCCCGGAATTCGATGCCCAGGTCGAAGGCGAACTGGGTTTCCGCAACCCGCCCACAGGGTTTGTCTGAACCGATATTTCCCTGACATGTGGTCAGCCCCCTGTAAGCATTGGTTCCTAGACTGATTTTCAGGAGTGAGGCGGGAAAGCGAAGACTTTCCCCGGAAAAACAACAATAAGATCAGGAGGAGCGATGACCAATGGTGCCGTTGATTGGGCAGCAATTGGCCGGAATTCGCGCTTTGAGGAATTTCGCCGCAGGAAGCGCAGGTTCTTCATTGCCTTGGTGGTTGTCGCGGTTGGCGGCTATGCCATGCTGTCACTGGGTGCGGCGTTTCTCCCCGACCTTTTTCGCATGCCTGTTGCCGGTGCCTTGAACATCGGCATGCTTTTTGCGCTTGTCGAATGTGCGCTGACCCTGATCGTTGCGGTGGTCTACGCCGGGTGGTCGAGCCGCCAGTTCGATCATCTGGCAGAAGAAATCAATCGTGAAATCTTTGCGCAGCATGCCCGGAGCGGGCGGCAATGATTCCGGCTTCTGCGGAGATGAGTCGCCGAATCATGTTTGGGGGCCTGCTGGCGATGGTTTCAGTCACCGTCGTTGCTGTACCGACCAGTGTCGTTGCGGTACCGGAACCCCATCGCTGGCTGACTTTTACTCTCTTTGCCGCCATTGTCGGTTTGTCGATGATGGTGACTCATCTGGCGGCCAAGCGTGTCAAGACGCCTGACGATTTCTATACGGCCGGCCGGAGTATTTCCGGCATGCAGAACGGCTGGGCGATTGCCGGCGACTATCTCTCGGCGGCCTCGTTTCTTGGTGTGACCGGGCTGATTTCGCTGTGGGGGTTTGATGGTTTCATGTACTCGGTTGGTTGGTTGCTTGCCTATCTGGTCGTGTTGCTGCTGATTGCCGAGCCCTGCCGGAACATTGGCAAATACACCCTGGCCGATATCCTGGCCTATCGCAATGATCCGCGGACAAGCCGGATCATCGGTGCGCTTTCGGTGATGATTGTCTCGACCATTTATCTGGTGGCGCAAATGGTTGCCGGTGGTGTTCTGGTCAAGGCGCTGGTCGGTATCAATTACGAAGTGTCGGTCATTGCTGTTGGCCTCGTCATGCTTGCTTATGTCGTACTTGGGGGGATGGTGGCGACCACCTGGGTTCAGATCGTCAAGGCCGTTCTGCTCATGGGCGTGTCACTGATCATGGTGTTGCTGCTCTGGCACGAATACGGGTTCTTCGGTGATTTCTTCGCAGAAGTGGCCGGAAATGCCAGGGTCCAGAACCATGTGGCGACTATTCTTGGCCACTCCGCCAGTGACATGAGCCCGGCGGCGCTCGGACAGCGCTTTCTGGAGCCGGGTTTGTTGTTCGAAAATCCGCTTGACCAGATTTCTCTCGCACTGGCACTGGTCTTTGGCATCATCGGTCTGCCGCATATTCTGATGCGCTTCTTTACGGTGCCCACAGCACGGGCTGCGCGTACATCGGTTGCATGGGCAATGGCCATCATCGGCAGTTTCTATGTGCTGACCATTTTTCTCGGGCTGGGTGCAGCGATGAAGGTCGGCATTTCCACCATCATCGATCACGATGCCGGGGGCAACATGGCGGCCCCTTTGCTGGCACAGGCTTTGGGTGGTGGTGCCGAAAGCATGCTCGGGAATTTCATGCTGGCACTTGTTGCAGCGGCAGCCTTTTCGACCATTGTGGCGGTTGTTGCAGCCTTGGTGCTGGCGGTCACATCAGCCTTGGCGCATGACCTGTATGCCGGTGTCTGGCGACAGGGGAAACTGGACACAAAAAGCCAGGTTCGTGCCGCACGTTTGACGGCCATTGTTTTCGGGGTGCTGGCAATCTTTCTCGGCATGGCTGCCAAAGGGCAGAACGTTGCCCACCTGGTTGCGCTGGCTTTTGCCCTGGCCGCTTCCGCCAATTGCCCCTGTGTGTTGCTGACCCTGTTCTGGCGTCGCTGCAACACGGGGGGAATTGTCGCCGGGATGGTGGTGGGGTCCGTGTTTGCCATCGGGTTGGTGCTTGTCTCCCCGAACATGAGCTATCCGTTGGCGATCAAGGCCGAGGCCGAACGGGTGCTGCTCGAGGCACCGGGCAAGCTGCGTCGGATTGAAGCTGATCTCGCCTCGGAGAATGGTGATACTGTCATTGAAGCCAAAAGGGCAAGGGCGACTCTTGGCAAGGCGGTCATGCAGGCGAAGAGTGATCTGGCGCGTTATCGCAATGACCGGACTTCCATTGTTGGCCTTGAGGAGCCGCTCTTCAAATGGCGGAATCCCGCCCTGATTTCGCTTCCGCTCGGGTTTCTCGCCGTAATTCTAGGTTCGCTTGTCTATCACGACCCGCGCGCGCTCAAGATCTGGGATGAGCTCTATGTGCGCAGGCACACCGGGATATTGGCCGGGCGATTGGAGCGGCGATAAATCTGCTTTGACGACCGCAGACGGTGTCGCTATAATGCGCCCTCGTTTTGGCCAGTTAGCTCAGTTGGTAGAGCAGCGGATTGAAAATCCGCGTGTCCGTGGTTCGATTCCGCGACTGGCCACCAGATACAAAGCGGCCTCCAGAGATGGAGGCCGTTTTCATTTCTAGCTTGCTGCGACAAATGTGTGGCGCAGCGCTCGCACTGCTAGTTCGGGTGCCAGCCAACAATCAAGGTCAGTGCGGCATAGCCTGCGATATAGCCAACAGGAATGAACCAGCCATGGCGCAACCATTGGCCGACGGATTTGGCTTCCGGGAACAGGCTGGCGACGGCAACGCCGGCTGATGAACCAAACCACAACATTGAACCCCCGTAGCCGACAGCGTAGGCGAGGAAGCCCCAGTCATAGCCGCCTTGCTTGATGGCAAGTGCGGTCAGCGGGATGTTGTCGAATACCGATGAAATGAAGCCCAGCCCCATGGTCGTCAGCAGCGATGCAGGCGGGAGTTTTTCAACCGGCATCATCGAGGCGCAGGTGACCAGTGCCAGCAGGAAGATCGATCCCCTGACCGCCCCGGGAAGAAGGCTCAACTCAGGTTTCCGCAAGGGACTCATGAGCAGCAGGGCAAGAACAACGGCAACACCAAGAAATGGGAAATGATCGGCAGATTCCGGGAATTTCAGGTTGATCGTGACGTTGGTGATGATGGCGGCGACCAGGATGAACAGGACAATGCCGACGCGTGCCATGTCCACCGTGTGGGCTTCGTCGTGTGACCGGTCGATGCTGGCATAGCGGTTTTGCAAGAGGGCAGCCGGGACGCCAAAGACGACGGTAGCCACAGCAGAGCCTACATAGGCTTCGATCACGGCCAGCGGGCTGACGCCTGAAATCCAGATCATGGTGGTTGTGGTGTCGCCGACAACGCTGCCCGCCCCCCCCGCATTCGATGCCGTGACCAGCGCGGCCAGGTAGCCGATGTGCACCTTGCGCTTGTAGATGCTGGCGGCGACAGTGCCGCCAATCAGTGCGGCTGCAATGTTGTCGAGGAAGCCGGAAAGCAAAAAGACGATGATCAGCAGTACAAAAGGCCCGAGCCAGCCTTCGGGCAGCAGCTTCGGCAATAGCTCCGGAACGCCGCTGTCTTCAAAATGGCGGGCCAGCAAGGCAAAACCGACAAGCAGGCAGAACAGGTTGGCAATCAGTACCCACTCATGCGCCATATGCCCCGCCAACCCCGCCAGCCCCTCTCCCGCATGGAATCCGGTAAACAGTACTTTGTAGATGGTGATGACGGTCAGGCCACCGAGGGCGACTTGCAGCACATAGTGATGGAACATTGCCACACCAAGCAGCGTCAGGCCAAAGAGGATGAAGTCGACGGGTATGCCGCCGACCGATGGCCCATCCGAGGCCAGCGCTAAAGCGGGGAGCGCCGCCAGTGAAAAAAACAAACCAAAATTGCGTAATGAGAGTGGCGTTTTCATGAACGAGTCCAGTAATTGGCGAGGCGCTTAACTTGATGTTGATGCTGAGCTGATGAAGAGGGGACGTGTGATAATATTTTCTAATCTGCGGATGAGCAAGTTGCGTTGCCGCAGACGTCAAGAAAGGTCAATCGTGAGGAGATCTGAATGCTGAAGGCCTTGGTTCCTGTTGATGGTTCAAAAACCTCGTTGCGTGCCGTTGAGCATGTCATCAAGCTGATTCAGGGGCGTGAGCCGATGGCCGTGATATTGGCCAATGTCCAGCAGAATGCCGATGCATGGGAATTGCGCAGTTTTCTCAAGGATTCTGAAATCGAGAAGATGCAGGACAGCAAGAGCAATGATGCGCTGGATGCCGCGAGCGAGCTGCTCAATGCAGCCGGTATCGCCCATGAGCGCCGGACTCTTCATGGAAAGGTTGCTGCATCCCTGACGACCCTTGCTACTCAGGAAGGTTGTGACAAGATCATCATGGGCGCACGCGGGGAATCCCTGCTGGAGGAGATTCTGATCGGTTCCGTCACGCAGGAAGTGATCCGCTTGACGAAGATTCCCGTCACGGTCGTCAAATAAGGCGCTGCACACTCAGCGTTAGCAGGTAACGATCAGACGACAACGGCCTCCAATTACGGAGGCCGTTGTTTTTTGCTTCAGCTGCTGCCGAGGCTCACACCGTGCGTACGCGCCCTAACGTGGGCCTAGAAAGTCGATGCATTGAGCCACATATGGCAGCCGATGCTGGCCGCGTAACCGAGGGCAATGGCCGGTGTCCATTTGAGATGGCTGAAGAACGTGTAGGAGCCACGTGCCTGCCCCATCAGGGCAACGCCCGCGGCAGAGCCGATGGACAGCAAACTGCCGCCGACGCCGGCTGTCAGGGTAACCAGTAGCCACTGGCCGGTAGACATGTCCGGGTTCATGGTCAGCACGGCAAACATCACCGGGATGTTGTCGACAATGGCCGAGGCGATGCCGACAAAAATGTTGGCCGTGGTTGGCCCCCATTGCTCATACATGACATGCGATGCCAGCTCAAGGTAGCCGATGAAGCCCAGTCCGCCGACACAGACAACAACACCGAAGAAGAAGAGCAGGGTGTCCCATTCGGCGCGTGCCACCTTGTTGAATACATCAAAGGGGACGGCGAGGTCGCCGATTCGTTGTTCATCGGCATCGGCACTGCCGCGTTCGGAACGACCTTCCTTGTGGTGTGTCTTTTTCAGGTAATAACCGAGGAACTGCAGGAAGGCGAGGCCGGTCATCATGCCGAGCATGGGCGGCAGATGCAGGAAGTTGTGAAAACTGACCGCGGTCGTAATGGTGAGCAGGAAAAGAAAGACGATGCGTTTCGCCCCGCGCTTCATGGCGATGACTTCATTCGAAGGCTCAGGCGAGCCACCGGGTACGACCAGGCTCATCAGGAAAGCAGGGATGACCCAGTTGACCACGGACGGAATGAAGAGCAGGAAGAAGGTCCAGAACTCGACGATGCCCTTCTGCCAGACCATCAGCGTGGTGATGTCGCCGAAAGGGCTGAATGCGCCGCCGGCATTGGCAGCGACCACAATATTGATGCAGCCAACAGCGATGAACTTGTGGTTGCCGGCACCGACGGCCAGCAGAACGGCACACATCAGCAGCGCGGTGGTCAGGTTGTCGGCAACGGGTGAAATGAAGAAGGCCAGCAAGCCCGTCAGCCAGTACAACTGACGATAGCTAAAACCTTTTCGTACCAGCCACGAACGTAGGGCTTCGAATACTTTTCGTTCGTCCATGGCGTTGATATAAGTCATCGCAACGAGCAGGAAGAGCATCAACTCGGCATACTCAAGGATGTTGTGACGCACGGCTTGCTCAGCCGAATGTGAATCGCCCTGGTCAATGTAGACCATGGCAATCAGCGCCCAGATCAGGCCGGCAGCGAGAACCACCGGTTTCGATTTGCGCAGGTGGGTGAATTCTTCCGCCATGACCAGTACATAGGCAGAAACAAAAATGCTCAGGGCGGCATAGCCGACCCAGTGGGAAGTCAGATCGATGCTCGGTCCGGAAGCAAAAGCAGAGCTGCTGGCGATGGCAAGGGCAAAGAGGCTGAGGTAGTGCAATGGGACTGAAAACAATTTCATTACTTTCCTTTCGAGGAAACAAACTGCCACGGATCATCATGGGCCTGATCGATATGCTCGATGCGAGCATTGCGGCATGGTTCTATCCTTTCCAGGCGAGGAAGGTGACAAAGAGCGAACGGGTGGGCAGCACTTCGCGTACCTGGCCTTGCCTGAAATCTGAACGCGTATTATATAGGGTGCTTGCAAGGCGGCTGTTTCGGGCGCCAAAGTGAAGTCCCCTCATCGTGCAAGAGAGGAAAATAATAATGAACATGCTGGCTGATCGCCGCTTCCTGCTGGTTGCCGTAGTGGCATTGCTGTCGACCAATGTCTTTGCTGCGGGATCAGGCGTTGTTGGAGAGAACCTTTTCTGGCTGGCACTCATCCTTATTTCGGCGCGGCTTTTTTCTCCGCTTGCCTCTCGATTCGGATTTCCTGCCGTACTCGGTGAATTGCTTCTGGGGGTGGTTCTCGGCAATCTCAATTTGCTGGGTATTGAATATTTCACGAAGATTGCATCCGACCCCACAGTGGCCTTCATTGCCGAACTGGGCGTTATCGTACTCCTGCTGCAGATCGGTCTTGAAACGCGCCTGAAAGATCTGGTCAGCGTGGGGGGGAAAGCTTCCCTGGTCGGTTCGGTGGGCATTGTGCTCCCTTTTGTGTTGGGGGCATTCGTGGTCGGGCCGATGGTACTGCCAGGTCTTGAGCAGAACTCCTATCTGTTCCTGGGCGCCACCCTGGCGGCAACCTCGGTAGGTATCACCGGGCGCGTCTTTCGTGACCTGGGCAAGCTCAGCATGCCGGAAGCGCAGGTGGTGCTTGGTGCCGCCGTCATTGACGATGTGCTCGGTCTGGTGATCCTGGCGGTTGTCTCCAGTCTGGTGCAGGCAGGGTCGGTCAGTGCCTTCGAAATTTTCCGGATCATTGCCGAGGCGGTTGCCTTCCTTGGCGGTTCGATCTGGCTCGGGCGCCTGGTTTCACCCCACTCCTCGCGCTGGCTGGCAAAACTCGATGCCGGGCCTTCCATGCTGTTTGCACAAGTGTTGGCAACGGGGTTGTTCCTTGCCTGGCTGGCGCATGCCATTGGCTTGGCACCGATTATTGGTGCCTTTGCTGCCGGCTTGCTGTTTGAGCCGATTTTCCTCCAGCACTACGAGACACCGAAGGTGGTCCGCGAGGTCGAGCCTTTGCTGGATGGGGTCAGCAAGGCGGAGAAAGGGAAAATTATCGGCGTGCTTGAGAAGCATACGCATCACCAGCACGAGCACATGATCGAACCGATCGGCTATTTTTTCGTTCCGGTTTTCTTTGTTCTCACTGGGATGCAGGTGGATCTTTCCTCACTGTCCGATCCATCCACGGTGATGGTGGCGCTCATCATTTCAGCCGTTGCGATCCTCGGCAAAATTGTGGCCGGATTCGCCGCCGCGCGTGGACGCAGTGCCTGGATTATCGGCTGGGGAATGGTGCCACGCGGCGAAGTCGGCCTGATCTTCGCCATGGTTGGCAAACAGCTTGGCGTCATGAGCGAGTCGATGTTCTCGGTCATCGTGATCATGGTCATCCTGACGACACTGGTGACTCCGCCCGTACTGACGGCGCTGCTGAAAAAAGCGGGAACAGAAACCGCCGGCTAGTGCGTGTCATGCGCCTGGTTGTGTGTTGCGCGCTGCCAGGCCTTCCTCAACTCTTCAATAATCAGCACGCTTGATGCAGCCAGCGTTGCCAGTCCCCAGTCCTGAAGACTCAGGTCGGTGGTATGGAAGACTGTCTGCGCAGGCTGCCAGTGCACGGCAACAATCTGCAGCACCAGGACGCTGGCAAGCGCGAGCCAGAGCTTGCCATTGGTGAATAGTTGCCGGTTAAAGCTGCTGCAGCTCTCATTGCGGGCATTCATCACATTAAAAAACTGGAAGAGCACAAAGGTGGTGAAGGCCAGCGTCAGCGCACGTTCCTCTCCGTAGGTTTGCAGCCCCCACCAGAACAGCGTCAGTGTGCCGGCGGCCATGATTATCCCGTACTGGAGCAGTCGGGCGATGCGCCGGCTGGACAGGATGGCATCGCCCGGCGCTCTTGGTGCTGCTTCCATGATGCCGTGGCGGGGCGGGTCGACGCCCAGGGTCATTGCCGGCGGGCCGTCCATGATGATGTTGATCCACAGGATCTGTATGGCGGCAAAGGGGGCGGGGAGCCCCATGAAGGTGGCTGCCGAGACGGTGAGAATGGCACCGATGTTGGTGGACAGCTGAAAGCGCACGAACTTGATGATGTTCTCGAAAATCGTTCGCCCTTCACGAACCGCCTTGACGATGGTTGCGAAGTTGTCGTCGGAGAGTACCATCGCCGCCGCTTCCTTGGTCACTTCGGTACCGGCAATGCCCATGGCGATGCCGATATCGGCTGATTTGAGGGCGGGTGCATCATTGACGCCGTCACCGGTCATGGCCACGACATGGCCACGAGCCTTCAGCGCGGCGACGATCTTTACCTTGTGTTCTGGTGCCACACGCGCGAAGACGGCCACTCTCTCGATGGTCGCGGACAACTCCTTCGGGCTGACGCCGTCCAGCGCTGTGCCGCTCATTACCTCACCATGCAGACCGAGTTCCCTGGCAATGGCGGCTGCGGTGACGGTATGGTCGCCTGTGATCATCTTCACCTGAATGCCTGCACGTCGGCAAAGCGCAATGGCTTCCCTCGCTTCTGCCCGTGGGGGATCCTGAATTCCCACCAGGCCCTGAAAGGTCAGCTCATCCACCAGGTCGATGAGATTCTTCTGCGCCTTGAAAACCGCCGCCGGCACCAGTCGCGAGGCAATGGCAAGCACCCGGTAGGCCTCGGTGGCGAGGCGCTCGTTCTCAGCGAGCAAATGGGCGCGCGAATCGTCGCCCAGCACCGCTTCCCCACTGCCACTTGTCCATTGGGTCGATCGTGCCAGCAGCACATCGGGAGCGCCTTTGACCAGTAGCCGGACTTGCTCACTTTCATGGTGAAAAGTGGCCATGAACTTGTACGCAGAGTCGAAAGGAACTTCGCCAATGCGCGAGCACTGTTCGCGAGCCGTTTCCGGCGTTACCCCGCCTTTGGCGGCCAGCGCCAGCAGTGCGCCTTCAGTCGGGTCGCCGACCAGTTTGCCATCACTGATCCGGCTTTCGCTGCACAGCGCCATGGGTAACAGCAAGGAGGAAAAATCAGGGTTGGCAGCTTGATCTTCAGCCGTGATTTCGCCACTGGCGGCATAGCCTTCGCCGGAGACACGAAAACGTCGGCCTGCAAACACCAGTGCTCGCGCGGTCATCTGGTTCATGGTCAGGGTGCCGGTCTTGTCTGAGCAGATGACCGTTGTGCAGCCCAGTGTTTCGACAGCCGCCAGTTTCTTGACGATGGCACGTTGCCGCGCCATGCGGTACATGCCGACGGCGAGCGTTACCGTGACGACGGCCGGCAGGCCTTCGGGAATGGCGGCAACGGCCAGCGCTACCGCATTGAGAATGGCTTTGGCTACGTCCTGCCCATAGCCGATGCCGACGGCAAGAATGATGGCAATGACGAAGACGGCAATCGCCGCCAGCCGCTTGCCGACACGATCCAGTTCCCGCTGCAGCGGCGTTTCGTTTTCACCCTCTGCGTCGAGCATTGCAGCCAGTCGCCCCATCTCGGTAGACATGCCGGTGGCGGTGACAACAAGTTCTGCGCGGCCACGGGTCAGCGTGGTATTCATGTAGCCCATGTTGCCGCGCTCAGCGAGAACGACATCAGCGGCCAGTGGCGCAGTGTGCTTGGCAACGGCCAGTGATTCTCCGGTGAGTGCCGCCTCGTCGACTTCTACATTGTGTGCCACCACGAAACGACCATCGGCCGGGATACGGTCGCCGGCTTCCAGCAGCACGATGTCACCCGGCACCAGATCGCCGACCGAAATTTCCAGCATGCGTCCACCCCGGCGTACGCGGGCATGGCGGGCCAGCATGCCCTTCAATGCGGCCAGCGTCTTTTCGGCCCGGTATTCCTGATAAAAGCCGAGGATGGCGTTGAACACCACAACGACCAGAATCACCACTGCATCCTTCAGGTCACCAACTGCACTGGCCAGCACAGCCGCCCCGACCAGCACGGCGGTGAGCACGTTCCTGAATTGGTCGATGAACTTCAGCCAGGCCGGGCGAGGCGGTTTCTCAGCGAGACGGTTGGGCCCGTGCTGGTCAAGCCGTTGTTTGCTTTCCTCGTGGCTCAAGCCGTGTGTCAGCGGTGCTTCGAGGTGCTGGCAGACCTGGTCGGCCGTCTCTGCGTGCCAGTTTTTCCGGGTGGCTTTGGGTGAAGACATCAGTCAGCTTTCCTATAGCGAAACGGTTGCAGCCACGAAGGCCGCGTAAGTGCCCAGCAGCACCAGGCCGCGCTGCCGGGAAAGGAAGCCCTGCGAGGGCAGCATGAGCAAGACGGTGATGATGCCAAACACCAGTGCAGCGCCCACTTCGACGAAAGGCGCCTGAATCGGATGAATGCTGGCGGCGGTGCCGACAATGGCGAGGCCGTTGAACAGGTTGCTGCCGAGCAGGGTACCCAGACCGACATCGTCATGCCCTCGCCAGCGGGCAATGAGCATGGTCATCAATTCCGGCAGGGAGGTGCCGATCGCGACCACCAGCGCGCCGATCACGTAGGCATGAATGCCCAGCGCGACAGCAATGCCGGAGGCGCCGCTGACAAACAGGCGCCCGGCAAGAATCAGGCAGGTGAGCCCCCCCAGCACATACAGCCAGGCCATGACAGGGTGTCCCGGCGTGTCGACATCGAGCGATAGTTGCCGCCGGTGTGCAGCAGCCTGGCGGATGGCCAGACCTATCCATGCGGCAAACAGCGCCAGCAACAGGAAGCCTTCTCCCCGCGACAGGTTGCCGTCGAGAATCAGGATCAGGGTCAGCAGCGGCGTGAGCAGCGCCAGCGTCAGGTCGCGCCGGATTTCCAGCAGGTTGGCGGGCAGGGCACCAAAGAGCAGGGCAATGCCGAGAATCAGGGCAATGTTGACGACATTGCTGCCCAAGGCATCGCCAAGGCCGATTTCCGGTGCCCCGGACAGTGCGGCCATGCTGGAAACAGTCAGTTCAGGGCTGGAAGTGGCAAAAGCAACCAGGGTGGTGGCGACCAGCATTTTTGGCAGGCGCAGCCAGGTGGCGACACCCAGAATCCCCTTGAGGAACCCCTCGCCACCGATGGCTGCCAGCGGAATCGCTGCCAGCAGCGCCAGCAGGTCGGTGGTGGAGAGTGTGGGGAGCATGTTCAGAACTTTTGCGGCCGGATGATTTCCACTTCCTGCAGAAAGGCCACCATGGCGTAGTTGGCGTAATAACGCGCCTGAATGTGTTCCAGCGTGGACTCGGCGAGTGCGCGTGCGCAGATGACTTCGATGCGGATGTTGGCAGCTTCGTCCCATGCGGCATCGCGGATGCCGCGGCTGCCCCGGCCGCGTGCGTCAGAGACTGTGTAGCCGCGTACGCCGAGGCGATCGAGGTCGCGCAGCAGGGTTTGTTCGAGTACGGCTTCAGTGATGACGCAGAGCAGGGTGCGCTTCTCGGTGCTCAGGCTCATGACGGATTCCCCGTGAGTTGAAGTGCCAGCCAATGATAGAACGGAATGCCGGCAAGGATGTTGAACGGGAAGGTGACACCGAGCACGAAGGACAGTGACAGTGCTGGATTGGCTTCCGGTACGGCCAGACGCATGGCGGCCGGAACGGCAATGTAGGAGGCGCTGGCCGCCAGTGTGGCAAGCAGTGTCAGGCCGCCGATCGACAGGTCAAGCGCCAGTCCGCAGGCCAGCCCGAGCAGGGCTGAAAGCAATGGCATGAGCAGGCCGAAGGCAATGATGACGAACCCCCTTTTGCGCAGTTCGCCCGCCTGATGGCTGACGATCAGCCCCATCTCCAGCAGGAAGAGCGCCAGTGCCCCCTTGAATAGATCGAAGAACAGCCCCTTGATCGGTGCCAGCCCTTCCGGTCCGGCAATCCAGCCAATGATCATGCCGCCGAGCAACAGGGTGACACCCTTGCCCAGAAAAGCCTCGTGCGCCAGCAGCCCCCAGTCGGTATCCCGGCCAATACCGCGGGCGAGGACAATGCCGACCATGATTGCCGGTATTTCCATGACGGCAAGAAAGATGGCCATTTGCGGTTCGAACTCGATGCTGCGGGTCATCAGCCAATTGACGCCGACGGCAAAGGTGGCGACGCTGACCGAGCCGTAGTGGGCGGCCGTCGAAGCCGCATCTGCCCGCCCCAGCTTGACGATGCTGCGCAGAAGGCCAAAGGCGATCAGCGTCTGCAGGATGCCCAGCAGGATGACGGCGCCCAGTTGTGGCAGCAGTGGGCCCAGTTCCGCCGTAGCCAGCCCCTGGCCCCCCTTGAGGCCGATGGCCAATAGCAGAAAGACGGACAGGGAGTCGTATAGCGCCGCCGGCAGTTTCAGCTCGGAACGCGCCAGGCCGGCGACCAGTCCGAATAGAAAGAACAGGACGACGATATCGATCATTGTGCCTAGTTGTCCTGTTTGCGTGTGGCGATCAGGCTGGCAACAACACTGGTGCCGATCAGCACTGCGACAATGGCCAGCGAGGCGGCGACAGGGACGTGGTACCACGGCATGATCAGCATCTTCGAGCCAATGAAGGCCAGCACCATGGCCAGGCCGTACTTGAGCAGGTGAAAACGGTCAGCAACATCGGCCAGCAGGAAATACAGTGCCCGCAGGCCCATGATAGCGAAGATGTTGGAAGTGAAGACAATGAACGGGTCGGTGGTGATGGCAAAGATTGCCGGGATCGAATCTACGGCAAAAATCAGATCCGACGCTTCAATCAGGATCAGCACCAGGAACAGGGGGGTGAAATAACGTACGCCGTCCTTCATCACCATGAATTTTTCCCCGTGGTAGCCCTCACTGATGCGCAGGTGACGGCGGGCAAGGCGCAGTACCGGGTTTTTTTCCAGGTCGGGCTCCTTCTCGGCCATGACCAGCATGCGAATGCCGGTAATGACAAGGAAAGCGCCAAACAGGTAGAGCACCCAGTTGAATTCGCGGACAATCCAGGCGCCGGCAAGGATCATGATGGCGCGCATGACGATGGCGCCAAGCACGCCATAGATCAGCACACGCCGCTGGTATTCGGCAGCAACGTGGAAAGAGGAGAAGATCAGCAGAAAGATGAAAACGTTATCGACCGAGAGCGATTTCTCGATCAGGTAGCCGGTGAGAAATTCCAGCGCTTTCTGGTCCGCAATTTCGGGCCCGACCGTCGCGCCCAGATGCCACCACAGCCCCAGGTTGAAGAGCAGTGCCAGGCTGACCCAGACCAGTGACCAGATGGCGGCTTCCTTGACGCTGACCTTGTGCGCCTGCTTGCCTCCGAAGACGAACAGGTCAAGCGCCAGCATGACCAGGACGAAAGCGATAAAGGCTGCCCACATCCAGGGTTCGCCGATTGAAATTGTTGTGTTCATGAGATGAAACCCGATTCTTTCCTGAAGCGTCGTTGTTCAATCGCGGCTGGGCCGGGTTTTTCAACCGGATTGGAGAGGGGCCGCAAGCTTGCTGTCTATCTGTAAAGGGATTGATCCGCGGCAAACGATGCGTTCAGATCCTGAGATCGGCAAAACAGCTGAATCATAACCAGATTAATGCGCCTGAAAAATCAGAAAAACTATGACCAACAATCTTGTTTTTGCGATGATTTCTTTGTTGTATGTGCGGCGCTGTTTTCCGGCCCACTCGGGCGTCACATCTCTCTGCCTATTTGACTCATGTCTACAGGGGCAGAAAATGAGCCGAGTAAAGTCAACGAAACATAAACAAACAATATGTTTTATATGCCGCAAAGCGACATTCAAATGCAGTTTGTCTTTTGGTTTGAAACCATCAATCCGTTGAAAAACAAGGTGTTTTTTTATCAAACATCAGCATAATGTAAACAAATGATAATGTTTGAATATCCCCTATTTTTCTGTCAGTTATCTGTAAGAAACTGAATTGAGACTCCGTCCAAGCTCCGCTCCGTGTGAGAGGGGTTTTTAATTAATTGGAGGAGACAAATATGGATGACAGCGGCAAGGCCTATTGGTCCGCGACGTTGGGTCTGCTCACCAAGATCCTGATTGTATGGTTCCTGGTGTCCTTCGGTGCAGGCATTCTGTTCGCACCGATGCTCAACAACATCATGCTGGGCGGTTACCCGCTCGGGTTCTGGTTCGCACAACAGGGTTCGATCTACATCTTCATCGCGCTGATTTTCTGGTACAAGTCCGCGATGGACAAGATTGACCGCCAGTTCGACGTTCACGAAGAATAAGGGGCCATAGACTATGGATCTTCAAACTATTACCTATCTGGTCGTCGGTGCGTCCTTTGCGCTGTACATCGGTATCGCCATCTGGGCGCGTGCCGGCAGCACCAGCGAGTTCTACGTCGCCGGCGGCGGCGTTCCTCCGGTTCTGAACGGTATGGCGACAGGAGCTGACTGGATGTCAGCCGCTTCGTTCATCTCGATGGCCGGCCTGATTTCCAACCTGGGTTATGGCGGCGGCCTGTTCCTGATGGGCTGGACCGGCGGTTATGTGCTGCTGGCCATGCTGCTTGCTCCGTACTTGCGCAAGTTCGGCAAGTTCACCGTGCCGCAGTTCATTGGCGACCGCTTCTACTCGAAGTCTGCCTCGACCGTGGCCGTGATTTGCCTGTTGGCTGCTTCGATCACCTACATCATCGGTCAGATGACGGGTGTCGGCGTGGCCTTCTCGCGCTTCCTCGGTGTAACGAAGGAAACCGGTATCTACGTCGGTATGGGTATTGTGTTTGCCTACGCCGTGTTCGGTGGCATGAAGGGCATCACCTACACCCAGGTCGCTCAGTACATCGTGCTGATCCTGGCCTACACGGTACCGGCGGTATTCATCTCGCTGAACCTCACCGGCAACCCGCTTCCGCAACTGGGTCTGGGTTCCAACCTGTCGGGCCAAGATGTTTCCCTGCTCGCCAAGCTGGACCAGGTGGTGGTTGAACTGGGCTTCGGCAAATACACGACCTCGGTGCCTGGAAACAGCACACTGAACATGTTCGTGTACACGATGTCGCTGATGATCGGTACCGCCGGTCTGCCGCACGTCATCATGCGCTTCTTCACCGTGCCAAAGGTCTCCGACGCACGTTCGTCCGCTGGTTGGGCGCTGATCTTCATCGCGCTGCTGTACACGACGGCTCCTGCTGTTGCCGCCATGGCCAAGATGAACCTGATCGGTACCGTCAATGCTGGCGCTTTCACCAAGGCTGACATCTATGCTACCGAATCCGCCCTTGAGTACGAGAAGCGTCCGGACTGGATGAAGCGTTGGGAAAAAACGGGCCTGTTGAAGTGGGCTGACAAGAACGGTGATGGCCGTATCCAGTACTACAACGACAAGTCGAAGAATCCGGAATTCCTGGCCAAGGCGGAAGCTGCAGGCTGGAAGGGCAGCGAGTTGACGGTCAACGCCGACATCATCGTGCTGGCCAACCCGGAAATTGCGCTGTTGCCGAACTGGGTGATCGCCCTTGTGGCTGCCGGTGGTCTGGCTGCTGCGTTGTCGACCGCTGCCGGTCTGCTGATGGCGATTTCTGCGGCCGTGTCGCATGACTTGGTGAAGGGTGTTTTCGCACCGGACATCAGCGAGAAGAACGAACTCCTGGCAGGCAAGATCGCCATGGCGTGTGCCATTATGGTTGCAGGTTATCTTGGTCTGAATCCTCCAGGATTCGCAGCCGGTACCGTGGCTATTGCCTTCGGTCTGGCAGCCAGCTCACTGTTCCCAGCGATCATGATGGGTATCTTCTCGAAGAAGATGAACAAGGAAGGCGCCATTGCCGGCATGATCGCAGGTTTGACTGTGACCATGGTCTACGTGTTCGCGCACAAAGGTATCTTCTTCATCAAGGGTACCGAGTTCTTGGATCTGTTTGGAGGCAAGCCAGACTTCTTCTTCGGTATTTCGCCGAATGCCTTCGGTGCCATTGGTGCGCTGGTCAACTTCGCTGTCGCCTTCATTGTCGACAAGATGACCAAAGAACCGCCTGAGCATATCCAACAGATGGTCGAGAACGTTCGCATTCCGCGTGGTTCGAAGGCTGTGGATGGTGCACACTAAGATTTGAATGACAGGCTGCCGCCACCAGGTTTCTGGTGCGGCAGTAAACAAAACCCCGCTGGCAGGATTGGCGGGGTTTTTCATTTTCTGATGTTGGAATCGCTTTGCAGAGCAGAAACGAGGAATGCGCACAGGCATGCTGCTCATAGCTTTGCTGTGCACGGATGGGCAAAGCGGTCGATAATGTTCATGCAATGAATCGGTTTGTTTGACAGGATCAAAAGATGAAACATCTGCTTGTTGTTGAGGATGATCGGGATCTGGCCAAGAATCTGGTCGATTTTCTCGAAGTGTATGGTTATACAACCGACCTGGCTTCCGATGGCCTGGCGGCATTCAGCATGGTTGGAGAAAACAGGTACGACCTGGTCGTGCTTGATCTTTCCCTGCCGGGACTGGACGGATTGAGCATCTGCCGCCTGATTCGTCAGCAACTGGGCAATCAGATCCCGATTGTCGTGCTGACGGCGAAGGACGAGGTGGATACCAAGGTGACGGCCTTCGATATCGGAGCCGATGACTACATCGTCAAGCCGGCGGCCTTGCGTGAGATTGAAGCACGCATTCGTGCCTTGTTGCGCCGGGTTAGCGGAGCGACGGAAGGAGCGGTCCTGACGGTTGGGGATCTCAAGGTGGATACTGGATCGATGCGCATCGAGCGCGCCGGCAAGGTGATTTCCCTGCCGCCACTGCCCACCAGAATCCTGATCATGTTGATGCGTGCTTCGCCGAATGTGGTGCATCAGCAGGCCATTGGCCGGGAGATATGGGGAGAGGGCGCCGTGCAGGAAGGGCATGCGTTGATCGTGCATATGCACACGCTACGTAATGCGGTGGATAAACCCTTTGATACTCAGTTGATTCAGACGGTGAGAGGCTTCGGATACCGGATCGCCCATGACGAACCGTCGCTATGACAGCCTGAGACACAAGCTGATCTGGCCCTTTGTACTACTTGGGCTGGTCGTCAGCGCACTGCTCAGCATGACCACCTACGCGATTGTTGCCGAGCTCGAGGAGTTTGCAGTCAACCGCACGCTCCGCGTCGAAGTGGAAAGTTTCCGTAACCGGAAAATGCAGAATCCGGAGGCGCTGCCGCCCGACGCTTCGCTGCTCAAGGGCTACCTGCTGCCGGCGCCGGAGCTGCCCGATATTGAGCTGCCCCGTGCGGGTGCAGACATCCTGCAGCAAATGCAGGTTGGCGAGCGTCACTATGCGGTGATTTCTGCCGATATCGTGGGCGCGCCCTATGCCCTGCTGTATACCCTTGAATATGTCGATGCCCGTTTGCATCGGCTGGCCATCTTTCTCCTGATCGGCACCCTGCTGATGACACTGCTCTCCTACGTCATCGGCAATCGATTGGCCTTGCAGGTCGTCCGGCCGATCAGTCGGTTGTTGTCAGAAATTGCCGAAAAAGCTGGGCGTGCCCAGCCTGCTGCAAGCGGGACGGTCATTTTTTCCGCAACGGATTATCCGAGCAACGAAATCGGGCATCTGGTTCAGGCGCTTGATGACTTTGCCCTGCGGCTTTACGGTTTTGTCAAACGCGAAAGCTATTTCGCCTCCGATGTCAGTCATGAACTTCGCACCCCCATTGCCGTCATTCGTGGTGCAGCCGAATTGCTGATCGAAACCCCGGATCTGTCGCCGGCAAGCCGGCAGCGCATCCTGTCCATCCATCGGCACGCCGTGCGCATGGCAGAAATGCTGGAGGCCATGCTCTTGCTGGCGCGGGAAGACGAAGACAGGGGCGATCCGGTATGTGTCCTTGCCGATGTGGTCGATGACGTGGTGGCTGACTGCGAACCCCTGCTGGCCGGACGCTCCGTCAGCATTCGTACCGATATCCAGAGCCGGACAAAGCTGCCCGTTGAACGCTCGCTGGCCTATGTGGTAATCAGCAACCTGGTGAGAAATGCCGTTTCCTATACCCGCGAGGGCGAGATCCTGGTTCGTCTGTCGGACGATCGTCTGGAAGTGAACGACACCGGCATCGGCATCCCCGAAGAGCGCTTTGCCGAAATTTTCAAGCGGCACAGCAAGGGCGCTGAAAGTGCTGGCGCCGGTATTGGCCTGTCCATCGTGTCGCGTGTTGCCGAGTTGCTGAATTGGCAGGTGGAGCTTGAGAGTGAACGCGGGAAGGGCACACGGGTGACGGTCGTTTTTCCGCAGCCCTAGCTAGCCCGGTGTGGTTTCCTTCATGTGTTGCCGGTAAAGCAGCAAATACTGTTCATCGGCCTTCTTCAGGCGTTCGGCGGCCAGCCGGAAAAAAACCTGCAGCATTTTTGATTGCAGTCCGGGGGAGGCCTTGTGCAAATGGCTGTATGGCCAGCGTCCAATCGTGGCGGTGTCAACTGCCGTCACTGTGGCGCTGCGTGGGCTGGGGGTGGCCTCGGCGAAAGCCAGTTCACCGAAAAGCGTGCCTTCACTCATCCAGTTGATCAGCTTCCCCTGCTGCGTCACCTTGGCTTCGCCCTTGAGCAGCAGATAGCACGATTTTGCTTCAGCTCCTTCCTGGACCAGTACGGTTCCTGCCTTGACCCGGTGCCAGCGGGAAATCCGCAGTAATTCCCAGAGTTGGGCGCCGTTCAGGTCGGCTAGCAGCGGCAGTTGGCGCAGTTGGTCGTACAGCTCAGCCTGAGCCGGTTTCTTGCCTGATGTTTGCTCGGTTTCAAGTTTTGGCAACAAAGTGGAGAGTGCCGCCAGCACCGCTGGCCAATCCGGAAAGCGGTCCTCAAGGCTGCGTGCAATCATGCGTGTGACCAGCGTTTCCAGTTCAGGAGGCGTGTCGGCTCGCAGTTCCGAAAGCCTTGGCGGCTCTCCGTTCATGATTTGATACATCAACGCAGCCGGTGTATCGGCATGAAACACCTGCTGTCCGGTGAGTAACTGGAAAAGGACAATGCCCAGGGCGTAGATGTCAGCCTGTGGGGTCACCCAGTGGCGGAACAGTTCTGGTGCCATGTAGGCGAGCGAGCCGATGTCCATCACCTGTGTCGAATCGTTCTTTGCCCAGTAAGCGGCGCCGAAGTCGCAGACCTTGGCTTCACCGGGGCCCACATACTGCAGGTTGGCCGGCTTGATATCGCGGTGTACGATGCCTGCCCGGCAGGCGTAATCGAGTGCGCTGGCGCACTTGTAGATGATTTCCAGAACTTCGGCGACAGGTTTCAGATTGTCTGGTCGTGTGTAGGGCTGCAACGTGCCGTGTGCCAGATATTCCATGACCAGGTAGGCGCTGTCGGCGCTGACGCCGGCGTCGTAAACCGCCACGATGTAGGGGTGCTGCAGACTGCCGGCCAGATGCACCTCATTCAGCCAGGCCTTGCGAATCAGCGTTTGCTCCGGGTTGTTGCCCGCGAAAATCTGGGGCAGGGCCACCTTGAGCGCGACATCGCGTTGTTCGAACGTGTCGCGTGCCAGATAGACGGTGCCAGTCGCCCCGGCACCGATCTCGTGCTGGATTTCATAGCGGTGATGCAGGCTGCTGGAGGCGATGGCATTCGTGTCTGTCGACATGGCATTCGTTAAAGTACTGTAATGTCAGGATGTTAGCTTGCCGCCAGCGGTTTGTCGGCGCCTTTCCATGAAAATGGAAAAATGGAATAAGTAAATGAATATTTATGATTTGAAGTTCTATGCTGTCCCCCGTATAGTCCGCACCTGCCCCAATCCGGAGTTATTGAAATGCACAATAAAACTTTGAAAACACTGGCCGCGTTTGTACTCGGTGCGAGCCTGTCCTTGCCGGCGCTGGCTGATGTGGCCTTGCTCAACGTGTCCTATGACGTGGCTCGTGATGTCTATAAGGACTACAACCCGATGTTCCAGAAATACTGGAAAGCGAAAACGGGTGAAAGCGTCGAGCTGAAACAGTCGCACGCCGGTTCCACCAAGCAGGTACGCGCCGTTGCCGATGGACTGGAAGCTGATGTGGTGACCATGAACCAGGCGACCGATACGGATTTTCTTGCCGAGCGCGGGCTGATCGCTGCCGACTACCTGAAAAAATTCCCCACTGGTGCCTCGCCCTACACCTCGACCATGGTCTTCATTGTCAGAAAGGGCAATCCGAAAGGTATCAAGGACTGGAGCGACATCACCAGGCCCGGTACACAGCTGATCATCCCGCACCCGAAGAACACCGGCAATGGTCGCTATACCTACCTTGCCGCCTGGGGTTATGCCCTCCGGCAACCGGGTGGCAACGAGCAGACGGCGCGTGAATTTGTCGGTAAATTCCTGAAGGCAGCACCGCTGTTTGCTGCCGGCGGTCGTGATGCTACCACCACCTTCATGCAGCGCCGGATCGGTGATGTGCTGGTGACATTCGAATCCGAAGCCGAGCTGATTGCCAAGGAGTTTGGCCGGGGTGAGTTCGAAGTGGTCTACCCCTCCCTCTCCATCCTCACCGAGTTCCCGGTAGCCATCGTCGACAAGGTGGTCGACAAGAAGGGGACGCGCAAGCAGGCACAGGCCTACCTGGAATACCTGTGGTCGAAGGAAGGGCAGGAGAATGCCGCCCAGAACTACCTGCGTCCGCGTGATGCCGAGGTGATGAAGAAGTACGCTGGCCAATTCCCGGCGATCAAGACCTTTACGGTCGATGAAGTCTTTGGTGGCTGGGCCAAGGCCTCCCCCGCCCACTTCAAGGATGGCGGCAGCTTCGACCAGATCTATTCGGTCAAGTAACCCAACCGGAAAACAGGGCTCCGCCGTGTGCGGAGCCCTTTGTGTGTGCACATGAACAATAAAAGTCATCGCGTGTTGCCCGGCTTCGGCCTCTCGCTCGGTTACACGCTGGTCTATCTCTCGCTGCTGGTGCTGATCCCCCTTTCCGCCTTGCTGCTCAAGGCGGGGTCGCTGAGTTTTAGCGAGTTCTGGAAAATAGCGACGGCGCCGCAGGCCCTGTCGTCGTATCGGGTCACTTTCGGTTCCTCCTTTGCCGCTGCGCTGATCAACGCCTTCTTCGGCCTGATCGTCGCCTGGGTACTGGTGCGCTATCCCTTTCCGGGCAAGCGTTTTGTCGATGCCCTGGTGGATCTGCCCTTTGCGCTGCCCACCGCCGTCGCCGGCATCACGCTGGCTACGATCTACGCCGGCAATGGCTGGATCGGTCGCCATCTGGAGCCGTTCGGCATCCAGATCGCCTATACGCCGAACGGCATCGTCGTGGCGCTGGCCTTCATCAGCCTGCCCTTTGTCGTGCGCACGCTGCAGCCGGTGATCGAGGATATCGAGGCCGAGGTTGAGGAGGCTGCCGCCATGCTTGGCGCCACGCGCTGGCAGACCTTTGCGCGGGTCATCTTTCCCGCCATCTTTCCGGCACTGCTCACCGGCTTTACGCTGGCCTTTTCACGCGCCATTGGCGAATTCGGTTCGGTCATCTTCATCGCCGGCAACATGCCGATGGTGTCCGAGATTACACCGCTGCTGATCATCTCCAAGCTGGAGCAGCAGGATGTGGTCGGCGCTACTGCGCTGGCGGTAGTCATGCTGGTCATCTCCTTCATCATGCTGCTGACCATCAACATGCTGCAGTGGTGGGCCGCCAACCGGCACAAGGGAGCACGGACATGAAAGCACATCGTGCCAATGCCGAACCGCGCTGGGTGCGCCTGCTGCTGACTGGCATCGCGCTGGGTTTTCTTGGTCTTTTCCTTGGCCTGCCACTGATCGCCGTTTTCATCGAGGCGCTGGCCGCCGGCGTGCCGGCCTATCTGGCGGCACTGGCTGATTCGGAAGCGCGCCATGCGATCATGCTGACGCTGCTCATCGCGCTCATCGTGCTGCCCTTCAATATCCTGTTCGGGGTGGCGGCAGCGTGGGCGATTGCCCGCTTCGAGTTCCGCGGCAAGAGCCTGCTGGTAACGCTGATCGACCTGCCGTTCGCTGTTTCGCCGGTGGTCGCCGGCATGCTCTTCATCCTGCTGTTCGGTGCCCGCGGCCTGTTCGGGCCGTGGCTGTCCGATCATGATTTCCGCATCATCTTTGCTGTGCCCGGCATGGTGCTGGCGACCATGTTCATTACCTTTCCCTTCGTTGCTCGTGAGTTGATCCCGCTGATGCAGTCGCAGGGCAAGGATGAGGAAGAAGCGGCGGTATCGCTCGGCGCCTCCGGCTGGCAGATGTTCTGGCGGGTGACCCTGCCCAATATCAAATGGGGTCTGCTCTACGGTGTGATCCTTGCCAATGCGCGGGCGATGGGCGAGTTCGGCGCGGTGTCGGTGGTTTCCGGCCATATCCGCGGCGAGACCAATACCCTGCCACTGCACGTCGAGATCCTCTACAACGAATACAACGCCGTCGGCGCCTTTGCCGCCGCTTCGGTGCTGGCTCTGCTGGCGCTGGTCACACTGGTGGCCAAGAGCATTGTCGAGTGGCGCATGCAGAAGGAGACCGAAATGCTTGAAGCCTCCCTGCCGCCGGAAAAGACCGAGTAAGGACAAATCATGAGTATCGAGATCAAAAACGTCGTCAAGCGTTTCGGCAGTTTCGTGGCCCTCGACGACATCAGTCTGGACATTCCGACCGGCGAACTGGTCGCCCTGCTTGGTCCGTCGGGCTGCGGCAAGACCACACTGCTGCGCATCATTGCCGGCATGGAGTCTGCCGATGCGGGCGAGGTCAGTTTTTCCGGCCAGGAAGCGACTCATCTGCATGCACGCGATCGCAATGTCGGTTTCGTCTTCCAGCACTATGCGCTGTTTCGCCACATGACGGTGTTCGAGAACGTCGCCTTCGGCCTGCGCGTCAAGGCGAAGAAGCAGCGCCCGGCAGAAGCCGAGATCAGGAAACGGGTGATGGATCTGCTCGGCCTTGTTCAGCTCGACTGGCTCGCCGACCGCTACCCCTCTCAGCTCTCCGGCGGCCAGCGCCAGCGCATTGCGCTGGCCCGGGCACTGGCGGTCGAGCCCAAGGTGCTGCTGCTCGATGAACCGTTTGGCGCGCTCGACACCAAGGTACGCAAGGAATTGCGTCGCTGGCTGCGCCGCCTGCACGACGAGATGCATATCTCTTCGGTGTTCGTCACCCACGACCAGGAAGAGGCGCTGGAAGTGGCTGACCGTGTGGTGGTCATGAACCATGGCCGAATCGAGCAGATCGGCTCGCCGGACGAGGTTTACTCCAACCCGGCCTCGCCCTTTGTCTATCAATTCCTCGGCAACGTGAATGTGTTCCACAACCGATTGCATGGCGAGTGGGCCGATGTCGGCAGTGGCGCTGAGGCCGATGGCAAGGCGCTGTCCTTTGTCCGCCCGCACGATATCGACATCGAGCATGCGCCGGTAGCCGGTGGGCTGGAAGCACAGGTGCAGGATGTGCACGCCATCGGCCCGGTGGTTCGTGTCGAACTGCTGCACGGTAGCGAACTGGTCGAAGTCGAACTGACGCGCGAACGTGCCGATGTATTGACACTGTCCAACGGCCAGCGGGTCTGGCTGAAGCCAAGGCAGGTCAAGGTCTTTGCGGCCGAAAGTCCGCTTGAAGAGGCCGGTTCGGGTATCTGAACCGTCGCCCTGTCATGCACCCGCCTTGACCTGCGTCAGAAGGGGGGTAGGGGGCGTGAATGCTATAATTCGCCCCCATCTCCCCCAGGGTTTTTTCGCGCATGGCGCTGTTTACGCTTGGCATCAACCACCATACTGCTCCGCTCTCCGTGCGTGAACAGGTGGCATTCAATGCTGATCGCCTTCACCATGCGCTGGCTGACCTGACGCGAACCGACCTGGTGCGTGAGGCGGCCATCCTGTCGACCTGCAACCGCACCGAAATCTACTGCGCCGCCGACAACCCCGATACCGCTGTCGAATGGCTGGCACAGTATCACTCGGTGGAGCGGGTGACCCTGCAGCCTTACGTCTATACCCTGCCGCAGCGCGAAGCGATCCGCCATGTTTTTCGTGTGGCCTCCGGCCTGGATTCAATGGTCATCGGCGAGCCACAGATTCTTGGCCAGATGAAGGATGCGGTGCGCTGTGCGGAAGAGGCTGGCACCCTCGGTACACACCTGCACAAGATGTTCCAGCGTGCCTTTGCCGTCGCCAAGGAAGTGCGTTCAACCACGGCGATTGGCGCCAATACGGTGTCGATGGCCGCCGCCGGCGTGCATCTGGCAGAACGTATCTTCGAACGCATTGCCGACCAGCGCATCCTCTTCGTCGGCGCCGGTGAAATGATCGAGCTGTGTGCCACGCATTTCGCCGCTCGACAGCCTAAGGAGCTGGTCATCGCCAACCGTACCGTGGAGCGCGCACAGGCACTGGCCGAGCGCTTTGGCGGTTCGGTGATCCGGCTCGACGAGATTGCCGACCGCCTGGGCCATTTCGACATCGTCGTTTCATGTACCGGCAGCCAGCTGCCGATCATCGGCCTGGGCATGGTTGAGCGAGCCATCAAGCAACGTCGTCACCGGCCGATGTTCATGGTTGATCTGGCCGTGCCGCGCGACATTGAAGTTGAGGTCGGCGAGATGGACGACGTGTTTCTGTACACCGTCGATGATCTGGCGCAGGTCGTTGAATCCGGGCTGGAGTCGCGTCAGGCCGCTGTGCTCGAAGCCGAGGACATCATCACCGCCCAGGTGGAGACCTTCATCGGCTGGCTGGAAACCCGGGATTCCGTGCCCTTGATCCGTTCCTTGCGCGATACCGCCGAGCGCGCGCGCCGGCACGAGATAGAACACGCCATGAAGCTGCTGGCCAAGGGTGAAAACCCTGAAAAAGTGCTCGACCAGCTTTCGCACCGGCTGACCAACAAATTCCTGCATGCACCGACCCAGGCACTCAACTCGGCGGATGCTGATGAGCGTGAGGCCCTGCGCCATGCGGCCGCCCGTCTTTTCCATCTGCACAGCAACGAGTAGCGACGCAGGCTTGGTTCGCTGCACCTGTGCTTGCTGTTCTCCGCTGTTTCCATTTCCTACCTCCAGTCTGCGTTGGCCATGAAACAAAGTATCCGCGACAAGCTAGACCACCTTACCGGCAGGCTCGAAGAGCTCGATCTGCTGCTCTCGGCCGAGGACGCAACGCAGGACATGGAGCAATTCCGCAAGCTCTCGCGCGAGCGTTCGGAGATCGACCCGGTGGTCGCACTCTTTGCCGAGTTCCGCAAAGTCGAAGGTGATCTGGCCGAAGCTCAGGCAATGATGTCCGACCCGGACATGAAGGAGTTTGCCGAAGAGGAAATGAAGGCCGCCCGTGATCGCCTGCCCGAGCTGGAGCTGGCGCTGGAAAAGTTGCTGCTGCCCAAAGATCCCAACGACGAGCGCAACGTCATCCTTGAAATCCGTGCCGGCACCGGCGGCGACGAGTCTGCGCTGTTCGCCGGCAGCCTGTTCCGCATGTATGCCCGCTACGCCGAGCGCCAGCGCTGGCAGGTCGAGATTCTCTCGGCCAGCGAATCCGACCTCGGCGGCTACAAGGAAGTGATCGCCCGCATCGCCGCCACCAACGGGCAGGGCGCCTACTCCAAACTCAAATTCGAATCCGGTGGCCATCGCGTGCAGCGCGTACCGGAAACCGAAACCCAGGGCCGTATCCACACCTCAGCCTGCACCGTGGCGGTGATGCCGGAAGCCGACGAGCTTGAAGAAGTGCAGATCAACAACGCCGACCTGCGCATCGATACCTTCCGCGCCTCCGGCGCCGGTGGCCAGCACATCAACAAGACCGACTCGGCGGTGCGCCTGACCCATATCCCGACCGGCATCGTCGTCGAGTGTCAGGATGGCCGCTCGCAGCACCAGAACAAGGCACAGGCCCTGCGCGTGCTCGCCGCGCGCATCAACGATGCACAGACGCGTGCGGCACAGGCCAAGGAAGCTGCGCAGCGCAAAAGCCTGATCGGCAGCGGTGACCGCTCCGAGCGCATCCGCACCTACAACTTCCCGCAGGGCCGCGTCACCGACCACCGCATCAACCTGACCCTGTACAAGATCGACGCGATCATGGATGGCGACATGGAAGAACTGCTCACCGCCCTCAGCACCGAACACCAGACCGAGTTGCTGGCAGCACTGGCCGAGGGCGCATGAGCGGCGGCGGGGCAAGCCAGACCCTGCGTGCCGCCGTCGAACAGGTACGCCGCCGCGTGCCGCGCCTCGATGCCCGGCTGCTGATCCAGCACCTGCTGGGCATCACTCATGCCCAGTATCTGGCAAACCCCGAGCGCACGCTGACCGCTGAGCAGGTCGAGGCCTTCATGAGCCTGGTGCTGCGCCGTGAGCGCGGCGAGCCGGTGGCGTATCTGTTGGGCGAAAAGGATTTCTACAGCCGGACTTTCCGGGTGACGCCGGATGTGCTGATCCCGCGCCCGGATACCGAGCTGATCGTGACGCTGGCACTCAAGCGACTGAAGGCACTGGCCTGGCCAAAAGTGCTCGATCTCGGAACCGGCAGTGGCGCCATTGCCGTGACCCTGGCCTGCGAACACCCGGAGGCGTCGGTTACAGCGGTGGATGTATCGCCGGCGGCACTGGCGGTGGCCAGGAGTAATGCCGAATCACTGGGTGGCAAGGTGAGCTTTGTCGAGAGCGACTGGTTCGCTGCGCTGGCCGGTGAACGCTATGACGTGATCGTGGCCAACCCGCCTTATGTCGCCGCCCGTGACCCGCACCTGCTGCAGGATGGCCTGCCTTTTGAGCCCGATCTGGCGTTGACCGATGGTGCCGACGGTTTGTCCTGCATTCGCCGCATCATCGACAGTGCGCCGACGTTTCTTGTCGCGGAAGGCGTGCTGCTGATCGAGCATGGGCATGATCAGGCGGTCGCGGTACGCGAACTGCTGGCTGCCGGCTCCTATGCAAATATTTCAACCTGGCAGGATCTTTCCGGCATTGACCGTGTCACAGGAGCTTGCCTGGCGAAGGTCGATACGGCTAAAATAGCCGACTAAACAACTCAACTATTCGCTTTTTTCATCCAACCGATTTCGGTTTTTCCGCAGGAGTTTCACCATGGACGTTCAAGCCCTGATCAACGAACAAGTGACCGGCAACCCGGTTGTGCTCTACATGAAAGGCTCGCCCCAGTTTCCGCAGTGCGGCTTTTCCGCACGCGCCGTGCAGATTCTTCAGGCTTGCGGCGTCAACAAGTTTTTCAGCGTGAATGTGCTGGAAAACCCGGAAATCCGCGCCGGCATCAAGGATTACGCCAACTGGCCGACTATCCCGCAACTCTTCGTCAATGGCGAGTTTGTTGGTGGCTCGGACATCATGACCGAGATGTATCAGGAAGGTGAATTGCAGAAGCTGCTGGAAGGCTTGGCCGACGCGGCCTGATCCGGATGTTGCCGCTGATGCAGAACAGGGAGGCCGCGGCCTCCCTTTTTCTTGCCCTGGTTTTGCTGTTGGGAACGCCGCTGTCGGCAAAGGCTGGCCCGCTGCGTGATGTCATCGAGTTGCACCGGGCGCAGCGTGCAGAGACGACGACCGATGCAGCCGCTGCAGCAGGCCCTGTTGCCGGCGTCAGGCTGCTGCGCGATCGTCCGTATGGCGACCATCCACGCCAGCGTTTCGATATCTATCAGCCGGATCGCCCACTGCAGGGCGCGCCCATTCTGCTGATGGTGCATGGTGGTGGCTGGTCGCGCGGCGACAAGGCGATGTCCGCGGCGGTCGATAACAAGGTGGCACGCTGGGTGCCGCAAGGGGTGATACTCGTGTCGACCAATTACCGTTTGCAACCTGATGCCGCCCCGGTCGAGCAGGCGCGTGACGTGGCACGTGCACTGGCCGCCGTGCAGAAGGTGGCGGCCGGCTGGGGTGGCGATGGGAGTCGGGTGGTGCTGATGGGCCATTCGGCCGGCGCGCATCTCGTTTCATTGCTGGCGGCAGCGCCGGAGCTGGCCGAGGAGGTCGGTGCCAGGCCCTGGTTGGGGACGGTCGCACTCGACAGCGCAGGCTTTGATGTCGAGACCATCATGCTGGCGAAACATGCCCGCCTCTATGACACGGCGTTCGGCAAGGATCGCGATTACTGGCGGCAGGCTTCGCCTTTGCATCGCTTGCGAGTGGCGGGGGTACCGTTACTGGCGGTGTGCTCGACGCAGCGACCGGATAAGCCCTGTATGCAGGCACAGTCTTTTGCCGACAAGGCGCGGGGCTTGGGTATGGTGGTCGAAGTGCTGGGGCAGCCGTTGTCGCACCGTGACATCAATCAGTCGCTGGGGCTGACATCGGCGTACACCACCGCTGTCGAATCCTTTCTGGGGCGACTTGATCCTGCTTTTCAACGCGTTTTGACCGCGGACCCGCTCAGGCGGTAGTTGCCGTTTTTCGCCGACCGGTGGCTTCGTCGAGAAATTCGACGACAGCGCTGATTCCCGTATCGATGTCTGCGAAGCGCTCGTGATCTCCGGCAAGCAACAACAATCGGGCGCGGTTGCTGCAGGCCAGCAAATGCCGGGCGTCGTCGGGCGGCACGGTGTCATCTTCGAGGCCGTGCACCAGTAGCACCGGGCATGCTGTTTTCCGGATAGTGTTTTCGGGCGCGATCTGGTCGAAGCGATGACCAATGGTCCGTTCCACATAGCGCAGTGCATACCAGCCAAACGGAATGAACGGGATGCGCCTGGCGGCGAGAAAGCGGCGCATGATGCTTTCCGGATGGGCAAAGGCGGCGATGCTGACGACAGCAGCCAGATCCCGGCGGCGGGAGGCGCTCAGCAAGGCGGCGGCTGCACCGACCGAATGGCCGATCAGCGCAATCTGTCGAGGAGGGGTGGCCGGGGTCTTATGCAGCCAGTCAATGGCGCTGCCGAGATCTTCAGCGAAGCGAGGCATCGACGAAAAACTGTCTTCATCGCTGCGCCCATGATTGCGTGATTCGAGCAGTAGTACGCCATATCCTGCAGCGTGCAGGGCGGCACCGAGCGGCAGCAGGTGGCTGGCGTTCCCGCCCCATCCATGCAACAGGATGACCGTGGTCAGAGCCTGCTGCTTTTGATTGTCAGCTGACGGTTGAGCGGCATGCCAGGCGAACAATTGCTTGCCATTGTGGCCGCGCAGCCAGCATTCCTCAGCGGGAAGTCCGAAATCCTGCGGTCGCTCACCATCAGTGCTGCGCTCAGGAGCCAGTTCCCGCCGCAGTCGATTATGCAAATGTGGCCGCAGAATCAGCGTGGCGGTCAGTATCGCTGCCAGCACCGCCAGCGTAATCGCCATCGCCGGGTTCATGTTGCGTTCAACGCGTAGAGGCTTGTCGCCAAAGTTGTCGCTCAGGCTGTTGCGGGCGAGGTGCTGCGGGAGAGAAACTCGTCGTAGGCACGAACCGCTTCTGCGGCATACATCAGGGTCGGGCCGCCACCCATGTAGGTGCAGATGCCCAATGTTTCCATCAGTTGCTCGCGGCTAACACCCAGCCGGATCAGTGCCTTGACGTGAAACCCGATGCAGGCATCGCAGCGACTGGCTACACCAATGGCCAGGGCGATCAGCTCCTTGTGCAGTTCATCAATGGCACCGCCCTTGAGCGCGGCTTTGGCCATGCTGTTGAAACCCTGCATGGTTTCCGGGATTTCCTTGCCCATGGCGTGCAGGCTTTGGGCGACATCACGAGTGATGGTTGAGAAGGATTTACTCATGGCGGTATCTCAATATATTAGCGAATACTAATATTACATTGAGTTCTGAATTCAGGCAAATCTGTGCAGGGGCTGGTTATGCCAGAATTTCCGGAGGAAAATGAAGCGTCCTATGCTTCGGAGCATTGCCATGTTTCGCTCACTCGTTAGTTGCATCAGTCTATTGCTCCTGTCAGCATGCGCTTCCTATTCGGGCCAGGGCCTGGAATCAGGTATTGCCACCGAGGCTGAGGTGGTTCAGGTCATGGGCGCTCCAGCCATGACCTGGAAGCTTGCCAGCGGTGGGAAGCAGCTGGCCTACCCGCGCGGGCCGGCAGGTTTCCAGACCTATATGGTTTTCATCGATGCGGCTGGAAAACTGGAACGCAAGGTCAATGTCATGAACATGGAAACCTTTGCCAAGGTGCAGTCCGGCATGACGCAGGCGCAGGTGTTGCAGTTGCTGGGCCCGCCTCAACCAGAATGGACAGCCTATTTCAAGGCACGCGACGAACTGGTCTGGGAGTGGCGCTATTGCGACAGCTGGAATTCTGCAGCCCGCTTTGACGTGTTGTTCGATGGTACGTCGAAACTGGTGCGCTCGACCATGACCTGGTCGGAAAGCCAGAGAACAAACTGGCCGATCATGTGCGGGCAGGCGCCCTAGAACGCAGCCAGGCGCTGGTTGGCCAAGGACAGGCGGTTGGCCAGTACTTCCAGGAAAGACTGGTAGAAGTGCATGCGGCAGGCCTCGGAGGCGCGGCGCAGGGTTTCGCCGCGCACCGTGATGACCTTGGATTCGGTCAGTGCCACCACATCGGCCCCCCGAATCTGTGCCCCCTTGCTGATGACCGCCATTTCACCGAAGCAGTCGCCGGCCGTAAGCAGGTTGAGAATCTTGCCCGCCTTGGTCACCTTCAGTTCGCCCTCAGCAAGGAAGCAGAAGAAGTTGCCTGGCTCGCCGTCGTGCATGATGACCGTGCCTGGCGTAACACTCTTCCATTCCGAAAAGCGCAGCACTTCCCAGATTTCGACGTCACTGAAATCGGCAAAGAACGAGAGTGCGCGCAAGGTATCGAATTTTTCCGATTCGGCAAATTCGCGTGTCGGCGCCTTCACTGCCTTGCTGCGGAAAGCCTGGGCCAGATCGTGGGCAAATTCTTCCCACGTTTCGTAACGATTGGCCAGATCCTTGGCCATGGCCTTGGCCACAATCGCATCCAGTGTTGCCGGAATTTTCTTGCGCAGATGGCCGACCGGGGTCGGTTCGGTGTTGATGATCTGGTAGACCATGTTGTAGTTGTTGCTGGCCTGAAACGGCAATTGGCCGGTGAGCAACTGGTACATGACGACGCCGAGCGAATAGATATCGGTGCGGTGATCCAGCGGCAGTTCCTTGACCTGCTGCGGTGACATGTAGGCCGGTGAGCCAATGCCGGAAACCTGGGTGTGGTCCACGCCGCCGGTGATGGCGGCACCGAAATCGGAAATCTTGATGTCACCGGAGCGCGCATCGCCGCCGGCAATCAGGATGTTGGCCGGCTTGATGTCGCGGTGGGTAATGCCGAGGCGATAGGCAAAATCCAGTGCCCGCGTACACTTGAAAATGATCTCGACAACCCGGTCGATGGGCAGCAGCAGCTGCTCGTGGCAGAACAGCTCCAGCGTGCCACCCTGCACATACTCCATGACGATGTAGCACTCGTTGTCGGCAACCACTGCGTCATAAATCTGGACGATGTGCGGGTGGTTCAGCTTGCCGACCAGCGAGGCCTCGTTGAGGAAGAGATGTGTGTAGAGCTTGCCCCGCTCCGGATCCTTCAGTACCTCCGGGGCAACCACCTTGATCGCGACATCGCGTTTGGCAAACGGGTCATGGCCAAGATAGACAGTAGCGGTTGCGCCATTTCCGATTTCCCGGAAGACTTCATACTTGCCGATCTTGTCCATGACAGGTCGAATCCTATAGGCGGTTACGGGCGCGCTGGATGGCAGCCCTGACCTGGTTCGGCGCGGTGCCGCCGATGTGGTCGCGGGCCGCCAGCGAGCCTTCGACGGTCAGTACGGAAAAAACGTCTTCGCCAATCATCGGCGAGAATTCCTGCAAGGCAGCCAGTGGCAACTGGGGCAGGTCGACACCCAGTTCCTCGGCCTTCTTTACCGCAAGACCGACGGTTTCGTGCGCATCGCGGAAGGGCAGGCCCTTCTTGGTCAGGTAATCCGCAAGATCGGTGGCGGTGGCAAAGCCCTGGGTCAGCGCGTTACGCATGTTGTCCGGGCGCGCCTCGATACCGCCCATCATGTCGGCGAAAATGCGCAGCGTATCGAGCACCGTGTCGGCGGTGTCGAACAGCGGCTCCTTGTCTTCCTGGTTGTCCTTGTTGTAGGCCAGCGGCTGGCCTTTCATCAGGGTCAGCATGGAGATCAGGCTGCCATTCACGCGGCCGGTCTTGCCGCGCGCCAGTTCCGGTACGTCCGGATTCTTCTTCTGCGGCATGATCGAACTGCCGGTGCAGAAACGGTCGGCAATCTTCACGAAGCCGAAGCGTGGATTCATCCACAGCACCAGTTCTTCCGAGAAGCGGGAGAAGTGCGTCATCAGGAGCGCGGCGGCGGCGCAGAATTCAATGCCGAAGTCGCGGTCCGACACGGCGTCGAGCGAGTTTTCGCAGACGCCGTCGAAGCCCAGTTCCTGAGCCACGAACTCGCGGTCGATCGGGTAAGTGGTGCCGGCCAGTGCCGCTGCACCGAGCGGCAGGCGATTGACCCGCTTGCGGCAGTCGGCAAAGCGCTCCTTGTCGCGCTGGGTCATTTCGAAATAGGCGAGCAGGTGGTGGCCGAAGGTCACCGGCTGCGCCACCTGCAGGTGGGTCGAGCCGGGCATCGGCGTCGCCGCTTCCTTCTCCGCCAGCAACAGCAGGTTTTCCTGGAATTGCTTGATCAGGACGAGGATGTCGTCGATCGAATCACGCAGCCACAGGCGGATGTCGGTGGCTACCTGGTCGTTGCGCGAACGCCCGGTATGAAGGCGCTTGCCGGCATCGCCGACCAGCGTGGTCAGGCGCTTTTCGATGTTGAGGTGCACGTCCTCAAGGTCCAGTGACCAGACGAACTCACCGGATTCGATTTCGGCAGCAACCTGTGCCATGCCGCGTTCGATGTCGGCAAAATCCTGGGCGCCGATGATGCCCTGTTTGGCCAGCATGCGGGCGTGCGCCAGCGAACCACGGATATCCTGCCGCCACATGCGCTGATCGAAATCGACCGACGAGGTGTAGCGTTTGACGAGATCCGACATCGGCTCCGAGAAGCGACCGGCCCACGTGTACTGCGAAGTGTTGTTCTGGCTCATGATGAATGCAAAATTGTCGGCTAGAATGATTCAGCGCCGGGCGAACATGCCCGAAGTGCCTGAATTTCAGCCATTTCAAAGAGATGCCAAGTATAAAGCAAAACCCTGCAACCCAGCGTTTGCCAGACTTCCGCAATCTGGGCGTCATGCTGCGCCTGCTGCTTGGCGTCAATCTGCTGGCACTGGCGGCAGCCCTGGTGCAGGCGACCGGTTTCAATCAGTGGCTCAGCTTCTATATCGAAATGGCTGCCTTTGTGCAGCCGCAGTTGTTGCTCTGCATGCTCTTGCTGGCCTTGCTGCGCAACCTGCTGTGGCGTTTGCCCTATCTGGCCGGCAGCCTTCTGTTGGTCGGTTTTGTGGTGTTGCAGGCGCTGCTCTTTGTCGACTTCTGGCGTTTCATGGGCTTTATCGAGGGCGGAGCCCAGTCCCTGTTGCGTGCCGGCATCCTTGCCGCCGCGTGTGCCGCCTTCATGCTCGGCTATTTCCGGCTACGAGCGGATGCGCTCTCCCCGGCGCTGGTCGAGGCGCGCCTGCAGGCGTTGACGGCGCGTATCCGGCCACATTTCCTGTTCAACAGCCTGAATGCCGTGCTCTCGCTGATTCGCGCCGAACCAAAGCGTGCCGAACACGCCCTGGAGGAGCTTGCCGAACTGTTCCGCGCGCTGATGCGGGACAACCGCGAACTGGTCCCGCTGTCCGATGAAATTGCGCTCTGCCGGCAGTATCTGGATCTGGAAAAACTGCGCCTTGGCGAACGCCTCAATGTCGAGTGGGATATCGCCGACATGCCCGGCGATGCCATGGTGCCATCGCTGATGTTGCAGCCCTTGCTGGAAAATGCGGTCTATCATGGGATAGAGCCGGCCAGCGAGCCGGGAACAATCCGGGTCAGTTTTGTGCGTCAGGGAGATGAACTGGTTGTTGCGCTCAGTAATCCTTGTCAGTCAGGTGTCGTGCATCACGTTGGCAACCGGATGGCACTGGCCAATATCCGCGAGCGACTGGCGCTGCACTATGATCTGGAAGCGCGGCTGGAAGTGAAGGAAAGCAACGGAATTCATCACGTACAAATGGTGCTGCCATGCCGGAAATGAAACCGCCAGCGTTGAAAGTCCTGATCGTCGATGACGAAGCGCCGGCGCGTACCCGCCTGCGCGTGCTGCTGGGCGACATTGCTGCTGAGCTGCCGACTGTTGTCGTCGGCGAGGCTTCAAATGGCGTTGAAGCGCTGGCCCTGATGGAGGGCGACTCGTCCGTCAGACCGGATGTGCTGCTGGTCGATATCCGCATGCCGCAGATGGACGGGATTGAACTGGCGCAGCACCTGGCGTCGTTTGAACAGGCACCGTCCGTGATCTTCGCCACGGCTTACGACAGCTATGCCGTGCAGGCATTCGAGCTCAATGCGGTTGACTACCTGCTGAAGCCGGTACGGACGCAGCGCCTGCTCACCGCCCTCGGCAAATTGCCGTCACGGCCGCCGCCGGCGGAGATGCTGCGCTCGCTGCAGCCGGAAGGGCGCACGCATTTGTCGTGCCATGAACGGGGGCGGTTGTTGCTGATCCCGGTGGCCGAGGTGCTGTACCTGAAAGCCGACCTGAAATATGTGATGGCCCGCACGCGGGAGCGGGAGTATCTGCTCGACGAGTCGCTGACCCACCTCGAAACAGAGTTCGCCGAGCGCTTCATCCGCCTGCATCGCAGCGTGCTGGTGGCGAGAGAGGCAATTGCCGGCTTCGAGCGCAATACGGCGGAAGAGGCGGACACCCACTGGCTGGCGCTGGTGCGTGATCTGCCGGAGCGGCTGCCGGTCAGCCGGCGGCAATGGCCGTTGGTCAAATCCTATGCCCGGCAGTTATCGACATGAACGACATTGTGAGCGCCCTGTGGCGTGACGAAACGCCTTATATCCTCGGCGCCGTCCTGCTCCTGCTGGCGGTGCTGTACCGCGTGCTGGAAACGCGTCGGGTAGCACTCAAGCATTCCCTGCTGTTCTTTGCCTGCTGGCTGCTGATCGACCTTCTCGCCGCGATTTTCGTCCTGCGCGGGCAACTCGCCATCGCCGCCGGCTTGCACCAGGCGGCACTGCTCGGGCTGGGGCTGGTGATGATCCGTCTCGGCGGCCTGTTCCTCTTCCGTGTCGTGCTGCCGGCCATGCACATGCCGACGCCGCGCATTCTCGAAGATATCGTCGTGATTGCCGGCTATGTGCTGTGGGCCATGGTTCGGCTCTCCTTCGCCGGTGTCGAGCTTTCCAGCCTGGTCGCCACGTCGGCGGTGATTACCGCCGTGGTGGCGTTTGCCATGCAGGACACGCTGGGCAACATTCTCGGCGGCCTCGCCCTGCAACTCGACAACTCGCTGGAGATTGGCGACTGGGTCAAGCTCGATGACCTTTCCGGCCGGGTGGTGGAAATCCAGTGGCGCTACACGGCGATCCTCACGCGCAACGGGGAAAAGGTGGTGGTGCCGAACAGCCAGTTGATGAAGGGAAAATTTTCGGTAATCGCTGATCGCGAAGTTGGCGTAGCCGGCTGGCGACGCTGGGTGTGGTTCAACATCGACTACAGCGTCAGCCCGTCCTTGGTGATCAATGCGGCGGAGCGTGCGGTGGCCGATGCCGAGATTGCCAATGTGGCACGGCACCCGGCGCCTTCCTGCGTGGCCATGGATTTTGCGCCGGGCTCGGTGCGCTATGCCTTGCGCTACTGGCTGATCGACCCGCGTGACGATGACGGCACCGACTCCGCTGTGCGCACTCACCTGCTTGCCACCGTGCAGCGTCATGGCTGGCGTATTGCGCTACCTGATCAGGTGGTGCATCTGGTGCAGGAAGGCGACGCCCATCGCCAACGGGTGTGGCAGCGCGAGATCAACCAGCGTCTGCAAGCCATTTCGGGTATCGAACTGTTTGCGGTACTTGATGAAAACGAGCAGTACAAGATGGCCGAGCGCCTGATCCATGCGCCGTTTGCCAAGGGCGGGGTGGTGACCCGGCAGGGTGCGATTGCGCACTGGCTGTACATCATCGTCAGTGGCGAGGCTGATGTTTACTGGGAAACCCCGGAGGGCGAGCGCAGCCTGCTGACCCGGCTGCCATCAGGCAGCGTGTTCGGTGAAATGGGCTTGATGACCGGCGCGCCCCGCGCCGCCACCGTGGTCGCCGCCACCGAACTGGAATGCTACCGGCTCGACAAGGCCGGCTTCGAAGACATCATCCGCGCCCGGCCGGCGCTCGCCGAAAGCATGTCGCACATCCTGGTGCAACGCCAGCAGCAGCTCGACGCGCGGCAGAATGCCTATCAGCAGGAACACGGTGGCAAGGGGCAGGCCGAACACCGGGCGGCCATCGTTGATCGTATCCGGGAGTTCTTCGGGTTGAAGTAATCGGCTGCCATTCGCCACCTTGCGGCAGGGCGTGGCGTTGGCAGCGATGCACGTCTCTAGACCTTGATCCACCCCTGTTGCAGCGCATAGCGGATCAGCCCCGCCGGGGTTTCGATCCCCAGCTTGCGGCGCAGATTGAGGCGGTGGGTTTCGACGGTGCGTACGCTGACATCGAGTTGTTGTGCAATGCGTTTGTTGCTGTTGCCCTGTGCGACCAGGATCAGCACTTCGCGCTCCCTTTCGGTCAGCTGCAAGGGCTCGCTGCCGCCGCTGGCGAGGGCGCTGGTGAGTGAGCTGCTGCAATAGGAGCCGCCGGCGGCAACGGCGCGGATGGCGGCGATGATTTCCTTCGAGGTGGCATCCTTCAGCACATAGCCGCTGGCACCGGCGCGCAGGGCGCTGATCACGTATTCGCGGTTGTCGTACATGCTCAGCATCAGCGCCCGGGCGTGTGGGGCGACCTCCCCCAGCTTTTCCGCAACTTCGAGGCCGTTGATGTCCGGCAGGCCGATGTCGAGCAGTACCAGGTCGGGATTGAGTTCTGCCGCCAGGCGCAGGGCTTCGGCGCCGGTGGCGGCTTCACCGACGACTTCGATGCCGTCCGTTTCGCCGAGGCGCGAGTGCAGGCCGTCGCGCACCAGTTGATGGTCATCGACCAGCAAGACGCGGATGGGCGTGCTATCGCTCATGCTCTCATCCCCGGCATGGCTGCCCTGAGTGGAATTTTGGCGAGCAGCGTGGTGCCTGACTTGTCGCTGCTGATCTGCAGGCGGCCGCCGTGAGTCTCGACCCGTTCGCGCAGGTTGCGCAGGCCGATGCCGGGCGGCGTATCGGCACGTCGGGGCTTGAAGCCGCTGCCGTTGTCGCTGATCTTCAGGTGGATTTCCTCTTTTTCTAAAGCAAGGCGGATTTCCACCTGGGTCGCTGCCGCATGTTTTTCCACGTTGGTCAGCGCTTCCTGGGCGACACGAAAGAGGGCCGTGGTGACGCTGCTTGCCGGCAAGGCGGGCACCGGGCCCACGGCTGCGCTGACGGCGATGCCAGTGCGTTTGCTGAAATCGCTGGCCAGCTGTTCCAGCGCGGCAGGCAGGCCGAGGTTGTCGAGCAGGGATGGTCGCAGGTCATGCGAGATGCGGCGGACTTCGCCGATGGCTTCACTGAGGCCGGCCAGGCCGTCGTCAATCGCTGGCAAGGCTTCGCCGCGCCCGGTCTGCAGGCGCTCCTGTGCCAGCTCGAAACGGTATTTGGTGGACACCAGCAACTGGCTCAGGCCATCGTGCAGTTCGCGTGAAACACGTGCCCGTTCCTCTTCCTGCAGGCTCACCAGACGCTGGGCGAGCAGTTTCAACTGCTGGTCGGCCAGCCGGTATTCGCTGATGTTCAGCGCCATACCGCCGGCAAACACAGCCAGGCTGGCGATGACTGCGACGGCCGCGAGGCCGGCCATGGTGGCGGTGATGTTGCTGGCGGCCTCGTTGCGCAGTTTGTCGATGCCGGTGGCAACGTCGTCAAGATAGATGCCGGTGCCGAACATCCAGCCCCAGCGTTCGAGTTCGATCACATAACTGAGCTTGTCCACCGGCTGGCCGGTGGAGGGCTTGTTCCAGATGTAACGCTCAAAGCCGCCGCCGCTGCGCGCCCTGGCGAGGAGGCGCTGGATGACCGGCACGCCCTGGGGGTCGCGCACATCCCACAGGTTTTGCCCGACCAGGCTGGGTTGCCTGGGATGCACGAGGTTGTGCCCGCGACGGTCGTAGGCAAAAAAGTAGCCATCGTCACCGAAATTCATTTCATTGAGGATGCGCTTGACTTCGCTCTGCGCCGCTTCGTCGTCGCGGCCGCTGCCATAGATGTGCTCGATCGAGGTCAGTCCCAGTTGCACGTAGTGTTTAAGTTCGGTGCGCTTGGCCGCCAGCATGCTTTCTTCGAGCAGGGCGGCTTCCATCTGCGCCAGTGCCCGCGTCTGCAGCGCGACCAGCGCGGCAATGGCAAGAATGGCCACGGCCAGGGGGAGAACGGCCAGAACGATGATCTTGTGCTTGAGGCGCATGGGTTGTCGGCGACTGTGCTTGCTCGTGGTTGGTGGCGACCGGAATCATTGTATCGGTGCCCGCGCCTGTATCGACACTTTGCGGCTGCGTAGTTCTACGCAGGGCGTTTGGGTAGTAGTGCGAATGGTGTGTGGTGCTGCAAGCATGGATAGTTGCACGCTGGCCCGGCACGTGCTGCTTCCAGCATGCGGGCATCCTTCATTTACTCAAGGAGCGCAACTGATGAGCAAAGCGATGGCCAAGACCGGGAGTGGCGAAATCTTCGATACGGCAATGCCGGAAACCGAGGATATTCTTGCCTGTATCGAGCGCTGGCGGGAGGATGCCGAACGCTATCGCTGGCTGCGTGACCAGCAGATGTATGGCTGCTGGCCTCAGGTGGTCGACGGTCTTTGCCGCCTCAGCGGCGATGCACTGGATGCAGCGGTTGACGATGCGATGCACCCGCGTGCGCTTGGCCAAGCCCCCTTGTCTGCCAGTCTTAACCTGAACTAATCACGCCGCCGCCAGACCTGCCAGCGCTCCTTGCCGGAAAAAACGGGGATGGAGTCCGTGACCGGCAGGTCGGCCTCCCGCTTGAACCACGGCGCAAGCAGGGCATCCAGCACCTCCGGCTGTATGCCGAACGGCGGCCCTTTGGGTTCGTCGCTGAAAAAGAAGAAGCCGATCAGGCGCCCCCGCGGTGCCATCAGTTGATACATGCGTGCGCCGTAATCAGGCCAGATCCGGCGCGGCAGGGCGCAGAGAAAAGCCCGTTCGTAGACCAGGTCGAAAGGTGCTGTCGGCGGAAAGCTGAAGAAGTCTGCCTGCAGCAGTGTGCCTGACCATGTGCCCAGTGTCCGGGCTGCTTCAGCAACCGCCGTTGCCGAGAAATCGAGTGCGGTGACATTCATGCCCTGTTCCGCTAGCCAGGCGGCTTCCCAGGCGTGGCCGCAGCCGGGGACGAGCATGCGTCTGTTGGCAAGGCCGGGCGCCTGTGTGGATTCAGCCTGTACAAATGAACGCAATGCGGACGGTACGCCGCCCGCGTTCCATGGTGTCGTCCCCTCGCTGAAGCGTTTGTCCCAGAATTCCGGGTGTTCCGGCTGCTGGGTGCGCGGCTTTACTGGGGGGCTGTCGGGCATTTCTTTCATTCTGCTCCTGTCATTGCCGGCCAAGGCACCGTGGCGGGCATGGTAAAATCGCGACCCTGTCAAACGATCCCGGCTTCCGCCCTTTCAGGGAGACTCTCTTGAATTCCACAGCTTCGACCCCCGCCCGCATTGTCATTGCTTCCCGCGAATCCCGTCTTGCCATGTGGCAGGCAGAGCATATTCGCGATCGGCTGAGTGGTCTATATCCCTCCGCTGAAGTCAGCATTCTCGGCATGACCACCCGCGGTGACCAGATTCTCGACCGCCCCTTGTCCGAGATCGGCGGCAAGGGCTTGTTCATCAAGGAGCTGGAAGTGGCGATGCAGGAAGGCCGCGCCGACCTTGCCGTGCATTCGCTGAAGGATGTGCCGATGGAAATGCCGGAAGGTTTTTCTCTGACCGCCATAACTGCCCGCGAAAACCCGCGCGATGCCTTCGTCTCGAACAAGCATGCCGATCTTGATGCCTTGCCGGAAGGGGCGGTGGTTGGTACGTCCAGCCTGCGTCGCGAGGCCATCCTGCGGGCGAAGTATCCGCATCTGAAAATCGAAGCACTGCGTGGCAATCTCGATACCCGCTTGCGCAAGCTCGACGAAGGCCAGTACGACGCGATCATTCTCGCTGCGGCAGGCCTCATTCGGCTCGGTCTCAAGGAGCGCATCCGTACGGTATTGTCGCCTGAGCAATCATTGCCGGCGCCAGGGCAGGGGGCGCTGGGCATCGAGGTGCTGTCGGCGCGTGCCGATGCCGCGGCCTGGATTGCGCCGCTCAACGATATCGAAACGGCGCAATGTGTGACCGCCGAGCGGGCTTTCTCGCGAGCGCTGGGCGGCAGTTGCCAGGTGCCACTGGGTGGCTATGCGGTCATCGATCAGGGCGATTTGTGGCTGCGTGGTTTTGTCGCTACTCCCGATGGCAAGGAGATGGTGGCCAACGAGTTGCGTGGCAACCCGGAAGATGCGGATACGATCGGTCGCATGCTGGCGCAGCTGCTGCGTGACCAGGGCGCCGATCCGATCCTGGAAAAACTTGGCCACTGCTGATCCTTCTGCGCCGATGAAACGCTTGCCGCTTGCGGGGCGTCATGTGGTCGTCACCCGGCCACTGGCGCAAGCGGGGACGCTCGCCGAAATGATTTCGGCCGCGGGCGGGGAAGCCATTGTTTTTCCCCTGCTGGAGATTGCTCCGCCGGCCGACACTGAAGCACTGAAGGCCGCGGTGGCGCGTATCGACAGCTATGCGCTGGCCATCTTCATCAGTCCGAATGCAGTGGATTACAGCCTGCCGGCGATTCTGGCGCAGGCACAATGGCCAGCGTCGCTGGTGCCGGCGGCGGTCGGTCAGGGCACGGTGCGTGCGCTGGCAGCACATGGCGTGGGTGGTGCCGTGGCGCCAACCGAGCGCTTCGATTCCGAAACCCTGCTTGAATTGCCGGATTTGCAGGCGGCACGGGTTGCCGGCCGGCGGGTGGCCATCTTTCGTGGTGACGGTGGCCGGGAATTGCTTGCCGATACCCTGCGCGAGCGGGGGGCCGAGGTTGATTGCATCCCCTGTTATTCACGCCGGGCGCCGGCGGCGGGAGCGGGTGAGCTGCTGAGCCGCTGGCAGTCAGGCAGGCTGGATGCGCTGACCATCTCCAGCAGTGAAGGTTTGCGTTATCTTGTCGATATGCTGGATGCGTCGGGGCGGGCCTGTCTGGCAGCAACTCCGGTCTTTGTCCCGCATCAACGTATTGCTGAAAATGCCGAAGCCCTCGGTTTGCGTCGGGTCGTGCTGACCGGGCCGGCCGATGCTGGCATCATTGAAGGGCTGTGTACGTATAATTGGGCACAATCATGAGCGAAGAAAAATCCAAACCCGAAGCGTCACCTGCGGGAGCGCCGGCAACAGATTCACCGGAAGTTTCTCCGAACGAGTCGGTGTCTGCTGCTTCCCCGGAGCCCACGGCCGAAAACACTACAGCTTCCGTCGCTGCCGACACGGCCCCCTCCAAAACGGAATCGGCACCAACTTCCTCAACTGCAGCGTCTTCTGCGCCTGCATCTGCCAGCTCGCCTGCATCCGAAACCGCATCCGGTGGCAAGTCGCCCTGGATGAGCCCGTGGGCGATCGTGGCTATTGCGGCGCTGGCAATTTCCGGCTGGCAGTGGTTTGAAACGCGCTTGCGCCTGGCCGATACGCAGCAGGAGCTGGCCAAGCGTCTGGCCGAGAGTGATCTGGCCGGCAAGGAGAGCGTGCAGATCGCCAAGCGTGCACAGGATCAGGTGGCCGCGCTGGAGAGCAAGCTGGGTTCCATCGATGCCGCACTGGCTGATTCAAAGAGCCAGCAGGCGGTGCTGGAGACGCTGTATCAGGATCTGGCGCGACATCGCGACGAGTGGTCGTTGTCCGAGATTGAACAGGGGGTCGTGCTTGCCGCACAGCAACTGCAGCTGGCCGGCAACGTGCATGGTGCGGTGCTCGCCTTGCAATCCGCCGATGCCCGGCTGGCTTCTTCCACCCGCCCGCAGTTCATCAGCCTGCGCAAGATCCTGGCACGCGACCTGGATCGCCTGAAAGCCCTGCCTCAGGTCGATTTGCCCGGCATGAGCGTACGCCTCGAGAATGTGGTTTCGGCGATCGACAAATTGCCGCTGGCGGTTGATGTACGCCCGGCAAGCGATGCCAGCAAAGCGAAGGCGCCTGTTGAGGTGGCGCGGGAACCATGGCAGCAGTTGGCGATGGAAATCTGGCATGAATTGCGTACGTTGGTGCGTATTCAGCGTTTTGATCGCGATGAACCGATCCTGCTGGCGCCGGGTCAGGATTTCTTCCTCCGGGAGAATCTCAAGCTGCGACTGCTGAATGCGCGTCTGGCCATGCTCTCGCGTGATCAATGGACATTCCGCAACGAGCTGAAGGCTGCGCAGACCTTGCTTGAGCGGCATTTCGATGCCGGGAGCAAATCCGTGCAAACCGCACTGGATAGCTTGAAGCAGCTGAGCGCCGCCGAGCTGTCGATTGAACTGCCAACACTCAACGACAGCCTTTCTGCAATCCGCAGCTTCAAGGTGTCGGGTGACAAGGACGTGCGCAAATGAGAGGCCTGCTCTGGCTCCTCGTGCTGTTTGCGGTGGCCGTCGGACTGGCGATGACCGCGCAGTTCAACGATGCCTATCTGCTGATGGTGATCCCGCCATGGCGTATCGAGGTTTCGCTCAATCTTGCACTGACTGTACTTGTCGGCGGTTTTTTCCTGCTCTACATGTCCTTGCGCGGGGTTGCGCTGACTTTTTCCCTGCCCGGCAAGGTCAAGGAGTTTCGTGAGCGTCGCCGGCGCAAGAAGGCTGCTGCGATTTTCCAGGATGCCGTTCGGCTGCTCTTCGAGGGGCGATTTGGCCATGCCCTGAAAAAGGCTGCGGAAGCTCATGCCGCCGGCGAAGCCCCGGGCCTGGCCGCATTGATTGCCGCCCGGGCGGCACAGCGCTTGCGCGAACCGGGCAAGCAGGAAGCCTGGCTGGATCGGGCGACACTGGATGACGCCCGCACCGAAGCTGCCCGGCTGATGCTGGAAGCAGAAATGTATCTGGATGCGCGCCGTTTCGAAGAAGCCGTTGCCGTCCTTGCGCGATTGCAGCAACTGTCTGGCCGGCACATTGCTGCCTTGCGCCTGGAGCTGCGGGCGCAACAGGGGTGTGGCAACTGGGAAGAGGTGTTGCGCATTGCGCGCCTGCTCGAAAAGCGCGATGCGCTGACGAGAGAGGTGGCCTACGAAATCAAGGTCAAGGCGCACCGTCACAATGTCGAAGCCAGGCGAACCGATGCGGCCGGTTTGCGCAGTTATCTGGCGCGGGTGCCGTCAGAGGAAACTTCCCCTAAATTGACCGGTGATGTCGTGCTGGCATTGACCGCCCTGGGCGATCTCACCGAGGCGCGCAAGGTGCTGGAGAAGCAGCTTGATCGCGAGTGGGACAGTTCGCTGATCCTGCGCTATGCAGATGCCGGTGATGATGCGACCGCACGCATTGCCCGTGCCGAAGCCTGGTTGAAGCTGCATCCGCAGGATGCCGGGCTGTTGCTGGTGCTTGGCCGGCTGTGTGCAAAGCAGCAGCTCTGGGGCAAGGCACAGAGTTATCTGGAAGCCTCGCTGTCGCTCGAGTCTTCGCGGGATACGCTGCTCGAGCTGGCCCAGCTGGCTGATCAGCTGGGCCGCACGGATGAGGCCAATCGCCATTATCGTGCCGCAGTCCGGATCGCCAGCAACAGCCAGTGATCCGGCTTTGCTGAATCAGACCCAGTCGCGCGGGACGAGGAACTTCTCGTAGAGCACCGCTTCCGGCGTCCCTTGTTCAGGCTGCCAGTCATAGCGCCATTTCACCACCGGCGGCAGCGACATCAGGATTGATTCGGTACGCCCGCCCGACTGCAGGCCGAACAGCGTGCCGCGGTCCCAGACCAGGTTGAATTCCACGTAGCGTCCGCGGCGGTAGGCCTGGAAATCACGTTCGCGTTCGCCATAGGGGGTGTCGCGGCGCTTTTCCAGAATCGGCAGATAGGCGGCGGTGAAGGCTTGGCCGACTGCCTGGGTCAGGTTGAAACAGCGCTCGAATGCGCTATCGCCGCCAGCGCCGCCTTCGTTCAAGTCGTCGAAGAAGATGCCGCCGACGCCGCGCGGTTCGTTCCGGTGCTTGAGGAAGAAATAGTCGTCGCACCATTGCTTGTATCTGGCGTGGACATCGCTGCCAAAAGGCGCCAATGCCGCCTTGCAGGTGGCGTGAAAGTGGCGCACATCCTCCTCCTGTCCGTAATATGGTGTCAGATCCATGCCGCCGCCAAACCACCAGACATCCTCTTCCCCTTCCTTGCGGGCAATGAAGCAGCGAACATTCATGTGGGCTGTCGGGCAGTAGGGGTTTTCCGGGTGCAGCACCAGCGAAACACCCATTGCCTCCCAGGCGCGACCGGCGAGCTGAGGCCGCACGGCAGTGGCCGATGGCGGCAATGACTTGCCGGTCACGTGCGAGAAATTGACGCCACCGCGTTCGAAGAAATTTCCCTGTTCGATCAGCCGGGAAGTGCCGCCGCCACCTTCCGGTCGAACCCAGCTGTCAGTGCGGAAAGACTGGCCGTCAAAGGCTTCGAGTTCGCTGACGATGCCTGACTGCAGGCCGGTAAAAAAATCCTTGAGGCGGGTGCTCAGTTGACTGCTGTCCATAAGGGCTCCGGTGAGAAAAACGGGCGGCGCAGGTTTGACCTGACAGCCGCCCGTTAGGCGTTTCTGGCGTTCAAAGGTTCAGCGTGAAATGGCGCGATAGCCAATATCGGTGCGAAATTGCATGCCGTCGAACTGGATGCCGGCAGCGACTTCATAGGCTCGTTTCTGTGCGATCTTCACGTTTTCGCCCAGCGCGGTGACGCACAATACGCGGCCGCCGCTGGTGACGACCTGGCCGTCCTTGTCGGCAGTGCCGGCATGAAAGACGTGGGCGTCCTCGGCGAAACTGTTGCCTGCTGGCAGGCCCGAAATCAGGTCGCCCTTGCGCGGGGTGTCGGGATAGTTGGCTGCGGCCAGCACGATGCCCATGGCGACACGGCGATCCCACTCGGCCTCAACCTGATCAAGCGTGCCGTCGATGGCGTGCTCCAGCAGGTCAACGAGGTCGGATTTGAGACGCATCATGATCGGCTGCGTTTCCGGGTCCCCCATGCGACAGTTGAACTCCAGTGTCTTCAGCGAACCATCCTTGCCGATCATCAGCCCGGCGTAGAGGAAACCGGTAAAAGGAATCCCGTCCTGCGCCATGCCACGTACCGTTGGCAGAATGATTTCGCGCATTGCCCTGGCGTGGACTTCCGGCGTCACGCAGGGCGCGGGTGAATATGCGCCCATGCCGCCGGTGTTGGGGCCGGTGTCGCCGTCGCCGATCCGCTTGTGGTCCTGGCTGGAGGCCAGTGCAAGAACATTCTTGCCGTCGACCATGACAATGAAGCTGGCTTCCTCGCCGTCGAGGAATTCCTCGACCACCACGCGGGCGCCGGCATCGCCCAGCTTGTTGCCGGAGAGCATGTCGTCGATGGCGGCATGGGCTTCGTCCAGCGTCATGGCGACGACCACGCCCTTGCCGGCAGCCAGCCCATCGGCCTTGATGACGATCGGGGCGCCCATGCGGTCAATGTAGGCATGGGCCGGTGCCGTTTCGGTGAAAGTCTCGAAGGCGGCGGTCGGGATCTTGTGCCGTGCCATGAAGCGTTTGGCGAAATCCTTGGAGGATTCAAGCTGTGCCGCTTCCTTCGTCGGGCCGAAAATCTTCAGGCCGCGGGCGCGGAAGATGTTGACCACGCCGGCTGCGAGCGGGGCTTCCGGGCCGACGACAGTGAGGTGCACGCCTTCCTTTTGAGCAAAGTCGGCAAGTGCTTCCGGGTCGGTGATGTTGATGTTTTGCAGCTCATGCTCACGCGCCGTGCCGGCATTGCCGGGGGCAACGTAGACGTGCTGCAAACCGGGTGTCTTGGCAAGGCGCCAGGCCAGCGCGTGTTCGCGGCCACCGGAACCGATAACGAGGAGTTTCATGGATGGGTCCTCAAACGTTAAGGCGAAGGAAACGCTAGGCGCGCAAGGCAGTGGCAACCGGAGTTGCCTTGCGCAACAACGCGATTTCGAGCGCGTGCATTAGTGGCGGAAGTGGCGGGCGCCGGTGACGACCATGGCAATACCGTGTTCATCGGCAGCGGCGATCACTTCTTCATCGCGCATTGAGCCGCCGGGCTGGATGACAGCGACGGCACCCGCTTCGGCAAGGACGTCGACGCCATCACGGAACGGGAAGAAAGCGTCGGAAGCGACCACCGATCCCTTGAGATCGAGGCCGGCGTGCTGTGCCTTGATGCCGGCGATCTTGGTCGAGTCAACACGGCTCATCTGGCCGGCGCCGACGCCGAGTGTCATGCCGCCGCCACAGAAGACGATGGCGTTCGACTTGACGAACTTGGCGACGCGCTCGGCGAAGAGCAGGTCTTCGATTTGCTGCGCGGTCGGCTGTTTTTTCGTGACCACCTTGAGTCCGGCAGCGGTTGCCGTGAAGTTGTCGGGCGTCTGCACCAGCAGGCCGCCGCCGACGCGCTTGAATTCCAGGGTATTGAGCGCACGCGACATGGGCACGAGTAGCACGCGCAGGTTCTGCTTTGCCGCCAGCGCCGCCTTCGCTTCTTCGGTGAAGGCCGGTGCAATCAGCACTTCGACGAAGTGCTTGCGTTCGTTCATGGCGTTGACCACGTCGATGCCGACTTCACCGTTGAAGGCGATGATGCCGCCGAAGGCCGAGGTTGAGTCAGTCTTGAAGGCTTTTTCGTAGGCACCGAGCAACTGGGCGTCGATGGCGACACCGCACGGGTTGGCGTGCTTGATGATGACGCAGGCCGGCACGTCGAATGTCTTGACACATTCCCATGCGGCATCGGCATCGGCGATGTTGTTATAGGAAAGCTCCTTGCCCTGCAGTTGGGTGTAGGCCGCGATGCTGCCGGCCACCGGTTGGGTGTCGCGATAGAACGCGGCGCTCTGGTGTGAATTTTCACCATAGCGCAGGATTTCGGTACGGTCGAAAGCCAGTTGCAGTTTAGCCGGGAAGATCGAAGGCGCAGGGGCTGCGGCTGCAGGCTGGGCTTCTGCGCCATCATCGAGACCGGTCAGCCAGTTGGCAATCATGCTGTCGTAGCGGGCCGTGTGGGTGAAGGCTTTTTTTGCCAGGGCAAAGCGGGTCGCCAGCTGCAGGGCGCCCGCATTGGCTTTCATTTCTTCAAGCAGCGGGGCGTAGTCGGCGGGGTCGGTGACGATCGCCACGCCGGCGTAGTTTTTTGCTGAAGAGCGAACCATGGCCGGTCCGCCGATGTCGATGTTTTCGATCGCATCTTCCAGCGTTACGCCGGCCTTGGCGATAGTTGCGGCAAACGGGTAGAGATTGACGCAGACGAGATCGATCGCCGGAATCCCGTGCTGGTCGATGGTGGCCATGTGCTCCGGCAAATCGCGACGGGCGAGAATGCCGCCGTGCACCTTCGGGTGCAGTGTCTTGACGCGACCGTCGAGCATTTCCGGGAAGCCGGTGTAATCACCAATCTCGGTTACAGCAAGGCCGGCATCGCGCAGCAGCTTGGCCGTGCCGCCGGTCGAAAGCAGCTTGACTCCCTGGGCTGCGAGGCCTTGGGCAAACTCGAGAACGCCTTGTTTATCGGAAACGGAAATGAGGGCTTGGCGGATGGTCATGTCAGGTTTCTGGGATTAGAGAAGGTTGTATTCGGTGAGTTTCTTGCGCAGGGTGTTGCGGTTGATGCCCAGCATTTCCGCAGCCTGCGTCTGGTTGCCTTCGGCCTGGCGCAGCACGACTTCCAGCATCGGTTTTTCGACATTCTTCAGTACCATGTCATAGATGGCGCAAGGCGTCTCGCCATCCAGATCGCGAAAATACTTTTCCAGTGCGCCGGTGACGCACGCCGATATATCGTTTTGACGGGCCATGGTGGCCTTCCCCTTTGGTGTGTTGCGGCGCAGCTCAGGCTGCAAGTGCGCCGTGGTTACTGTTTTCCGAGCACGTGGTGCCATCTACGTAGCTGAGGTGCTCGTTTTGTTCGGCCAGTCCATAAAAGAAATCGTTGACGGCCTGTTGCTGCAGTTCCAGTGTGGGCAACTGATTCATTGCATGGCGGAAAGCAGCTGATCCGACCAGCCCCTTGGTGTACCAGGCAATATGTTTCCGGGCGACGCGTACACCGGTTTCAATTCCGTAAAAACTGTACAGGTCGTCCAGGTGCGCGATCAGGATCTCGTGGATTTCAAGAACGCGGGCAGGCGGCAGATGCTCGCCGGTTTTCAGGTAATGCTCGATTTCGCGGAAAAGCCATGGCCGCCCCTGTGCTGCGCGACCGATCATGACGGCATCGGCGCCTGACTGATCGAGCACGGCTTTGGCTTTTTCCGGCGTGCCGATATCGCCGTTGGCAATGATCGGGATACGGGCTTCGGCCTTGACGGCACGAATGGTGTCGTACTCGGCCTGCCCCGTATATTGCTGGCAACGCGTACGGCCGTGGATGGCCAGTGCGCGGATGCCGGCTGCTTCGGCGACTTTCAGGATGCTGAGCGCGTTCCGGTTGTGCATGTCCCAACCAGTGCGTATTTTCAGCGTGACCGGGGTTTCCGGAACTGCCTGAACCACGGCATCGAGAATCTGCCTGACCAGCGGTTCGTCGCGCAAGAGTGCGGATCCGGCCATGACATTGCAGACTTTCTTTGCCGGGCAGCCCATGTTGATGTCAATGATCTGGGCGCCGCGGTCGACGTTGTGACGGGCGGCCTCTGCCATCATCTTCGGGTCGGCACCGGCGATCTGCACCGAGATCGGCTCGACTTCGCCGGCGTGGTTGGCGCGGCGGATGGTTTTTGCACTACCGTAGAGCAGGGAGTTGGATGTGACCATTTCCGATACGGCCAGCCCTGCGCCCAGTTTCTTGCACAGTTGCCGGAAAGGGCGGTCGGTTACTCCCGCCATGGGGGCAACGAACAGATTATTGCGAAGCGTGAAACCGCAGAATTTCATCTGTCAGGCAGGCGTGGCAGTCAGGGGAAGGGGCGGATTGTACCGCAAACACTGCCTAATAAATAGTCAGTCCGATCTGCCGGCCAAACCCTGCATGCCAGATTCGGCGCCATTTCTGCACCGCTGAGTTGCTTCCATTGTCCAGAATTGCCCCGTTCTGCCGTTATCATTCCCATATCGAACAAAGTGCTGCACGAGGAGTTTCATGGAAGAACTTAAGAGCGACAGCGCATCCGCAGATGGGGCAGAGGCAGCGCCTGCTGCGAGAAAGTTTTCCCTGCCGACCCTGTCCCGGAAAATGGTAATCATCATTGTTGCTGCCATCGCCGTCATCGGTTTGCTGGTCGGTGGCGTGGCCGCCTTTGTGTCGCACAGCAAGAGCAAGCAGGCTGCCGTTCAGGCAAAGAAAAAAGCCGCCGCCGAGGAAGCGCTTCAGGCCGAGCAGAATGCCAAAATGAGAGTCGAGGCCGAACAGCTTGGGCAGGAGGCCAGGAAAGCGCATGAGGCCGTGATGTCTGGCAGCGCGCTGCCTCCTGTAGCTCCGCCTCAGGGGCTACCCGAAGTCGAGTCGCCAAGACTCAGACCTGCTGAAGCGGAGGCAGGCAAGGTGCCGGCAAGGAGGCCAGATCCGGCACCAGAGGCTATGCCGGCAGGCGCTGCCAAGGCCCCCCGGGAAAACAGCAAGGCGCCGGTGGACAGCACGGAGGAGAAACCGGCCGAGTCGGGTGCTGTCGCAGCGAGTGCTGCCGTGCCAAGTGCCTCGGGTGCTTGTGCACTTAGCGGTAAAGCTCCGGGAGACTACGGCAAGGCACTGGCTGGCTGCCTTGAAGAATTCAGCCGGCTTGAGGGGCGTAAAAAGCCCTAGTTGGCAGGTGCAATGCGTCGGTAGCGCACCAGTGCGTAGGCGATGCCCTGGCTGCTTGTTTGCGGGATGCGCGATTCCTCCTGCCATTCGCCTGCAGGCAGTTCCGGGAAGTAAGCGTCGCCGGGGTAGGTGCCCGAGATTTCGGTCAAATGAACGTGGTCGGCGAGCGGCAGGGCAAGCCGGTATAGCTCCGCACCGCCAATGACAAAGACTTCCTCATTGTTGCCCGTGCTGGCCAGCGCGGATTCAAGCGACGGAAACAGCTCCCCGCCGTCGAGCCGATATCCGGCATTGCGGCTGATGACGATATTACGTCTTCCCGGCAGCGGGCGCCCCAGCGATTCCCAGGTTTTTCTGCCCATGATCACCGGCTTGCCGAGGGTAGTCGCCTTGAAGTGCTTCAGGTCTTCGGGTAAATGCCAGGGCAGGGTGTTGTGCCTGCCGATGACCCGGTGCTCGGCCATGGCGGCAATCAACGAGAGTGTGCTCATGGTGCAGGGCTCCTTTTTTTCAGCCAGTGAATCAACCCCCGTGTCGAACTGTCGACCGTTTCATCAACTCCTGATTCGAGTGCAGGCAGCAGGCGCACAGCCAGTTTCTTGCCGAGTTCAACACCCCATTGATCGAAGGGGTTGATGCCCCAGATCGCTGCCTGGGCACAGATTTTGTGCTCGTAAGCCGCCAGCAATTGCCCGAGTGCAAAAGGTGTCAGCCGTCTAAACAACAGCATCGATGAGGGTTGGTTGCCGGCACAGGCACGCAGCGGATCATCCTGATCATTGCCAAACGCAAGGGCCTCGGCCTGTGCCAGGCAGTTGGCGAGCAGCTTGTCGTGATGGCCAGGCAATGGGAAATCACTTTCGGCGAAGGCGATGAAATCGCTGGGGATCAGCCAGCCACCCTGATGCAACAGTTGGAAGTAGGCGTGTTGCGTATTGCTGCCGGCGCCGCCCCAGAGAACGGGTGCGGTGTGCACGCCAACGGGCGTGCCATCGGGTTGCCGCGACTTGCCGTTGGATTCCATGTCCAGTTGCTGGAGATAATCCGGCAGGTAGTGCAGGGACTGGCTGTAGGGCGAGATCGAGAGGTTCCAGGCGCGGAGGAAGTTGATGTTCCAGATCCCGATCAGTGCCATCAGCAGCGGCAGGTTTTTTTCCTCCGGTGCGGTCAGTACGTGCTGATCCATGGCTTCCGCACCCGAGAGCAGTTCCTCGAAAGCATCCATGCCGATGGCCAGGGCCAGCGGCAAACCGACCGCCGACCAGAGCGAGAATCGGCCGCCCACCCAGTCGCAAAACTCGAAAATGCGGTTGGCCGATACGCCAAAATTCAGGGCGGCTCCGGCATTGGCAGTCACCGCAACGAACTGTTGTGCCATGGCGGCGTCAGCCGCGTCGCCTGCAGCGGCAAGCAGCCAGTTGCGTGCGGTGCCGGCATTGGTGATGCTTTCCAGGGTGGTAAATGTCTTGCTGGTGATGATGAACAGTGTCGTGCGCGGGTCCAGTTCTGCCAGCCTGGGGGCGAGATCGGCCGCATCCAGGTTGGAGACATAGAAAATCTTCAGCGAAGGATGTGCGTAGGCCTGCAGGGCCGAGGTTGCCATGCGCGGCCCGAGGTCCGAACCGCCGATGCCGATGTTGACGATGGCCCGGATGGGCTCGCCTGAATAACCGCGGAGTCGTTCGCTGCGCACGGCCTCGCAGAAATCCCGCATCCGTTGCCGGTTCAGGCGGATGCCGGGCATCACATCCTTTCCGTCTACAAACAGCGGGTCGGTTCGGTTGCTGCGTAATGCCATGTGCAGTGCGGCGCGTTGCTCGCTGGCATTGACTTTCTCGCCGGAGATCATGCGCTGGAACCAGTCGCGGACGCCACGGCTACGTGCCAGTTCGGCCAGCAGGCTGATGGTTTGGCTGTTCAGTCGCTGTTTCGAAAAATCGAATAACAGGTTGTCGACTTCCAGTGACAGATGCTGGAAGCGCTCACTGTCTGCAGCGAACAGCTCGCGCAAGTGGGCGGTGCGCAGGGTGTCAGCGTGCGCTGAAAGCGCCTGCCAGGCAGGTGTCCGGGTAGGGTCGGTCATCGCTCAGACGGCAACGGGGGCGGGTATGTGCGGATGTGGATCGTAGCCTTCGAGCGTGAAATCCTCGAATCGGAATGCAAACAGATCCTTGACCTCAGGGTTGAGGCACATTCTTGGCATCGGCCGGATGTCACGTCCAAGTTGCAGTCGTGCCTGCTCGAGGTGGTTGCTGTAAAGATGGGCGTCGCCAAGGGTGTGCACGAAATCACCCGGCCTGAGATTGCAAACCTGTGCCAGCATCAGGGTGAGCAGGGCATAGGAGGCGATGTTGAAGGGGACGCCGAGGAAAATGTCGGCACTGCGCTGATAGAGCTGGCACGAAAGCCGGCCATCGGCGACATAGAACTGGAACAGGGCATGGCAGGGCGGCAAGGCCATGTGGTCTACATCACCGGGGTTCCAGGCACAGACAATGTGCCGACGGGAATCCGGGTTGTTCCTGAGGCCGTCGACCAGTTGGGCGATCTGATCGACTTCGCGGCCGTCCGCCGTTTTCCAGTGGCGCCACTGATGGCCATAGACCGGCCCGAGGTCGCCGTTTTCGTCGGCCCACTCATCCCAGATGCGTACGCCATTTTCCTGCAGATAACGGATATTGGTGTCGCCCTGCAGGAACCAGAGCAGTTCATGAATGATCGAACGCAAGTGAAGCTTTTTTGTGCTCAGTACCGGGAAGCCTTCTTCCAGGTTGAAGCGCATCTGCCAGCCAAAAACCGAACGGGTACCCGTGCCGGTACGATCCGATTTCTCGTTGCCGTGCTCAAGCACGTGGCGCATCAGGTCAAGATATTGCTGCATGGAAAACCTGTTTGTGATGTGAAGCGGTATTCTAAATGACTTTCATGGGCAGCCAAATGCTGCCGTTTGTCATGGGTCATCACGGGCATATGACTTGATTGTCATGGCGCCTACTGATTAGACTGCCTTATTGTCCGTCAAGCGGTTAACTACAATAGTGCGCCTTCGGTGGGTGCTGACGCAGGAGTTGTTGACATGATTCTCAACCTGTTTTCGTCACGGCCGGATCATCCCTTGGCCGATCCCAAGGAACTCAAGCGTGTCATCGCCGAGTTGCCGCTGGACAATGCCTTCAAGTCTGTCGATGAGGTGGCTGGCTGGCTGGAGTCCCTCGCCAATGCCGAGGATTTTCGTGCTGACCTGTTGTTTGATGTGGTGCATCAGCTTGATGATGCGGTTCAGCCACACCTCAGAAAACTGGCACGTGACTATCTGCATTCCCCCCGCCTGTCCCGTTCCGAAGAGAAACGGTTGTGGGCTGTCAATTTCGGTTATTGGGATCTGTTGTCGGATCTCTACGAACGGTGCCTGGCAAAACTTGGTGACAAGGAGGCCGGCGGCAAGGACAAGGGCGTCGAAGCGCTCAAGGCCTCGCTCCCTGTCTTGGCGGCGCGAGCCATTGCTGCCCTGGGGCAGCAGGTCCGATGGGTTGAGTTCCGCTATGGCCCGGTTGATCCCGATTTGTGGCGGCGCATCGGCACCGCCTATCTGCTGGCGGAGGCTGCCAAGTTGGAGCAGAAACCGGTGCAACTCTATCCGGGCACACAGAAGACCACGACGGTCGCTGCTGAATACCTTCAGGTGCTGGTATTCCATGCGTCCTCGATGGAAAGCCTGATGCCGCTGGAGATCGAACTGGCCGACCATCTTCTGGCGCATTTCGTATCCGGTTTCGATTTTGGGACGGAGGCTCACAGCAACACGGTCTACTGGGTCGATGCGGCCTTGCCCAAGCCGCCGATGCGCATGGCCAAATTACCCTCGGTGGTGACACCGACACTGCGCTTTTTTGCCCCGGGGAAAGTGCCTCAGGCACTGGAGGAGATGCTGCGCATTGTCGAGCGGGGTGAGATTCCGGCCGATATTGATCTCGGCGGTCAGTATCATGCACGAACGCTGCTGCCGGTATTGCGTCACCTGGCGGTCTATTGGGCGGCTCAGCCACCCTTGCGCGAGCATCCGCGACACAATGTTAAAACCAGGCTGGCTGTGCTGAACGGTTTTGACGATTGCTTTACGATTTTTGCCGGGGATGTGGCCCGTGTCGGCAAGGAGCACTCGGCCGAAAGCTGGATTGTCGAGAATGTCAGCCAGGGGGGCTTTGGCGCGGCTATCGACAGGCTGGATGGCGATTGGCTGAAAGTGGGTACCTTGATCAGCATGCAGCCGGATGGCGGCGAAAACTGGGTGCTCGGGGTCGTTCGACGCTTTTCCAAGGACAGTGCGAGTCGTGCCAATGTCGGCATTCAAACGCTGGCACGTCAGGCTTTCAGTGTCGAACTACAGCCGCGAACCAGTACCTTTTCGGCCGCCGGGAGCATCCCCGGTATTCGCTTGTCCGAAGAAAGGGCAGCGGGCGAGATTCGTCTGGTGTTGCCGACAGCAACATTCGATGTGCGAGAGAGTCTGGAATACGTCAGCAATAATCGCCGGTTCCTGCTGACGCCTATCGAGCAGCTGGAAACCGGGTCGGATTTCGAGATTGCGAGCTACCGCGAACTGGTCGAAAACTGATCATTGAGGGCGAATCGCTGATTTTGGCCGGAAGGCCTTGATCACCTGTTCGTGAGTCTCGACATAGGGGCCGCCGATCAAGTCAAGGCAGTAAGGTACCGCAGCAAAGATCCCCGGTACCTGTTGTTCTCCCGCCGCATTCCTGACCCCTTCCAGGGTTTCCTTAATCGATTTCGGTTGTCCGGGGAGATTGAGGATCAGGGCCTGCTTGCGGATGACACCAAGTTGCCGCGAAAGGATCGCCGTCGGTACGAAATTCAGGCTGATCTGCCGCATTTGCTCACCGAAACCGGGCATCACCCTGTCGGCCACTGCCAGCGTGGCTTCCGGTGTAACGTCACGCGGTGCCGGGCCGGTGCCGCCGGTGGTCAGCACCAGATGACAGCCAACGCGATCAACGAGATCGATCAGCGTGTGCTCGATGACCGTCTGTTCATCTGCGATCAGCCGCGTTTCCATTTGCCAGGGCGAAGCGAGTGCCTGCGTAAACCAAGCCTGCAGTGCAGGAATTCCCTTGTCTTCGTATACGCCTTGCGACGCGCGGTCGCTGATCGACACCAGCCCGATCAGCAAGGTATCGGGTGCTGTGGTTTTTTCAATGCTCGTCATCTTCGTTCTCAGGCGTGTTCTGCTTGCCGGCTTCCAGTTCCTTGAGCATCTGGAAAATGGCGCGATAGCTCTTTGGCGGCTTTTGCCCTTCATGCTCCTTCAGCGCGCTACGACGCAGTGAGCGAAGGTGCTGCAGGTCGGCGCCGGGAAAGGCATTGGCGATATCGGAAAGCGTCTGCTCATCTTCCATCAGGCGCGTGCGCAGACGTTCCAGTCGATGCATGCGGGCGACTTCTGCAGCAGATTCGCCACGAATGGTGGCCAGCGATGCGCGAATCGGCTCGGGGTCAATGTCGCGCATCAGTTTGCCGATGTATTGCAACTGACGGCGCTTTGCGCCGTGGCTGCTGATACGTTGCGCAGCGATCAGGGCATCGCGAAGCGATTCAGGAATGTCGATTTTTTTCAGCCAGTCGCTCGACAGGTCGGCCAGTTCTTCGCCAAGTTCCTGCAAGGCCTGCATCTGGTGTTTCTTTTTGGTCTTCGAGAGGGGTTCCAGCGTGTCTTCAGGGGACATGATCAGTCTGTTCGGGCGGGGTTGCACAGGCTGCTATGATATCGGCTTTCCTCCGATTACGAATGCCAGAGCGTGCGCCTATGTCACGAACCACCAAGGATTCCAGTTTCAGTTATCATTTTTCCGCGCTTCAGGAACTCGCTTCGGATGCCTTGAAAATCGCCCGCAAACGTGGCGCCAGCGCCTGCGATGTCGATGTCTCGGAGGGATTCGGGCAGTCGGTGACAGTCAGGCATGGAGAAGTTGAAACCATCGAGTACAACCGGGACAAGGGGGTCGGGGTCACGGTTTATCTTGGTCAGCAGAAGGGCTATGCCAGCACGTCCGATTTTTCCTCGACCGCATTGAAAGAAACGGTCGAGGCCGCGCTGAATATTGCCCGTTTCACTGCGGCAGACCCGTGCGCCGGCCTCGCTGAAAAGGAACTGCTGGCCCGCAAGGTGCCGGATCTTGATTTGTACCACCCGGAAAAAATGCCGGTGGAAACCGCCATCAAGATCGCCCGGCATTGCGAGTCGGCTGCGTTTGCGGTCAGCCCCCTGGTCAACAATTCAGAGGGCGCTACCGTATCGACGCAGGAGGCCCGCTTTGTCTCGGCCAACAGCCTGGGCTTCATGGCCGGATATCCCAGTTCGCGCAATTACATCGCCTGTTCGGTGATCGTTGGCGAGGGCGACGCGATGCAGCGCGATGACTGGTATTCGACATCCCGCCGCGTCAGGGATATGGCCTCGCCGGAAACCATTGGTGATTATGCGGCGCGGCGTGCATTGGCCCGGATGGGTGCCAGAAAGATCAAAACCTGCCAGGTGCCCGTACTGTTTGAGGCGCCCCTGGCAGCATCGCTGATCGGCAGCTTCGTTCATGCGGTCAGCGGCGGTGCCCTGTACCGCAAATCGACTTTCCTGCTGGACAGCCTAGGCACCCGGATTTTCCCTGAACATGTCAATATCAGTGAGCGTCCGCATCTCAAACGCGGTTTGGCATCCAGCGCTTTCGACAACGATGGGGTGGCGACCAGGGATCGTGAAGTGGTTGTCGATGGCATTCTGCAGGGCTATTTTCTGAGTGTTTACACTGCGCGCAAACTGGGCATGCAAACTACAGGCAATGCCGGTGGATGCCATAACCTGATCGTGCATCCGGGGGAACATGATTTCCGTGGGCTGCTGAAAAAGATGGGCCGGGGCTTGCTGGTGACAGAATTACTGGGGCACGGCGTCAATTACGTGACCGGCGACTATTCCCGCGGGGCAGCGGGTTACTGGGTCGAGAACGGCGAAATCCAGTTTCCGGTTGAGGAAATCACCATTGCCGGTAACCTCCGCGATATGTTTTCCAATATCGTTGCCGTGGGGAACGATGTGCTTTGCCGGGGTTCAAAACAAGTCGGTTCAATCCTGTTGGGCAGCATGAAAGTGGCCGGTAACTGAGCGCATACTCAGGCCACGGGTTTCAACAAAACAGGTTTCTCCCCAAAGGGGTTCACATACCAGCAAAAAGTTGTATGATGACCCGGTTTCCTGCTCTTGCTTGTTCGTTGTTTCAGTCTTGCTGAATTCGTGCTGGCTGGCTTGCTCGGAAATGCAATGCTCGTAGATATCCGGTGTTTTCCCGTAATGTGAAACACCGCTGGTCGCCAGGATGGTGACTATAATTAACCCGCTGTTCGTTGATTAACTCTGGAGGAGACAACTCTATGGAACGTCGTTCCTTTCTGAAAAAAGCCGGTGTTGGCCTCGCTGCTGGCGCTGCAACCGTAGCCGCCCCGGCGGTTCATGCTCAACAGACCATCCGCTGGCGCCTTGCTTCCAGCTTCCCGAAGTCACTCGATACTATCTATGGCGCGGCTGACGTTTTTGCCAAGGCCGTCAGTGACATGACCGGTGGCAAGTTCACCATCAGCGTTCATGCCGGCGGCGAACTGATGCCTGCTTTCGGCGTGGTGGATGGTGTCCAGCAGGGCACTGTCGAGTGTGCACACACCGCTCCATACTACTTCTTCGGCAAGGATCCAACATTTGCACTGGACTGCGCCATTCCGTTCGGCCTGAACTCGCGCCAGACAACGGCCTGGATGTACCAGGGCAACGGTCTGAAGCTGATGCGTGACTTCTACAAGAACTTCAACATCGTCAACTTCCCGATGGGTAACACGGGCGCCCAGATGGGTGGCTGGTACCGCAAGGAGATCAAGTCGGTTGCCGACATCAAGGGTCTGAAGATGCGTATCGGCGGCTTTGGCGGCAAGGTGCTGGAGCGTATCGGTGGCGTGCCGCAGAACATTCCTGGCGGCGAGATTTATCAGGCGCTGGAAAAGGGCACGATTGATGCAACCGAGTGGGTTGGTCCTTACGACGACCAGAAGCTGGGCTTCAACAAGGTTGCTCCGCACTACTACTATCCGGCCTGGTGGGAAGGTGGCCCGCAACTGGTGCTGTACGTTAACCAGAAGGCCTATGACGCACTGCCAGCCGACTACAAGGCAGTGATTGCTGCTGCCGCCAGCTTTGCCCACGTTGACATGCAGGCAACCTATGATGCCAAGAACCCGCAGGCACTGAAGCAGCTGGTAGCCGCAGGTACCAAGCTGCATCGCATGCCGAAGGACATCATGGACGCTGCCTTCAAGGAAGCCCAGGCGCTGTATTCGGAGTTGTCGGCATCGAACCCGAACTGGAAGACGGTCTATACCGATTTCGCCAAGTTCCGTGCCGATCAGAACCTGTGGTCCCGTTTTGCGGAAGCCGGTTTCGACAGCTACATGCAGGCACAAAAGCTGTAAGTACTTGCATCCCGAAAAAACCCGCGACATCGTCGCGGGTTTTTTTTGCCCGTTTCCCCATGCGCAAGCCAGTTGCCGGCCGGCAACTGAGGACATCGAATGCATCCTTGGCGCTTGCTCTTTCCCCTTTAGGAAAAACCACGCGCTGCATTGTTCTGTTGCCGCTGCGCAGGCCTTTTTGAGCCTGATCGGGGCAGGGGGAGGCCTGAATTCATCGTCACGGGCAGGCTCGGATTACGGGTGTTCAGGAATGCCTGGTAGCAAGCAGGCAAAAAAAACCGCAGCCCAGGGCTGCGGTTTTGCAGAGCGAATCGCTTGCTTACTGTTTCTTCAGTGCATCCAGTACAGCCGCAGCGGGGTCGTCAGACTTGCCTGCAGGGGCAGGCTCTGGTGCGGGTATCGCTGCCGGCGCTTCGTTCCCGGGCGAAGCCGGCTTCGCGAACGGATCTGTGCCCGGGGCCGCACCCCATCCACCGCCACTGCCGTAGGGGCCGACCTCGATTTCGATCTTGACTTCATCGAGGTTGACCTTGGCAGCCTTTTCAACCGGCCCGGTGACCAGCGTCGGGTACATGACGACCGCTGCCACCATGGCCAGCTGGATCACGATGAAGGCAATGGCACCCTGATAGATCTGCCCGGTCGTCACGGCCTCAATGCGTTTTCCGGTAATCCGGTCGTCGTAGGCGTGGCGAGGTGCCACGCTGCGCAGGTAGAACAGTGCAAAGCCGAAGGGGGGCGTCAGGAACGAGGTCTGCAGGTTCATGGCGATGATGACGCCGAACCAGATCAGGTCGACGCCCATCTTGTCGGCTACTGGAGCCAGCAGCGGGATGACGATGAAGGCAATCTCGAAGAAATCGATGAACATGCCGAGGATGAATACCAGCACGTTGACGACGACGAGGAAACCGATCTGTCCGCCGGGGAGTTTGTCGAACAGGTGCTCGACAAAGATGTGGCCATCAGCGGCGTTGAAGGTGAAACTGAATACCGTCGAACCGATCAGGATGAAGAGTACGAAGCAGGAGAGCTTGGTGGTGTTCTCCAGTGCCTGCTTGAGCAGGCGCATGGTCAGCTGCCCACGCGAGACGGCCATGATCAGCGCACCCATCGCCCCCATGGCCCCACCTTCTGTTGGTGTCGCGATACCGAGGAAAATGGTGCCGAGGACAAGGAAGATCAGCACCAGCGGCGGAATCAGCACGAAGGTGACACGTTCGCTGAGTTGGGACAGCAACTTGAGCTTGAGCAGGCGATTGGCCAGCGCCAGGCCGAGCGCGGTAAAGGAGCTGACGGTCAGTGTGGCAATGACGATTTCATCACCCGGTGCAGCCAGTTCCCTTTGCAGCAGCGGGTTCATCACCGATTCATGGATTTGCGACCAGAAGGCGCCAACTGCGCCCGAAATGGCGAGGAGAACCAGCAGCGAGACATGGCCGCTGGCACCACTGTCTTCGCGGTAGATGCGGGCCTCGGCGGGGAGTGCAGGAACCCACTTCGGACGAACGATGGCCACAATGACAATGAACAGTGTATACAGGCCGACGAGCATCAGGCCGGGAACCAGCGCTCCGGAATACATGTCACCGACAGAGCGCCCCAACTGGTCGGCCAGTACGATCAGTACCAGTGATGGCGGAATGGCCTGGGCCAGCGTGCCGGACGCGGTGATCACCCCGGTCGCGATCAATCGCTTGTAGCCGTTGCGCATCATGATCGGCAGGGAAATCAGGCCCATCGAAATGACTGCTGCGGCAACCACACCGGTCGTGGCGGCAAGCAGGGCGCCGACGAAAATGACGGCAATTGCCAGACCGCCGCGCACCGGGCCGAAGACCTGGCCGACGGTTTCCAGCAGGTCCTCGGCCATGCCGCTTCGTTCAAGGATGATGCCCATCAGGGTAAAGAACGGGATGGCCAGTAGGGTGTCGTTCTGCATGATGCCGAAAACACGCAGGGGCAAGGCCTGGAACAGTGAAGGCGGGAACAGGCCGGCCTCCATGCCAAGGAAACCAAAACCCAGGCCGACAGCTGCCAGCGCAAAGGCGACAGGGAAACCGGTCAACAGGAAGACGAAAAGTCCCGCAAACAGGATGGGGACGAAGTTGTTGGCGATGAATTCCATTATTTGTGCTCCTGCTTCTTGGCTTGCTGGGATTGATGTTTCTTCAGTTCCAGTGCCTCATGTTCGGCCACTTCAGCCGCCAGTTCTTCCTCTGTCTGATGGCTGCCATGTGCCAGTGGGTCGGGGGCGACCCCGCGCAGGAAGGCAACACGCTTGATCATCTCGGACGCGCTTTGCAGGATGAGCAGCGCGGCACCGACTGGAACCAGCAGATAGACCGGCCAGCGAATCAGGCCGCCTGCGTTTTGCGACATTTCGCCACTGGTGTAGGCAAGTGAAACCAGCGGCCAGGATAATTGGATCAGTATCCAGCAGAACGGAATCAGGAACAGCAACATGCCGCCGATGTCGATCCAGTTACGGGTTCTGGCCGAAAAGCGGCTGGACAGGGCGTCAATGCGGACGTGCGCGTTTTCCAGGAAGGCGTAGGCAGCACCAAGCATGAATACGGCAGCAAACAGATACCACTGGATTTCGAGAAAGGCATTGGAACTGGTGCCAAAGATTTTCCGGATGACCGCGTTGCCTGCACTGATGACGACGGCAGCGAGCACCAGCCACTTGACGAAATGGCCCATGCGGTGATTGATGCCATCAATCAGAGCCGATAGTTTGAGAAGGGATTTCACGACTGCTTCCTCCAAATTGGCGATAAGATGCCTTCCGCTTGGATACGTTGGACACCTACTCCAGCATTTTGCCGGAATGAGTCGTCTGACAACCGAATGCCTGCATGTTGTCAGACGACCTGACTTTTGTTGAGTTCGAATTATCACATACTTTTATCGATGTGCACTCGGTTCCATCATGCGAAATGACGAGTGTGCCTGGAGGTGCGGTCAATGGGGGAGCGAGAGATGTCGCTGGCGTCGGGGGTGACGCGTTTCTGCCTGATCCGTCATGGTGAGACGCCCTGGAATACCCAGCAGCGGATACAAGGGCATACCGATATCGGGCTGGATGAAGAAGGGGTGCATCAGGCCGACCTTGCTGCACGCTGGCTGGCATCGGCGACTGGTCAGCGGCCGACCGTGCTCTACAGCAGCGATTTGTTGCGGGCACGGATGACCGCGGAAAAGTTGGCCGAGCGACTGGCCTTGCCAATCGGTTTTCTGCCCGAGATGCGCGAGCGGCGTTACGGAATTTTTGAAGGCTTGACCTATGCCGATGCCCGGCAGCGATATCCCGACGATTATGCAGCCTTTGAACAGCGCCAGCCCGGCTACGCCTTCCCCGCCGGAGGAGAAAGCCTGATCGATTTTTCCAGCCGGGTCGGTGCCTGCTTGCAGCGATTGGCAGAACTGCATGCAGGTGAAACGGTGGCGCTGGTGACGCATGGCGGGGTGCTGGATGTCATCAACCGCTTCATTCGGGGTTTGCCACTCGAGGTGCCAAGGGATTTCACGATTCCCAATACCGGCCTGAATTGGGTCGTGCTGTCCGCCGGTTGCTGGAACATCGAATCCTGGGCCGACATTCGCCATCTGGATCATGGGGCGCTGGACGAACTCGGGATTGTCTAGCCCGGTTGCGCGAGGCCGCCATGATACAATTTGCGCCTTTTTCAACGGTTTGAGAGGCACATGATGTTTTCTGCAAAAGACACCCTGAACAAAGTGGATCCTGAGCTCTGGCAGGTGATTGAGCAGGAAAATCATCGTCAGGAAGAGCATATCGAACTGATTGCTTCCGAGAATTATGTCAGCCATGCCGTCATGGCGGCGCAGGGTTCGCAGCTGACCAACAAATATGCCGAGGGCTATCCCGGCAAGCGTTACTACGGTGGCTGCGAGCATGTGGACGTGGCCGAACAACTGGCCATTGACCGCATCAAGAAATTGTTTGGAGCCGATGCCGCCAACGTGCAGCCGAACTCCGGTTCGCAGGCCAACCAGGCCGTGCTCATGGCCTTTGCCAAACCGGGCGACACCATCATGGGCATGAGCCTCGCGGAAGGGGGGCACCTGACCCACGGCATGCCGCTCAACATGTCCGGCAAATGGTTCAATGTGGTCGCCTATGGACTCGACGCCAAGGAAGAGATCGACTACGACGCGATGGAGCGGCTGGCGCACGAGCACAAGCCGAAAATCATCATTGCTGGTGCTTCTGCCTACTCGCTGCGCATCGATTTCGAGCGTTTTGCCAAGGTGGCAAAAGCCGTGGGAGCCATTTTCTGGGTTGATATGGCGCACTATGCCGGCCTGATTGCCGCGGGCTACTATCCGAACCCGGTGCCCCACGCCGACGTGGTGACTTCGACCACGCACAAGACGCTGCGCGGGCCGCGAGGCGGCATCATCCTGATGAAAGCCGAGCACGAGAAGGCCATCAATTCCGCCATTTTCCCCGGATTGCAGGGTGGCCCGCTGATGCATGTCATCGCGGCCAAGGCCGTTGCTTTCAAGGAGGCGGCCAGTCCCGGCTTCCGCCATTATCAGGAACAGGTGATAGCCAATGCCCGTGTCATGGCCAAGGTGTTCTCCGAGGAGCGCGGCATGCGAGTGGTCTCCGGCCGTACCGAAAGTCACGTTTTCCTGCTTGACCTGCGCGCCAAGAACATCACCGGCAAAGAAGCCGAGGCAGCCTTGGGCAAGGCACACATTACAGTCAATAAGAACGGCATTCCGAATGATCCGCAGAAACCGTTCGTCACGTCCGGTATCCGGATCGGTTCGCCGGCGATGACCACGCGCGGCTTCACCGAAATCGAATCCGAGCGTGTCGCTCACCTGGTAGCCGATGTGCTCGACAACCCGAACGACGAGGCGGTGCTGGCCAAGGTGCGCGCCGAGGTTTCCGAGCTGTGCAAGAAGTTTCCGGTGTACGGTAACTGAGCCGTTCTGACAGCAAGCAAAACCACACCACGCCATGAAATGCCCCTTCTGCGGTGCTGTCGATACCACCGTCGTTGATACCCGTATCAACGACGATGGCGACATCGTTCGCCGCCGCCGTCGCTGTCTTTCCTGCGACAAGCGCTTTACCACGTATGAGCGGGCAGAAATCCGCCTGCCGCAGGTGGTCAAGAAAAATGGCTATCGGGTGGATTACGACCGGGAGAAACTGGCGGCGAGTTTCTGGCTGGCCTTGCGCAAACGCCCGGCGACAACGGAAGCAGTCGATGGTGCCATCAACCGCATCGAAGAAAAGCTGCTGGTGCTGGGCGAGCGCGAAATCGGTTCGGAGAAGCTGGGTGAAATGGTGATGCGCGAACTGAAGAAGCTGGACAAGGTTGCCTACATCCGGTTTGCGTCGGTCTATCGCGATTTCGAGGATGTCGACGACTTTTCCGATGCCATTCGCGAAATCTCACCCAAGCCGGCGCCGCGCCGCGGGCGCTGACCATTGCCATGTTTAGCGCCGTCGACCACGACTACATGGCGCGGGCGCTGCAACTGGCAGAGCGCGGTCTGTTGTCTACCACACCGAATCCCCGCGTCGGCTGTGTGCTGGTGCGCGATGGCCTCGTGGTCGGTGAAGGCTGGCATCAGCGGGCTGGAGAGTCTCATGCCGAAGTACATGCCCTGACGGCTGCCGGCGAACTGGCTGCCGGTGCCACGGCCTACGTCACGCTGGAACCCTGCAGCCATCATGGCCGCACTCCGCCTTGTTGCGAAGCGCTGCTTGCTGCAGGCGTAAAGCGGGTTGTCGCAGCCATGCAGGACCCCAATCCCCTGGTTGCCGGGCAGGGCATTGCCTGGCTGCGCGATGCCGGGGTTGATGCCGTCTGTGGACTGATGGAAGCCGAAGCCAGAGAACTGAATATCGGCTTCGTCTCGCGCATGACACGTGGCCGGCCATGGTTACGACTGAAGGCTGCTGCCAGCCTGGATGGACGAACTGCGTTGCGCAACGGTCAAAGCCAATGGATTACCGGCCCTGACGCCCGTCTTGACGGGCATCGCTGGCGTGCCCGTTCGTGTGCCATCCTGACCGGGATCGGTACGGTGCGGGATGATGATCCGCAGCTCAATGTGCGTGACCTCGACGTATCGCGCCAACCCCTGCGCGTCATCGTGGATAGCCGGCTTGAAATCTCGCCCGAAGCACGTGTCTTGCAGGGGGGGCGTTCACTGGTCGTGGCGGCTGTCGATAACCCGTTGCAGGCACATGTGATCGAAGCCACCGGGGCGGAGGTGATCTGCCTGCCCAATGACGAAGGCAAGGTGGACCTGCTGGCCGTGCTCCGCGAACTGGCCAAGCGGGGGGTCAATGAGTTGCATGTTGAGGCGGGTTTCAAACTGAACGGTTCACTGCTGCGCGAGGGGCTGGTCGATGAGTTGCTGCTCTACCTGGCCCCCAGCATTATCGGCGATGCTGCGTTGGGCTTGTTCAACCTGCCTGAACTAGAGAGCCTGGCCGAGAAGAAACGGCTGCAATGGCGTGATGTACGCCAGGTCGGCACCGATCTGAGAATAATGGCGCGGTTCGTTTAAGCCGCCGATGAGCGGGTGCTGCAGACGTCGCAGCCAGGGTCGCGGCGGAACTTCATGCTGCGCCATTCCATGCTCAAGCCATCAAGCAGCAGCAGCCGGCCAATTGCCGGTTCCCCACACCGGGCGATCAATTTCAGGGCTTCCGCCGCCTGCATTGAGCCGATGATGCCGGTGAGTGGTGCAAATACCCCCATTACGGCGCAGCGAACCTCTTCCGCATCTTCGCCCTCCGGGAACAGGCAGTGGTAACAGGGGGAGTCTTCTAGGCGAGGGTCGAAAACCGAGAGCTGCCCATCGAAGCGGATGGCCGAGCCGGAGACCAGCGGCTTCCGGTATTTGACGCAGGCGCGGTTGACCGCATGACGGGTGGCAAAGTTGTCACAGCAATCGAGTACCACATCGGCTGCGGCAACTGCTGATTCCAGCGCTTCTCCGCTGAGCCGCTGGCTGATGATGTCGACCGCCACCTCCGGGTTGACCTCGGCCAGCGCCATCCTGCCCGAAACTGCCTTCAGTTCGCCGACGCGTTGCTGGGTATGAAGAATCTGACGTTGCAGGTTGGTGAGGTCTACCGTGTCGCCATCCGCCAGGATGATGCGGCCAATGCCGGCTGAAGCGAGATAAAGTGCCGCCGGCGAACCCAGGCCGCCGGCGCCGATGATCAACGCGCGCGCAGACAGAATGCGCTCCTGCCCTTCAATGCCGATCTGATCCAGCAGCAGGTGGCGCGAGTAGCGGAGAAGTTGCTGATCGTTCAAACGGAATTACTTGTATTCCCGCCATTCCGGCGGCGTGTCGTCATGGTCGCCATGAGGATGTTGTTCCCAGGCGTGGATATAGGCTTCGTTGGAACGCTTGAAGCTTTGCTTGGGGGCGTCCAGATTGTGCAGCTGGGTTTCCTCGGTGTAGTGAATCAAGGCGCGCGTCAGTTTGGACAGCAGGGTATTGTCCAGATGGAAGCCCTTGTCCACCAACTCTTCCTCAAGGTCAGAGAGGGTGTACTGAGTCAGCTCATAGCCAACCCCCACTGAACGTTTCTCGACATGGGGCGCAACTTCCAGCGCTTCCTTTTCAGACAGGTGATCACTGGCCTCGGGGATCTGTCCCGGCGGAAACTTGGCGAAGAGGATTTCCCGGTGCTTGTAGAGCCTGGAGTCTTTCTTCTCGTCGCTGCTGGCTGCCATGCATCCCTCCCGGAGATTGGCCGGCCAGGGAATCATCCGGGTCGTGATGCGCCAGACGTTCCCTGTGTTTGCCGGCAATGTGCGTCAGTGCTGCCTAGGGTTTATTCTGCATGATCTGCAGACCCTTGAGAAGGTTGATTGCCTGGCTCAACTGGTAGTCATTCTTTGACGCAATTTCGCTGGGCGGCGTGTCCTTTCCTTCGTCATCTTCCTTGGCTGGCGCCTTGGGTTTTACCGGTGCCTTGGCCTCAGGTTTTGGCTGCTCCTTCGCTGGTGTTCCCTTGTCCTTGTCGTTCTCAAGGTGGTGTTCCAGATCAGCCTCGCGCAGGCGCTTGAAGCCGTTGCCGTTGGCCGATTCCTCAACCACGATGTCCGGCGTGATGCCCTTGGCCTGAATGGAACGGCCGGATGGCGTGTAATAGCGCGCCGTTGTCAGCTTGATTGCCGTATTGCCGGGCAGTGGCAGGACGCTTTGTACCGAGCCCTTGCCGAAGGACTGGGTGCCCATGATCACTGCGCGCTTGTGATCCTGCAGTGCGCCGGCAACGATTTCCGAGGCCGATGCCGAGCCGCCGTTGACCAGCACCACCATCGGTACTTTCAGGGCTTCGGCAGGAAGCTCCTTGATGTAATCATCGCCACGTCCACGCAAGTAGTCCGAAGGAAGTGCAAAGAACTTGTGCTTGGCATCTTCGGTACGGCCGTCGGTCGATGTCACCAGCGTCTTCTGTGGCAGGAAGGCGGCGGAAACGCCGACGGCCGCATTGAGCAGGCCACCCGGGTCATTGCGCAGATCAAGCACCAGCCCCTTCAGTGCGCCGGCCTTGTAGAGGTCATTGAGATGCTTGACTACGGCCGATCCGGTATTTTCCTGGAAGGAAGTCACCCGCAGGTATCCGTAGCCCGGTTCGACCAGTTTCGACTTGACGCTTTGTACCTTGATGATTTCACGGGTCAGCGTCAGTTCCAGTGGCTTGGCTTCACCCTTGCGCAGAATGCCGAGGCGGATCTGCGTTTTTGGCTTGCCGCGCATTTTCTTGACGGCGTCGGAAAGGGTCAGCCCCTTGACCGATGTGTCGTCCAGTTTGTAGATCAGGTCACCGGCCTTGACGCCTGCGCGGTAGGCCGGGGTGTCTTCGATCGGGGAGATGACCTTGACCAGACCGTCCTCCATGCCGACCTCGATGCCGAGGCCGCCGAATTCGCCCTGGGTGCCGACCTGAAGATCCTTGTAGGCATCTGTGTCCAGATAGGCGGAGTGCGGGTCAAGGTTGGAGAGCATGCCGCTGATTGCATGGGTGATCAGCGCCTTGTCTTCAACCGGCTCGACGTATCCCTGTTTGATGGCGTTGAAGACTTCGGCAAAAGTGCGCAATTCCTCAACCGGCAGGCTGTTGCGGACTTCCTTGTCGGCGATTGCCGAGAACTGAAGGCTGAGAAGGACGCCGGCGACAAAACCGGTGCCGATCAAACCTGCCTTTTTCAACTTTACTGCCATGCACTGACTCCTGCCCGATTACTTGAGAGAGGCCCATTTCAGAGGGTCTACGGGGTTCCCCTGATGCCTGATTTCGAAGTATAGCCCGGATTCCGGGTTGCCACCGCTGTTGCCCACGCTGGCAATGGTGTCGCCAGCACGGATTGAATCGCCCACCTGTTTCAGCAAGGCGTCATTGTTGCCATAGATCGACAGAAAGGAGTCGCCGTGGTCGATGATCATCAGGTTGCCAAAGCCGCGCATCCATTCGGCAAAAACGATGCGCCCGCTGGCAATGGCCTTGACCTCGCTGCCGATCGGGCTGCGGATGAAGAGCCCGCGCCAGGTCGTTCCCTCCTGGCGTGGGCTGCCATAGCGATTGCTCACCGTGCCGCGTACCGGCAGGCGCAGGCGGCCTTTCTGGCTGGCAAAGCTGCCGCTGGGGGCAGCCTCCGGCAGGCGGCTATTCTCGATTTCAGTGGAACCTGGAGATGGGCGGGCATGGTTGGCGGCCGGCCGTTTTTCAGATTCGGCTCGGCGCGCGGCTTCTTGCCGAGCGGCGTTGCGCGATGCAATCAGTTTCGACAAGCGGTCGATCAGTTGGGTCATCCTTTTTTCATCGCGTTGCAGGGCGCCCACTTCCTTTTTCTGGGCGGCGACCTGAGCCGAGATTTTCGACAGCGTCGCCTTCTTCTGTTCACGCTGGCTGAGCAATTTGCCGTGCTTGTCCTTCTGCTTTTCCTCTACGTTGGCAAGTGCGGTTGCCCGTTCGCGGGTGCTGGCGGCCAGCGATTGTTTTTTCTTCAGGTTGGCAGCAAGCTGATCAAGCAGATCACTGCGGGTTTGGGCAATGCGGGCCAGATAGTGCAGGTCGCGTGCAATCTGGTTCGGATCTTCGCCATTGAGCAGAAGCTGCAGTGCATCCGGTGATCCGCGCAGATACTGGTAACGGAGCAATTGCGCCAACTGCGCCTGTTGCTCGGCCAACTGAGCCTCGATGCTTTTCGATTGCTGTCCAAGCTGGCGCAAGGTGACCTGCAGATCCTGCTTTTCCTCGCCCAGTTCATGCAGTTCGCGTTGCAACTGGGAAATCTCCCGCTCGGAGTGCTTGAGCTGGTCGGCAACTTCCGATTTCGTGCCTTCAGCCGCCGTAATGTCCTTGCGCAGCGATTCGATCTTCTCCCGCAATTCCTTCAGGTCAGCCTGCTTTTCTGCCACCTCGGACTTGTCGACAGGGCCGGCAGGCGTTTTCTTGGCCGCAAGTGCTGGCGTACCCGCCAGCGCCAGCGCAGCGATCAAGGCGAGAAAAAGATGCTTGGTTGAAAAGTGCGCGAAATACAAACTGATGGGCTTGCTCGTTGAGGTCGTCGGAAAGTCGGGCGGCGGGTTCGCAGAAACTGTGTGGCGGCGCCGACAAGGTGGCTGATCCGGCCTTTCATTGTCGAAATCGGCAAGCCGGGACAGTCATTGGGTTAAACTGATGAAACATTTTATAATGGATCGGTTAAGCGCACGAGGCCGTCATCAGACCGTGGATCACAAAATCAATCTTATCGACAAGCAGGAACACATCGAGCAGGCAGCGCGTGCCCTGAAGGCCATATCGCACCCGTTGCGGCTGAAGATTCTTTGTGTCATTGGTCCTGAAGAGGTGTGTGTGCAGGAAATCGTTGATGCCGTTGGTACGTCCCAGAGCAATATTTCGCAGCATCTTGCCATCCTTCGCGAAAAGGGCGTTCTGCTCACGCGCAAGGATGCAAACCGGGTCTATTACCGGGTTGGCGATCAGCGCACCTTGCAGCTGATCGGCATGATGCGCGAGGTTTTCTGCGGTATTCCCCTGAACGCTTGAGCTTGCGCCGCCGCTTTTGGCGGCTTGCATGGCCCTATTTTTTCTTGGAGTTGTCTTGGAATTTATTCAGCAAAACTTGATGCTTGTGATCCTTGCGATCACCAGCGGCGGCATGCTCATCTTCACCGGCTTTACCGCGGGTGCAGCAGGGGCACGGGTTTCCACTGCGGAGGCGACCAACCTGATCAACCGTGAAGATGCACAGGTTGTTGATGTGCGTGATGGCTCTGGCTTTGCCTCCGGTCACCTGATCGGTGCCAAGAACATTCCGACAGCGAAGTTTGCCGAGCGCAGTGCCGACCTGGAAAAACTGAAGGGTAAGCCGGTCATCGTCTGTTGCGATACCGGCATACGCAGCAACAAGGCGGTTGGCGAGTTGAAGAAGCTCGGCTTCGACAAGGTCTTCAGTCTGGAAGGCGGCATTGAAGCCTGGTCCAAGGCGGGCCTGCCCATCACGAAGAAAGGCGAACGCAAGTGAGCCAGCCGCGGGTACTGATGTACAGCACGGCCGTGTGCCCCTACTGCATTCGTGCCGAGCAGCTGCTCAAGGCGCGTGGCGTGGCTGAAATCGAGAAGGTGCGCATCGATCTTGATCCGGTTCGTCGTGACGAGATGATGCAAAGCACTGGTCGCCGTACGGTCCCGCAAATCTTCATTGGTGATACCCATGTCGGTGGTTGCGACGATCTGATTGCGCTGGATCAGGCCGGCAAATTGCTGCCCATGCTGGCCGGTGAGCCCGCCTGAGCGCGAGTTTGAAGCAACCCTGAGACCACCCATTTCCTTTCCGATTCACCCATTAGCGAAGAAAGCACTTTCATGAGCGAACAGCAGGAAGCACCCTCCTTCTCCATCGAAAAACTCTACCTGAAGGATCTTTCCGTCGAAGTGCCGAATGCACCGGAGATTTTCCTCGTGCAGGAATCGCCGCAGGTTGAAATCCAGCTGCAGAGTAATGCCCAGGGCCTCGGTGATGGCGCCTTCGAGGTGTTGCTGACGGTTACTGTCACCGCACGCATCGAAGAAAAAACCGTTTTTCTGGTAGAGGTCGGCCAGGCCGGCATTTTCCGCATCGTCAACGTGCCTGAAGACAACCTTGAGCCGCTGTTGGCCGTGGCCTGCCCGAACATCCTCTTCCCGTATGCACGTGAAGTCGTCTCCGACACCATCTCGCGTGCCGGTTTTGCGCCGGTCGTGCTGCAGCCGGTGAATTTCGAAGGCATGTACATGTCGCGCCTGCAGGAAGCGGAAGCCCAGGCTGCTGCCGCCCCGCACGAAGTACCCATTCAGTAAGGAGAGGTTCATGGCGAAGCGCTCACTGAAACAGTCGATCTGGTGTTCCACATGGCTTGCGACTGCCTCGCTGGTGCTGGCATCGGGGAGCGCCTTCGCCATTGAATTCCGTTCCGTTGAATCGGCGACCGTTCTTTATGACGCACCTTCGGTCAAGGGCGTGCCCTTGTTCGTGATCAAGCGCTTTACGCCGGTCGAGCCGGTCGTCAGCCTGGAGGGCTGGACCAAGGTGCGTGATGCCGAGGGCGGGCTGGCCTGGATCGAGAAGAAATTCCTTTCCGAGCAGCGTACCGTACTGGTGACCGCCAGTTCGGCACAGGCCCGGCGCGAAGCGAGCGACGAGGCCGCGGTCAGTTTCGAGGCTGAAAGAAACGTGGCACTGGAGCTGGTTGAAGTGCTTCCCGGTGGCTGGGCCAAGGTCAAGCACCGTGATGGCAATACCGGTTTCGTGCGGGCCAATCAGGTCTGGGGTCTATGAACCTGACCGTATTGTCGGCGGGCGCCTGGGGAACGGCCCTGGCGATTGCCTTTGCCGGTCGTAATCAGGTCACGCTCTGGGCGCGTGAAGCCGATGTGGTTGCCGGCATGCGCTCCACGCGCGAGAACAATCGTTTCCTGCCCGGTCACCCCCTGCCGGAAAGCATGCTGATCGAAGATGACTTCGATGCGGCAGTGGCTTCGGCAGACCTTCTCGTTGTCGCCACGCCGCTGGCCGGCTTGCGTGCAACTTTTCAGCGCCTGGCAGTCATTGCCCCCGGCAAGCCGCTGGTCTGGGTGTGCAAGGGGCTGGAGGCCGGCAGCGCGACGCTGCCGAACAAGATTGCTGCCGAAACGCTGGCGCCCGGGACCCATTATGGTGCGCTCTCCGGCCCCAGCTTTGCCGAGGAAGTCGCCAGCGGCTTGCCTACCGCCGTGACGCTGGCTGCGAACAATGCTGATTTTGCCTGTGCTACCGCGCTGGCGTTGCATACGCCGCGTTTGCGCATCTATGCCAATGATGACCTGACCGGTGTTGAAGTCGGCGGCGCGGTGAAGAACGTGCTGGCCATTGCCACCGGTATTTCGGATGGGCTCGGGCTGGGCCTGAATGCCCGTGCCGCATTGATTACCCGTGGTCTCGCTGAAATTTCCCGCCTCGGGCTGGCCCTGGGCGGCCAGCGCGAAACCTTCATGGGGCTGGCCGGGGTGGGGGATCTGATTCTGACCTGTACCGGCGACCTTTCCCGCAATCGTCGTGTCGGGCTGGCGCTGGCCAAGGGCAAGACCCTGGCGCAGATCCTTGAAGAGCTGGGTCATGTCGCCGAAGGCGTCAGTACCGCACGGGAAGTGGCGAATCTGGCACGTGAGCTGGGCATTGAAATGCCGATCACGCAGGCGGTGGATGCCATCCTGCACCATGGCGTCAGCGCGGCGGAAGCGGTTGAGCAGTTGCTTTCCCGTGACCCGAAGAAAGAAGCCGTCTAAACGCTTTCCGGCTTGCGCATCGCTTAGCTGCCGCCAGCGAACCCCTGTTGCCGCCATGCTTCATAGACCATGATGGCGACAGCGTTGGAAAGGTTGATGCTGCGTCGTTCCGGCAGCATCGGCAGGCGCAGCCGCTGTTCCGGTTGAAATTCCTCAAGCAGTTCCTGTGGCAAGCCGCGGCTTTCCGGCCCGAAAACAAAAACATCCTCCGCCTCGAATTTCAGCTCGGCGTAACTGCTGCTGCCTTTAGTGGTCATCGCAAACATGCGTCGGCCAGCCAGTGCCGCCTTGCAGGCCGCCCAGTCCGGGTGCCGATGCACACGGGCAAATTCGTGATAGTCCAGCCCCGCCCGCCGCAATTGCTTGTCTTCCCAGGGAAAGCCCATGGGTTCCACCAGATGCAGTTCGGCGCCGGTGTTGGCGCACAGGCGGATGATGTTGCCCGTATTGGGCGGGATTTCCGGTTGGTAGAGGACTACAGCGAACACTTGTCAGTCTCTTAAAAGGGGCGTAAAAAGGGGTGGTTGTGGTATCAAATACAGTTAAAATCAGCCAATTAGAATAATAATCTAGAAAACACTGGAGCTTCCGTATGGCCCGCCCGGAAAAAATTCGTCTCGGCGATCTGCTCATTTCGCAGGATTTGCTCACCAATGAGCAGCTCGGTCTTGCGCTGCAGGAACAAAAGCGCAGCGGGCGCAAGCTCGGGCGTATTTTCGTCGATAGTGGCTATGTCACGGAAGAGGGAATTTCCAAGGCGCTGGCCGGCCAGCTGCGCATTCCCTTCATCGACCTCAAGCATTTCAGCCCGAAACCCGAACTGATCAAGCTGCTGCCCGAGGCGCAGGCGCGCCGCTTCCGGGCGCTGGTGCTGGACGAAGTCGATGGGCGCTTGCGCGTCGGTTTTACCGACCCTACCGATCTGGCGGCCTACGACGAAATCGTTCGCCTGGTTCGCCGCGACATCGAACAGGCCGTGGTCACGGAGTCGCAGTTGCTGGCCACGATCGACCGCGTTTATCACCGCACCGAAGAAATTTCCGGACTGGCCAAGGAACTGACGGCCGAACTGGGCGATGTGCCGGTGGAATTTGGCGACATGCTCAATCTGGCACCCGGCGCCGAGGATGCGCCGGTGGTCAAGCTGCTGCAGACCGTGTTTGAGGAAGCGCTGCGCACCCGTGCTTCCGACATCCACATCGAACCGCAGGAGCGGGCGCTGCGTATCCGCTTCCGCATCGATGGCGTGCTGCACGTACAGACCGAGGCCGACGCCAAGATTGCCACGGCGATGGCCTTGCGCCTCAAGCTGATGTCCGGCCTCGATATCTCGGAAAAGCGTCTGCCGCAGGACGGCCGCTTCAACATCAAGATCCGCAACAGCGCCGTGGATGTACGTATCTCGACCATGCCGACCCAGCATGGCGAATCGGTGGTCATGCGTCTGCTCAACCAGGGTTCGGGCCTGCTCGGGCTCGACCGTATCGGCATGCCGCCACGCATTCTGGATCGCATGCGCCACGCCATTCGCCGGCCCTCCGGCATGGTGCTGGTGACCGGGCCGACCGGTAGCGGCAAGACCACCACCCTGTATGCCGCGCTGACCGAACTCAACTCGCCGGAAAAGAAGATCATTACCGTCGAAGACCCGGTCGAATACCGCCTGCCCGGCATCAACCAGGTGCAGGTGCACGAAAAGATCGACCTCTCCTTCGAGCGCGTGCTGCGCTCGGCCTTGCGGCAGGATCCGGACATCGTGCTGGTCGGCGAGATGCGTGACCAGATGACTGCCGAAATCGGCATGCGCGCCTCGATCACCGGCCACATGGTGCTCTCCACCCTGCACACCAACGACGTCATCTCGACGCCGATCCGCCTGCTCGACATGGGCGTGCCGCGCTACATGGTCGCCCTCTCATTGCAGATGGTGGTGGCGCAGCGGCTGGTGCGTGTGCTCTGTGAAAACTGCGTTGCCCCGCATGTGCCGACCCCGGCCGAGCATGAGTGGCTGAAATACGAGCTTGCTGACAAGGTGGATGGCTATGCCTATAAAAAAGGGGCAGGCTGTTCGCACTGCAACGGCACCGGCTACACCGGGCGAACCGGTGTCTACGAGGTACTGGAAATGACCAACGAGCTGGTTGAAGCCATCAACCACGAAGATACTGGCCTGTTCGTCCAGGCGGCACGCAGGCAGATGGCCGGGCAAACGCTGCGCCGGGATGCCGTGCGTCTTGCCGTGCAGGGGCGGACGACCATTGATGAAGCGATGCGCATCAGCAACCAGTTTGAGGATTAGTTCACAAAAATTGATCATTCAAGCGCAGTGTTTGCGCCGGGTGGCAGATTCAAAGCCTTGAAAAATGCGAAAAACAATCAAATTTTCTGAACAATTGCTGGCGATCCGCAGCGTCAGGCAGGGAGCCTGAATGGCCAACTTTGCCTACAAGGCACGTGGGGCCGGCGGCCAGTTGATCGAAGGCGTGCTGGAAGGCGCCTCATCGGGCGCGGTGGCCGACGTGCTGCTCGGGCAGGGGGCGGTGCCGGTGGAGATTCGTGAAACCACTGCAGTCGCCAAGGCCGGTCAAGGTGTGTCGCTGAACTTCAACATCTTCAAACCGAAAGTCACGCATATCGACCTGCTGCTTTTCAGCCGGCAGATGCATACCCTGATGAAGGCCGGCGTGCCGATCCTGCGCGCACTCAATGGCCTGCAGGATTCCGCAATCAACCCGGCCATGAAGGAAGTGATCGGCGATATCAGGGAAGGGCTGGAGGGTGGCCGCGAATTGTCGGTGGCCATTGCCCGCCATCCCAAGGTGTTTTCGCCGTTCTACGTTTCCATGGTGCGCGTGGGCGAAGCCACCGGCCTGCTGGAGGAAGTGTTCCTGCGCCTGTTCGAGCACCTCGAATTCGAGCGATTCATGCGCGAGCAGGTGAAATCGGCGCTGCGCTACCCGATGTTCGTCATCCTCGCCATGGTGGTCGCCATCATTGTCATCAACCTGTTCGTGATTCCCGCATTCGCCAAGGTGTTTGCCGGATTTGGTGCCGAACTGCCCCTGATGACCAAGATTCTTCTCGGCACCTCCCAATTCTTTGTCGACTGGTGGCCCTACATGCTGGTGGCTGCCATCGGCGGTATTTTTGCCTTCCGCGCTTGGGTGGGGACGGTCGCCGGGCGTTATCAATGGGAAGCCATCGCCCTGCGCTTTCCTATTGCCGGCAAGATCCTGCACAAGGCCGCGCTGGCCCGCTTTGCCCGCAGCTTCGCCTTGGGGGCGCGCAGCGGCGTGCCGGTCATGCAGGCGCTGTCGAATTCAGCGCAAACCGTCGACAACAGCTACATCGCCAAACGTATCGACGAAATGCGCGAAACCGTTGAGCGGGGCGAAAGCGTGCTGCGCTCGGCGATCCATACCAAGATTTTCACCCCGGTCGTGTTGCAGATGGTCGCCATTGGCGAAGAGTCGGGGGCGCTGGACGACATGATGGAAGAAATCGGTCAGATGTATCAGCGCGAGGTGGAATACGAACTGAAAACGCTGGGAGCACAGATCGAGCCGATTCTGATTGTTGCCCTCGGGGTCATGGTGCTGATACTGGCGCTCGGCGTCTTCCTGCCGATGTGGGACCTTGGCAAGGTGGCGTTCAAGCGGTAAGTGTGAGAGTGGAACGCGCCCGCTTCGAGTTGCCGCTCGTCCTCGTGTTGCTGCTTGGCCTGCTGGCCGCCTTCCTGTGGGCGGCGGAGGCGCTGCAGCGTGACGTGGAGCGGTATCTGGTCGATGCCGAGGTGATGAACCTGCGTACCTCGCTGCAGTTGGACGTGGCCAGTGCCATTGCGCGTGGCAATGAGGCAGCGCTGGCTGCTTGGGTCGACGGCGAGCCGCTGCGGCCGTTCGCCGCCCCCGCGGCACCGCCCATCGCCTCGCCGGGCGGCGCAACGCTGACGCATGGCTGGCACTGGCGGAAGGGCGGGCTGGAGTACACCTACCCGGACGGTCAGCGTGAGCGACTGACGATCGTGCGGAACCAGGCCGGCGGCAGGGAGGCAGCATCGCTGGGTGGTGGTCTGCTGCTGGTGCGAGATCAAATCCCGCCACCATGAATAGTGCTAAAATGTTAATAATTTCCTGTTGTTGCCGTTAATTTTTGAAGTAAGCTGAGATTATTACTTAAGGAGTAACCCCATGATTGCTCGGGCCTACAAACAATCTGCTGCCGGTTTCACACTGATCGAACTGATCGTCGTGATCACCATTCTCGGTATTCTGGCCGCCGTGGCCCTGCCGCGCTTCACCAACCTGCAACGCGACGCGCGCATCGCCAAACTCAATGCGGCGAAGGGCGCTGTGGCAGCGGCTTCGGCCGTCATTCATGCGACGGTTCTGGCGCGCAACGGTGTGGCCGATACGGTGGCCTGTACGGGCGGTGGCCTCGCCAACAACTCGGCCGGCGCGACGGGGACAGTGTGTACTGAGAATGGCCGGGTAGCCACGGTGTTTGGTTATCCCGCGAGCAACGTGGCGCTGGGTGCTGCCCAGCCGGGGATTGTCGGCGCTGCCGGCCTTACGACCATTTTTTCTCCAACCAATGCACAACTCAATGCGGAAGGGTACAACGCCACGGTGGCCGGCGGCATCACGACGATCCAGATTCTCGGTGCACCAACGCCGGCAACCTGCCAGTTCACCTATACCGACCCGGCTGCTGCTAATCAGGCGCCGACCATTAGTGTCCTTGCCACGGCTGGTTGCTGATAGTGAAAGGCCCCGCATGAATCGAACCTTCCAGAATGGCTTTACGCTGATCGAACTGATCGTCGTCATCGTCATTCTCGGCATTCTGGCCGCGACGGCCCTGCCGAAGTTTGTCGATCTCGGCGGGGATGCGCGCAAGGCAGTCATGCAAGGCGTTGAGGCTTCCATGCGCAGTGCCAACAACATGATCTTCGGCAAGGCGGCGGCGGCCGGCGTGCTGGCCAGTTCGTCGGCGACCATCTCGGCGACCAGTACCATCAACGTGACGGTTCAGTACGGATACGCACGTAACGTCACCGAGCTTGCAAAGGTGCTTGATCTTTCACCGGCAGGCGATTTCACGGTGTTGACCGGCGCCATCCGGCATTCGGGTACCGCTACCCCCGCACAATGCCGGATTCAGTATTCCGCCCCCTCATCGCAGGGCGGCACACCAACCTACACGCCGACGCTGACCGGCTGCTGATTTTTTATGAAAGGATTTTTGCCATGAAAACCAACCTTCAAAAAGGCTTCACGCTGATCGAACTGATCGTTGTCATCGTCATCCTCGGCATCCTCGCGGCAACCGCATTGCCGAAGTTTGTCGATCTCGGCGGTGATGCGCGCAAGGCGGTGATGCAGGGCGTTGAAGCCTCCATGCGCAGCGCCAACAATATGCTTTACGGAAAAGCTGCCGCTGCCGGCGTACTTGCCAGCGCCTCGGCCTCCGTGTCGGCCACGAGTACCATCAACGTGACCGTCAAGTACGGCTATGCGTCGGATGCAACTGAACTGGCCAAGGTGCTGGATCTGAGCCCGTCGAGTGACTTTACGCAGAACGCCGGGGACATCCAGCATGCCAAGGCAACGACGCCGGCCAGCTGTCAGGTGGCCTATACGGCGCCGAACGCAGCCGGCGGCACGCCGACCTACGCGACCACCTTCGGTGGCTGCTGAGCGCGGCATGCCAGGGGGGCGGCATCGTGCGGTCGATCAGCTCAGCTGAGCGCCGCGGGAGGCGTCCCGTCGAAGAAAAACCCGGGCGCCCTCCCGGGTTTTTTGTTTATCGGCCAGCGCGTGGCTTCACGCTGACCGAGCTCATCGTTGTTCTGGTGCTGGCCGGCATTCTCGCTGCCGTGGTGCTGCCGCGCTGGCAGGGTGAAACCGGTTTCGAAGGTCGTGGTTTCCGCGATGAAACCGTGGCCGCCTTGCGCTTCGCCCAAAAGTCGGCCATTGCTGCGCGGCGAACCACCTGTGCGGAATTTACGGCCACGCAACTCAGCGTTCGTGTGTCGACTGCCTTTGGCGCAGTGGACTGCACAGCTGGAACGGCACTCCTCGGGCCGCGCGATCAGCCGCTGGTCGTTACGGCCACGGGCAGTGCAACGTATGCCCCGGTGCCGGCCGCGATCATTTTTGATGCCCAAGGGCGGGCGAATGCTGCTGCCGCGATATCAGTGAGCGGCTTGCCGGCCTCGCTGGCCATTACCGTCGAAGCGGAAACCGGTTATGTGCACTGAAGCCACAATCAAACATCCGGGCTGCCTGCGCCAGCGTGGGGTGACGCTGGTTGAGTTGATCGTGTTCATCATCGTCATGAGTGTCGGGGTGGTTGGCGTGCTGTCGACCATGAGTGTGTCGATCCGCTTCAGTGCAGAGCCGATGGTCCAGAAACAGCTTTCCGCCATTGCCGAATCGCTGCTTGCTGAAATACTCAATCAGCCCTTTACGCTGTGCGACCCGGACGATGCCAATGCCTCGACGGCAACACTCTCCGGCACCACGCCGACCTGTGCCATTGCTGCCAATGACCAGAACCGGGGCGGCGGGGCGCTGAACGTGCCGACGCCAGCGGGCGAAACCCGTTCCGGCGCCGGGCCCGGTACCCAGTTTGATAACGTGGCCGACTACGGCGGTTTTTCGATGACGCCGGTGACCGATGTCACCGGCGGCAATCTGGTCGCCGGCTATTCGGCCACGGTGAATGTGGCACGCGCCGGCACCCAGTTCGGGCTGGCTGACAATAGCGCGGCCTTGCAGGTCACGGTGACGGCCAGCCGTGGCAACGAATCCATTGCCTTGACCGGCTACCGGTTCCGCTATGCGCCGCGCTACTGACCCCCGCCAACGCGGTGTGACCCTGGTCGAGATGATCATCGCGATCGTCATCACCGGCATTCTGGTGAGCATGGCGAGCATGTTCGGGCGCTGGCAGATACAGAGCTATTTTGATGTGTCCAGCCGCGCTGCGCTGGCCGATGCCGGCGACACCGCGCTGCGCCGGATGGCGCGCGAGTTGCAGGATTCCCTGCCGAACAGTGTGCGGGTCAGCGGCAATTTCCTTGAATTTGTACCGATCCGCGATGCCGGGCGTTACCGGGCGGAGAGCGGTGGCGGTGCCGGCGATGACCCGCTGGATTTTGGCAGCAGTACCGACAACACGTTCGATGTGTTCGGTCCCACCGTGAACATTGCGGCCGGTGAGCAACTGGTGATCTACAACCTCGGTTTGGCAGGGTCGGATGTCTATGCCGGCACCAGCCGGCGAGCGGCAACGGCGGGCACCGGGCTGAGCAAGGTGACGTTTGCGCCGGCCGGTACGCAGTTTCCCTTTCCTTCGCCGAGAAACCGCTTCCATGTGGTTGGCCAGCCGATGACCTTTGAATGTGCCCCCAACGCCGGAAATCCTGCGCTGGGGGTGGTTCGCATGCGCTGGAACTATGGGTTTCTGGCTGCGCAGCCAGTGTTGCCGGCCAGTTTTGGTGCGGGCAGCTCCGCCGTTCTGGTCAGTGGCGTCGCATCTTGTGCCATCACTTATGCGCCGGGGGCGTTGCAGCGCAATGGGCTGGTCTCGATCCGGCTGGCATTGGCCAATGACGAAGGTTCTGAGCGAATCGAATTGCTGCACCAGGTCGATGTGGTGAACTCGCCATGAACAGGACACTGATCAGCCAGGGAAACGCACCCCGCCGGCAGGCTGGGGTATCGATCATCATGGCCATTTTCCTGCTGCTGCTGTTTGCCGCCATCTCGGCATTCATGGTCAGCCTGATATCAACGAGTCATGTCACGGCGGCGCAGGATGTCGAGGGTTCGCGCACCTATCAGGCAGCGCGTGCCGGGGTGGAGTGGGGGATGTACCAGCTGGATGCTGATGGGTTGAATGCTGCCTTGCCCGGCTGCTTTGCGACAACGACGCTGAACCAGATTCCGAATTACTCGGTCAGTGTTGCCTGTACGCCGTTTCCCGGTGCGGCGAGCAGTTATCAGGAAAACGGGCGGCAGGTCCGGGTGTACCAGATCGTTGCTACGGCCGTGCCGGTAGTGTTCCGTGCCCCCGGGGTGGAACGCCAGATTTCGGTGACGGTGGAAAAATGCCGTGACCCGGCCGTGACTGCGGCACCGTTCGACTGCTGACAGGAGGCATGACGGAAATGCGCGAAGGAGACTGACATGATGCGAACGCTTCGACGCCTGATTTTGCTGCTGCCCTTGCTGATGGCGGCCGTGGTGGCGCATGCCCAGAGCTGCGGATTTGTGCCCTCGGCCTACCCGTTGTACGGCTATGGACTGATTGTCGGCAACAACACGCGGGTGTCGAATGTGCCCGGTGGCGGCAGCTGGAACGCCGTCAGTACCGGCACCTATACCTACTCGGGCATCAACCCGAATAGCGGGGTGGTCGAGAATGCGCTGCCGACGATGCCGGTGATCCAGCCGCCGTGGCCGACCTTTACGGCGACCAATACCGTCAACCTGAACAGCGGCACCCTCAATTCGCAGACGATCGGCACCTTGAACGTGACCGGCAATGCCACCATTCGCGGCAATTTCCAGATCAACAATCTGAACGTCAGTGCCAACCGAACCCTGACGATTGCCGGGGGCGATGTCTTCGTGAATAACCTCTCGCTGGGCAATGGCGTGAGCATTGTGACCACCGGCCAATCACGGATTTTTGTCAACAATTCGCTGATCGCCGGTAACAACGTGACGCTGAACGGTGGCGGATCGGCCGCCGGCCTGCAGTTCTATTTCTATGACGGCGCCTCGCTGACTGCGAGCAACAATCTGGATATCACCGGGCTGATCTACGGCGGCAACGCCGCCCTCAACTTCGGCCAGAACGCGGTGGTGACCGGTGCCGTGGTCACTGCCGGGACGCTGACCTTCGGCAATGGCACGGACATCATCTATGACTCGACGACGCAAGGGCAGATCGGGCAGATCACCACCTGCGCCGGGCTGATCGTTGACTATCGTTTTGAGGAAACCTCCTGGTCAGGCGCCAACGGCGAGGTGATCGACAGCAGCGGTCGCGGCTTGAATGGCCGGCGCCTGCCGGCCGGAGCAGCGGCCGTGCAGCCGGTAGCCTTGCCCGCTGGCAGCGTGCCGACGATTGCACAAAGCGTTGCTGCGCAAGGACTGGGTTTTACGGTCAATGGGGATTTCTGTCGGGCCGCGTCCTTTGACGGCTCAGGGGTGGTTGAGGCGGGTAGTAGCCCGCTGTTCGACCTGACCACGCAGCATTCGGCCATGGGCTGGATCTATCCGACCGCGCAGCCGGGCGGTGGTAACTTGTACAGCATCCTGTCGAACGACCAGAACTATGAATTTCACCTCGACCAGAACCGCAAGCTCTACTGGTGGTGGGGGCCGAATTTCCGGTCGAATGCCAGCGTCCCTTTGAATCAATGGACGCACATTGCCATCACCTATGCCCTTGGCCAGCAACGGATCTATATCAACGGGCAGCTTGACCCCAACAGCAATAACCAGACCGGAACGCTGAACCCCAACCCCTGCAATTTCTATGTCGGCGGGGATGTGGCGACAGGCACCTGTGCGCTGCTGAATGCCCGTAACTACCGGGGCTTGATTGACGAGGTCAAGGTTTTCAATACCACGCTCGACCAGGCGACCATCCAGAACTACATGCGACAGGGCCGTGCCTGTGTGCCGCCGGCGCGATTCCTGATCTCGGTGGTGCCGGTCAGCGATTGTGCCAAGGAGGTCACGATCACCGCCGTGGATGTCAGCAATAATCCGATCACGGCTTACGACGGCACCATTGTGCTGACCACGTCGACCAACCACGGTGACTGGAGCCTGAAGGCGGGCAATGGCCTGTTCAGTTCCGGTTTGGCCGATAGCGGCAAGGGGCGTTATTCCTTCCGCCCCATCAGCGGCGATACCGGTTCCGTCACACTGTTGTTGTCCAATAGCCGGAGCGAAACGCTGACCTTCAACGTGGTGGATTCCGTTTCGCCGCCGTCGAGCACCAATTCCGGGTCGCAAGTGTTCAACCCCTGCTATTTCAACTGCGTGGAAAAAAATACCTACGTACCCGATCCTGCCGTGGGTACCGGTCGACTGTTCACCAAGCTGGTCGGCGATACTTTCCAGACCGATGTGGTGGCCCTCAATGGCATCGGTCTGCCGAACCAGAACTTCAACCAGCAGGTGCGTTTTGAGCTGGTGGATGCCAGCGATGGTGCAAAGTCCTGTGACGGTGGCGGCGTCGCTGCCAATGCCTGGCCCAGTGCCAGCGGTGTGACGGTCGGCGGCTCGGCAACGCCCTATGCCTTTACTTTCTCTCCGGCGGGTGACAAGGGGCGGAAGGTGCTGAGTAACGTGCTTTCCTCCCGTGCCTACAGCAACCTGCGTTGCCGAATCACCAATGTGTCGACCGGCAAGCAGAGCTGCTCGACCGATAATTTCGCCATTCGCCCGAAAACGCTGGTGCTGACGCCGACGGATAGCGGTGGCGCAGCCATCGGCGCCGGGTCAGTGACCGCAGCGGGCACCGACTTCAACCTGAGTGCAACGGCTGTCGCCAATTACACGGGCACGCCCAAGATCCTGGCCGACAAGGCAAGGGTGTCGATCCTGCCCTATACGTGCCAGTACAGCAGCCCGGAGTCGGTGGCGCCCTGTGGTCTGCAGGGGGCGTTCAGTACCGATGTCACCAGTGGCCCGGATGTCATTGGCAAGAAAAACGCGGCCGGCAGCGGTTTCCGCTTCAACGAGGTGGGGAATGCCGCGATCGATGTACTGGGCGTCTATGACGACGATTTCACCACGGTGGATGGCGGCGTCGATTGCCGCACCGGGGCGTCGGCCTATGCCAATACCTTTGATGCGGCCACGGGCAAGTATGGCTGTTACTTCGGCAATGCGCTGGCCAGCAATCTGGGACGGGTCAAGCCGGGGCGCTTTGGTATCTCCGGTGCCAACGTGACCTCGACCTGTACGGCGAACGGCTTCAGTTACATGAACCAGCCGCTGGACATCAGTTTCATGCTGCGCTCACTGACCAGCGACGGGGTGATCGTGACGCAGAATTTCGATGATCGCTATATCGCCTCGCTGCCCGCCGGCTATGGCATCGCGACACTGAAGGCCGAGCATCTGGATGGTGCGGCGCTGGTCGATAGCGTGGCAAGGGTGACGCATCCCCGCCTCGGCACCAGCCCGCAGGCAGGCAGGATCCTCAAGTCCTCCGGGTCGCCGGCGCCGGCCGAAGGCTGGGAGCTGGGCAGCCTGAGCGGTGGTGCCGTGGCGCTTTCCGGGGCACTCTATGGCAAGGCCGCCACGCCGCCGTTATCGACAGGTGCGCTCAAGGACAACGACCTGCCGAAGAACGCGGTGCAGTTCGGCATGTCGGTGGCCAGTGCCAGCGATGCCGTGCCGGTGAATCCGGCCACCATCGGTGCCGCGCTCGGCGTGTATTACGGACGCCTGTGGCTGAACGGTGCCTACGGCGGTGAATTCCTGAGCCTGCCGATTCCGGTACAGACCCAGTTCTGGACGGCGGCGGGCTGGCAGAAAAACCTGCTCGACAATTGCACGCAGTTGACTGTGCCGACCAGTGCCAATGGCGGCTTGAAGTTTGGCCCGCAGACCGCGGGCAATCAGCTGGCAGCAGGCGAAACCGTGGCCAGCATGAGTGGCACCCCGCAGGGCAAGATGGTCAATGGAGACCCCGGGCTGAGGTTGAGCGCGCCGGGGGCCGGCAATTTCGGTTATGTCGATATTGTCGGCAGCCAGTTGGGGTCGCCTGCGTGGCTGCCGCCGTCCAGCGATGTACGTGCGTGTTTCGGTGTTTGCGGGCAGCGACGTTCGCCGGTGATTTACCAGCGTGAACGATATTGACTTTTACCGTGACAGCTATAGAAAAATCATTGAAAAATAATGTGTTGCGCGTTATCCTTCATGAAGAATATGAATAGAGGGGGCGATGTTCGCGCGATTCAAGGCTAAACGGGTTCCCGGTGTCATGGCCATTGTGCCTTTCTCCGACCGAATCGATCTGGCGCATGTGGAGCGTTCACCCGGCATGCGCCCGGTTTTGCGCGTCCTCGATTCCTTCAAGCACGGCACGCAGCTCTCGGACTCGCTGCAACGCCTGTCTTCCGTTCGCGCCCTGCGCGCCGCCTGCAATACTTCGCTGATGGCCACGGGCGAATATCAGATTACCCAGATGGAACCCCCGGCCGTGCCGCTTGAGGAGCGCTGCAATGCGGTGCGCTGGAAACTCAAGGAGCAGGTGGATTTTCCGGTCGACACGGCCAGCATCGGTGTGCTCGATGTGCCGATGGAAGGCGCACGGCAGCCCTCGATCTTTGCCGTGGCCGCCGCCGGCGACAAGGTCGGCCACTTGATGACGGCCTTCGCCGAGGCCAAGGTGCCGCTGGATGCCATTGATATTCCGGAGCTGGCCCAGCGCAACATCTCCGCCTTGCTGGAGGACGAAAACCGTGGCCTGGCATTGCTGTCCCTGGGCGAGGCCGGCAGCCTGCTGACCATCACCTTCCGTGGCGAACTCTATCTGACCCGGCGCACCGAGATTTCGGCGGCACAACTGGCGGCAGCCGATGCGGAAAGTCGTGAGCGCCTGTTCGAGCGCTTGATGCTGGAATTGCAGCGCACGCTCGACAATTTTGACCGGCAATTCGGTTTTGTCACGGTATCGGCGCTGGTTGTCAGTGCTTGTCCGGCGGTGGATGGCTTGTTGCCCTACCTGGCAGAAAACCTGTATGTGCCGGTGCGGCCGCTCGACCTGACGGCGGTCATCGATTGCTCGGCCATACCCGAGTTGCAGAACCCGGAGCGCCAGGCACAGTGCCTGATGTCGATTGGTGCCGCCTTGCGCGAAGGTAGTGCGGCATGAGCCAGCAGATCAACCTGATCAACACCGCGCTGCGGCCGAAACAGCATTGGCTGTCGTTCAACAATGTGGCCATGGCAACCGGCGTGTCGGTGCTGCTGATTGTCGGCCTCACGGCCTACGCTTCATTCTCGGCGAGCCGGGCATTGGCCGAGCAGCAGGCAGTGTCGACGCAACTGATCGCGGTTCAGCAGGAGTTGCAGCAAGTGCAGGCGACGCTGGCGACAAGGAAAACCGACCCGGTACTGGAGCGCGAACTGGCCGATGTCTCGGCATCGCTCGCCCACCGGCGCAATGTGCTGCGCCTGGCAGAGGAATCGGCAACCCGGGGTGATGTCGGCCTGGCCGAAATGATGCGCGGATTTTCCCGGCAGGTGCTTGATGGGGTCTGGCTGACCGGCATCAATCTCGGGAGTAGCGGCATGGATATTCGTGGCCGCCTGCTCGAACCCTCATTGCTCCCGGCCTATATTCGTCGCCTCAACGAAGAGCCTGCGTTCCGAGGCCGCTTGTTTGCCGCGCTCGATATGAACGATGTGCCGCCGGAGGCGCCGAAGCTGGGTGCGAATGGCCTGCCGCTGCCGGCAGCGCCCGATGCGGTGGCGGGGGATGCAAGCGCGACAGCCCGGATCCGTTTTACCGAATTCGCACTGCGCGCAAGCTCGCCTCCCGTAACGGAGGCAAAACCATGAGCGCGCTCAAGCTGTGGTGGGAAAACCTGGGCAAGGCCTACACGGCCCGCGCTCCACGCGAGCAGGCCTTGCTGGCGGTTGCGGCAGTGGCCGGCGTACTGATGCTGGGCAATGCGCTGCTGGTCGAACCCCGGCTGGCAAAGACGCGGGTGGCACAAGGGCTCGCAGATAAAGCCAAGGCAGAGCTGCAGACCAGCGAGCATCAGTTGCAGACCTTGCGCACGCAAATGAATGTGGATCTGGATGCCGGCAACAAGGCGGAGTTGGTGCGCCTGCGTACGGAAGTGACGGCCACCGAGACGGCACTGAAGCAGGTCGAAGGCCGCCTCGTGTCTCCGGCCCAGATGAATGCCTTGCTTGAGCGCATGCTGGCAAGTAGCAGCCTGCGCCTGGTCAGCCTGAAATCGCTGGCTCCCGTGAATCTTGCCGCGCGCACAACGAATGCCGACACGGCAACGGCAGCGGGGGCAGAGAAACAGCAGGGCGCCGACGAGCCCGGCCTCTACAAGCATGGGGTGGAACTGCGGCTTGAAGGAACCTACGCCGATCTCTATCAGTGGCTGGGGCAGATGGAGCGGGCGCCACAACGTCTGTTGTGGGGCGATGTGCGACTGTCGGTGAACAATTATCCGAAGACCGTCCTGACCCTGACCGTCTATACCCTGAGTTCGGAGAAAGCATGGCTGGCAATATGAGTCTCCGGGCGGCTATCGTATGCGCCATGCTTTTGCCGGCATGGGCGCTGGCTGAAACATTGCAGCCCTTGCCGCCGTTGCGGGCAGACCCGACGCGACCGCCGGAGTCAATGCTTGCAGGCGAGGCGATCAATGCCGGCGCTGCCGGGGGCAATCGCCTGACTTCAATCGTATTGCCGCAGCATGGCCGTCCGACAGCCGTGGTGGACGGGCAGGTGCTAGGCCTTGGGCAAAAGCTGGGGGAAGCCCGGCTGACCCTGATCAAGGAAAACAAAGTGGTACTGGAAGGGCCGGACGGGATCGAGCATCTCTACCTGACGCCCGATGTGGACAAGAAAATGAATATCACCAAGGGCGCTGTACGGCGCAAAAAGGAATGACCATGACTGCGCGAACATTCCCGTTATTGCCCTCTCCGGCCAGGCTGCTGGCCGCCTTGATGCTGGTTCTGCTGATCTCTGGCTGCAGCACCCCGCTACGCAAACCGGGACAGACCTTCGACCGTATCACGCAGGAAATGAAGGATGCCGAGGCATCAGGTAAGCCGGCAAGTAACGATGCCATCAATGCGGCCATGATGCCGCCGCTGGAACTGGGTAGTGGTGTCATGGCCGGCACCGAACATCGCTTCGACCTCGCCGTGAATGGGGCGCCTGCCGCGCAGGTATTCATGGCCATTGTTTCGGGCACGCGTTTCAGCATGCTGGTGCCGCCGGAAGTGGCCGGCACGATCACCCTCAACCTGAAGAACGTGACGGTGCGTGAAGCGCTGGAAACCATTCGCGACATGTACGGCTATGACTTCAATGTCAAAGGGTCGCGTATTTTCATCCAGCCGAATACGCTGCAGACCCGGATCTTCAAGATCAATTATCTGTCCAGCCGTCGTCAGGGCGTGACCGATACACGGGTGACTTCGAGTTCGCCAAGCGTGGTCAACCCGGGCGGCTCAAGCGGTGGTACCAGTGGCACGACCGGCGGCGGGGCGACGGTACCAACAGCTGGCGGCAGCGGTAGTAGTCAGGGCAGCAGTGACAGCGCAAGTGTGCAGACGCGAACGGATGCCGATTTCTGGAAGGATCTCGGTTCCGCCCTGACGACCATTGTCGGCAGCGGCGAAGGGCGTAGCGTCATTCTCAGCCCGCATTCCGGGGTGGTGCTGATCAAGGGCATGCCGGCGGATATCCGCTCGGTGGAAAACTATCTCAAGGCAACCCAGGTCATTGTCGAGCGGCAGGTGATGCTGGAGGCCAAGATTGTCGAAGTCGCTTTGTTCGAGTCGTATCAGACCGGGGTCAACTGGGCGCATTTCGGTGGCTCCAGTAATCGCTTTGCCTACGGCAACATTTCGCCCGGAACCAATCTGAATACCAGCGGTGCCATCAGTGGCACAGCTGGCGGCATTACAGGTTCCACAGGGGTGGGCGGATTCCCGGCGAGCACAACGGCCACGGTGACGCCGGGTGTTGCCGGTGCGCTTGCCGCAAACGCTGTCGGCAAGGGGTTCTTCGGCCTTGCACTGCAAACGGCCAATTTCGCCGCGCTACTCTCCTTCCTCGAAACGCAGGGCGATACGCAAGTGCTCTCCAGTCCGCGTGTGGCCACCATCAATAACCAGAAAGCCGTGCTCAAGGTGGGTACCGACGATTACTACGTGACCAATATCAGCACGACCACGACCAGCAGCGGTACGAGCAACGTGACGACGCCGACGATTACCCTGCAGCCCTTCTTTTCCGGGGTGGCGCTGGACGTGACGCCGCAGATCGATGAAGACGGCAATGTGCTGCTGCATGTGCACCCCTCGGTCACGGTGGTGCAGGAAAAAAATAAAACTATCGACCTTGGCACCCTCGGTAACTTCACCCTGCCGCTGGCCTCCTCCTCGATCAATGAAACCGATGCCATTGTCCGCGTTCAGGATGGCTACATCGTGGCCATCGGCGGCCTGATGAGCCAGGAACAGATCCGGGATAACAACGGCCTGGCCGGCCTTGCCTCGCAGCCGGGGATCGGTGCGCTGTTTGGGCAGCGTGGTGGCGCCTTGCGCAAGCGGGAACTGGTGGTGCTGATCAAGCCGACGATCATTCAGGGGGCAGAAAGCTGGAAGCAGGATCTGCTCGATACGCGAACCCGAATGGAAACGCTGGATCCCAGGGTTCGCCTTCCCCGGCCAGAGTGAGGGGGCGCACGCTTTGTATCTGCAGCATTTTGGCCTGACGGAATATCCCTTCGGGATTACGCCGGACACCAGTTTTACTTTTTCTACCCGCGGTCATCAGGAGGCGTTGAATACCTTGCTGGTGGCGTTGCAGTGCGGCGAGGGCTTCGTCAAGATCAGCGGCGAGGTTGGTACCGGCAAGACGCTGCTCTGCCGGCGCCTGCTGCAATCACTGGGGGAAGGTGTGGTCACGGCCTATCTGCCCAACCCCAATCTGGATCCGCAGACCCTGTTGCTGGCGCTGGCAGAAGAATTGCGGCTGGGCTCGATGGCGGGGAAGGACCAATACCATCTGCTGCGAGAAATCAATCACGGCCTGTTGAACTATGCGCGCAGCAACAAGCGCGTGGTGCTGTGCATCGACGAGGCCCAGGCGATGCCGCTGGAAACGCTGGAGGCCTTGCGCCTGGTGTCCAATCTGGAGACGGAAAAACGGAAATTGATCCAGATCGTTCTGTTCGGGCAGCCGGAACTGGATCAGAAGCTGAGTAACCCTGCCGTGCGGCAATTGCTGCAGCGGATTACCTTTTCGCAACAACTGGCCGGGCTGGGCAAGGAAGAAATTGCCCTGTACCTGCAGCATCGCCTGCGGGTTGCCGGTTATCGTGGCGAGCCGATATTTGCGCAAGGCGCCCTGAGAGCCATTCGCCGGGCATCGCGCGGGACGCCACGGCTGGTCAACATCCTCGCCCACAAGGCACTGCTCTCGGCATTTGGTGAGGGACGCCAGCTCATCAAGTTCCGGCATGTCAGCGGGGCTGCAAAAGATACCGAGGGTGCCGGTTCGCCCGGCTGGTGGTAGGGCAGCAGCGTATGAGCCTGATCAACCAGATGCTCAAGGACCTCGATGGTCGGCGCGAGGAAACCGTGCGCGGGCGTTTGCACCGGGAAGTGCGGCCGTTGCCGGCTGCGGCATCGCCGGGGCATGGCCGGTGGCTGGTGCCGGCAGTGGTCGTGGTTTTTGTCGCTTTGCTTGGCGGGTGGTTTTATCAACAGCAATCGATGGTGCCGGTGGCGTCTGCCCCCGTTGCCACCCCGGTGGCTGCACCTGTGCCCGCCCCGGCGCCGATCTATACCGTGCCTGAACCAAGTGCTGCGACGGTTCCGGGGCCTGCCGCCGAGGATGCGCGAGTGTCGGTGGATGACGAAAGCGGCATGAAGCTTTCTGCCGTACTCGATCAGTTGCCTTCGTCTGTGGCGGAAAGCAAGGCGCCAGTAGCTGCCAAAATGCCGATCGCAGCGTCACCGCAGGTGTCGCCTGCAGTGGCTGCGCCCAGTCCGAAGCCAGCCCCGGCCCCGGTGGTTGCGACGCCGCCGGCGATAACAACCAAGCCGGAAGCGCCGGTGAAGCTATCGCCGGGAACGGTCGAAAAGCAGGTGCCACAGGCGCGCAGCGGTCGCGAGCGTGCCGAGCAGGATTATCAGCGTGCCCTTGCCCTGGTCAATGGCGCACGGGTGCCCGAGGCCATCGAACTGTTGCTGCACGGGCTGCAGCAGGATGGCGGCCATACGGCGGCGCGCCAGTTGCTGGCGCGTCTGCTGATCGAGCAGCGCAACTATGACGAAGCGGCGGCGATTCTTGCAGAAGGCATTGCGGCGCAACCTGCGCAGATTGGCTGGGCCATGTCACTGGCGCGCTTGCAGGTGGAAAAAAACAATCTTGACGGCGCTGCACAGACCCTGCAACGGTCATTGCCCCATGCCTTGAGCAATGCTGACTACCTGGGTTTCTTTGGTCTGGTCCAGTATCGCTTGCAGCGCCCTCGCGAATCCGCCGAGCTCTACCGCAAGGCGGCACAGCAGTCGCCAGCTGAAGGGCGCTGGTGGCTTGGTCTCGGCCTGGCGCTGGAGGCCGGCAATCAGGCCGCGGATGCTCGCGATGCCTTCCTGCGTGCCCGGGCTGCCGGTACGTTGACGCCGGATCTGCAGGCGCTGGTCGATCAGAAACTGCGCTGATCCAGTTGTGCAATCAGGGGCGCCAGTGCCGGCTCCGATTGCTCAAGTTCCCTGAACAAACGGAGTGTTGCCGGAATCTCGTTCGGGTAGCTGCGCATGGCCTGCTGTAGTTGCTGGCGTGCGGCTTCCTGCTGACCATCCAGTTGCAGCAGCGCAGCCTCGCGGAACAGGGCTTGCCGGATTGGTGAGAAATGCCGCGCCTCACGCATCAGTTCAATGCGCAGCTTCAGATCCTGTGACTCGATCGGCATTCTTGCGGCAAATTGCAGCGCGGCGTAGGGGCGTAACAAGGAATGGGTGTAAATCCGGAGCAGGCTTTCCCGTTGCTCCTCGGCGCTGATCAGCCGGCTTTCGTAGGAATGCCCCTGAGCCGCATTCTCCAGCTCAATGTAGTCGGTGCGCAGGTTGAACAGCGTGAGCAGTCCGGCGAGCACGATGGCGGTGGCCATCAGGCGGTGGCGCAAGCCGATATGAATCAGCCAGGGGCGATCATCGCCAAGCGATAGTGCCACCACGGCCACGGCCAGGAAGTGGGCGTACCACAAGGGATATTCCAGCATTGAATGGATGCCGGGAATAAGCAGGATGCCCAGTGTCAGGAATTTTGTGGTGTCAGAACGCGGCCGCAGTTTGATCAGCCAGTAAATCAGTGCGACGAGCAGCAGCAGGCAGCCGGCCAGACCGAATTCAGCGAGCAATTCAGTAAGCAGGTTGTGCGAATGTTCAGGAATGCCCGCGCCATTGATCGGGAAGTGCTGGATCCGTGCATAAAACATGCGTGAAAAGCTGTCAAAACCGGCGCCGAGCAGTGGCTGCTCGAGAAAGATTTCAATGGCCGCACGCCACAGCGTCAGGCGAACCGGGTCATATGAGCCCTGTTCGACAAGTCGCTGGGCGCTGGAAATGCTGGAGCCCTGCAGTCCGCTCAGCCACTGCACAAGGAATAGCAAAGGGAGCAGGCCAATCGCCGAGAGAAGCAAACGCCGGCGCATCAGGCCATGCGCCGTGGCAGCCCAGAGACCAAGCCAGATGCTGAGTGCCATTGCATAAAAATAGACGCTTCGGGATCCCGAGAGCAACGACAGTGCAAGCAAAGGGGTGATGGCAGCAAGGGCAGCCGGGTATGGGATTTTCCCGATGGCAAACAGATACAGCGCACAGGCGATGCCGATCCACAGGTAATCGGCAAAACTGTTGGCCTGGGCGATATTACCGATCAGCGTGCTGCTGGGAAAAATGTAGGGCAGGCCGATCCATGTCACCCAGTGCTGGAGCGCGCCGGTGGCCGCGAGCAGCAAGGCGCCGGCAAGCAGGCTCCAGGCCAGCGCACTGGCGAACAGATCCCGCCCCAGTGTCTGTAAGAGACTGGCTGCGGTCAGCATGAGCAGGAAAGCCCAGGCCAGATAGAGCGAAAGCAGGACAATGCTCTCGTACAGCACATCCATGCCGCTTGCGAATTGCAGCCAGGCGAGGACGATAAATGCCAGAGGGAGCAGGGCAAGCCTGGGAATCGCCCAGGTGTTCCCGGTATTCCGTGTGCTGCCAAGAACAAGCGCCAGCAGGGCGGTCAAGCCAAGCGTGGCTGCCAGCCACTCCTGATGAAAGGTGGCGATAGGCAAGCGGTGGTGGGCGCCGAGAAAGGGCAGCGTCAGCGCCAGCAGGAGTGAAGCAAGGCTGATTCTGGAACAGATCAGGAGCATGGGGTGACGTCGGGCAGCAAGGGCGAAGCCGACATTCTGCCCTAGTCAGTCGAGCAGGGTGCGCGCCACGGTGGCTACGGTAATGTGTGCAGCGCCATGCAGGCGCAGGGTGCGGGCGCATTCACCGATGCTGGCACCGGTGGTGACGACATCATCAACGAGCAGTACGTGCTTGCCTCTGAGGTCGGTATTGCAGGCAAATGCGGCTTTCAGGTTGCGGCGCCGCTCCTTCAGGCTTAACCCCTCTTGTGGTGCGGTATCGCGGGTGCGCGTGCAGATATGGTTGGCGATGGGTACGGCCAGGTCGTGCGACAGTTGCCGCGATATTTCCATAGCCTGGTTGAACCCGCGTTCGGCCAGCCGGTTTTTGTGCAAGGGCATCGGGATAATCAGGTCAAACATTTGCTGTGCCGGGGTCGGGGACTGGATGTAACGATTACAGCAAGCAGCCAGTTGTCGGCCGAACCATCCGGCGAGGGCCAGTTGCTGCCCGTATTTGAAACGCTGGATCATGCGATCGATGGGAAAGGCATAGGGAAAGGCTGCAATCAATGCATCAAACGCTGGCGGGTGGCGCTGGCAGCGGCCGCAGATTTCGCCCAAGGGAGATGGCAAGGCGCAGCGCGGGCAGCACGTTACAGGTAGCTGCGGCAGGTCGGCCAGGCAATCAGCGCAGAGCAGTTCGCTGCCGGATGGGCTGGCGCAAAGCAGGCAATCCTGTGGCAGCACGGCGTTGATCAGTGCGTTTCGGAAGCCCTCCAGCTTTTCGGCTAGAATTGACATTTGGCGCTGCTTCAGCAATTATTCATAATTATGAGCCATACGCATCGGTACGGAGTGGTTGTTCTGTCGGTTCCGGTGCCAGCCCCGTCTTTCTTCAGGTGACTATCCATGAACGCAATTCCTCAAACACTGAATTCCTGCTCCCCAGCTTCTGCCGCTAGCCCGACAGGATCTTCATGCTGGAGTGTCGCTGATGTCGAGGCACTGTTCAATCTGCCTTTCATGGATTTGGTGTGGCGCGCCCAGCAGGTGCACCGTGAGCATTTCGATGCCAACGAGATTCAACGCTCGACGCTGATTTCGGTCAAGACCGGTGGCTGTTCCGAAGATTGCGGCTATTGTTCGCAGTCGGCACGCAACAAGACCGAGCTGGAGCGCGAAAAGTTGATGCCGGTTGAAGATGTGGTGGCTGCTGCCAAGGCCGCGCAGGCCAAAGGGGCCTCCCGTTTCTGCATGGGGGCTGCCTGGCGCGGCCCGAAGGAAAAGGATCTGGAGCCGGTGCTGGAGATGATCCGCGAGGTCAAGGCGCTGGGGCTGCAGACGTGTGTGACGCTCGGTATGCTGCGCGAAGGTCAAGCGGAAAAACTGGCCGACGCCGGCCTTGATTATTACAACCACAATCTGGATACCGCGGCTGAATTCTACGGTCAGGTCATCACCACGCATACCCAGCAGGATCGTATCGACACCATTGGTGAAGTGCGCAAGGCCGGTATCAATGTCTGCTCCGGCGGCATCATCGGCATGGGCGAATCGCGCAAAAACCGCGCGGCGCTGATTGTTCAGCTGGCCAATCTGAACCCGGCGCCCGAGTCGGTGCCGATCAACAATCTGGTGGCCATTCCCGGTACGCCAATGGCCGCAGCCAAGGGCGTGGACAACTTCGAGTTCGTACGCACCATAGCCGCCGCCCGCATCACCATGCCAACTTCCTTCGTACGCCTGTCGGCCGGCCGCGAGGCGATGAGTGACGAGCTGCAGGCGCTGTGTTTCATGGCGGGTGCCAATTCCATGTTCTATGGCGACCGCCTGCTGACCACTGGTAACCCCGATGTGGATCGTGACGAAGCCTTGTTTGCCAAGCTGGGCCTGCGCCCGATCTGAGCGCAGCGCGTGACAACGCCTTTCGTTGACGCCCGTCAGGTTCGGCGAAACTTTGCACGGGTTGCCGGGCACTACGAAACTTCAGCATTCATTACCCGCGAAGTCGACCGGCGCATGCTGGAGCGGCTCGATTATGTGCGGATCGACCCGCAACGCTGTCTTGATCTCGGCTGCGGTACCGGATCATCCCTGACTGCCCTGCGCGAGCGTTATCGTGATGCCCTGTTGGTCGGTGCTGATTTCTGCGAGCCGATGCTGCGAGCCGGACGGCGTGAAAAAGGCCTGCTCGGGCGTCTGATGCCTTTCCTGAAGCCGCAATCGGCCGCGCTCGCCTTGGCCGATGCGCAGCAACTCCCTTTTCACAGCGCCGGCTTCGGCCTGGTCTGGTCGAACCTGCTCCTGCACTGGCTGGAGGAGCCGCGCCCGGCCCTGCGCGAAGTGTGCCGTACGCTGGAAACCGGCGGGTTGTTCATGTTTTCCACCTTCGGCCCGGATACCTTGCGCGAACTGAGTTCGGCATTCAACGATGGCTATGCCCATACCCAGCGTTTTGCCGACATGCATGATCTTGGCGACATGCTGGTTGAATGCGGCTTCGCCGAGCCGGTGATGGACATGGAAGTGCTGACCCTGACCTACGCCAGCTTTGACGATCTGGTTGCCGAACTGCGTGCGTCTGGCGACGGCTGCGCCATGCATGGCCGCCGCAAGGGTTTAATGGGCCGCACTGTCTGGCAGCAGGCAAGGAAGGCCTATCTGGCGCTCGCGCAAGATGAGCGTTTGCCGGCGACCTTCGAGGTGGTTTACGGCCATGCCTGGAAAGGCGAGCCGAAGAAGATCAGCGACGGGCGCGCCATTGTTCATTTCGACCGGGTGAAAAAATGAAGTCAGCCCGCAGTGCCAAGCGTGCCATGCGGCCACGCAACCCCTTTGCCGGTTCGCCGTTGATGGCCAAGGCCGGGGCGCATGAACGCCAGGACAAGAAGGCCGGGCGGGCCCGGCAGAAGGTGCTGATCGAGCGCCGTTTGCGGAAAGAGGGTAACGAATAGGGTTGCGGTCGTTTGACGCGGCGGGAAACATCCAGCCGGTCAGGCGGCTGGCGTTGTCAGGTCAGTTCCGGCCGAGCTGCCGGTAGGCGAGTTCGGCAATGGCCAGCAGCTCCTCGCGCGGCATTTCAGCGGAGAGCGCGTAGCCGACCTTGTGGTCCAGCCAGTAGAAGACGCTGACCTTGCCTTCCTGCGCGTAGCGGAAGGCCGTGTCGCGATTTTCCGGGTCGGTGCGAACATACAGCGTCAGTCGCCGACCGCTCGTGTCCTCGTACATGAACTGCGCCACGGCACCGCGTTCGCCCGGTAGCAAGCGGCCACCGACGAGGCTGAAGCCCGTCTGCTCGAATTTCGGTGTCTTCAGCGGTGTTCCCAGACGCTTTGACAGCCACTGGATCAGATGTGCCTCCTGATCGGCGCCGACTTCAACCGGGTGACGGACTTCCGGCGTGTAGACCACATGGGCAATGGCCGCATTACGTGCCAGCGCTGGTGTCCTGTTCATTTCAGCAGGTACCTCGCCGCGCAGTATGTAGCCGGTGCCGATGCCGATGGCCAGCCAGCCGATTGCCGCCGCGGCACGCCAGAGGCGTGACGGTGCACGACGCCGGGCAAGGTCGCTCAGGCGGGTTGGTACGGGTTCCTCCAGTGCCGGATCAAAGGCCGCGTGCAGCAGCTCCTTCTGCCGCCGCCAGGCGATCAGGCAAGCCTCTTCATCCGGGTGCTGTGCCAGCCAGGCCGTGACCGCGGCAGCACGCGTGGCGTCCAGCCGACCATCGACCCAGGCATGCAGTTCATTGTCCAGTGGCCGGTTCATTTCACCACCTTCAAGGCCGGCGCCGTGCTGGCAGTGCCTTCAAGCAGCTGGCGCAGCCGATCGCGCGCGCGTGACAGGCGAGACATGACGGTGCCGACGGGAATGTCGAGAATGGCAGCGGTTTCCTCATAGCTGCGTTCATCCAGCGTGACCAGCAGAAGTACCGACCGTTGTTCATAGGGCAGCATGGCCAAGGCAGCGTGTATGTCCTGCACCTCCAGTGCATCACCCTGCGTGGCCCGCTGCGATGGCTGGTGTGCCAGTTCGTCAAGCACTTCCGTGGCCTGTCGCTGAGCTGCCTTGATCTGGTTGACGAAAATGTTGTGCATGATAGTCAGTAGCCAGGAATCAAGCCGGCTGCCCCTTTGCCAGAACGAAAAGCGTGTCAGTGCGCGCTCGAGTGTGTCCTGAACAAGGTCGTCGGCCTGGTGCCGTTCACCCGTCAGCGCCCTGGCGTAGCGGCGCAGTCGGGGAATGTGCTCGGCCAGATCGTCCATGACAACAGTTGTCGTTACGGGCTCGGAGACAGTCGGCAGGCAGACTTATCTGGCGATGTGCCAGACCTTGTTCACGCCGTCGCCAGTGGTGTCGCCCGGCTTCTGGTCCTTGATCCAGAAGTACAGTGGTTTGCCTTTCCAGGCCCACTGACGCTTGCCGTCGTCGCGGGTGATGATGCTCCAGTCGCCGGCGGCATGGTCGCCGGCAGCCGCTAAGAGGGGGGGCCAGTTAGTGGCACATGGGCCATTGCACACGCTTTTGCCGTCGCCGGCAACGTCCTTGTCAAAGGTATAGAGCGTCATGCCGTTGCTGCCGACCAGCATGCCGCCTTCCATTTTGGCGGGTTGCGCTGATGAGCCATCGTAGCTGCCAGCGCAGGCGCTGAGGGTGAAGGCGAGCAAGCCGGTGAGCAGGTATGCAGAAGTCGTTTTCATGATCGGGTTCCTTCCGTTTCTCGTTGGAGTGGTAACCCGTTAACAAACAGCTGTTGCCGTTTATTCCCTGCCGGTAGAAAAATATTCCGAGGAGTTTCCGAAAGCGCCTGGGAGGCGCCTCCATATGCCCGGCTCGGACTGGCTACGTCAACCGGAGATGTAGCGCTCCAGCTGGTCGATGATGAACTGCTGTTCGCAGATGGTTTCCTTGACCAGGTCACCGATTGAAATGACGCCGACGACCTGCTGACCGTCATCCATGACCGGCAGGTGACGGAAGTGGCCCTCTGTCATCAGTGCCATGCACTCCTGCACTGAGTTGTCCGGGGTGGCATACATCACCTTGTCCGTCATGATTTCCTCGACCCGCGTTTCCTTGGAGGCCTTGCCCATGAGAATCACCTTGCGAGCATAGTCGCGCTCCGAGAAGATGCCCACCAGTCGCTCGCCGTCCATTACCAGTACTGCACCGACCCTGTTGTCAGACATCACCTGCAAGGCGTGAAATACGGTGTCCTTGGGGGCGACAGCGGCCAGTTTCTGGGGCTTTTCAGCAAGCAGTTGCTTGAGTGTCTTCATCGGGAGTCTCCGTGGTGACGGGTTGGCTTGCCGTAGAACGGCTGCATGCAGCCAAGTCTAGCGCTGCGCCGAAGGGCGGGCAACCCGAAATCAGAAAAAACAAAAAAGAAGGGGTGGCTCGTGGCCACCCCTTCAGGTCTTGGTGTTTTCTTGCTTGCGCCGATCAACGCAGGCCTGCTGCGTATTCGGCAACGGCCTTCATCTGGCCGTCCGACAATTTGCTGGCGATCATGCGCATCATCTTTTCGGGGTCGTTGGCACGCTCACCAGATCGGAATTTCATCAGCTGATCCAGCGTGTATTCCGGATGCTGGCCTGCCAGCGCCGGATACTGCGCCGGAAGTCCCTTGCCTGCTGGGCCGTGGCAGCCAGCACAGGCAGGGATGCCCTTGGAGAAATCGCCCTGGCGCCAGAGCTTCTGCCCTTCTGCCACCAGTGCAGCATCCTTGGCAACCGCCGGGGTCAGCTTCTGCTTGCTGAAATAGGCGGCGAGGTTGGCCATGTCATCGTCAGAAAGCGCTGCGACCATGCCACCCATGATCGGGTTGTCACGCAGGGCGGGCTTGTTTTCGCCGGCCTTGAAGTTGGAAAGCTGCTTCTTCAGATAGGCTTCGCCCTGGCTTGCGAGGTTAGGATTGGGTGCCGCCGGGCTGTTGCCATCTGCTCCGTGGCAGGCGACACAAACGGATTCTGCAATTGGCTTTGCCGCTTCAGGATCTGCCTTGGCGGGAGCCTTGTCGGAGGCATTCACGTTGAGAGTGGCGGCAAGCAGCACTGCCATCGCCGTGGTACGAATCATGACCAAACTCCTAGTTGTCGGCCCGTGGCCTGAAGATGGGAATTAACAAACCTGATATTCTATAACACTTTGCCGCTACAGCGCATCAGCGCACCGATCAGGTCACCATGCCCCTATTCCAGAATGCCAGCTTTTTTACCACGATTGCCGATTTGCGGGATCTGCCTCGCGACGTGGACTGCGAAGTTGCCTTTGCCGGCCGCTCCAATGCCGGAAAATCGTCGGCCATCAATACGCTGGCAAATCACACGCGCCTGGCCTTTGTTTCCAAGACGCCGGGGCGCACGCAACACCTCAATTATTTTCAACTGGCGACAGGCAAGTTTCTGGTGGATCTGCCCGGCTATGGCTATGCCAAGGCGCCGGAGGAGGTTCGTACGGCCTGGGAAGGGCTGATTGCCCCCTATCTTGAAGGCCGTCAGGCACTCAAGGGCATCGTGCTGATCATGGATAGCCGCCACCCGTTGACCGAACTCGATGTGCAGTTGATCGAGTGGTTCGCGCCAACCGGCAAGCTGATCCACATCCTGCTGACCAAGGCCGACAAGCTGACCAAGCAGCAGCAGACAAAAACGCTGCGGGAAGTACGCGAGGCGGTTTCCGCGCTGGGTGAGCAGTGTTCCGCGCAACTGTTCTCCAGCCTGAAGAAAACCGGCATTGAAGTGGCCGAAGCGGTGCTTGGAAAATGGCTGGGCATTGAAGCCAAGGTGCCGCCTGCGCCGGCGGCCAAGCGCATCCTGGGTCCGGGCGAGAAACGCAATCCTGAGTTGGCGGCTCGCCTCGCCGCAAGAAAGGCCGAGAAGAAAAAGAAAGCCCCCGGCAAAGGGGGAGCCGGGGGCTAAAATGCCTTAAAGAGATTAAGGCACCCGCTCAGGGAGGTGAAGCGGGAGACGGCGAACCATCTGCGGGTGAGAAAACGTGATGGTGGAAAAGTTCCCGTCCAGGTATTGGATAAATGTTTTGTATTGAATATTGAGAGGTTTTTATGAGTAACGGCACCCCCATTTTCCCGGGAACTCGCATGCGCCGCATGCGTCGCGACGATTTCTCCCGTCGCCTGATGCGCGAGAATGTGCTGACGCCTGACGATTTCATCTACCCGGTGTTCGTGCTCGATGGTGAGCAGCGCGTCGAGAAGGTCGGTTCCATGCCCGGTGTCGAGCGTCAGAGTCTCGACCTGTTGTTGAAAACGGCCGAGCGTGCGGTCAAGCTCGGGGTGCCGGCACTGGCCCTGTTCCCTGTGGTTGATCAATCGTTCAAGACGGAGCTGGCCGAAGAGGCTTACAACCCCGACGGTCTGGTGCCGCGCGTCGTGCGTGCGCTGAAGAAGGAATTCCCCGAACTGGGCGTCATTACCGACGTGGCGCTGGATCCCTACACGATCCACGGCCAGGATGGCCTGATCGACAGCACCGGTTATGTGCTGAACGATGAAACGCTGGCGGTTCTGGTCAAGCAGGCGCTCTGCCATGCCGAAGCCGGGGCCGATGTCGTTGCTCCGTCGGACATGATGGATGGGCGTGTTGGCGCCATCCGTAATGCCCTGGAAGCGAAGCAGCTGATCTATACCCGCATCCTCGCCTACTCGGCCAAGTACGCCTCGGCCTTCTACGGCCCGTTCCGCGATGCAGTCGGTTCGGCAGCGAATCTCGGCAAGGGCAACAAATATACCTACCAGATGGACCCGGCCAACAGCGACGAGGCCATCCGTGAAGTCGCACTGGATATTGCCGAAGGTGCCGACATGGTCATGGTCAAGCCGGGCATGCCCTACCTCGACATCGTCCGTCGTGTGAAGGAAGAGCTGAAGGTGCCGACCTACGTCTATCAGGTCAGTGGCGAATACGCGATGCTCAAGGCGGCCGCCCAGAACGGCTGGCTGAACGAGGAGGCCTGCGTGCTGGAGGCCTTGCTTGGTTTCAAGCGGGCGGGGGCCGACGGCATCCTGACCTACTTTGCGCTGGATGCCGCGGAGTGGCTGAAGAAGTAGGTGCTTACGCCCAGGTGAAAAAAAGCCCGCGCTGACTTTCAGACGGGCTTTTTTTTCGCGTTCTGATTCGCTAGTCGGATTGGATGCAGCGGGACAACTCAATTGTTTCCGTGCCTGCTGCCGTGATCGCCATTACCTTGTCCGGCGGCAGGCGCGTGATGGTGCCGGTGATTTTCGTGGCCAGCATGCAGCGCCCGGCTTCGCTCAGTTGCCCGTTCCGGAATGCGATGAGTCGCAGAGAATCCCGTTGCTGATCCGGGACCAGCAGCAACATGTTTCCGGCAACCGGCACGGGCATCGATAAGCCAAGTTGTGTCGAGCCGTAGATGTGGTTGGACAAGCCTGCCCGGGAAGCCTTTTCGACCAGGCGGTGACCTTGGCGCTGATAGATTTTCAGGCTGCCTGCAATGTGCGGCGTGGTGACTGCAGCAATTTCAGCCCGGCCGTCGCCATCCAGGTCGGCAACCCCGACGGGGTTGAGCCAGCGATGAGGGGTGCCGATGGGATCCGATTGAGCGGCGATCCTGAGTTGATTACCACTTTGCTCGATCAGGACCAGCCGGGCACCGCGGTGGCGCTCGCTGACAATGGTCAGCAGGGTTGTCGGGGCATCGGCTGACAATTTGACGAGCCGTGGTGCCAGGTCTTCAAAAACCTCATCGTCCGGGAGTTGCAGGCGGAGTCGTTTGCCGTTGGCGGTGCTGGCCTCCAGTACGGCGTACTCATGCGGCCTGCCCAGCGCAAAATGACCGTAACGCTCCGTGGGTGAGGCATAACGGGCTGCGTCGATTGTGTCCTTGCCGGCGTCGGCATAGGCTGCGGACACCGCCAGCAGTACGATGCCGAAGCACCCTGCCCATTTCTGCTGCATGCGGAAAGTCAGGCGCTGCGGCTGGCCAGGATCGCCACCGCCAGCATTGGCCATTGTTGTGCCCACTGCGCCAGCGGCTCACGGGTGAAACCGCTCTTGGCGTAGGCCTGCCAGCGACCGATGGCGAAGCTGACCAGCAGGTTGGCCATGGCGCCGAAGTCGAGGTTGGCGTCGACGCGTCCCTGCGTCGAGGCGACGCGCAGCGACTGCTTGAGCGCCGCTTCCAGCTTGTCGAGCAGGGCGTTGATGCGCGCCTGCAAGCGCTCGTTTTCATTGACCAGCGCCTCGCCGATCAGCACGCGGGTCATGCCCCGGTTTTTCTGGGCAAAGCGGAGCAGCAGGGCGAGGATGTGTTCAAGCTGCACCAGCCCCTCGGTTTCTTCCGCCTGGACCTGATTGATCACCGAGAACAGGCTGGATTCGATGAACTCGATCAGTCCCTCGAACATCTGTGCCTTGCTGGCGAAGTGGCGGTACAGCGCGGCTTCCGAACAGTCCAGCTTTGCCGCCAGCGCGGCGGTGGTGATTTTCTCCCCTTTCGGGTTTTCCAGCATTTCGGCCAGTGTCTGCAGGATCTGCAATTTGCGTTCGCCCGGTTTTGCCATCTTGTCGCCCCCGATAATCGTGTTGGTTTGTACTGCTTGCTGGCGGCGATTATAGCTTTCCGAGGAAGCGCGGCAAGTGGCTGATTGATGCAAGTTTGACGTCCACAAAGGGCGAGCGGCGTAAGCCGGTACTTACCCACACGGTTTTCATGCCGAGTCGTTTGGCCGTCACCAGATTGGACAGGGTGTCTTCGATCATCACGCAGTCCTGAGCCTGCAGGCTTTCCTGCTGCAGGATGCGGAGAAAGCCCGAAACATCGGGTTTCGGGCAAAAACGCAATTGTTCGATTGAATACACCGCGTCGAAACGTCGGCGTATCCCGGCCAGCCGAAGCACCGCCTCGGTGTAGTGACGGGGCGCATTGCTGAAAATGATCTTGCGGCCGGGCAGGCGCTTGAGCATGTTGTCCAGCCCGCGTTCAAAAATGACCATCCCGGCGAGATCCTCGAAGGTGTGCGTTTCCCGTAAGAAATGGCCGGGGTCAATGTCGTGGTGACGGATCAGCCCGAGCAGGGTGGCGCCGTAGCGATCCCAGTAGGTCTGCCGGAGACGGGTGGCCTCCTCGGCATCAACCCCCAGATGTCGCTCGATGTAGGCAGACATCGAACGGTTGATGTGCGGAAAGATATGCGGGCTGGCGTGGTGCAGCGTGTTGTCGAGGTCGAACAGCCAGATGCGTTGTTTGGTGGGCATTAAGGTCAGAATCTACCGCAGAGACGCAGAGGGCGCAGAGGGCGCAGAGCGTTCGCAGAGAAAGCCGATGTAGGGCTTCTCCGCGTTTCCTCTGTTTCTCTGCGCCTCTGCGGTAGGTGTCGCATCTAGTGCGACTTGATCATCGTGCCGACGCCATGGTCGGTCAGGATTTCGAGCAGCAGCGCGTGTTCGACGCGGCCGTCGATGATGTGCACGCTCTTCACGCCGTTGCGAGCCGCATCCAGAGCCGAGCCGATCTTCGGCAGCATGCCGCCGGAGAGGGTGCCATCCTCGACCATGTCGTCGATTTCCTTGGGTGTGATGCCGGTGATCAGCTGGCCGGCCTTGTCGAGTACGCCGGGTGTGTTGGTCAGCAGCACCAGTTTCTCGGCCTTCAGCACTTCGGCAATCTTGCCGGCGACCACGTCAGCGTTGATGTTGTAGGTTTCGCCATCCTTTCCGACGCCGATCGGTGCCACTACCGGGATGAAGCCGCCGGCTTCCAGATGGCCGATCAGCGAGGGGTCGATCTGGGTGATGTCGCCGACCGCCCCGACGTCGATCAGGTCGCCCGGATTTTCCTTGTTTTGCAGCTTCAGCTTCTGTGCACGGATGAAGTTGCCATCCTTGCCGGTCAGGCCCACCGCCTTGCCGCCGGCATGGTTGATCAGGTTGACCACATCCTTGTTGACCTGCCCGCCCAGCACCATTTCAACCACTTCCATGGTCTCGGCATCGGTGACGCGCATGCCCTGGATGAACTCGCCCTTCTTGCCGACGCGGGTGAGCAGATTCTCGATCTGCGGACCGCCGCCGTGGACCACCACCACATTCAGGCCGACCAGTTTCAACAGCACCACGTCGCGCGCAAAGCACTGCTTCAGGTGCTCCTCGGTCATCGCGTTGCCGCCGTATTTGACGACAATGGTCTTGCCGTGGAAGCGCTTGATATAGGGAAGCGCCTCGGCAAGGATGCCGGCTTTCAGCGCGGGGGAAAGTTCATCGTTGGTCATTGCAGGGTTCCTGATAAAGACGGGGCAATTCTAACTGTCGAGCCGATGGGGTACCAAATAAGAAGCCTGCTCGGCAGGAAAAGAAAAGCCGGAGCACAGGCTCCGGCGGGGGCAGGGGGAATGGCGACTTAGCGCCAGACTTCCTTGCACAACTGAATCTGGGCATCGGTCATCACCGGCTTGATCTGACATTGGCGGGCGCGCTCACGTTTTTTCTCCTCGGCGGCCTCGCGTGCAGCCCGTTTCTTTTCCTCCGCTTCAGCACGCTTACGCTCTGCGGCTTCCTGCGGGGTTTCGGGCGGAGTCATGGTCGTGATAACCGAACTGGCTTCCGTGCTGGGGGCTGCAGCTTCAGTTGTTCCCTCGCTGGTCTGCGGTGCCGGTGCGGGAGCCGCTGCCGGCTGTGCGAAAGCTAGGTTTGCAGCCAACAGAAAAAAGCCGATGCAGGCCGCCAGCAGGTTGGAATAGGGATGGGTCGGTTTAGTCATGGCAGAAGCGCTCCCGATGGATATCGGGTAATGATACCGCCAAGTGGCCGCCGCGTGCGTGCTCCATGACAGCGCGCTGAAGATCGCTTCCTGGAAAGGAAGCGCCGGAGCACAAAGGCTCCGGCGAAGAGGCTTAGCTGATCGTCAGCCGCTTGCTGGCAGCGGCAGCTCGCTTGGGAAGTGTCAGTTCCAGTACGCCATCGGCGAACTTGGCAGAAGCATTGTCGTCATCAATGTCCTGAGCCAGTTGGAAGGAGCGGGAAACCTTGCCGAAGTAACGCTCGGAGCGCAGTACGCGCTCGCCATCCTTTACTTCCTTCTCCTGCTTTACCTCAGCGCTGACGGAGACCAGGTTGCCGTCGATGGTGACATGGATATCTTCCTTCTTCACCCCCGGCAACTCGGCGTGCACCAGAAAGGCGTCGGGGTTTTCCTTCACATCCATGCGGATGGAAGGCGTTTCCGCCGTGCTGGCAAGGTTGCCGGAATTTCCCAGTTCCACGGGGCGGACAAAGAAGCCACGGAACAGGTCATCAAACGGGTCGCGGCGCAGAATATTGCTCATGTTTTCCTCCTGAAAAGTGGTGTTGAAAGGGGGTTCCCTACGGTGCTGCTACGTCATGGCTCTGAAATGGGGTAGGCTTTCGGCATTTCAAGTCCACCGGAACCTGTGATGTCAGATGCTGTGTTTCATGCCGAGCTGGACCAGCTCAGGCCCACCCTGATGCGCTTCGCCGTGCTGCAATTGCGCGACGAGCAAAGCGCCGAAGATGCCGTGCAGGACACCCTGCTCGCTGCGTTGGAAGGGAAAGATAAATTCTCCGGCCGTTCGCAGTTGCGTACCTGGGTCATTTCCATCCTCAAGAACAAGATCGTCGATCGCATCCGCAAGCGGGTGCGGGAAGTGCCGATGGAAGATCTGGGTGAGAACGAGGACGAAGACTTTGACTCGCTCTTTGCCGCCGATGGTCATTGGCAGAGCAAGCCGGCTAACTGGGGCAACCCAGCGGCCAGTTTAGAGCAGAGCCGCTTCTACGATGTGCTTGAACTGTGCATGACTGCGCTGCCGGAAAAACTGGCCCGCGTTTTTACCATGCGCGAAATTCTTGAAATGGAAACGGATGAAATCTGTAAGGAACTGGCGATGAGTTCGTCTAATTGCTGGGTGGTGCTGTACAGGGCGCGAATGCGCCTTCGGGAGTGCCTGCAATTGAAATGGTTCGGAGATGACATGAAGGGAGCGTCGGAATGAAAACCTGCAAAGAAGTTCACCGCATGGTGATTGAAGGGCAGGACCGTTCCCTCTCCTTTTTCGAACGCATGGCAATTCGGGTTCACCTGATGATGTGCGGCGCCTGTCGCCGGTTTGAAGCGCAGATGGATTTTCTGCGCCAGGCCGTGCGACGCTTTCCCGGCGATTAACCGATCTGCCGTGAAAGGCCCATGGACAACCCTTAACCGATAGAGAAGGAAGAAGACCATGAGCCAGAACAATACAAGCCGCCACGTTTCCGCCGCTGCCCTCGCGCTGGCACTGGGCGCCGCCCTCACCGTTGCCGCCTCGCCGGTGATGGCCGCCGATGCGGCCAAGGAGAAGTGCTACGGCGTCGCCATGAAGGGCAAGAACGACTGCAAGGCCGGTGCCGGAACCTCCTGCGCCGGCACCTCGGTACGCGATTACCAGGGCAACGCGTGGAACTATGTTCCCGCCGGCACCTGCGAGAAAACAGCCTCGCCGACCTCGGCCACCGGTATGGGCCAGCTCAAGGAGTTCAAGGAAAAGAAAGCCTGATCGTCGGTCACACTGATCCCTAGACCGACATGACTGAGTTCACCTCAGTGGGCGCCGACGTACGCCGCGGCGGGGCAGGCTTGCCTCCCGCGGCCGGCCTCGGCCTCAAGCCCGAACACTATCTCGACGTGCTTGAAACGAAGCCAGCGCTCGGTTTCTTCGAGATCCACGCCGAGAACTACATGGTGCCGGGCGGCCCCTTTCACCATTACCTCGGCCGCATCCGTGCCGATTACGCGCTGTCCATCCACGGCGTTGGCCTCTCCATTGGTGGAGAATCGCCGCTGGACGAAGCCCACCTCGACCGGCTGGCCGCACTGATCGAGCGCTACCAGCCCGAATCGTTTTCCGAGCATCTGGCCTGGTCCTCGCACGGCGGCAACTTCTATAACGACCTGCTGCCAGCCCCGTTCAACGCGGCCACCCTGCTTCGTGTCTGCGAACACATCGACCGCGTGCAGAGCCGCCTCGGCCGCCGCATGCTGCTCGAAAACCCTTCCACCTATGTCGAGTTCGACGCCTCCGACCGCGACGAGGCTGCCTTCATCAGCGAAGTCGTCGCACGCACCGGCTGCGGGCTGCTGCTCGACGTGAACAATGCCTACGTTTCCTGCACCAACCACGGCCGCGACGTGCATACCTACCTGCGCGCCCTGCCGCTGGCCGCGGTCGGCGAAATCCACCTTGCCGGCTTTGCGCAGGAAACCGACAGCCTCGGCGCGCCACTGCTCATCGACAGCCACGGCGCCCCGGTGGCCGCAGCCGTGTGGGCGCTCTACGACGAGGCGCAGGCGCTTACCGGCCCGGTTGCGACACTGCTCGAACGCGACAACGACCTGCCGGCTTTCCCGGTGCTGCTGGCCGAGGCGCTGCAGGCGGACAGGCATCTCGATGCCTGCCGCAAGCTCACAAGGGTGGCGGCATGAGTGTAGCCACCTTCGCCGCTGCGCTGCTCAACCCCGCCGCCCCCTGCCCATCGGGGCTGGTGACGTGGAACGGCTCGGACGCCGCGCAGCGCTTCGGCGTCTATCGCAACAACGTCACCGTATCGCTGATCGAGGCGCTGGCCGACTCCTTTCCGATCGTGCAGCAACTGGTGGGCGATGCCTTCTTCCGTGCCATGGCCGGCGAGTTCGCACGGCAGTCGCCTCCCACGTCGCCGGTACTGGCCTGGTACGGCGATGCCTTTGCCGATTTCGTCGCCGCCTTTCCGCCTGTCGCCGGGGTGCCCTACCTTGCCGACGTGGCGCGGCTGGAATACGCCCGTGTGTTGGCGTTCCATGCCGCCGATGCCGACCCGGTGCCGGTGGCGGAAATCGCCGCCTGCCTGAACGATGCCGATGCCCTGCCGGCGCTGCGCCTTCAACTGCATCCGTCGCTGCAGGTGATCGACTCGCCTTTCGCCATCACCTCGCTGTGGGGCGCGCATCAGGGAAGTGGCGATCTCGCCGACATTGATCCGGCGCAACCCGAATGTGCGCTGGTGCTGCGTCATGGCCTGTCGGTCGAGGTGATGGCGGTGCCAGCCGCGGCCGGCCGCTTCATTGACGCGCTACAGGCCGGTGCCTCGCTCGGCGATGCCGTGCAGCAGGCCTCTGACGGCGATACCCACTTCGACCCCACCCCCGTTCTTGGCCTCCTGATCAGCCGCGAACTGCTGATCGGTCTCGGCCGGAAAAACCAACAACAAGGAGAAAAATCATGATCCCCCGTGACGAACGCTGCCTCATCCGAAAATCCGTCGCCCTGTTCAGCCGCATCCCCGATTCGCTGATTGCCTTCCTTGCGCGCTTCGCGCTGGCCGCCACCTTCTGGTCCTCCGGCCAAACCAAGGTGCAGGGCTTCGCCATCAACTTCGTCACCGGCAACTTCGAGTTCGGCTGGCCGCAGCTTTCCGACTCGGTGGTCGATCTCTTCCGCGACGAATACAAGTTACCGATCATTCCACCCGAGCTGGCTGCACCCATGGCCGCCTTTGCCGAGCACCTCTTTCCGTTGCTGCTGCTGCTCGGGCTGGCCACGCGCTTCTCAGCACTGGCGCTACTCGGCATGACGATGACCATCCAGCTTTTCGTCTATCCCGATGCCTATGCACTGCACGGCACCTGGGCGGCGGGTTTCCTGTTCCTGATGGCCAAAGGCGGCGGCGTACTTTCGCTGGATGCGCTGATCGCCCGTCGCTGTGGTGGCACTTGCCCGGTTCGCAATGACGCTGCCTGAAACCAGTCCACATTCTTTATGGAGTAATCTCATGACCCAATCCAACACGGCAAGCACTACAGCCCCCGCCGCACCGGCAAACCGAAACGGAGGACGCCTCGTGTTGCTGCTGGCCATCGTCGGCCTCCTTGCCGCAATGGGGCTGTACGCTGCCCAGCACTGGTTGCGCACGGCACCGCTGACCGCTGCCGACCTGGAGGCGCAGCAGCAGCGTGTGGCCGTGGCCGAATCACTGCAGCGCCACGCCGAAGGCGCCACCGTGCCGCTCGTGCAACTGCTGGTCACCCCCGACCGCGAAATGCGCGTGCCGCTCTACAAGCAGATCGACGCTGCCAATGCTGCCGCCGAGGCCGATCTGGCCGCGCTGACCATGCTTGTAAAAACGCCGCAGGACAAGGCTCGCATTCAGGAACTGCTTGAGCTGCGCGCCCGCTACGATGAGCGCTACACGGCCGCCGTCGAAGCACTTGAACTCAGTGGCGCCCAGGGTGCACTCAGCCAGTTCTGGGCGCCAACGCGCGACGCGCTGGCCGGCATGACTCAAGCCTCGCGCCACCTCGCCGAACAGGAACGGTCAACGCTTGCCGCACAACGCGTGACGCTGGAGAGTTTCAGTACCGAGACACAGCGCCTGGTGTGGGTAGCTGCCGCTGTCGGGCTGCTGGCTGCAGCCTTGGGAGGGCTGGGGGTGAGGATACTGGGGAGAGGGGCGGCTGCTTAATATTGAAATTAGGCATTGAGTTTTGAACACTGTCCATTGAACTTACCTGCTGATGTTTCAAGAATCAAAGTGTTGCTTAATAAGGAGTAATAGCCCCATAACCCTTTCAGTTCTTCTTTGGTGCGTGATATCTGAATCTGATCGCTAACTGAAGTAAGGCTTGAGTAGTAGTCACCTACTCGGTTAGGTACCTCTACCCATAACGCTCCATCAGAGGGCGACCATAGCTTCACCCACCAACGATATCGTTCGATTTTTAGATATATCTTTGCTTTTACTGTGGCATTTTTTTCGGCGAGCGTGCCAGAGCATTCATATCTGGTTTCAACACTTGAGAAGACAATAGTCACGCCAAATAGGGCTATAGCAAGCAATCCCATCGTCCAGAGAATGACAAATGGCTTCTTGATGGACATATTTTCCTAACGTGAAGAGGATGGAAGAAAGACGTATGCGTTGGCAAAGCGCCGTATACGCCGAAATGTTCTGCGGCTTGAAAGTCTTGTCCTCAATAGGATGCGCTTAGTTTTATTCAGTATTTCAAAATAGGTGGTGAGTCAAAACGGTGCATGGGTTGATTGGTGTCTAGGTTGGCGTATTGTGCCGCCAGAAAATACAAATGTCATCCCGTGCACTGACGTGGGCGGGGTAGTCGAGAAGGAGGGAAAAGGTGCCCGCCAGAATGGAGGAGTGCGGTTAGTCAGGCGGTGAGCAGGCCGGCCTCAACCCAGACCCGCAGGTGGCCGGCAACGGCTGCTGCGGCCTGTTCACCCTGAGTGGCGGCAGCACGCTCGCAGAGTTCAGCGAAGCTTTCGCCGGCGAGGGCGGCTTGCAGCAGGTCGGCCTCGAAGGCTTCGACGGAGCGCCACTGGGTCTGATCGTTCTGGCGCGAGACGAGCAGGTGGTGGGGCTGTGCTTCGGGGGCGGCGGTTTCGGCTTCGGGGTTGTCGCTGAGGGCGTGCCACAGGGGTTCGACGGCCCAGTCGAGGGCGATCAGGCGCAGGCTGGGGTGGCCGGTGAAGCGCAGTTCCGGCCAGGCTTCCGGGGCGTGGGCGAGCAGGTCGTTGACGGTGAGCGGGCTGTCGTCTGCCGCGTCGAAGGCGGTGCACAGTGCCCATTCCATGCGGGCGAGGTCGGCCAGAGCCGGGTGCGACAGTTGTGCACTGTTGGCTGCCAGCCATGCGGGCAGGGCGCTGCCGAACCAGCGGATCGAAGGTGTTTGCGAGGGGCTGGCGGCGATGAATTTTTCGGCGAGTTCATCAAACGCCTCATCGCCCTGCACGCGGTGCAGTACCGGGTAGTTTTCGCGCAGGGCGTCGGTGAGGCGGGCGCGGTAGGCGTGGCGGTAGATCTCGATGCGTGGCGGGCCCCCCTGCGGGGTGGGGCGGAACAGCTCGTCGGTATCTGGCGGTGCTGTGTCGGCCGTGATGGCACGGGCGAAGGCATGCAGTTGTGCGGTCAGCGTGCTGGCGGTGGTGCTGTTCATGCGGCCTCCCGGCAGGCATCCTGCCCGCAGTGCGGCGTTTGTGCGGCGGCGGCAATGGCGCGCACCTGGTCGAGTTCGGCGAGCAGTTCGGAGAGCGGGGGGATGTGGTCGTCGCGCTCGATCATCGTCGGCACCCAGCCGTGGCGATCGAGCGTGTAGGCGTATAGGTCGAACACGCCGGGGCAGATCGGGTGGTCGTGCGTGTCGATCAGGGTATCGCCCAGGTCTTCATGGCCGGCGAGGTGGATCTGGCGGATGCGTTGGCTGGGCAGGGCGTCGATGTAGCGGCGGCCGTCGAAGCCGTGGTTGCGGGCGCTTACATAGACATTGTTAACATCGAGCAGCAGCCAGCAGTCGGCGCGTTCGGCCAGTTCGCGCACAAACTCCCATTCGTTCATGTCGTCACCGGCGAAGGCGACGTAGGTAGAGGCGTTTTCCAGCGCGATGCGCTGGCCGAGGAAATCTTGCACCCGCTGTACGCGCTCGACCATGTGCTTGAGTGCGGCTTCGGTGCAGGGCATGGGCAGCAGGTCGTGCAGGTTGGCGTGGTCGACGCCGGTCCAGCAGATGTGGTCGGAAACCCAGCCGGGCTGCACGCGGGCGATCAGCGCTTTCAGGTCGGCCAGGTATTGCATGTTCAGTGGGTCGGTGCTGCCGATGGAGAGCGAGACGCCGTGCATCACCATCGGGTAGTGCGCGCGGATCGCGTCGAGGTGCTGCAGCGGCCGGCCACCGGGCACCATGTAGTTTTCGGAAATGATTTCGAGCCAGTCGGCCGCGGGTTGGCCGCTACGGAAATCGCTGTAGTGCTCGGTACGCAGGCCGAGGCCAAAGCCGTCAATGGAGGTCACAGGGCGCTCGCTGGGTTCGAGGAGAGGGGGCCACCGGTCCGGGGCAGCCTGTGCAAGCGCCGCCTCGGAGGAGGAAGCGCTTATTTCAGGACGGTGCCGCCAGCGTCGGTACATTCCTTGGCCGAGGCCTTGCTCATCCAGCCCTTCCCCTTGCAGGCGTTGTGGCCTTTGCAGTCATTCTTGGCGGTCTTGCATTCCGAGGTGCCCTTGCAGCTGTTGATGCCTGCACACTTTACAGTGGGGGCGTCAGCGGCCTGGACGACGGTGGCGGTGGTGCCGAGGGCAAACAGGGCAGCTGCAGCGGAAGCGATGGCGATGCCAGATTTCTTGTGGTTCATGATGGGTCTCCGTTCGGGTTGAGGTACGTCAGCCGCCATCGTTTTGCCTCTCATGGGCGGGAAATCAATGCGCTGACATTCCTTGGTCGGGGAACGCCCCCAACCCTTACAGGGAAACCTGAAAAAATTAAAAATTTATTCCGGATGCTTGGTCAGCCAGCTTTTCAGGCCGCGCCCGGCTTCCTGCCGGATGGCGTTCTGCACCATGGGGGTCCAGCCGAGCAGCGCGCCCTTGAAGCCGAGCGCCATGCTGGCCCAGCGCCAGAGGTCGAAGCGGTCGGTGTGGCGCACGATCTTGCCATCGCGGAATTCGAAACGGGCGTCGATCACGTTGCACACCTTGCGACCGGTCTTGCTGAAGGTGTAGGTGGCTACCCAGCAGGCCCTGCCGCGCGTGTCGTCAGCTTCGATATCGTTGGCCACCACCGTCAGGTTGGTGGCGCGGGCGCAGAGCATCTGCCACATGCCGCGAACGCCTTTGGCGTCGAGATTGCGGAATACCGGGTCGCTGAAAGTGGCATCGTCGGCATAGCAGGCGGCCATGGCTGCGCCGTCTTTTTCGCCGAGGGCAGCGTAGAAGCGGGTAATGAGTTCGGCGTTGGCGTGGGGCATGAGGGGGTCTCCTTTGGGGGCGGTGGTGTCCCCTCTGTGGGGGCGGCTTTGTTCAGCAGTTGTTCAGTTGCAGGATGGCGTCACGGTTACTCCAGCTGAATACCAAGTTTGCTGCAGCCGGTGCAGGTAACCATTGATACGCCAAATGCTCACCGGGGGCGATATGGATGGGTATGCCCGATGGCACTTCCAGTGAGAAAACGTGTTCGGTATTTTCGGTCACGCCCGGCGCATAGCGGTGCCGCCACTCGGGGAAGATTTCGTAGGTGTTGACCTGCTGCCAATCAAGCAGTTTCAGGCCATGGGCGGCGATGTCGATGCCGGTTTCTTCCAGCACTTCACGGGCAGCGGTTTCGGCCAGCGACTCTTCATCTTCCTGGCTGCCGGTGACGGATTGCCAGTAGCCGGGGTGGGCGGCACGTTCGAGAAGGAGGATGTCGTTGCTGGCCGTGTGAATGACGACAAGCACCGAAACAGGCTTTTTGCAGGCCATGTCGGATGCAGCGCCGGGTTCAGCCGGCAGCAAGGGTGGGCAGCGAGGCGAGGCTGTTTGGGCGCATGTCGTAAAAGACCCAGAACGGCACTTTTTCTTCCTTCCAGTTGCCGATGACGTCGGCAAATACCTCGTTGAGGGTGTTGAATGCGGCTTCGTCCTTGCCGTGGAGCTTGTCGGCACCGCTGATCAGGAGTACATAGCCGGGAGCCGCGTTCCAGCTCAGGTCGCTCAGGCAGTCAGAGAGGGCATCGTAATTGGCGCCGTACCAGTCAGGCAGGCGCAGATCCTTGCCCAGTTTTTCGAGTGCAGGGGTGATTTCACCCTGTTTGCTGCAATCAGCCTGCAACCAGCCGTAGCCAAGTGCGAGGGTGGCCTGCTTGAGCGGTTTGCAGTCGATGTGGGGCAGGTGATAGACGCCGGCGAATTCACTCTGGGCCAGCAGTTGCTGCAGTCTCTGACTCATGGTGCTCATGGTCTCTCCTGTGGGCCGCCACCGCCGGCGATGCCTATTCCTTGATGCGACGGAAGCTGCGGTAGTGGTCGTCGGTGTAGTAGTACTCGCCCGAAGCCTGCGGGTTGCCACCGGCAACGATGCGGCGTGCGCCCCTGTGTTTCAGGCCGGGTGTGGGTACGGTGTATTCGCTGTAGTAGTTCTTGGCGCGGATCGGCAGCAGTTTTTCGTAGTTGCCGAAGCGGATGCCGTCACGCCGGTAGGGATAGGGGCCGCCGCGCTTGATGATGGCCAGTGTTTCAGCTGCCTCTGCCGGCAGGGCCGACAGGGCAACGTTTTCGATGGCTGCTGCCGTGGTCGGTGCAGATTCCCGGGCAGTGGCGTTGCCAAAGCCGAGGGCAAGGCAGGCAAAGAGAGCAAGAAAGACGCGCAGCAGCAGAGGCAAGTTCGGCAGCCGCGCGCTCATCTCTTAGCCCTTGCTGACCTCAACCGAAGTGTCGACCTTCTGGCGCAGGCGCACATGCAGCTCGCGCAATTGCTTTTCGTCGACGTCGGACGGTGCATCGGTGAGCAGGCACTGGGCGCGCTGCGTCTTCGGGAAGGCGATCACGTCACGGATCGATTCGGCGCCGGTCATCATGGTGACGATGCGGTCAAGGCCGAAGGCGAGGCCGCCGTGCGGCGGCGCGCCGTACTTGAGCGCGTCGAGCAGGAAGCCGAACTTGGCCTGCTGTTCTTCCGGGCCGATGTTGAGCGCGGCGAAGACTTTCTCCTGCACGTCGGAACGGTGGATACGCACCGAGCCGCCGCCGAGTTCCCAGCCGTTCAGCGCCAGGTCGTAGGCCTTGGCCAGGCACTTGCCGGGATCGGAAGTGAGCAGATCCATGTGCTCGTCCTTCGGGCTGGTAAAGGGGTGGTGGCAGGCGGTCCAGCGCTTGTTCTCGTCGTCGTATTCGAACATCGGAAAGTCGACGACCCACAGTGGCGCCCACTGGGCGCCGGTGACGAAGCCCTTCTCGTGGCCGATCTTGATGCGCAGCGCGCCGAGGGCGTCGTTGACGATCTTGGCCTTGTCGGCACCGAAGAAGATCAGGTCGCCGGACTGGGCGCCGGTGCGCTCGATCACCGTACGCAACGAAGCTTCCGACAGGTTCTTGACGATCGGCGACTGCAGGCCGGTTTCGTTGATCTGGGTGGCGTCGTTGACCTTGATGTAGGCCAGCCCCTTGGCGCCGTAGATGCCGACGAACTGGGTGTAGGCGTCGATCTCGCCACGGGTGAGCGTGGCACCGCCCGGAATGCGCATGGCGGCGATGCGGCCGCCTTCGCTGTTGGCAACGCCGGCGAAGACCTTGAAGGCGACGTCCTTGAAGGCGTCGGTGACTTCCGTGAGTTCCAGCGTGACGCGCAGGTCCGGCTTGTCGGAGCCAAAGCGATGCATGGCTTCGGCGTAGCTCATGCGCGGGAATTCCGGCAGGTCGACGTCGATCGCTTCCTTGAACACGGTGCGCATCAGCTTTTCCATCAGCGCGGTGATTTCGTTCTCGCTCATGAACGAGGTTTCGATATCGACCTGGGTGAACTCCGGCTGGCGGTCGGCGCGCAGGTCTTCGTCGCGGAAGCATTTGGTGATCTGGTAGTAGCGGTCGAAGCCGGAGACCATCAGCAGTTGCTTGAACAGCTGCGGCGACTGCGGCAGCGCGAAGAACTGGCCCGGATGTACGCGCGATGGCACGAGGTAGTCGCGGGCGCCTTCCGGGGTGCTCTTTGTCAGCATCGGCGTTTCGATGTCGATGAAGCCGTTGTCGTCGAGGAAGCGGCGGAAGGCGCGTGCCGTCTTGTAGCGCAACATCAGGTTGTTCTGCATCTGCGGCCGGCGAAGATCAATGACGCGGTGTGTCAGGCGCACGTTCTCGGAGAGGTTGTCTTCGTCAAGCTGGAAAGGCGGTGTCACCGATGGGTTGAGTACCTCAATCTCGTGGCAGAGGATTTCGATTTCGCCAGAGGCGAGGTTGGCGTTGGTCGTGCCTTCCGGGCGCGGGCGAACCTTGCCGGTGATCTTCAGGCAGAACTCGTTGCGGACGGATTCGGCGATGGCGAACATCTCGGCGCGATCCGGGTCGCACACGACCTGCGCCAGACCTTCGCGGTCGCGCAGGTCGATGAAGATGACGCCGCCGTGGTCACGGCGACGATGCGCCCAGCCACAAAGGGTGACTTCCTGGCCGTTGAGTTGGGAATTGAGTTGTCCGCAGTAATGAGTACGCATGGTTTTCTTGGTTGGCTTCGTGTTCGGTGTTTCAGGGCTTGGGTGCGGCACGGGTTTTGACCGGTGGCGCTACGACACCCATGGAAATGATGTATTTGAGGGCTTCGTCTACGCTCATGTCGAGCTCAATCACATCGTCTTTCGGCATCATCAGGAAGAATCCGGAAGTCGGGTTGGGGGTGGTGGGAACGTAGACGCTGACATAGTCGCCATCCAGGTGATTGGCGACATCGCCACCGGGGCGACCGGTGAGGAAGGCAATGGTCCACGCGCCTTCACGCGGGTACTGGACAAGCAATGCCTTGCGGAACGCATTTCCCGATGAAGAGAAAAGTGTGTCGGAAACCTGCTTGACGCTGTTGTAGATCGAATTGACGACCGGGATGCGGGCGAGCAGCAATTCCCACCAGATCACCAGTCGCTGGCCAATGAAGTTGGCCGCAGCAACGCCGGTCAGCATGATGGCCAGCAGGGTCAGGATGACGCCGGCGCCGGGTATGTCGAAGCCGAACAGCTGCTTGGGGTGCAGGGCAACCGGAAGCAGCCGGAGCGACTGATCCATGGTGCCGACGATCAGCGACAGCACCCAGAGGGTGATCGCCAGCGGCACCCAGATCAGCAGGCCGGTAACGAAATAGCGTCGAATCAGCTGCCCGCGCACGCGCAACCTCCGCCGCCACCCTGGCAGGGTGAGGCTGTTTCAGCGGGTTTGCTTTCCTGCTTGGCGCTGCTGCCGCCCTTGAAGTCAGTGGCGTACCAGCCGCTACCCTTGAGTTGAAAGCCTGCTGCGGACAGGAGTTTCTTGTAGGTTTCAGCGCCGCAGGCCGGGCAAACGGTCAGCGTCGGTGCGTTGAGTTTCTGCAGATGATCCTTCTGGGAACCGCAGGACTCGCAGCGATATTCATAGATTGGCATGGGAATCCTCCAAAACGTCAGATTATACCTGAGCCGCTTGCTTGGTTTGGCTCAGGCGCGACGCTGATATGGGGGAAAAGACGGTATTTTTCAACCGTCTGCAGCGGTCAGAACAATCCGAGGTAAGTCTGCGTCAGCGGTTTGCCCCAGAACAGTGCAAGCAGGCCGGCGGCGGCGAGGTAGGGTCCGAAGGGAATGGGGACATTGCGCCCGCGTTTGGCCAGCACGATGAGGCCGATGCCGACGATTGCACCCACGAGGGAGGAAAGAAGAATGGTCAGTGGCAGCATCTGCCAGCCCAGCCAGGCGCCGATGGCCGCGAGCAGCTTGAAATCGCCAAAGCCCATGCCCTCCTTGCCGGTTGCCAGTTTGAACCCCCAGTACACCGACCACAGGGAAAGATAGCCGGCAATCGCTCCGATGACTGCTGACGAGAGCGAGGTAAAGCTTGCGGACAGGTTGAGCAGGAGGCCGAGCCACAGTAGCGGTAGGGTGATGCTGTCCGGGAGCAACTGGGTGTCGAAGTCGATACCGGTCAGGGCGACCATGGCCCAAATGAACAGGATGGCACCAACGGCCGTGAGGCCAAAGCCGAAATGCCATGCTGCGTAGGCGGACAAGAGGCCAGTGACAGCCTCAACAATCGGGTACCGGATGGAAATTGGTGCCTTGCAGGCGGAACACTTTCCGCCCAGCATGAGCCAGCTGATGACCGGAATATTCTCCAGTGCGGTGATCTGGTGGCCACAATGCGGGCAGCGCGAACGCGGTGTCGCCAGTGTCAGTGTTTCCGCCTCGGGAATTTCCTCGCCACGCAATTCGGCACACTGGCACATCCAGTCGCGCTCCATCATCTTTGGCAGGCGGTGGATGACTACATTGAGGAAGCTGCCGACGACCAGACCCATCAAGCCCGCCACCATCGAAAAAGCGGCGGGCTCTGCCAGTAATTGCATCATCCGACGACAGCGCCCAGCTTGAAGATCGGCAGGTACATGGCGACGACCAGGCCACCGATCAGCACGCCCAGTACGGCCATGATCAGTGGTTCCATAAGGCTGGAGAGGGCTTCAACGGCGTCGTCCACCTCTGCTTCGAGGAAGCCGGCAACCTTCTCCAGCATGCTGTCAAGTGCGCCCGACTCTTCGCCGATAGCGACCATCTGCAACACCATGTTGTCGAACAGTTTGCTGTTCTGCATTGATGTCATCAAATTCGTGCCCGTCGCAACTTCTCCTTGAATCTGCTTGGTGCCAACTTTGTAGACGTAGTTGCCGGAGGCACCACCAACCGAGTCCAGTGCTTCCACGAGTGGAACACCGGCGGCAAACATGGTTGCCAGTGTCCGTGTCCATCGAGCAACCGTTGCCTTGCGAATGACATCCCCAAAAACCGGGGCGCGAAGCGATAGCCGGTCAAACGCAATGTGCATGGCTTCCGAACGCTTGTAGGCAGCGATGAAACCGTAGATGCCACCGCCCAACGAACCAAAAATCAGCCACCAGTATTCGACAAAGAAATCCGACATGGCGATGACAATGACTGTTGGTGCAGGAAGGTCGGCACCAAAGCTCTTGAAAACTTCTTTGAAGGCCGGGATGACGAAAATCATGATCACGGCGGTAATGACGAAGGCCATGACGAGAATCGACATCGGATAAAACAGAGCAGATTTGATCTTGGATTTGAGCGCCTGCATCTTCTCCTTATAGGTTGCCAGTCGGTCAAGGAGCGTTTCCAGAATGCCTGCCTGCTCACCGGCTGCCACCAGGTTGCAGAAAAGGGAATCAAAGTGGAGCGGGTACTTAC
>JACKLY010000001.1 GCA_024235655.1 Zoogloeaceae bacterium | reverse complement strand
GCAAGGTCGATGGCTTCGCGCTGCGCGTGCCGACGATCAACGTCTCGCTGGTCGACCTGACCTTCACCGCCGACCGCGCCACCACCAAGGAAGAAATCAACGCCTTGATGACGACCGCTGCCAACGGCCCGCTGAAGGGCATCATGGAAGTGAACAACGAGCCGCTGGTGTCCTCCGACTTCAACCACACCACCGTTTCGACCACCTTCGATGCGACACAGACACGCGTCATCAAGGGCGAGGACGGCTCGGTGCTGGTCAAGGTCCTGGCCTGGTACGACAACGAGTGGGGCTACTCCTGCCGCATGCTCGACGCTGCGCGCGCCTGGATGAACGCCAAGTAAGTCATCCGACCGGGGCAGGCCATCGGCCTGCCCCTTTTTCTTTTCCGGGCCGAAAAACGTGTCTTCTTCGCCGCCACCGCTGCGTATTGCCATCAACGGCTACGGCCGTATCGGCCGCTGCTTCCTGCGCGCCCTGCACGAATCACCTTGCCGCGAGCACCTGCAAGTCGTTGTCATCAACGAGCCGGCCGAACTGGAGAGCATTGCCTACCTGACCCGCTTCGATTCGACCCACGGCCGCTTTCCTGGGCAGATAGATCTGCAAGGCCAGCATCTCATCGTTGATGGGCAGCCAATCACGGTCAGTCATGCCCGCACTCCTGAGGATGTTGACTGGCAGGCGCTGGGGGTCGATCTGGTGGTCGAATGTTCTGGCCATTACGGCACCCGTGCCGAACTTCAGCGCTTCCTTGCTGCCGGCTGCCCCCGGCTACTCCTGTCGCACCCGGCACACAGCGCCGAGGATGTCGATGCCACCATTGTTTATGGCGTGAATCACCACACCCTCACGGGTGAAGAGAAAATTGTTTCCAACGCGTCATGCACGACCAATGCCGTGGTGCCCGTGCTGGAATTGCTGTTGCGCGAAATCGGCATTGACCATGTGCTGCTGACCACACTGCACTCGGTCATGAACGACCAGCCGCTGGCAGATGGTTATCATCATGCCGACCTGCGGCGCACACGTTCGGCAATGCAATCGATCATTCCGGTCTCTACCGGGCTGGCACGTGGCGTAGAGCGCCTGCTGCCCGAGTTGGCAGGCCGCATCCAGGCCAAGGCCATCCGCGTACCGACGGCCAATGTCTCGGCCATCGATATGGTCATTGATGCCGGCCGACCGGTCAATGCTGCCGCGGTCAACCAACTGCTGGCGCAAGCCGCGGCAGGGCCATGGCAAAAACTGCTGGCTTATACCGACACCCCGCATGCATCGATCGACTTCAACCACGACCCGCACTCGGCCATCCTCGACGGCAGCCAGACCCAGCTTTCCGGCGAGCACATGCTCAACCTGTTGCTGTGGTTCGACAACGAATGGGGCTTCGCCAACCGCATGCTTGATGTGGCCTGCCACTGGCGCAATGTGATGCGATGAACACGAACACCTACCGCAGAGACGCCGAGGTGCAGAGGAACGCAGAGGAAAAACGACTTGTCGTTCTCTGCGAATCTCTGCGCCTCTGCGGTGGAATTTGATTTTTCTTCCCGTTTCCTTCAGGAGCCTTCCATGAACGTTCTCAAACTCGCCGACCTCGACGTCAAGGGCAAGCGCGTCTTCATTCGTGCCGACCTCAACGTGCCGCAGGATGATGCCGGCAACATTACCGAAGACACGCGAATCCGGGCGTCGCTGCCGTCGATCAAGTTCTGCCTTGAGAATGGCGCAGCCGTCATGGTCACCTCGCACCTCGGCCGCCCGACCGAGGGTCAGGTCACGCATGAGGATTCGCTGACACCGATCGCCATCCGGCTCGGTCAGCTGCTGCACGTCCCGGTCCGTCTCGTGACCGACTGGGTTGACGGAAGTTTCGAAGTAGCACCGGGCGAAGTCGTTCTGCTGGAAAATTGCCGCTGCAACAAAGGCGAGAAAAAGAACAACGATGAGCTGGCGCAGAAAATGGCCAGGCTCTGCGACATATACGTCAACGACGCCTTCGGTACGGCGCACCGCGCCGAAGCAACAACGCATGGCATCGCCAAGTTCGCGCCCATCGCCTGTGCCGGCTTCCTGATGGGCGCCGAAATTGACGCACTGTCGCGGGCGCTGGAGAACCCGAAGCGGCCGCTGGTGGCGATCGTTGCCGGCGCCAAGGTGTCGACCAAGCTGACCATCCTCAAATCACTGGCTGAAAAAGTGGATCAACTGATTGTTGGCGGCGGCATCGCCAACACTTTCCTGCTGGCCACCGGCAAGCGTATCGGCGACTCGCTGGCCGAGCCGAACCTGGTGAACGAAGCCCACACCATCATCGACCTGATGAAGGAGCGTGGCGCCGAAGTTCCCTTGCCCGTCGACGTCGTGGTCGCCGACGAAGTGTCGGCGCTGGCCCGTGGCGCCAAGGTGTCGGTCGACGAGGTTGGTCCGCACGACCGCATCCTCGACGTGGGCCCGAAAACGGCCGCCAAGCTCGCCGACATCATTGCGCACGCTGGCACCATCGTCTGGAACGGCCCGATCGGCGTATTCGAACATGACCAGTTCGCCGGCGGCACCAAAATGCTGGCCTCCGCCATTGCCCACTCATCGGGTTTCTCCCTCGCCGGCGGCGGCGACACGCTGGCGGCAATCGCCAAGTTTCATATTGCACAGGATGTGGACTACATCTCGACCGGCGGCGGTGCCTTTCTGGAATTTCTGGAGGGGAAAGTACTGCCTGCGATTGAAATTCTGGAAACGCGTGCCAACGGGTAAGCCCGTCAGCACAAACGTCAGAAAGGGCTGCTATTTGCAGCCCTTTTTATTTCCGGAGCTTGCTTCAAGCATTTGTATCAAAATCAATAAATCAGGAAATAGCCATTGCCTCACCTGATTACATAGTCCAGAATTCCGCCTTCGCAAGGAAATAATTCACACTCTTCGACAAAGAGCGAAGGGAGGAGACGATGGACGCAACACGCCGCGTCCTGATCATCGACCATTCAAAAGTCGTTCGATCGGCACTGGCCAAACACCTGCACGGGCATTACGACGTGCGCGAGGAGCAGGATGGCGAATCTGCCTGGCAAACGCTCGTCCTCGACCCGACCATCATTGCCGTGGTAGCCGGCGCGCACCTGGCTCGCCTGAATGGTTACGAATTGCTGACCCGCCTGCGCAGCAGCAAGATCCGCCGGATTTGCGACATTCCCTTCCTGCTCGTCGTCTCCGGCAGCGAAAGCGAGGAAGATCGCCAACTGGCGAAGGAACGCGGGGTCACCGATTTCATCACCCGCAGCATGAAGCGACAGGAAGTCATCGACAGCATCGGCCGCCTTGGCAACTGGGATCCAACCCTGTCGCTGACCAACGCCAATATTGCCGAACTGGGCAGCGCTCCAGCAGAGATTGCGGCAACAGCCCCCCGGCAGACCGTGCAAAAAACAACGGCACTCCCGCCCGGCGTACTCTCTGATGACGCCATCGCCGCCTATCTTGATTCATGCCTGCTTGAAGCCCAGTCACAGCAAAAACAGATCAGCGTTTTGCGCTTCGGACTGGACGACCATGCCGAGCTGACCGAGCGTTTCGGCAACGAAGTTACCCAGACGATTGCCGCACGCGTGGCACGCGTCCTCAAGGACAAGATCGGACAAGGCGACCACATCGGCTGCGAAAACTCATCCCGATTCGTCATCGTTTCGGTAGACAGCAGCCATGCAAGCTGTACGGCCTTTGCCCGCCGTGTCTGCCGCGGCCTGGCCAACAGCCAGGTCACCATTGCCGGGGAAATCTGCAACCTGAAAGTCAGTGCCGGTATCGTCAGCACGACTCCTGACGAAGACACCACAGCCGACGCACTGATATCGCTAGCCGAAGAACGTCTGGGTAAAGCGCTCCGCAAGGGGGGGTGCCGTGTCGTCAGCGACGACATCGACCCCGGCGCCCATCTTGATGCGCAATACTTCACCGACCTAGCCGGCTACTTCTGCCCGCAAACCGCCACACTTAAACTCGGCAGCGCCGGCTTGCACCTGATACCGCTACTCAAGATGCTCGATCAGGAGTTCAATTTCGGCCTGCCACTCAGCGAACTCGAACGCCGCCTTGAAGCGCGCGCCAAAGAAGAGCAGGCGATCAGCTAGGGACAACTGTTCTCCTTGCCGCTGGCCGGGGCTAGAATGTCGGCTCTCACCAAGGACAACTCATGACCCGTCACACCAAGATTGTTGCCACCTTAGGCCCCTCCTCCAGCGACGCAGCCGTTCTCGAAAAACTCATCCGCGCCGGCGTTGATGTCGTCCGTCTCAATTTCTCGCATGGCAGTGCCGAAGACCATGTCGCCCGCGCCGCAACCGTGCGCGAAGCCGCCTTGCGCGTCGGCCGCCCGGTCGGCATCCTGGCCGACCTGCAGGGGCCGAAAATCCGCGTCGGCAAATTTGCCGAGGGCAAGGTCACTCTGGAGAACGGAACCCGCTTCGTGCTCGATGCCAAGTGCACCTCCGGCAACATCGAACGCGTCGGCCTCGACTATCCGGACCTGCCCAAGGATGTAAAACCCGGCGATGTCCTGCTGCTCGACGATGGTCGCATCGTGCTGGATGTCGAACGTGTCATCGGTGCCGAGATCCACACGCTTGTCCGCCATGGTGGTGAATTGTCGAACAACAAGGGCATCAACCGCCAGGGAGGTGGCCTCTCGGCCCCAGCGCTGACAGCCAAGGACATGGATGACATCAAGACCGCCGCGGCCATTGGCGTCGATTATGTCGCCATCTCCTTCCCCAAGAGTGCGGCTGACATGTACATGGCACGCCAGTTGATGCGTGCGGCCGGCAGCAAGGGCTTGACCATTGCCAAGATTGAACGCGTAGAAGCCGTCGCGTTACTGGAAGAAATTCTCGATGCATCCGATGGCGTCATGGTGGCACGCGGCGACCTCGCCGTAGAGGTCGGGGATGCTGCCGTTCCGGCACTGCAGAAAAAAATGATTCGCATGGCACGTGAGCGCAACAAGCTGGCGATTACGGCAACCCAGATGATGGAGTCGATGATCGTCTCACCGGTTCCGACCCGCGCCGAAGTTTCCGATGTTGCCAACGCCGTGCTCGACGGCACTGATGCCGTCATGCTCTCGGCCGAAACGGCCAGCGGCAAATATCCGATTCACACGGTAGAAGCCATGGCCCGCGTTTGCCTTGAAGCGGAGAAATCGCACGAAGTCACCCTCGACCGCGAATTCCTCGACCGGATATTTACCCGCATCGACCAATCGATTGCCATGGCGGCAATCTGGACAGCACACCACCTCAAGGTAAAGGCGATTGCTGCGCTGACCGAGTCAGGATCGACCGCACTCTGGATGAGCCGGCTGAACTGCGGCGTTCCCGTTTACGCCCTGACGCCTTCAGCCGAAGCACAAACCAAGATGTGCCTTTACCGAGATGTCACGCCATTACTGATGAAACAGACCCATACCGACCGCGAAGAACTGCTCTACGATGCAGAACAATTGCTGATCGAGGCCGGCGTGGCGACCCAGGGCGACCTGATTGTACTGACCATCGGCGAACCTATTGGCACCCCCGGCGGCACCAACACCCTGAAAATCGTTCGCGTCGGCGAGCACGCACTGCCTGTGCACAGGTAAGCCCTAAGCCATTTTGCGGACAGATTTTGTTATCCAGCGAGAGCGCTCGCCCACGGATGCATGACTCACGAGGAAGTACATGACACGCGCAGAATCAGCACCATTCCACCAGGCCGAGCATCATTTTGCCGATGATGCGCGCAACGCCATTTATCAGGCGATCTTTTCGCGCCGGGATGTACGAAGCCAATTCCTGCCCGAACCGGTCAGCGACGAGGTACTGGCACGCATACTGACGGCTGCACATTTCGCCCCCTCGGTAGGCTACATGCAGCCATGGAACTTTGTGCTGATCCGGGATGCAGTCGTCAAATCCCGCATTCACGCTGCTTTTGCCGAAGCCAATGCAGAGGCTGCCGACATGTTTGAAGGCGAGAACAGGGAAATCTACCGCGAGCTGAAGCTGGAGGGGATTCGCGAGGCGCCAATCAACATTCTGGTCACCTGCGACCGCGACCGTGCCGGCCCGGTCGTAATCGGACGCACCCACATCAAGGCGATGGATATCTACAGTTCGGTCTGTGCCGTCCAGAACCTGTGGCTGGCCGCACGCAGCGAAGGGCTGGGGGTCGGCTGGGTCAGCATTTTCCACCAGCACGCTCTGCGAGAGATCCTCGCGTTGCCGGCTCGCATCATTCCTATCGCCTATCTCTGCCTCGGTCACGTCAGCCACTTCTACGAAAAACCGGAACTCGAAGCCGTTGGCTGGCGCCCGCGTCTGCCATTGGAAGATCTGGTGTTTTTCGAACAATGGGAGCAGCGCGAGGGAGGAGGCAGCACACCTTTGAAAGCTGCCCTGCGCGAAGCACAGGCGCTCGCCATCAAAAATCGCAGCTTCCACTCCTGACCCTGCTTCCAGCATGCGAAGCACTGCGACGAAACGCGGTAAAATCAGGGTTTGACATTATTTGCCGGAGCCCCAACTGCTCCCGGCCGCTTCCGGAGGAAATCATGCCGCTCGTATCCCTGCGCCAGCTACTCGATCACGCTGCTGAAAACAGCTATGGACTGCCCGCCTTCAACGTCAACAACATGGAGCAGGTCTGGGCGATCATGGAGGCAGCCAATCAGGTTGATGCTCCAGTGATCATGCAGGCCTCCGCCGGCGCCCGCAAATATGCCGGCGAACCCTTTCTGCGCCACCAGATTCTGGCAGCCCTGGAAGCCTATCCGCACATCCCTATCGTCATGCATCAGGATCACGGGCAGAGCCCGGCAGTCTGCATGGCGGCGATCCGCTCCGGCTTCTCGTCGGTGATGATGGACGGCTCGCTGGAAGCCGACGGCAAGACCACCTCGTCCTATGAATACAACGTTGCAGTCTCACGTGAAGTGGCCAAGTTCTCGCACGCCATCGGCGTCTCGGTGGAAGCTGAACTGGGTGTCCTCGGCTCACTCGAAACCATGCAGGGCGACAAGGAAGACGGCCACGGCGCGGACGGCCACATGACCCGTGAGCAACTGCTCACCGACCCCGATCAGGCGGCTGATTTCGTCAAACAGACCAACTGCGATGCGCTGGCGATTGCCATCGGTACCAGCCACGGCGCCTACAAGTTCACCAAGAAGCCGACCGGCGACATCCTCGCCATCGACCGCATCAAGGAAATCCACGCCCGCATCCCGAACACGCATCTGGTCATGCACGGCTCGTCCTCCGTGCCGCAGGAACTGCTGGCCGAGATCCGCGAATTCGGCGGTGACATGAAGGAAACCTACGGCGTCCCGGTCGAGGAAATCGTCAACGGCATCAAGCACGGCGTACGCAAGGTGAATATCGACACGGATATCCGCCTCGCCATGACCGGGGCCATCCGCCGCTACCTGGCCGAGAATCCCTCCAAGTTCGATCCGCGCGACTACCTCAAGCCGGCACGTGAAGCGGCCAAGAAGATCTGCCTGGCCCGCTTCGAAGCCTTCGGCTGCGCCGGTCAGGCCAGCAAAATCAAACCAATGACGCTGGAACAGATGGCCGGACGCTACGCCAAAGGCGAACTCAACCAGATCGTCAAGTAATCAGGCATCTATCACGGCACCGGGTGCTACACTCGGTGCCGTTTCTTATTGGCGACCACCCCGTCATGCTTCCGCTGCCAGAGCATCCACTTCGTCACCGCCTCAATGCCGAGTTGCATTCGCGCCCGCCGATTGCCATCCCCGGCCCGGAATGGATCAGCTATCTCGCTGTCACGCACACCGGCAGCAGCTCCGATGATGAGCAGAAACACCTGGCCGGCCTCTGCAGCATGCTCGGCTCGGGACTTTGCCCGCTGGTCGAAGGTGAGCACTGGGTGCTTGATGCCGGCGCACTACGGCTGAAGTGGGAGCGGCATACCGAATTCTCCAGCTACACCTTCTTCCGCCGGCGCGTCGCTGGAGACACCCCGGAAACCACGGCACTGGACGCCTTTCCTGCTGACTGGATTACCGGCATTCCCGGTGCAGTGGTTGCCGCCAGCCATATCGAACTCTGCGCTGCGGCCCAAAATCCGCCAGAGGAAGTGCTTGAAGGCATCACCCGCGCCGGCACCGGGCTGGTAGCCACGCGGGTGGCCGATGGCGCTGCCTGGCTGATGTCGGACTTCCGCCTGCACGACGGATTTTCCCGTTACACGATCATCGATAAGCACCTGCGTCACCGCCAGGCCGGGCGCACCGTCCAGCGCATCCTGGAGATCGAAACCTATTGCATGATGGCGCTGCTGGCCTTTCCCGTGGCCAAGGATGTCGGCCGTTTTCTCGGCGAAAGGGAAAAAGAATTATCGAATCTGATGGATGAAATGAGTGTCGCCGGCACCCCGGAAGACGAGCGCAGCCTGCTCGCCAGCCTGACCCGGCTGGCCGCTGCTGTCGAACAGTCGGCCACACGCACCGCCTACCGCTTTGGCGCTGCTGCGGCCTATTACCGTCTGGTACAGCAACGGGTCGAGGACTTGCGCGAACAACGTCTTGACGGCTACCCGCCGATCCGCGAGTTCATGGAGCGCCGTTTGGCGCCTGCCATGGCGACCTGCGAATCAATCGCCCACCGCCAGAGCGACCTGTCGACACGCATTGCCAGGAAAAGTGCTCTGCTGCGCACCCGGGTCGATATCGAGCTGGAACGCCAGAATCAGGAACTGCTGGCCCAGATGAACCGCCGTGCCCGCCTGCAGATGCGCCTGCAGGAAACGGTCGAGGGCCTGTCGGTGGTGGCCATCACCTATTACGGCTCACAGCTGGTGCAATACCTCGCCAAAGGCCTCAACAAGGCCGCCTTCCCTGGCCTCTCGCCGGAAATTGCCGCCGCGCTATCGATCCCGGTCATTGCCCTCGTCGTGGCGCTTGGCATTCGTCGCATGCGCAAGGTACTGGCAGCGGAAGAGCGCGCCGGCTAGCCTATAATTACACCCTTAACTCATCCTTTTCACCTTTGCATTCAGGGAACTACCCGTGACCGCTCCCCTTTTCGACTCCACCATCAAGAGCCTGCCCATGCTGTCACGCGGCAAGGTGCGCGACATCTATGCCGTCAACGACGAGCAGTTGCTGATCGTCACCTCCGACCGCCTGTCGGCCTTCGACGTCATCCTGCCCAACCCGATTCCGGACAAGGGCAAGGTGCTGACGCAGGTTGCCAACTTCTGGTTCGACAAGCTCGCACACATCGTTCCGGGTCAGTTGACCGGTATTGATCCAGAGTCGGTGGTAGCCCCCGATGAACGCGAACAGGTTCGTGGCCGCGCCGTGGTCGTCAAGCGTTTGCGCCCGCTGCCAATCGAGGCGGTGGTACGCGGCTATCTGATCGGCTCCGGCTGGAAAGACTATCAGGCCACCGGCGCCGTTTGCGGCATCGCTTTGCCGGCCGGCTTGAAAATGGCGCAAAAACTGCCGCAGCCGATTTTCACCCCGGCCACCAAGGCTGACATTGGCGATCACGACGAAAACATCAGCTTCGAAGCATCGCAAGCCCACTGCGCCAAGGTGCTGGCCGAGGCACTCTACGGCACGGGCATCAATGGTGCCCAGTTGGCAGCCCAGGCCCGTAGCGTGGCCCTGCAACTCTACGAAGAGGCATCACGCTTTGCCGCGACCAAGGGCATCATCATCGCCGATACCAAGTTTGAATTCGGCATTGACGCCAAGGGCACGCTGCATCTGATCGACGAAGCGCTGACGCCCGATTCTTCGCGTTTCTGGCCGGCAGACCAGTACCAGGAAGGCTGCAACCCGCCTTCCTTCGACAAACAGTTCGTACGCGACTATCTTGAAACACTGGACTGGAACAAGGCCGCCCCCGGCCCCAGCCTGCCGAATGACATTGTTGAACGTACGGCGGACAAATATCGTGAGGCCTATCACCGCCTGACCGGCAACACGCTATGATGTAAACACGTTTCAGCGGAAAGGTGAGCGTATGCAGTTCAATGAAACGCCGACAACTCCGCAAGCTGGCACAACCGAGTTGCCGCCCACACCGGTACTCTTGCTAGAGGATGACAGCAGCTTTGCCAACGATCTGAAGGCTCAGCTGGTCGCCTATGGCTACGATACGATGGTGATGAACAGTGCCTGCGGCCTGGCCGAAGCACTTTCCCGCCATCGGCCAGCAGCACTCCTGGTTGATGTTGTCCTCGACACCAGCGAACACATCACCGGCCCGGAAATCGTCCGGGCTGCACGCAAGGCAGGCCTGGATCTGCCGCCTGTCTTTTTCATTTCAGCAAGCAACGATGTTCTCTACCGGCTTGATGCGGTGCGCACCGGTGGAGCCGGCTATTTTGTGAAGCCATTTGAAATCGGCCCATTGATTGAAGCACTCGATGAGGCAACACACCGAACACAAGCAGAACCCTATCGGGTACTGGTTGTGGATGATTCCGAAGCCACTGCCGAGATCCACGCCGGCATCCTGCGCAATGCGGGCATGCAGGTCACCATTTGCAACAATCCGCTGGAAGTACCGGCACAGATTCACGAGCGAAACCCCGAATTGGTTCTGCTCGACATGTACATGCCGGCATGCAACGGCGACGAACTGGCACTTCTGCTTCGCCAAAGCCCGGCAACCATTGGCCTGCCCATTGTTTTCCTTTCCGTGGAAGAAAACATGGATCGCCAATTACTGGCGCTGCATTTTGGCGGGGATGATTTTCTGAAGAAACCCATCGAGCCTCACCAGCTGGTCTGGTCCGTCATGGCTCGTATCGACCGATACCGGAAAATGCGCGCCTTGATGGTGCGAGATGGGCTGACGGGGCTCTACAACCACTCAACCCTGATGGAGCAACTGGGAAGGGAATGCTCCCGTGCCAAACGTCAGGAGCAGACCGTCAGTTTTGCCATGCTCGATCTTGACCACTTCAAGAGCGTCAACGACACCCATGGGCACGCTGCCGGCGACCGGGTACTGAAATCATTTTCGCGCCTGCTCACACAGCGCCTGCGCAAAACTGACGTCATTGGTCGCTATGGTGGAGAAGAGTTCGCTGTCATTTTCCCGGACACTGATCCGGCGACAGCCGAGGATATCGTCAATGGCATCAGGGAGACTTTCGGCCTGCTGACTCATTTTGCGCCAGGCGTCGCCTTCCGCGTCACATTCAGCGGCGGCATTGCCGCCCTGCCACCGTGCACCAGCCCCACGGAGCTATCGGCGCGTGCCGACCAATTGCTCTATGAGGCAAAAGCCGGCGGGCGCAACCGGATCGTCATTGATGCCTGATGCTTTCTTGTGAGCGGAGACAGAACCAAGCCCCCTCACGCCAGTCAAACTGCAATCGATCTTGAAGGACGAGGCACGCATGGCAAATAGCAGCAACGTAAGCATTGATCAATCTTCCACACCGGAAATCCGGAAAGTTTCAACGGGCCAGCCTTTCGTGTGGTTGCGTGCGGGCCTTGCCGACCTGTTTGAAACTCCGATTGCCAGCATTGCCTACGGCCTGCTCTTTGCCATTGCCGGCGACATCATCCTGATTTTCTCCTGGCGCCACCCACATCTGTTCACCGCAGCGATTTCGGGTTTTCTGCTGCTCGGCCCAATTCTGGCAGCCGGCCTGTATGAAATCAGTCGCAGAAAAGAACAGGGGCTGACCAGCACCTTTGTCGAGTCCCTCTCGGGGCTGCAACGCAACCGTGAATCCCTCGCCTTTTTCGGTTTGGCACTGGCAGCGCTTGGCATTGCCTGGGAACGGATATCGGCCATTCTCTTTGCCCTGCTCTCCGGAGCAAACGCCACCACGGCCACCGAACTGCTCAGGCAACTCATCGGTGACCCGCAGCAGTGGCCATTCCTCGCGCTCTGGCTGTTCATCGGCGCCTTGCTGGCCCTGCTTGTTTTCGCATTGAGTGTCATTTCCGTGCCACTCCTGCTCGACCGCCGTATCGATACGGTCTCGGCAATACTCCTCAGCCTGAAGGCATTTGCCGGAAATTACCCGGTACTGCTCCTGTGGGCGGCGCTGATCGTGCTCCTGACACTGGTCGGTTTTGCCTCGCTGTTGTTCGGCCTGATCATCATCATGCCGATCCTTGGCCACGCCTCGTGGCACGCCTATCGTGACCTTGTAGAATAGCCGCCTTGCTCCGACGCAGGGAGGCTGGCCTGCCTGCGTCAATTGACTCTTTCCGGATCTGAAATGACGACCAATCCCCTGCTTGATTTCACCGGCCTGCCACGTTTCGACCTCATCCAGCCCGAGCATGTCCGTCCGGCATTGACGGAATTGCTCGGGCATTGCCGAGAACTGATTGCCAAGTTGACCGCCAACGAAGCCTCCTCAAGCTGGGATGATTTCGTAGCCCCGCTGAATGATGGCACCGAACACCTTTCCCGTGCCTGGGGAATCGTCGGCCACCTGCATTCGGTCAAGGACATTCCCGCATGGCGCGATGCCTACAATGACCTGCTGCCCGAAATGACCCGTTTCTATTCCGAGCTTGGCCAGAATCTGGCGTTGTTCTCCAGATACAAGACACTGGCCGGTAGTGAGGAATACTCACGCCTTTCACCTGCCCGCCGGCGCATCATCGATAACGAGATCCGTGACTTCCGTCTCTCCGGCGCGGAACTGCCTGACGCCCAAAAGCCGCGCTTTCAGGAACTGCAGGAGGAAGCAGCAGCATTGCAGGCCAGGTTTTCCGAAAATCTGCTCGACGCTACCAATGCCCATGCGGAGGTCGTCACCGATCCGGCCGACCTTGCCGGCTTGCCGCCAGATGTGATTGAAGTCGCTCGCGGTGCAGCGGAGAAAGCCGGCATCGAAGGCTGGCGATTCACCTTGCATGCGCCCTCATTCGGCCCGGTGATGCAGTATGCCGACAATCGCCGCCTGCGTTCCGCCATGTACCGTGCCTATGCAACGCGTGCATCGGAATTTGGCAGGGCGGAACTGGACAACACGCCATTGATTCAGCAATTGCTCAAACTGCGGGCTGAAGAAGCACATCTGCTCGGCTACCGTAATTTCGCCGAGGTATCACTGGTCGCCAAAATGGCCGAGTCGCCTGAACAGGTGCTTGCTTTCCTGCGTGAAATGGCGCGCAAGGCCCGCCCCTTTGCGGAAAAGGACATCGCCGAACTGCGCCGCTTTGCCCGATCTGAATTCGGCCTTGATCCCCTGGAGCCCTGGGACATGAGTTGGGTATCGGAAAAACTGCTGCAGCAGCGCTACGCTTTCTCGGACCAGGAAGTGAAACAGTATTTCACCGAGCCCAAGGTGCTCGCCGGTCTCTTCCGTGTTATCGAAACGCTTTTTTCGGTGCAGGTCAAACCGGATCAGGCGCCGGTATGGCACGAGGATGTCCGCTTCTTCCGCATCGAAGACCCCCAGGGCAAGCTGGTCGGCCAGTTCTACCTTGACCTCTATGCCCGGGAGGAAAAGAAAGGCGGCGCCTGGATGAACGATGCCATGGGACGCAAGCGCACCAGCAACGGCATCCAGACGCCGGTCGCCTATCTCGTCTGCAACTTCTCGCGCCCGGTAGGCAACAAGCCGGCCACCTTCACCCATGACGAAGTGACCACGCTTTTCCACGAAACCGGCCATGGCCTGCATCACCTGCTGACGCAGGTCGAGGAACTCGGCGTCTCCGGCATCAGCGGCGTCGAATGGGATGCCGTCGAGTTGCCGTCGCAATTCATGGAGAACTTCTGCTGGGAATGGGCCGTACTCCAGGACATGACCGCTCACGTCGATACGGGTGCCGCGCTGCCACGGGAACTGTTCGACAAGATGCTGGCGGCCAGGAATTTTCTTGCCGGCATGCAGACAGTGCGCCAGATCGAGTTCTCCTTGTTCGATCTGCTGCTGCACAATGATTTCGACCCGAAAAGTGACCGCGGCGTGCTGCAACTGCTGGAAGAAGTGCGCAACGAGGTCGCCGTCGTCTTCCCGCCAGACTGGCATCGTTTTCCGAACAGCTTTTCCCACATCTTTGCCGGCGGTTATGCGGCTGGCTATTACAGCTACAAGTGGGCAGAGGTGCTGTCCGCCGATTGCTATGCTGCTTTCGAAGAGGCAGGCAACCCCTTTGACCCGGAAACCGGGCGCCGCTTCCTTGACGAAATCCTGGCGGTGGGCGGCGTACGCTCGGCACTCGACTCCTTCAAGGCATTTCGGGGACGCGAGCCCAGCCCTGATGCCCTGCTGCGCCACAGTGGTATGATCGAAGCATGATCGGCCCTGAGGATTTGCCATGAACCGTCTTCTCATTACCGTCCTGCTGGCCGCGGTATTGCAGCCGCTGAGCGCCGTGGCGCAAGCCACTTATCGCTGGGTAGACCCGGCAACCGGCCGATCGGTATTTTCCGACCAGCCCCCCCCCTTGCACATCAAGTCATTCACCCGTGAAGGCGCAGCGGCGAGTAACGAGCGGCAACAGCCTTACGCCACCAAAATCGCCGCTGAAAAGTTCCCGGTTGTCGTCTATACCGCCGCCGACTGCATTGAAGTCTGTCAGCAGGCGCGCAGCTTGCTCAATGGTCGCGGCGTGCCGTTCACTGAAAAAATGGTATCGGGCGAGGGTGCTGATTTCGATGCACTCAAGGCGCTGACTGGCGGAGAAGCCAGCGTTCCGTTCCTGACCGTGGGCTCGCAGAAGTTCAAGGGCTTTGAAGCCTCGGCATGGAACAACCTGCTTGACCTGGCCGGCTACCCAAAGACGGCGCTTCCCGGCGCCCCCGCTTCAGGAAGCCTCTCGCGGTGAAATTGGCAACATGGAACGTCAATTCGCTGAAGGTGCGCCTGCCACAGGTACTGGACTGGCTGGCATCGGTACAACCGGACGTGCTTTGCCTGCAGGAACTGAAACAGGAAGACAAGGCCTTCCCCGAAGCTGAATTGGCGGCTGCGGGTTACACATCGGCCTTCAGTGGGCAAAAAACCTACAATGGCGTCGCCATTCTTTCCCGCCAGCCGATTACCGATGTGCAGATCGGCATTCCGGGATTTGCCGATGAGCAGAAGCGCCTGATCGCAGCCACCGTCAACGACGTGCGCATCATCTGCGGATACTTTCCCAACGGCCAGGCCGTCGGTTCGGAAAAATTTGCCTACAAGATGTCCTGGCTTGCAGCATTGACCGAGTGGCTGACCGTCGAGCTTGCTCGCTATCCACGTCTTGCGCTACTGGGGGATTACAACATCGCCCCCGAGGATCGTGACGCCCACGCCGACTGGAAAGAGGAAATTCATGTTTCTGCGCCGGAGCGGGCGGCATTTGCAGCACTTCTGGATACCGGGCTGCAGGATGCCTTCCGCCTTTTCGATCAGCCGGAAAAAAGCTTTTCCTGGTGGGATTACCGGATGCTGGCTTTCCGCCGCAATTTTGGCTTGCGCATTGACCACATCCTGCTCACGCCGACACTCGCTGCTGACTGCCGGAGCTGCCAGGTAGACAAGTCGCCACGGGCACTTGAGCGCCCTTCCGATCACGCACCAGTTGTGGCAGAAATTGCAGCATGACTCACATGAGCCGTGATCACCTGCTGACGCTTTACCCGGCACTGGCCTCACTGTCCGAAACTGATCTTGCGCTGCTGCTGCGCCCCGAGGCGCTGATCCACCTGCCGGCAGGCACCCCACTGTTTGCAGAAACCCAACCCTGTCGCGGCTTTCCATTGGTCATTGAGGGCAGCATCAAGGTGGTCAAGGCCACTGCCACAGGCCGGGAAATGCTGCTCTACCGGGTGGCGCCCGGCGATTCCTGCATCATCAGCTCCAGTTGCCTGCTGGGTAACACGCCCTATTCGGCGCAGGGTGTGACAGAAACTGCGGTGACATTGCTGGTCATGCCGATCGCGCTTTTCGAACGATTGATGACCGAGAACCGGCCATTTCGCGATTTTGTCTTCCATCTGTTTTCGGAGCGGATTGCCGAGCTGATGCAACTGGTTGAAGAGGTTGCCTTTCACCGCCTGGATCAGCGACTGGCTCGCTTACTACTCACCCGTGGTGATGAGATCCAAGCCACCCATCAAGCGCTGGCGGACGAGTTGGGCAGCGTGCGTGAAATTGTCAGCCGCCTGCTCAAAGGGTTTTCCGCCCAGGGGTTTTTATCCCTCAGCCGCGAACACATCTCGATTCGTGATCGCGATGGCCTGAGCCGATTTGCCGCACACGGCAGCGAATAGTCTTCTTGCGCCATCACCCCCGGCTGTGTGACCCAGGTTACATACAGGCCGGCCTGAAATCCCTATTCTGATCCCCGTTGCTGCTGCCCGGATATTCTGGGGCGGCCAGACAGACAACGTATTTCTGAACGGAGATGATCATGAATGCAAACGTAGGTGGTTTCGATAAGATTGCCCGGATTGGTGCCGGCATCGTGCTCGTTGGCCTGGCGGCGACGGGCACGGTAGGCGCCTGGGGCTGGATTGGCGTGGTACCGCTGGCGACCGGCCTTTTCGGCTGGTGCCCGGCCTACACGCTGCTCGGCATGAACACCTGTCCGCTGAAGAAATAGGCGCGCTACTGTAAGGGCTCTCCCCCTCCTCTCTTCCACGAGCGGTTGCGAATTTGTGCGCAACGGCTGATGCATACAGAGAGGTTCAGGCGGTGCAAGGCGTACCCTTGCGCCGCCTACTTTTTTTCTACCAGCCAGTTGGCGGCCCGAACGTAGTCGCTCACAGGCAAGTCTTCTGCACGCGACTTCGGATTGATGCCAAGTTCGGCCAGCGCGGTATCATCAAACAGACCCTTGAGATTGTTGCGCAGCATTTTGCGGCGTTGCGCAAAGGCTGTTGCAACCACTTTCGACAGAACCGCTTCGTCAAGAGCCGCCAGTTCAGCAACAGCACGCGGAATCATCCTGACCACCGCAGAATCCACTTTCGGTGGCGGGTCGAAGGACTCCGGAGGGACATCGATCAACCACTCCAGCCAGAATCGGTACTGCAGCATCACCGACAGGCGACTGAAGGCACTCTCGCCGGGCGTGGCCACCATGCGTTCAACCACTTCCTTCTGCAGCATGAAATGCATGTCGCGCACTTGCTCCGCAACACCGGCCAGATGGAACAGCAGGGGGGTCGATATGTTGTAGGGCAGGTTGCCGACGATACGCAGGTTCTGTCCCAGCGATCCGAAATCAAAGGCCAGTGCATCACCTTCATGAATGCTCACCCGGGAGGGCGGATAGCGCTTGCGCAAGCGGGCAACGATGTCGCGGTCGATCTCGACGACATGCAGATGATCGAGATGATCCAGCAAAGGCTCTGTCAGCGCTCCCAGGCCGGGGCCGATCTCGACCAGCACATCACCGGCGGCTGGCGCAATGGCCGACACGATGCTGGCAACGACATGTGTATCGACAAGAAAATTCTGGCCGAAACGCTTGCGGGGAATATGTTTCATGTGTGCCTCCAAGCCGCCTTGACCATGCGGATGGCCTGGTCAACAGCCTCGAACAGGCTGCCGGGATCCGCCTGCCCGGTACCGGCCAGTTCCAGTGCAGTGCCATGATCGACCGAGGTACGAATCACCGGCAAGCCGAGGGTGACGTTGATCCCCTTGCCGAAAGTGGCGTACTTGAGGGGCCCCAGCCCCTGATCGTGATACATCGCCAGGACGCAATCCCCCTGCGCCAGGATCGGCGGGGTAAACAGGGTATCGGCCGGCAACGGCCCGATCAGTGTCATCCCTTGCCCACGCAAGCGGGCGAGAACCGGTTCGATGATCTCGATTTCCTCACGACCGAGATAGCCCCCCTCGCCCGCATGCGGATTGAGGCCGGCAATCAGTATGCGGGGATCAGCAATCCCGTACTTGCGGGCCATGTCGGCATGGAGAATGTGCAGGGTTTCCTCGAGGGCCTGACCCGTTATTGCTGCGGCAACATCGCGCAGGGGCAGGTGGGTCGTGACCAGTGCAACACGTAGCGGTCCCGCGGCCGTCTCTCCCGCCAGCATCATCACCACCCGATCCGTGGCGCAGGCCTCGGCCAGATATTCAGTGTGACCAGTAAACGGGATCCCCGCCTGATTGATGACGCCCTTGTGGACGGGAGCGGTAACCATGGCCGCGAACTCGGCTGTGCGGCAGCCGCCCAAGGCCCGATCGAGCAGATCCAGCACATAGCGTGAATTTTCCGGCTGCAACTTGCCGGGAAGCGCGGCAGACCGCAGCGGAAGATGCAGCACACTGAGCCCGGGATGCTGCTTTCCCGTTGAATATTCGCTGAGGCCCAATGGCTGACCGATCAGCGCAGCACGTTCAGCAAGCAGTGCACGGTCGGCAAGTACCACCAGATGTGCGGGGAAACTCCGTGACGCCAGTTGCAGGCAAAGCTCGGGGCCGATCCCGGCCGGCTCGCCCGAGGTAATGGCGATGACCGGCAACCCGGTCACCTTATTGTTCCTCGATCCGGTATTCAACGTATGCGCGATCACGGATCTGGCGCAGCCAGTCCTGATAGGCATCGTCCAGTTTGCGTTCCCGCAGAACCTGCTTGGCTGCCATGCGCTTGCGCTCATCGGAGACATCCTGCATTCGCCGCTCAAGCACTTCGATCAGATGAAAACCGAATGGCGATTGCACAGGCTGGCTGACCTCCTTCAATGGCAAACGATCCATGGCACGTTCAAATTCAGGCACGGTATCACCGGCATAGAGCCAACCGAGATCACCGCCCTTGGCGGCCGAGCCATCCTGCGAATAGAGACGTGCCAGTTCAGCAAAATCACCGCCATGCACCAGACGATCACGCAGGCCGGCCAGTTTGTGCCGGGCTTCCGATTCCGACACCAGTTCATTCACCTTGATCAGGATATGGCGGGCATGCGTCTGTTGAACGGGAGGCAGCGTCAAGCCCCCTTTTCTTTCAAGCAGCTTGACGATATGAAAGCCGTTGGCACTCTTCAGAAGCGGGGAGACCTCTCCCGGTCGCATTTTTTCGACGACTTCGGCAAACAAAGTTGGCAGGCGATCCAGTGGCCGCGGGGGAAGCACACCACCCTGCAAGGCATCAGGGGCATCCGAGTAGGCAGCTGCCACCTGCGAGAAATCATCCCCCTTGCGCAGGCGTTCGAGCACCTGATCCGCCTTTAACTTGAGTTTCTGGATCTGCTCGGGTGAAGCCGATTCCGGTGCGCGCAGGAGAATATGCGCGACCTGCACCTCATCGGAACCTCCGCCCTTGGCCGCTTCCGCTGCCATGAAGTTATCCACTTCGCCATCGCTGATGACAAGGCGGTTGTCGACCTCCCGCTCGCGCAGGCGGGCGATGGTTATTTCCTCGCGGATCTGCTCCCTGAAGCGGGCATATGGAATCCTGTCCTTTTCCAGTGCCTGGCGGAATTGTGTCAGGCTCATCTTGTTGCCGGCAGCAATCCGGTTCAGCGCCTGATCAAGCTGCGCATCGTCAATACGCAGGCCGGTATCCCGTGCCATCTGCAACTGGACACGATCGATTACCAGGCGCTCCAGCATCTGTTTTTCCATCACATCGCGCGGCGGCATGGGCGTGCCCTGCTGCTTCAGCTGAACGAGTGCAGAATCCAGGCGGCTACGCAGTTCGAAAAGTGTAATCACTTCATCGTTGACCACTGCAACGATGCGATCAGCATCAACCGGGGCACGTGCCGGCTGACCGGATTGCGCTTGTGCATTTGCCTGCACAGCCAGCAGCAGAACAATAATACGGAACAAAGATGTCATGAACCGGAAACCCTTATTCGCCAAAGATCGGATCGGAAATCGGCTGGTTGGACAGCCCGTAGCCCTGAATATTGCGCCTGAGCAGATCGGCCGGATTGGAGCCGATGCGAGCGAAATCATTCAGCTCAAGCTGCACGAAGATGGAGGTGTTGGTGTTGCCTGTGGTTGTTGCCACCTGATGCCCGACCAATCGCACCGCCCAGCAGCCGGCGTTGTACTCCAGGCCAGCCACGGTTTCGACAGGCTTATGGTCAAGGATCGAGTAGTTGTAACGGCCGACTGCGGACCATCCGCCCCAGATCGGCCACTGCCCGGCGACATCGACGTTTTTCAAGGCGCCGCTGGAGACCTCCTTGCTGGCAAAGCGGTAGGAAGCATTCAGCACCTTGCCCAGTTCCGGTTGATAGCGCGCACCAATCGACGAGCGATCCATGCGGCTGTTATGCGGGCTGTATTGCAGCGCGGCATCAAGATAGGTTTTGGGAAGAACGCGCCCGCTGAATGCGGCGAGGAAGTCCGACTTGCTCCACTTGTCATCAGCGCCGGCTGTCGTTGTCACCCCGTTCAGCGTAACCTGCTGGCGCTTGAAATAATAACGTTGACCAAACATCGCCCGGAAAGCCTCGGCACCACTACTGGGGTCAATCAGCCGCGTCGTCAGTGCAGCCGTCAGCTGATTCGCATCGCTGACCCGGTCGTAACCGGAGAACTGGTTCTCACTGAAGATCTGCGCAAAATTGAAATCGGCCAATGCCGAATCGAAGACTGGAATATCACTCTGATCCTTGTACGGAACATTCAGGTAATAAAGCCGTGGCTCCAGCGTTTGTGTTGCTGCGGCACCAAACCAGGTGGTTGGCCGCTCGAAAGTCATGCCGGAATCAACACTGAAAATGGGCAAGGTTCGTGAAATGGATTCCGGCCCCGTCGTCGTTCTGCGATCCAGGGAATAGTCCGTCACGCTGACGCCAATCTTGGGCGTTGCGTACCAGCCAGGCTGCACAATAGGCACAGAAATCTGCGGGTACGCCACCGTACGCCGCCCCTGATCCCATTTGGCGTGCGTAAACGAAGAATACTGGCCGACAAAAGCCAGATCGGTCTGATAGAAATCCGGGCGGCGTGCATTGACATTGATCTGCGGCGCCAGTGAATAGGGTCTCTCAATGCGCTGGCTGGAGTCCGAATCAGGGTTCAGCGTCTGGTACGACTGGCCGATGACAGTGGCACCCCACCATTCACCGCCATAGGACAACACGCCCTGCCGCAACAACTGCCGCTGAGATGTGACCACAGAGCGGCTGCCCAGATCGGTAAAGTACTGGTCATCAGAGACACCGGAAAGATTCAGGGCTCCCGTCAGCCCGCGCCCCAGGTTTTGCTGATGCCGAACGGAATAGGCATATCGGTTTTTCTCGTCGCTCAGCCGATCATTAAGCATGAACTCGCTACGCACATCACTACGGAAATGGTGATCGAGATAACGGAACTCCGTCGCCAATTGCTCGCCACGCTTGGCAAAGATACGTGGCGATATTGTGGCATCCATGTTCGGCGCAATATTCCAGTAATACGGCGTCATCACCGAGATGCCGTTGATACTGCTGGTTCCAGCTGTTGGCGCCAGGAAGCCGGATTTCCGTGCGTTGTTCAACGAGAACGACATCCAGGGCGACCAGAAGATCGGCGTATTCTGGAAATAGACCGTACCGTTCTTGCCCTCACCAACCTCTCGGTCATAATCAAGCGCCAGCTCGTCGGCACGAACATACCAGCCAGGATCACTCGGCTTGCAGGTCGTATAGTTGCCGTTGATGATGCGCAACTTGTTTTCGCCTTCGAAGTCGATCCGCTCGGCACTGCCATGCGCCTCGGTCATCGGCAAGGGTTCTGGCGCCTCCGACGAGATGCCAAGGACATTCATCAAGGATCCGGGCACCGGTCGGCTGATGCCGGTATCGTTGGGCAAGACAGCATTTGTTGACCCCGCGACTATCGTGCTGCCCTTGGCTCCCCTTTCCTGCCGTTCGCGCTCTTTGGCCGCCCATTTGGCTTCACGCTTGAGGAAAAAATTCGGCTCATCGAAAACACCGGTCTGCTCTGCCATTTTCATGCGCATGCGCGGCCCTGAGACCAGATCATCCCCTTGCGCCAGGCGAACGTTGCCGATCGCTTCCAGTTCGTCATCAACCGGCCAGTAGGTCATCTGGTCGGCATTGACCACCGCACCCGCCTTGCGCGCCTCGGCATTGCCAGAAGCCACTGCTTCATGGTCAGTCACACCGGCCAGGTCGTCGGCAGTCAGGAACATCGGTAATGGTGCACCGCCGGCTTCAATCGGCTGCAGCTTTTTGGCCAGCTTCAAGCCGGGGGCGCCCGCCCCCTGATCCGGCAGGGCAATCACATCACTGGAAAAATTGAGTACCGGCGGCTGACCCGCGCGCCATGCAGCATCACGCGCCTGATCAAGCCCGGCCACAGTCGGTGCCGATGCATAGCGCGCAGGCCCGGCCTGCGCGGAAGCCGACTGATTTGGGGCACCGCCTGGCGATGCAGCAAGAACAGGTTGCCCAAGCAAGCCGGGATGAACCCGTAGAGGCGCCATGGAAGATATTTTGCTGCCGGCACCGCTGGAAACCGGCGTTGGTGCTGCCGCTCTCGGCTGCGGCTGCGGCTGCGGCTGAGCTGCAGCCTGTTCCTGCTCACGAGGGCGCGGCACCGGCACGGCGGCAACCGGGGTCGTGGATTGGCTTGGTACTGGCGCCGGCACCGGTGAAGCCACTACCGGTGAAGCGACGGCTGCCGGTGCTGCCGCACGTGCAGGAATCTTGTCCGATGCCGCAGCCTTGCTCGGCGGTGGCTTTTGTAACGGTTCGGGTTTAGCCTCATCACGCTCTGCCGTCTTGTTTGCGGCAGGCGCTTCATCTATTGCAAGCGGCTTGGACTCAACCGATGCCTGATCGACCGGCTTGACTTCGGTAGCACCGCCTTTAACGACCGGCTCTGCCGGTTTGCTCGGTGGTTTCTTTTCTGCTGGCGGCAATCCCAGCAAGACCGGATCCACACGCAATGGCGGCACGCCTTGTGCGGCGGCGTCTCCGGCAGCAAAGCCAGCAAGACTGCAACAGACGAACAACGCCAGCGGTTTGTTGCACGAGCAGGACATAAAAATGGAGAGTGCCTCGTTTACTGGCACGCTCTCGAAAGCGTACTCAGGCCGGGTGTTAAAATCGCTGCATTTTAGCATCAAGGAGCCCGGGATGCCCCGAACTCAGGCATTGCAAGACTGGATTAAGCAACTATTTCCTGGCCAACCAGTCACGCTGGCGCCAGCTTCGGCTGATGCCAGCTTTCGGCGTTACTTCCGTGCCACACTGGCTGATGGCTCGACGCGCATCATCATGGATGCGCCACCGGAACACGAAAATTGCCAGCCGTATCTCGATATTGCCCAATTGCTGAACGCAGCCGGGGTCCATGTCCCGGTGATTTACGCACAAAACCTCGACCAGGGCTTTCTCCTGCTCTCCGATCTTGGCAACACAACCTACCTTGACGTGCTGAAATCACACCCGGACAGTGCCGCGGCCCTCTACCGGGAAGCTGCAACGGCCTTGCTTGCCATCCAGAAAGCCAACCACCCCGGCCTACTGCCTGAATACGACCGAAACCTGCTGGCGCGCGAGTTGCAGCTATTCCCCGAATGGTATGTCGCCAGGCACCTGGACATTTCCCTGAGCGATGCCCAGCAATCTGTTCTGAACAATGCATTTGAAAAGATTTTGGCCAACAATCTTGCCCAGCCCAGGGTATTCGTCCATCGCGACTATCATTCTCGCAACCTGATGCTCAGCGAACCCAACCCGGGCATTCTCGACTTTCAGGATGCCGTATTCGGCCCCTACACCTACGACCTCGTGTCACTCTACCGTGATGCCTACATCAGCTGGGAAGAGGAGCAGGAACTGGATTGGGTGATCCGTTTCTGGGAACTTGCACGCAAGGAACAACTGCCTGTACCGGCGGACTTCGCCGATTACTGGCGCGATTACGAGTGGATGGGCGTGCAGCGCCAGCTCAAGGTACTGGGCATCTTCGCCCGCCTCTATCATCGCGACGGCAAGGATGGCTACCTCGCGGACATGCCCCGTGTCATGGCCTATCTGCGCCGGACAGCCGAACGTTACATCGACCTCAAACCCTTGCTTCTCCTGCTCGACGAACTCGAGAACCGCGAGTCACGCGCCGGTTATACCTTCTGATGCCATCCCACCCATCATGAAAGCCATGATCCTCGCCGCCGGCCGCGGCGAGCGCATGCGGCCGCTCACCGACCATACCCCGAAGCCCCTGCTGATCGCTGGCGGCAAGCCGCTGATCGTCTGGCACATCGAACGACTGGCAGCCGCCGGGTTCAGGCAACTGGTCATCAACCACGCCCACCTAGGCGACAAACTGATCGCAGCACTCGGCAACGGGGCGCTATGGGATGTGCACATTGACTGGTCGGCGGAACCTACCGGCGCACTGGAAACTGCGGGCGGCATTGCCAAGGCATTGCCGCTATTGGGTAATGACGCGTTTCTTGTCGTCAATGGCGATATCTGGTGCGACTGGGATTTCCATCGCGCCAATGCACTGGCCGATCGCCCGGCGCATCTGGTGATGATGGACAACCCGGCGCATCACGCTGGCGGAGACTTCTGTCTGAGCGATGGGAAGCTCCATCTGGCAGGGGCGAATTCTGCAAACAACACGCTCACTTACTGCGGCATCGGCATATTTCAGCCTGCATTTTTTTCCGACGTCCCTGCAGGCGCCGCCATGAAGCTGCGCCCACTGCTCGATGCAGCCATTCCACGCGGCATCGTCAGCGGCGAGCTTCATAGCGGCCGTTGGGTCGATGTCGGCACCCCTGAACGCCTTGCTGCACTGGATCGGGAACTCTCATGAAACATCAGCCCTACACCTCCCGCCGCCAGCACCTGCTCGGACAGCTGGGGAATGGCATTGCCATCGTAGCCACCGCCCCTGAGCGAGTGCGTAACCGGGACACGCACCACCCTTACCGTTTCGACAGCTACTTCTGGTACCTGACCGGCTTCCCCGAGCCGGAAGCGGTGGTCGTCCTGTGCGGCGGCGAACAGCCGCAAAGCATTCTGTTCTGCCGCGAGAAAAATGAAGAGCGGGAAATCTGGGAAGGCTATCGCCACGGCCCGGAGGCAGCACGCGAGGCTTTTGGTTTCGATCAGTGCTACCCGATTGCCGAGCTCGACAAGAAACTGCCGGAACTGATGGCCGACCGCAGCGCGCTCTGGCACTCTATCGGACACGACCCTGAATGGGATCAGAAAGTCTCCGCCGCACTGAATGCCGTACGCACACAGAGCCGTGCCGGAAAGCGTGCGCCGAGGGAAATCCATGATTTGCGCGCCCTGCTCGACGACATGCGCCTGACCAAGGATAGAAGCGAGCAGGACACCATGCGCCGGGCAGCCAACATCAGCTCGGCTGGCCATGTTCGGGCCATGCGTCACTGCCGGCCGGAAATGGCGGAATACGAGCTGGAAGCCGAACTGACGCATGAATTCCGCCGCCGCGGTGCCAATGGCCACGCCTACACACCGATTGTCGCTGGCGGCGCCAATGCCTGCGTGCTGCATTACGTCGACAACAACCGCTTGCTGCCGGAACACGGCCTGGTGCTGATTGACGCCGGCTGCGAACTGGAGGGCTACGCCGCCGACATCACCCGAACCTTCCCGGTCAATGGCCGCTTTTCCCCGGCCCAGCGCGACACCTATGAAGTGGTGCTGGCGGCGCAGTTGGCAGCCATCGCGGCCATTCGGCCCGGCGTGTCGTTCATGGCCTATCACGACGCTGCCGTACGCATACTGGCACAGGGCATGATCGACCTCGGCCTGCTCAAGGGCTCCCTGGATGGCATCATCGAAAATGGGGATTACAAGCGCTTCTACATGCACCGCACCGGCCACTGGCTGGGACTGGACGTACATGACGCGGGCGAATACAAGGAAAACAACGCGGGCGGCGAATGGATCAAACTGGCGCCGGGCATGACACTGACCGTCGAGCCCGGCCTCTACATCCGGCCGGCAGCTGACGTACCTGAAGCGCTGCACGGCATCGGCATCCGCATCGAGGATGACGTGCTGGTGACAGCAGATGGATGCGATGTCTATACCGATGCGCCGAAGACGATTGCCGACATCGAAGAGGTAATGCGCCGTGACTGAAACGGCGACCGTGATCGAAACCGATATCCTGATCATCGGCGCCGGCCCGGTGGGAATGACGCTGGCACTGGCCCTGATGCAAGGTGGCTCACCGCAACGCATCCTGCTGCTTGATCAAAACCCTCGCGGCAGCTATACCAAAGATCCGCGCGCCCTCGCCCTGTCACACGGCACCCGGCAACTGCTGGAAACGCTGGATGCCTGGCATATGAATGCCGGCACCGCCATCCACGACATTCACATTTCCCAGGCCGGCGGATTCGGGCGAACCGTCATCACGCGCGAGGAGCAGTGCGTCGAGGCGCTAGGCTATGTCATGCGCTACCGCGACCTGGCCTCGGCACTGGATGCCAGGCTGAATGAAAACCTCATTCTGGACGCCAGCACCGTGCTTGCCACACGAATGGAACGCAATGGCGCGCTTGTCACCCTGCTCAGGCAAGGCGTCGAAATGCAGATTCGCACGCAGCTGATCGTGCATGCTGAAGGCGCTCCTACCGAGAGCGCCGACATCCGTACCTTTGACTACCATCAGCACGCGGTACTGGCTGAGGTACGCCCGCAACCAGCCCACCAGCAACGGGCCTGGGAACGCTTTACGGCAGACGGCCCGCTGGCACTGCTGCCCCTCGGTGCAGACTATTCGGTGGTATTCACTGTGCCACCGGAAAAAGCCGACGCACTGATGGCCATGGATGACAGGGCGTTTCTGGGTGCATTGCAACAGCAGTTCGGCAGTCGCCTGCGCTTCACCCACACCTCGCCGAGAGCCCATTTCCCCCTGAAACTCCGTCTGCGCCGGGAACTCTGTGCAGAGCGGGAGGTCTGGATCGGCAACGCCGCACAAACCCTGCACCCGGTATCCGGTCAGGGCTTCAACCTCGGCATTCGCGATGCGTGGGAGCTGGCAAACGCCCTGCTTTCAGGAGACTCCGCAGACCCTGGCGATGCGCACACCTTGCAAGCCTACGCGCAGCACCGCCGCATCGACCGCACAGGCAGTGCCGCATTTACCGACGGCATCGTCCGCGTTTTCTCGAACGACTTTACCCCGCTGCGGATTGCCCGCGGGCTCGGTCTGCTGGCGCTCGATCTCTGCCCACCAGCCAGAAAATTTGTTGCCGGGCGGATGATCTGGGGGGCGAGAGAAATTTGAAAACTATTCGACAAAAGAAACATCAAAATCTTCCGGTTCAAGCCCCTTCTGATGTCGCATCCACATCATTTCGTAGGCTTTTTCAATTTCACGCACTCTCCGCTGCGTGGAGAACACTTTCGAGGTAGTGCAATCTGCTGTAACGGAAAAAATTCGCTCCCGAAATGAAGTGTCAGTAGCCATGCGTATCGCCTGTTCAACATAGGCAACAGCACTATCAACCACCAACTCCGTTAACCCATGCGCATACAATAGGCTGGCACCAACCCGGGAAACAACGGTTTCGCCTGGCCAAGAAAGAACCGGCACGCCACAGGCAAGGGACTCAATTGCAGTGGTGTGGGCATTGCAACCATGAGTATCGAGAAACAAATCCGCTGCTGCATATCTACGGAGGTGCTCAAAATGAGATATTTTCTCAGCAAAAAACAACCGGCTTTCTTGAATACCTACCCTGCAAGCTCTTTCGCGTAAATTCGGAATACAGTCTGGTGTATCTGCGAAAAGCCACAGAACCGAAGTGGGCACAGCGCGCAAAATTTGCCCCCAATTTTCAAAGTCATCAGACCCAATTTTCCAAGGAGCATTAAGGCAACAATATACAAATGCTTCATGCGGCAAACCAAATGAATTTCGAATAACCGGATCAGAAGATTTTTTGTACTTCAACATGTCATCGCACAGGTAAAGTGTGTCAGGCAAATAAGCAATGCTCTCTGACCAAAATTGACGCTCACTCTCTGTCATCACTTGGCGATCAAGTAACGCATAATCAATCCACTCAGCCCCCGATGTTGCCAGATAGGCTAAATAGCTGACCTGTACAGGAGCAGGCCGTAGGGCAAAGACAGCTGGTTTAGCGTAAAGCGTGTATCCTTGAAGATCGACAAGGATATCGATCCGATCACGGGCAATTCGCTGAGCCAACATATAGTGGTCATAGCGCCCAGCATCTACAAAGCTATCTGCATTTTTCATTACTTGCTGTCGATACTCGCTATTGTCCGCTGGTCCAGTGCTATAAGCGAATACCTCAAAACGGGATCGGTCATGCAATGCAAATACCCGGCTACAGAGAAATGATGTCGGATGTTGCCGAAAGTCCCCGCTAACATAGCCCACTCGGAGTCGTGAGCCAGCTTGATGCACACCCCTTTGCAAAGGCCTTTTTACTAAATCGCGCGCAATGCGAGACGCAACTTGCGTCGCCGCACGCAACCTGTAGTGACCTGAAATTTGGAGACCAATTCCAAGAAAGGGCAGATCAGGATTTTCCAGTGGAACACAACCCCCCCCCTCGACCACACGGCAGAACAAATCTTCAAAAGAATCCCGAACACCGTGATCACAGTTTCGATACCTGGCGTAGGCTGCAATCAATGCAATACGGCCTGATTCGAGTTCGGGATAAGCCGCAAAGGCATCCGTGCGCAAGGGGCTATTAAAATTCAAAAATTCTTCCGGGTGTTTTTCCTTAATATCGAACAACATCGTTGTTGCTGATTCTAATCGGCCCAGCGCAGCCTCCGAAACAGCCTGCGCCAACGCTGCTTTTATCAAAAGTGGTTCGATTAGCCTCGCTCGCTCATAACAATCCCAAGCATTCCGGTGCCTATCGGCACTTGTGTAAATATCTCCCAGATTGAACCAAAGATCAGCATCATCAGGTACTCTATCTACCGCCTCACGTCCAGAACGAATAGCAGCTTCAAGCAAGCCAAGCTGCATTTGACAAGTACTTCGGTTAAGCAAGGCACCTCGGTGCTCTGGCTCAAAAACAAGAGCTTTTTCGTATGCATGGAGTGCTGGCTCAAGCAATCCAAGTGATTTCAGAACAACACCCGTATTAAATAGACTTTCGGGGTTCTCGGCATTCAAGGCAAGCGCACTATTGCAAGCCTCAAGTGCAGCTTTAGGCCGACCCAGCTCTGAACGCAACGTAGCAACAGCGTGCCATATTTCGACATACTCAGGGTTCGCGGACGCAGCGCATTCAAAAGCTGCAAGAGCCGCCTCTTTGTTTCCCGCGAAATGGAGCTTCTCACCCAAACTTAATAATTGGCGAATATTGATACGGCCACTTGCTAGGCAATACCTCAACAACTCAAGATCGCTACACTCTGCAACGCTATCGCAATTGATTTTCGTATCGTCCATACTTATGAACTATGGGACAGACCATTCATATTGTCACGCGATTCGATGGGACCGGAGGTACTGAGCACCACGCTTCGGAGCTTTATAGAGCGCTGAGATTTGCGGGCCATTCTGTCAAGCTCTGGTCTGATCGCCCAAGACATACGGAAATAAGCTTTGGTGCCACGGCCATAAACAGTTTTGCTGGCCAATATCCACGCGGCGGCACTTTAATAATGGTTGGCACACATCAGGAGCCCGGCATTTGGCTGAACTACGCCCAGCCCCGCAGACTCATCGTAATCTGTAACTTGTTTTCGATTGCTCATACGTTTGGGTTTCTGGCATTTTTAGACCGACCATCATTGCCTGATGCTGAATATGTTTTCGTCTCCTCTTTATTACGCGATTCGTTGGCATTGCCCGGAATCATTTGCCCCCCGCTTATCAATCTGGCAGATTATCAACAGCAAAGGCCAAAACGACAAAGACAATATTTCATTGGTCGACACTCTCGTGATGATATATCCAAGCATCACCCAGATGATCTATCGATATGGCGCATGCTGGCTTGGCAAGGATACAATCTACGACTAATGGGGGCTAACCACCTGCGAAATAAACTGCACGAAATACCGACTTTAGAAATTCTTGACGTGGAACAGGAACAAACAGGGGTGTTTCTGGCACAGTTGGATTGCTTTTTTTATCGGACCGCCCCTGGAATTCCTGAAGCTTCTGGGCGTGTAGTCATTGAAGCATTAGCGGCAGGAATACCAGTCGTTGTATCTGAAAATGGTGGATATATTGATTGGATTGATAACGGAATCAATGGGTTCATCATTGAAAATCAAGAGGAAGCGTTCGACCGCATTATTGAATTGGGAGAGAACAGAGCTCTACGATCGAAAATGTCACAGAACGCACGCTGCAGTGCTGTGAGACGGTGCAGTATTGAGCAGAGACAGTCGTATCTCGATTGGATCACTCGCGACTAGCTTCAAAAAATCAGCGCTTGAAAGCAGCTGACCCATGAACGTCCCCCATCCCCCCACCCGAATCAAGTTTGTACGCAACGCCTGCATGAGTTGCATTGGATCCAGCAAAAAATCCATTGACCGTTGCACATGCTGTATTGACCGTAAAGGTCTGCGGCATTGATGAGCTTACGTACGCCTGACTACCAACAATCGAAAAGGTACTCCCGCCAATGGGAACAGTTAAGTTGATGCTCACTGTTGACACACCAAAGGCATCTCGGAAATTCGCAGACAGGGATCCTGATGGCGCTTGGCCAACTGTTCCATTCTGAGCCGTGGGTAAGGTATAGCCAATCAGATTATAGGTGTAGTCAGCATTGATTCCGCCGAGTGCAACCAGATCGGGAGTTGAGGACGGCTTGCCGACCGCATAATGGAAGTCAATTAACGATCCAGAAGAGGATGTTCCTGAGCTCCAACGACCCCAGCCAATGACACCATCGGCAGAAAATGCACCAGCCGATACCGTTTTTGAATAACTACCCGATCCAATGAAAGAAGTAAGAGCATTAGCTGAATCGAAAGAAGCAGTTCCGGATGTATCAAGCCCGTATTCAGAAGAACTGCCATTATGGCCCGCATAGGCAAGAGCGTAACCAGCGCCGGAAACGAGCGGAGTGCTAACCACAGCAGTCTTTTTCAAAGAACTTGGGTTTGTTCCTGTCAAATCCTGTAAATTCACTTTTCCATCTGGATAGCGATCATCACTAGTTGAATACGTAACAACCTGCACCATATCGGGTTGCGCAGGATCAAGACGTGGCTTGATATCACTTCGCCTGACCTCTGTATTTGGCCCTGCGACAATCGCCGAAGATCCCGCGGGAATCAGAGCACACCCTGCATTATTACAAACCTCAATCATTCCTTCGCCGGTAGAAACAGCAATGCTGTTGGCTCCGGTATAAGCCACTGTAAATTCTGTACCTCGAATACCAATTGTCGCAACCGAAGTCGTCACTCGATAAGCATTTTTATTGCTTCGACCAACCAACCCCGTAATTGTACGCATTGCGCCTTTAAGCAAACTGAAGAAACCTTTGTCTTCTTCCGCTTTGCCGGAGAAACTGTAGTCATCCACTTTAAATTCAGACCCTGGCTGGAGTGAGACCATTCCGCCATCGGAAAACCGCAGTTGAGCTCGACCACCATCACCAGTAACTATTAATTCTCCACTACCTAATTCCCCACCCTTGCCAATCGTTCGATGCGTACCCGCGACATTTACAGCACTAACGGGCCCCACAGAAAAATCTACTCTGGCCGCGCCGGCGGCATAAGAAACAACAGGAAATGCAGCCGCGAGCGCCATCATCAGCGCATGATTCCGAAACTTAAAAACCGTATGGATGGTCATATTTCCTCCTCATGCACCAGATCAGAATTCACGGCGCACCGACACCGAGAACATTTCCCGGCGGTACTCAAACAAATTGATATTTGAGCTATTCTTCGTGAATGCCACTTGTGGTGTCACGCTCCATTCTTTGGAAAAGTAGCGTGTCGCACCCAGAAGCAATCCGTACTGGTTATCCCTTCTTGTTTCGAGAAATGATGGATCAGCCTTATCGTAGCCACGATGCTCCCAAGTGGCGCCACCAAACAAGACGGTATCCGCGCTTAAATTCATACGTCCACCAAGTCGTATACCAACCCCATCAAATCCCAGCCACCCGACATTATCCTTTTGAGGCTGCTCCTGAACTCCATAGGCACTGGCAAAAACCATAATCCCTTCGCGATAAAGGTGTGCATAACTAGCGCCTGCGACCCAGCGGTTAGCATCCCGAATGGATTGTTTTGATGATTGATATTGCAGGTCAGTGTATTGGGCAAAGGCTCCGATCTGATTTCGTGCATCAAGATTGCGTAGCCACTGACCAGTCAACCCAGCATGTTTGCGAAACTGTGATTCATCAACACTGACACTGCCCGCCTGTGCCATCAAAGTATAAACATCCTGATCGGCAGACTTCGAAACACCCACGTTAACATCACCATTCAGCGTATCAAATTGATGCCTATGGAAATTGCTCTTTTGATACGCTGAGGCACCAGCTAATAGCATATAACCGGCACCAATAGGAGTTCGCAAGTTAAATCCTCCAGAGATTGCTCCAAAAGATGATTGATTCGCTTGGCTGTCTTTGGTTAAACGGAAAGGTTGCGAACCAAATCCTGGAATTGCAACCGTCGTCCTGTTTGGCCCGGCATTGACATTCGTATCGTAACCCGCTGTAGTTTCAAGGTATCCGGTAAGACTTGTTTGATTTTTATCTTCGATTCGTCGCACAGCATCAAGATAACGGTCAATGGTCATTGCAACATCGGCAGGCACCCCCTGTTTCTTGACTGTTGCAAACTCGTGAGTAGCGGTCTCCGTCTCGCCAAGGGCAAGGTAAGCACGTGCAATTTCAGCGCGGGCACGGACGTTGTTGGGATCCATGGCCAGCACCCGTTCGAGCGCAAAAACGGCCCGGGTATTCTGCCCGACATCCAGCGCTGCCAGGCCGAGCAGGAAATCGTAATCACTATCCCCTGCGCGTACCGCCTCCGCCGGTTCCAGCAACTGATAGGCCTTAGACGACTTGCCCTCACCGAGGAGAGCCCTGGCTTTCTCGGTCAGCTCATCGGCAATTGCAGTGAATGAGAAAAACACCAACACGACAGTTGCCAGCCCCTCAATTATTCGCACCCTATCTTTTCGCACTGACATCCCCCTGCTGACACCCCTGATTTAGTAATTCGGCCCGTAGGTTGGACTTGTTGCAGGTGGCGCTGTAACCGGCATCTGCTGAGGTGCCACCGGCATCTGCTGCGGCACTACCGGCATCTGCTGCGGCACCACCGGCGCAGACGGCTGCACCGGCGGCAACTGTGGTACGGCAGCTCCCCTGGGCAGCTCGAGAGGCTCTGCGGCCCCCTTGAGCTGCGGCTTCACATTGTTGCCCGGCACCACCAGCGTTTGCCCCGGCGCAACCAAGGCGCAACCTGCATCATTACAAACCTCGACCAGCCCCGCGTAGGTTGTGACGGACAAGCCACCGTCACCCAACGCTGCACCGTACTCCGTTCCACGAATACCAATCGTGCCGACTGTCGTATCCATTCGATACTGCTCGCGTTTCTGCCGCCCGATCAGGCCGCTGATGGCGCGCAGCGTGCCCTTCAGGAAACGCATGACAACCATGTCATCCTCACCAGCACGCCCATCCTGCTCGACGAAACGGTACTGCTCAACCCGAAACTGCGTGCCCGGCTGCAGCGAAATGGCTGCTCCATCGCTGAATCGCAACTGAGCCCTGCCATCCTGCGTGTCGACCATTTCTCCTGCCTGAACGGCCGTACCGCGCGCCGCAGCCCGGATCGAGCCATCCGCTGCAACGATCCTTGCCGCACCAGTGGCAAAAACAACATTCGCTGCCGCCTCAGCCTGCGCCTCGCCTGCCAGCCCGATCAGAAAAAGCAGGGGTGCCAGCACAGACAAAAATAACCGATCAGGCCTGTCGCTTAAAAACATCATCGAATCATGCACCTAATGACGCGCAGATTCAAGCCGGCACCTATTTGACGCAGTCCACGTAATAGCGCCCATCCTCACCTTTGACCAGACCGTGGATATCGGTCTCAAAGCCGGGGAAACGGGCATTGAAATCGCGGGCAAAGCGCAGATAGCTGACGATGGTGCCATTGAATACCTCCCCCGGGATCAGCAGAGGAATACCCGGAGGATAGGGGGTCAGCAGCACACTGGTGACTCGGCCTTCCAGCGCATCGATGGAGACGCGCTCGATCTCGCGGTGCGCCATCTTGGCGAAGGCATCGGCAGGGCGCATCGCCGGCACCATGTCGGAGAGATACATTTCCGTGGTCAGGCGGGCAACGTCATTGGCCTTGTAGACATCGTGAATCTGCTGGCACAGGTCGCGCAGGCCGACGCGCTCGTAGCGTGGATGCTTCTGGCAGAACTCGGGCAGCACCTTCCACAGCGGCTGGTTCTTGTCGTAGTCGTCCTTGAACTGCTGCAGCTCGGTCACCATGGTATTCCAGCGCCCCTTGGTGATGCCGATGGTGAACATGATGAAGAAGGAATAGAGCCCGCATTTCTCGACGATGACGCCGTGCTCGGCCAGGTACTTGGTGACAATGGCTGCAGGGATGCCGCTGTCGGCAAAGTCGCCGTCAACGTCAAGGCCCGGGGTAATGATCGTCGCCTTGATCGGGTCGAGCATGTTGAAACCATCGGCCAGCTTGCCAAAGCCGTGCCAGCGCTCACCCGGTTTCAGCATCCAGGCTTCGCGTTCCTCGATGCCTTCCTCGGACAGGTCATCCGGCCCCCAGACCTTGAACCACCAGTCGGCGCCCCACTCGACACCCACCTTGCGCATGGCGCGGCGGAAGTCCAGCGCCTCGGCAATCGACCCTTCGACCAGTGCACCGCCCCCCGGCTGCTCCATCATTGCCGCCGCCACATCGCATGAGGCGATGATCGAGTATTGCGGCGAGGTCGAGGTATGCATCAGGTAGGCTTCGTTGAAGATGTCGCGATCCAGCTTCCGGTCTTCGGAATCCTGCACCAGGATCTGCGAGGCCTGCGACAGGCCGGCCAGCAGCTTGTGCGTAGACTGTGTGGAGAAGACCATCGATTCCTTGCAACGTGGCCGATCGGCGCCAATGGCATGGTAATCACCATAAAAATCGTGGAACGCGGCATGCGGCAGCCAGGCCTCATCGAAATGCAGCGCATCGATCTTGCCGTCGAGCATCTCCTTGATTTCCTCGACGTTGTAGAGGATGCCGTCGTAGGTCGACTGGGTGATGGTCAGCACGCGTGGCTTGGCATTCGAACCGGCGGCAAATGGATTGGCCGCAATTTTTTTCTGGATGTTTTCCCAAGAGAATTCGGACTTCGGAATCGGGCCGATGATGCCGAAGTTGTTTCTTGTCGGCATCAGGAACACCGGGATCGCGCCGGTCATGATGATCGAGTGCAGCACCGACTTGTGGCAGTTACGATCCACCACCACGATGTCGCCGGGCGCCACCGTCGAATGCCAGACGATCTTGTTCGAGGTTGAGGTGCCGTTGGTGACGAAATACAGGTGATCGCAGTTGAAGATGCGCGCCGCATTGCGCTCCGAGGCCGCGACCGGGCCGGTGTGGTCGAGCAGCTGACCGAGTTCCTCGACGGCGTTGCAGACGTCGGCCCGCAGCATGTTCTCGCCAAAGAACTGGTGGAACATCTGGCCGACCGGCGACTTCAGGAAAGCAACGCCACCGGAATGGCCAGGGCAGTGCCACGAGTACGACCCGTCGGCAGCGTAGTGCACCAGCGCACGGAAGAACGGCGGCGGTAACGAATCCAGATAGGACTTGGCCTCGCGCACGACATTGCGGGCGATGAATTCTGGCGTGTCCTCGAACATGTGAATGAAGCCATGCAGTTCACGCAGGATGTTGTTCGGAATATGGCGTGACGTCCGCGTTTCGCCGTGCAGGAAAATCGGGATCTCGGCATTTTTGTAGCGAATCTCTTCAACGAAGGTGCGCAATTCGGCAATGGTTTCCTCGGCCTGGTTAACCAGCTCCTCGTCGTCCACCGACAGGATGAAGCACGAGGCACGCGACTGCTGCTGGGCGAAGGAGGACAGATCACCATAGCTGGTGACGCCAAGCACCTCCATGCCTTCTTTTTCGATCGCTTCGGCAAGCGCACGGATACCGAGACCCGAGGCATTTTCCGAACGGAAGTCTTCGTCGATGATGATGACCGGGAAGTGAAAGCGCATGAGCGACTCCTGAATGCCGTTAAGCACAGAGACACAGAGGCACAGAGATCAGCTACTTTTCTCTGTGCCTCTGTGTCTCTGCAATGATTGATTCTTGTCTAAATTTTTGGCAGCGTGACGCCGACCTGTCCCTGATACTTGCCGCCACGGTCCTTGTACGACGTCTCGCAAACCTCGTCGGACTCGAAGAACAGCACTTGCGCACAACCTTCCCCGGCATAGATCTTGGCCGGCAGCGGCGTGGTGTTCGAGAACTCCAGTGTCACGTAACCTTCCCATTCCGGCTCGAAGGGAGTCACATTGACGATGATGCCGCAGCGGGCGTAGGTACTCTTGCCGAGGCAGACGGTGAGCACGCTGCGCGGGATGCGGAAATACTCCATGGTGCGCGCCAGCGCGAAGGAGTTCGGCGGAATGACGCAATAGCCCTTGCCGGACACTTCAACGAAGGAATTCGGATCGAAGTTCTTCGGATCGACAATGGTCGAATTGATGTTGGTGAATACACGGAATTCGTCGGCACAGCGAATGTCGTAGCCGTAGCTCGACGTGCCGTAGGAGACGATTTTCTGGCCGTTCACTTCGCGCACGAGCTGTGGCGAGAACGGCTCGATCATGCCGTGCTGTTCCGCCATGCGGCGGATCCACTTGTCAGACTTGATGGACATGGGGCTGATTCCGGACACCGTAAGAGAAGCGGCGTATTGTACGGCGTCCGGCGGCCATCATGGAAGCGTTTGATATTTCAGGTGTTCTGCACCACGATCGAGGGGAATTTGGACGACATGTCCTTCGCCGTCTCGCCCACCTTCACGGCCACGCGGCGGGCAATGCTGCGGTAGATGTCGGCAGCCTTCGAATCCGGCGCCCCCACCACCGTCGGCTTGCCCGAATCGGCCAGTTCGCGGATCGACAGCTCCAAAGGCAGGGAGCCAAGGAACTCAACATCGTAATCCTGGCACATCGCCTCGCCGCCACCCGTGCCAAAGATGTGCTCGGCATGGCCACAGTTCGAGCAGATATGGATGCTCATGTTCTCGACAATGCCGAGGATCGGCACGCCGACCTTCTCGAACATCTTCAGCCCCTTGCGCGCATCGATCAGGGCGATGTCCTGCGGCGTCGTCACTACCACCGCGCCCGTCACCGGCACCTTCTGGGCCAGCGTCAGTTGCGTATCGCCGGTGCCTGGCGGCATGTCGACCACCAGATAGTCGAGGTCCTTCCAGTTGGTGTCGTTCAGCATCTGCTCCAGTGCCTGCGTCACCATCGGCCCGCGCCAGACCATCGGCGTCTCGGTGTCGATCAGAAAACCGATGGACATGGCCTGGATGCCGTAGGCCTTCAACGGTTCCATCGACTTGCCATCGCTCGACTCCGGCTGCTGCCCGGCGATGCCCAGCATCTGCGGCTGCGATGGGCCGTAGATATCGGCATCCAGCATGCCGACCGTGGCGCCCTCCTGTGCCAGTGCCAGCGCCAGATTGACCGCCGTCGTGCTCTTGCCGACGCCGCCCTTGCCCGAGGCCACGGCGATGATGTTCTTCACGCCCGGCAACGGCTTCAGGCCGCGCTGCACGGCGTGCGAGACGATTTTCACATGCACATTGGCGCTGACGTTGCCAACCCCCGGAATCGCCCGAACGGCTGCGATGACCTGCTTGCGAATGGCGTCAACCTGCGACTTGGCCGGATAGCCGAGCTCGATGTCAAACGACACATCGTCGCCATCGACCTTGATGTTTTTCGCCGACTTGCTGCTGACGAAATCCTTCTGCGTGTTCGGATCAACCAGTTCCTGCAATGCCGCTTTAACGGCGTCGACGCTCACAGCCATTTCTCGCTCCTGTAATACTTGAGTAATTTTGTACAGTATCGGCGGATTTTAACCGATTTTGACAGCCGGCACAGCCGCGTTTGCTAGAATCACGCCTTTCCCCGAATCGCTGGTTCCCCCATGTCCCGCAAGATCCTCGTCACCTCCGCCCTGCCCTACGCCAACGGCGCCATCCACCTCGGCCACCTTGTCGAATACATCCAGACCGACATCTGGGTGCGCTTCCAGAAGATGCGTGGCCACGAGTGCTGGTACGTCTGCGCCGACGACACACACGGCACGCCGATCATGTTGCGTGCCGAGAAGGAAGGGATCACGCCGGAAACGCTGATCGAACGCGTACATGGCGAGCATTCACGCGACTTCGCGGGCTTCCATGTCGGTTTCGACAACTTCTACACGACGCACTCGCCGGAGACGCGTGCCTGTGCCGAAGACATCTACGGCAAGCTGCAGGCAGCCGGGCTGATCGAGGTACGCACCATCGAGCAGTACTACGACCCGGTCAAGCAGATGTTCCTGCCGGATCGATTCATCAAGGGCGAGTGCCCGAAGTGCGGCGCCAAGGACCAGTATGGCGACAACTGCGAAAGCTGCGGTGCGGCCTACACGCCCAACGACCTGAAGAATCCGTACTCGGCCGTCTCCGGCGCCAAGCCGGAACTGCGCAATTCGGATCACTACTTCTTCCGCCTTTCGGACGCGCGCTGCCAATCCTTCCTGCGCCGCTGGACACGCGAAGACGGCCGCCTGCAAGCCGAAGCAGCCAACAAGATGCAGGAATGGCTGGGCACGGAAGGCGAGAACAAGCTGACCGACTGGGACATCTCGCGCGATGCCCCCTACTTCGGCTTCGAGATTCCCGACGCTCCCGGCAAATATTTCTATGTCTGGCTGGATGCGCCGATCGGCTACATGGGTTCGTTCAAGAACCTGTGCGGCAGGCAGGGGCTGGATTTCAACGAGTACTTCAAGCCCGACTCCACAACCGAGCTGTACCATTTCATCGGCAAGGACATCCTCTACTTCCACGCACTGTTCTGGCCGGCAGAACTGGCGCACGCCGGCTTCCGTACACCGACGGCGATCTTCGCGCACGGCTTCCTGACCGTCGACGGCGCCAAGATGAGCAAGTCGCGCGGCACTTTCATCACCGCCGAGAGCTACCTGAAAACCGGGCTGAACCCGGAATGGCTGCGCTACTACTACGCCGCCAAACTGAACGGCACGATGGAAGACATCGACCTCAACCTCGAGGACTTCGTCGCCCGCGTCAATTCCGACCTGGTCGGCAAATACGTGAACATCGCCAGCCGCTGCGCCGGCTTCATCAGCAAGAAGTTCGACGGCAAGCTCGGCAGCACCGACGCCGCCTGGCTGAAACCGCTGCGCGAGGCATCCAGCAGCATTGCCACCGCCTATGAAGACCGCGACTTCGGCCGCGCGCTGCGTGAAATCATGGCACTGGCCGACGCCGCCAACGTGGTGGTCAACGACCGCAAACCGTGGGAGCTCGCCAAGCAGGAAGGCAAGGAAGCCGAACTGCATGCCGCCTGCTCGGAGGCCATCGAAGCCTTCCGCCTGCTGACGCTGTACCTCAAGCCGGTGCTGCCGACGGTGGCCACAGCGGTAGAGTCCTTCCTGGGCATTGCACCGCTGCAATGGGACGACGCCGGCATTTCGCTGCCGGCTGGTCACGCGATCAACACCTACAGCCACCTGATGACGCGTATCGACCCGAAGCAGATCGTTGCGCTGGTGGAAGCCAACAAGGAATCGCTCACGCCCGCCGAACCGGCACCGCAGAAGCACGCAGAAAAACAGGAGAAGGCCGTGGCCGTTGCAAGCGCTCAGGCCGAAGCTGGCCCGCACATCAGCATCGATGACTTCATGAAAGTCGAGCTGCGCATCGCAAAGATTGTGGACGCCGGCCACGTCGATGGCGCCGAGAAACTGATTCGCCTGTCGCTGGATATCGGCGAGGAAAAACCACGCCAAGTCTTCGCCGGCATCAAGTCGGCCTACGACCCGGCGGCACTGATCGGCCGCCTGACCGTGATGGTGGCCAACCTCGCACCGCGCAAGATGAAGTTCGGCATGAGCGAAGGCATGGTGCTTGCCGCCTCGGGTGCCGACGACAAGACAGGCGGCATCTACATCCTGTCACCCGACAGCGGTGCCCTGCCGGGAATGCGCGTCAAATAGGCCTGGATAGGCCTCCACATAGAATTCTACGTACGCCTTCGGCCACTGACCACCCATCGTCTGCGCTTCTTTTCGTTACAGGTGCAGGCAGCTCAAGCGGCCAATCTGTCGCGGCTTGACTAGAGTTCCATTGCCCGCAACCCGGATAAGCCCGTTAGAATCACCCGACCGGATCAGGTGAGGAGCAGTACGATGGATATCCACAGCAAACCGATCGCCGATCGCATCGACTGGCTGTTCGAGCGTGCGCGCGACTACTCCGCCCAGTTCTGCAGCCCGGACGATTGGCTGGCAAGGGAGCGCTATATGGCCCGCCACCCGACAGCCGTCGGCGTGCTGAAATGCATGGATGGCCGCATCAACCTTGCGGTCACCACGCAAACCCCGCTGGGCATCATCCAGCCCTTCCGCAATCTGGGCGGAATTTTTGATCTCGGCTGGCCGCACCTTGGCGAAATTCTTGCCGGCTATGTACAACGCTGCGTCCATGATGGTCGTCGGGTACTGTTGATCATTACCTATCACTTTTCGCGTGGCAGCAAGAAGCGGGGGTGCGCTGGTTTCGACTACGACACGGAGAAGGCCATGGCGCACACCTGGCATATTCGCAGCCAGGTCGAAGCCGTCTTTGGCACAGGCCACGCTACGGTTTACCCGCTGGTCTGCGGCTTCGAGACGGATGAGGATGCGCTCTGCCTGCATGCCCCGAATGGTGGGTTGCTCGATCTGTCGACGCTGCGCCCGGATGACGCCGGCACCCTGCCGCAACGAATCGGCGAACTGTATCCGGACATGCCGGAGCAGATGCGCCACGACCTGATCCCCTTGCTTGCCGGCAACCTGCGTCACATCGACGGGGTCAGGAAGACGCAACGACGCACGGACATCGAACACCGAGAATGGATGATTTGTCTGGGGCGCGGTTTTGATTTCCTGCACATGCCCAATCTGGCATTGATCATCGGCCCCTACAGCCCGGATCTTGCCGATCCGGTCAGGAAAGCGGCCTCCATCATCGAAGCCAACATGCGCCTGGGACGCATACCCGACGACGGTTTTTTGCTGCTCGCCTCCGTGCCCTACGAAGACATCGGCGTTGACCGGGCACGCGCAGAGCTGAAATCCGCCTTCATGGCCAACTTTGCTGCCGAGGTCATTCGTGCCGAATTTCCGCAACTGGCAGGGAAAATGCACGTTCGCAACGCCGTGCTCGACTGGCGCTCACGGCGGCTTGAACTGATCAGCAAGGCGCCAGCGACCTAGCTTTCCTTGTCAGCCGAGGGTGCAGCAGGTTCAGCGGAAATGCTTGCCGCAGGATCAATCGCATCGACCCAGCCGCCCCCCAATGCCCGATATACGGAGATCATCTGCGTCAAACGGCTGGACTCGGCATCCACCCCCGACAACTCCGCGGCAAACAGCTCATTTTCAGCGTAGAGCACTTCCAGATAGCTCGCCGTACCGTTCTCGTATTTCAGTCGAGACAGGCTGGCGTACTCACGCAGCGCCTTGACCCGTTTGCTTTGCGCATCAAAGACGGCCTCATCCTTTTGCGCACCAACCAGCGCATCGTTGGTATCGCGCAGGGCATTGAGAATGGTCAGCTGGTAGTTGGCCAGGGCCTCGGCATTGGCCGCTTCCGCACTGCGCACCTGGCCCTCGATATTGCCGAAGGTAAACACCGGGCCAGCAATATTGGCAGCCAGCAAAGCAACCGTCGATGGCCCGGAGAGGAAATCACTGAGCGCCGCACTGGCAGAACCGACGGCGGCCGTCAGCGAAATATCCGGAAAATACAGGGAGCGGGCGACACCGATTTCGGCATTGGCTGCCACCAGATTCTGCTCTGCCTGCAGCACGTCCGGGCGACGGTCGATCAACGAGGAAGGCAAGCCCGGAGGCACCGCCGGCACCGCCAGCGCATCGATTGTCTTGCCACGCGGTATCGTGCCAGGAGGCCGGCCAAGCAGCACCGAAAGCAGGTTTTCCTGCGCCGCTACCTGCTTCTCCAGCACCGGCACCGCTGCCCGTGCCTGCTGATACTGTGACTCAACCTGAGAGAGTTCGGTCTGGGAAACCACCCCGCCCTTGAAACGCAGTTCAAAGATACGCAATGACTTTTCGTAATTGCTCGCGGTGGCCCGAGCGATGTCCAGTTTCCGATCCAGCGCCCGCAAATTTACATAGCCTGCTGCCACGGCAGAAACAACCGACAGCAGCGTGCCTCGCCGTCCCTGCTCGCTGGCCAGCACACGCGCCTGGGCCGCTTCACTTTGCCTGCGCACACGGCCAAACAGATCGATCTGCCAGGCGGCGCTCAGCGACCCTTGATACAGCTTGTACCAGGGGTCGGTGCCTGAAGGCAGTGGCGTCACACCACGCTCGCTCGAACGGTTACGACTGACATCCAGACCGTACCCGATCTGGGGGAAAAACTGCGAACGCGTGGTCGACAACTGCCCCAGGAAACGCTCGACGCGGGCGGCAGCAATCCGTATGTCGAGGTTGTCCTTGAGTGCCTGCTCCACCAGCGAATCCAGCACCGGATCGCCAAAGGATTGCCACCAGCGCATGTTGGCAAAAGAACTCGCCTGCGGCAAATCAACGCGCCAGTCAGGCGGGGTTTCGAAGAAAGGCCGCAAGAAATCCGGGCCCATGGCACACCCGGTCAAGGACGCGGCCATCGCGCTTACAAAAACGCGGCGTTTCATGTCAGTGCCCCTCCCCGGATTGCGCAGTCACCGGCTTGCCCGAGCGGCGCTCGCTCCAGGACTCCAGCAGATAGAAGAATAGCGGCACGAAGAAGGTAGCAACAAGGGTGGACATCAGCATGCCACCGATCACGCCGGTGCCAATGGCACGCAGGCTGTTGGCCCCCGGTCCGCTGGCCAGTGCCAATGGCACGCAACCAAGGATGAAGGCGAATGACGTCATCACGATGGCGCGCAAGCGTGCACCTGCCGCTTCAATGGCAGCCTCGCGAACTGCCATCCCCTTGTGCACGCGTTCAATCGCAAATTCGACGATCAGGATCGCGTTTTTCGCCGACAACCCGACCAGCGTCACCATGCCGACCTGGAAATAGACATCGTTTTCCAGTCCGGTGGCCCAGGTAATCAGCAGCGCACCCAGAATGGCAAAGGGCACGGTCAACACCACGGCAACCGGCAAGGTCCATTTCTCGAACTGGGCAGCCAGCAGCAGGAAGACCACGATGATGCCAAATATAAAGGCCGTGGAAGACGTGCTGCCCGAGCCTTTTTCCTGCAGGGCCTGACCCGCCCAGGCATAGGTAAAATCGGCATTCAGCGTTTCACCGGCCACCTCCTCCATTGCCGTCAGTGCCTGCCCGGAGCTGTAGCCTTCCGCCGCATTACCGGTGAGCTTGACGGCGGGGAACCCGTTGAACCGGGTCACGATCTTCGGTGCGGCAATGTAGTGCGTGGTAATCAGTGTCGACAACGGCACCATGGTTCCTGTCCGCGAACGCACATAGACCTTGTCGAAATCACTGGGCTTGGCGCGGTAATCCGCGTCCGCCTGCACCACCACCCACCACACCCGGCTGTACTGGCTGAATTGCCCGGCCACTGCCGAGCCGAAGAACGACTGCATGGTCTGGAACACATCGGCAACGGAAACGCCCAGCAATTCGGCCTTGGCCCGGTCAAGATCGACAAACAGTTGCTGGGAATTGGCGCGGAAGGTGCTGTTAACCCCAACCAACTCCGGTCGTTGCCGCGCCTTGGTCAGATACGCCTGCAACTTCTCCTGCACCACGCTGAAATCGCCGCTGCCCCGGTTCTGCAGATAGAACTCGAAACCGCCTGTCGAACCCATGCCGGGAATGGAGGGGGGGTTCAATGCAAAGACGAAGCCCCCCTGCAACTTGGAGAATGCCGCATTAAGCCGCGGCAGAACGGCAAAGGACAGCAGCGACGGATCCTTGCGCTCCTCGAAAGGTTTGAAGGAAACGAACATCACCCCGGAATTGCTCTGCAGCGAACCGTCAATCAGGCTGTAACCGGCCACCCAGGTCACATCCGCGACCGCCGGGTCGGCCTTGATGATCTTTTCTGCCTCGGCAGACAACTTGGTCACCACGTTCAGGCTCGCCGCATCGGGCGCATTGACCATGACAAAGAAATAACCCTGATCCTCATCCGGCACAAAGCTTGAGGGCAGGATGCGAAAGACGGCAATCACCCCGACGATGATCGCAGCGTAGAGCATCATGCCGCGCACGGGGTTGTCGATCACCTTGGCGACGCCGTGAAGATAGCCCTGCCGGACACGCTCGAAGGTATTCTCGAACCACCGGAAGAAACCTTTCTTCTCCCCGTGGTGGGCCTTCAGGATGATTGCAGACAGTGCGGGCGAGAGGGTCAGCGCCATGACTCCCGAGACCACCATCGAAATGGCAATGGTTACCGCAAACTGCTTGAACAGCGTACCGGTCACCCCGCCCAGAAAGGCGACTGGCAGGAACACCGCCAACAACACCAGCACGATGGAGATCAGGGCGCCAGCAATTTCCGTCATCGCCTCCTTGGCAGCTTCGAATGCAGAGAGTCCCTTGGCCGCCATGTTGGCTTCAACCGTTTCAACCACAACAATCGCATCGTCGACCACCAGACCGATCGCCAGTGTCATGCCGAACATGGTCAGCATGTTGACTGAGAAGCCGAACAGATGCATGCCGACAAAGGTGCCGATGATCGATACCGGCACGGCCAGGATCGGGATGATCGTGGCGCGGAAGGTCTGCAGGAATACGAAGACCACCAGCACCACCAGAATCACCGCTTCGAAAAAGGTATGGACGACCTTTTCAATCGAATTGATTGTAAACAGGCTGGTGTCGAGCACGATGCGGTAATCCAGCCCCGGCGGGAATTTGGTTTTCAGCTCTTCCAGCCGCTGGCGCACCCCATTTGCCGTATCCACCGCATTGGCACCCGGCTGCTGATAAACCGCCAGCGTCGCCCCGGGCATGCCATTGATGCGGCTGATGATCGAGTAATCGAACTTGTCCATTTCGACGCGCGCGACGTCGCGCAGACGGACGATACCCGAGCCTTCATTCGCCGCGCGAACGATGATCTCGTTGAACTCATCCGGCTTGGAAAGCATGCCCTTCGCGGTCACCACAAAACTCTGCTGGACGTTGCCTGCCGAGGGCTCCGCCCCCAGCACGCCAATACCGAAGGTCTGGTTCTGGCCCTGGATTGCCTGAGCGACTTCCCCCACCGACACGCCGAGTTGGGCCATGCGATCCGGCTGCAGCCAGACCCGCATCGCCACATCCGGCAAGCCGAAAAAGCTGGTCCGGTTGGCGCCGGGAACGCGCTTCAGTTCCTCCAGTACGCTGAGGTTGGCGTAGTTGTCGATGAAGGTCGGGTCATAGCGGCCATCCGGCGAGAAGATCGAGAACACCATCAGGAAGCCGGAGGACTGGGTGGATACCGTCACCCCCTGCTGCGTCACCACTTGCGGCAGCTTGGCTGCAGCCTGGTTGACCCGGTTCTGGACGTTCACCTGATTGATGTCCGGGTTGCTGCCGGGCTTGAAGAAGACGTTGATCGTCAGGTTGCCGCTCGACGAACTGGACGACTGGAAATAGAGCAGGTTGTCGACCCCGTTGATCTGCGCTTCCAGCGGCGCCGCGACGGTGTTTGCAATCACTTCCGCAGTTGCACCCGGATAGCGTGCGGTCACCTGCACCTGGGGTGGCGCCATGCTCGGGTATTGTTCGATCGGCGAATTGACCATCGATACCAGGCCAGCCAGCACGATCAGGAGGGAGATCACGGCCGAGAGGATCGGCCGGGCAATATAGAAATGGGTAAACATGCTGAATCCCGCCGATCAGCGGCCAGCTGCCGGGGCAGCAGCGGGCGTGCTTGCCGTCGGCGCCGGCGTGGCGACCACCTTGACCGGCGCACCGGGCACGACCCGGGCAAAGCCGGAAACAATCACCTGATCGCCCGCCTTCAGGCCCTGCTCGATGATGACGTCTTGCGTTCCCTCGAAATGCCCGACCACCACCGGCCTCGCCGCCGCCATCCCGTTGCCGTCAACCACCAGCACCGCATGCCCATTGGCGCCCTGTTGAACCGCCAGCTGCGGCACCACGATGGCTTCCGGGTGCTGCGCCCCCAACAGCCGCGCCGTGACAAACATCCCCGGACGCAATTCCATCTCCTTATTGGGCAAGGAAGCACGCACCATGAAAGAGCCGGTCGTCTGGCTGAAGGACGAATCGGCAAAGTTGATCATCCCTTTGTGCGCATATTTCTTGCCGCCGGGCAACTCGATTTCCACCTCGAATTGGTTGTTGGCCGGCGCTACCACCAGCTTTCTGGCGATCTGATCCTGAAACTTGGCCAGCTGGTTCTGCGACACGCTGAACGTCACCCACATCGGATCAAGCGCCGCCACGTTGGTCAGCTTGGCCGTATCGGCCGCGGCGCCGACATACGCTCCCTCGCGCTGCAACGCACGGCTGGCCGAGCCATTCAGCGGCGAGCGGATCGTGGCATAGCCAAGATTCAATTCCGCCTCGCGCACCTTGGCCCTGGCCGAATACACCGCAGCAGACGAAGCCTCGAAATCCCCGACGGCCCGATCCAGATCCGCCTGCGACAAGGCGTTCTGTTCCGCCAGGGGTTTGACGCGACCCAAGGTCGCCTGGGCGGTATTCATTCTGGCAATCTGCGCCGCCAGTTCACCTTTTGCCGCATCCAGCTGCACCTGAAAGGGCTTTGGATCGATCTGGAAAAGTTTCTGACCTTCCTTGACGAATTCCCCTTCCACATAGGCAATCTTGTCAAGGAAACCGGCGACCCGCGCCACGATCTCGACCTGCCGGGAACTCTCGGTCTGCGCCACGAAAGTCGAAGTCGCCGGGATGGTCCTAGGCGTCACAGTCATCACCTGCACCTCCGGCGCTGCACGTTGCGCCGGCGTCTTCTCCTCGGCGCAGGAAGCCAGCAATACCGCCAGTGGCAACAAGGCCATCAGGCCGAAGGGGCGTACCCGTTGATTAAATGTCATACTTTTTCCCCTGCGTCGCCCCCGGCCGGCAAAGGCTGCAGGGGCAGTTTCATATTGGTGATTCCATTTTCCTGCGCCAGACATCATTCTACTCAAAACCCACCAACGCTCCTCAAAAAAGGAAAGCGTGGCGAGTCATTTGTGTCCTGCAGAAGAGACTTCCCGGCTCAATCAGCCACTCTGACCGAGACGAGCCACCCAAAGTTCAGCGGCCGGCCGGATCAAATCAAGCAACGGCTGGGGATAAACCCCCAGCCCCACGACCAGCAGCACCAACAGCAGCGCTACCCAGAACTCGCGCGTGACCAGATCATCCGCTTCGGCAACTGCCGTATGCAAAACCGGCCCCTGAAAAGCAGCACGATACGGGACCAGAAAAGCCGCAGCGCACACCACCATGGCGAACAACGCCGCCAGGGCTGCGCCACTATGTACCTGCAGCGCAGAAACAATGATCAGGAACTCTGCCGGAAAACCGATGGTGCCCGGCAAGCCCATGGCAGCCAGGCCGAACAATAGAAAAAACCGGCTCAACTGGGGCATGCGCTGACTGACACCGGACAGTGCGGAAAGATCACAGGAATCGACTCGTCGCTGCAGACTGTTGAGCAGCAGGAAGGCCCCACCCGACGTCAGCGAAAAAGAGAGCAACAATACGACCGAGCCCTGAACAGCAGCTACTGAAAAGCTGGCCATGCCCAGCACGACCAGACCGACATGAGCGACACTGCCATAGGCGATGACCGCCCGCAGATTGGTCTGTGCCAAAGCGGCGACAGCGCCATACAGCACACTCACCGTACCCAGGCCGGCCAGTAGCCAGTGCAGGCTTTGTGCCGCATCGGGAGCCAGCGGAATGGCAAAACGAAGCAGGCCGTAGGCACCCAGCTTGAGCCCGACCAGCAATGCGGTAATCGCTGCCGGCCCACCCAGCGCCAGTGAGGGCAACCAGGAATGCAGCGGCACCAGGGGCGCCTTGACCGCAAAACCGAACAGCAGCAGCAGGAATATGATGAGTTGCCGCTCGTAGGGCAGCCGGCCGGCCAACAGGGTCGGCAAATCGAACTGCATGCCGGCATTGGCTGCTACCAGCAGGAACGCCATCAGCAGGCAGACCCCGCCGGACAGCATCAGCAACAGATAGCGGGTGGCTGCGGCACGGCCCGCCGCCGGCAGCCCCCATAGACCGATCAGGAAGTAGAGCGGGATCAGCGTCAGTTCCCAGAAACTGAAGAAAAGCAGCACATCCAATGCACAGAAAACCCCGAGCGTGGCAAATTCGAGCAGCAGCAACAGCGCGTAGTAAAGCGCCGGCAACGGCTGCGGCGCCCGCTGTCCGATCACCATCGCAGCCAGAAACAGCGATGCAGTCGCTGGCAGGAACAGCACCGAGAGCCCATCCACACCCAGATCCCAGGCGACATTGATACCGGGAATCCAGACATGACGCTCTCGCCACTGGAAATCCCCGTTACCCACATCGAAGCCAGCCAGTACCGCCAGCGCCACAAGCAGCACGGACACCGCACAGCACAGGGCCACCGTCCGTGCCTGCCGTTCCCCCGCCAACCAGCACAGGGGCGCGCCGAGCAAGGGCAGCAAAAGCAGGATCGAGAGCGGGGGTAAACTCATCCGCCCACCCCACCAAAACGTGCGGCCATCGCCTGCGTTGCCGCCTCGGTCAGAGACAGCCAGGGCTCGGGGAGAAAGCCGGCCAGCAGCAACACCAGCAAGGTCAGCCCGCCGAGCAGGTACTCCATCGGCTGCACCCGCTCAATGGACTGCAGCTTGCCGCCTTCCGGCGCCGGTGACAGGAAGGCACGTTGAAACGCCCAGAGCAGAAAACCGGCTGCTGCCACGTTACCCAGCGCAGCCGCCACCGTAGGCAGGGCGCCGAAGCGTTCGATCGCGGCTTCCAGTACCAGATGTGCGGCATCGAAACCCGGCGTTCCCGGCATGCCGACAATCGAAAAGCCACCAATCAGGAAGGCAATGGCAATGAAGGGGATACGCTCGAACAGCCCCCCCAGCTCAGCCAGCTCGGCGGTCTGCGTACGACGAAAAACGAAGGCCACCATCAGCAGCAGCACGGTCACGGAAAAACCGAAACTCACCGCCAGCAGCAAGGCGCCCTGCAAGCCGAGCGAGTGCAGTGAAAAGATGCCGAGAACGATCAGGCTGGTATGGCTGACTACGGCAAAGCCAAGCAGGCGACGCAGGTTGGTTTGCAGCAAGGCCAACGCGGCTGCGAAAAATATGCCGGTGCCGGCGAATGCCACCACATACGGCTGCCAGGTCAGTACCGCATCCGGCGTCAGGGGCAGGACAAAGCGCACCATGCCGTAGATACCGACCTTGACCCCGAGCAGCAGGGTCGGTGCAATCGCAATCGTGCCGTGTTGCGCCATGTTCGGCAGCCAGCCATGCAGTGGGAACAAGGGCGTCCGCACCGCCAGCCCATAGAAGAGCAGAAAGAACGCTGCCGACTGGAACTTGCCGACCGGCGGCGTCTGCACCAGATCGAGCAGATCGAAACTCCAGCGCCCGCCACTGGCATCGGCATACCCCCAGCCGAGCACCAGCACACCGCCGGCAAAGAGCAACCAGCCGAACCCCTGATACTGCAGGAAGCGTGAAAATGCCATGTCGCCCGCATCGCCGGACGCCCAGACACGCAGCAGATACGCCACCAGTGCCAGTTCAAAGGCCGAGGCTGCGGCAAACCAGACCAGGTTGAGCGTGACCAGCATGACCATCAGGCTCGATTGCGCAAGCAGTACGACGACCAATAGCGAGGCATGGCGCATGCGCTCGCGAGCCGGGTCATAGAGCGAAAGCAGCAGGCCGATCAATGCCGCGACCATGACGAACAGCACCGTGATGCCATCGGCGCCGGCGTGGTAGAGCAACCAGTTCGCCCGCTCGGCAAACTGCAGCGCCGGCGATGTTGCATCAAGACGGGCATAGAGGTGTGCCGCCAAGGCCAGTTCACCGAGGAATACCAGCCGGGCAAAACCCACTGCCCAGAACTGCCGTCGGCCGGCATAGAGGATCAGCGCCCCCAGTGCCGGCAGCAATTGCAGCACGGCAAGCAATGGCCAGCCATCGTTGAATTGCGTGCTCAGCATCACAGGATCACCACAAAGGTCGCCATCACCATCAGCATCAGGTAGCGCGGCTGCTCAAGCAGATGTTCGAGCATCCTGATCATCTCGCCCAGCCGCTGCAGCACCCCGACCAGGCCACCACGCTCATTCTGAAAAACCAGCCGGCTTTCCAGTCGCTGGAAATGCGTCGCCAGCCACCCCAATAAGCGCCCGCCAACCCCGGCACTGCCCCCCCCCTCGGTGGCGGCCGCAGCCTGCTGCAGATCGGGCGCACCAACCAACCGTTCCAGCACACGTTCATCGAGCTTGCGCACATCCTGCCCAAGCAGCAGGGTCGGTCGTTGCAGTAGCGCGGCGATCAGTGGCTCGATCCAGAAACGCTGTAGTGCGGCCGTGTAGAGTTGCCCGTTACCCGCCAGCCAGCGCGACAGCGGCAGAGGTTTCGGTGCCAGCACCAGGTACGAAGGCGCCAGCAGGAATTGATAGGCACGCCACACCGCGTGTAGCAGCAGATGCCCGGTGGCCATTTCCGTCCAGCCCATCCCGCAGGCAAAGACCATCAGCCCGACCTGAACCACCGTCGCCAGCACCAGTGAAGTTTTGACATCGCTGCTGACACGCCCGCACAGCCAGCCATACAGCGCCGTTGCCAGCCCGGCGACGGCGACGGCAACGGCCATATCCGGCACCTGTTGCAGGAGCGGGTTGATGCGAATCAGCAAATAGACGCCGGCATGCACCATCACCGCCCCATAGAAAACCGCCGACGAAGGGGTTGGCCCTTCGAGTGCGCGCGTGATCCACGGCGTGAAGGGGAGCTGTGCCGATTTGGCCAAAGCCGCCACAAGCAGGCCGAGCAACAGCATGCGCAGCTTGACGGTTTCAGCCAATGTTCCACCAAGCAGCACCGGCCATTCGACGGAACCCAGCCACCAGAAGCCGAGGCCGATTGCCAGCAGGAACCCGGCATCGCCGACCCGGTTGCAGAGAAAGGCAAACAGCGCGTTGCCCGTGGCTCGCGGGCGCTCATCGGCATAAGCGATCAGCAGCCAGGAGGCCAGCCCGCACAGTTCCCAGCCAACAAAACCGAGTACGGCATTACCGGCCAGCACGATCAGCAACATGCCGCCAAGAAACAGACTCATGCCGAAATGAAAACGATGGAAACGGGGTTCGCGATGCAGGTACGCCGTCGAGAAGGAAATCGTTACCCAGGCGATGAAAGCCACTACCGCAGCGACCAGCAGCGCCGTCTGATCGAGCAGGAAAGAAACCGGGACGGAAAAGCCGGGCACGGCAAACCAGTTGCCAAGCAGCAGATGGCCCGGCGCACCGGCCAGTAGCGCGGCCAGCAGGAAGACCAGCAACAGCAATCCACTGCCCAGCGCCGCGCCTCTCGCCAGTGCTGCGGTGACCGGCTCGGCGTCATCACCGCTCACCCCTTGCAACATTCGCCCGCCGATCAGCAAGGCAGCCGCCAGCGGCAATGCCGGTACCAGCCAGATCAGGCTGGCTGAATGCACGAGGGCTTCGGCAATGCCGATCATCGGCCGGCCTCCAGCAAGGCCGGCGGCAACGGCTGATGATGACCGGCCAGCCAGGCGGCCGAATCCGCCGCCGTATTCATTGCGGGAACATCGGCAGTTGCCACCCATGGTTCCCAGCCCGCATGCGGCACAAACCGATAGATGGCCCCGCTCTCCGGTTCCTTCACGGCCACGCGGATCCAGTTGTTGCCGATCAACTCCTGCAGGGGAGGCTGCCGCACCAGGATGGCATCGACCACAGCGCGCGTCTGCTCAAGCACCACCAGCAGGCGCATCGGTTCATGGATTTCGATCATCTGCAGTGGCAGGCCGGTGCGCAGATCGGAGCTGGTTCCTTCCATGACCCCGAACAGACCGGCCAGGTTATGCGTGATCTTGCTGCCGCAGCCAAACCGCTCGTTATCAACGGTCGAGAAGTAATACTCCAGGCTGATACCGGCACCCACCGGGCCGGCAGCCAGCAATGTTGACTCCAGTACCTTGCCGTCGGCATCGGCCAGCGGGTCATAGGAAATGAGGAAGCAGCGACGATCGAAGAAGGTCGCGCGGCTCATTTGCCGGCGCCCGATGAAGGCCGAGGCAATCGTTGCATGCCCCAACTCGGGACGCGCCTGCGACCAGTCGGCACGGCGCTCGGCCAGATGTGCCAGTGCGGCAGCCGGGGTCGGATTGAGCGGCGCCGAGGCCAGCCGCCGGCAACGCTCAACGGCATGACGACGTGTAGCCTCGTGCAAGTTCTGCTGCAAAATCTGCATGGCTGGCCGGAACGCAGGCGGCATCTCATCAAGGTCATACCAGTGCATCGATTCATCGGCCGTATTGTGCTCGGCACCGACAAAGCGGGTGGTATCGGGAATGTCGATGCCTTGCACCTTGAGTCGGCAGCGCACCTCGGGGCGGTTGGCCATGACTGCAAAGACGCGCGCATTCGGCCCGCCGTGGCGGCCGGAGCAGGCGCCACAATCATAAGCGGCCAGATGCGGGTTATTGCTGCTGCCCGAACCATGGCCAATGAGCGCAACGAGTGGTGCGAAACGCGTGGTGAGGCCGATGGCCGCAAGCAGGCCAGCGACCCGCGCTGCCTGTTCGTCATCACTGAAACCTTCATGCGGCAGGGCACCCGCCGCATCATTGACCGTCACCGCAACACGGGTCGGCAACTCGACATCAAAGGCGGTACACCAGCGCTGCTTCAGGCGGGCCAGCCAGGACGGGGCGACCGTCTGCAAGCCAAGCGCCAGAAAACCCACGGGTGCCGCCAGCAGGGTCGCCAGTGGTGCCCTCAGCAAACCATCACGGGAAAGGCCGTGCGCACGCTGCTGCCAATCCAGGCGCAATTGCCGGCGTCGGCGATGGCGGGGCAACTGTTCGGCATGGCTGTCGGCAACAACTTCGCGCACCCGGTTGGCCGGTGTCACCACCACCGGACACAAGGCGCTCGGCTCGCTATCGTCGAGGCCATGCCAGTACATGGGCACGCCAAAGAAACCGGCAGCACCCAGGGTTTCAATGGCCGGATTGACTTCTTCGAGGTGACGACGGGTGCCCTCTTCGCGGTCATCCATGCAGAAAATGCACTGGGCTTCCGGCTGCACGGGGGGCTGGCTACGTCCATGGTTGGCTGTCAGTGCAGCGAAAATTCGTGTCCGGTATTGCGCTTCGTAGGCCAGCAACCAGACATGGCCGCGCTGATTGGCATCCAGCTCGCTGGCAACCTGCAGCAGTCGCTCGGCGCTCTCTTTTCCTGCCCCTTCCAGGGCTGCTGCATCCAACCCGAGCGCTTGTGCCAGCAGAAACAATGACCAGCGCCGCTCGCCCGGCGGCGCTTCGCTCAACACCTGGCTGGCCAGCGCGCCCCAATCCTTTTCATCCGCGGCCTGACCGTTACCCTTGATCAGCGCCTGGGCTGAACCGACAGCCAACTCCGGCAGCAAACCGGCGAATACCGCATGGCGCACCCAAAGCTCGGCGGGATGACACAGAAAATAGTCACCCAGCTCGGAAAGAAACAGGGGCAGCCCCCAGGTGCGCCGCACCAGATCCTCGCAACAGAGGCGCTCCAGCACCAGCCGTACCGCCAGATAATCGGCCATCGCCACCGGCACGGCATCGTTCTCCTGTGCATGGCGATCACGCCACAGGAACATCCCCGACCAACCCGGCAGCTCCAGCGCGAGCCGTTCAAGATAGTCACACCAATGCGTCTCATCCGGCCCCAGGTGCATCAGCTCACGAGCAATCGTTTCCAGCGGATCTTCCGGCAATGCAGCAATTTCTTCGCGTGCGGCAAGCCGTTCGTCCAGCTCCCAGCCGACATCCTGCCCGGCGCATCTGCGCCAGGCGGTGTAGAACCCGGAAGCACGCGCCGGGTTTGGCCACGCTGCCACCCCCTGATCAAGATGCGCAGCGAGGTGACGAATCAATGTCGGCTGAATCTCATCCAGCACCTGTTCGCCAGTCAGCCGTGCCAGCAAGGTGGCCAGCGTCCATTCCCGGCCGACACGGGCGACCAGCGACTGCCAGAGCGCTGGCGATTCACGCTGCCACACCGGCGTGCTGGCCGGCACATCAAAAAACTCGGCAAATACCTTGCCGGGAGCGACGCCCAGCACCGGTTCCGATACCGACGGCAACAATCTGCTGCATGCCTCCCAGAGTTCGGCCAGCACGATACGCTCACTTCTTCCTGCCAGCAGGCGCCGCCTTGCCGCCGGATCGATCTGCGGCTGCAGGTGCTCCAGGCGCTGCCCTTCGTCAAGCAACCAGGCACAGCGCACCGTGCTGACCGGCTGTGCATCCAGAACAAAGCCAGCAAGAATGACTGCACGCCGGGTGACCCCGGCAAAGCCGGCGATCTCGTCATCAAGGGCGGGGATGCCGGCTTCGCCGAGCGCCGCGGCCAGATCAGCGAGGACAATCCGCCCCTCGGCCAACAGCTCGCGGCAGCGGGATTCTGCCATCCAGGGGCGAGCACCGGATATGCGATGTGCTTCAGCCAATGCCGCGGCAAAGGACAGATGCTGCAAGCCGTGCAAGGTATTGTGGTGCACAAAATTGCGCAGGGGTGCCTGTGCCGGCAGCACATGTTCCAGGTGCTGCCGGCACGCCGTCAGCCGCTCACGCAGGGAGAGCGCAGAGGTATCCGCAAGCTGGCCGGGCAGGGTCGTCACGGCGTCATCCACCGAAGAGTGCGGCGATCCCGCGTACCGAGGCCGCTGACAAGCGGAGCAAGGGGGCTGGATAGATACCGGCGAAGACAATGATCAGGGCAAGTGTGGCCGCCCCCAGCAGCTCTGTCCGGTCGATATCGGTCACCGTCCCGGCATGCATGGCCTGCCCCAAGCACAGCCGGCCGGTAACACGCAGAGCGTAGGCCGCGCTGATCAGCACGCCAATGGAAAGCAGGACAACCCCGCCCTGCCAACGCTCAAATCCGGCAATCAGCACATGCAGCTCAGCGATGAAACCGGCACTGCCGGGCAGGCCGGCCGAGGCCAGCAAGGCCAATGTCAGGAGAAAAGTGAGCCGTGGCGCGGCACTGCGCAAGCCTCCGATCTCATGCAATTCCCGCGTATGTGTTCGCTGATAGATCACACCGACAAGCAGGAAGAGCAGGCCGGCAGCCAGGCCATGCGCGACCATCTGGAAAACGGCACCGGCGAGGCCGGCAACGCTCAGGGTGGCAATGCCGAGCAGCACCACGCCCATGTGAGCTACCGAGGAATAAGCCACCATTTTCTTCAGATCAGTCTGCCGCCAGGCCAGCACACTGCCGTAGATCAGCGAAACCAGTGCCAGCAGCGCCAGTGCATCCTGCAGGTGCAGGGTCGCCGCCGGCAGCGTTTCTGCCGCACGAATCAGGCCATAGCTGCCCATCTTGAGCAGTACGCCCGAGAGCAGGATGGAAACCGGTACGGGCGCCTCGACGTGCGCCAGCGGCAGCCAGCCATGCAGCGGAAACACCGGCATTTTCACGCCGAAGCCAATGAACAGCCCGGCAAAGATCAGCAACTGCGTTGCCAGCGGCAGGCCGCGCGCGCCCTCGGCCATATCGGCCATGGCAAAGCTGTGGCCGGGGGCGGCATCGTACAGCAGGAGCAAGGCCACCAGCATGAACACCGACCCACCCAGGGTATAGAGCACGAAGTTCAGTGCCGCACGGTGGCGGTTGCCACCGCCCATGCGGTCGATCAGGAAGAACAGGGGGATCAGGGTCAGTTCCCAGAAGACATAGAACAGCGACCAGTCACGCGCCATGAATACGCCGAGCATGGCCGATTCGAGCACCAGCAGCAGTGAAAAATAAAGCCGGGCGCCGCTGCGGATGCTGCCGGAAGCAAGAATCGCCACCAGGCTGAGCAAGGCAGCAAGAACGATCATCGGCAGTGAAATGCCGTCAACACCCAGAGAAAAACTTGAGCCTACGCGCGGATTCCACGGCCGCGTCTCGAAGAACTGCAAACCTCCCTGCCCGTGATCAAAGCCGGCAATCAGCAACAGCGTGCCGAGCAAGACCAGCACAGCAGATGCAGCGGCAACGTTGCGGATCAGATTCACCCGCCGGGCAGGCAGCACCGCGACCAGCAAGGCCGCAAGCAAGGGAAGCAGCAACAGGGCTTTCAGCACACTTTGCCCACAAGCGCTCCAGTGCCAGCCACGGTTGTGGCAAAGCAGCCCGATCGTGCGGAATCCACGAATTCCACCTGCCCCCTTGAACTTATCCGTGTCATATCGGAGGATTATGCCAGTACGGCACCCGCCGGCGAAAGGAGGATGATGGACACCCCTGCCACAAGCACTCGTTCGCTACGCATCCGCGGCCTGGTTCAGGGCGTCGGTTTCCGCTGGGCCTTGTCTGACCAGGCGGTCAGACTGGGGGTTAGTGGCTGGGTGCGCAACCGTCGTGACCGCAGCGTCGAAGCGCTTCTGCAGGGAGCGCCGGCCGCTGTCGATGCACTGATTGCATGGGCAGAAACCGGCCCGCCGGCAGCGCGGGTCAACAGCATCGACATCGAAGAGATCCGTGATCACGAACTGCTCACTGGTTTCGAACAACTGCCGACGCTCTGACACCGCACACAGCATTTCTTCGTAGACTGAACTTTTCTGCCGGGAAGAAAACAAAGTATCCTCAGTCTTTTAGTTCCGCTCATCAAACCAAGGAGAAAAAACATGGCCGTTCTCGTAGGCAAACAGGCACCCGACTTCAACGCTACCGCCGTTTATGGCGACAACCGGATCGAGCCGCTGAAGCTCTCCGACCTCAAGGGCAAGTATGTGGTGATGTTCTTCTACCCGCTGGACTTCACCTTTGTCTGCCCGTCCGAACTGATCGCCTTCGATCATCGCCTCGACGAATTCAAGCAGCGCGGTGTTGAAGTCATCGGCGTATCGATTGACTCCCAGTTCACCCACCTTGCCTGGAAAAACACCCCGATCGAAAAGGGTGGCATCGGCCAGGTTCAGTATCCGCTGGTCGCCGACGTCAAGCACGAGATCTGCCGCGCCTACGACGTCGAATTCGAGGCTGCCGGCGTCGCATTCCGCGGCTCCTTCCTGATCGACAAGAACGGCGTCGTCCGCCATCAGGTGGTCAATGATCTGCCGCTCGGCCGCAACGTCGATGAAATGCTGCGCATGGTCGACGCGCTGCAATTCACCGAGGAGCATGGCGAAGTGTGCCCGGCTGGCTGGATGAAGGGAAAGAAAGGCATGACTGCCTCGCCGGATGGTGTGGCCAAGTACCTGGCAGAAAACGCCAAGGAACTCTGATAACGCGCATGAATCGCGAACACTTTCAGAAATGCCGCCTGCGGGCGGCATTTTTATTGTCATTCGCACAAATAGAAATCGATCTCATCAATTGATCAAGATCATGGTTGAGCCTGAATTTGTATGACATTATCTGCGGTTGTTCTTGACTTCCCATGTGCTGCCGATGATCGGATGGGTATTGCACTGGCCAGCCCGTCTGGCTTTTGTTCTGATACCCGCGTTGGTAGCCGTTTGCACAAACAGCCACGCTGACGAACCTCGTCAGACACTGCACCTCCTCAGTTCCACCAGCACGGCAGCACTCGGGCATAGCCTGCAAAAGGCCGAGCGCGAGAATCTCAGGCTGAATATCAGCAACCGGGCGCTCAGCGGCGAAGCTGCATTGCAAAAACTGGCCGCCAGCCAAGGAGATGCAGCACTCATTGCCCGTCCGCTGGATGCCAGGGAAAAACAGCGATTCCAGGCAACACCACTGGCACAGGACAAGCTGCTGCTGATTGTCAACGCCCGCAACCGGCTTGAACGAGTCGATACGACGCTGACCAGCAAGATATTTTCCCGTTTCTTTTCGGATTGGTCGCAAGTGAACGCCGGTGATAGTGGTGTCATTGTTCCCGTGACCCGGCGCGAAACACAGGGCATGCGCCTTTTCTTTGACCAGCAATTCGGCATTGGCCGGGTGATCCCCACCGGTATGGTCGAACTGGCATCCGACCTTGCCGTCGTGCTCTATATCGCGGCGGATCCACAGGCGATTGGTTACACCTCCGCCGAATCCTTTGCTGAAGGACGTCGGCGCGGGCTGCAGATCCGGGCACTCGAGCTTGATGGCATCCACCCCGAAGCCATTGACTGCCGGCAGGCCAATTACCCGCTTTGCCGCACGATCAGCCTGGTTCGACGTGTTGGCACGCCACCCGAGGGTTTTGAGCAACTGAAACACTATCTGCTCGCCGGCGAAGGGCAGACCCTGCTCAAGATGCACGGTTTTTCGAGTCTCGCCCCACAATGATCCGATCTCCCTTACGCAACGGCCTGTGGGGCTTTTTCTCCGCACTATGCATTTTCATTGCCGGCAGCGCGTTGCTCAGCCTCTACAACCTGCGTGCCGACGAACGTCTGCTCACCGAGAACCTGACACCGAAGCTGGCCGCTCAGCAACAGGCGGAACACCTGCGCAAGGTGGTTGTAGACATGATGCGACTGGTCTATCAGGCCAGCTTTGAAGAAAACGAAAGCATGCTGTACGAAGCCAGTGCACAGGCCAGTGCTTTCTTCGACACGCATGAAAGGCTCGGCGAGCAGCTCCGGCGCTTGCCGCAACAGGACATCAACTATGCGCAGACGCTCGCCCACCACGGCCGCATTGGCAGCAGCTTCCGCCATGTCACCAGTTCGGCCCTCTCCCTGCTGGCCGACCGGCAGCACACTGGCGCAGATCAGCGTGAGATTGCCCAGATGCGCTTTTCCACTGCAGCACTGACCGATGAGCTGAATCGTTTCGTCGGTCTGCTCGCCAGCGACGTCAACGATGCCATCGACATCGCCCAGCAACGCATCGCCAAGGCACGGCAGCAGCAATTGATCTCGATTGCCATTGCCACCGTCGCACTCGGTGGCTTTTTCCTGTTTCTTTATCTTCGTCTGGTGCGCCCGACACGAAAACTGGCTGATTTCCTGCAGGAAGCACGTAACAGCCCGCTGGATATCCACACCCGCTTCCAGGCTGAGCATCGGGATGAGATTTCCCGAATCGGCAATGACATCAATACCCTGCTCGACAGCATGCAGTCGGTTGGCATCTCGCGTGATTTTGTTGACCGCATTTTCAATACGGCACCACTGGCACTGTTCCTGGTCGACCCCGATCAGCATATCCGCCGCAGCAATCAGGCCGCCCAGCAGCTTCATGGCGGGAATCCGGATGGCGAGCGTATCGACCTCCTGCTGACCCACCGGGAGGGTAACGAAGGCCTCTGGAATACCGCCTGCGGCGACACCATTCCGGTACTGGCCTCGGTTTCCGAAATTTTCGACCGGCAACTCGATGGCCCTGGCCTGGTCTTCGGCCTCGCCGACCTGACCCAGCAGAAAGCCGCGGAGAACGCCCTGATACGGCGGGAAAAGTTGCTACAGGCAGTCACCGAAGCAGGCACCCTGCTACTCACCCGGCAGGGAGAAAACAACCCGATCCCGGCAACATTGGCCTTGATCGGCAATGCCATCGGCGCTTCCCGCGGCAGTGTCATTGAAATACTCGACCCGCTTGAAGCAGGCACCACCGATTCGCTGGCAAGCACTCGCCATGAGTGGTGCGCACCGGGAGTTGACTCCCTGATCGACCATGTCACATCGCAAGATTTTCCCTGGGAGAAAACCCTCCCGCGCTGGGCAGAAGCATTGCGTTCCGGCACGCCCTTTTCGACCACCATCGACCAGGCAGAAGGCAGCGAAAGGGACTGGCTGACACAACGCGGCGTCACTTCGATCATCGCGCTACCCATCACCATTGATGGCGCTCTGTGGGGCTTCATTGGCTTCAGCGACACAAGCCACAAGCGCCACTGGGATGAAAGCGAGTACCAGGTATTGCAAACGGTGGCCGCCGACATTGGACACCTCCTCCGTCAGGAACGGGCATTGTCGGAACTTCGCCTGTCGGCACGGGTGTTTGATGAAAGTGGCGAGGCCATTGCCGTCACCGACACCCGTGGCAACTTCGTCTCGGTCAACCGCGCCTTTACAGAAGTAACCGGCTACAAGGCAGACGAAGTACTTGGCAAGAATCCGCGTATCCTGCAATCCGGACGGCACAACCAGGCTTTCTACGCCTCGATGTGGAAACACATGGCGGAAGCCGGAAGCTGGCAGGGAGAGGTCTGGAACCGGCGCAAATCGGGTGAAATCTACCCGGAATGGCTGAACATTTCAGCCGTGCGCAACCCGGCGGGCGAGATCACTCACTACGTCGCCATCTTTTCCGACATTACCGAACGCAAGGCAGCGCAGGCACGTATCGAATACCTGGCACACCACGACCCGCTGACCGGGCTGCCCAATCGTTCCTTGCTGCGTGAGCGCCTGGAACAGGAAATCGGACGCGCCCGGCGCAACGAAAACAAGATCGGCATCCTCTTTCTCGACCTCGATCGCTTCAAGACGGTCAATGATTCCCTTGGCCATGCCGCAGGCGACCGTCTGCTGCGCGAGGTAGCCAGCCGTTTGCGTGCCAACGTGCGCGACTCCGACATTGTCTGCCGACAGGGTGGCGATGAGTTCATCATCGCCCTTCCCGACCTGCGCAACGCCACCGATGCCGCACACACCGCCCGGCAGATCATCCAGTCGCTGAACGAACCGGTGGATCTGCATGACCAGGTGGTACATACCTCGTCCAGCATCGGCATTGCCCTTTTCCCGGACGATGGCACAACCACCTCGGCCCTGCTCAAGGCCGCCGACATGGCGATGTATCACGCCAAGGAAAACGAGCGCGGCACCTTCTGTTTCTTCTCTTCCGAGCTGAATACCCGTGCCGTCGAACGGCTGGAACTCGACAACCGGCTGCGTGACGCCGTGCTGCGCCATGAGTTCGAGGTTTATTACCAGCCACAATGGTCGCTGGCGACAGGCCGTTTGAACGGCGTGGAAGCCCTGGTGCGCTGGCGCTGCGACGGCGAATGGATCTCCCCGGCACGCTTCATTCCACTGGCCGAGGAAAATGGCCAGATCATTCCGCTTGGCGCCTGGATCATGCGCGAGGCCTGCCGCGCTGCAGCCGGCTGGCGCGCACAAGGCCACGAGATCACGGTTGCCGTCAACGTCTCGCCCATCCAGCTGCGCCGCGACGACCTCGTCAATCGCGTCCAAGCCACTTTGCAGGCGTCCGGCCTGCCTGCCCATGCGCTGGAGCTGGAAATCACCGAATCGCTGATGATGGGTGACGACACCCATGTACTGGAAATGCTCGCTGCCCTGAAACAGCTCGGCCTCAAGCTGGCCATCGACGATTTCGGCACCGGCTATTCCAACCTCGCCTATCTGAAGCGCTTCAATGTTGACCGGCTGAAAATCGACCAGTCCTTCGTGCGCGACATGGACGCCAAGCCCGACTCGGCGGTCATCGTCAATACCGTCATCGGCATGGGGCGCCAGCTCGGCCTGAACACGCTTGCAGAAGGGGTGGAAACCGAAGCCGAACGACTGGCGCTGAAAAAAGCCGGCTGCGACAACGTGCAGGGCTACCTGCTCGCCCGGCCCATGCCGGCAGCAGAGATCGAACTTTTGCTGGCACAGCAGGTTCGCTGCGAAACGCTCAATTAGCGCACTTTGTCAGGCAAACACCAAAAGCACGTCACAAAAAATTTCGCCTGATCTGCTGCAGATAGATCCGAGCTTCTGCATCACCTTCGGCCGGCGCCCATGGTGCCTTTTCTTCCGGCAACAAGGGGCAATAGGGGCCGGATTTGGCCTCGAAGATGACCGTTCCCGGCTGCAGGGCAATCACCGTATGCCAGACGCCATGCGGAATCTCGATTCCCCAGCAATCACCGCCCGCCGTCAGTAGCCAGTGTTGCCGGACATGGCCCTGGTCATCAAAACACAAAGCGCCAAGCTGGCCGCGCAGCACGATGAGGGTCTCATCCTTGTTGGCATCCAGATGCCGGTGCGGAGGCAGGTAGGAATCCGGCTCGATGGCGTTGAGCAGCCGGTGCGCGGGAAAATCATCGGCCGGGTGAAAATTGAAATTGGCGCGCAGGCGCGGCCGCCTTGCGGCATCGGCAGACACCGTATCGAGCAGGTGAACATCGAGTCCGCGCATCACCTGACCTCCCATCCCCTCACTCATTTCAGATTGGTAGCTGCAAGCGTCAGGGCGGTGTTGGCGGCAAAACCGATCTTGATATTCCGGGTGTCGTCACCCCACTGGCACTGGCGTACACCAAGCAATTCGTCGCAGCGTGCTGGCTGACCGAGAATGGCGACCACCTCATCGTAGCTCTGCCCCATCTTCAGCCGGCCATAGTTTTCCATCGTCAGCTTGCTGCAGGCAGCCAGCAGGAATACGGCGACAAGAAGAGCGATCAGGGCTTGAATGCGCATGGAGACACCTCTGCGGTTGAAAGTTTACTGGTAGCGTATTTCGACTGCGCCGGTGCTCAGCCATTCACCCAGAGTGCTGAGCAGATCATCCTCAAGCCGCACCCGCGATGAATCACCGAGCATCAGTTCGCAACTGGCCGTGCCATTGCTGTAGCTGATGCGTACCGGGCACACTCCCGGCGTATACGCCGAGAGCAGGGATTTCAGGCGTTGCGTTGCGCTGCGATCACCACTGAACTGGCCATTGAGCGACAACCTCAATTCGCGCGCGAAGCGGCCGCGTGCTTCGGCCAGGGTAAGCAGGCGTTCGGCGGTAACGCGGACCTTGCCTTCGCCGGCAAAGTCGTCCTTCTGCACCTTGCCTTCAACAATCAGGACTTCGTCTTCGCAGATCTTGCCGCGCTCGCTGTCCAGCACTTCGCCGTAAATCGCCACTTCCTGCTGGCTGGTGCCATCGTCGAGCGTCACGAAAGCCATCTTGCCGCGCCCGGTGATCTTGGTGCGGGTGGCGGTCACCAGACCGGCAAGGAACTGCGGCTCGCGCTTTGGCTCCAGCCGCTCCAGGCTACAGCGAACGAACCGGCTGACTTCTGCACGCACAGAGGCGTAGGGATGGCCAGAGTAGAAGAAGCCGAGTGCGGTCTTTTCTTCCTTCAACTGCTGCTTGTCGCTCCAGCGGGGCATCTCGACATACTGCGGTGCATGCGCATCGGCGGTGCCGCCCATATCGAACAAACCGGCCTGCATGGCATTTTTCTCGACCTGTTCAGCCCAGTCGATGGCGATGCCGACCGAAGCCAGCAAGCGGGCACGATGATCGTCAATGCTGTCAAAAGCACCGGCACGAATCAGCGCCTCGATCGCCCGCCGGTTCACCATACGCTTGTCGACACGGGTACAGAAATCGAACAGATCCTTGAATGGCCCATCGGCTTCGCGTGCCGCCAGAATGTTGTTCACTGCCTGCTCACCCGTACCCTTGACCGCTCCGAGGCCATAGCGGATCGATTTGTCATCGATCGGAACGAAGCGGTAGTCGGAAGCATTCACGTCCGGTGGCAACACGGTAATGCGGTTCTTCACCGTGTCTTCGTAGAAGATCTTCACCGAGTCGGTGTTGTCCATGTCTGAAGACATGGTGGCGGCCATGAAGGCCGAACAGTAGTGCGCCTTCAGCCAGGCCGTGTGGTAGGTGACGACAGCGTAGGCGGCCGTGTGCGACTTGTTGAAGCCGTACTCGGCAAACTTGGTCATCAGCTCGAACAGCTGCACGGCCAGCGCCGGGTCGTAGCCTTTCTTTGCCGCGCCTTCGGCGATGGTCTCCTTGTGCTTGGCCATCTCTTCCGGCTTTTTCTTGCCCATCGCCCGACGCAGCATGTCGGCACCACCGAGCGTGTAGCCGCCGATGATCTGCGAGATCTGCATCACCTGTTCCTGGTACACGATGACGCCGTAGGTCGGTTCCAGGCAGGCCTTCAGATCGTCGTGGAAATAGTCGATCTTCTGCTGCCCCTTCTTGCGCAGAATGAAGTCGTCCACCATCCCCGAACCGAGCGGGCCGGGGCGGTAGAGCGCGAGCACAGCGATGATGTCCTCGAAGCGGTCGGGCGCCAGCTTCTTGAGCAGCTTCTTCATGCCCTCCGATTCGACCTGGAAGATCGCCGTGGTGTTGGCATCCTTCAGTATCTGGTAGGCCGCCGGGTCGGTGAAGGGCAAGGCGTTGAGATCGAGCTTTTCGCCGGTCAGGCGCTCCACGTAGCGCACCGCGAGATCGATGATGGTCAGGTTCCTGAGGCCGAGGAAGTCGAACTTAACCAGGCCGACTTTTTCCACATCGTCCTTGTCGTACTGCGAGACCACGGAGCCGCCGCCATCAGCCGAATAGAGCGGGCAGAAGTCGGTCAGCTTGCCCGGCGCGATGAGCACGCCGCCGGCATGCATGCCGACGTTGCGGGTCAGGTCTTCCAGCTTGCCGGCGAGGTCGAAGAGTTGCCGGACTTCTTCCTCGGCCTCGATCTTCTCCTTCAGCTGCGGCTCGGCCTCGATCGCCTTGTCCAGCGACAGCGGCTTGTTCTGCTCGACCGGAATCAGCTTGGAAAGCGAATCACAGAAGTTGTAAGGCATGTCGAGCACGCGCCCGACATCGCGTATGACCGCCTTCGACGACATGGTGCCGAAGGTGGCGATCTGCGATACCGCTTCCTTGCCATAACGTTCGCGCACGTACTCGATCACCCGCCAGCGGTTGTCCTGGCAGAAGTCGATGTCGAAGTCAGGCATCGACACCCGCTCCGGGTTAAGGAAGCGCTCGAAGAGCAATGCGTAGGCGAGCGGGTCGAGGTCGGTAATACCCAGCGAGTAAGCCACCAGCGAGCCGGCGCCGGAACCACGCCCCGGCCCCACGGGCACGCCATTCTTCTTGCCCCAGTTGATGAAGTCGGCAACGATCAGGAAATAGCCGGGGAAGCCCATCTGCACGATGGTGTCGGTCTCGATCTTGAGCCGGGTATCGTAGGCCGGGCGTTCCTTCGCACGCACTTCCGGGTCGGGATAGAGCTGCGCGAGGCGCACTTCCAGCCCGGCTGCTGCCTCATTGCACAGATGTTGCTCGATGGTCACCCCATCGGGCGTCGGGAACTGCGGCAGATAGTTCTTGCCAAGGGTGATCTCGAGGTTGCAGCGGCGCGCGATCTCGACCGAGTTCTCGAGCGCTTCCGGCAGGTCGGCGAAGAGCGCGGCCATTTCATCGCTCGACTTGAAATACTGATCCTCGGTAAAGGATTTCGGCCGGCGCGTATCGCCCAGCACATAACCTTCGGCAATACAGACCCGCGCTTCGTGCGCCTTGAAATCATCCGGGTCGAGAAACTGGATCGGGTGCGTGGCCACCAGCGGCAGGCCGAGTTCACCCGCCAGTTCAACCGTCGCCGCAACCAGCATTTCCTGCTGGGCATGGCCGGCACGCTGCACTTCCAGATAGAAGGCATCCGGGAACATCGCCGCCCAGGCCTTGGCCCGACACTCCGCCAACAAGCGGTTGCCTGAGAGCAGGGCGTCGCCGATATCGCCCAGTGCGGCACCGGAGAGCGCAATCAGGCCATCGGTACCGACGTCTTCCAGCATCAGCCGCGACACTTCGGCGCGGCCGCGGGTGCGCGGCGCCAGTTGTGCCCGTGAAAGGATTTCGCACAACTGCAGGTAACCCTTGTGGCTGCGGCACAGCAGCAAAAGGCGCGAGGGGCGGTCAGGGTCGGTTTCGTGGGTCAGCCAGACATCGGCCCCCAGCACCGGCTTCAGCCCCTTGCCACGGGCAGCCGTATAGAACTTGACCAGCCCGAAGAAATTGCCGAGATCGGTGAGCGCCAAGGCTGGCATGTGATCGGCGACGGCGCGCGCAACCGCATCACTGATCCGGACAATGCCATCGGTGACGGAGTATTCGCTGTGCAGCCGGAGGTGTACAAAACGTGGGTCGGACATAGCCTGCGAATTTTACCCCTTCCCCCCCTTCCTTCGCCGACGAAGTTTCCAGACCCTGACGATGTGCTTGTATTTCCAGCAGAATTTTGCGACAGGATTTGCAGCTCAAGTTGAGCCAGAGTAACCTGTCGCTTGGCATGGGAAAGCAGAAAATACTGCACCCGGTCAACAAAGGAGGAGTCGATGGCCCACTATGAAATGCGCAAGTTCGTGGCGCCGGAGTTCATTTTCGGCATTGGCGCCCGCCACCGTGCCGGCTTCTACGCCGGGAACATGGGCGCACGTCGCATTCTCGTCGTCACCGACCCCGGTGTCACCGCCGCGGGCTGGCTGAGTGAACTGGTAGACAACCTCGACGAACTGCGTCTCCCCTCGATCGTTTTCGACGGCATCACACCCAACCCGAAAGATCACGAGATCATGGCCGGCGCAGCACGTTATCGTGACGAAGGCTGCGACGTAATCATTGCCCTCGGCGGCGGCAGCGTCATCGACTGCGCCAAGGGCATCAGCATCGTTTCCGCCAACGGCGGCCACATTCTCGACTACGAAGGCGTGGATCGCATCCCGATTCCGGGCCCGCCGCTGATCTGCATTCCGACCACGGCCGGCACCTCGGCTGACATTTCGCAATTTGCGATCATCAACAACACCGAAAAGCACTACAAGATTTCCATCATCAGCAAGAGCGTGGTGCCCGACGTGGCGCTGGTCGACCCGGAAACCACAACCACCATGCCCGCTTACCTGACGGCCTGCACCGGCCTGGATGCACTGACCCATGGTGTCGAGGCCTTTGTCTCCACGGCCAGCTCGCCGGTAGTCGATGGCCACGCGCTGAGCGCCATTGCCCTGGTCAACACCCATCTGCCGCGCGTTCTGGCCGATGCCAGCGACAGCGAAGCACGCGAAAACATGATGCTGGCCAGCCTGCAGGCCGGGCTGGCCTTCTCCAATGCCAGTCTGGGTGCCGTCCACGCCATGGCGCACAGTCTCGGCGGGCTGCTCGATCTGCCGCACGGCGAAAGCAATGCGCTGCTGCTGGAACATGTGATCCGTTTCAACTACCCGGAAGCGGAGGAACGCTATCAACGCATCGGCACCATGCTCGGCCTGCGCCATGCCGGCGAGCGCGAGATTACCGAAACCATTACCCGGCTACGCGAGTCCTGTGGCATCAAGAACGGTCTGGCAGCACGTGGCGTCAGCCGTGGTGCGATCGACGATCTTGCGCCCCCCGCCTCGCGCGACGCCTGCCTGTTCACCAACCCCCGGCGCGCTTCGCTAGCCGACCTCAAGGCGATCTATGCTGAAGCCCTCTGATGAATCCCAACCGCTCTCCTGGGACGAAGAGCGTGACCGAATCATCGGGCTGGGTGAGCACTCCCAGCGCAAGAACTACTACCCGGAACTGCGCAGCAACCTGAGCCGGCTGGAGCGTTTCCGTACCCTTCTCGACCTTTCCGGTGAAACCATCCTGCTCGTTACGCTACCGGAAGGCCGCGTTGTTGATGCCAATGCCGCTGCCTGCGAGTTATTCGATTGCCCACCGGAAACCCTGATTGGCAAGCTCTTACCTGACCTCGGCCTGGCTGAAACCACCGACGTGCTCGCCTTGCTCAATGCCGACGCCGGCGCCGTCACACCGGTTCTGCACCACCGGGAAATCAGCTTGCGCAAGGCAGAGACCATTCTCCCGCTTGATCTCAGCCACCGCGCCGCGCTGGTCGACGGCACCTGGTTCGGCGTACTGCTTGCCCACGATGCCCGCTCCCGTCATGCGGCTGAAGCACAACTGCGGTTGGCCGCACGGGTCATTTCCGACAGCAGCGAAGGCATCATCATTACCGATGCCGAAAGCCGGATCATCGACGTCAACACCACTTTCGAGGAAATCACCGGCTACACCCTCGATGAGGTTCGCGGCAAGAATCCGCGCCTGCTTTCCAGCGGCCGGCAGGACAAGGCCTTCTATCAAAAGATGTGGCAGAGCATCAACGACACCGGCGCCTGGCGGGGCGAGCTGTGGAACCGGCGCAAGAATGGTGAAGTGTTCCCCGAGTGGCTTTCGCTGAGCGCCATTCGCGACGAGTACGGCAAGGTTTCTCATTATGTCTGCGTGTTTACCGATGTCACCGAAGCCAAGGCACGGGAAGCCCGCATCCAGCACATGGCGCACCATGACTTCCTCACCGGACTGCCCAACCGTATTCTGCTCATCGACCGTTTCCGGCAGGCCGAGGCTGCCGCGCAACGCAACGATGGTCGCTATGCCCTGCTCTTCATCGATCTTGATCGTTTCAAGAATGTGAACGACACGCTCGGCCACACCATTGGCGACCAGCTGCTCTGCGATGTCGCCAGCCGGCTGGTGGGCACGGTACGCGCCACCGACACCATTTCACGGCAGGGCGGCGATGAGTTCATCATCCTGCTCAGCGACATCGACTCACCGGAAACCGTGGCGCACGTCGCGCGCAAGGTCATGGCGGCGCTCTCCGAACCCTTCCGCCTGGGGGGACATCAGATTACGGTCACGCCTTCCATTGGCATCTCGGTCTCGCCGGAAGATGGCGACGACCTCGACTCGCTGCTCAAGCACGCCGACCTGGCGATGTACGACGCAAAGCAGCAGGGACGCAACAACTACCAGTTCTTCCGGCGCGAAATGAATGCCCGCTCGCTCGAAATGCTGCTCATGGAAAGCGACCTGCGCCTCGCGCTGAAGAAGGGTGAATTTGTTCTCCACTATCAGCCGCAACGGGATGTCACCACCGGCCAGATCGCCGGTGTCGAAGCCTTGCTGCGCTGGCAACACCCGGAACGCGGGCTGGTTTCCCCGGCCGACTTCATTCCCATGGCAGAGGACACCGGGCTGATCGTGCCAATCGGCCAATGGGTGCTGGAAACCGCCTGCCGCCAACTGGTGCAGTGGCGTGCTACTGGCTGGTCGCATCTCAGGATGGCGGTCAACCTGTCGGCAGTTCAGTTTCGCCAGACCAACCTGGTCGAGCAGGTGCGGCATTTGCTGGATGCTGAGCAACTACCGGCCGATGCGCTGGAACTGGAGGTCACGGAAAGCATTCTGATGAGTGATGCAGAACGCACCGCACTGATCCTGAACGAGTTTGGCGCAATGGGCGTAACGCTGGCGATTGATGATTTCGGTACCGGCTATTCATCACTGGCTTATCTCAAGCGTTTTTCTGTCGACGTGCTCAAGGTCGACCGCTCCTTTGTCCACAATATTGGCAGCAACAAGGGCGATGCGGCGATCTGCTCGGCAATCATCGGCCTCGCCCACAACCTGCATCTGATGGTCGTCGCCGAAGGCGTGGAAACGCAGGCACAGTACGACTGGCTGGCGGCCAACGGCTGCCACATCATTCAGGGGTACTTTACCGGCCGCCCGGCGCCGGCAGACCGTTGTCTGCCCGCACTGAACTGAGTTTTATCAGCCTTCGCGGTTGGTGATCGCCTGCTCGATCAAACGCTTGATCATCTGCGGCTCGAAGGGCTTGTCGCAGATCGCCGACACACCGGCCTGTTCCACTGCGGCCAGCCGGCTCATGTTCGATTCGCTGGTCACCATCAGGATCGGCACCGAACTCTGCCAGCTTTGCTGGCGGATATGCTCGACCAGCGCCCGGCCGTCCATCTCCGGCATGTTGTAGTCGGTGATCACCAGATCGACCATGGTGTCAGCCAGAATTCCCATGGCCTCGATACCGTTTTCCGCTTCAATGAATTCTTCAATGCCAAGGTTGCCGAGGATATGGCGCACATACTTGCGGGCGTTGGGGCTGTCATCGACGAGGAGTACGCGCAATTGCTCCAGATCCATGTCGACATCGAGCATGGCGCTCGGGTTGAGATAATCGATGACGGCGCGCAGCGCGGTCGCCAGCTGCTCGATGCTGAATGGTTTGGGCAAAATGGCGCAGGCGCCTGATTGACGCACCGGGTCGAGCATCTGCGGCCGGGTTTCACTCGACACCAGAACGAATGGGCGCGTTGCCAGCGCTTCATCGGCACGCATCTGGTGCAGCAAATCCACCCCGGTCATGTCCGGCAGGTAGAAAGCACTGATGGTCAGAGCCGGCGCATCGCCGCGCATCCAGGCCAGCGCTGCCTCCCCGCTGTCGACGACTTCGATTCGGGTGACATCCAGCCCAGCCAAAAGATCGGCGATGATCCTTGACTGAACACCTGAGGGTTCGACCAACAGGACGCTGAGATCCTGAAACGACGCTTGCATGGCAACTCCACAGCGAGGCGATGTATTGCCTCTGACTATACGCTGCAGGGCGGCAAAACAAAAACCGGGGCTGGCCCCGGTTTCGCATCAGGCCTGACCGCGCTTGAACCTGAGTGCTGTTTCAGCCACACGGGCACCGAGTCGCTCGGCGGTTTTCAGGTCGCTTTCGAGCATGGCATCGGCGCCCTGATCGGCATTGGCCTGCGCCATGGCACCGGAGAAACTGCCCAGGCGATTGAGGTCATTCACCGAACCCTTGGAATTGTTGTTGCCGGGCATGATGTCCAGCCCGACCCAGATCATCGCGTGCTGGTTGGCAAAAACCATCATCTGCACCAAGGTGTTCAGCTTGTCGCCGGACTGCGAGGCCGAGGTGGTGAAGCCGGCGGCCAGCTTGTTTTTCCAGGCCTGAGAAAACCAGCGCTTCGAGCTCTCATCCATGAAGAGCTTGAACTTGCCCGAGGCACTGCCCATGTAGGTGGGCGCACCGAAAACGATCGCATCGGCCGCATCAAGCTCGGCCCACAGCGCATCGTCAAGCTGATCGACCGGATAGAGTTTGACGGTGGCGCCGGCAATACCGGCAGCTCCGGCACGCACGGCTTCCGCCTGGCGCTGGGTATGGCCGTAGCCGCTGTGATAGGCAATGGCAACTTGGATGGTCTGGCTCACGATTTCTCCTTTGAAGATGGGGGAATAAAACTGACAGTTCACTTTTTTTCATCAGTTGATCCAGCTTAAATGCTAGGCTTTTCATTTTCTAGCGACATTTTTTGACGAAATAGATCAATTTTTATGAACATTTCGCTTGAACTACTGCAAATACTGGATGCCATCGAGCAACGTGGCAGCTTTGCCGCAGCGGCGCACAGCCTGCACCGCGTGCCTTCGGCTGTTTCGCAGGCAATCAACAAGGCCGAAACACAGTTCGGCTTTCCCCTCTATGAACTGGATGGGCGCCGCAATGTGCTGACAGCGGCAGGGAAAAACCTGCTCGACGGCGGGCGATCATTGCTCGACGGTGCCCGCAATCTGGAACAACAGACGCGACAAGTCGCCAGCGGCTGGGAAGCGCAGTTGCGCATCGCGATGGATTCACTGCTGCCGGTAGCCGGTCTGTTCAGTCTGATTGAGGAGTTTCATGCGGAGGGGCACAACACCGAGCTACGCCTTTCCACCGAGATCCTCGCCGGCTGCTGGGACGCCCTGCTCGACGGCCGCGCCGACCTGGCGATTGGCGCCCCCGGCGACATGCCGCCGGGCGGCGGCTTGTCTGCCACGCTCCTCGGCTCGGTCGAGTTTGCTTTTGCCATCGCCCCCGATCACCGGCTGGCACAGGTACCGGAACCGATCCCGACGGAACTGATTCGCCGCGAACGCGCCATTGCCGTCGCCGGCACCACGCGCACGCTGGCCGCCCGTAGCAGCGGCCTGCTCTCCGGCCAGCCGACGCTGACCGTGCCCGACATCCAGAGCAAGATTGCTGCGCAGGCCGCCGGCCTCGGCGTCGGTTACCTGCCCGTCTCACGCGCCGAAGCGGAAGTCGCCCGCGGCACCCTGGTCATCCGCCGCACGGCCGAACCCCGGCCGCCGGTCGCCCTGCACATCGCCTGGCGCAGCAGCCACCGGGGGCAGGCACTGAAATGGTTTCTGGAAAAACTGGAAACGCCGGCGATACGCGCCGGCCTGCTGTCATCCGGCTGAACGCCAGGGGCAAGGCTCAGTCGGCATCCACCCAGTCAACGATCGGCTGCCACTGCGCCATGTCCTGCACCACCTGCGACGGGCTGAGGTCGAACAGGGTCATGCCGTGCGCCGCCGCCTGCACATAGCGCTGCGTGTCGCGCAGATACGCCAGCACCGGCAAATCGTATTGCGCGAGAAAGCGCTCCAGCTCGGTGGCTGCACGTGTGCGGGCATCCACCCGCATGCCGACCACGGCAACAAAGGTCTGCTGCTTGCGCACCGCCTTTTCCTCCAGCAGCTTTTCGAGAAAACTGCGCGTGGCCAGAATATCGAAGAGCGACGGCTGCACCGGCACAATGACCCGATGCACGGCCTTGAGCACCCGTTCCAGCGCCTTGCCATGCAGGCCGGCCGGGGTATCGAGCACGGCATGCGAGGTACCCGGCGGCGGCTTGGCCGGGCGATTGTCTTCGATCTCCCAGGTGGCAATCGGCGGCAGCAGGCGGGAACGGATCGCCAGCCAGTCGCGGGAGGATTGCTGGCGATCGGTGTCGCCCAGCATGACCCGGTGGCCGCAACGGGCCAGGTAGCCGGCCAGGTTGGTCGACAAGGTGGATTTACCCGAACCGCCCTTGGGATTGGCAACGAGGATGGCCTTCATGCTTTTTTTCCTTCCTCCGCGCCGCCGCTGGCTTCCATGGCCTCCATGCGCAGTAACTGCTTGCGCACCAGATTGATGTGTTCGCGCAAGGTGTAGACCAGATCGGTAAAGGCCAGCGGCACATTGCGGTTGCTGGCCGCCTCCTCGATACGATCGAGCCGCTCGAAAAACTCGCGGTGGCGGGCAATCGAGTAATCCTGCCGCACTTCGTTTTCGAGAAACTTGAGTTCGCCGTAGAGGCGGAACACCTTGGAACGGATGCGCCAGGAATAGATTGCCGGGGCAATGCGCATCAGCGGCAGCAGCAGGGCAACCAGCGGCAACAGCAGCACCACCATGCGATCGACGAAGACCGCTGCCCAGAAAGGCAGGTAGCGCTGCAGGAAAGGCGGGCCGGATTTGTAGTAACGCTTGGCGTCGTCGGAGAGTTCGAAGCTGGTATCCAGATAGGCCGGGAAGTCGCCGGTACGCTGGAAGAAACCGCTCTTGCCGTGCACCTCGGTGGCCGCCTGCAACAACAGCGACACCAATGCCGGATGCGTCTTCTCATTGACCACAAGATTGGCGGTAGCTGCCAGCAGGGCCGTATCCCTGGGCGGCGTATCGCGCACCAGATCCACCACGCCGCGCGGCATACTGACCTTGGTCAGGAACGGAAAGCGGCGTGTATAGGCATCGGCCTGCACAAAGCTCATCACGCGCACACCGGGCGAGCGCAGCAACACCTGCACCACCGGCGCTTCCGGCGCGGCAATGATGAAGGCGGCGTCGACCCATTCCTGCTGCAAGGCCTCGGCCGCATCCAGACCGGCGTAGGGACGCAGCTTGTCGTCCAGCGGAATCTCGTTGGCTTCCAGCAGCTGCAATGCCAGCCCGCGCACGCCGCTGCCATCGGCGCCGATGGCAATGCGCTTGCCGCTCAACTGGTGCAGGCGGCGCAGATCCTGGTTGCCACGATAGAACACCCAGACCGGCTCGTAATACATGCTGCCCAGCGAGTGCAGTTCATAGGCATCGGCATCATCCGCCGGCGGCAGGATGCCGCCCTGCACGAAGCCTACGTCCACTTCGCCCTTGCGCAGGCGCTCGATGTTTTCCACCGAGCCGGCTGAAGTACGCACCTCCAGCGTAACGCCGGCTTTCTTGAGGATAGCCGCATAGCGATTGGCGAAGGCGAAATACGCCCCGCTGTCGCTGCCGGTGGTGATGGTCAGCGTGCTGGGTGGCGCCGGCTCGACAAACTGGAAGGCCACCACGAAGCCGATGCTGACAATCAGCACAATCGGCCATGCAGTGGCCAGCATGTCGCGGAACGACAACAGGCTGCTGCGCAATTTCCGCGTCACATTCACGGCAGCAGGATGGTGCTGCCCGTCGTCTTGCGGGCCTCCAGATCGCGATGCGCCTGCGCCGCATCCTTCAGCGCATAGGTCTGGTTCACCTCGATCTTCACTTTGCCGGCAACGACCATGTCGAACAGTTCGCCACCCAGGGCTTCAAGCTCGGCGCGCTTCGCCGTGTAGTGCATCAGCGTCGGCCGGGTGATGAAGATCGAGCCCTTCTGCGAGAGCAGGAGCGGGTCGAACGGCGCCACCGGCCCGGAGGCATTGCCATAGCTGACCATCATGCCGAGTGGGCGCAGGCTGTCCAGCGAGCCCATGAAAGTATCCTTGCCCACCCCGTCGTAGACCACGGCCACGCCTTCACCGCCGGTAATCTCGCGCACCCGCTTGGCCACGTCTTCACTGCCATAGAAAATGATGTGGTCGGCGCCATGCGCCCGTGCCAGCTCGGCCTTGGCTTCACTCGACGTGGTACCAATCACCGTGGCCCCCAGCGCCTTCGCCCACTGGCAGGCGATCAGGCCGACACCGCCGGCTATGGCATGGATGAGTACGGTATCGCCCGCCTGTACCCGGTAGGTACGGCGCAGCAGATAGGCACTGGTCAGCCCCTGCAGCATCATGGCTGCCCCGGTACGGAAATCGATGCCGGCCGGCAGCACCAGCAGACGATCGGCCGGCAGGCACCGCTCCTCGCTGTAGGCACCCGGGGGGCCACCGGCATAGGCCACGCGATCACCCACAGCGACATTGGTAACGCCTTCACCGACAGAAACGACCACGCCGGCGCCTTCCAGACCAATGCCTGAAGGCAGCGGCAACGGATACAAGCCGGTGCGGTGGTAGGTATCGATGAAATTCAACCCCATCGCCGCATGCCGTACCCGCGCCTGCCCGGGGCCGGGCTCACCGACTTCAACACGCTCCCAGCAAAGCACTTCCGGCCCGCCGGTCTGATGAATCCTGATTGCCTGCACCATATTCTCTGCCTCCGGGTTAGATCAGCCTGTCGGGGCCGTTTAAATGAGAAAGCGTATCTGCTGACTCACATTTGGGCAAGGTAACGATCGTGACCTGTGTCACAGAATTTCGCTTGCCAGCGGCGTATCATGGCATGGTGATGCGCGAACCCATCAATCCCATCCACGGCATTATCCTGCGGCGCCTGGCCATTGCCTGGATTGCCCTTTCGCTGCTGTTCGGCGGCATTGCCTATCTTCTTGAAATCGAAAAAATCGATGATTTCGTGGTGGCGCTGGCCACCGCCGAATCGGAACGATTCAATGCACTCGGCATCCCGATCGACACGGCCGATGCCAGCCATATCACTGCCGAATTGCAGCGCAAGGCGCAAGCATTGGCAAAGGAACACTTTGTCATCGTTGAAATCTACAACAGCGCGCGAGAAAAGCTGGTCGAAATCGTAAACCCGGAGCATGCCGCGATTGAACGCGAGCTTTCAAAACGCAACCACCTCTTTCCGCAGGATGAGCGCCACCACTATGAGCGGCTAACCGTCCTCGACACCACCCTGGTACAAATCCTGGTTCCCCTGCGCAATGCAGAGGGCCAGACTGCGGGTTATTTCGAAGGCGTTTTCGTCGTCGACAAGGCCACCATCGAGCGCCTGCGCGCCGACCTGATTCGTGCCCTGACCATTACCCTGTTTGCCGTACTGCTCACCACCATTGTGCTGTACCCGGTGATCCTGTCGCTCAATCGCAAGGTGCTCAACTTTTCACAGGAGGTCGTGAAGGGCAACATGGAAATGGCTTCAGTGCTTGGCGCGGCAATCGCCAAGCGCGACTCGGACACCAATGCCCACAATTTCCGCGTCACGCTCTATTCGATCGCACTGGGGGAAGCCATTGGCCTGGACAGCACCGCCATGCGCGCCCTGATTCTCGGCGCCTTTCTCCACGACGTCGGCAAAATCGGCATCAGCGACAACATCCTGCTCAAACCCGGCAAGCTGACTGACGAGGAATTTGCCGTCATGCGCACCCACGTCAATCTCGGGCTTGAAATCCTGCACGACTCGGGCTGGCTTCGCGCAGCACTGGAAGTGGTGGGCAACCACCATGAAAAGTTCGATGGCAGCGGCTATCCGCAGGGACTCTCTGGCGAGCAAATCCCGCTCAACGCCCGCATCTTTGCCATCATCGACGTGTTTGATGCACTGGCTTCGGCCCGCCCCTACAAGCAGGCGATGAGCTGCGAGGCGTCGCTGGCCATCCTGCGCAAGGACGCCGGCACCCACTTCGATCCGGAGCTGACATCACGGTTCTGCGCAATCGCCCCCAAACTCCACCAGCAATTGACGCATGCCAGCGAGGCCGAGCTGAGCCGCTGGCTCCGCGACAAGGGCTTGCGCTACTTTTTTGCCGCCGCCCAACTCGCTCCGGGGCTCAGGCCGGCGTAAGCTTGGCGTATTCCAGTGCCAGCCACTTCATGCCGGCACCACCAAAATTCACCTGCACCCGCGCATCACCGCCACTGCCTTCGGCCGAGACAATCACCCCCAGCCCGAACTTGGCATGCTGAACGCTCATGCCGATGCGCAGGCCGTTGGGCAACCCGCCACCGGCGCGAGCGTTGCCAGCCGCACCGCCGCCATACGTCTGACCGGCGGAAGCACGCGGCGCTTCATATGCCGGTTTGCTGACCGTGTTCACCCGGCGCAGCAAGGCCTCGGGGATTTCCTCAAAGAACGCCGAAGCAATGCAGTAGCGCGTTTGCCCGTGCAACATGCGCGTCTGTGCCCAGGAAAGGTAAAGCCGCTTGCGGGCACGGGTGACCGCCACATACATCAGCCGCCGTTCCTCCTCCAAGCCCTCGCGCTCCATTGCCGAATTTTCGTGGGGAAACAGCCCCTGCTCGAGGCCGGAGAGAAACACCACATCGAATTCCAGCCCCTTGGCTGCATGCACCGTCATCAACTGCAGGGCTTCGTCGCCTTCCCCCGCCTGATGCTCGCCGGCCTCCAGCGTGGCGTGCGTGAGGAATGCGGCCAGATCGCCGGCTTCCTCCCGCGCCGCCAGGTCGCCGCCGCTTTCTTCCTGCACGAAGCTGACCGCCGCGTTGATCAATTCATCGAGGTTCTCCAGCCGGTCCTGACCTTCCTTCTCGCTCAGATAGTGCTGGCGCAGGCCGGACTTCTCGACAACATGCTCGATCATTTCCGGCAGCGGCAAGCCCTGGGTATCGCGGCGCAGCTCTTCGATCAGGCGAATGAACCCGCCCACCGATGCGCCCGCCTTGCCTGAAAGCGAAGCGGCCGCGTTGTAGAGACTGGAATTGTTCTGATGTGCTGCTGCCTGCAGGTTTTCCTGCGAACGGGCGCCGATGCCGCGGGTCGGGAAATTGACGACACGGACAAAGGCCGTATCGTCGTCAGCATTGGCGATCAGCCGCAGGTAGGCAAGCGCATGCTTGATTTCCTGTCGTTCGAAGAAGCGCAGGCCGCCATAGACACGATAGGGAATGCCGGCACTGAACAACTGATGCTCCAGCACCCGCGACTGGGCGTTGGAACGATAGAGCAAGGCGATCTGGTTGCGCGAAATGCCTTCGCGGATCAGATCCCGGGCTTCGTCAACGATGAAGCGCGCCTCGTCGAGATCGGAGAAGCCTTCGAAAACGCGAATCGGCTCGCCGGCACCGGCATCGGTCCACAGGTTCTTGCCCAGCCGCCCGCGGTTGTTCTTGATGATGGCGTTGGCCGCCTCGAGGATATTGCCGTGCGAACGGTAATTCTGCTCCAGCCGGATCACGTTTTCGACATGAAACTCGCGCTCGAAATCACGCATGTTGCCCACTTCGGCGCCGCGAAAGGCATAGATCGACTGGTCATCGTCTCCCACCGCAAACAGCTTGGCGCCTTGCTCATCGCCATAGCCGGCCAGCAGCTTCAGCCATTTGTACTGCAGCACGTTGGTGTCCTGAAACTCGTCGACCAGGATGTGGCGGAAACGCTGCTGGTAGTGCTGGCGCAACGGTTCGTTGCGCACCAGCAACTCGTAGGTGCGCAGCAGCAGTTCGGCAAAATCAGCCACGCCTTCGCGCTGGCACTGCGTCTCGTACTCTGCATACAGCTCGACACGGCGGCGGGTATAGTCATCGTAGACCTCGGCCTGTGCGGCGCGGATGCCCTGCTCCTTGTGCGCATTGATGAAATGACACAGCTCCCGCGGCGGAAACTTCTCGTCATCGACATTGAGGTTCTTGAGCAGGCGTTTGACTGCCGACAACTGATCGGCCGAATCCAGAATCTGGAACAGCGCCGGCAAGCCGGCCTCACGGTGATGCGCCCGCAGCAGGCGGTTGCACAGGCCGTGAAAGGTGCCGATCCACATGCTGCGTGGGTTCACCGGCAGCATCGCCGACAGCCGCGCCTGCATTTCGCGTGCGGCCTTGTTGGTAAAAGTCACCGCCAATATCCCTTGCGGCCCCACCTGCCCGGTGGAGAGCAGCCAGGCGATCCTCGTAGTAAGCACTCGCGTCTTGCCGCTCCCTGCCCCCGCAAGGATCAGTGCAGATTGAGGGGGAAGCGTTACCGCCGCAAGTTGCGGCGGATTGAGATTGGCCAGCAAATCAGACATGGATCAAGGATTCCTTTAAGGGTCGCGCCGATTATAGCTGCCAGCAGAAAGACCATAATAAACGTGTTGTTTTGCTGCGACGCAACAATAATTTCATGTCCAATTTAGGGAACTTCACCTAGAATAAGCATGACTAAAGTAATAATATGTCGCTGCATCGCACAATAAGCCTGCTCACAAGGCAGGGAGCGATGAATGGCCAACAGCCAGTCGTATGAGGAGAACACACATGAACAACATGAACGCACCGAAAATCCTGCCGTGGATCGCCAAGCGAGCGGGTATCGGCGAAGCATTGGCGCTGAAGCTCTGGCGCCGTGCCGTCGGCGAAGCCACGCTGGTGGTCGGCAATCACGACAGCTCGGACTTCTTCCGCACCTCGGTCGAACGTTTCATCACCCTGGTCGAGGCCGAAGCAGGCCGTTGCCCACTGACCGGATCGAACGTTACCTGGATGTGGCGCCATCAGGCCCGTATGGCCAGCATGGGGCTGATTGCCGCCGAGAGCACCTACCGCCTGTGGCGCAAAAACTGGGAAGAGTTCGTTTCCCGACAAAAACGTGCTGCCTGACGCAGGCTGAATTCGTCTCGTACAAGCACTGAAGCCCGGTCATCTGATCGGGCTTCAGCACATCAGCTTCACCGACTGGCGCGCAACGCCTCCAGCCCCAGTTGCTGGCGCAGGCGAACGGCCAGCGCCTCGGCGTCTTCCTGGCTGGCCAACTGCGGCACGAACAGTTCGTAGCGATACCCCCGCTGGCCCGCCACCCGCGGCTTGATACGCACGGGATACCCCGCAGCACGCACCGTATCGTAGTAGGCCAGCGCTTCCCGTTCCGAATCCACCGAAGCCAACAATACCTTCCAGCGGCCATCGGCACGGAAAGTGGCCACCCCCATCTGCACTTCCGTCTGCAGTGCCCACAAAGCCAGTTGCACCCGGTCGACCGACTCGATCGGCATCGGCGGCAAGCCTCGGGGGGCCACGTAGAAGCTCATCGGGTCACTCATCTGCACCGGTTCCGCGTCCGGATGCACGGCGGTAATCCGGCCTTCAATCAAACAGATCAGGTCACGTTCGTGATCCGAACTGCCCCACAGGTCGGTGCCACGAATGCCGGCAGTAATGCTGGCAACGCGTACATTGACCGCGCGCCTGCCCAGCGCATTGGAGAAAATCCCGGTTGTGAAGCGAAACGCCCCGGTCGCCACATCCAGCGCCGCCGTGAACACCCCGCCTTCGCGCTTGCCCAGTGCATCGACCTTCATCGCTGCATTTTCGCCCAGCTTGACGGCACTGCCTTCGGCCAGACGCAACACCACGCGGGCCTGCTCACCGGTAATGACCCGGTCACGATTCTTCAGCACCTCCCCGGCCACCAGCGGCGCACGCTGCCCGCCACGCTCCACCCAGGCCGGTGCCTGCACGGTATCAACCACGGCATAAGGCGCTGCATGCACAACCGGCAAAGACAGGCCGAACAACACCGCGGCAAAAGCTGCAGATCGCGTCAATTGCGTGATTTTCATACCTGCCCCCGTCAAATTTATCGTGCGATTCTAACAGCGCGAAGGGCAAACAAAGCGCCTGTGTGCTCTGTGCTGAGGTTTCAGGACAAGGGTTAATCCGGCATTGATTCGACTGGACCCTCACGCACCGGCCGCCCCGCCTTACCTCTCACCACCCGCCGCCCCAGCATCGCCGCAATCTCCGCACCAAAGCGCTCATCCCCCAGCGCATAGTTCCCGTTCGTCGCCTGCCGGATGGCATCCACCGCCCCCGGGTCCAGCTCATGGCGGAACAACTCCCGGTAGGCCGCCTGCCGGATAGCGGGGGTAGCACCGAGCGCCAGATAAAGCGGATGCGGCTCGATCACCGAATCCAGCTCGCCCTGCGCATTCGCCCGATAGCTCGACCAGCGGAATTCCGCCGGGTGATCGACCATGCCGGCGCGAACAGGGTTCAGCTCGATGTAGCGCTGGCAGGAAAGCAGATAGCTTTCCTCCTGCGTCAGGCAGGAGCGGAAGCGCCCTTCCCACAGCGTGCCGCTGCGCCGATAGGTCCGGTTGATGTACTGCACGTAACGCTGCCCGAGTGCCTTCATCAGAGCCCCGGCCCCCTCGGGCGTGCTGGCCGACAGCAGCAGGTGAACATGGTTGGTCATCAACACATAGGCGTGGATACGGCAGCCGGTCTTGCCGGCATGCTCACGCAACCAGTCGAGATAGAAACGGGCATCTTCGTCGGCGAAGAAACAGGCCTGCCGGTTGTTGCCGCGCTGGATGATATGCAGCGGCACATTGGGCAGGGTCAGGCGGGCACGGCGCGGCATCAGTTATTTACGATTGGGGTGCGACTTCAGGATAATTGGGGAAACCTCAGTCTGCTCTTGAAGTTTTCCCTCAAAACTGCGGCCCACTCTCCGCCCCTATTCGAGCGGAACCGAATCGTCGTATAGCGTTTCCGGGGCAATATCAATTTCACCCGGCCAAACGACCGTCCCGTACTCAACCCGAGCTCGATCGAACAAGGCGGGGGCAGCAACGCGATTCCATGGCTTGATGGCAAGCAGCGGACGCATATCGAACCTGCGACGTTCCCCATTCTTGAATTCGAGATCAAGCTGAAATTCGGGGCGGGTACGGACAGCAATCACATCAATCAGCATAGGCGGCCTCACTGCAGGGGAGCGATACGGAAAGGTTCATTGCCGTTGACCGCCAACTCCCAGTCCACAAGCAATTCTTCCTTGTGAATCTCGATCCACGCCTGCACCATCTTCAGCTGTTTGGGCGGCAGGGTTCCGTCGAAAACAGAACCGTCGTCAATAGACACCGCCGCCTCATCGCCTTGGTAACGGACATGAATATGTGGAAGACTATGACGCCGATTGTCTCGAAAATACATCAAGACAAGGATTCCATAGAACATGCTGATTGTTGGCATGGACAATCTCTCCGTCTCGGTCGAGACAACATATGCAATTGTAGCCTAAGTCAGCAGCGAATAATCGCGGTCTGTCCCCTATTATTTGCTATTATTTGGGTTAGCTCAGTCTGTCCCCTATTATTATGGTCCCCTATTATTCGTTCTTTCGGGGGCAGGATTCAATTCGCTGCACCAATGTTCCGGGCCATGCCGAAACACCGTGAATGCACACCGTTTTTCCGACCCAAGATTCATGTGGTTTCGGCATGCTAGGGTTTTCTGCAACAGCCCACTCCAGATTCACTTTTTCGTTGATTTGACTATCTCGCCCAACAATTTCAACAAAAGGTCTTCTGAGCTTTCGGAAGTAGGTAACCTCCTCAATCACTAACTGGCGAGTTACGGGCGTTGTGCCGAAATAATAGGTTATCCATGAGGTGTACGATACAACGAGGGCAGTCAAAAAGAACGGAAGCGTAATGGCTGCAAAAGCTATGTACGCTACTTTTAGCGCCCTATATTGTGATTGCTGTGGAGACCAAAACTCCCGTCTTCGCAAATAAATTACGTACCACATGGCGATGCAAGCAATTACGCCGAACCCGATATACACCCCCGTATCACGCAAGACCGGCAGGTATGCCGCCCGTGCCGCCGGCTCATAAGTTGCATACACCACCGCCACGAAAAAGAGGGCGGCTACCCATGGATGGTCTCGTACTGTCATCGACTTGCTCAATTCCAGATATGGCAGCTTACTCAAGGCGCAATAAGGAACAATAGGGCGAACAATAGGGGACAGACCACGTTTTCCACCTCCACAAAATAGCCCAGCAGCATACCACCTACCCGCCACAAGTACAGCCGCCACGCCATCGCCACAGCCCGGGCGAGAGGGCAATTGCGCGTATAATCTGCGGTTTTCCAGAATTCCGCCGATTGCCACCCATGCAGGACAAATACGCCCCCGCCGACATCGAACGCGCCGCCCAGGAACACTGGGTCAAGACTGCCGCCGCCCGCGCCGTCGAAGACACGACCAAACCGAAGTATTACTGCCTGTCGATGTTCCCCTACCCCTCGGGCAAGCTGCACATGGGGCATGTGCGCAACTACACGATCGGCGACGTGCTCTCGCGCTTCCACACCATGCTCGGCTACAACGTGCTGCAGCCGATGGGCTGGGACGCCTTCGGCATGCCAGCCGAGAACGCGGCGATGCAGAACAACGTGCCGCCGGCGAAGTGGACCTACGCCAACATCGAATACATGAAGACCCAGCTCAAGTCGCTGGGCTTTGCCATCGACTGGGAGCGCGAGCTCGCCACCTGCACCCCCGAGTACTACCGCTGGGAGCAGTGGCTGTTCACCCGCCTCTACGAAAAGGGCCTGATCTACAAAAAGCTCGGTACCGTCAACTGGGACCCGGTCGACCACACCGTGCTCGCCAACGAGCAGGTCATCGACGGTCGCGGCTGGCGCTCGGGCGCACTGGTCGAGAAGCGCGAGATCCCGATGTACTACATGAAGATCACCGCCTACGCCGAAGAACTGCTCGCCGACCTCGACAACCTGCCGGGCTGGCCCGAGCAGGTGCGGCTGATGCAGAAGAACTGGATCGGCAAGAGCACTGGCGTGCGCTTCGCCTTCCCCTACGAGCTGGATGGCAAGGCCGACAAGCTGTGGGTGTTCACGACGCGCGCCGACACCATCATGGGCGTCACCTTCTGCGCCGTCGCCGCCGAGCACCCGCTGGCCACACACGCTGCCAAGAACAACCCGGCGCTCGCCGCCTTCATCGAGGAATGCAAGCAGGGCGGCGTCGCCGAAGCCGACATCGCAACGATGGAAAAGAAGGGGATGCCCACCGGCATCTTCGTCCAGCACCCGCTGACCGGTGAGAAGGTCGAAGTCTGGGTCGGCAACTACGTGCTGATGGGCTACGGCGAAGGCGCCGTGATGGCCGTGCCGGCGCACGACGAGCGCGATTTCGCCTTTGCCAAGAAATACAAGCTGGCAATCAAACAGGTCATCGCCGTTGAAGGCGAGACCTTCAGCCTCGATGGCTGGCAGGAGTGGTACGCCGACAAGCAGAACGGCAAGTGCGTCAATTCCGGCAAGTACGATGGGCTCGGCTACGACGCGGCCATCGACGCCATTGCCGCCAACCTCGCCGCCAAGGGGCTGGGCGAGAAAAAAGTGCAGTTCCGCCTGCGCGACTGGGGCATCTCGCGCCAGCGCTACTGGGGCTGCCCGGTGCCGATCATCCACTGCCCGAGCTGCGGCGACGTGCCGGTGCCCGACGATCAGCTGCCGGTGGTTCTGCCGGAGAACGTCGAGATCACCGGCGCCGGTTCGCCACTGGCGAAGATGCCCGAGTTCTACGAATGCAGCTGCCCGAAGTGCGGCGGCGCCGCGAAGCGCGAGACCGACACGATGGACACCTTCGTCGAGTCCTCGTGGTATTTCCTGCGCTACACCTGCCCGGACAACGATAAGGCCATGGTCGACGAACGCACCGCCTACTGGTGCAAAGGCGGCATCGACCAGTACATCGGCGGCATCGAGCACGCCATCCTGCATCTGCTTTATTCGCGCTTCTGGACCAAGCTGATGCGCGACGTCGGCCTCTTTGGTGACCTCGACCTTGGCGAACCCTTTGCCAACCTGCTGACACAAGGAATGGTCGTAGCACCGACCTTCTACCGTGACTTGGGTGACGGCAAGAAGCAGTGGATCAACCCGGCCGAGGTCAATGTCGTCACCGACGAACGCGGCCGCCCGACCGGCGCCACGCTGATCGCCGACGGCCAGCCGGTGATCATCGGCGGCACCGAGAAGATGTCGAAGTCGAAGAATAACGGTGTCGACCCGCAGGCCCTGATCGACCAGTACGGCGCCGATACCGCGCGGCTCTTCATCATGTTCGCGTCGCCCCCGGATCAGTCGCTGGAATGGTCCGACGCCGGCGTCGAAGGCGCCTTCCGCTTCCTCAAGCGTTTGTGGAAGCTGACGCACGACCACGTCGCACAGGGCCTCGTACCGGCCTTCGCCGGCGGTGAATTGCCGGGCGCGCTCAAGGATTTCCGCCGCCAGCTGCACCAGACCATCGGCAAGGTTGCCGACGACTACGGCCGGCGCAAGCAGTTCAACACCGCCATTGCTGCCGTCATGGAACTGCTCAACGCCATGGGCAAGCTGCCGGACGATGCCACCGCCCGAACGGTAAAGCAGGAGGCGCTGGAAGCCGCCGCGCTGATGCTCTTCCCGATCGTGCCGCACATCAGCCATGCACTGTTCGGCGAACTGCGCCCGGGGCAGGATGCCGGCCAGCAGGCCTTCCCGAAAGTGGATGACACGGCGCTGACGCAGGACGAAATCGAGCTGATGCTGCAGGTCAACGGCAAGCTGCGCGGCAGCATCAAAGTGCCGGCAGCCGCCGACAAGGCCAGCATCGAAGCCGCCGCGCTGGCTTCGGAAGCGGTGCAGAAACACATGGAAGGCAAGCCGGCCAAGAAGGTCATCGTCGTGCCGGGCCGTCTGGTCAACATCGTCGTCTAGGAGTCCGCCATGCGCGCAGCCCTCGCCCCGCTTCTCGTTGTTGCAACACTGTTGCTGTCAGCCTGTGGCTTCCAGCTGCGCGGTTCGTACAACCTGCCTTACGAGAGCATCAACATCGGACTGCCGGACAATTCGGTGATCGGCGCCGGCCTGAAGCGCCAGATCCGTGCCGGCACCGGCACACGGCTGGTGGACACACGGGAAGAAGCAGCAGGCACCTTCATTCAGGTGTCTGACTTGCGCGAGCGCCAGATCCTGTCGTTGAACACCTCCGGCCGGGTTCGCGAAGTCCGCCTCCGTTATCGCTACGCCTACCGCGTTGTCGACAGCAAGGGGCGCGACCTGGTCGGCACCACGGGTATCGAACTGACCCGTGACGTCACCTACGACGACTCGGCCGTTCTGGCCAAGGAGCAGGAAGAACAGCTGCTCTGGCGGGACATGGAGAGCGACCTGGTGCAGCAGATCCTGCGCCGCCTGTCCACCGTCAAGCCAACACCGCCGGCCAAGGAAGAATAATGCAGCTGAAAGGTGCTCAGCTACTGGCGCACCTTGAGCGCGACCTGGCGCCGGTTTACATCGTTTACGGTGACGAACCTTTGCTGGTCATGGAGGCCGCCGATGCCATTCGCGCTGCAGCCCGCAGCAAGGGCTTCGATGAGCGTGAAGTACTGACTGCACTGAGCGGCTTTGACTGGAACCAGTTGCGCATGGCCGCCGGCAACCTTTCGCTGTTTGGCGGACGCAAGCTGATCGACCTGAGAATCCCTACCGGCAAGCCCGGCCGCGAAGGCAGCGCGGCCCTGCAGGACTATTGCCAGCGAACGGGGCCGGATACGCTGCTGCTGGTGACGCTGCCGGAACTGGACTGGAAGGAAGAAAAGGCAGCCTGGGTGACGGCGCTGGGCAATGCCGGCATTGCGCTCAAGCTGGTCGCCCCGACATTGGCCGAGCTGCCCGGCTGGATTGCCGACCGTCTGCGTCGCCAGGGGCAATCTGCCGACCGCGATGCGCTGGAGTTCATTGCCGACCGTGTCGAGGGCAATCTGCTGGCAGCACAGCAGGAAATCCGCAAACTCGGGTTGCTGCATCCTGCCGGTAAACTTGGTCTCGCTGACGTTCGCGACGCCGTTCTCGATGTCGCCCGCTTCGACCTGGACGGCCTGCGAGAAGCCCTGCTTTCAGGGGATACCGGGCGATTGACACGTACCCTGGATGGTTTGCAGCAGGAAGGCGAAGCGCCGCCATTGATACTGTGGGCCCTGACCGAGGAAGTGCGGGCGCTGGCGCAGATCCGCCAGGGCATCGACAACGGGCAGGCGGCGGACTCGCTGATGCGCGAGGCAAGGGTATGGGGGCCGCGGCAAGCCTTGATGAAACGCTGCCTGTCACGAATCAGCACGGCACAGGCCTGTGCCGGCCTGGCGCTGGCCGGTCAGATTGACCGGATGATCAAGGGGCTGGCACCCGGCGATGTCTGGAACGAATTCCTGCGCCTGGGCTTGCTGCTCAATCAGAAAACCGCTTAACTCTTGCCTGCCGGCGCACCCTTGGCCTCGGCATCAACGGCACCATCAGGCACCGCATCGGCCTCCAGGGTTTCCCAGGCACAATTGTCCATGTGACCGACATCGTTCAGGCCGTCGATCGGTTGCTCGCGCACCAGACATTCGCCTCGACAATCATCGGCAACCACCACCAGGTTGTACTCTTCATCAACCTGTCTTTCACCGTCCCAATAGCTGCAGGTTGCACAGACTTTGACCTCTGTTGGGATAATCAGCTTCTTTTCCATCTTCGACACCCTCCGACTTTCGGATGAGAGTGTAATCGTTCCCAAGAGTTCCCTCCCTGATTTGTGCAGTACGGCCGCTATAATGTCCGGCCATCCAATCAAATCAGCTCCACCATGGATATTCAGGACTACATGCTGACCGTAGGGCGTCAGGCTCGCGAGGCTTCGCGTGCCGCTGCGCGCGCCGACACCAATCAGAAAAACCGGGCGCTGCTCGCCATTGCCGGCGCCATCCGCCGGGAAGCCCCGGCGCTGCTCGCGGCCAACGCCGAGGATCTCGCTGCCGCCCGGGCCGCCGGACTGGAACCGGCCATGCTCGACCGTCTGACACTTTCGGAAAAAGGCATTGCGGCGATGGCCGAAGGGGTTGAGCAGATTGCCTCTCTGCCCGACCCGGTTGGCGAAATCAGCGACATGGCCTACCGGCCTTCCGGCATCCAGATCGGCAAGATGCGGGTACCGCTGGGCGTCATCGGCATCATCTACGAAGCCCGGCCGAACGTGACGGCGGATGCCGCTGCACTGTGCCTGAAGTCCGGCAATGCCGCGATCCTGCGCGGCGGTTCGGAAGCGATTCGCAGCAACCGCGCCATCGCTGCCTGCGTACGAGAGGGTCTCGCCGCCGCCGGCCTGCCGGATACGGTGGTGCAGGTCATCGACACCACCGACCGGGCAGCGGTCGGCCATCTGATCACCATGCGTGAATTTGTCGACGTGATCGTACCGCGTGGCGGCAAGGGGCTGATCTCGCGCCTGCTCGCCGAGTCGCGCGTGCCGATGATCCAGCACCTCGATGGCAACTGCCATGTCTACATTGATGACGCCGCCGATGCGGCCAAGGCGCTGGCCATTGTCGAAAATGCCAAGACACAACGCTATGGCACCTGCAACACGGCCGAATCATTGCTGATTGCCCGTTCCCGTGCCGGCGAACTGCTGCCGCCGATTGCCGCCATGCTGAGCGCCAAGGGCGTGGAGATCCGCGGCTGCGCCGAGACACGGGCGCTGGTAAAGGAAGCCGGAGCAGCGACCGAGGAAGATTACGCCACTGAGTATCTGGCTCCGATCATCTCGGTCAAGGTGGTTGCCGGGCTGGATGAGGCGATCGCGCATATCAACCACTACTCCTCGCACCATACCGAGGCCATTGTCAGCGAAAACTACACGACGAACATGCGCTTCCTGCGTGAAGTGGATTCGGCTTCGGTGATGGTCAATGCGTCAACCCGTTTTGCCGATGGTTTTGAATACGGACTGGGTGCCGAAATCGGCATTTCCACCGACAAAATCCACGCCCGTGGCCCCGTCGGACTGGAAGGACTGACCAGCCAGAAATGGATCGTGCTCGGTAACGGCAACGTCCGCGCCTAGGCCCACCCTGCTGGCACGGCACATCGTCGGGCCGTGCCAGCTTCATATTGATACCCTACCCCTCCGTACGCTCCCTGTGGCAAACTTGCCGTTCCCGGTCGACATCCGGGAACAATCATAAATTCAAGATTCAGGAGACAGCATGAAACGATTTTCCTTGGCAGCCATTGCCGCAATCACCGCACTTTGCATCAACCTGGCCCACGCAGTTGAAGTGCAGGGCTTCAAATTCGCCGACCAGATCAAGCTCGGCGATGCCGACCTGATCATCAATGGCACGGGCATCCGCTCCAAGTTCGGCAAGCGCTATGTGATGGCGCTTTATCTCCCGGCCAAGTCCACCGACGCCAAGGTCGTGCTGGCCACCAAGGGGCCGAAGCGCATCGCCATCAGCCTGATCAAGGATGTCTCTGGCGACACTTTTGCCAACGCCGTCGCCAAGGCCATCAACAACAACAGCACGGATGCCGAGCAGGCGGCACTCAAGGATCGCATCAAGCAGTTGTCCGATACCGTTATCGCCATTGATGAAATCAAGGCCGGTGGCAGCATCGTTTTTGACTGGGTGCCCGGCAAGGGAACCATTCTGACGATCAACGGACAAATCAAGGGCAAGGAAATTGCCGGAGAAGATTTCTACATCGGCCTGCTCAGAGCCTGGCTTGGAGAAGACCCGGTGCAGGATGACCTGAAACAGGGTTTGCTTGGCAAAGCCAGCTGACCTCCCCATAATCAGACGACCCATAACCATACGCGGCCTGTCATGAGCAGGCCGCGATGATTACCATCCTATAACGGAGGAGACACCATGAATCGCCTGCTACGCCAACTTCTGATTTCTGCCACCCTGATCGCCGGCGCCACCAGCGCCAATGCTGCAGAGTTCATCAACGTACTGACCGGTGGCACCAGCGGGGTCTACTACCCGCTTGGCGTCTCGCTGACCCAGATCTACGGCAAGGCCATGCCGGATGCCAAGGCATCGGTGCAGGCGACCAAGGCATCCGCCGAAAACCTCAACCTGCTGCAGGCCGGCCGTGGCGAAATCGCCTTTACGCTGGGTGATGCCCTCTCCGACGCCTGGAAGGGCGATGCAGAAGCAGGCTTCAAGGTGCCGCTGAAAAAGCTGCGCGGCGTGGCCGGCATCTACTCCAATTACGTGCAGATCGTCGCTTCGGCCGATTCCGGCATCAAGACCCTCGCTGACCTGAAAGGCAAGCGCATTTCGGTTGGCGCACCGAAATCCGGCACCGAGCTGAATGCCCGCGCCATCTTCAAGGCGGCAGGCATCGACTACAAGGACTTCTCCAAGGTCGAGTACCTGCCCTTCGGCGAGTCGGTTGAACTGATGAAAAACCGCCAGCTCGATGCCACCCTGCAATCGGCCGGCCTCGGTGTTGCCTCGTTGCGCGACCTGGCCACCGCTGTGAAGATTGTGGTCGTGGCGATCCCGGCCGACGTCATTGCCAAGGTGGGCGACCCGGCTTATCAGACAGGCACCATCCCGGCCAAGACCTACGAGGGCCAGAATGAAGATGTCGCCACGGCCGCCATCCAGAACTTCCTCGTCAGCCACGAAGGCGTACCGACTGAAACGGTCTACAAGATGACCAAGTCGATGTTCGAGAATCTGGACCAGATGGTTGCCGCCCACGCTGCTGCAAAAGCCATCAAGAAAGAAAATGCCGCCAGCAGCATGCCGCTGCCGCTGCATCCCGGTGCAGAAAAGTATTACCGCGAAGCCGGAATCCTGAAGTAAACATTCCTCATGAGCCACGCCACGACCAACGGCGCGGCGGCAGAATTCAGCGATCACAGCGACGCTGGCCACACCCGCCCCCTCAGTGGGGCGGTGTTGCAGGTGGTGGTCACTATCGCGCTTGCCTTCTCCGCCTACCAGCTCCTAGTTGCTGCATTCCACCCGCTGTCGTCGCTGGTGATGCGTGCCCTGCATGTCGGCTTTCTGCTGCTGCTCACTTTTCTGCTTTATCCGGCAACAAAAAAAGGCCTGCATCACGGCAAGATTCCCTGGTTCGACTGGCTGTGTGCGCTGACCGCGATTGGCCTCTCGTGCTATCAGTGGGTATTCGAGGCCGACCTGATTCAACGCGCAGGCGACCCGACCCAGCTCGACATCGTGGTCGGCGTCACGGTGGTCGCCCTGCTCTTCGAAGCAGCCCGCCGCATCCTGGGCCTGGCCCTGCCGCTGGTCTGCCTCACTTTCCTCGCCTACGGCTTGTTCGGCCAATATCTGCCGGGCGAACTGGCGCACCGCGGCTATGCCTTTTCGCAGATCGTCGACCAGTTGGCCTTCGGCACCGAAGGCATCTACGGCATCCCGACACTGGTCTCGGCCACCTACATCTTCCTGTTCATCCTGTTCGGCTCCTTCCTTGAGCACGCCGGCATGATCAACCTGTTCAACAGTCTGGCACTTGGTCTGGTTGGCCATACCAAGGGTGGCGCCGCCAAGGTCTCGGTGATGACTTCCGGACTGATGGGCACCATCTCCGGCTCCGGCGTCGCCAACGTGCTGACCACCGGGCAATTCACCATTCCGCTGATGAAACGCTTTGGCTATTCCGGCGTCTTTGCCGGTGCCGTTGAGGCCACGGCCTCAATGGGGGGGCAAATCATGCCGCCGGTGATGGGCGCGGTGGCTTTCATCATGGCCGAAAACCTGAATGTGCCCTATGCCGAGATCGTCAAGGCCGCAGCCATTCCAGCCATCCTCTATTACGCCACGGCATTCTGGATGACGCATCTGGAAGCGGGCCGCAAGAACCTTGTCGGCCTGCCCAAGGACCAATGCCCCAGCCCGTGGGCGGCGATGCGCACCAGCTGGTACCTGATCCTGCCACTGGCCGCACTGGTCGCCATGCTGTTTTCAGGGTTTACCCCGATGTTCTCGGGCATGGTCGGCCTCTCGCTGACCGCCATCCTGATCCTTGGCGCTGCCATCGCCGCCCGGATTTCCTCAACGGCTTTCCGCTATGTCTTCTGGCTGGCCGTCGGGCTGGCAGCGGCCGCTTTCGTACAGTGGGGTATCTGGATCATCATCGCACTGATCGCTGCACTTGCCGTTCAGTGCCTCGCCGTTCAGGGTGGGCGCAAGACACTGCACACCATCAAGCAGAGCCTGGTTGATGGGGCCAAGCAGGCTCTGCCGGTCGGCGTCGCCTGCGCCATCGTCGGCGTGATCATCGGCGTGCTTTCACTGACCGGGGCAGCATCCTCGTTTGCCGGCTACATCCTCAGCGTTGGCGAGTCCAGCCTGTTCCTGTCACTGGTTCTGACCATGCTCGTCTGCCTGGTACTCGGCATGGGCATCCCGACCATTCCGAACTACATCATCACCAGCTCGATTGCCGCGCCAGCGCTACTGCAACTGGGTGTACCGCTGATCGTCAGCCACATGTTCGTGTTCTACTTCGGCATCATGGCCGACCTGACACCGCCGGTTGCGCTGGCAGCCTTTGCCGCCAGTTCGATTGCCAAGGAATCGGCGATGAAGATCGGCCTGAAGGCGATCCAGATCGCCATCGCCGGCTTTGTCGTTCCCTACATGGCGGTATACGAACCGATGCTGATGCTGCAGGGAGACATCACCTTCGCCGGCGTCAGCTACATCGTGTTCAAGGCCGTGCTGGCCATTGCCCTGTGGGGAGCAGCGGCTATCGGCTACCTGCGCCAGCCGATCAATCCGGCCGAACGAATTTTTGCCGCAGCCGCTGCTTTCATGCTGATTGCAGCATTGCCGGTCACGGATGAAATCGGCTTTGCGATGAGCGCCACGTTCTTGATCTGGCACTGGCTACGCAGTCGTAAAAAGACTGCATGAGCGCGCTCTGCCTGGCAACGGGAAAGCTGCTGCTGGCCATCCCGATCGCTTCGTTCACCCTGGCATGGACACATTCCATCGAGAAAGTACGCTGGGAAGAGGATTGGGAGATCAGCGGCAAGCACCTGCTCATTCGCGAAGCACGCATCAGGGGCTCCGGCGCCGGCATGGAAGCACCGCCCGGCGCCCGGTTGCAGGCTGGGGTCTGGCATTACCAGCCAGCATCACCGCCGATGGCATCGGTCGCGCTGTCCCATTCCCCCTACACCGCCGGCTATGAACTCTGCACACCACACTGCCAGTTGCTCGCCGACCTGCTGCCGGGGATTGAACCGACGGCGCTGATCCAACTGTCTGTCTGCACCCCGGAACAAACACAATCCCGGCTCGACCGTTAAAATCAGCATCTGGTTTCTGGGTCTAAAACGGGAATAGCCATGCAGAAAAACGAATATGCCGCCATTGTCAGCGCGCCGGGGTTTTCTCTCGGGATTCGCTGCGATGGCGATGACTGGGTTGCCGCCATCGACTTTCTCGGCCCGCAGCCTGAACAATCGGGAACAAGTCTGCTTGCCCGCGAAACCGCCCGGCAACTGCACGCTTTCCTGCAAGACCCGGCATTTGTTTTCGGCCTGCCGCTGAAACCTTCCGGCACGCCTTTCCAGCGCCGTGTCTGGCAACAGGTTGCCGCCATTCCCTGCAGCGAAACCCGTACTTACGGAGAACTCGCCCGCGCCTTGCACAATGCCCCGAGAGCCGTCGGTCAGGCCTGTGGCGCCAATCCCTTTCCGATCGTCATTCCCTGTCACCGGGTGGTTGCCGCCAATGGAAGACTGGGCGGTTTCAACCAGCACAGGGAAGGTTTCCCACTGGATATCAAATCATGGCTGCTGGCTCACGAGCAGCGATGACAGCGGACACCCCAACGCTGGACGCTGTCGATCTGAACGAGATTGATCTGTTCTGCGATGCCGTCTGGCTTGAGGATGGTCTGGCAAAAGCATCACTGAACAGCTACCGCTCCGACCTGTCGCGCTTTGCCCGCTGGCTGGCACAGCATGAACGCCCTTCTCTCCGCTCGGCGGACGAAGCGGCCGTGGCTGCCTACATGGCAGAAATCTCGGTGCAGATGCGCTCGGCTTCGCAAGCACGTCATTTGTCTTCATTGCGCCGGTTTTTCCGACGCCTGCTTGTTGAACAGCAGATCACCGAAGATCCAACCCGGCGCATCGCCAACCCGATCCGCCCGACAAGACTTCCCAAGCTGATGAGCGAAGCGCAGGTAGAAGCACTGCTTGCTGCCCCAAAAACGGAAACTCCGCTGGGACAACGTGACCGCGCCATGCTTGAAACCCTCTATGCATCTGGCTTGCGTGTCTCGGAGCTGGTCGGGCTGAAGCTCCACGAACTGAACCTCGACATGGGGCTGGTACGCATCTTCGGCAAAGGCAGCAAGGAACGGCTGGTGCCGCTGGGGGAAGAAGCGGTTTCATGCTTGCGCCGCTATCTCACCGACGCACGGCCGGCACTGCTCGGCAAGCGGCAGAGCGATGCGCTGTTCGTCACCACCCGCGCTGCGGCCATGAGCCGGCAGATGTTCTGGAACCTGATCAAACGCTACGGCAGCGATGCCGGGCTGCCCATCGGGCAATTGTCCCCGCACACCCTGCGTCACGCCTTCGCCACGCACCTGATCAATCATGGCGCCGACCTGCGTGTGGTGCAGATGCTGCTCGGCCATGCCGACATCACGACAACACAGATCTACACCCACGTCGCCAGAGAACGGCTCAAGCAACTCCATGCAAAACACCATCCACGCGGCTAGTGTTATGCTGATGGAAAATCCGTTCGTCATGGTGCAATGAATTCGAAGAATCTTTTTTTTCCACCGGCACTGATGCTCGGCACCTTTGCTGCCGCGTTGCTGATCGCGCTCCTGCTCGTAGACTTCTCCGCGAGCCGGCAAAATGAGTTGGCACAGGCAAAAAAACTGGTTGCACAGCATGACCGCATGTTTGCAGAGCATGTTGCCCGCTCGCTGGACAGCATTGAAGTACTGCTCGACGAAATGCGCATCGCCATTCAGGAAGGCGACCGATGGCAGAACTGGAGCAGCGCAGTCGGTCATCAGCGGCTCAAGGAACGGCTGAGCCGGGTATTGCCCCAGATTCGGCATCTGCTGATTTTTGATGCTGAAGGCTATCAGCGCCACACCAGCTTTGCCGAACAACCACAGATGATCAACGTTCGTGACCGCCCCTATTTCCGCGCCCTGGAGGGGGGGGCTGAGCGATCCCAGTACGGCCCCTATATCGGCCGCAATTCGAACCGACCGACCTATGCCTTTGCACGACGCCTGGGCAGCTCAAAACATTTTTCCGGCGCCTTGATGATTGCCATCGAGCCCGATTATTTTGAACAGCATTGCCGCTCCTCGCGCCCCTATGGCTCGTTTGAAGCAGGCCTCGTCAATGCCGAAGGCAAGGTCGTTGCCCTGTGTCGTTCGCTGACCTGGCCAGCTTCCCAGAAAGCAGACACCTTGCCCGATTTCCGCGAAGTAATGGCAGAAGGCGATTTTGCGAACATGCCACTGAACATGAACCGCAATCAGATTGAAGGCACACGCTATCTGCTGGCGGTCGAACCTGTATCCGGCTACCCGAACCTGCGCATTGTCAGCGTGACGCCAACCAGCCTGCTCACCGGCAACTGGCAGAAAAATGCCTACCGGATACTTTCGTTCGGGTTGTTCGCCATTGCCATCCTGATTGCTGCCGGTTTGCTCATTCGCCGGCAACTGAAACAGTTGTCGGCTTTGACCACCGAACTCAAGGCCAGCCATGACTCCCTTGAAAACCGGGTACAGGAAGCCACCCAGGAACTCAACTACCGCCGTTCCGAGGCAGAGCGCCTGGCACAATCGAAATCTCGCTTCTTCGCCGCCGCCAGCCACGACCTGCGTCAGCCCCTGCATGCGCTTCAGTTGTTCCTCGCCGACCTCTCCCGCATCAGCAATGCACCAGAGGAGCGCGTACTCATTGAACGTATTGATACTGCGGCACGCGCCATGGCCAGCCAATTGCGCAGCCTGCTCGACATCTCCCGCCTGGACATGGACAGCATTACACCGGAACGCAAGGAGATCAGCGTCAAGCGCCTCTTTGAGCAACTGGCCTCGACTTTTCAACCAATGGCAGCAGCAGTTGGCGTTCGTCTGTTATTCCGCGCCAGCGACACCAAGCTCGAAACCGACGAAGCCTTGCTGACGCGACTGCTTGGCAACCTGATCGACAATGCCATCAAATTCTCCGATTCAGGCTCGGTGCTGGTGTGCACGCGCAGACGTCCCAATGGGATCCGAATCGAGGTTCGCGACAATGGAGAGGGAATTGCGCCCGCCAACCAGGCCGCTGTTTTTGACGAGTTCTATCAGGTTGCCAACCGGGCCAGGACCCAGGATGCCGGACTGGGCTTGGGTCTGGCCATCTCGCACCGCATTGCCTGTCTGCTGGGCACCAGCATCAGCCTGCGTTCAAGGGAAGGTCAGGGCTCGACTTTCTCGCTGACGCTGCCCTGTACCTCCGGGCAATCAACCCCGGACATGCCGGATGAAACACAGCTGCCAACGCTGGTTCTCATCGGCGAGCCGGGAAATTTTGCAGAACGTGCCACACGTTGGGGCTACACGGTCAAGATCGCCGAAGACATACCCCGTGCCTGGCGGCTTCTTGAAGCAGAACGAGCCATTCCAGTGGTGAACCAGCCCGGCAATTGTGTCCTGCCGAATGAGGTGCAGTCCCTGCTGCGTCAGCACCCCGGGGTTGTCATCACATCAGCAGAATGCGAACTCCCGGAAATCGGGGTCTACCAGCTGCGCGAGCCGGTCAAGCCGGCTCGGCTGCGCGCGCTGTTGCGCAGCCTTCACTGATCCATTGAAAGGCTCATCATGAAATCCGAACATGCCCCTGAGACACCTGCTACCCGTTTCTTGCGCGCACACCGCATCGCCCACTCGACTCACCTGTACAGCTATGAGGAGCACGGCGGCACACGCGTGTCGGCCCGCGAACTGAATGTCGATGAACATGCGGTAGTCAAAACCCTGGTCATGGAAGATGAAAACCGCAAGCCGCTGATCGTACTGATGCACGGTGACCGCAAGGTATCGACAAAGGAACTGGCGCGGCAAATCGGTTGCAAGAAGGTTGAACCCTGCACGCCGGAAGTGGCGAACAAGCACACGGGGTTTCTTGTCGGGGGCACCAGCCCCTTTGGAACCAAGAAGGCGATCCCCGTACATATCGAGAAAAGCATCCTCGATTTGCCGCTGATCTATATCAATGGCGGTCGCCGCGGCTTTCTTGTCGGCGTTCACCCGCACGACATCCTGCAGGTACTGCAACCCAAGGTGGTCGAGGTCGCGCTGAAGGACTGAGAACGAAGATGCGGGCTAGGGTCTGGCCACCCGCTCGATGACGACACCGACCCGCTTGACGCCACGCAGCATGCCCAGTTTGGCAATCGACACCTGCACCCACTGCGCACCGAAATCATCGAGCAGGATATTGGCCACATGCTCGGCCAGTTTTTCCAGCAGGTTGAAATGCTGCATCTGCAGCTCTTTGCGCAGACGCTCGGCAACCACGGCGTAATCAATGGTGTCGCAAATATCGTCAGACGCACCGGCAGACGCGGTGGACGAACCGATACGCAGGCTGATCTCGATGGTCTGAGGCACTGCCTTCTCGCGGGGGTAGATCCCGATCAGGGTTTCGACGCGTAGGTCGTCGATGAAAATGATATCCATGGCTCAGTGTACAATTCGGCATCGAATTGTACCGCTCCCGCCCGACCTTATGGACAGCTCTCTGCTTCTACCCGCAGCCATCATTGGCGCCTATCTGCTTGGCTCCATTCCGTTTGCTGTCATTTCCAGCCGGATTTTCGGCCTGGCCGACCCGCGCAGCTACGGCTCAGGCAACCCCGGCGCCACCAATGTACTGCGCAGCGGCAACAAGCTGGCCGCACTGGTAACGCTGATCGGCGACGGCGCCAAAGGCTGGCTCGCCGTCTTTCTGGCCAACCACTTCATGCTCTCGAACACGGCCGTCGGGTTGATTGCGCTGGCCGTGTTTTTCGGCCACCTCTACCCGGTCTTTCTCCGTTTCAAAGGCGGCAAGGGCGTCGCGACTGCAGCCGGCGTGTTGCTGGCGCTGGACCCACTACTCGGGCTGGGCACGCTGGCACTGTGGTTGATCACCGCGCTGATTTCACGCTACTCGTCGCTGGCTGCACTGATTGCCGCAGCGGGTGCGCCCATGCTGGCGGCGATGATGTGGGGAGGAAATTTCCAGATGCTGGCAGTCGGCATCATTGCACTGGCACTGATTGCCAAGCACTGGCTCAACCTGCAGCGACTGCTGGCAGGCACCGAGCCCAAGATCGGCGCCAAGAAAAAACCCTAGATTTCAGCCAGCGGCCAACGCGGCCGGACGGCAAAGCTGCCGGCAGGTTTGGCTGAGGCACCTTGAGCCAGGCGCAAGGCACCGGCCAGCGCAATCATGGCGCCGTTGTCCGTGCAAAATTCCAGTTCGGGGTAATAAACCGAAAACCCGCGTCGCTCGGCCCTGGCATTCAACTGTCGGCGCAATTCGCGATTGGCACCGACACCGCCAGCCACCACCAGCGCCGAAAGACCGGAGTCCTTCAGAGCGCGTAGTGATTTCTTGACCAGCACGTCAACGATGGCATCCTGAAAGCCCCGCGCAATATCGGCCCTGTTCTGCGGGGTCAGCACCTGCCCATCGCCTTCCAGCGCCCGGACTTGAGTCAGCACCGCAGTCTTCAGCCCGGAAAAACTGAACATCAGGTCGCCCGAATTGAGCATCGGGCGTGGCAAGCTTACGGCATCGGGCCTGCCCTGTTCGGCCAGCGCAGACAAGGCCGGCCCTCCCGGGTAGGCCAAGCCAAGCAACTTGGCCGTCTTGTCAAACGCCTCACCTGCCGCATCATCCAGGGTTTCCCCCAGCAACTGGTACTCGCCAACGCCGGAGACCCGCATCAACTGGGTATGTCCTCCGGACACCAGCAAGGCAACAAACGGGAATTGTGGCGGCGAGGAGGACAGCAACGGTGAAAGCAGATGCCCTTCGAGATGATGTACCGGCACCGTAGGCACGCCGAGCGAGGTCGCCAGCGACTCGGCAAACGCCGCGCCAACCAGCAACGCCCCGGCCAGACCGGGCCCCTGGGTATAGGCCACGGCACCAATATCGGCAAAAGTGCATCCACTGTCATCGAGCACCTTGCGCAACAGGGGAATAACCCGGCGGACATGGTCGCGTGAGGCCAACTCGGGCACAACGCCACCGTACTCCTGATGCATGGCGACCTGAGAATGCAGGGCATGCGCAACCAGGCCGCGCTCCCTATCGTAGAGCGCAACCCCGGTTTCATCGCAGGAAGATTCGAAGCCCAGCACCAGCATTGGCGGCAATTCTACCTCACGCAACCACCCCCCATGAAAAGGTGGACTTGGAAAAATGCAGGTAGTCTGTTTATAATCGCGGTCTTTCCCATTTTCCAACCCACTGATTGGACTGATTTCAATGCCGAGTATTCGCGTCAAGGAAAACGAGCCGTTTGAAGTAGCGATCCGCCGCTTCAAGCGCACTGTCGAAAAAACCGGTCTGCTGACCGAGTTGCGTGCCCGTGAGTTTTACGAGAAGCCCACCGCCGAGCGCAAGCGCAAGCTGGCTGCTGCGGTCAAGCGCCATCACAAGCGCATCCGTAGCCAGACGCTGCCGCCGAAAATGTTTTAAGCGACTCCGGTCGCAGCAGTTGCAGTCAGAAACAAGATAACACTGCTTGAAATGGCGCCGCCCCAATCACGGCGCCAGGCAATTTTCCTGAAGTAGCGAAGGCTTGGGCCGTCCATCACGAGGTGGACGGCTTTTGACGTTTGTGGGGATCAAAGAATGACGCTCAAGGAACGCATCACCGACGACATGAAATCCGCCATGCGGGCCAAGGAATCGGCCAGGCTGGGTGCCATCCGGCTGCTGCTCGCAGCCATCAAGCAAAAGGAAGTCGACGAGCGCATCGAACTCGATGACACTGGCGTACTCGCCATCGTGGAAAAGCTGCTCAAGCAACGCCGTGACAGCATCACGCAATACGAGGCCGCGAAACGCGAAGACCTGGCCAGCGCCGAGCGCTTCGAAGCCGAACTGCTGTCGGCCTACATGCCCGCCCAGCTTTCGCCAGACGAGATCGCCGCCGAGGTTCAGGGCGCCATTGTCGCCACCAACGCCAGCGGCGCTGCCGATATGGGCAAGGTGATGGGCGTGGTCAAATCCAGGCTGGCCGGACGTGCTGACATGGGCGAAGTCTCGCGACAGGTCAAGGCAGCACTGTCGCGATAACGGCGCCGGCTTGCCTCATCACGCACTCCAGTCGCTGGCACGCCAGCCATGATTCCTGAATCCTTCATCCAGGACTTGCTGCACCGGGTCGATATCGTCGACCTGATCGACGCACACGTACCGCTCAAGAAAGCGGGCGCCAACTGGGCCGCCTGCTGCCCGTTCCATAACGAGAAATCGCCTTCATTCACGGTCAGCCCGCAAAAACAGTTCTATCACTGCTTTGGCTGCGGCGCCCACGGAACCGCCATCGGTTTCATGATGGAATATGCCGGCATGGGCTTCGTCGATGCCGTCAAGGATCTGGCCAGCCGTTCCGGCATGCAGGTTCCCGAGCAGGAAGGTCGTCGGCAGGTAGCGCACGACGGGCCGCGCACCACCGACCTGGTCGATGTGATGGCACTGTCGGCACAGTATTTCCGCGATCAGTTGAAGAGCTCCCCGAAAGCCATCGACTACCTCAAGCAGCGCGGACTCACCGGCGAGATCGCCGCCCGCTTCGGCATGGGCTACGCACCGCCGAACGGATTACGCGAAGCCCCTCTGGACTACAACGACCCTCGTCTTGTCGCCGCGGGCATGCTCAAGGCGGGTGACGACGGCCGGCGCTACGACTACTTCCGTGATCGCGTGATGATCCCGATCATCAACCCCAAGGGCGAAGTCATTGCCTTTGGTGGCCGGATCATCGGCCCGGGCGAACCCAAATACCTGAATTCGCCGGAAACACCGCTCTTCGAAAAGGGCCGCGAATTATTCGGCCTGCCGCAGGCACGCAGTGCCCTGCGCGAAACGGATACCGCGATTGTCGTTGAAGGCTACATGGACGTCATCGCGCTGGCTCAGCACGGCGTCAGCAATGCTGTCGCCACCCTCGGCACCGCCACCACCACCGTCCACGTACAAAAACTGCTGCGCCAGGTGGACCGCATTGTCTTCTGCTTCGATGGTGACAGCGCCGGGCGCAAGGCAGCCTGGCGGGCGCTTGAGAACAGCCTGGAAGCACTACCCGAGCAAAAAACCATCGGTTTTGTCTTTCTGCCGGATGCACAGGACCCGGACAGCTTCATTCGCGAGTTCGGCAAGGAAGCCTTCAACCGCCTTGTCGGGCAAGCCATGCCGCTGTCTGATTTCCTGCTCCGCGAACTGGGCAATCATTGCGACCTGAGCAGCGCTGAAGGCAAAGCCAAGCTGGTGGCGGAAGCCAAACCCTTGCTGCAGAAATTGCAAACCCCGCTGCTCCGCCTGCAACTGGTCAAACGCCTTGCCGAAACCAGCGGTTTTTCACAGCAGGAAGTCGAGCGGCTCTGCGAGCTGCGTTCCATCGCACCACCTGCACCGGAACGTGCCCCGCGACAGTCACCGGCCGCCACCTTCATGCGCAAGCTGATCCGCCTGATCCTGCAAAAGCCGGCACTTGCGCTGCGCCTGCCGCTTGACCAGCTACCCAAGGGCAGCCGGGAGTCCGAGACCTTGCAACGCCTGGTCGACGCAGTTCGCAACGCCGACACGGCCGCACCGGATTACGCTGTGCTGCTGGAGCGCCTCCGTGGCAATGATGACGACCCGCTGTTGAAAGCGGCAGCGTCTGACCTGATGCGCGAACCTTTTGCTGAAGACGAACTCGAATCCGAGTTTGTCGGCACCCTGGCGAAATTCGCCCGGGATGCACAAACCGACGAAATTGAAACCCTCAAGGCCAAGGCTCAGGCACTTGGGTTGAACGGCCTTTCATCAGAAGAAAAAACTCGCTACGTTGCGTTGCTCAGCGCACGCAGCACCAACCCGGGCTCTGCCCCGGACACGCCGACCAGAGACGAGCTAAAGTAAGCTAAGTTCTGATATAATTTGGGGTTTTTCCAACCCCACACCGGGAAATGGACATGGCAAACGCAAAAGCCAAAACACCCGCCAAGGCCAAGGCAACATCGGCCAAGGCCAAGGCAGCAGAACTGCTCGCCCAAGCAACCGCTAACGCGCCCTCCGCAATCGATGTTGAAACGCGGAAGACACGGCTGAAGAGCCTGATCAAACTGGGCAAGGAGCGCGGTTATCTGACCTACGCCGAGATCAACGATCATTTGCCGGACGACATCGTCGACGCCGAGCAGATCGAGTCGATCATCTCGACCTTCAACGACATGCAGATTCAGGTTTTCGACGAAGCCCCGGCCGCCGAAGACCTGCTGATGTCCGACGCCGCGCCAACGGTGGCCGACGACGAGGAAGTCGAAGAGGAAGCCGAGCAGGCACTCTCCACCGTCGACTCGGAATTCGGCCGAACGACCGACCCTGTCCGCATGTACATGCGTGAAATGGGCTCGGTTGAACTGCTCACGCGCGAAGGCGAAATCGAGATTGCAAAGCGCATCGAAGACGGCCTGAAGCACATGATCCTGGCCATCTCCGCCTGCCCCACGACCATCGTCGACATTCTCGATTGCGTCGCCAAGATCGAAGCCGACGAAATGCGCATCGACGAGCTGATCGATGGCCTGATCGACCCGAACGCCCCTGAAGAAGAGGAAGCCGAGGACGACACGTCCACTGACAGCAGCAGCGACAGTGACAGCGATGACGACAGCGACGATGACAGCGACGACGACGACGATGACGGCAGCGCCGCCGCAACCGCGTCCCTGCTGCAACTCAAGACAGAGGCACTGGAGCGTTTTGCCGTCGTCAAGGCTCTGCACGCGAAGGCCAACAATGCGCTGACCAAGAAGGGCTCGCAGGACAAGACCTACATCAAGCTCCAGCAGCAGATCTGTGATGAGCTGGTCTACATCCGCTTCACCTCGAAGACCATTGAACGCCTGTGCGATTCGGTACGCAGCATGGTTGATTCGGTTCGCGGTTGCGAACGCGCCATTCAGCGCATCTGTGTCGACAAGGTCCGCATGCCGCGCCAGCACTTCATCAAGTCCTTCCCCGGCAATGAAATGAATCTGGCCTGGGTTGAACAGGAAATTGCCGCCAGCCAGCGCACCTTTGCGCAGACGCTGACGCGCAATGCCCCGGCCATCATGGAGCAGCAGCAAAAACTGATCGACCTGCAGGATCACATCGGTATCCCGATCAAGGAACTGAAAGAGATCAATAAGCAGATGAGCACCGGCGAAGCCAAGGCACGTCGCGCCAAGCGCGAAATGACCGAAGCCAACCTGCGCCTGGTCATCTCCATCGCCAAGAAATACACCAACCGCGGCCTGCAGTTCCTCGACCTGATCCAGGAAGGCAACATCGGCCTGATGAAGGCGGTGGACAAGTTCGAATACCGTCGCGGCTACAAGTTCTCGACCTACGCCACCTGGTGGATCCGTCAGGCCATCACCCGTTCGATCGCCGACCAGGCACGCACCATCCGCATCCCGGTGCACATGATCGAAACGATCAACAAGATGAACCGCATCTCGCGCCAGATCCTGCAGGAAACCGGTGCCGAACCGGACCCGGCAACGCTGGCCGAGAAGATGGAAATGCCGGAAGAGAAGATCCGCAAGATCCTCAAGATCTCGAAGGAACCGATCTCCATGGAAACGCCGATCGGCGACGACGACGATTCCCATCTGGGCGACTTCATCGAAGACTCGGCCACCTTGGCACCGACTGACGCCGCACTGTTCTCCAGCCTGCGCTTCATCACCAAGGAAATTCTCGACACCCTGACCCCACGCGAAGCAAAAGTGCTGCGCATGCGTTTCGGCATCGAGATGAACACCGACCACACGCTGGAAGAAGTCGGCAAGCAGTTCGACGTCACCCGCGAGCGCATCCGCCAGATCGAAGCCAAGGCCCTGCGCAAGTTGCGTCACCCGAGCCGCTCCGACAAGCTGAAGAGCTTCCTCGACAACGGCAACAGCTGATAACCAACAAACGAGTTACGGGCCTGTAGCTCAGTTGGTTAGAGCAGAGGACTCATAATCCTTTGGTCCACGGTTCAAGTCCGTGCGGGCCCACCAACAAAAACGGCCTCCAGAAATGGAGGCCGTTGTCATTTTTGCTACGCGTGCTGAAAAGCTTCAGGCTTCAGGTGTCTGCTCGGCGAATTTTCCGGTCCCGGTGGCTTTCTCATAGGCATCCCATGCCTGATCATAGCGTTTGCGGTGCCAGTACGGCAGCACGAACAGCAGCACGATGCCCACGGCAACAGGAATCGTCCATGAATTGAAAATGGACACTTCGAGATACAGCGCAGAAAGCACCGCAATACCCCAGCGCACGCGCTCGACCAGGCTCAATTCAGCACCGGCGATTTGTGTCCGTACTTTCAGTTCTTCGATTTCAGTCATTCCTTACCCCATCACAAACTTCACAAAGTGCGCATTTTCCCATGAGCCTGCGGATTCGTGGGTCAAAAACGCAGGCAACGTGCCGCCCCGGGTTTTCAGGCCATGATCACCAGGCGTGGGTCATCATGGAAATCGACAAGAATGCGGCGAACACGGCCTTGCCACAACTCGCCGAAGAGGCGCGCATCGGCTGCACTGGCGTGACCGCCGAGCAAGGCCGGTAACAATTCGCCCATGCGCGGGTCACCGGGAACCGCCGACAGATCCAGTGTACAGTTCACCGCGGCTCCTGTATCGCGACGCATGAAGCGCACACTACCCGGCAGCTCAGTATCGAAGGCCAGCAGATCCTTGCGTGAGAAACGCCCGGCCAGCCCCTTGAACCCCCCTTCACCCGTCGCACCGGTCAGCAGGGTGCACACGCTGGCAATGACACCGGCAACGCCGCTGGACTGGCTCTCGGCAAAGGCCACGCTGATGCCGCCGCGTTCCGGCACTTCCGTTTTGTACAGTGCCTTCAAGGCGCGGGTGGTCATCAGCCAGGCTCCGGCCACGGTCGGGCAGGAATGCCCGGCGAGGCGGACGGCATCGGCAAAGTGATATTCGATCAGTCCACCTTCGGCAGCACCAAGGAAATCCGCCAGCGGATCGCACAGGATGATGGAAGGAACTTGCTCAAAGAAGGCGGGAAACTGGCAGGCTGACATCGGGCACCTCGGAGAATCAATCAACGACAGCCGGTGAGTGTCTCATCACCCCGCCACCCCGGCCTTGATGCGCATCACCTTCGGCCATTTCAGGCCGGATGAATGACAATTTCCGGCAGCACCGAGAGATCGGTAATTTCCGCATCCGGCAGGGCTGGAATATTTTCCGGCGGCTGGCCGAAGCGGTTACACCACAGCACGTGAAAGCCGAACGCCTTGGCTGAAAAGGCATCCCAGCCATTCGATGACATGAAACAGATGTCCCCGGCAGCCAGGCTCAGCCGATCCACCGCCAGTTGATAGACCGAAGGATGCGGCTTGAAGACGCCGACCTCTTCCACCGACAGCACCGCGTCAAAACAGCTGCCGAGTCCGGCATTGTCGACCGCCGCGGAGAGCATGGCGGGTGTGCCATTGGAAAGGATGGCCAACTTCATTCCGGAATGCTGCAGGCGTTGCAGCGTTTCAGGAACCTCGGGATAGGCTGAAATTTCCAGATACAGCTGCATCAGGCGTTCGCGCAATGCCGTGTCGCGGATGTTCAGGGTGGCCATGGCGAAATCCAGCGCCTCGCCGGTCACCTGCCAGAAATCGGCATGGCGTCCGCCCAGGCCGCGCAGCCAGGTATATTGCAACTGCTTGCTGCGCCACAAATCGGAGAGCGCCTGCCATTGTGGCCCCAGTGCCGCCTGCGCACCGCGTGCGACACTGCTGACATCGAACAGGGTGCCGTAGGCATCAAACACGCAGGCACGAATCTCCTTGAGTTCAGGCTGGGTCATGGTTTCACTCCGGTGCTGCCGCTCGGCCAAACAATCGATCAGCCCTTGCGCTCGATCAGTTCGATCTTGTAGCCATCAGGATCTTCGACAAAGGCAATCACTGTGCTGCCGTGCTTCATCGGCCCTGCCTCACGGATCACCTTGCCACCGCGTTCGCGGATGGCATTGCATGCCGCCGCGGCATCCGGCACGGCGATGGCCACGTGCCCAAACCCATTGCCGAGCTCGTAGCTTTCCGTATCCCAGTTATGCGTCAACTCGATCACCGTTGTTTCCGACTCTTCCCCGTAGCCAACAAAGGCCAGCGTAAAACGCCCTTCGGGATAATCCTGACGGCGCAGGAGCTTCATGCCAAGGACTTCGCTGTAAAAGGCAATCGACCGATCGAGATTGCCGACACGGATCATGGTATGCAGGATGCGCATCTCTTCTCCTGAAAATGGGGCAGCGAGAGCTACCAGTGAGGGATATGGGCCGCCAGGCGTTGCAGTTCGACCCGGGCCGCACGGTAATCCGGGCAACCCACTTCAACCAGAGACCAGAAGCGCGCACTATGGTTCATGTGGCGCAGGTGAGCCAGCTCATGCACTACCACGTAGTCGATGATTGCTTCTGGAAAATGGATCAGCCGCCAGTTGAGGCGAATGCCGCTGCGGCTGCTGCAACTGCCCCAGCGGGTGCGCGCCGACGATAGCGCGAGCGGCGGCGGTGCAACACCAAGAACACCGGCAAACACCTGCATTCTCGTGTCGAAATATTCACGTGCGCGCGCACGCAATGCCTTTTCCAGCACCACCCCCGGTGCCACCCCCGGCTTCATGCAGAGTGTCAGCGTGCCGGTGCCCCAGATTGCCTTGTTGGCCCCCACAGCCAGACGGATATCGAGTTCGCCGCCGAGAAAGGGAATGCGCAACCCATCCTTGATCTGCAGGATTTCGGGGCGGCGCCGCGTGCGCCACTCGTCGAGCTTGGCCACCACCCAGTCACCATGACGGTGGATCAGCGCCTCGACCTCGCTCAGCGAAGTGCGTCGAGGTGCGCCAACGCGCAGGCCGCGATGGTCGATCGACAAGCCGATGGTGCGGCGAGCACCGCGCCGCAGCAGATAGGGAACAATGCGGTCGCCCAGGGTGATGCGGCGCGGCTCCTCGCCTGCCGCCAGGGCCACGCCGGGCAGCGGCAGATCAAGCTGCGGCTGGGTGTCCAATGCCATCCCGGTAGCGATGCGGAGAAATACGGCGCATTTCCGCTTCGATCCAGGCCTCGGTACGTACGTTGATCTCGTCCTGGCTCAAGCCGGTGGTTTCGATCGCCGGCCCGATGCTGACCGTGACATGCCCCGGTCGCTTGATGAAGCTGTTGCGCGGCCAGCACTCGCCGGCATTGTGCGCCACCGGCACCACCTTGGTTCCGGTCCGTGCGGCCAGATAGGCACCGCCCGACTTGTAGCGGCGAGTTTCACCGGGCGCCACACGTGTGCCTTCCGGGAAGATGATGATCCAGAAACCCTGCTGCAGACGATCCTCCCCTTGCTGCACAACCTCGTTCAGCGCCTCGCGTCCGGCGGCACGATCAATCGAAATCATCTGCAGTGCCGCCAGCCCCCAGCCAAAGAAAGGCATGCGGATCAGCTCTTTCTTGAGCACGAAGACGCAATACGTTCGCTCCGGCACCAGATCCTGCAAGGCCACAGTTTCCCAGGCCGATTGATGCTTGGCGAGAATGATCGAAGGTTCTGCCGGCAAGTTTTCCCGCCCGCGGATTTCGTGGGTGATGCCGAGCACATACCGCATCAGCCACATGAAGCCACGCCGGTAATACCAGACAATGCGAAAGCGCACGAGCAAGGGAATGAAGCCGCTCACCAGCAAGACGGAACCAAAAACGATGGTCCACAACGACACGCCGAGCATGAACAGCAGGGAGCGGATCAGGTTCATTCAGCCGCCAGAATGTGGTCAACGGTTGCGGCAAGGTCGGCAAAGATCAGCGTGCCCTCGGGCAGGTTGCCGTCGGCCTGCGTCTTTTCGCCCTTACCGGTCAGCACCAGCATCGGCCGGGCACCGGTGGCGGCGGCGGCCTGCAGGTCGCGCAGGGAATCACCTACCGCCGGCACCTGCGCAAAATCGGTATTGAAACAGGTAGCGATGCGCTCAAACATGCCGGGCTTCGGCTTGCGGCAGCCACAGTTTTCATCAGCCGCATGCGGGCAATAAAAAATGGCGTCGATATGTGCGCCAACGGCAGCGGCCGACTTGTGCATCTTGTCGTGAATGGCGTTCAGCGTATCCATGTCAAACAGCGAACGCCCGACGCCGGACTGGTTAGTTGCCACCACCACCTTGTAGCCGGCCTGATTGAGCCGGGCGATGGCTTCCAGACTACCGGGGATGGGCAACCATTCCGCCGGCGACTTGATGTATTGCGCCGAGTCGAAATTGATCACGCCATCGCGGTCGAGAATGACAAGCTTCATACGGCCAACCGGGAAATATCGGCCACGGCGTTCAGCTGCTCGTAAAGGGCATTGAGCAGGCCCAGCCGGTTGGCGCGGGTCAGTGGTTCATCGACGTTGACCATCACCTCATCGAAGAAACGATCCACCTCGGCCCGCACCTCGGCCAAGGCCAGCAGTGCGTCGCTGTAATCGCCATTGGCCACGTGCGAACGGATCAGCGGCGCGAGCATCACCACGCGCTCGAACAGGGCTTTCTCGGCGGCTTCCTGCAACAGGGCAACATCCGGCTCGGGGATGGCGCCTTCCGCCTTCTTCAGGATATTGCCGATCCGCTTGTTGGCAGCAGCCAGTGCCTGTGCGGCATCCAGCGCCACGAACTGCTTCACGGCATCCAGCTTGGCCGGCACCAGATCAATGCGCGTCGGGCGCTGTGCGAGCACGGCCTCGATTGCATCCGGCGCATGCCCGGCATCGCGCAGATAGCCGCGCAAACGGTCGAGCATGAAGTCGTGAACCTGCGCCTCGAATCCCTCAGCCGAAAGCTGATTGGCCGGAAAGCCTTTGGCCGCTTCGGCAATCAGTTCAGCCAGATCGAGTGGCAGGGGCTTTTCCATGAGGATGCGCAAGACACCCAACGCCGCGCGGCGCAGGCCAAAGGGATCCTTGTCGCCGGTGGGCACCTGAGCAATGCCAAAAAAGCCGACCAGTGCATCCAGCTTGTCGGCCAGTGCCGCGGCACAGGAAATATTGCCAGCCGGCAGCAGATCACCGGCAAAGCGTGGCCGGTAATGATGCTCCATGGCCTCGGCCAGTTCCGGCAAGGCGCCCTCATGCTGCGCATAGTATCGCCCCATGATGCCCTGCAATTCCGGAAACTCGCCAACCATGTCGGTGAGCAGGTCGGCCTTGCACAACAGACCGGCCCGGCCGCCCACCAGGGCATCCGCACCCAGCTTGCCGGCAATGTGCCCGGCCAGCTGGCTCAGGCGATGCGCCCGGTCGCCAAGCGAACCCAGTTTGTTGTGATACACCACCGAGCCAAGCTTGAGAGCGCGTGAGGCAAAACCGTGCTTGCGATCCTGATTGAAGAAGAAGCGCGCATCGGACAGCCTTGGCCGCACCACGCGGGCATTGCCCTCGATGATGTTCTTCGGGTCGGCCACCGCCATGTTGGAGACGATCAGGAAACGGTTCTGCAACTTGCCGTCGGCATTGAACAGCGGGAAGTATTTCTGGTTGGCCTGCATGGTCAGGATCAGGCATTCCTGCGGCACTTCGAGATACTCAGCCTCGAACTCGCTGACATAAACCACCGGCCATTCCACCAGCGCCGTCACTTCGTCGAGCAGGGCATCGATCAACTTGACCTGCGCACCCAGTTCATCGGCCTTGGCCTGCAATTGCGTGGCGATCATCTGGCGGCGGCGGGCGAAGGAAACAATCGACTTGCCGGCTGTTTCCAGCTTGCTCTCGTATTCTTCGGCCGAGGCAATGGTCAGCGGCCCGTCGGCCAGGAAGCGATGGCCGAGCGTGGTATTGCCGCTCTGCAGGCCGAGCACCTCGCCCGGCACGATATCGGCACCGTGCAGCATGATCAGCCCATGCACCGGGCGCACGAACTGCACGTCGGAATCACCCCAGCGCATCACCTTCGGAATCGGCAGCTTTTTCAGCGCATCGCCAACGATCTGCGCCAGCACTTCGGCCAGCTTGACGCCCTTGACCGTGGCTTCGTAAAAGAAGGTTTCGGATTTGCCGTCCATGCGCTTCTCGAAACTGGCAATGGCGGCTTCGGGAATACCCTTGCCGGCAAGTTTCTTGAGCAGCGCCGGGCTCGGATTGCCGGCCGCATCAAGCGCCACCGATACCGGCATGATCTTCTCATGCACCTTGGCATCCGGCGCCTCGGCCAGCACGGCCGGCACCTGAATCGCCAGGCGCCTTGGCGTGGCAAACCACTGGTATTCACCACCGGCCTGCACCAGATTGCGGTCGGCCAGCCCGGCGTGTACGCCGGCGGCAAAGACTTCGCCAAGTTTCGCCAGCGCCTTTGGCGGCAGTTCTTCGGTACGCAGTTCAACGAGTAGTGTCTTGTTCATTATTTGCCCTCCCCGGCGGCTTTGGCCATGGGGAAGCCGAGGGCTTCACGCGAGTTGTAGTAGGACTGGGCCACCTCTCTTGCCAGTGCGCGCACGCGGCCGATGTAGGCGGCGCGCTCGGTCACCGAAATGGCGCCACGGGCATCCAGCAGGTTGAAGGTGTGCGAGCACTTCATCACCTGCTCGAAGGCCGGCAGCGCCAGTTCGGCCGCCATCAGGCGCTTGGCCTCTGACTCGTGTTCGCCGAAGTGGCGGAACAGCATGTCGACGTTGGAGTGCTCGAAGTTGTACTTCGACTGCTCCACCTCGTTCTGGTGATAGACGTCGCCGTAGGTGATGCGGTAGCCCGGGCCTTCCGCCCAGACCAGGTCATAGACGTTTTCCACCCCCTGCAGGTACATGGCCAAACGCTCAAGGCCGTAGGTGATTTCGCCGAGCACCGGCTTGCAGGTCAGCGAACCGACTTCCTGGAAGTAGGTGAATTGCGTCACCTCCATGCCGTCCAGCCAGACTTCCCAGCCCAGCCCCCAGGCACCCAGGGTTGGCGACTCCCAGTCGTCCTCGACGAAGCGGATGTCGTGTTCCTTGAGGTTGATGCCCAAGGCCTCCAGCGACTGCAGGTAGAGTTCCTGAATATTCAGCGGCGACGGTTTCAGCACCACCTGATACTGGTAGTAATGCTGCAGGCGGTTCGGGTTCTCGCCGTAGCGGCCGTCCTTGGGGCGGCGCGAGGGCTGCACATAGGCAGCGTTCCACGGCTCCGGGCCGATCGCGCGCAGGAAGGTGGCAGTGTGGAAGGTACCGGCACCGACTTCGATGTCGTAAGGCTGGAGCAGCGCACAGCCCTGCTTGTCCCAAAATTGCTGCAGTCGCAGGATGACTTCCTGGAAGGTAGGCATAGATCGATTCCCGGGGCTTTCCCGAATTTCAAAAGGCCTGATTTTACTAGGTTTCGCCGGCTTTTGCGGCTTGCAGGCAGGGGTAAGAGCGGGGGCAGAAACTGAAAACAACGCCGAAGCGCCGGTGAAACGCCTGCCGATTGTTCACATTTATTGATTCTTTTAGCTGATTTTTGCAGGAAATAATCGCTCAACCAAGAATACATCAGCGCTGGAAAGATGAATAAAAGTGAACGGTATTACGGACGAAATGCCAATCTGCCGGCACCGCACCTCCCGTGACGGAAGCCCCGTTGAAACGGACACGGCGGAATATCCAATAGACATAAGCTCACTCCGCCAGTATCCTGCAATGCCCCACGCGGATGGCATGGCAAACCTGCTCAAGCAGCTTGAGTGCAGGCTTTGCCGAAGAATTTAGCGTGTCCATTTTGTCGGAATTTTATTACTGTACGGTTATACAGTTATATGCCAAAGACACATGCAACGCAAGGCTTTTCACCGGACCGCACCGCCAGCTTATTGGACACAGCGCCGGAATATCCGCCACTTTTGGCGCCTATTTTTAGTTGGACGTCAAAGGCAACCAAATGAGCCGACTATCCATCACACTGATTGTCGGTGCATTCCTTCTCGCAGGAATTGGGATTTACTTGCTGACGGTGCGCTACTCATCGTTGGAGGCCAATTCCTGTGAAGAGCATTGCCGATCAGTGGGAAAGCGTTATCTATCTGCCCCCGTAGGCACCGCTGGTCGCTCAATTGACGGAACTCAAAATCCCACAGACGGCTCCGCTTTTTGCGCTTGCACTGACTCTCCAGCGCCAAGGCACAACCCGACAGCATCGAAATGACGCCCAACATACTAGTCAAACCGCGCCTTTCAGGCGCTTGGACGTGCCGCAAGCGGCACGCCATTTACTTTGCACGTTAGATGCCTTGAAATGTTCATGTCGAATCTGCCGCATGTCTTCTTGCATCCGCTCAATCGCTTCAACAACGTCGTCCATTTCGGCCCGCACGTCATCCATGTTCGTGCGCTCCGGTCGGTCTGGGTGGTAGTTGAACCAGCCAAACCGCTCCGCCTTGCATAGCGCCTGCTGCAATTCGGCGCATTCTTCGATCAGTCGCGTGATTGGGCTGCCCACATGCCTGTATATCGGGTGGCTCATGTTTTTTTCTTTCCGGTGCGCTCGGCACCTAACATTCCGCTCCACCGGATCGTCCGCAAGCGGCCTCCCGGTGAGCTACAGCGTTAGAGGTCATCGTGGTTTGGCTCAAACGCATCGGCATAGCATTTTGCCTTATCGCCATCGCATCCGGAATCGCCTATTTCGCCTTAAAGAAATACGCAGAAACATACTCTTTTGCTCCCGGCGACCCGGAGCAAACTCAGCTCGCAGCAGAGCATGCACAATGTGCAGGTTACTACTGGATCATGCGCTCGTCGCAGAATAAAGGGAGCCCCGACTACGCTGAGCGAGAAAGGGAAAACACCCGGGAGCTTGAACATCACATGAAAATGGGCCTCAACTTCTCACCAGACAAAGAACTATTCAGGGCACAAATCGAGAAGGCACGTGTTCAGTTCCTAGATGAGGTTGACAATGCCGCTAAATCCAAAAAGGTATCCGAACTCGTAGATACAAAAATGACTCAGTGTTTTGACACGGTTTTTCGCAGCGGTGCTTTTGTTAAGCGAAAGCTCGAAGAAAGAAGCAGGTAGTCATGCCAAAAACCTCTAACATTGCGCTCAACCCCGTTCGCTTCGCTCTCTGGACGCTGCGCGATGAAGCCGCGCAGCGCCGGTTAGCTCTACGTTGAAGCTGTAGAAAAACCCATTTTTCAGCAGATGCAGACCCAAAAATGGCGCGGTGTTTTCCGCGCCATTTTGCTTTTGCGTTTTGAAACTGATCGCTCTCAGTAAACCCGATTCCTGTAGTCAGCCGATACGCCCTCTTCGCAGCCTGCCCCTACTGCCCATACCCGTGGTGCGCCAGCTTCTCAATGTTGTGCACCATGCAGTAGAGCTTCCACTGCGTATCGACCTTCTTTCGCCCGCGTAGCGTGAAGCGGTTCAAACCTTTGTTGTGCCTCAGGTTGCCAAACACCGGCTCAACCGTGGCAAAGCGCCGGCCATAGAGTGCCCGCCCTCGCTCCGTATCAATCGCCTGCCTCATGATCTCGGTGTAGCTAACCTTCGTGGTATCAGCCTTGCCGCGGAAGAAGCAGACCTGTCGGGTCCTGGTCTTTTCCGGGGTGCGCAGGCAGCGTTCGCGTTCCGAACAAGGCACGCAGTCGCGCAGTGCGCCCTGGAACTTCACGGCAACGTAGCCGTTGTGGATGCAGTTCGAGCCGTTCTGGTAGAGCTGCTTGCCGGCCGGACAGCGGCAGGTGCCGGTCTCGGGGTCGTAGTCGAAATCTTCAGGCCGGTAGGTGGTGGCTTTGCGCGGTGGCTTGGTCTTGTCGTAGAGCGGATCGGGAAGGATTTTGTATTTCTTCTGTTCCTTGAAGCGCTCATCGCGCTTTCTCATGCCGTTGTCGGCGATGAGTGCAGGCGTGTTCTGTTCGGCAAGACGCTTGAGGTTGGTTTCGCTGTGGTAGCCGGCGTCCGCCGTGATGAGGGTGTCCGGGTTACGGTTTGCGGCAGTCGCTTCGACCACGGGGAGCAGGAGTTCCTGTTCGGAGCCGGTGCCGTGGGCCTGGGCTTCGATGATGATCTGGTGCTTGCCATCGACAGCGGCAACACCGCAGTAGCCCTGGATGACGCCCTTGCCGGTGGCCATCTTGGCGCTCTCGGGGTCGGTGCGGTTACTTTTGCGGATGCTGCCTTTGGCGCCGCGTCGGTCTTCGGGGTTGGCGGCGAGCCAGTCGCGGAGTTGGGCGGCTTCGTTTTCGAGGCGCTCGATCTTTTGCCGGGCCTTGTCTTCAAGACTGGCTTCGGCGGGTTGGGCATCATTTTCGCGGTGGCGAGCTAGCATGGCGGCGGTGGCGGTTTCGAGCTTCCGGATGCGATGGAGGAAGTCGGCACGGGTGCCGCTCTTGTGCTTGGAGGCGTTCGAGGGGAGTTTGACGCCGTCGATGGCGAACATTTCGCGGCCAATGAGGCCTTGCCGGTCGCAGAGGTAGAGGATGCGGGCAAAGAGCGGGGCGATCTGGCCGGCAAGCCCGCTGACAAAGGCGGCGATGGTGGTGAAGTGCGGGATGCGATCACCGGTGAGGGCGATGAAGGTGACTTGTTCGGCACAGGCGCGTTCGATGCCGCGCGAGCTGACGATGCCGAGGCTGTAGGCGTAGAGGACGACCTTGAGCAGAACGGCCGGCGGCCAGGCCGGGGCGCCGCTCCGGTCGTTGGCGTAGCGGCTGTCGAAGGCGGCAAGGTCGAGTTCGTTGTCGATCAGGTGGTTGAGGGCATGGACGAAGGTGCCGGGGATGAGTTGCCGTTCGAGATCAACGGCAAGAAAGCGCGGGCTGGTGTCGATCGTTTTGTAGCGGGCCATGGGTTTCCTCCTTCACCAATATGACCATGGCTTGATCAAGACGTTCACTACCGGCATGATGCGGGGTTGATTTTTCTACAGCTTCGTTAGTCTAATGAAGTGTAACGGTATCGGTTGCCAAAGCGACTATCCTGAGCCAGATATTATTGACGGTACAGCATATTTCGTATGTTCTAGTTGTGGTGATTTCCACGAAGTGGAGAACTATCGAGTCTATTCAATCGCAGAAAGAATAAAGATGTTTGAGGACGAGTATGGGGTCAGGCTCCCTCCTGAATACACCCAATATGCTGGCACTGACGGTTCAAGAGTGGTGAAGTTACCATCGTGTGATAACTATTCAACTCAGTTCTATTTTGGAGAGGGATTCTATACCGTTGGGAAATTTGCAGGCATTGAACCTGACCCGTACGGCACTTCTATATTCGACAGTGCCAGCCTAACAGAGGAATGGGGGTTGCCTAAAAAAATTGTGTTAATCGAGGGGGATGGTCATACATGGCTAGCCCTTGATTACCGGGAGTCTAATACAGACCCAAAGGTAATAGTCATAGAATCCGATGAAGGTAACAGCCTCCTGGTAGCGGATAACTTTAAAGAATTTGTGCATTCATTTTTGTCATATGAAAGTGTCTACGACACAAATGGCAATGTTATCTATAACGGCTAAATCACCTAACCCGCCAATCGAGTGGGTCACCGCAAAAGTGGCTTCTCTCTGGACAATCCGCCTCGCGCGGCGCCCCTCATTTTTACGTTGGGCGCACATATTCCCACGTATGCACAAGTACCTCGCGATTCTCATAGTCGGTCTGTCGTGGCTCAGCATGTGCTCGGCTAAAGAATCTCGGGCAACCGAACTTCTAAGGCCATTGCAACTTATGTGCACCGACGTCTCCTCCCTTCAATCGAGTCTAACCAATTTCGGACGGCAAGTGCCTATTGACATTGTCAACTTGCCGAGTGGCGAATCTTGCTTCCCATCCCTTGGCTTTCAAAGAGTTGCGAACATCAAGCACATACATAGCAACGACCAACACGTTGTCTGCTACAAGCTTTGGGACAGTACTAGACCTGAGGCGCCAGTCAACGATGGGCAAGTGTTCTGTTCGATTGCCGAGGCAGTATGGCCGATAGACAAAGTAGTGGCTTCAAGAACCGGAGATTTCGTAATTGTCATTAAACACAAGCAAGAAGGCTCTGAAGAGGCAATTGCGACATGTACTGAAGGCGGCAAGGTATTCGTTCAAAGAACGGCTGGCGAGTGGACTCGGGGATCGGTCCTGCCCATAGACTCCCCCCTCAAGCCCACCCTCCCGCCAATCCGGAACACTTCCAAGATGGATGATGTCATCCGTGAAGGATGCAGGGGCGTCGACTATGAGTAATGCACGCTTACCCGCCACTCTAGGGGCCGCCCGAGAAGCTACGCTTCTCGGTTCCCTCCGGCCTTCGGCCTCCAGCCGCCCTTGAGCTAACTCGTTCGGCGTCATAGTCCATGGCCACCACAGCCCAGTACTCTTTTGAACATGGCATCGACCACTGTGGGCGAGACGGTATCGCTCCGATCTTGCATGTCGGGCACAAAGTCACTGAACGCGATTTTGTCGAGCGTGATCTGTCCGATGTTCGTGGGGTGGTTGTGTCTCAGAGAGGCCTCTCGACAGGTACGAAATGGGCCGATCTCAATCTTGCTTATCTTTTTTCTCAACTCCGTAGCATCGAATACCTTCTCATTTGGTTTGATGATTCCATCAACCTTACCGATATAGGCCACCTTCCCGCCTTGCGTCATCTGGAAGTTGATTGCCCAACTGTTCGTGGCACGCTGCAAGGAGAACTGCTGAATTTGCGGTCTGCGCAAGTGCGATGGTCAGATAAATGCACCGCTTCCTTGAATGCTCCAAATATCGACACGCTGACATTAATACGGCCGCTTAACGACGACCTCGGCATTGTTGGCCACCTTACGTCGCTGGCCTCGCTCGATATTCACTACAGCCGCTCTCTACGCTCGCTCAGTGGCATTGAAAAACTATACTTATTGGAGTGGCTTGGAATCCATGGCTGCTCGATGCTCACCGATCTGAATTCCATTGACGAGATGCCTAGCCCCACCCAATTAGTAGTAGGGGGCTGCAATAAGTTTTGTGATGCAGTTGGCGCCACACGATTCAGAAGACTAAATAAACTATCTATCTATCGCGGTCCAAAAGGTGTGCATGAAATATTGCTATCTGGTGCACTCGCACAACGTGGTTGTGCCTTAGATTTGCGTGGAGTGAACGCTATCCAAGTATGACTTTAAGCTTATTCCCAATGGCACCGAACCCCCCAGTCAAACCGCGCCTTGCAGGCGCTTGGTCGTGCCGCAAGCGGCACGCCATTTACTTTGCACGTTGGCATCATGAAATCAGCACACCTGCTCCTTTCTCTCGCAACAATGAGCACTCTTGCCATCGCTTCCGCGCCATTGCCTTCGGATATTCAGACATTCATCGATCAACGGGATGGCTGCGATCATTTCCGGGGAGAGCCGTGGGATTCTGGAAATGATCCGGAAGTTAAAGAACGTCGTGAATTCATCTTCCAGAACCTCAAGAAACTGTGCACAGGCACGGATAAACGCCTTGCAGATTTACGTCAAAAATACCGCGACAATCCGGTGGTCAGTGATTACCTTAATAACTACGAAGCTCACATTGAGCTAAAGCCAGAGCCAATTCAACGATAACCCCGGTTTGCAACCAAACCGCAGCTTGCACACGTTGACATCTTCTTTCTCACATTGACATTTCGTATCCCGCTGGATACATTTAGACCATGCTCCAAATCCGAAAAACCGATGTTTACGCCACCTGGATTGACGGCCTTCGTGATCTCAAAGGGCGCGCACGGATTTTGGTCAGAATTGAGCGACTTGCTGCCGGAAACCCTGGTGATGTTAAGCCTGTTGGCGAGGGCGTATCCGAGTTGCGCATCGACGTTGGCCCCGGCTATCGGGTCTATTTCACAAAACATGACCAGGAAATCGTGATTCTCTTGGCCGGTGGCGACAAATCGTCTCAGGCAACAGATATCAAAACGGCGTTGCGCCTGGCACGCAATCTGAAGGAGTAAGACATGGCAAAGACAGCAACCTCCCGTTATGACGTTGCAGAGCATCTGCGGTCCCCGGAAGAAATGGCGGCGTATCTTGAGGCATGCATCGACGAAGCCGACGGCAATGCCGCATTCATTGCCAAAGCACTTGGCGATATTGCTCGCGCCAAAGGCATGTCGCAGGTTGCACGCGACGCAGGGCTGTCGCGTGAAAGCCTCTACAAAGCGCTATCGGGTGATCGCGCTCCGAGCTTCGATACCGTTCTGAAAGTGATGGGGGCGCTTGGCCTGAAGCTGCATGCGGAAGCCGTCAACCAATAAGCGGCCACCAGACAAGAAAAATGGTGCGGGCTTTTCCGCGCCATTTTTCTTTTGTGCGCTGAAATTGTTCACGCGCTTAAAGCCGGAACGAGGGAAAGGTCAGCGCCTCTTATCCCCCCGCAGCGGATTGTTCACATTAATTGACCATCCAAGCCGGTTTTAATAGATAAGAAATCGCCCGGCCAAGCATTCATGCGTACTGGAAAGATGAATAAAAGTGAATGGTTTTATGAGTGAGCGCCCCCGGTGCGCCGTTGGGCAAGGCGCACGCCTGCCAGCAGGAGCAGCATGGCGGCGATGATGGCCCAGTTGCCCCAGCGCACATAGGGTGTGCTGCCGGCAAAGCCTTGCACTTCGGCTACCAGCGCGTCGCGTGTAAAGGGGGGCAGCACGGCTTGCACCTTGCCGTCGGCGCCGACCACAGCGGTCATGCCGGTATTGGTGGCGCGCAGCATGGGGCGGCCGGTTTCCAGCGCGCGCATGCGGGCGATCTGCAGGTGCTGCGGCTGGGCGAGTGAATCGCCAAACCAGGCGGTGTTGGAAAGGTTCACCAGTATCGTGGCCTGCGGCAGGGCGCGGATGATTTCGCCGCCAAACACGTCTTCGTAGCAGATGTTGATCGCGATCTTCTGCCCGGCAATTTCCATGGGGGGCTGGCGATCCGGCCCCGGGGTAAAGCTGGACATGGGGATCTGCATCATGTCGAGAAACCAGCCGAAGCCCGGCGGCACAAATTCACCGAAGGGCACCAGATGGGATTTGTAGTAGAGCTGGGTCGGCGAATGGCCGATGCTGACGGCGGCATTGGCGTAGTTTTCGCCATCGCCGGCGGCAATGCCGAACAGCACATCGCCTTGCTGTGCCTGCGCATGCTCAAGCAAGGATTCCAGATACGGGCGCGGCAGCTGGCTGAGAAAGGTGGGAATGGCGGTTTCCGGCAGCACGGTCAGCGTTGCCGGGTGTTCGCGCATCAGGGCGCCGTAGATACGCAGCGAATCGCTCAGTTTTTCCGGCCGCCATTTAAGATCCTGCGGCACATTGCCTTGCAGCAAGGCGACCTTGATCGGCGCGCCAAAGGGCTGCGTCCAGGCAATGCCGGCCAGCCCCTGCCCGGCTGCCAGCAGGGCAACCGCCAGCCCCAGCGCACGCAGCGAGCGCGTTCTGGCAAACGAGACGAGCAGCGCGGCGAGGCATGCACTGGCAAATGACACGCCGAGCACACCCGTAAGCGGCGCGTAGCCGGCCAGCGGGCTGGGCGAGGTTTGTGAATAGCCCAGCGCCAGCCAGGGGAAGCCGGTGAACAGCCAGCCCCTGACCCATTCGGCAAGCACCCACAGCGCGGCAAACAGCAAGGCATCGGTGACGGCATTGGCTTTGCCCTGCCGCCAGCGCACGTACAGGCCGGCGGCAGCTGCGGGATAGAGCGCAAGAACGGCACAGAAGAGGACGGTGGCCACCGCCGCAATCGGCGGCGGCAGGCCGCCGAACATGGACAAACTGACATACACCCATGAAGTGCCCAGACCAAACCAGCCGAGCCCGAAGGCAAAGCCGATGGCGGCCGCCGCGCGTGCGCGCGATACGCTGCCCAGCAACCAGAACAGGCCGGCAAGGGTCAGCCAGGCGAGTGGAAAGAGGTCAAACGGGGCAAAGGAGAAAACGCTGCCGGCGCCCAGGAGCAACGCCAGCAGCAATGCAACGGGAAACGATGGTGCCGGAATCACTCTGCTGCTGCAGATTCGCCAGCGCCTGTGGAGACGGCCGCCGGCAGGCTCTCGACGAGCAGCGTGTAGAGGCGCCGGCTGTCGGCGCGCAGCACGCGGAAGCGCAGGCCGTCGAGGTCAATCACCTCGTTGCGCTTGGGTACGCGACCGAGATGGTTGAGGATCAGGCCGCCGATGGTGTCGACATCCTCATTGACCAGTGCCACGTCAAAGGCGGCGTTGAAGTCTTCGATCTCGGTCTGCGCCTTGACGCGATAACGGCCGGATTGGTCGAGGCGGATATTGTCTTCGGCTTCGTCGAAATCGTATTCGTCCTCGATATCGCCGACGATCTGTTCCAGCACATCCTCGATGGTGACCAGGCCGGCAACGCCGCCGTATTCATCGACCACCACCGCCATGTGATTGCGCGACACACGGAACTCGCGCAGCAGCACATTGAGCCGCTTGGAATCGGGAATGAACACCGCCGGGCGCAACCAGTCGCGCAGGCTGAAATCCTCTTCGGTCTGCATGCGCAGCAGATCCTTGGCGAGCAGGATGCCGATGACGTTGTCGCGGTTACCGTCATGCACCGGAAAGCGCGAGTGGGCGGTGGAGATGACCAGGCGAACAATTTCGGCGTGCGGTGCATCGACGTCGATGGTGTCCATTTGCGCGCGCGGCACCATGACATCACGCACCGGGGTTTCGGAGGCGAAGAGCGCCCCCTCGGTAATCGAGAGCGCGTCGGCATCGAGCAGATTGCGCTCGAAGGCGGAGTGCAGCAGTTGAATCAGTTGCTCACGGTCTTCCGGTTCGCGCATGAGCAGCGAGGAAAGACGTTCGAAAAATGTCGGTTTACTGCCAGAGCTGTCCATTGAGAATGCTTGAAGTGGAGAGTCGGGAAACGAACCAATGATACATCCGGCTCGGCTCTCGAATCGCAACTCCCGAAGCGCCTTGTTGAGCTCTCTTCTTATTCCCCCTCGTATGGGTCGGCATAGCCCAGAACGGCCAGCACCTCGACCTCTTTTGCCTCCATGACCCGCGCATCTTCTTCGCCGGTTTCGTGGTCATAGCCCTGAAGGTGCAGCATACCATGCACCAGCAGGTGGGCATGGTGCGCCTCCAGTGCGCGCGCCTGCGCGGAGGCTTCACGCTCGACCACCGGCACACAGATCACCAGATCGCCCACGGTGAGCGGATCATTCTCGTAGACGAAGGAAAGCACGTTGGTTGCATAGTCCTTGCCGCGATAATCCTTGTTCAGCTGCCGGCCTTCATCGGCATCGACATAGCGTACCGTGACTTGCCCACCCCCCTCCAGCGCCGCCCGCGCCCAGCGCCGGATCAGCGTGCGCGAGGGTAGCCCTTCGGGATTGCAGGCGTATTGCACCGACAGGTTGAGGCGACGGCTGAGCTTCATCCCGCATCCTTTACTGCCGATTCCAGCTTTCTTGCATGCGCCTCATACGCGGTGACGATACGCGCCACCAGCGGGTGACGCACCACGTCCTCGGCGGCGAATTCGGTGAAGGCAATGCCGCGCACTTCCTGCAAGATCCGGCGTGCTTCGATCAGCCCGCTTTTCTGGCCCTTGGGCAGGTCGATCTGGGTCACATCGCCGGTGATGACGGCCTTGGCGCCAATGCCGATGCGTGTGAGGAACATCTTCATCTGTTCCGGCGTGGTGTTCTGCGCCTCGTCGAGAATGATGAAGGCGTGGTTCAGCGTGCGGCCGCGCATGTAGGCCAGCGGCGCAATTTCGATGGCCTGCTTTTCCAGCATCTTCATCACGCGGTCGAAACCCATCAGATCATAGAGCGCATCGTAGAGCGGACGCAGGTAGGGGTCGACCTTCTGGGTCAGGTCGCCGGGCAGGAAGCCGAGACGCTCGCCGGCCTCGACGGCCGGCCGCGTCAGCACGATGCGCGAGACCAGCTCACGCTCGAAGGCATCCACGGCACAGGCCACCGCCAGGTAGGTTTTGCCGGTGCCGGCCGGGCCGGTGCCGAAGGTGATGTCGTGTTCCTGGATGTACTTGAGGTATTCAATCTGCCGCGGCGTGCGGCCGTGCAACTCGGACTTGCGCGTAACCAGCGAGGGCGAGCCGCCGCTTTTTGCCGGGCTGTTTTTGGCGGGCCGGTTCAGCAGTTCGATCAGATCCAGCTGTAGCTCATCGACCGGCAGCGGGTGCTTGGCCAGGCTGTAGAAATGCTGCAAGGCATCGGAGCAGCGCCTTGCCGCATCGGTCTCGCCCTGAATGGTGAAACGTTCGCCGCGGCGGGTGATGGTGACATCGAGCGCCGTTTCGATCTGGCGCAGGTTTTCGTCAAGCACGCCACACAGGTTGGCGAGGTGGGCATTGTTGACCGGCGAGAGCAGCAGTTCGACCGGGCGCTTGCGGGTGCGCGGCCTAGCGCCGCTTTCCTTGCGAGTCTCAGCTTTCACGGGTCACGATTTCGCCGCGCAATGAATGCGGCAGCGCCGAGGTGATGCGGACATCGACAAAGGTATGGATCAGCCGGGGATTACCGACAAAGTTGACGATGCGGTTGTTGTCGGTACGCCCAGCCAGCTCTTCACCACTCTTCTTCGAAAGGCTTTCGACCAGCACGCGCTGCACGCTGCCAACCATGGCTTCGCTGATCGCCGAGGCCTGCTCCTCGATGCGCTTCTGCAGCCGCATCAAGCGTGCCGTCTTGACTTCGGCCGGGGTATCGTCGGTCAGTTCGGCGGCCGGCGTTCCAGGGCGCGAGCTGTAGAGGAAGGAGAACGAGGCATCGAAACCGACGTCTTCGATCAGCTTCATGGTTTTCTCGTAATCGGCTTCGGTCTCGCCGGGAAAGCCGATGATGAAGTCGGTCGACAACGACAGATCCGGGCGTGCTGCGCGCAGCTTGCGGATGATCGACTTGTATTCGAGCGTGGTGTAGTTGCGCTTCATTGCCGCCAGGATGCGGTCGGAACCTGACTGCACCGGCAGGTGCAGGTGCGAAACCAGCTTCGGCACGCTGGCGTAGGTGTCGATCAGCCGCTGCGTCATCTCGCGCGGGTGCGAGGTGGTGTAGCGAATGCGCTCGATGCCGGGCATTTCGGCAATGTATTCGATAAGCATGGCCAGGTCGGCCATTTCCTCGCTGCCGGTCATGGCCCCACGATAGGCATTGACGTTCTGGCCGAGCAGGGTCACTTCCTTGACCCCTTGATCGGCGAGGCCGGCCACTTCGGTGAGCACATCATCGAACGGGCGGGAGACTTCTTCGCCACGGGTATAGGGAACGATGCAGAAGGTACAGAATTTGGAACAGCCTTCCATGATCGAGACGAAAGCAGCCGCCCCCTCGGTCTTTGCCGGCGGCAGCGCATCGAACTTCTCGATTTCCGGGAAGGAGATATCGACCGCCGGCTTGCCCTTGCTGCGCCGCTCGGCAATCAGTTGCGGCAGGCGGTGCAGGGTCTGCGGCCCGAAAACGACATCGACATAAGGGGCGCGGGCAACGATCGCCGCGCCTTCCTGGCTGGCAACGCAACCGCCGACACCGATCACCAGATCGGGGTTCAGCTGTTTCAGGTGGCGCACGCGGCCCAGATCATGAAACACCTTTTCCTGCGCCTTTTCGCGCACCGAACAGGTGTTGAACAGGATGATGTCAGCGTCTTCCGGATTGTCGGTCTTGACCACACCGTCGGAGGAAGCGAGTACGTCGGCCATTTTGTCCGAGTCGTACTCGTTCATCTGGCACCCAAAGGTGCGGATGAAGAGTTTCTTTGGCATTGCGGGATTTCGTAGAGGTTTCAGGATCAGGGGGCGGCTATTTCAGTTCGCGTCAGCAACCAGACGCGAAACACGGCCCCCGAGGAATCAAGCTGGTAGCGCACTGGCGTTTCGGCCCGGATGGTGCCCGGCATCACAATCATGTTCCGCTGATTGCGAATCTGCATGCCGGGGGCGCGTACATAGGTCTTGCTGTCGATGATGACTTCCATCAGCCCATCCACCGGCGCCAGCTCTCCCTTTTTGGTGCCCTCAGGGAAAACGCGCGCCCCGACCACGCCAAGCTCGGGCGGCGGCGGTGGCGCATAAAGCGCATTCTCCATTGCAGCATTGACGGCTTCGCCGACAATGCTGTTGATCATGGACGCGATAAGGGCGGGAACAGGCATGTAATCAATTATATACGACTCAAAGCTGATAAAAACGAAACTTGACCGCAACCGCACCCGACCCTATAATCCGACCCCTTCCCGGTGATGTAGCTCAGACGGTTAGAGCGATGGATTCATAACCCATAGGTCGGCAGTTCGATTCTGCCCATCACCACCACCCCTCTTCCCACGCCTTGATACGTCAAGGTTTCAGCCTAGCAGGCGCTCTCCCGTGTCCCCTTTGGGACAAATTACGGGACAAATCCAGCGCCATGGGCAGACCCTCCAGCCTGCATAGCCCTTACCTGCAACGGCGGGGGGCTTCGTATTACTTCCGCCTGACGCTGCCCCCCCGCCTCGCCTCTTCAGTTGGTCGTCGGGTGTTAAAGCTGTCATTGCGTACCGCCTACCTGCACACGGCACGGCTACGGGCTGCATCCGTCTTGGGGGGCCTTCAGGTGATAATGCCGACCTTTTCCGCCCCCTTTCACGACGAGGCCCCCATGGAGAATCTGAGAGAAAAGCTGGAAGACTTCCTGAGCGAGATGAATGCGCGTTGGACGTCGCACCACACAGGCCGCACCAACCCTCTTGAAGAGGGTCAGCTAGACGACGAGGTTGAGACCTACGAGAGCGTCCGTAGCGATTGCATGGCTGCGCTTCAGACAGGTGACGTACTCCGGTGGAAGGAATCTGCACGGCACTTCATCAAGGAGCACAGTCTCCCCATTGAAGAGGTATCCAGAGAATTTCGGGAACTGTGCTACGAACTCGGGAAGCTGGAATCCCGTACCTTGGGGTTCAGCCTCGCTGCATTACGCGGTGAATCACCGCCTCCCGATACACTGCCCCGGTGCACTCCCACAATGACCTCGGCAGCGCCCCAGTCATCGCCTCTTATGGGAAATCTTGCACTACCCCTCTCGGAGGTCTATGAGCGCTTCTGCCAGCACAAGACCGAGCAGGGTGCGTGGAAGGACCCGACGGAGTCTCGGTCACATGACTATGACCCAATCATTCCACCGTTTATTGCCTTCGTTGGGGACAAGCAACTAGGCCGTCTGGCACTGGATGACGTAGAGCGCTGGGCTTCTCATATCATGGCTGGTAATGGACGAAAGCTTGGCACGAAAAAGCGAGACCTTGACCGCGTGAAGGCATTCTTGAACTACGCACGGAAAAGACTAGGGGCTCCAGACCTAACTGATGTTCTCGCATTGGAAAAGGGCTACGCCGACATCCACGATTCTTACGAGCCATTCGAGCCGGAGGAGTTGGTCAAGCTCTTCGGATCAGACGCCTATAAGGCGAATTCCTTCCAGAAGGCTTCGCAATTCTGGCTACCCCTAATCGGGCTCTACACAGGCGCACGGATAGATGAGCCCGCGAGCCTGTTACTGTCGGGCATTGTGGAGCATGACGGCACTCCTGCATTCTTTATGAGCGGAGAAGGAAACGCAGGGGGCAAGAATGCCTACGCACCGCGCTGGCTGCCCATCCATCCAAAGCTGATTGAGGCAGGTTTCTTGGAGTACATAGAACTGCTACGTAAAGAGGGCCACAAGCGGCTATTTCCAGACATAGGCGCGGCTGCTCGTGAGGGTTACGCCAAGCGTGCAACAGTAGATTTCACTGAGTACCGTAGAAGTGTGGGGGTTGGCACCGACAAGGGCGAACGCGGGACCAAGGTATTTCACTCTTTCCGCTCCACAGTCAGCACCCACCTCGCCTACGCTGGAGTGGATGGGAGTACGGCGAGGCGCATCGTCGGTCATGCCGCAAAAGATGTACACGGGCGGGTCTATCTGAAGAACCTTAATGCGCGATGGTTACGTCCAGCATTGGAGGCACTGGCGAAGCTGGATTACGGCTTGACGCATCCCAAGTGGGCAGACACGGAACAATACAGAAAGGCGCGGAATAGGAAACTAAATGGGCCGAAAGACTCCTGAAGCCCCCCTTCAGCAGGGAAGGAAAGCATCTACACACTATCGGATAGTGCATACTAAGTCATTGAATTAATGTCGATAGTATCACCTCAAAGGGGCTTGTGAACAGCCCCCGCGATGCTCTACAGTGCGCTTTCTTTCAATCACTCAGGGAGCACAACAACATGGCCGCTACACTCACACTCAGTGGCCTGTCCCCGGTTCAGTGGACACGACATTAAGCTAATTGAGCCTGCTGCTCGAAGTCAATTGGGCTGACGTAGCCCAATGTAGAGTGCCGGCGAACAGGATTGTAGAAGCGCTCAATGTAGTCGAATACCTCGGCCCGAATTTCATCCCGTGTGCGAAATGTTTTCCGAGCGATACGTTCGGTCTTCAGTGAGGAGAAGAAACTCTCCATTGCCGAGTTATCCCACACGTTGCCAGAGCGGCTCATTGAGCATGTGACACCCAGTTCGCTGAGTAGGCGCTGAAACTGTTCGCTGGTGTACTGGCTGCCTCTATCTGAGTGATGCATGACAGCTTCTGGCTTGCCGCGCCGCCATACAGCCATCATGAGCGCATCCGTAACCAGCTGCGCATTCATCTCGGCCTTCATCGACCAGCCGATGATTCGGCGGGAATACAAATCAAGCACTACTGCCAGATAGAGCCACCCTTCTGCTGACCAGAGGTAGGTGAAGTCCGCGACCCACTTCTGGTTAGGCGCCAGGGCTTCGAATTGGCGATCAAGAATATTGGCGGCAATCCCGATGGTTGGCCGCTCACCTCGATCAACAGGCAAACCGCGTCGGCGAGGTCGAGCACGTAATGCCTGCTGGCGCATCAGGCGTTCAACGCGATGCAGACCACAACGCTGACCGGCTGACAGCAGATCATGCCAGACACGGCGTGCGCCATAGGTACGATCACTGCGCAAGAAACTTTCGTGAATCGCCCTTCCAAGTGATTCATTGGCCTGGCTGCGTTGGCTCGGCACTCTGCTCAGCCAAGCATAGAATCCGCTACGCGAGACACCGAGCGTGTCGCAAGTCAGTGCCACCGGCCAGATCCCTCGGTGTTTCACCACGAACCCGAATTTCACATCGATTCCTTGGCGAAGTAGGCTGCGGCTTTTTTTAGAATGTCGCGCTCCATTTTGAGCTTGGCGACTTCCTTCTTCAGGCGGGTAATCTCAGCCTGTTCAGGCTTCATCTGGCCATGCCCAGGAAATGCCTGCTGCGAATCTTCTGCGACTGCTCGTACCCATTTACGCAATACGTTCTCGTGCAAATCAAGATCTCGGGCCGCTTGAACTACTGAAACGCCACGCTCCCTGACCAGTCGTACTGCCTCTGTCTTGAACTCTCTGCTGAACTGCCTTCGCTTAACCATCTACTACCTCCGGTTTGATCTTCACACCTTATCAAAGTGTCTTTCAAACCGGGGACAGGCCACAGCAACGCTTTCGAGGTTTCCATTTCCCGGTCCTCGCTCTACCTTGAAGCCTTCGGGGTCGCCCTCTTCGCCGCTTTAGACCGCCCGGAAGGTGCGCCGATGTGGGAGCTTTCGCGCTGGGAGTCGGGGCATGGTTGGCAGCTCCAATTGGGGCCTCTGAAGGTGGATGCAGGGCGGGCATAGCTGCATAAAAACAGGGGATGACAGACAGACGCCTGACTCCCCTGCTATAGACCAAGTACAAGAGCTCCTTATAGGGCCCCTTACCTGATAGACCACCTACATAGCCATCCCAGTACAAGAGGCTCCTGTACTAAGTACCCCTTACAACGAGGTCTCAGTACAAGGAGGTCCTGTACTTGTATGGTCTAGTATTGTTTATCTTCTATTGTGTTGTCTTCTCTTGTAGCACGCCACCGCAGTGCAGTTGCTGTGCAGTTGCAGAGTCCTGCTACTGATTCTTAAAGACAATTTCCTAGAAGTCGTTAGGGTCTGTTTCACCGCTATTTGCTCTCGGTGATATTTCCCCTTCCTGTCTTCGTCTCTCGTGCCCTTTCCGCGCATTTTCGGAGCCCCTTCTGCTGGCTCCTAGTGCGTCATCCCGGCACTGGTCCAAGTGCGCATTGACGCCATCAGGGAAGAACTCCTGTATTACTCGGTCGAGCGTAGCAGCTGCCTTCTGACCACGCCCGAGCCCAAGCATCTGAATCAGGCGCTCACGGGAAGGCAATCGACAGTCGCCCTCCCAATAGATAGCCATTAGCATCACGTATATGCCCATCTCTTCCATGCTGCGGCCCATAGCCTCACGTAGAACTGTGCCGCCGTCGAGTCGGAAGTAAGGCAGTGTGGAGGTCCGCTTCGCGCCTGCGGGCCTGTTAGCTTCTGGTCTGCTCATGGCGAACTCCACGCCCTTCAGTCAGTTGCTGGTGCTCACCAAAGATGATGGCAACAGCTTGATTGTTGTTGATGTGGATACCGTGCTTCGCCATGTAGGCCCGCTGGAAGTCCTTCAGGTAATCAAAAGAGGACAGCGGGAAAGCAATGCTGCGGAATACAAGTTTCTCGGGTTGTTCAGTGCTCATAGTTTCAGTCTTCCCATGGTGGGTTGTTGGTCGATGTCTCAGGCTTTCCGAAGATAGACTCGAAGCTATCGGTGACAGGTGGCGGGGCCTCGTTGCAGTAGCCTGTCCGCATGGCGAAGTTGCGATTCATTGCCGCGTACTTCTTCGCCTTCACAGCTTTGCTGTATGTGTTCAGGGAATCCTTCACGGCCTGCTTTCGGTGCTCGTCGGCAGGGGCCATCGCCCACAGGTTGATGCGGTCAATGATGTTGCTGAGGTCACGGGTGCGGGGGTGGATTCGCCCTGAAGGTGCAGTGTTCCGCCCGCTCATGGCTTATTTCCCTTCGCTGCCGTTGCCGCCTTGTCATAGGCGCTATATGCAGACGCCCCAGCCCCCACAATCTGGAGACCTGCCCCCAGTGCGGATGGCCTACGGATGCCACTGAGCTGCACCCCCGCTTGGGTGCTCTTGGAGAGCCCTTGCGTATGTGCTGACTCAGCCTGTCTGCGGCGGTTGGCTTCGATGGTGGCGATGTCCGTCGCTGCGTTCTGCTCGGCTTCCCCTTCGATGCGCTCTTGAGAGACCCCGGAGAGCCCTGACTCACCACTGATAGCTTTCAGCCTTGCTGCCTCTATCAGGTATTCCTTGTGGCGCTGTGCAGAGTCATCCTGAGCAACCTCATTGATTTCCTGATACTGGCGGGCAGTGGCAGCGCGATCCTTGGCTAGACCGTCCTCAATCATCTTCGTCTGTGCATCTGCTGCGGCATTGGCATCCTGATACTGGGCCACCGTGGAGATGGCAGTCAGGGCGAATGCTGCATATGCGATTGTTGTTGGCTCACACATTACGCAACCTCTCGCACAGCCTGCGCACGCTCAAGGCCAGCCCAGCATTCCCCAGCGAACTCGTACAGATTCACCTCAAGGGCCAGCGCAAGGGCGTAGCAGGCAGCCCCACCAGTGGCCTCCTTGAGTTCCTGTGAGGCTTCTTGTGGGGTGGTGTAGGCGAGGCGTGTAGCGGTTGTGTTGGTCAGATGTGCGCGGGCAATGTCCCAACACACAGAGCCATCCGGCATGGCTGCTTCAAGGGCTGCGATGACGAGCCATGAAGGGGTCCCTTCGGGGAAGTCATGGGGGTTCGCCGGGTTGATCTCAGATGCTACACGGAGTAGCGCTGTCAGATCGTCAGCGAGGGCCTGCGCGATGCGGTCCCGTGCCGTGGTCAGCAGGTGCCGTGCTTCGGTTGCCAATTCGGGCGCGAGAGTATGGGTACTACGTCGAATCGAGTTCATTGTGATCTTTCTGCATAGGTTGGATTGGAGAAACTTCAGGCGCTTTCAGGGGGCTTCCCAAGCCGAATCAAAGCGAAACGACAAGGAAAAGCCCGAGAGGTGGGTTTTAGCGCTGAAAATCTCTCTAAACCGTTGTGGCACAGTGCCTGCAAGCCGCTCGGTACTCGAATCAAAGACGGGTTTTTCTAGCCTCGTTGATACCAACCCATAGACGCACGTGCGTTCGTTCGCTGTAGGCGATTTGTGGAGGTCGCGGGAGGTGCTGCGTAGATGCGGCTAGGGGAATTCAGCCTTCAGAGCCTCTTTGGTCTCCACTACAACGGTCGTCTGGATGTTCCCGTGGAGGATGTTGTGCTACGCAGTAGCTTCTAGCGAAGCGTCAATCATGAGGTCACACCACACAGCGAAGCGGACATCCAGCCAGCGGGCAAAGAAGACTGCCAGTTTGGGGTGATACCACGTACCAGCCTCACCCTTACGTCCCCCACGTTTGGTTATCACCAAACTCTCACTTCCGAGATATTGCTTCAGGGCCTCCATGTACTCAGCCGTGGAGTCTAGCCGCATGAAGTTCGGAAGGCGCTTTCCGGGGAAGTGCTGGGCTACCTTCGTGACGCTGATATAGCCATCCTCCCGGAAGACGATGGGGAGGATCGTTTCTTCGCCAGAAGAGTTAGCGAAGCGGAAGTCGTGAGTGATGGTGTTGTACAGACAGATTGCAATGGCATAATCCCCCACTCAATTTGAGGAAGGTGAATATGACTCGATACCTATGCGCTGTTGCCCTGTGTTTAGCTATGCACGTGGCCGTTGCCGGCCCCAAGGAGGACGTGATTGATGAGCAGTTGCTCCTCCGTGCAATGCAGCAAATCTCGGAAATGAATAAGGCCGAACTTGTGGCGCTGACTGAGGTGCTGTCATCCTGCGGACAGCTTCTACCCCTTGATAGCGGGATGCCTCGTTACTACTGCAACAAGGAACTGATTCGCTACGAAACATCAGGCGCACGGGGGCCTGTTGTTGGGCTGGTACAAGCGCTCTATAAAACATCCCGGCTGCTGCTGCTCAAGGACAGCGACAAGAAAGTACCCGAGTGGGGCGAGTTACTGAAGCGGCACGTAGAGGTGTATGACGACCTCATTCAAATTGCGGACCTGCGTGCTGTGGAGTTGGCTAAGACCTCTCGGCGGTAGGACCTCTTTAGTGACCCAATCCTGAAACGCCTTAGCCTGTGGCTTGTCACTCCGCATGATGAGCTTGTAGAGGCCCGATTCGGAGACGATCTGCTGCTTCCGGTGGGCTACCCTACCAAGCCGGGTGGTAGCAAGGAGATGGACCCGCACCTCCGATTTCTCCAAGCGGGCCAGATGGTTACCGTAGGACCTGTTACAGGGGTTCTTCGCAAAACCGAGGACCTCGCAGACATCCCGAGCGACGAACCACGGTTCCCCTTCAAGGGTCACTACGCGGACCTCGGAGGTGATTAGTTTGTCGTGGTGGCCAAGGACGGTGATGCCTCGCCCTTATGCACTCTGGAGTCGTACTCCGCCCTTTCTCCATACAAAGATCGGTAGCGGACAAGGAGTTGTAGGTTTTCTACCTGCGTTTGGAATTGCTCTGCCGCTTCAAGCGTCTTAGGTGCGGAAAAAAGGATGTCCGCAACAGTTATGTCTTCACCCGCCCTAAGCAACGTGCCCTTACGGAGTACATGACAAGTCCAATGGATGACTCGTGTACCAATGCTTTTTGACACGAGAGCGATGACATCATCAGGATTGACTACCGGGTGCGCCTTGTCTCCCACCAGAATCTCAAACGATTCAATGAAGGCGGGGCCTAGCCCGGCATTGTGTAGTAGTGCGGTCACGCGGACCCCCTCAGGAACTGTGTAAGTTCCCGACGTCGTGGCAAGTTGGGGTCTTACGGAAATCCTGTTATGTACTCGTGCCACATATGCTTGATAGGCGGTAGCGAACATTGCCAGTAGCGCGACAATCCCCGCCGCGTTGTCAGATACCCATAGCCACACTGTAGAGACTGCTGGTTGTAACGTGTTGATGATTTCCATGGCTGGCTGTGTGTGTGAGATTCAATCCTTTGATGCTAGCATGCCAATGTACTCACCGTGATCGTTCAGCCGCACTTTTAGCTATTGGACAGCTTTCAGATTCAGATATTGGTACAGGGTCTCCCTGCTAATACCCCATTCCCGCGCCAGTCCTGCGCGTCCCTTCCCCCCCCTCGCAGCATCTTCAGCCCTTAGCGCTTCCACTCGCTCAGAGGTCAAGGCGGGCTTCCTTCCCTTATAGACCCCCTTCTCTTTGGCAATGGCGATGCCTTCCCGTTGGCGCTCCTTGATGAGGCTCCTCTCGAACTCAGCGAAGGCCCCCATGACGGATAGCAAGAGTGTCGCCATGGGTGAGTCTTCCCCGGTGAATGTCAGGGCCTCCTTCACGAACTGAACGGCCACGCCCTTAGCGGTTAGCTCCTTGACTACGCCCCGGAGGTCATCAAGGTTCCGGGCAAGGCGGTCCATGCTGTGACATACCAGCGTGTCTCCCTCCCGGACATACTCCAAGGCTGCCCTTAGCTGGGGTCTCTCGGTGTCCTTCCCGCTAGCCTTGTCGGTGAATACCTTGTCCAGTATTTCGCCTTCTAGCTGGCGGTCGGTGTTCTGGTCCAAGGTTGATACGCGGACATAGCCCACACGCTGGGCCTTGTGTGCAGCCTTGACGGGAGGTTTGGTCTTGCTGGCAGTCTTCGTCATGTCAGGCTCCTTACCTGAAAGTGTCAGGATGGAGTCTAAGACATTGACGACGATGTGTCAATAAATGCAGAAAACAACCCTATATGGACACATTCTAGGGGCCTGCCTGACGCCCTGTTGAGGTACGCCCTAGGCTGACACTTCACCATGCAGGAGATGCAGCGAGGAACAAGAGTAGGGCGACAGCGATACGGATGGCGGCAACGAAGAACATAGAGGCTCCGAGTGAAGGGACTCCATGTATAGGGAAAAAATCGCCGACTCAGCACAACTCGCGCACATTAACGACACCACCCCCACCGGGGGAAAATTCGCAGGGACACGAGATAGAGAGACCTCTAACAAATTTCCGCTACTTTTACGCCCTTCCTATAGCTTCTTAAGGGTCACTTTGGACTCCGTCTGCAGCCGCTCCCTCAGCCTTTCCATAAACCCCGCAATGGGCTTTGCGCCAGCGATGCTTGCCAGTTGATTCCCTATTACGGAAAAATTCTGGATATTCACGAAATCGAATTCAGGCAGTTTTCCTTTCGGAGTTTCGGGAGGCCCCTCAAGCTCGTATGCGTCTTCAAAATACATGAGTTTCATCCCACTCACTGCGGACGCTGGTGGCATGGAAATATCCGGCGTAATCAGGCCAATAGATATAAAGTGGCCAATGAAGTCGTTTTTCCCCAGAGATTCCCGGATTTCAGCGTATAGGCCCTCCGACCCTATAAGAGCATGCCATCCTTCTCCGTGCGTAATAGTGAAGGCACACAACTCGGAAAATTTCTCAGCTTCCCACTTATCCAACGTCTTCAGGAACTGAAGGGTTCGCTTGGAATAACTACCGGGGCTCGTAACCTCACCCGCCAAGATTCGCCCCCAAAGGGACTGAATAGCGCTGTCACACACATCCTGGCAACAGTCAAAAAACTGAAGAACCCAATCTGTTTCTACTGCATCAGCAGATACTGCTTCGGGAAGCACCCGCGCGGCTTCTACTGTAATTGCTTCGAGGTTTTCTTGGCGTACCGCCTCTCTGTATTCAACCCTGCTATGGGCACGCCCCTCAATGCTACGGACCTCATCGTCAGCTTTCGCCAGAATGACCCTAGCCTTAGCATCAGCTTTGGCCTGCCGAACAGTTCCTATCGGCGCATAGAGATTACCTGCCCCTTGCGCCACAACCTCTACAAGCTTGGTTATTGGTTTAGAGAGCCCCTTTAGGTCAATGAGTGGATTTTCCAAGCTGCACCTGTCGTGTTTGATGACGTTGCACTATATTCGCACATCACCCCCTCCCTCGGCCATGTGGGACAATGACTGGTACAATCAAACGACTCGGACACGAGAGAGCCCAGCCGGAAGCCCTGCAATATCAAGCGCTTCAGTAAGAAGGGGAAATTGGTGAAAGTGCCCCCGACTTTCTGCCCATCACCACCAAGCATTCTGAAAGCCGCTGCTCCGAAAGGATCAGCGGCTTTTTCTTTGCTGCATTCATGCCCGGCCGAAGACAGACTTGTACCGGCATCACATCCTGCGTATCTTGCCTATAGCGGCGGCGGCTATCCGTTTTGCGTGCAGATGACACTCCGCACCATCGGACGCCCGGCCACTGATGCAGGCGCGCCATTCCTCTGCCACACCCGAATTGACAGCGCCGCATACACGAACAGGCACTTCAGAAACCGTTTGGCAAATGCGCCCGGTACGAGCCGGCGTGCACAACAATAAGAGGAGACCGCACCATGTCACCGCATACAGAGGAGGCCGTTGCCGGCCAGATCGATGCTGTTGCAGCACTGATCCATCAGAATCTTCCGCCGGAGCAGGCACCGGCGATCGAGGTATTTGCACGCAAGTATTTCAGCCAGGTCGATGTCGATGATCTGGCCGAGCGCGAGGTTGCCGACCTTTATGGCGCAGCTCTCAGCCACTGGCAGTTTGCCCGCAAGCATCAGGGCGGTGCCCGGGTGCGCGTGTACAACCCGAGAATCGACGAACATGGCTGGGAGTCCACCCACACCGTTATTGAAGTCCTCAGCGACGACATGCCCTTCCTGGTTGACTCCGTGGCCATGGAGGTCAATCGCCAGGGGCTGACCCTGCACCTGATCATTCACCCGGTGATGCCGGTGGTTCGCGACGCCAAGGGTGAGCTGTTGCAGTTGGCCGATGCGGCTTCTGCAGGGCAATCGCCCTACGAGTCGTTCATTCACGTCGAAGTTGACCGGCGCACCGAGCCTGCCGACCTGGAAGCCATCAAAACAGGGATTGAACACTCGCTGCAGGATGTCCGTGCTGCCGTCAGCGACTGGCCGGCCATGAAGCAGCGGCTGAACGACATGATTGCCGATACGGCGGCGACCACGGCACCTGAGAGCGCCGAGGACGTCGCCGAAGTGAAGGCCTTTCTGGAGTGGCTGGCCGATGACAACTTTGTCCTGCTCGGCTGTCGTGACTACGCCCTGAGCAGTCAGGGCGATGAGAACGAACTCCTGATCCGCAGTGGCTCGGGCCTGGGCCTGCTGCGTGACAGCGGCGATGCCACCCGTTCGCAATCATTCGCTGCCCTGCCGCCACAGCTGAAGGCGCAGGCGCATCTGTCGACGCTGCTGACCATCACCAAATCGAACACCCGGTCGACCATCCATCGGCCCGGCTATCTTGACCACATCAGCATCAAGACCTTTGATGCCGACGGCCATGTCACCGGCGAACGACGCATCATCGGCCTGCTCACTTCTACTGCCTACAATACCAACCCGAAGCGCATTCCCCTGCTGCGGCGGAAAGTACTCAATGTCATCGAGCGTGCCGGGCTGCTGCCGAAAAGCCATGCCGGCAAGGCGCTGGCGACCATCCTTGAACAGTATCCGCGCGACGAACTGTTCCAGAGCTCACTGGATGATCTGTTCCATACGGCAATCGGCATTCTCCGCCTGGGGGAACGCCAACGTATTCGCCTGTTCGTGCGCAGCGATACCTTTGCCCGGTTTGTTTCCTGCCTGATCTATGTGCCGCGCGAAAACTACAACACTGAACAGCGCAAGCGCATGCAGGCTGTGCTGATGGATGCCTTCCAGGGCGTTTCCTCGGAGTTTGAAGTCCATTTTTCGGAGTCTGCCCTGGCGCGACTGCTGATCATCGTGCGCACCAAGGACTCCACCATTCCCGCGGTCAATGTCCGCGAGGTGGAAGCCCGGCTGGTGAACGCTACCCGGCGCTGGGAAGACGGCCTGCAACAGGCACTGCTCGAGCACCACGGCGAAGAGCGCGGCATGGCGCTGTGCCGGCGCTACCTGAACGCTTTTCCTGCCGGCTACCGGGAAGATTACACGGCACGCATCGCAGTGCACGACATCGACCTGATGGAAACTGCTGACCCGGAAGACGGCTTGAGCATGAATCTCTACGTGCCGCTGGAAGCCAGCCCGGGGCGGCTGCATTTCAAGCTGTTCTATGGCGACAAACCCGTGCCTCTTTCACTCAGCCTGCCGATGCTGGAACGCATGGGCGTGAAGGTCGCCGAGGAGCGCCCGTACTGCATCGAACGACAGGATGGCTCGTTGGTTTACATGCACGACTTCAGCATGATCTTTGCCGGTGCACAGGAGCTGGATCTCGATCAGGTGCGACCACTTTTCCACGAAGCGTTCCGCCAGGCATGGCGAGGCGCCATCGAGAATGATGATTTCAACCGGTTGACGCTGCTGGCCGGGCTGAACTGGCGCGAAGTGAGCATGCTGCGCGCCTACGCCAAACACATGAAGCAGGCGGCATTCACCTTCAGCCAAAGCTACATGGAGGAGACGCTGGCCAACTATCCGTCGCTCACGGCCAAGCTGGCACAGTTGTTCCGGACACGCTTCTCGCCAGCCGCCGAGACTGAGCGCAGCACACGCTGCGAGGCACTGGTCGGCGAAATCAAGGCCACGCTCGACACGGTTGCCAACCTCGATGAAGACCGCATCCTGAGGCAGTTCCTGGCGGTCATCCAGGCCACCCTGCGCACCAATTTCTTCCAGCCCGGCAAGGATGGCCTGCCGAAACCCTACCTGTCGTTCAAGTTCGATCCGAAGCAGATCCCGAACCTGCCGGAACCGAAACCGATGTTCGAGATCTTCGTCTATTCGCCGCGGGTCGAGGGTGTGCACCTGCGCGGCGGCAAGGTTGCCCGCGGCGGCCTGCGCTGGTCCGACCGCATGGAGGATTTCCGCACCGAGGTGCTTGGCCTGGTCAAGGCCCAGATCGTCAAGAACGCGGTGATCGTGCCGGTCGGTTCGAAAGGCGGCTTTGTCGTCAAGAACCCGCCGCCACCGGGAGACCGCGAAGCCTTCATGGCCGAAGGCATCGCCTGCTATCGCACCTTCCTGTCCGGCCTGCTCGACCTCACCGACAACCTGGTGCTGGGCAAGGTTGTCCCGCCGGAGAATGTCGTTCGCCACGATGAGGACGACCCCTACCTGGTGGTTGCCGCCGACAAGGGCACAGCGACGTTCTCCGACATCGCCAACGGCGTTGCCGCGGAGTACGGCTTCTGGCTGAGCGACGCCTTTGCTTCCGGCGGTTCGGTCGGCTACGACCACAAGAAGATGGGCATCACCGCGCGCGGCGCCTGGGAGGCGGTCAAACGCCATTTCCGCGAAATGGGCATCAATACGCAGGAGGAGCCATTTACGGTGGCCGGCATCGGCGACATGTCGGGAGATGTCTTCGGCAACGGCATGCTGCTCTCGAAGAAAATCAAACTGGTGGCGGCCTTCGACCACCGGCATGTTTTCATCGACCCCGACCCCGACCCGGAGGCCAGCTGGAATGAGCGTGCGCGCATGTTCGCGCTACCCCGCTCGTCATGGGAAGACTACGATCGCGCACTCATTTCCGCAGGCGGCGGCATCTGGCCGCGCAGCGCCAAGTCGATTCCGCTCAGCGCGCAAATGAAGGCCCTGCTCGATACCGATGCCGATGCGCTGCCGCCGACCGACCTCATCCGCTGCATTCTCCAGGCACCGGTGGATCTGCTCTACAACGGCGGCATCGGCACCTACATCAAGGCCAGCAGCGAAACCGATGCGGCCGTTGGCGACCGCGCCAACGAAGCGGTGCGCGTCAACGGCCGCGACTTGCGCTGCAAGGCACTGGGCGAAGGTGGCAACCTCGGCGCCACCCAGCTCGGCCGTATCGAATTTGCGCTGAATGGCGGACGGGTATGCACCGACGCCATCGACAACTCGGCCGGCGTCGATTGTTCCGACCACGAAGTCAACATCAAGATCCTGCTCAACGCAGTCATCGCCGAAGGCGAGCTGACCGAGAAACAACGCAACAAACTGCTGGCCGACATGACCGACGAAGTGGCCGCGCTGGTGCTGCGTGACAACTATTTCCAGACACAGATCCTCTCGGTGATGCGCGCCAGGGGCATTGAACTGGTCGATGAACAGGCGCGCTTCATGCGGCGCCTGAGCAATGCCGGCAGGCTCAACCGGAAACTGGAATTCCTGCCCTTCGATGACGAAATTGCCCGGCGCAAGGCGGCACGCACCGGGCTGACTTCGCCCGAACTGGCGGTGTTGCTGGCCTACAGCAAGATCGAGCTTTACGACGAAGTGCTGGCCTCCGACATTCCCGAAGACCCCTTCATCTCAACCGCCCTGCTGCGCTATTTCCCGGCGCCGCTGCGCGAGAAATATTTCGACCAGATCCAGCGCCACCCGCTCAAGCGCGAAATCATCGCCACCCACGTCATCAACAGCATGATCAACCGGGTCGGCCCGACCTTTGTCAGCCGGCTGCGAGAGGAAACCGGGGCCACCCCGGCAGATATCGTTCGCGCCTACCTGGCCACCCGCGAAGGCTTTGGCCTGGTACCGATCTGGGAAGAAATCGACACCCTGGACAACCAGATCGCCGACGCCACACAAACGGCCATGATCATCGACTCCGGGCGCCTCGTGCTGCGCGGCACCTTGTGGTTCCTGCGCCGCCCCGAGCATACCGCGGATCTGGCAGCCACTCTCGCCCGCTTCACGCCGGGCACCCGCTTGCTGGCCGAAAAGCTGGGTGATGTCGTCACGGAGAATTACAAGACGGTACTGGATCAGACGGTCGCACACTATGTCGGCCAGGGTGTGCCGGAAACTTTGGCCAGCAAGCTGGCGGCACTCGATGAATTGTATTCGGCACTCGACATCGTGGAAATCGCCGAGGAAACCGGTCGCGACCAGGCTCTTGTCGCCCGCGTTTACTTTGCCCTTGGCGGCCGCTTCGACCTGCACTGGCTGGGTAGCCAGATTGCCGCTCTGCCGGCCGATACGCATTGGCAGGGGCTGGCACGCACCGCATTGCGCGATGACCTGTCGGCGCAGGCACGCAGCCTGGCAGCCAACGTGTTGCGCCTCTCTCCGGAACTGTCAGACCCCGAGGCGCTGACAACGGCATGGGAGAAACAGCGCAGCACGCAAATTGCCCGCAGCCAGCAGATCTTTGCCGATGTGAAAGCGGCAAACAACATCGACATGCCGATGCTGTCAGTGACCTTGCGCGAATTGCGCAGCCTGACCTGAGCACTGCGTCATGGCGCCCGCCTGCCCCGAATCGGGCTGGCGGGCGATCAATCAGAGCTGGCGGGGACCGCAGACGGCCGACACAATCTCGACCGGGTCGTCGTAGATTTCACGACGCTTGTCGTAGAGCGGGATGGTCGTACCGTTCAGCCGGTTCTGCGTCAGCGCATCGAGGTCGACATCGGCAATCACCACCTGCTCCATGTTCACCACCCCTTCCGCCGCAATGCCATCCCGCGAGAACGGGAAGTCGGACGGCGTCATGATGCTCGCCTGCCCGTAGTGCATGCCCAGGCCTTCGACCGGCAGGTTGCCAACCGTGCTGGTCATCGCCACATACACCTGATTTTCGATCGCCCGGGCCTGCGCACAATAGCGCACCCGGTAGAAGCCCTGCCGGTCATCGGTGGACGACGGCACAAAGAGGATATCGGCACCGGCCTCGCAGACCTGCCGTGCCAACTCCGGAAATTCGATGTCATAACAGATCAGGATGCTGACCGCGCCGTAATCGGTCTGGAACAGATGCAGCTTGTTGCCGGCGGCGGTATCCCACTTTTCACGCTCCCAGCGGGTGCGGTGAATCTTGTCCTGGGAGAAAACATCGCCCTGCGGCGAGAACATGAAGGCGGTGTTGAACAATTCGCCGTCACGCAGGTTCGGGTGGCTGCCGGCAATGAAATAGAAATGATACTTGCGTGCCAGTTCAGCCATCAGTTCCATATAGCGCGGCGTAAAATCGTGCATGCGCCGCACCGCCGCCTTGATGTCGCCTTCATCGAGAAAACACAGCAGCTGGCTGGTAAAAATCTCCGGCAGCATGACGAAATTCGGTTTGTACTCCGCCGCCGCCTTGACGATGAAGCGCACCTGATTCTCGAAGTCGTCCCAGTTGCTGATGGAACGAAGCAGGTACTGCACGGCAGCGATGCGGACTTTCATAAGATATCTCCTTCAGGAATGTACGTAGGCTTGCTCTTGCTGTAGCGCGGGTTCAGCCAGACGATCAGCGATGCATAGCCACAGCTTTCGCGGTCTTCGGGGATGTAGCCACTTACCGTACCGCAGAAGCGAAACTCCTGGCGCAGCTGAAAACTGAGCACCGGATCGGTGATGTCGCCCCAGACCACCTTTTGCGCATAACGCTCGGCCGTCATCTGGTCGGCGTAGCGGTGATACCCGGGCAAGCGACCGCAGCAGATGATCCGCTTCAGGTTCATCGCCCGGCAAATACGCCGCCGGGCACGATACAGTTCATGCCCGATACCGGAGCCACGCAGGAAGGGATGGACAAAAACCTCGGCACCGTAGAGCGTACGCCCTTCCGGGTTATGGGTATCGAAACTGCCGCGCGCCGTAATCTCCGACCAGGTGTGGCCGACTTCCCACTCATCCCAAAGCACGACGAACGAACTGGCCGCGCCGACCAGCTTTCCATCCAGTTCGGCAACGATCTGCCCTTGCGGAAAAACTTCAAGCTGGTGTTGCAGACGATCCTCCCGCCAGGGCGGAATTTCTGGATAGGTGCGTCGCTGCAAATCGATCAGCGGCAGGATATCGGTAGTGCACGTATGACGAACGATGACCTTGTTGCTCATATCAAACTCTGATTTCCGTTGGCGGCACGATCAATCCGGCAGGCAAATCATCCCTGTCCGGCGCATGAATACATGCACAGTATAAGGGGCCTTGAAAAAGCAGGCAGCCGTGAAAACAGCGGCTCAAGGAGTGACGCCCTTTGCGTGCAGATGTTCCCGTCATCCACCCGGAAAAACCAGCGCGCCAAAAACAAAGGCCGCCCACAGGCGGCCTTTTCAAAGCAATCGAAAAGATTACTTCTTCTTCTTGGCAACAGCGGCCTTGAACGTCGCACCTGCCGAGAACTTGGGCACGGTGGTCGCCGGGATCTTGATAGCGGCGCCGGTCTTCGGGTTCTTGCCGGTACGGGCAGCACGCTTGGCTGGCTTGAAGGAGCCGAAGCCGACGAGGGTTACATTGTCACCCTTGGCAACGGTTGTGGTAATGGCAGCAACGGCAGCGTCAAGTGCGCGACCGGCAGCAGCCTTGCTGATGTCAGCACCAGCAGCCATGGCATCGATGAGTTCGCTTTTATTCATTCAGTGTCTCCTACAGGGTTATGTTGACGGAAGGCGGTAGCCGCGTGTGATTGTGTCATAGCCTTTTTTATTTCGCTACAACTTTTTAAAGCTCATCCCTTGCCCCTCAATGCTTCCCACCCAATCCGAGGTAGGCCTCGATGACGCGCGGATCATTGATGAGCTCCGAACTCGGCCCCTCCAGGGAGACCTCGCCCGTTTCCAGCACATAGCCGTAGTCAGCCACTTGCAGTGCAGCACGGGCATTCTGTTCCACCAGCAGCACGGAAACACCCATGTCACGGAGCCGTGCAACGGTTTTGAATATTTCGCGGATGATCAGTGGCGCCAGACCCAGACTGGGCTCATCCAGCATCAGCAGGCGCGGTTTGGCCATCAGGGCACGCCCCATGGCCAGCATCTGGCGTTCGCCACCGGAGAGGGTACCGGCCATTTGCCCGGCCCGCTCCTTGAGGCGGGGGAAGATGGCATAGACCTCATCCATCGTTACCTTATAGTCACGCTGGCCACGACGATAGCGATCGAAGGCACCCAGCAGCAGGTTGTCTTCCACGCTCATGTCGGCAAACAGTTCCCGCTTTTCCGGCACCAGGGTCAGCCCGAGGCCTACCCGCTCCTCCACTTCATCGTCATTGCCGAGCGACCGGCCAATGTAGACCACCTCCCCCTGCCCCGGCAGCAATCCCATCAGACAGGAGAGGAGTGTCGTCTTGCCGGCGCCGTTAGGGCCGATCACGGTCACGATCTCGCCCTCGCGAATGCGCAAGCTGACCTTGTGCAGGGCCTCGACCTTGCCATAGGACACACAAAGGTCGGTTGCCTCAAGCAGGATGGGCTTTTCACTGACGGTGCTCATTCCACCCCTCCTAGATAGGCTTGCAGGACTTTCGGATCTTTCTGGATCTGGCTGGGCAGACCCTCGGCCAGCTTCTCGCCGAATTCCATGACGACGATACGATTGGCCAGGCCCATCACGAAATCCATATCGTGCTCGACCAGCAGGATACCCATGCCTTCTGCACGCAGCTTGCGCAGCAATTCGGCCAGCGCCTGCTTCTCCAGGTAACGCAAACCGGCAGCAGGTTCATCAAGCAGCAACAGACAGGGATCGGCAGCCAGCGCCCGGGCGATTTCGACGATGCGCTGCTTGCCCAGCGGCAGGCTGCCCGCCATGTCGAACAGATGTTCGCCCAAGCCGACCCGTTCGATCTGGCGCGCGGCTTCGTAGCGCAAACGCCGCTCCTCTTCGCGATCAAGCCGCAGCGAGGCATGGGCAAAATTCCTGCTCCCTCGCTGATGGGCTCCAATCGCCACATTGTCGAGCACGGTCATCGTCGGCAACAGGCGCACATGCTGGAATGTGCGGCTCATGCCACGCCGGGCGATTTCCCGCGACGGCAGGTTGTCGATGCGCTGGTTGAGGAAGCGCACTTCACCATCGCTTGGCGGATTGACCCCGGAAATGCAGTTGAACATGGTGCTCTTGCCCGCGCCGTTCGGCCCGATCAGCGCCATCACCTCGCCGGCCTGGACAGTGAAGCTGATTTCATTGTTGGCCGTCAGGCCACCAAAACGCTTGCTCACTTTGCGCACTTCAAGAATGGTATCTCCACCCTGCGGCATCTCCCGCTTGGGCAGGCGCTCTGCATCATCGAGACGACCCGCCTGTTGCTGGCCGAGCAATGCCGGCCACCAGCGGCCGACCTGCTGCACCAGCACCGGCCACAGGCCATCGCGCGCACGGTGCAGCACGAAGATCATGACCAGGCCGAACACGATGACCTCGAAATTGCCCGACTGCCCGAGCAGGGAAGGCAGCAGATCCTGCAGCCACTGCTTGAGGATGGTGATCAGGCCGGCGCCGAGCAGCGCCCCCCAGACATGCCCGACACCGCCGATCACGGCCATGAACAGGTACTCGATGCCCTGCGTCAGCGAGAAGGGGGTCGGATTCACGAAACGTTGCAGATGGGCATAGAGCCAGCCGGAAACACAGGCAAACTGCGCGGCAATGGTAAAGATCACGATCTTGTACCAGGCCGTGTTGACCCCCATGGCCTCGGCCATCACCACGCCCCCCTTGAGGGCACGGATCGCGCGCCCGTCACGGGAGTCGAGCAGGTTCTGTGTCACCACCACCCCGAACATCAATGCAATCCAGATCAGGTAGTAGAACTCCCGTCCGCTTTTCAGCTCCATGCCGAACAGGCTCACCGGAGGAATGCCGCCGAGGCCGGTATGCCCGCCAAAGGATTCAATATTGCCGAACAGGAAATACAGGCTGATACCCCAGGCAATGGTGCCCAGCGGCAGATAGTGGCCGCCCATGCGCAAGGTGATGAAGCCCAGCGCCAGTGCCACCATCGTGCTCGCTGCAATGGCCACCACCAGTGTCAGCCAGGGACTCCAGCCAAAGGCCGTCGTCAGCCAGGCCGTGGTATAGGCACCGACACCGACAAAGGCCGCCTGGCCGAAGCTGGTCAGCCCGCCAATCCCGGTCAGCAGCACCAGACCAAGCGCCACCAGCGCATAGAGGCCGATGTAGTTGAGCAAGGTAATGTAGAACTCGGCCGACTCGGGCAGCAACACCGGCAACAGCGCGAGAAAGAACAGGAAGAGTGGAAGGATCAGGCGCGGCATCTCATTCCTCCTCTTCCGAATGATGCGAGGTCAGCGAACGCCAGAGCAGCACCGGAATGATCAATGTAAACACGATCACTTCCTTGTAGGCACTGGCATAAAAAGAGGAATACGCCTCCAGAAAGCCGACCAGGATGGCCCCCGCCGCTGCGACCGGATAACTGGCCAGACCACCGATGATGGCGCCAACAAAACCCTTGAGGCCGATCAGGAAGCCCGAGTCGTAATACAGCGTGGTGATCGGCGAGATCAGGATGCCGGAGAAGGCGCCGATCAAGGCTGCCAGCGTGAAGGAGAGCTTGCCGGCCATGGTCGTCGAAATACCCATCAGGCGGGCCCCCGTCCTGTTCAGCGCCGTGGCACGCAAGGCCTTGCCATAGATGGAGCGGCCGAAGAAAACATAGAGGGCAACGATCAGCACGGCTGAGCTGGCCAGAATCCACAGGGTCTGATACTGCAGCGTGGTCACGCCCAGATCCAGCATGCCGTCGGTGAATGCCGGCGTGCGCGTTCCTTCGGCGCCGAAAAACAGGAGCCCGAGGCCGATCAGAACGACATGCACCGCCACGGAAACGATCAGCAGCATCAGCACGGAAGCTTCGGCAATCGGCTGATAGGCAAGACGGTAGATCATCGGCCCCAGCGGCACGACAATCGCCAGCGCCAGCAGGATCTGAACCAGCAGCGGCAGAGTGGCAAGGTCGGCGCTGCCGAGTACCAGCCAGAGCAATGCCGGCACCGCCAGATTGACGAGAATGATTCGCGGCAGGCGCCGTGTACTCCCATGGCGCATGGCCTGCACGCCATCAAGCAGGGCGACAGCCACGCCAAGCGCCAGCACCAGCCACAAGGTCGCCGGCACATTGCCAGCCTGCAAGCTGGCCAGCGTCAAGGCACCATAGGCAACGAACTCACCCTGCGGAATGAAGATGACGCGTGTGACTGCAAACACCAGCACCAGCGCCAGCGCCAGCAGTGCGTAAATTGCACCATTGGTCAGGCCGTCCTGACCAAGAAATAAAGCGATCTGGAAATCCATGCGAGAAAGGCCCCTGAAGCTCAGGCGATTGCGGTTGATGCATGAACGGCAGCGTTGCCGCCGCCGTTCATGCGTTCCCGTTTCTGGTTATTTGACGAGAACCCAGTTGCCGCCCTGGACCTTGACCATGACGCGGGCGCGCTGGTCAAAACCAAGGTGATCGGTCGGGCTCATGTTGAACACGCCATGGGCCACCGGCAGGTTCTGAACGCCTTCCAGCGCATCGCGCAAGGCGGCGCGGAATTCACTGGTACCCGGCTTGGCCTTCTTCAATGCTACCGGCGCCGCAGCTTCCAGCAGCTTGAAGGCGTCCCAGGCATGCCCGCCAAACGTTGAAACACTGCCCTTGCCATGCGCTGCTTCATACTTGGTCACATACTCCAGCGCGGTTTTCTTGACCGGGTTGTCCGCCGGCAATTGCGAGGCGACCAGCACCGGGCCGGCCGGCAGGAAGGTGCCTTCGCAATCCTTGCCACAGACACGAAGGAAGTCGGCATTGGCCACTCCGTGCGTCTGGTAGATCAATCCCTTGTAGCCTTTTTCCTTGAGCGCTTTCTGCGGCAAGGCAGCCGGCGTGCCGGCACCACCGATCAGCACTGCATCGGGGCGTGCCGAAATGATCTTCAGCACCTGGCCGGTAACCGAAGTGTCGGAACGGCTGAAACGCTCGTCAGCAACGATGTTGATCTTGCGCGCCTGCGCCACCCCGGCAAACTCATGTGCCCAGCCTTCACCGTAGGCATCGGAGAAACCGATGTAGGCGACTGTCTTCACATTGTTCTTGCTCATGTGCTCGGAAATGGCCGTCGACATCTGGGCATCGTTCTGCGGTGTCTTGAACACCCACTGGCGCTTCTCATCCATCGGGTCAACGATCCGGCGCGATGCCGCCATCGAAATCATCGGGGTCTTTGCTTCCGCAGCGACATCGATCATCGCCAGCGATGCCGGCGAGATGGTCGAACCGATGATCACATCGACCTTCTCTTCGGTTACGAATTTCTTGGCGTTCTTGACGGCGGTCGTGGTGTCGGAAGCGTCATCAAGAATGACGACATTGACCTTCTGACCGGCAATGGTCGTTGGTACCAGGGCAAAGGTGTTTTTTTCCGGGATGCCCAGTGACGCGGCCGGGCCGGTGGCCGAAACGGTGACGCCTACCGTGATGTCGGCCATCGCGGCAGTCGAAGCAAAGGCAAGCAACATGGTGACCAGCAGTTTTTTCTGTTTCATTGTGTCTCCTCCATTGAACTAACAACTAACGACGAAAAACGCCAACAACCCGGCGGCCGTGCAACTCATTCGGCATCCGGCTGATTCTCTGGTGCTGCATCAATAAAAGCTTTCAGGCTGCGGCATTCGGCATCGATGCGCAGCACGGTGGGCACATGGTCCAGCCGGCAATCAAAGCGGCGGGCATTGGTGACTTGCGGCACGAGGCAGCAATCCGCCAGTGTCGGGTGATCGCCATGGCAGAATTTTCCGGTCAATGGATGATCCGCCAGTCTGGCCTCGATTGCCGCCAGGCCGGTTTCCACCCAGTGCCGATACCAGCTGTTTTTCTCTGCCTCGGAAACGCCGAGTTTCCCGCTCAGATACTTGAGCACACGCAGATTGTTCAGCGGGTGGATCTCGCAGGCGACGTCCAGGGCGATCGCCCGCACTCTTGCCCGTGCAGCCGGGTCGCCCGGCAACAGCGGGGGATAGGGATAGGTTTCATCGAGATACTCGATGATGGCCAGCGACTGCGAAAAGGCCATCTCCCGGTCAACCAGCGATGGCACCATCGCCGCCGGATTGATTCGCCGATAGCCGGCCGACAACTGCTGGCCGCCATCCTTCACCAGATGTACGGGGATCGCCTCGTACTCAAGATTCTTCAGATTGAGCGCAATGCGTACCCGATAGGCGGCAGAACTGCGGAAATAGGTATGCAGTTTCAGCATTGCCTTCAGCCGCCCGTGCAGGCCTCGACCCGCTGGTCGATGGCGCCAAAAATCGTTGTCCCGCCGGCATCGAACATTTCGATCCGTACGCGGTCGCCGAACTTCATGAAGGGTGTCTTCGGCTTGCCATCGGCAATGGTTTCCAGACAACGCTTTTCTGCCAGACAACCAGAACCGGTGCTGCGATCGACATTGGACACCGTGCCCGAGCCGATGATCGAGCCGGCGACCAGATCGCGCGTTTTGGCCAGATGGGAAATCAGTTGCGGGAAATCGAAAGTCATGTCCACGCCGGCGTTCGGACGCCCGAAGAGACATTCGTTCAGGTGCACCACCAGCGGCAGGTGCACCTTGCCGCCATCCCATGCTTCACCCAGTTCGTCGGGCGTAACGGCCACCGGCGAGAAAGCCGATGCCGGTTTCGATTGCAGGAACCCGAAACCCTTGGCCAGTTCGGCCGGAATCAGGTTGCGCAGGGAGACATCATTGACCAGCATGAGCAGGCGGATGTGGTCGCGGCAATCAGCCGAGGCGGCGCCCATCGGTACGTCATCGGTCACCACGGCCACCTCTGCCTCGAAATCGATGCCCCATGCTTCGTCACGCACGACCATCGGGTCCGTCGGCCCGACAAAGGAATCGGACCCTCCCTGATACATCAGCGGGTCCGTCCAGAACTCGGCCGGCATGTCAGCGCCGCGTGCCTTGCGCACCAGTTCCACATGATTGACGTAGGCCGAGCCATCGGCCCACTGGTAAGCCCGCGGCAAGGGGCTATGGCAAAGCCGGGGGTCGAATGTCTCGGCATGGCGCGCACCATGATTGTTGATTGCGGCATAGACTTCAGCCAGCCGGGGGGCGGCATTCTTCCAGTCATCCAGCGCCGCCTGCAGCGTACTGGCGATAGCCGGCACCGGCTGGCACCGGGTCAGATCACGGCTGACCACGACCAGCGTGCCGTCACGCCCGCCTTGCTTGAGACTTGCCAGCTTCATGTGCCTGCCACCTCTCCGGCCCGGCTGCCGTCATGCATCCAGCGGGCATGGGCGGGCGCTTTTCTGGTTTTTGACCACTCTTCCAGCATCTCCCATTTCACCGCATCGAGATCCTGTGCCATTTTTGGCGTGCCGGTATTGGCCGCCAGCTCCAGGCGATGCCCGTTCGGGTCGAAGAAATAGATCGACTTGAAGATGGTGTGATCGGTGGGCCCGATGACGGCAATGCCGTCGGCCTCCAGCCGGGCCTTTGCCGCCAGCAGGGTTTCCATTGAATCGACCTGCAGGGCCAGGTGCTGCACCCAGTCCGGCGTATTCGGGTCGCGTCCCATGGGGGGCCTGGTCGGCAATTCGAAGAAAGCGAGGATGTTGCCGTTACCCGCATCGAGAAAGATGTGCATGTACGGGTCGGGCGCCTTGGTCGACGGCACTTCGTTCTCGGCAATCGCGAGCACGAATTTCATGTCCAGATATTTGCCGTACCACTCGACGGTTTCCTTCGCATCCTTGCAGCGATAGGCAACGTGGTGAATTTTTTGAACCAGCATCATTTTTCTCCCCGTCTAGGCATCATACCCTCATACATCCTCGCGAGCCCTGAGCAAGGCTTCACGCAGGATGGTGAGGTCGCCGACATGATTGGCCAGCAACAGAATCAGCTTTGCGTTGAGCATGGCGCTCTGCTCGTCCGTCAGGTCACGATGCGCATCGATCAGTGATTCGTAGAAATCATCTCCGGGCGAAAAGGCCCGGAAATACCGTTTGCCTGCTTCGGAAAAATTCGGGCTCAGGGTGAGTGTACTTGTCATGTCCATCACTCCTTTCATGAATGATTGCAGGTGGCACGGGCGACAGCCGAACGGATCCGGTGCGCATCGAATTTGCGCCAGCGGGCGACCACATGCTGATCCGGGCGCAGCAGATAGACCGTGCCTTCACGTGCGTCATAGCGACGCGCCACCAGGTGCTGCAGGTCGTGCAACACGCGCACGCCGGCAACGGCACCGGCCTTTTCGGAGATGACAACGGGCTCGACCGGGATGCGATCGATGCCGAGGCCCCGCAGTTCATCCAGCCGGGAACCCAGCCGCTCGGCGACATCCGTGAAATAGAGCAGGTGGAAGCCGTTGCCGATCAGATCGAGCAGCCAGCCACGTTTGCCATCCACGCCCACCGGCGCATCATCCATCGCCGCGCCGGGCACCATGGCACCAGCGAACTCATCCCCGTCCGGACTGTTGAGCGGGCTATCGATCAGGAAGGCCGGTACCGACAGCCTGCCCGAGTTGACCAGTGCGCGGGCAAACGAATGATGCTCGGCCAAGGTCAGTACGGCATTGCGGAAGGTGCGCGAGGCCTTGCTCTTGGGCGTGATGAAGTCGGTGGAACGCGTCGAGTTCATCAGGTTTTCATCGGCGGCGGCAATGCGTTCTGCCGAATAGGTGTCGAGCAGCCGTTCCGGTGCCTTGCCATCGAGCACCAGTTTCAGCTTCCAGATCAGGTTGTCGGCATCCTGGATGCCCGAGTTGGCTCCCCGTGCGCCGAACGGCGAAACCTGATGCGCCGCATCGCCGACGAAAAGCACCCGGCCATGGCGAAACTCCTGCATGCGCCGGCACTGGAAGGTATAGACACTGACCCATTCCAGTTCGAACTCGCGATCATCGCCGAGCATGGCCTTGATGCGGGGAATCACTTTTTCCGGCTTCTTTTCCTCTTCCGGATCGGCATCCCAGCCAAGCTGGAAATCGATGCGCCAGACGTTATCCGCCTGCTTGTGCAGCAAGACCGATTGATTGGGGTGAAACGGCGGATCGAACCAGAACCAGCGCTCGGCCGGAAAGTCGGCTTTCATCACCACATCGGCAATCAGGAAGCGATCCTGAAACACCTTGCCTTCGACCTCCAGCCCCATCTGCTTGCGGATCGGGCTTCTCGCGCCATCGGCGGCGATCAGCCAGTCCGCCTCGATGCCGTAGTTGCCGTCGGGCGTTTCGATGGTCAGGCGAACCTGGTCGGACATGCGCTGCACGGAAACCACCCGGTTTTTCCAGCGCAGGTCGACGCCCAGCTCCTGGGCACGCTCGACCAGATACTGCTCAAGATAATATTGCTGCAGGTTGATCATGCCGGGGCGCTTGTGGTCGGCCTCCGGCAGCAGGTTGAAATTGAAGACTTCCTCTTCGTGAAAGAAGGTACGGCCGACATTCCACGACACCCCCTTGCCCACCACCCGCTCACCGACCCCGAGGCGATCCAGGATCTCCAGCGCCCGCTTGGCGTAGCAGACGCCGCGCGAGCCGATCGACACCGTATCGTCCTCATCGAGCACGATGACCGGAATGCCATGCAGACGGCAATCGATTGCGGCGGCCAGACCGACCGGGCCGGCACCGACAATCACTACCGGATAGCGGCGCGCCGTGCGCTCCTTTTGCTCGTCCGGCTGTCGGTATTCGTACTTCGGATACGTGTAAGTCTTCAGCATTTGTCTCCTCCCTCCCTCTGACGGGGAATCAGGTCTTGCCAATAGTTGTGGCGATTTTTGCCGCTTCCGATAGATATCAATCCTGCAGTGCGTGCCACATCTCCTGATCGCGCTCGGCTGTCCAGATGCGTGGATCGCGGATGCCGCTGGCCTCGTCAAAGGCGCGCGTCACATCGAAAGGCAGACAATGTTCGTAAATGAACACCTGTGAAAACGCCGGATCCATCAGCTTGCGCGTGTGGGCCATCGCCGCCTTCAGATCCATGCCAGCTGCAACAGCCTCCTGTGCGCCGCGGTACAGGGCACTGACAAAGGCACGGGTGTAGGACAAGCCTTTCTCAACCGCTTCCGGCGTGGTCAAGGCCGGGCCGCGGCCGGGCACCAGTTTTTCGGCCCCCAGCGCCGCCAGGCTGTCCAGGGTTTGCGGCCAGTCCGCCAGATAGGCATCGCCGGTATAACAAGCCGCATCGCATTCAACCAGGTCGCCGGAGAACAATACTTTCTGTTGCGGCAACCAGACGACCGTATCGCCCTTGGTATGCCCACGGCCACGCTGCAGGATTTTCACCTCCAGCTGGCCCATCCACAGGGTCATTTCACCCTTGAAGGCAATGGTTGGCCAGGTCAGGCCGGGAACGGACTCAACGGCATTGAACAGGCGCGGGAAGCGGCCGATCTCCGATGCCATGTCCTGCGCCCCCCGCTCGACAATGAGGTCGTAGGTATCCTGGCTGGCGATGATCTGTTCCAGGCCGGCGGCCTTGTAGCCGGACGCGCCCAGCACGCGCACCGCATGGTAGTGCGTCAGCGTCACGTATTTGATCGGCTTGTCCGTTACCTGGCGGACATGGCGGATCACGTCCTGCGCCATCACCGGCGTGGCCGTGGCATCGATGATCATCACCGAATCATCGCCGATGATGATGCCGGTATTCGGGTCGCCCTCGGTGGTATAGGCCCAGGCATTTTCCGACAACTGTTCGAAACTGACCTTTTTGACCTCAAGATCCGCCTGCGACGCAAAGGCTTTGCTCATCCGTGTGCTCCATTCATTTTTTTGCCTGCATCAAAGATAAATCGCAATTCGTTAATAGTCAATTCATTTGACAGTTGCTAACATACAAAATATCGGCTGTCCGAACGCGGAGGGTAGAATGTCGCCACAACAAGATGAACACGAAGTGAGTCCCCCCATGGAAAAACCGCAACGCGGCATTCAATCGATTGAAGTCGGCGGCCGCTTGCTGACCACGCTTGCCGAGGTCGGTGAGCCGATGACACTGAAGGACCTGGCGCAGCAGTCCGACATGCCTGCAGCCAAGGCCCACCCCTATCTGGTCAGCTTCGGCAAACTCGGGCTGGTCGAGCAGAACGAAGCATCCTCGCGCTACGAACTGGGCCCGCTGGCCCTGCAACTGGGGCTCGCCTGCCTGCGTCGGCTCAACCCGGTGCGCCTCGGCACGCATGCCGCCACGGCCCTCGCCGAACAGCTGCACCAGACCGTCGCCCTCGCCGTCTGGGGCAATGCCGGGCCGACCATCGTGCATATCGAGGAATCCTCGCATCCGATCCACATCAACATGCGTACCGGCACCGTGATGTCGCTGTTCAAGACAGCCACCGGGCGCGTCTTCGCCGCCTACCTGCCGGACAAGGTCATCGAACACTATATCGATACCGCTTCGCATCATCCCTACGCTTATCCGAAGAGTGACTTGCGTCCGTCGTGGAAAAGCATGCAGAAGCAATTGAAAGAAATTCGATCCCACGGCATGGCACAAGTGGTCAGCGAACCGCTACCAGGAATCAACGCCCTGTCTGCGCCGGTTTTCGACCACGAAGGCCATATCGCACTGGTCATCACGGTGCTCGGGCCAACCGCCCTGTTCGACCCGGCACTGGATAGTGCCAATGCACAGGCGCTACGTCAGTGCTGCGAGGATCTTTCCCACCGACTTGGCTACGTAGACGCTGCAACAGGCCAGACAACTTGACCGACAAGGCCTGTACGGATGAAACTATTTACCGCGCAGCAACAATAATTCCAGTGGAGGTAGTTAATTGAGTACCCCGGTTGATCTGATCAAAGCCATTCGCAGCGGCCATCTGGTGGAAGTGCTGGCCGCCTTCGACGCTGGTGCCAGCGTCGAATTGAACGATGGGCAAGGGGTTCCCGGCCTGCCGCTTGGCATTGCCTGCTTCATGGGTTTTACCGATATCGTGCGCGAACTGGTACGCCGCGGTGCCAACGTCAACGCCCCGGACAACCTCGACCCGACCTCGCCGCTCTCGATGGCGAAACGTGGCGGCAAGACGGAGGTGGTGCGTCTGCTGATCGAGCTGGGCGCGCATGTGCCGGAGGGCATGGAAACCGGACTGAGCGCTCAGGAAATTTACGCCGCCCGGCAAACCGCCCAGAAAACCGGTGCCGTCTACGCCACACGGGACAGCGAAGGCAATCTGCCGGTCGTCGAGGAAATCACCATGACCCGCGCTTTCGGCACTGACACTACCGTGCTTGAAGCCGATGTCATTCGTGCCGCGCAGGAAGCCGAAGCCAGAAAGAAGCAGCAATCCTGAGGCGCGTTCAGCGCCTGTCCGCCTGAGCCACAGAACGAAACAGCGGCAGCGCATCCCAATAGGGCTCCGGCCCGATCCTTTCTGCCAGATAGTCAACCAGCACACGCACCCGGTGCGGCACGTACCGATTGCCGGGAAACACGGCATGGATACCCAACTCGGGCAGCGCATAATCGGTCAGGATGGGGCGCAGACTGCCGGCTTCGATCGCCGCCGCAGCAATGAAACTGGGCGGTTTGGTAATGCCGATGCCGCGTATCGCCGCATCGAGCAGGGCATCGCCATTATTGGCCTGCAAACGCCCGCGCACCGGAAACCAGCGTAGCTGGCCATCGATGATGAATGCCCAGTTCGAGGGCTCCGCCGGCAGATAGCCGAAACATTCATGGTCAATCAGGTCTTCCGGCCGTTTCGGCTCACCACGCCGCGCCAGATAATCATCGGAAGCCACCACCAGCAGGCGACAGACACTGATCCTGCGTGCCACGTCCTGCGGTGCGAGTTGCGCAGTAATGCGGATGGCCAGATCAACGCCTTCCTCGATCAGGTTGACCCGCCGATCGGTGTAATCCACCGACAGGGATATCTCCGGGTAAAGCGTGCCGAAATCAAGCAGCAGGGCGGTCAAGTGACGCAAGCCGAAACTGAACGGGACGCTGATGCGGATCGGCCCGCGTGGCACTTGCCCATCGGCGGCAACATCGGATTCGGCCGCCGCCACCAGATCGAGAATTTCGTGGCATTTTTCCAGATAGGCGAGCCCCGCACTGGTCAGATGCAAGCGTCTGGTGCTGCGGGCGATCAACTTGACGCCAAGATGCGCTTCCAGCACCGCCACCTGCCTCGTCACCACGGAACGCGCCACATTCAGCTGCCGGGCAACGGCCGAAAAACTTCCCATTTCGGCGACCCGGCGAAACATCTGCATATTTTCAAGACGATCCATTGTTGCTCCATTCGCAACAAACAATTGCTTATTGTGCGGTATTTAAGCAGCAAACAATACCCTAAAGTGGCGCCATTGATTACCAATCGCCACCGATGCCAAACACTTCAATGACTGACCAGACACAACCCGTGCTCTTCCTGCCACACGGCGCTCCCAGCTTCGCCCTGCAGCCTGGCGCGGCCGGCGCCGCCGTCAGCAGCTTCGCCGGCTCGCTGCGTCGGCCTCGCGCCATTGTGGTGATCAGTGCGCACTGGTGCACCGACGTCGCAACGGTCGGCACGGCCAGCGCTCCGGACACCCTCCATGACTTCCACGGTTTTGCGCGCGCCCTCTACGCCATCCGTTACCCGGCCCACGGAGATCGCGCCCTCGGCGAGCATGTTGCCGAACTGCTTCGCCAGGCCGGACTTGACACCTCCATTGACGAGCAGCGCGGGCTGGATCATGGCGCCTGGATTCCCCTGCGCCAGATGTTCCCGGATGCCGACATTCCGGTTGTCAGCCTTTCGCTGCAGCCGCACCGGGGAACCGAGCATCACCTGCGCCTCGGCGCTGCGCTGGCAGCATTGCCCGCCCAAGGCATTCTCATCGTCGGCTCGGGTAACTTGACCCACAACCTGAACGACTATCGCCCGACATCCGGCGAGGTTCCAGCGCCCGATTACATCCGTCGCTTCGCCGACTGGATATGGATGCAATTGCAACGCGGCAGCAGTGCCGCCCTGCTCCGTTACCGAAGCCTGGCACCCGATGCGGTACGCGCCCACCCGAGCGAGGAACACTTGCTCCCCCTGCTCGTCGCCCTCGGGGCGGCAGGGAACGACTGGCGGGTCGAGCGACTCTATTCAGGCATCAGTGACCATGCGCTCGCCATGGACAGTTTTGCCTTCTGGCCAAGAAGTAAAGGAGAACAGGCATGAGCCACACACAACCGGGCCTGCCCACCCACTACACCCGTACCGCCATTCTGCTGCACTGGCTGATGGCATTGATGATCATCGCCATGTTCGGGCTGGGTCTATACATGACCGGGTTGAAACTTTCACCACAGAAGCTGCAACTGTATTCATGGCACAAATGGGCAGGTGTCAGCGTGTTCGTACTGGCAGCCTTCCGTCTGGTCTGGCGTCTCACCCATACACCGCCGCCGCACCCGGCCGGGATGCCGCGCTGGCAACAGATCGCCGCCAACGGCACCCATCACCTGCTCTACCTGCTGATGATTGCCATCCCCCTCTCCGGCTGGCTGATGAGTTCCGCCAAGGGATTCCAGACCGTCTGGTTCGGTGTGCTTCCCCTGCCCGACCTGCTGGCGAAGGACAAGGCACTGGGCGACCTGCTGCAAGGCGTGCACCAGGCCTTGAACCTTGGTCTGGCGACACTGGTGCTTGCCCACATTGCAGCGGCCATCAAGCACCACCTGGTCGAGCGGGACGGCGTCCTGGCGCGCATGCTGCCTTTCCTGCAAGACAAGCGATGAAACCCACCGACAAAGGAGTCCCCATGAGAACCTGTCCACTTTCCATCCCGGCCCTGGCGCTTCTGGCTGCCATGTCGGCAGGTCTGAGCCTGCCGGCCCATGCTGCCGAATACAGCGTGCTGGACACGGCACAGAGCAGCATTTCGTTTACCTCGAAACAGATGGGGGTGGGTGTTGATGGCCGCTTCCGAAAATTCAACGCTGCCCTCAATTTTGATCCGGCCAAGCCGGGCAGTGGCAGCGCCCGGATCGACATCGACCTGAGCAGCATCGACGCCGGCTCTCCGGACGCCAACGATGAAGTCGTTGGCAAACCGTGGTTCGACATCCGCAATTTTCCGACCGCCAGTTTTGCCTCGACCGGAGTCAAGGCGCTGGGGGGAGATCGCTATGAAGCCAGGGGAAAGATCAGCATCAAGGGCAAGTCGCAGGAAGTCGTCCTGCCATTTACCGTCAAACCATCCGGAGACAGCGCCGTTTTCGATGGCAGCTTCGTCATCAAACGACTCGACTTTGCGGTTGGCGACGGCATCTGGTCGGATGTCAGCACGGTCGCCAACGAAGTCCTGATCAAGTTCCGTTTTACCGCCACCACCAGCCGCCCGGCTGTTAAAAAGTAAGTCCTCACAAGGAGAAACCCTCATGAAAAAACGCATCGCCACCCTGGCTCTCGCCACCCTGCTGAGCGCGCCGGCACTGCCCGCATTGGCCGCCGCGGAAACCTTTGCCATCGACAACACGCACACCTTCCCGCGCTTCGAATACAACCATCTCGGTTATTCGACACAGGTTCACCGATTCACCAAGACCAGCGGCAAGATCATCTGGGATCGTGCCGCGAAAACCGGCGAGGTGGATGTCAGCATCGATGCCACTTCGGTGGACACCGGCTACGCACTCTTCAACCAGCACATTCAGGGGGCGGATTATTTTGATACCGCCAACTTCCCGGTCATCACCTTCAAATCGACCTCGGTGAAGTTCGAGGGAGACAAGCCGGTTGCGGTGGACGGCAACCTGACCATCAAGGGGGTGACGCGCCCGGTCACGCTGACCATCACCTCGTTCCAGGCCATGCCGCATCCGATGCTGAAACGCGATGCCATCGGCGCCAATGCGACAACCCGGATCAAGCGTTCGGAATTCAATGCCGGGAAGAATGCGCCTTACGTCAGCGACGAGGTGACACTGACCATTCCGGTAGAAGCGATCAAGCAATAAGCCATCAAGAAACGGAAATGCCGATACCGACAGATCATGTCGGCATCGGCATTTCTCTCTCGACCTTCTCAGCCGGATTCAGCGCGAGGAGCGGGCACCGATGGCGTAATGGGCGCATTCGGGATTTCCCTTGACCGGCTCGCCAAAACTGATCTGCCCGCGGCCACTGAGCACCAGTTGATGATTGTGCACGTGGTGTTCGCTACCGCCTTCCGGCAGGACAAAGGTACCGTTGGTGCTTTGGTCGATCAGCACAAAGGTGTCACCGCGCTGTTCGATCCTGGCATGTATCCGCGAACACCGCTCGCTATGCAGACGCAGGCCGCAGCTCGCCAGCCGGCCTACCGACACCATGTTACGTTTGGCATTCAACTCCAGTGTCTCGCCCTGAAAATGGATGAACAATTGCTGACCGCGTACCGGCGAGATGGTTGAGCCTTCGGCTGTGGCCTTGATCATGGCGCCGCCGAACGCCCGCCAGTCGATTTCGAACACGCCAAGCTGCCGCTTGCCGCTGCGCACCGTAATTTCCGGATGGCTGCGTACATCATGCTCGTCCAGATTGAAGCCCTTGGCGCGCTTCGGCACGCTGAGCAGCACCTGACCCGGCTGGGCAAAACCGGAGAGACTGATCGCCGCATTGTCGGTCAGGTCATCGAAAAAACGCATTTCGTCACTGCCGTGGCCGACACAGACCCCCACGCGCACCCCCAGTGCCACACCGGATTGTGGAGGCAAGGTGGAAATCCGGCGCTGCAATTCAACCGCTGACTGCAGGGCATCTTCCGCCTCGGAAAAAAAGGCCATCACCCGCAACCCGGCATGCGCTGCCAGGCGGCCACGAAACCCCTCCAGCGTCTGCACAATCCGCTTCTGGTAGCGACCAATGGCATGCGCTGCCTCTGATGCACCCAGCTTTTGATGCAGCCGCTCACCGCCGGTCAGATCGGCACACAAGACGGAAAGGGTTCCTTCGTTCATCGATTCAGTTCCACACTAGAGAGGCGGCGCACTCGAAATTGCTGCATGTGCACATTATGGTTCGATGATAATCGAATAGCATTGCAGCAAACAGGAACTAGTTCACAAACAAGACATTTTTTTTAAAACAACCAGACAGTCAGGCAAGCCTTCCTTGCCGATAGTTCCTCTCGTCCGATCTGGCCTGAGCGGTCTCAAACCGGCCTGCATCGCCAATTGGGGGTATATTCGACCCTATCGTCGGGCAAACCCCTCGCCACTTCAGTAAGCATGAAAAACCGAGATCTGCTGACCCAATCGCTGATTGTTGCCGTGTCCTATTTTGTCACTGGCTGGCTGGGGCTGCAGATTCCTTACGCCGGGTCACACATCACCCTGCTCTGGCTACCTACCGGCATTGCTGTCGCTGCGCTCTTGCGATGCGGTTTCGGCGTCTGGCCCGGCATCTTTCTCGGTGCCTGCCTGGTCAATCTGAGCACAGGTTCCCCAGCGCTACTCGCCCTGAGCATTGCTGCCGGCAACACCCTGGCCCCCTTGCTGAGTGCTGTCTGGTTGAAGCGGTCGGGTTTCGACAGGCAGCTGACCCGCCAACGGGACATTGGCCTGCTCCTTGCCGCCGCCGCGCTCGGCATGGTCGTCTCGGCATCGCTCGGCGTGACCAGCCTGTACCTCGCCGGCCTGACCACGGCTGGACAAGCCTGGACATCATGGCTGGCCTGGTGGATGGGAGACTCTGTCGGGGTACTGCTGGCGGCTCCCTTATTGCTCTCCATGACGCCAAAGAGCCTGCACCAGCTCATTGCCATCGGCAAGGAGCTGGCTCTCTGGGCAGGACTGGCGGCCATCATTTCCTGGCTTGTCTTCGTCGCCGACCACCAGCAATTCGAACGCTCCCTGCCGCTGGCCTTCCTCACCCTTCCGATGCTGACCTGGGCTGCACTGCGCTTTGGTCAGACCGGCGCCGCCATCGCCAGTTTACTTTTTTTCATTATGGCGGCATGGAGCACGGCCATGGGCCACGGCCCGTTCGCACTCTCGGACAGCCACTTCGGATTGTTCCTGCTCTGGGCCTACATGGCCACCATCGTGCTCACCGCCTTGCTGGTGACGGCAGTCCAGTCAGACCGGTTACACGCCGAGCATTCCCTGCGCAGCAGCGAAGAAAAACTGCGTGGCGTCTTCGAACTGTCGCCTCTCGGGATCGCGCTGACCAACATGCAAGGCAACTTTGTCGAATTCAATGAAGCCTTCAGGAAACTCACCGGTTACACCGCCGAAGAGCTCAAAGCCCTTGATTACTGGGCGCTCACGCCAAAACACTATGCCCCCGAAGAAGACCGACAACTTGAATCGCTTGCGCATAGTGGTCACTACGGCCCCTACGAAAAGGAATACATCCACAAGAATGGCCAACTCATACCGCTGCGCCTGAACGGCATGCTGATCACCGGCAGCAACGGAAAGCAACTGGTGTGCTCCATAGTCGAGGACATTTCCGACCGGAAACAACTGGATGCCGACCTGCGCATTGCTGCCAGTGTTTTCGATTCACAAGAGAGCATGCTGATAACCGACAGCAAGGGCGTCATCCTGCGTATCAACCAGGCGTTCATCGAATCGACCGGCTACAGCGCCGAGGAAGTGATCGGCAAAACGCCCAGCCTTTTCAAGTCGGGGCGTCACGATGCGGCGTTCTATCAGGCCATGTGGCGACAGATCCTGGACACGGGCAGCTGGCAGGGCGAGATATGGGATCGGCGCAAGGATGGCAATGTCTACCCGAAATGGCTGACCATCTCTGCCGTCAAAGGCGCCGATGGCGCGACCACCCATTATGTCGGCACCCACTTCGACATCACCGAACGCAAGCGCAACGAAGAAAAGATCAAGTCACTCGCCTTCTACGACCAACTGACCGGCCTGCCCAACCGCACACTGCTGCTCGACCGTCTGAAGCAGACCATTACCGCCAGTGCCCGCAGCAATTCTCATGGCGCGCTGTTATTCATCGACCTCGACAATTTCAAGACGCTTAACGACACACTGGGCCACGACATGGGCGACCTGCTGCTCAAGGAGGTTTCGATCCGTCTGGATGATTGTGTACGCGAAGGCGACACCGTTGCCCGTCTGGGCGGCGACGAGTTCGTTGTCGTTCTTGGCAATCTGGACGCCAATGCCATCGATGCCGCACAGGACACCGAAGCTGTTGCAGAAAAAATACTCTCGGCACTGAATCAGCCTTACCAGCTGGGAACAACTGCACACAGCAGCTCAGCCAGTATTGGCGCCACCCTGTTCCGGGACAAGGAAAGCACGGTTGACAACCTGATGAAGCAAGCTGACCTGGCGATGTACCGTGCAAAGGCTGCCGGGCGCAACACTGTTCGCTTTTTCGACCCGGCCATGGAAACGTCGGTCATCCAGCGCGTCGCCATGGAAAAGGATCTGCGGCAAGCCCTGCTGGAAAAACAGTTCCAGCTCTACTATCAGGCGCAGGTGAACGAGCAGGGCAAGATCACGGGTGCGGAAGCCTTGATCCGCTGGCTTCACCCGCAACGCGGCATTGTCTCTCCGGCCGATTTCATTCCGCTGGCGGAAGAAAACGGCCAGATTCTGCCGCTGGGGGCGTGGGTACTCGAAACGGCATGCCATCAGCTTGCCGCATGGTCACGACACCCCGCCTTCGCCGAACTGACGCTTGCCGTCAATGTCAGCGCCCATCAGTTCCGCCAAAGCGGCTTTGTCGCACAGGTACTGGCCGCCCTGCAGGAATCAAAGGCCGACCCACGGCGGCTGAAACTGGAGCTGACCGAGAGCCTGCTGGTGGAAGACGTTGAGGATGTGACCGAAAAGATGCAGGCACTCAAGGCACATGGCATCGCCTTTTCCCTGGATGATTTCGGCACGGGCTACTCGTCGCTTTCCTATCTGCGCCGACTGCCGCTCGACCAGTTGAAAATTGACCAGTCTTTCGTGCGCGACGCACTGATTGACCACAATGATGCCGCCATTGCCGAAACCATCATCATGCTGGCCTGCAGCCTGCAACTCGAGGTCATTGCCGAAGGTGTGGAAACAGCTGAACTGCATGACTACCTGGCCCGGCTGGGTTGCCCTGCCTTCCAGGGTTACTACTTCAGCAAGCCCGTCCCGGTGGCGGAGTTTGAAACACTCGTCATCTCCGGCATTGCGCAGGCACAACAACGCTGACCCTGCATCCGGACTAAGCCTGGTTCAGCGGCACACCGGACTCCACTCTTCTCGTCAGCCACAGACTCGGCCGATAACGCGGATCGCCGGTGCGCTGGTAAAGCCCGCGCAGTATCGCCAGCACGCGCCCACCGCCCAGTGCCTCACCCCAGGCCAGCGGGCCTTGCGGGTAGCCGAGGCCAAGCTCCACGGCACGATCAAGATCGGAGGGGCTGCAAATCCCCTGCTGTGCGATCTCGCAGCCGATATTGACAATACTGGCCAGCACGCGCTGAGCAACAAAACCGGCACTGTCGGCGATCAACGAGGCTGCCACGCCGTCACGGGCGAACAGGGCCTGGGCGGCCGCCGCGATGTCAGGGTCGGTTGCCGGCGAGCGCATCAGCGTTCGCCGTCGATCCAGCGGCAGCAGGGTGTCAAGCCCGAGGGTGCGCCGCGCATCCAGGCCTTCCGCGGCAACACAGGCGCTGACATCGCTGCCCAGCGGGGTAACGATGATCAGGGTTTTGTCACCCGGCCGGGCTGTTGTTTCAAGCACCGCCCCCAAAGACTGCAACAGTGCCCTGGCTTCCGCAGCAGCAGCGGGTTGTGCGTCGCTGACCCACACCGGCCCGGCCCACGACGCGGCTGACGACGCCGGCGCTTCCGCATTCGGCGCACCATCATAACGATAGAAACCACGCCCGCTCTTGCGACCGAGCAGGCCGGCGGCGAGGCGCTGCGCGGCAATCGGGGATGGCCGGTAGCGCGGGTCGTCGTAATACTGGCGGTAGATCGATTCCATGACCGGATGAGACACATCGAGCCCGGTCAGGTCGAGCAGTTCGAAAGGGCCAAGGCGGAAACCCGCTGCATCGCGCAGAATGGCATCGATCACCGGCACCTCGGCCACGCACTCACGCAGAATCGCCAGCGCCTCGGTGACATAGCCACGCCCGGCATGGTTGACGATGAAGCCCGGCGTATCCTGCGCCCGCACCGGCCGATGCCCCCATTCGCCGGCAAGTTCGGTCAGCAGGTCGAGAGCTGGCGCCTCGGTCAGCGCGCCGGCAACGACCTCGACGACCTTCATCAGCGGTACCGGGTTGAAGAAATGAAAGCCGGCCACCCGGCCGGGGCGCGCCGTGCCGGCGGCAATCGCAGTCACCGACAGCGACGAGGTGTTGGTGGCCAGCACACAATCGGCACTGACGATATCGTCGAGCTCCTTGAACAGCGCGCGCTTGGCGTCGAGCCGTTCGACAATGGCCTCGACCACCACGTTGGCGTAGGTCAGGTCATGCACCCCGGCAACGACCGCCAGCCGTGCACCTGCCGCCTCCGCCGCCGCGGCGGGCATCCGGCCTTTCTCGACCAGCTTTTCCCACTGCTTCAGCAGCGCAGCCTTTGCCTCGGCCGCGGCTCCGTCACGGGCATCGAGCAGCAGCACGCGACAACCGGCCTGCGCCGCGATCTGCGCAATGCCGCGCCCCATGGCGCCGGTGCCGACGATACCGAGGGTGATGTGTTGCGATTTATTGGACATGGTTAAAACCATTCACCACAGAAACACAGAGGCACAGAGAAATTCGAGTGACCGCGATTCATGACCGACGCCATTTTCTGCCTCCGTGTTCTCTGTGTCTCTGTGGTTAATTATCAAACGTGATACCGCCGCTGCACGACGCGGAAGCGGTTGGCGACGAAGGCGGCATCGGCGTACGAGGCATTGGCCGCCGGGTTGCCGCCCGTGCCATGGTAGTCGGAGTAGGCCGCTGACTGGTTCACGAAGACGCCGCCGGTGAGGTTGATCGACAGCGCGACCTGGCTGCGCAGGGTGGCTGCCGTCATTGCGTCGATCACCGCTTGCTGCGTGGTGTAGAGGCCGACCGTCAGCGCACCATGCGTTTTCACCACACGCTCGGAAAGGGCGATGGCGGCAGCGGTATCGGCCACCTTGACGACGAAGGCGATCGGGCCGAAGCGCTCCTCCATCCACGCCGCCTCGTTGCTTGCATCACAGGCGAGCAGCACCGGCGAGCGCACTTCGGCCTGCGGGAATTCGGGGTGATCGATCTTCTTCGACGCGAGCACGACCGACCCCCACTGCGGCGCGGCTTCGATGCGCGCCAGCGTATCCGGGCTCTGGATGGCGCCGAGCACGGCGGTAGCCACCGCCGGGTCGGACAGGAACTTGTCTACGGCGGCCCCGAGATCCGCCGCCACCTGATCGAACGGCACCTTGCCCTCGGGCGTATCGATGCCGCCGGCAGGAACGAAGATCGCCTGCGTCGTCGTGCACATCTGGCCGGCGTAGAGCGAGAGCGTGAAGGCAAGGTTCCTGAGCATGCCCTTGTAGTTGTCGGTGCTGTCGATGACGATGTTGTTTACACCGGCCAGCTCGGCATACACCTGCTTGCCGCGGCAGTTCTCGTAGAGCCAGTTGCCAAAGGCATTGCCGCCGGTGAAGTCGATCGACTGCACCGCCGGGTGCCTGGCCAGCGCCTGCGTATCGGCATGGGCATCGGTGGCAAACAGCGTCACCAGATTGGCATCGACGCCATTTTCGGCCAGCACTTCACGGGCAATCTGCACGGTGATCGCTGCCGGCAGCACGGCATTCTGGTGTGGCTTGACGATCACCGGGTTGCCGGTGGCCAGCGCTGCAAAAAGGCCGGGATAGGTATTCCAGGTCGGGAAGGTGCCGCAGCCGATCACCAGCGCGACGCCACGGCCAACGACCTCGAAATGCTTTTTCATCACCAGCGGCGGGTTCTTGCCCTGCGGCTTCTCCCAGGTTGCTTCCGCCGGCACCTCGGCCTGCGCCTTGTAGGCATAGGCCACGGCTTCCAGCCCGCGATCCTGCGCATGCGGGCCACCAGCCTGAAAGGCCATCATCCAACCCTGCCCGGTGGTCATCATCACCGCGGTGGCCACTTCAAAGCTGCGCTTGTTGATGCGCTCGAGGATTTCCAGACAGACCCCGGCGCGGCCTTCGGCACCCAGCGCCTGCCAGCCGGGCATGGCGGCCAGACCAGCGGCGATCAGGGCCTCGGCATCGCATTTCGGATAGCTGACGCCGAGCGTGACGCCGTAAGGCGATTTTTCCGTTGCCACACTGCCCTGGCGGCCCGGCTGGTCGAGCGAAAATTCCTTGCCAAGACAGGCTTCGAAGGCGGCCTTGCCATCCGCCTGGGCAGTTTCACCATAAACCTTGGGGCTGGGCATTTCCGGATAGGCCGACCAGTAGCCGCGTGTGCGGATGGCGTTGAGTGCGCCGTCAAGGGTGGCGCGGTGCTTCTCAAAGAGGGGGTGTGTCATGCTGTCGTCTCCCGGAATATTGGGTTCATATGCATCATTATTGGAACTCGCCTGAGCATTTCAGGCGCGCATGAAATTTGTTTTTGTCAAACTAATTTGCTGTGACATAATCAAACCACCAAATGCGCCTCAAGGCAAGGGGCGCGAAAAACGACTCGCGGAGACACCACCCCATGGCCGAATCAAGCATTCTTTATGCACTGCAGGACGGCGTTGCACAGATCACCCTGAACCGCCCTGCCCGCCTCAACAGCTTCAACCCCGAGATGCACCTGGCCCTGCGCGCCGCGCTTACCCGCGCCAGCGAAGAGTCACGGGCCATCCTGCTCACCGGCGCCGGGCGCGGCTTCTGTGCCGGGCAGGACCTGGCCGACCGCAGCGTGGCTGCCGACGACAGCCCGCCCGACATCGGCGGCTCGATCGACCTCTATTACCGGCCGCTGGTCGACCAGATCAAGCAACTGCGCCAGCCCATCGTCTGTGCCGTCAACGGCGTTGCTGCCGGAGCCGGCTCCAGCCTGGCGCTGGCCTGCGATATGGTACTCGCTGCCAGGTCGGCTTCCTTCATTCAGGCCTTCAGCAAGATCGGGCTGATCCCCGATACCGGCGGCACCTGGTTCCTCCCCCAACGCATCGGCCATGCCCGTGCGCTGGGTCTGGCACTCACCGGTGACAAGCTGCCGGCAGAAACCGCCGAGCAATGGGGGCTGATCTGGAAATGCGTACCGGACGAGGAACTGATGCCGCAGGCCATGGCACTGGCCAGCCAGTTCGCTGCCGGCCCGACCCGTGCCTACCAGCGCATCAAGCAGGCGATTCAGGCCGCCGCCAGCAACACCCTGGCCGAGCAGCTCGATATCGAACGTGACTATATGGCTGAACTGGGTCTGAGCAAGGACTACCGCGAAGGTGTTGCCGCCTTCATGCAGAAGCGGGCGCCGAACTACACCGGAGAATGAGCATGAATCCGCAACAGATCGCCGAACGCTGCGCCGCAGTGATGTGGCCGGACGACAAGGCGGCGCTCGGCCTCGGCATCGAACTGGTTCGTGTGGCGCCGGGCGAGGCGGAAGCCCGGATGACCGTCCGTGACGACATGGTGAACGGCCACGACATCTGCCACGGCGGCTTCATCTTCGCACTCGCCGATACCGCCTTTGCCTACGCCTGCAACACCTTCAACGTGCGTACCGTCGCCTCGGGCGTCGACATCAACTTCATCGCTCCGGCACATAAGGGGCAGACCCTGACCGCCCACGGCCACGGCCGGCACCAGGGTGGCCGCGCCGGCGTCTACGACATCGAGGTGAAGAACGAGAAGGAAGAACTGATCGCCGTCTTCCGTGGCCGTTCGACGCGCATCAAGGGTCATTTTTTCGAGGAAGCCTAGATGAAAGACGCCTTCATCTGCGACGCCGTTCGCACCCCCATCGGCCGCTACGGCGGCACGCTTTCTTCGGTGCGCGCCGACGACCTCGGCGCACTGCCGATCAAGGCACTGATCGAACGCAACCCCAGCGTCGACTGGGCCGCCGTCGAGGATGTGATCTACGGCTGCGCCAACCAGGCCGGCGAAGACAACCGCAACGTCGCGCACATGGCCGGGCTGCTTGCCGGCCTGCCGGTGGACGTGGCCGGCACGACAATCAACCGCCTGTGCGGCTCCGGCATGGATGCCATTGGCACCGCCGCCCGCGCCATCAAGTGCGGCGAGGCCGAACTGCTGATTGCCGGCGGTGTCGAGTCGATGAGCCGCGCCCCGTTTGTGATGCCCAAGGCCGATGCCGCCTTTTCGCGCAGCAACGCGGTGTACGACACCACGATTGGCTGGCGCTTCGTTAACAAGCTGATGAAGGCGCAGTACGGCACGCACTCGATGCCGGAAACCGCCGACAACGTCGCCGCCGAATTCAACATCAGCCGTACCGACCAGGATGCCTTTGCGCTGCGAAGCCAGCAGCGCTGGGCCACCGCGCAGGCCGCCGGCTTCTTTGCCGGCGAAATCGTGCCGGTGACGCTGGCGCAGAAGAAGGGCGAGCCCATCGTTTTCGATACCGACGAACATCCGCGCCCCGATGTAACGCTGGCACAACTGGCCAAATTGAAGGGCGTGAACGGCCCCGAGCTTTCCGTCACCGCCGGCAATGCCTCCGGCGTCAACGACGGCGCCTGCGCGCTAATCGTTGCCTCCGAGGATGCGGTCAAGCGCTTCGGCCTGACGCCGCGTGCCCGCGTCGTTGGCATGGGGGTCGCCGGCGTGCCGCCGCGCATCATGGGCATCGGCCCGGCGCCGGCCACGCAGAAGCTGCTCGCACGCACCGGCCTTTCGCTGGCACAGATGGACGTGATCGAACTCAATGAAGCCTTTGCTGCACAGGGCCTCGCCGTGCTGCGGCAACTCGGCCTCGCCGACGACGATGCGCGCGTGAACCCGAACGGCGGCGCCATCGCCATCGGCCACCCGCTCGGCATGAGCGGCGCGCGCCTTGTGACCACCGCCATCAACCAGTTGCATCAGACCCAAGGACGTTACGGCCTGGCCACCATGTGCATCGGGGTGGGCCAGGGCATTGCCATGATCGTAGAGCGCATCTAAGCGCCACAGAGAGGAGACCTCATGCAACAGACTGCCGAACTCGAACCCATCGAAAAAGCCAGCCGCGACGAAATTTCTGCACTGCAACTGCAACGCCTCAAGTGGTCGCTGCAGCACGCCTACGACAACGTACCGCACTACAAGGCCAAGTTCGATGCTGCCGGCGTACACCCCGGCGACCTGAAATCACTCGCCGATCTCGCAAAGTTCCCCTTCACCACCAAGCAGGATCTGCGCGCCAACTACCCGTTTGGCATGTTCGCCGTGCCACGCGAAAAGCTGGCACGAATTCACGCCTCCTCCGGCACCACCGGCAAGCCAACGGTGGTCGGCTACACGGCGAAGGACATCGACACCTGGGCCGGGCTCGTCGCCCGTTCCATCCGCGCCTCGGGCGGCAAGCCCGGTGATCTGGTCCACATTGCCTACGGCTACGGCCTGTTTACCGGTGGCCTTGGCGCCCACTACGGCGCCGAAAAACTCGGCTGCCCGGTGGTGCCGATGTCCGGCGGGCAAACCGAAAAGCAGGTGCAACTGATCATCGACTTCAAGCCCGACATCATCATGGTGACGCCTTCCTACATGCTGGCGATTGCCGATGAATTCGATCGCCAGGGGCTGAACCCCGCCGAATGCTCGCTGCGCCTCGGCATTCATGGTGCCGAACCATGGACCGAGCAGATGCGGCAGGAAATCGAACGCCGCATGGGCATCGACGCTGTCGACATCTATGGCCTGTCGGAAGTGATGGGCCCCGGCGTCGCCAACGAGTGCGTTGAAACCAAGGACGGCCCGACGATCTGGGAAGACCACTTCTACCCCGAGATCATCGACCCCAGCACCGGCGAAGTGCTGCCCGACGGCAGCGAGGGCGAACTGGTGTTCACCTCGCTCTCCAAGGAAGCCTTCCCCATCATCCGCTATCGCACCCGCGACCTGACCCGGCTGCTCGAACCAACGGCGCGCTCGTTCCGCCGCATGGGCAAGATCACCGGCCGCTCGGACGACATGCTGATCATTCGCGGCGTAAACCTCTTCCCCTCGCAGATCGAGGAGCTGGTACTGCAGGAAGAGCGGCTGTCTCCGCACTACATGCTCGAAGTGAGCCGCGACGGCCGCATGGATGAACTGACGGTAATGATCGAATTGAAACCACAGTTCGCTCATCTCGGTGCCGAGCAGCAGGCGGAGGTGAAGAAAAAACTCGCCCATCGCATCAAGACCCTGATCGGCGTCTCGGCAGCGATTCGCATCGAGGCCAGCGGCGGCATCGAACGCTCGGTCGGCAAGGCCAAGCGGGTGATCGACAAGCGGCCGAAGTAGACGGATCTGCAGAGCCATCAAGGGGCGCCTCGGCGCCCCATTTTTTTGGCTGCTCACATCGCAGAAGCGTAACCCTGCCGGCCGAAAGTCAGGCCTGGCCGGCCACGATGTGCTGAATGCTGACATTCATTCCTTTTCATGATCGAAATCAAGCACAAAATCCTGGCTGCGGAGTAGCTTGCCGGAATCCTGAAGAGGCGCCCTTCCAGCAAACAACATAAAGAATCCGCAATGAAAAACAACCAGCCAGTCACCAACGTTGAAACCCTGCTTCCCGAAAACGAATTCATCTACTCGCGTACCGACCTGAAAGGGGTCATCGTCGAGGCCAACGAAGCGTTCTGCAATGTCAGCGCCTACTCGCGCGAGGAAATGCTCAACCAGTCGCACAACATCGTGCGCCATCCGGACATGCCGCCCGAAGCCTTTGAGGATCTGTGGCGTGATCTGAAAACCGGCCGCCCGTGGCGCGGCGTCGTCAAGAACCGGCGCAAGGATGGCGGCTTCTACTGGGTGGTGGCCAATGCCTCGCCGGTGCGCGAGAACGGCCAGATCGTCGGCTACCAGTCGGTACGCAGCCGCCCGAGCCGGGAGGAAGTAGCCGCCGCCGGCGCCGCCTATGAGCGCATCCGCAAAGGCGACAAGTCGATCTACGTCGAACACGGTCGTGTCGTGAAAAAACGTGCAGCCTCCGTAAACACTCTGCTCTCGCTGCGCAGCCAGATGACCCTGGCCGGGCTGGCCGGCGTGCTGCCTTCCGCCCTCCTGCTCATGATCCTGCTCGGCGTGACGCCCATGCCCGAGCCCTTGGCGGTCGGGCTGGCCGCAACTACCCTGCTCGGCTCGCTCGCCTTCCTGCTCTTCTACACGCCCGGCGTCGTCCGCGACCTGACAGAGACCAGCCAGTGGCTGGAGCGTGTGCTCAGCACAGGCGATCTGCGCATCCGCCACGATCTGCCACGGCGCGACCTGATCGGCGCCATCGCGCGCAAGGCCGACAAGTTCGTATCGTCGGTGCAGGCCACGCTGCAGGGCATGAACGACGTGGCCGGGCAGGTCAATCGCGCAACCGGCGATGTCACCTCGGGCATCGACAACGTCCAGCGCTCGGCGCAGGCGCAAAGCGAGGCCACTTCGTCGGCTGCGGCAGCCATCGAGGAAGTCACGGTTTCCATCGGCGAAGTCGCCAACCATGCGCAATCAACGCGCACAACGGCCGAGGAGGCAGGCATGGCTGCGCACGCGGGCGCCCGGGTGACCGAAGACGCAAGCCGGACCATTGCCTCGCTGGCCGGCACGGTGCGTACCGCCGCCGAACAGGTGGAGTCGCTCGGCAAGCGCTCGGAGGAGATCAGCCGCATCACCGCCGTCATCCGCGAGATTGCCGACCAGACCAACCTGCTGGCGCTCAACGCGGCCATCGAGGCAGCACGTGCCGGCGAGCAGGGGCGCGGCTTTGCGGTGGTTGCCGACGAAGTGCGCAAGCTAGCCGAACGTACCGGCAAGGCAACGCAGGAAATCAGCGGCATGATCCAGAGCATTCATGGCGAAACTGCCAGCGCCGTCACCGGCATGCGCGCCGGCGCCGGCCAGGTGGCCGAAGGCGTGACGCTGGTCAACGCCCTTGCCGATTCGCTGCGACAGATCAATGAGGAGATGACTGTCACCACGCAGATGGTCAGTGAAATTTCGCATTCCTCGAGCGAACAGCAAAGCGCGATGATCGATCTGGCACGCAATGTCGAGCAGGTAGCCGCGATGACCGAGCAGAACGTGGCCGTGGTCACCCAGACCAACGCGACCGTGGGCTACCTCAACGGCGTCGTCGATCGCATGCGCAAGGCAGTGCAGCAATACGGCATCTGAGCCTGCAGGTCACTCAAGGGGCCGCACCCCGGATAGCGCCCCTTGATTTATACTGTACGAATGTACAGCCAGCGCCGCATCGCCCACCTCGACATGGACGCCTTCTTCGCGTCGGTCGAATTGCTGCGCTACCCGCAACTGCGCGGGCAGGCCGTGGTGGTTGGCGGGCGCAGTACGCACCAGCCTGTTCGGCAGCCCGACGGCAGCCTGCACTTTGCAAGGCTGCGCGACTATGTCGGCCGCGGCGTCATCACCACCTCGACCTACGAAGCCCGCGCCCTCGGCGTCTTCTCCGGCATGGGGCTGATGAAGTCGGCGAAGCTGGCGCCGGATGCCATCCTGCTACCCGCCAATTTCGATGCCTACCGCGACCACTCGCGCCGCTTCAAGGCTGCCGTGGCGAGCATTGCGCCGGAGATCGAAGACCGCGGCATTGACGAAATTTACATCGACCTCAGCCACATCGCTGAGGAAAGCGAACCGCTGGCCCGCCGCATCAAGCAGGCGGTGTTCGCCGCCACCGGCCTCAGCTGCTCGATCGGCATCAGCCCGAACAAGCTGCTCTCCAAGATCTGCTCCGACCTCGACAAGCCGAACGGCATCACCCTTCTCGACAGCGCCGACATCCCCGCCCGCATCTGGCCGCTGGCGGCGAAGAAGATCAACGGCATTGGCCCCAAGGCCAGCGAAAAACTCACCCGGCTCGGCATTCACACCATCGGCGACCTTGCCGCCGCCGACCCCGAATTCCTCATCCGGCAATTCGGCCGCAGCACCGGGCACTGGCTGCATCAGGCGGCGAACGGTATCGACGAACGGCCGGTGGCCAACCGCACGGAGCCGAAATCGATCAGCCGCGAAAGCACCTTCGAGCGCGACCTGCACGCCAAAGCCAACCGCGCCGAACTCTCGGAAATCTTCACCGCACTCTGCCAGCGCGTGGCCGGCGACCTCACCCGCAAGGGCTACGCCAGCCGCACCATCGGTATCAAGGTGCGCTACGCCGATTTTCAGTCGCTCACCCGCGACATCACCCTCCCCGCCGGCATCGCCGATGCCTCGCAAATCCGCCAGGCCGCCGGCGAATGCCTGAAAAGGGTGCCGCTGGAGAAGCGGATTCGACTGCTAGGGGTGCGGGCAGGCGCCTTGCTGCCGTTATCGGCAGCAACAATTGTTCGGGAAGATGCGCAGGCGGAGTTGCCGTTTTAGGAAAGGCAGCGCGTCAGGCCGACGCCAATCGTTTCAGGGTCACTATTCCTGGCTGCGAAACGAGTGCCACTTGACTCTGACTCTACCTGACCAGATAATCTGACCAGATACGATCAAAAGATGGGGTGACAACAGTGAATCGCTCACAATGGCGCTTGCAGGACGCAAAAACCCAGTTCAGCCAGGTGGTTGAGGCAGCCTTGCAGGGTGAGCCACAGCACGTCACTCGCAGAGGCCGGGAGGCCGTCGTGGTGCTATCCGAGGCAAGCTATCGTGCCTTGCGTGAGGGGGCACGTGCCAGCGCGCCAAGCTTTGTTGAGCACCTGCTGTCGATCCCGAAGAGCAACGAGCAGGATGACGAACCTCGTCGCGTCGCGCTCCGCGACGTGGAACTCTGATGTTTCTTCTCGACACCGTGATCGTTTCCGAGCTGCGCAAGCGGCAACCCGATCGGGGAGTGCTTGCCTGGGTCTCGGCGCAGCAAGAGGATCATTTGCACCTCAGCGTTGTGACACTGGGAGAAATCGAGCGCGGGATAGAAAAGCGACGCAAGGGTGACCCGGCGTTTGCCGATGCGCTGGCCGCATGGCTTGAGAACCTCACAAGGCTTTACGCAGACCGGATTATCCCGGTAACGCCAAGTGTGGCGCGGCGTTGGGGGCGTTTGTCAGCACAACTCGGACACGAAAGCGCCGACCTGCTGATTGCTGCGACCGCACTGACGAATGGGCTAACGGTGGTCACACGCAACACCGCACACTTCGAGCCTACCGGCACAGACTTGATCAATCCGTTTTCGACCTGAGATCGCGCACTGTTTGCCGGCCATCTATCTCGATGTGGATGGCCACCTTGCAGTGAAGTCGCCATTTTTCGTCACCGCTTACCCACCCCCTCCACCTGCTCCAGCCACAGCAAGCCCTCCGCATACCCGATGAAATGCGCCAGATAGCCCGGCGAGACATCGCGCATGCGTTCGAGCGCGCTCAGCACGAGGCGGTGGGAGTTGAGGGGGCCGGCGTTTTCGGGGGCTTGCGCGAGGGCCTGCGCCAGGTGCTGCTCGATGCTGAGTTTTGCCCAGGCGTCGCGGAAGTAGTGCAGTGACTTCAGTTCGGCGGCGGGGGCTGGCATCGGGGCACTGGTGAGTGCGTCGCCTCGCGGCAGTTGGCCGTCGGGCGCATTCGGAGCGGCTATCGAATTGCAGTTCTCTGACACCGGCGTCGGCATCTGCCGGGCCAGTGCAGCCAGCGGTGAGGGTGTGCCAGCTGTTGAAGGTTGGCGACGCGGCATGTCGGGCTGTGCCAGCGCATCGGTGTATGCCTGCAGCACTGCGGCCAGACGCTCCTCCAGCACCTGCCGCGCTTCGCCCTGTTGCGCTTCGGTGCGGCGGGCCAGTGCTTCGATGAAGCGGAAGCGTACCGGATCGTGCTGGTCGGCACCTTGCGCACGCAGGGCGGCAATCGCTGCCCCGGAGGATGCGGCCACGTCAGTCACGCGCGACATTCCCGGTACGCGCCGATTTCGGCACCGGCGCCATTTCCACGCGGCGGTTTTGCGAGCGGCCGCTGGCTTCGGCGTTGGAGGCCACCGGCTGTTCGGCGCCGAAGGCGGCGGCGAAGAGGGTGGATGCGGGAATGCCTTCGTGGATCAGTGTGCGCGTAACCGTCAGCGCGCGCTGGGCGGAAAGCTCCCAGTTGTCGTGGAACTGGCTGTTGCTGTCGCGTACAGGGCGGTCGTCGGTGAAGCCGCTGACCATCAGCAGTTCGTCGCGGGCGGCGAGATAGGCGGCCAGCGGCGGCGCCAGGCTTTTCAGCAACTGCCGGCCTTCGGGCTGCAGCTGGTCGGAGTTGAGCGAAAAAAGCACGCTGCCGCTGATGCCGATCTTGCCGTTGTTGAGAGTGACACGGCCGGAGGCGAGCGGGATGGCCAGTGCCTTTTCCAGTGCGATGCGACGCTGCTCTTCCTGCTGGCGCTTTTTCACTTCCGCTTCGAGGCTGCTGGTCAGCTCCATCTGCACGCCGATGACGCCGACCAGAATCAGCACGAAGGCACCGAGCAACCCGGCCATCAGGTCGCCGAAGACGGCCCAGACGGGCGCCGTCTGCTCGACGCTGTCGTCGCTGGTGTAGGCGTCGTGCATCAGGCTGCCTCGGCGGCCGGCGCCGTCTGGCCGAGGCGTTGCTGCAGCTCCTCGACGATGCGTTGCTGCGACAGGATACTGAGGTCGATCAGCTCACGTGCCTGCGCCACGGTGTAGGCCAGTTGCTCGTCGCTGCGCAGCAGCGACTGGTCAAGCGCGCCTTCGATGCGCTGCAGGCTGTCGATCAGCTTGTCGTTCGATTCGCTGAAGCGCTGCACGCCGAAGCCGAAGGCTTCGGAAAGGCTGGCCACCTCGACCGCGCTGCCGGTGATCTGCGCGGCCACCCCGGTGAGGCGTGCCGATTCCTCGCCGACCTGCGCGGTGAACTGCGAACCGACGCGCTCAAGCATGGCGGCGGAGGCATCGACCATGGCTGTGATGGCCTCGCGCTGCTCGACCGAGGCGCGGCCAGTGGCCTCAAGCAGGGTGTCGAGGCCGGCCATGATGCGGGCGCGCTCTTCGAGCAGCGCATTGTCGCGCACCACGCTCTCGCTCAGTTGCTGGCGCAGTTGGCCGATCACCTCGGCAGCCACGCGCGGCGCTTCGGCGGCGCTCTGCATGAGGCGGCCGATTTCATCGAGGGTCTGGCCGGCATGGGCCTGCGCATGTTCGGCCATGTCGCGGGCGGTTTCAGCCAGCGTCCGGCAAATGGCCTGCTGCTGTTCCAGCGTGCTGGCGCCGGCCTGCTGCCATTCCTGCTGCAAGCGGGCGGCCATGTCGGCAAGCGATTGGGTCATCGCCACCAGCCGCTGCTCTTCGCGCGCCGCCAGATCGGCCTGCAAGGCCCGGTGGGTTTCGCTGACGCCTTGCTGCATGGCGGCAGCGCGCTCATCGAAGCGGGCGGTGAAAGCCTGCAGCGAATGGTCAAGGCTTTCGGTGAGGGCAAGTCCGCCACGCTCATGGCGGTCGAGCGCCGTTGCCCAGGTATCGGCCACTGTTGTCACGGTGCTGTCGAAGCGCGCGGCGATGCCGCTCAACTGGTCATCGACCGTGCTGGCGATGCGTTCATGCAGCGCCGTGGTTTCGCGGGCAATGCCGGCCAGGGTGGCTTCGGCCACCGGACGAATGCTTTCGCCGGCAATGCGTGCGCTGTCGCTCAGGCTGTCGCGCAGCGAACGATCGACCGCGCCGGCCAGTTCGGTGTAGGCCGATTTCACTTCGCGGTGGAAACTTTCCTGGCTGGTAAGTAATTGTGTATTCAGTTGTGTGCTGTGCTGCGCCATCTGCGCCATCATCGCCTGCAGTGCCGCCACCACTTCGGGCAGGGCCTGGCTCTGTTGCTGCAAGGCCTTGAAGGTTTCCTGCCGCTGATGCACCAGCGAGAAGTTGCGTAAATCACCGGCAATGTGCCAATCCAGTCGCAGCGCAACTTGCTGACGCTGGCGACGACACAGCGCCGAGATCAGGCCGAGCATGGCCGAGGCGGCGACACCGGCAACCGAAGTACCGAAGGCCAGACCCAATCCCTTCACCGGTGCAGCGAGTGCGGCGCGGATGGTCTGCAGGTCGGTGGTGCTTTCCAGCGCCAGCACCGCGCCGTTCAGTGTCACCACCATGCCGAGAAAGGTGCCGAGCATGCCGAGCATGACCAGCAGGCCGACCAGATAGGGGGTCAGCGCCGGGCCGGGCAGACCGACGCGCTCGCCTTCGATACGCAGGCGCACTGCGTTCTGCAGGGAGGGATGCAGCGTAGCGATCCAGTCTCCCAGTGCCGGCAGGCTGGGTGAAATTGCTGACAGTGCAGTTTCAAGGCTGGTCGTAGCATCATGAAAGCGTTTGAGTTCGAACGCCCCCAACAGATAAACGGCGGCGATGAGCAGCGTCATGGCCAGTGCCAGCACATGCGAACCAAGGTAGCCAACGGCCACCCAGCCGACGGCGACGATGCCTGCCACAAAGGCGGCGAGGGAGAGTTTTCTGTTCATTCTGTTTCTTACCTTTCAGGAAGACGGCGCGTCCTCCAATGCTGCAAGCAGGCCCAGGGCCGGCTGCAGGCGGAGTTCCAGTTCGGCGAACAATATCGCCTGCATGTCTGCAACGAATGGGTTCAGCCAGCCGAGCGCCGGCAAGCCCGTGGCCGGCTTTGAGCGCAAGCGGACAAAATGCTGCTCGAGCAAGTCAGGGATGCCAGCCAACAGGTTGCGTTCGCGCTCGCCGAGGGCTTGATCCAAGACGCCATCGATGGCCGCCAGTTGAGCAAGTGCCGGCGAGCACCGCGCCAGTGCCGCCCGCAGATCAGCACGCAACTGGCCAAGCGCGGACGCTATCTCGCGCTGATGCGCCATGTAGTAACGCCGATACGGCGAAAAAACGACTTCGGCAGCGCCCTCTTCCGGCACAAGGCGTGGCTGTGCAGGCAGTCGAATGCGCGCCCTGCCCGATTGCGTCGAACTGTCGCCTCGGATCGAAGCAATCAATGCCGCTCGCACGCGGTTTAGCGCGGCCCGTTCCGGCTGCGCTTCATCAACGCACAATGAGAGATCCGGAGTTCTCCCCGGCTTTGCGTTGAGTGCTCCTGAAAGTGCGATGGCATCGGTAAAGCCCAGCCACTGGCCCAGTCTTTCGGCGAACGGGGGGGGCGCGGGCCTGACTTGCCTCGGGTCACCAACAGCTTCAGCAACCAGTTCGGCAAGCAGCCGGATGAGCCGTGAGCTGTTAAAACTTGCGCGCGGCAGATGTCGGGACATGCGGAAATGCGTTTTTCATTGAAACGAGGGGGCGCAGGCTACTACAAAGTCGCCCATTGGTCAGCCTCATTTGCATCTCCATACATCACTTGGCTGCACCAGAAATTCGAAAAATGGTCTGTACGCCAGTAAAGGCAAGGCGAAAAGCACTTGTTCGCAGAAATGGGCGGTTTATACTGCACCTACGACTAAAGCCATTGATCTGCAGCGCGCGATCTAGAATTCAACTCAACGGAGTCAAGTAATGAAGAACAATCAACCGGTTACTGACGTTGAAACCCTCCTCCCCGAGGGTGAATTTATCTATTCCCGCACCAACCTCAAGGGCATCATCGAGGAAGCCAACGAAACCTTCTGCAAGATCAGCAATTACACACGTGAGGAAATGGTGGGCCAGCCCCACAACATGGTGCGCCACCCCGACATGCCGGAAGAGGCATTTGCCGACCTCTGGAAAGACCTGAAAGCCGGCCGGCCATGGCGCGGCATTGTCAAGAATCGACGCAAGGACGGTGGCTATTACTGGGTTGTCGCCAATGCCTCTCCGGTTCGAGAAAATGGCCAGATTGTCGGCTACCAGTCGATTCGCGGCCGTCCGACACGGGAAGAAGTGGCGGCAGCCAGCGAAGCTTACCGACGGATCAAGGCAGGTAGCAGTTCGCTTATGATCAAACATGGTCAGGCCGTAAAGAAACAACCAGGCTGGCTGATCAATTTGATATCGATCCGATCACAGATGACACTGGCCGGCCTGGCAGCACTGTCGCAGGCACTACTGATGCTGGTGGATCATCTGCAACTGGTCGCCATACCTTCCTCGGTCGATAACACCATTGCCGGCATGACGGCGCTTTACGCACTGTATTTCCTGTTCATTTATACGCCCCGCACCGTTCGCGATCTCAACAAGATTACTGAATGGCAAGGAAAATTACTGACCAGCGGCGACCTGCGCCTGCGTCTGAGTGTACAAAGAAGTGATTTGATCGGAAAAATAGCGCGCCGGGCCGACGGCTTTGTCGGCTCCGTTCAGGCGACGCTTCAGGGAATGAATGACGTAGCCGCACAGGTCAATCTGGCAACCAAGGATGTCCATGCCGGGATCGACAATGTTCACCGCTCGGCGCAAACACAGAGTGAAGCCACCTCATCTGCTGCTGCCGCCATTGAAGAGTTGACGGTTTCCATTGGCGAAGTGGCAACCAATGCCCAGACCACGCGCCAGACTGCCGACGAAGCAGGCGTTGCTGCACAGGATGGCGCACAGATTACCGACCATGCCAGCAGCACGATTCAGTCGCTGGCTGACACGGTGAATACTGCCGCCGAACAAGTTGAGTCGCTCGGTAAGCGCTCTGAAGAAATCAGCCGTATTACCAGTGTGATTCGCGAGATTGCCGATCAGACCAACCTGCTGGCGCTCAATGCCGCCATTGAAGCTGCCAGAGCCGGAGAACAGGGCCGCGGTTTTGCTGTGGTTGCTGACGAAGTACGCAAGCTGGCCGAACGCACCGGCAAGGCCACTCAGCAAATCAGCGAAATGATTGCCAGCATTCATTCGGAAACAACAACTGCGGTGACGGGCATGCGTGCCGGGGCAACGCAGGTTGCCGAGGGTGTTTCACTGGTCAATGATGCAGCCGACTCCTTACGCCGCATCAACGATGAAATGAGCCGCACCACCGGCATGGTTGCCGATATCTCTCACGCTTCCAGCGAACAGCAGAGCGCGATGACCCAACTGGCCAAGAATGTGGAAAAGGTGGCTTCGATGACCGAGCAGAACGTTGCCGTCGTTACCCAGACCACCTCAACAGTGGACAACCTGAACAGTGTTGTCGACCGCATGCGCAAGGCCGTTCAGCAGTACGGCATCTAAAACGAGCGGACAAAAAAATCCCCGCCATGTCGGTAGCGGGGATTGAATCTCGAAAAGGGGTTTCGAGAGGAGGGGGTTCATGCAATGACTGCAGTCTACGCCCCCTCGCCTGCTCCGTCTGTTAAGCCTCTGTCGTCTTTATGTAACCGTATGTTGCAGGGGCGAGCTAGCTCAACACAGCGGATGCATCGGCCTGCGACTGCGAGAAGAAGCCTTCCGTGTGGATCAGTTCATCACGCCCGCCCAGTGCCTTGGCTGCAGAGACACAGTCAGTCACGAACCCCGGGCTGCCGGCGGCAAAGATGCTGTGGCCGGCAAGGTCGGGGAAGAGCTTCGGCAGGATGTCCGGCACGCGGCCGTGCTGCATCCCCGGCGCCTGCTCTCGTGTCAGTGTCGGGATGAAGCGGAAGTTGCGGTATTTCAGCTGCCAGTAGGCCATCAGCCCCTTGTCGTAAACATCAGCCTCGGTTCGCGCCGAAAACACCAGCGCCACGGGTGCCTTGAAGCCGCGGCGTAATGCGGCATCCGCCAGCGAGAGAATCGGTGCCAGCCCGGAACCGGCAGCGATGCACAGCACTGGTGTATCCACCGCCGGATCGCCAATGAAGGTACCGTAGGGGCCAGAAAGACGAACCAGATCGCCCACCTGGAGTTCGTCGTGCACCCAGATGCTGGTAACGCCCTCGTCCTGACGTGCCACCTGCAGCACGATGGCACCATCCTGACGCGGCGCATTGGCGATGGAATAGGAGCGATCAGGAATGCCTACCCGGCCACCGCCCAGCGTCACGTACTGGCCCGGCCAGAAGCGCAATGGCTGGGAAAGCGGCATCAATGTCAGTTCGACAATACGCGGCGTACGCATCACCTTGTCGGTCAGGACAAAACTGACGTTCTCGCGCGGCGCGAACAGCTTGGGCTTGGCGTCTTCGGTTCCCCACTCGATGACCAGCTCTTCGGAAAGCGGCTTAGCCATGCACATCAGGCCGAAACCCTGCTTGCGCTCGTCCTGCGACAAAGCCATGTCGAGCACCATGCCCTGGTCGAACTGCCCTTCCCGCACTCTCACCTTGCATTCGCCGCAGGCACCGGCACGGCAGTTGTTCGGCAGCGCATAGCCGGCCTTTTCCAGCGCATGCAACACCGTATCGCCGTCGTTGCAGTCGACTTCGCGATTGGAAGGGTAAAGGCGGATTTTTTTCATCGTATCGTCAATTCGAAGTCCACCGCAGAGACCCGGAGGCGCAGAAGTTCGCAGAGAAAGCCTGTTCTTGCGACTCTCTGCTTTTCCTCTGCGTCTCTGCGGTGGGGGTTGTCGTTATCAAAACACTGGAATGATATCTTCCATGTGAATATCGAGGATTTCCTCGCCGGTGATACCCACCTCCGGGATTGCCGGGAACGGAATGTCGTACTTGTCGAGCACACCCTTCAGGTTGAGCATCGCATTCTTCCAGTTTTCCTTCTTGGCCTCGTACTCCGGGATGAAGAAACCGGCCGAACGGGCCACGGTTTCGATCTCGCGCTGGGCCGGAATGAAATCCTCGGCAATATCCCAGAAATCCATCGGCGGCTCGAACAGCACGCCGGAGAGGAATAGATAGCCGGCGCGGATCTGCTTGGTGATCAGCGGCTTGTCGGCCAGATCCATCTTCGGATAGTCACGCTCCATCATGGTCATGCAGATGGCCATGTGGCGGCCTTCATCACGACCGATCATGCGGAAGGCTTCCTTGAACACCGGCTCGCTGCAACCGGCGGCCATCTGGTGGAAGATGGTGGCAGCGGCAATCTCGCCCATCAGGAATGAGGAGAAGAGCACGGCTAGGCTGTACTTCGGCACCGCCTGCTTGTAGCCGTCCCAGTAGCGGCCTCCGTTGAAGTAGAGCCAGGCGACGTTCTTCTTGGCCTTGCGGCCGATGTCGGTCTTCGGCTCGTATTCGAGGTAGGACGGTGCTTCGAGCAGCTTGGTGATGGCCATGCCGCACATCTGTTCGTGGTTCTGCTCGTCACGTGTCACCGAGAAGAAGCAGCGGCGCACGGCATCTTCCTCGTGCGCTTCGTAGGTCTTGATCATGGCGGCGGCGAACACCGGCGGCGCCGAAGCGTCGAACACCGACAGGATGGACCACCAGTAGGCGATGGCCTCGCGCTGCTCCCAGCTGTAACGGGAGGCGTCGAAGGTATCCCACGGCAACTTCTTCGGGTCCCAGTACTCGCGCTGCGAGGCGTCCCAGATTTCTTCCATGCGCGCCGTCTTTGTCACCCAGTTGAGCGGGTAGACGTTCGGCTGCGGCGTTTCAGGGGGCAGTTCCATCAGGTGGGCGAATTTTTCCTTGGCCATGGGGTATCTCCTTTTGTCTCGATGTCTCAGGAATTTGTTTTTAACTAACGAGTTAATCGTGATACAAAACAAAGCAGAGGTCAATAGAAATTTGTAACACTTTTGACCGGACCCGCGCCGAAGGGTTCAGACAGGAAGAGGAAAGGGGGCGCAGGCCACCAAACCACGGCGCCCGCGCTTGAGCAGATTGTTGAGCCGGCGCTGCGCCTCGGCCGGGCTATGGCAGGATTGTTCGGGAAAGATATTGCAGGCGGCCCAACGACCATCGCCCATCGGCACGGCGGCCACCGGGCGCCCACCATCGACTTCGGCCAGAATGGCGCTGGAAGGCGCCCCCCAGCGAGCAACAATCAGGTTCATGACTTCGCCGCGCGGGATGTCGAGCGCGATCAGTGCGCCCATCACATCCTCATGTTCGGAGCGGATGATGGCGGGGATATAGCAGCATTCATTGTTCACGGCCCCGGTTTTACTGGCAAACCGGGGCCGACACAAGGCAATTCAGGAAAAATGAGGCACAATTGCCCCTCTACTTACCGACCGCACCATGCAATTCGATCTCATCATTGTTGGCGGCGGGCTTGCCGGCCTTTCTCTGGCCTGCGCCCTGCGCGACACCCCGCTCCGCATTGCCCTCGTTGAACAGCGCCCACCGCGGCAACCCGAGGGTTGGGATGCGCGCGTCTATGCGATCAGCCCGGCCAATGCCGACTTTCTACGCAAGATTGGCGCCTGGAAGCATCTTGACGCAAGCCGTATCCAGCCGATCAGCGCGATGGAAGTCTATGGCGACGCCGGAGCCCGGCTCGATTTTTCGGCCTATGAAACCGGCGTTTCCGAACTCGGTTTCATCCTCGAATCCTCGCTGATGGCCTGCGAACTCTGGGAAAACATCAAGCGCCAGAGCAACCTGACCCTGTTCTGCCCGGCCGCACCGAAAAGCGTTGAAATCAACGATACCGCAGCAACACTCGGACTCAGTGACGGCACCATGCTGACCGCCCGGCTGCTGGTTGCCGCTGATGGCCGCGATTCATGGGTGCGACGCAGTTGTGGCCTTGAGGCCTTCGACACCTACTACATGGAAAAAGGCGTCGTCGCCAATTTCGAATGCGAACGGCCGCACCGTGGCCGTGCCCTGCAGTGGTTCCGCAACGATGGCGTGCTGGCCTGGCTGCCACTGCCCGACAACCGGATCTCGATGGTCTGGTCCGCACCCGATGCATTGGCTGACCAGTTGACGGCATTGCCGGCAACGGAATTGTGCGAGAAGGTTGCCGCCGCCGGCAATCACAGCCTCGGCAAACTCACACCCCTGACACCCGCCGCCGCCTTTCCGCTGCGCCTGATGAAAGTACCGAAAGTGGTTGCGCCACGGCTGGCACTGGTCGGCGATGCGGCGCACGGCATCCACCCGCTTTCCGGCCACGGCATCAATCTGGGCTATCAGGATGCCCGTGTACTTGCCGAAACGCTGGCAAGCTGCCAGCCCTGGCACGACATCGGCTACCTCAACATCCTTGAACGCTACCAGCGTGCACGCAAGGAAGAAGTAATGCTGCTGCAGACATCCACCGATGCCCTGCACCAGCTGTTCAAGGCCGAACTACCCGGCATCCGGACATTGCGCAATATGGGCATGAACCTGACCAACCGCTTGCCACTCGTAAAGAACATCCTCACCCGCTACGCGCTGGGCACCCTGTAACCGACAACCCCACTGGAGAACTGCATGCTCAAAAAAATATTGACCGCACTGATCGGCATCACACTGGCAACAGGCACCCTCGCCGACGAAGCGTCGGTGAAGAAGAACTTTGAAGCCAAGTTCGGCGCCAAGGCCGAAAGCGTGACCAAATCCGGCTATCTCGGCCTCTACGAGATCTACGCCGATGGCCAGATCCTCTATAGCGACGAAAAGGGCAGCGCCTTCATCGTCGGCCCCCTGATCGACGGCAAAACGATGAAAAACGTGACGCAGGAGCGGCTTGCCAAGCTCACCGCGATCAAGTGGAGCGACCTGCCGCTCGACCGCGCCATCAAACAGGTACGTGGTGACGGCAAGCGCGTTTTTGCCACCTTCGAAGATCCAAACTGCGGCTACTGCAAGCGCCTGGCCAAGGAAGTGCAGAAGCTGGATAACGTGACGATCTATACCTTCCTCTACCCGATCCTCTCGCAGGATTCGGTGGACAAGTCGAAACTGATCTGGTGCTCGGCAGATCGCGCCAAGGCATGGAACGACTTCATGGTTGATGGCAAGACCCCGGCCGGGAAGGTGGATTGCGATACCACGGCAATCACCAAGAATCAGGAGTTCGGCCGCAAGCTGAATATCAGCGGCACGCCGACACTGTTCTTTGCCGATGGCGAGCGGATTCCCGGCGCAGTACCGCTGGAGAAGATCGAAGCCAAGCTGGCGCAGACAGCCAGCAAATAAGCTTTTCTGCAGACAAAACGACAACGGCGCCCGCGGGCGCCGTTGTCGTTTCATGTACCCGGTATTCAGTGCTTGGCGAACTTGGCTGCCAGTTGATTGAGCTTGTCTGCCCGCAACTTCTCGGCCTTGGCAGCTTCCTCAGCCGCCTTCTCCGCCGCCTGCTTGGCCCGGCGTTGCTCGCCTTCCTTGCGGAAACGCTCGCGCAACATCTCGGTGGCGTGCGTCCGGTGCTCTTCGGTCACCTCGGCTACGGCCTTGCCTTCCAGGTCGAAACGTTGCGTCGCCTTGTCCATCACCTTGAGGTAACGCAAGGAGTGCGTGTGCATGCGCAGGGCAATGCGCAACACCTTGCGATCGATGTCGGGTTGGGCAGCAAGCAACTGCTTGTCGATACCGATGGCCAGCGGCAGGCAATCGCGAAAGACGGCAAACTGTTCCTGAAGTTGTTTGAGCAATAGACGGCCGGACGGCACGGGAGATGCAGCTTGTTGCGTGGGCGTGTTCATTACGGCAAAAAATGGCTGATGGCAGAAGTTGCAAGCCTACCACGAGCCCCCTGATTCCGCCTGACAATGGCAAGCAGCGATTTGAACCCCACCCTCAGGCCAGGGTCGCCGCCGGCCAGGGGATCACATAGAACAGCACGGCAAAGAAATGCAGCGCACTACCCAGCAGCACGAAACCATGCCAGATGGCGTGGTGATATTTCAGGCTGCGCCACTTGTAGAAAGCGACACCAGCGGTATAAGCCAGACCGCCGCCGGCCAGCAGCAGCAAGCCTCCGACAGCGACCGTTTCCAGCATTGGCTGTACTGCCACGACAACCGCCCAGCCCATTGCCACGTAGAGTGCCACAACGATGCCGTGCAGGCGTCCACGCAGGAACAGGCGCAGCCCGATGCCGAGAACCGCCAGCGTCCAGATCACCGTGAACAGGCTCCAGCCCCACGGGCCGCGCAGGCTGACCAGCATGAAAGGCGTATAGGTGCCGGCAATCAGCAAAAAGATGGCCGAGTGGTCCAGTACGCGCAGCAACTCCTTGGTGCGCACATCCTGAATGCTGTGGTAAAGCGTGGAGGTGGTGTACAACAGGATCAGCGTGGTGCCGAAAATGCTGCAGGTAACCACATGCCAGACGTCACCGTACAAGGTGGCAAAAGCGGCCATCACCGCCAACCCGGCAATCGCCAGCACGATACCGAGGCCATGCGTCAGGCTGTTGGCGATCTCTTCGCCCAAGGTGTACCGGGGCTTGGTGGCTGTCTGTGTCATTGGCGCATCTCGGAAAGCGGGTTGGGCAGTCATTGTAGTGGCGCACACTGCGCAGCATTGGGGCGTGCCGCCTAAACCCTCGGCCCCCAGTGCCTGCTGCCTGTCACAATTAGTCTAGACTACGGGCTCCGACGCGAACAGGAGCACCTGCATGAACGAAGCAGACGACACCCACCACGCCCCACCGATCCCGGCCGCCGGCATCGGCATTCCGCGCCGCGACGCCTTCAACCCGGTGGCTTTCGAACAGGCCATCACCGACATGCTCGCCGCCTGTGGCATTGCGCCGGAGATGGCGCACATGGGGCGCACCGCACAGCGCGTGCGCGAGCTGTGGCAGAAGCGGCTGCTCGGCGGCTACGACCTGAACCCAGCAGAAGCACTGGGCGAAGGCTTTGCCGACCCGCGTGCCGACATGGTGGTGATCCGCGGCATCGCCGTGCATGGCATCTGCCCGCACCACCTTGTGCCGTTCCGCGGCACCGCCCATGTCGCCTACCTTCCGGGCGGCCGGCTGCACGGCTTTGGCCGCATCGCGCGCATGGTCGACGCCATCGGCCACCGCTTCACCTATCAGGAATGGATGACCCGCGACATTGCCGACGCCCTCGTCAAGCATGGGCACGCCGCAGGCGCTGCCTGTGTTGTCGAGGCTGAACAGCTCTGCCTGCTGCTTGGCGAAGATCGCCGCGGCGACGAGCGCGTGATCACCCAGGCTTTTGCCGGCAGCTTTGTCGACTCCGACCAGTTGCGCAACGAGTTCCTGCGCGCAATCGGCTGAGAACGCCCAGCCTTCCCACCATGGTCACCTGCGCTGGCGTATCATCACCCCATCCATGACAAGCGAGTTGGACTGACCCACCCCGTGACCGACAAGCACGCCCACCAACTAAGCCAACAGATGCGCAGCGGCGACCTGGCCGAAAAGCCGGAACTGCTCAAGCTGCTGGCGGGTGTCAGCCTCGATTTTGCGGCCGGGCCGGCACTGGGCGACACGCTGGCCAACGCCACGCGGCAACTCCTCACCTACATGGATACCGAAGCGGTTTCCATCTTTCTGCTCGATGAGTCCGGCCAGAAACTGACCTGCCTGGCCTGTGCCGGCCCGGTCTCCATCGAAGGGCTGACCATTGGCGCCACGCAGGGCATCGTCGGCCGCGCCGTTGCCGAGAATGCCGTGCAGATGGTGCGCGACACCGCCGTCGACCCGGATTTTTCCGCCGCCGTCGACGACCTCACCGGATTCCGCACCCGCTCGATTCTCTGCGCGCCGCTGAAGATCAAGCGCACGATGCTCGGTGCGCTGGAAGTGATCAACAAGCGCAGCGGTGACGGGCTGTTCAGCGACAACGACAAGCAGTTGCTGCAGGCGTTGGCCGGCATGGTTTCGCTGGCCATCAGCAATGCCCGCATGACCGAAGCGCTGGTTGAGCAGGAACGCATGCAGCGTGAGCTGGAGCTGGCGCGCGAGATCCAGCGCGGGCTGCTGCCGGCCGATGGCGGTGCCGATTTCCCGGTGTGCGGCCTCAACTACCCGGCGCTGGAAGTCTCCGGTGACTTCTTCGACTTCTTCACGCTGGCCGACGGGCGCATTGTCTGGGGGCTGGGCGACGTGTCCGGCAAGGGCATGAACGCGGCCATGCTGATGGCCAAGACCATCAGCCTCTTTCGCTGCCTCGGCAAGAGCACCGGCGATATGGCCGGGCTGCTCGCCACGATCAACGAGGAGGTGGTCGAAACGGCCAGCCACGGCATGTTCGTAACCATGGTCGTCGGCATTTTCGACCCGCTGACCGGCGCCATTCGTCTGGCCAATGCCGGCCACCAGCCGCCGCTTTATCGTGACCGCCAGGGTGCCTATCACGAGATCGAAGCCGAGTGCCCGCCGCTCGGCGTGATGGCCGACGTGATCTATGTCGAACAACATCTGCAGCTCGCCGACGGACGCCTCTACATCTTCACCGACGGGGTAACCGAAGGCCGCGCCGACAATGGCGAAATGCTTGGCCTCGATGGCCTGATGCGCCTGCTCGACAGCCATTCCCGACAGAGCACGCATCAACAACTGGCCGCCGTGGCCGACGCCCTGCGCCGCGATGGCGAGCGCATGCACGACGACCTGACCATGCTGGCGATCGGCCGATGACCCTGCTGCTTGAACGCAACTTCCCTGCAACTACTGCCGCACTGGCCGAAATGCGCCAGGCGGTAAAGCATGCTTGCCACGCTGCCGGCTGCAGCGAAACCGGTGCTGAACAATGGGTGCTGGCAATCAACGAGGCGTGCATGAACATCATCGAACACGGCTACCACCGTGCCGACAATTGCATCTACCGCATCGAGCTATCGGCCGAGGCAGACCAGCTCACCGCCCTCATCTGCGACAACGGGACACCCGTCCAGCTACCCGATCTGCAACCGCGTGAATTCGCCGACCTGCGCCCCGGCGGGCTGGGTGTTCGCTTTATGCGCGAACTGACCGATACTATGCATTACCTGCCCGCCAATGCCGATTGGCATAACCGCCTGCAGCTGCGCACACGCATCCGCTAGGCAGGCACGAAACTGCAAGCAAGAAAAAAGGAGATTTCCGCGCCGTGAACATCGAGATCAAGGAAAACCCGCCCTTCCGCGTGATCCACCTTGCCGGCGACGTTGACCTGCATTCCTCACCGCAGGCGCGGCTGGCCATTCTCGACGCACTCAAGACCGGTCGCCCGGTGCTGGTCGAACTCTCGGCAGTCAGCTACATGGACAGCTCCGGCGTCGCCAGCCTGGTCGAGGGCTACCAGACCGCACGCAAGCAGGGGCTGGAGTTCGGGCTCGCCGCCCCCGCTGCCTCGGCCATGAACGTGCTCAAGCTGGCGCGGCTTGATCGTGTCTTCCCCATCCACGCTTCCGTCGAGGAACGCCTCGCCCGTGGCGACTAAGGCACTCATCGCCTTTGTTGAAAGCGTCGGCCAGCGCGCCGTCAGCGCCATCCGCGAGCTGGGCTATCTCGCCGCACTGTGCGCCGAATCGATCTACTGGCTGTTCATGGGCCATCGCCGCCGGCAGCCGGTGCGCCTGCGCGCCATCTTCAAGGAAGCCGTGGGTGTCGGCGTCAGCGCCATTCCCATCGTCGGGCTGGCCTCGTTTGCGACCGGCATGATGCTGGCCATCCAGGGCATTCACACCCTGCGCACCTTCGGTGCCGAAGATCAGGTGGTGCTCGGTATCGCCCTTTCGGTGACGCGCGAATTCGGGCCGCTGATCACCGGCATCTTCGTGGCTGGCCGCAGCGGATCGGCGATTGCCGCACGCATCGGCACCATGCAGATCTCGCAGGAAATCGATGCCCTACGCGTGATCGGCATCAACCCGGTGCGCTATCTGGTGGCGCCGCTGATGGCCGCCATGCTGCTCACGCTGCCGGCGCTGACCGTCATGGCCGACATGCTGGCGCTGATCGGCGGTGCCCTCTACTGCGCCGGCGAACTCTCGCTGCCGCCGGCCATCTTTTTCGCCCGCACCTTCGAATCGCTGCTTGTCGCCGATGTGCTGCAGGGGGTGTACAAGAGCCTCATCTTCGCGGTGGTCATCACGCTGATCGGCGCCGGCAACGGCTTCGGCGTCACCGCCGGTGCGGAAGGCGTCGGCCGCGCCACCACGCGCGCCGTGGTGCTCGGCAGCATCGGCATCATCCTCGCCGACATGGTGTTCACCTTCCTCACCAGCCGTTAAACCATGAGCCACGAACACGCCATCGAGGTCTGCAACCTGGTCACCCACTACGGGGACCGGAAAATTCTCGACGACGTGAATGTCACCGCGCAGCAAGGCGAGATCATGGTCATCATGGGCGGCAGCGGCTCCGGCAAGAGCACCCTGCTGCGCCATCTGCTCGGCCTGCATCGGCCGACCTCCGGCAGCATCAAGCTGCTCGGCAAGGACATCACGAAGATGAGCGCCGATGAAATGTTCGACCTCAGGAAGAACATGGGGGTCGCCTTTCAGGGTGGCGCGCTGTTCAACTCGATGACGGTCGGCGAGAACGTCGAGCTGCCGCTGCGCGAACATACCAGGCTCGACGACAACACCATCCGCATCATGAGCCGGATGAAGCTGGAGGTAGTGAACCTCGCCGGCTTCGAAGACCTGATGCCCTCCGAACTTTCCGGCGGCATGATCAAGCGCGCGGCACTGGCACGCGCCATTGTCATGGACCCGAAACTGCTCTTTTTCGATGAGCCCTCCGCCGGCCTCGACCCGGTGGCCTCAGCCGAACTCGACGAACTGATCCTCACCCTGCGCGACGCGATGAACATGACCATTGTTGTCGTCACCCACGAACTCGACAGCGCCTTCAAGATCGCCGACAGCATCACTGTGCTCGATCACGGCCGCATCCTGATGTGCGACAGCACCGAAAAGGTTCGCGCCAGCGAGCACCCGCGCGTGCGCGCCCTGCTCGACCGCACGCCGCGGGGCGACGATGTCGACGCCGACGAGTACATGAACCGACTGACACGGGAGATCAATTAAATGACACAGCCCCCATGCTCGCTTCGCTCACACATTCCCGAGGGGGCGCAAACCGCCCTTGGGTCAGCCCGGCAGGTGGCCTGATGAAACGCGACAACATCAACTACCTGGCCGTCGGCAGTTTCGTGCTGCTGATGGCCGCGGTGTTGCTCTACGGCCTCTATCGCATCACCGGCCAGAGCGGCAAGGGCGAGCTGTATCTCACCCACTTCAGCAACGTGGCCGGCATCAAGGCAGGCTCGGTCGTCACCTTCGAGGGCTACGAAGTCGGCAACGTCATCGCCATCGCACCGGAAACGCACGACAACCGCACCCGCTACAAGGTCAGCCTTAACCTGACCAAGCCGGTACGCATCCCCGCCGACAGCCATGCGCTGATCGCCGCCCCCGGCCTGCTCAGCGCCCCGCTGGTGGAAATCAAGGAAGGCCAAAGCCGCGAGCTGCTCGCCGCCGGCGGCGAGATCCGCGGCATCACCAGCGGCAACCTGATGGAGTCGATGGCCGCGCTCGCCGGCCAGCTGCGCGAGATCACCGAAACCGGCGTCAAGCCGCTGCTGGCACAGATCGGCAAGCGCGTTGAAACACTGGGCGACAGCATGGAGAAAAACCTGCCGCCGGCCATGGAAGACATGCGCGCCACCATGGCCCGCATCAACAGCACCGCCAAGCGCGTGGACACCCTGTTCAGCGACGAAAACCAGAAACGCTGGCAGCACATGCTGGGCAATGCAGGCGAAGCCTCGGCCAGCGCACTCAAGCTCTCGCGCGAACTGCATGAGGTGGCCGTTGAGGCCAATGGGCTGATCAAGGATTCACGCAACATCGTCAGCAGCAGCGGCAAGGATCTGGAATCCTCACTGCGCCGCGCCGACGCCGTGCTCTACCAGCTTGAATCCACCGGCCGCCACCTCAACGAATTCAGCCGGCAGGTGCGCGAAAACCCCTCGTCGCTCATCAACAGCCGGCCCCCGGTTGAAGCAGGAGAAAGACAATGATCCGACGCACCGTACTGCTCAGCGTATCGGCACTCCTCATCATTCTCGGGCTGAGCGCCTGCGGCAGCGTGCCGCCAGCCCCCGTAGACCGCTTCTTCCGCCTGCAAGCCAGCGAAATTCCTGCTGCCGGAACGCTCCCGATTGCACTGGAAATCCGCAACGTGCGCGCCGACAGCCTCTATGCCGAACGCCCCATCGTCTTCAGCGACGCCGCCGACCCGCGCCAGCTGCGCCAATACCACTATCACCTGTGGCTCTACCCGCCTGCCCAACTGGTGCGCGAGCATATGCGCAGCAGCTTCGGCACCGGGAGTGGCGCAGCAAACGGCACCGGCAAGACGCTGACGATGGACGCACGCATCGTCAGCTTCGAGCGCCTGCTGGATGGCAAGCGCAGCTCCGCCAAGATTGCGCTGGAAGTGACGCTGCTGGCTGGCGACAAGAGCCTGCTCGTAAAACGCTATCAGGCCGCACAGACCACAAGCGATGATTCGTTTTCAGCGTTTGCCGTGGCGATGGAAGAAGCACTAAGCCGTATCTATGGTGAGATTCTGCGTGACACGAACCTCCTCCCAGCCGAGCCCCGCTAGCGAACTCCAGCGAAAATTTATGGGGCGACCAAGTTCGGCTCAGAGCTGACTTAACCAAGCCCTAGTCCAGCAGAGTCTGCTGCTTACGTCACTATTGCCCACCTCATGACACGTACTTCCTACTACGAATCCTCAATCTCGAACTTCATGGCTGCAGATGAAAACGCGGTCATGGGTTCGCTCACTATGCAACATGGGTTCGCTCTGGAGCACCAACAAAAGCATGCATGGCAAGGCCAAATACAGCTTCTGCGGTGCCATTTGCCACCCACAATAGAGGGCTGGATCTATTTCGAGTTCTCGATACCAAGGATGGGTAAGCGAGTTGATGTAGTCATCGTTACTGGCGCCGTAATATTTGTCATTGAATTCAAAGTGGGCGCAGATACTTTTGACCGCTCCGCGGTTGAACAGGTTTATGACTACGCACTCGATCTCAAGAACTTCCACCGAGGAAGCCATCACCTTCCAGTAGTTCCTATTTTGATTTCGACGACAGCGCCATCCCAACCCGTGAAGGAAATCATTTGGGCACCTGATCAGGTTGCTGAGCCCATTTGCATTTCCCCAGCAGACTTAACTCGTGTAATTAAATTAGCTGCGACAGAATCATCTGCATTGCCAATCGATGCTCCTGAGTGGTCACGATCTGGGTATCAACCAACGCCTACTATCGTAGAAGCTGCTCTTGCCTTATACAGGCAGCACGATGTTAAAGAGATTACCCGGTCAGAGGCGGGTGCAGACAACCTGGGGCTGACGGCGGCTCGGGTTGAACAGATCATTGAAAACGCAAAAACAAACAATCGGAAAGCCATTTGTTTTATTACCGGAGTCCCAGGCGCTGGAAAAACACTTGCGGGCTTGAACATTGCAACGTCACGTGCGGAACAGCATTCGGATGAGCACGCAGTTTTCCTTTCAGGTAACGGACCATTGGTAGACGTTCTGCGAGAAGCGCTTGCGCGTGACAAAGCTGCGCGAGAGGGCATACCACGAACCACGGCGTATCGGGAAGTCTCGGCATTCGTACAGAACATTCATCATTTTCGTGATGAAGCGCTGCATAGCATTGAACCCCCAATCGAAAAAGTTGTGATCTTCGACGAAGCACAACGAGCCTGGAATCGCGAAATGGCTAGCAAATTTATGCAGCAAAAACGTGGTCACGTAAGCTTTGATATGTCGGAACCTGCCTTTCTACTCAGCGCAATGAATCGACACTCGGATTGGTGTGTCGTGATCTGCCTAGTCGGCGGTGGGCAGGAAATAAATACTGGCGAAGCCGGCTTGGCTGAATGGATAACCGTGTTGCGCGACCAATACAGCGACTGGGATGTTCACGTTTCTAGTCGTCTCGACGATCACGACTACATCTGGGATGCGAAACTCGCCAGAGAGTTGTCGAAGACATCGACTTCATTGGATGAATCATTGCATCTAGGCGTTTCGATTCGATCCTACCGGGCTGAAGCACTCTCAGAGTTTGTTGGGTATATCGTAGATAACAGGCCAGATGAGGCTCGTACTACCTACCAAGCCATTGCCAATAAATACCCCATTCTGCTGACACGAAATTTGGCGGAGGCGCGTTCATGGCTGCGTAAAAGAGCCCGTGGCAGTGAGCGATTCGGCCTCACCGCATCAGCAGGTGCAAACCGCCTCCGCTCTGAGGGGATTTGGATTAAGGCAAAGATAGATGCTCCTGTCTGGTTTTTGAATGACAAGACCGATGTACGGTCTTCGTATTATTTAGAAGAGACAGCCAGCGAATTCGACATTCAAGGGCTCGAACTAGATTGGAGCTGTGTGTGCTGGGACGCAGATTTTCGCTACGACAACAATCAGTGGCAATATTTCAGTTTCCGCGGCACCAAATGGCAGCGCATAAACGCGGCCGAACGGCAGCTGTATCTCAAGAACGCCTACCGGGTGTTGCTAACCTGCGCACGCCAAGGTTTGGCGATCTTTGTGCCAAGCGGAGATTCATCAGATCCCACACGAGATCCACAGTTCTATGACCAAATCTATGCGCATCTAGTCAATTGTGGGATTCCTTGTAATTGCGGAAATGTATGACTAGCCAGCTGAAGGCTCAGGGTCGAACAAGATCATCAAGCCATCGCTGCCTTAATTCAAAATTTCATGTCACCGCAGATCAGCCAAATTCCCGCCCGGCAACTGTAAGGAATCAACGCGGTCTACGACCAATTGGCAGACCCGCCTGGAGCCTCACGCATGCTTGACACTTTTCCGCTACTCGTAAAAACCGATTTCCCCCGCATCCGCCGCCATCGGCTGGAGACGCTGCAGGCCAATCTTGGCTATCGCTGCAACCAGTCCTGCCTGCATTGCCATGTGGCGGCCAGCCCGAAGCGTACGGAGGAGATGAGCTGGGAGACGATGGCGCTGCTGCTGCAGTTTGCCGAAAGGCAGCAGGTCGAAACGCTGGACCTCACTGGTGGCGCGCCGGAGATGAACCCGCAATTCCGGCGGCTGGTGGCGGCAGCGCGGGGCATGGGGCTGCGCGTGATCGACCGCTGCAACCTGACCATTCTCAACGAGCCGGGCTATGAATGGCTGGCGGATTTCCTTGCCGAAAACGAAGTGGAAATATCGGCCTCGCTGCCCTGCTACCTGGAGGAAAACGTCAACCAGCAACGCGGCGACGGTGTCTTTCAATCCAGCCTGGCCGGCCTGCGCAAGCTCAATGCCTTGGGTTATGGCACTCCCGACAGCGGTCGCATTCTCAACCTCGTTTACAACCCGCTCGGCCCCTCTCTGCCGCCGGACCAGGCCAAGCTGGAGGCCGCCTACAAGGAACAGTTGGCCACGCGTTACGGCGTTACCTTCAACCAGCTGTTTGCACTGGCCAACATGCCGATCCAGCGCTTTGGCAGCCAGCTCATGTCGCGCGGCGAGTTCCAGCCCTACATGGCGCTGCTCAAGGGCGCACACAAAAACGAAAATCTGGCTGGCGTGATGTGCCGTTCGCTGATTTCGGTGAGCTGGCAAGGCCATGTGTTCGACTGCGACTTCAACCAGATGCTGGGCATGGCCATGGGCGAAGCGACCGAGGCACCGCACATTTCCGAACTGCTCGACACCGACCTCGCCGGCCGCGCCATCCACATTGCCGACCATTGCTATGGCTGCACCGCCGGGCAGGGCAGCAGTTGCGGCGGCGCGCTGGGCGACAAGGAAGCCGACGCCCAAACCACTCCCAAACCGGCCTGTGCTGCAGCGGCCTGAACACCCACAAATCAAACAAGGATCACCACCCCATGCATGAAACCGTCAAGGACTACTACGGCAAGCAACTGCAAAGCAGCGACGATCTGAAGACCAGCGCCTGCTGCGACGCCAGCGCCGTGCCCGGCTGGCTGAAGCCGCTGCTCTCGCGCATCCACCCCGAAGTGCTCAGCCGCTATTACGGCTGCGGCCTGGTTTGCCCGCCGCTGCTCGAAGGCTGCCGCATCCTCGACCTCGGCAGCGGCTCCGGCCGCGATGTCTATGCGCTGGCGCAACTGGTTGGCGCCAGTGGCGAGGTGGTGGGCGTGGACATGACCGAGGAGCAACTGGCGGTGGCCACGCAGCATCAGGCCTACCACCACGAGGCCTTCGGCTACCGCAACGTACGTTTCCTGCACGGCTACATCGAGCGGCTGGACGAACTCGGGCTGGAGGAAAACAGTTTCGACGTCATCGTTTCCAACTGCGTGGTCAACCTCTCGCCGGACAAGGACGCCGTGCTGCGCGGCGTGCACCGCCTGCTCAAGCCGGGCGGCGAATTCTATTTCTCTGATGTGTACGCCGACCGCCGCATACCTGACGCTGTAAAGAACGACCCGGTGCTCTACGGCGAATGCCTGGGCGGCGCGCTGTACTGGAATGATTTCCTGAGCCTGGCCAAGCGCCACGGCTTTGCCGACCCGCGCCTCGAAACCGACCGTCCGCTGGAGATCACCGACCCGGCACTCGCCGCCCGCGCCGGCAACATCGGCTTCTACTCGGCGACCTATCGCCTGTTCAAGCTGGAAGGGCTGGAGAGCGCCTGCGAGGATTACGGGCAGGCAGTGGTCTATCGCGGCAGCATTGCCGACCACCCCGACCGTTTCGTGCTCGACAAGCACCATGTCATCGAAACCGGCCGCGTCTTCCCGGTGTGCGGCAACACCTGGCGCATGCTCAAGGACACCCGCTTCGCCCCGCACTTTGACTTCATCGGCGACTTCAGCCGGCACTTCGGCATCTTCGAAGGCTGCGGCACGGCGCTGCCGTTTGAGCATGAGGCGGTCGATAGTTCGCGTGGGGCGTGCTGCTGAGGAACGGCTGCCGCACTTCTGCGGCCGGCATATTGACTTGCCACCTTGTTCGACTAGACTAGACTTGATCAACAAGGAGCCCGGCATGGAGCAGATCAACATCTATGAAGCCAAGACCCATTTCTCGAAGTTCGTTGAACAGGCGGAATCGGGCGAGGATGTCATCATCGCGCGCGGTGGCAAACCGGTGGCGCGGCTGACATCGATTGCACAGGAGAAGCCGCCGATTCGTTTTGGAGTGCTCAAGGGAAAATTGCAGGTTTCAGCCGATTTTGACGAAGCACTGCCCGATGCAGTCCTGGCCGGATTTGAAGGCAGATAGTGCGCATCCTCCTCGATACCCACGTTTTTCTCTGGGCGCTGGCCGATGACCCACGCCTGACAACCAAAGCCCGCCAGTTGATCGAGGAAGCCGACAGTGTTCATGTTTCTGCCGCTTCCATCTGGGAAATTTCCATAAAATCAACAATGGGAAAAATCGAGGCTGACCCGGAGGAAATGGCACGCGCAATCAGTGAAAGTGGTTTCGTTGAATTACCTGTATCGGCGATGCATGCTGCACAGGTCGCAAAATTGCCGCTGTTGAACGATCACAAAGACCCATTCGACCGCCTGCTGGTGGCTCAATCAATGACTGAACCGCTGGTGCTCTTGAGTGCAGATACGAAAGTACAGGCTTACGGTGGGCTGGTGCGTGCTGTTTAATCGGTGCAACCCGGTATTTCCATCCAACCTACCAACCCTATACACATGGAGTTTTTGGTGACACCTCCGCCCATCGACAACCGCCCGATCATCAGCAAAAAGGTGCTTCTTGTCACCTTTGCCTGCATCGTTGCCATTTTCGGATTGGCCTATTTCGCTACGCCACACGCCTGCGAGTGGGGCTTGACTGCCTACTTCGTATTTGGCGTGGTGGCTGTCATTGGCCTGCTGACCCTGCCCTTCATCTTTGAACGCGAGCTGCCGGTGTCCAAGCGCTGCCTGCATTCGCTGGCAGTGGGTTTTGCCGGGCTTGGCGCGTGGCTGGGCGCCTTTGCCTCCTCCGGCATGCCCATGCTCTGCCGGCTTTTCTAAGCACGGAGCAAACGGTGAACGCAGGCTCTCGCCCCATCCGCGCAAAGGCCGGCATGCCGTACCTCAAGATGGGTGCGCCTCCGTGCTGCTGATCCGGCCGCATGCAGTGCCTTGCAACACGTTCCTCCGCCGTTACAAGGATGGCCCTGGCTTCGCGGATTGTTATGTCGCCGAAGTAAGCGGCGCCATCACGCAAGCTGCCTTTATCGAGGCGTTTTATACATCGCCGCTATTCAAGCTCGAGCGAACACTGCTGGCCTGTCTGGTGAGAAAACCGGCGACCGATGCGGATGCCCGGATGCTTGCCGCAGGCAAAACAGAAACATTCTCTGCCTGGCGGGTAGAAGCGCAATCGGCAACGGAATTGTTGCTGGCCGACATGACCGGGCAAACCCGGTCATGGCTGATGGCACTGCCGGTGGATGCCGGGAATGGCGGCATAACAACGCGACTCCACTTCGGCTCAGCCGTTCTGCCCCGCCCCGGCAGCCATGGGCAGCGCCCGGCCATGGGCTGGATTTTTCATGCCCTGCAGGGGTTCCACCGCGTCTACTCGCGCCTGTTGCTCAAGGCCGCCTGCAAACGCCTGAATCGCATTAACGCAAAAGCAGCGTCGGCACCGTAGCCGCACGCAGCAGGTCGCTGGTGCGGCTACCGAAGAGCAGGCTGCGGATCGGCGAATGGGCGTAGGCGCCCATGATCAGCAAGTCGATCTCTGCTTCTTTCACCGTGCGGGCAATGGTGCTTTCGGCATCGCCGGGCACCAGTTCGGCCTCGACCGCAAACCCTGCCTCGGCCAGTGCGGTCTGAGCCCAGGCCAGTTGTTTTTCGGCCTCCACACTTGCCTTGCCGGACATCAGCAGGTGACACGGCAAGCCTTTGAATAGCGGGCTGGCGGCGACCATTTCGATGCCACGGCGGGCAATGCTGCTGCCGTCATAGGCGATCATGAAGCGACGGGGCTCGCGGAAATTTTCGGTCACGGTGAGGATGGGTTTGTGCAGGGCACGCACTACACGCTCGACGTTGCCTCCGAGATCGCGCTGCGTCGCCTCAGCCGATTCACCACGCCGGCCAAGCACGAAGAGGCGCACGCCGGCTTCCTGCTCAACCAGTGTTTCCTCCATCTCGCCGTGGCGCTGGCGGATGTCAGGTGCGGCGACGCCGGCTGCCACCGCACGTTCACGCAGGCGGTTGAGGAAGATGCGCCCGGCTTCGCGGGCGGCCCGTGAAGTAGTGGCGTCTTTTTCGCTCAGTTCGTGCAGCAGGTGTTCCTGCGCGTCGATGCCGATGGCGCCGCTGTGGTCTTCGCCGGAACCGATTTCCGGGTGGCGGTCGATGATGTGCAGAAACTCCAGCGGGGCGGCCATGCGGGTTGCGGCCCAGGCGGCGCAGTCGGCCACCGTGTCGGCAAAATGGGAGCGGTCTACGCAGGCGAGTACCTTGTTGTCGGTTGGCAGGGTGATTGGCATGGCGGTCTCCTTCAATGGCCCATCAGTTGTTCAACGGCATCGGGCTTGTCGTGCACGGCGAAGCGGTCGACCATGGTGGCGCTGGCTTCGTTGAGGCCGATCACTTCCACCTCGGTGCCTTCGCGGCGGAATTTGACGACGACCTTATCGAGCGCGCTGATGGCGGTGACATCCCAGAAATGCGCCTTGCTGACATCGATGCGCACGGTGTCGATCACCTCGCGGAAATCGAAGGCGGCGATAAAGCGCTCGGCCGAAGCGAAGAACACCTGCCCGACGATGCGGTAGTGGCGTACCCGTCCTTCGTCTTCCGCCTTGCTGCCGACATGCAGCACCATGCCCACCTTGTGCGCGAAGAAGAATCCAGAAAGCAGCACGCCGACCAGCACGCCGCGCGCCAGATCGTGCGTCAGCACGGTCACGGCCACCGTTGCCAGCATCACCACGCTGGAGCTTTTGGGGTGCTCGCGCAGGTTGCGGATCGACCCCCAGTTGAAGGTGCCGATGGAGACCATGATCATCACCGAGACCAGCGCGGCCATCGGAATCTGCGCCACCCAGTCGCCGACCAGCATCAGCAGCAGAAGCAGGAAAACGCCGGCGGCCAGTGTCGACAGGCGACCACGGCCACCCGATTTCACGTTGATCACCGACTGCCCGATCATCGCGCAGCCGGCCATGCCGCCAAGGAAACCGGCCGCAATGTTGGCCACGCCCTGACCCACGCATTCGCGGTTCTTGTTGCTCGACGTATCGGTCAGTTCATCGACGATGGAAGCCGTCATCATCGATTCCAGCAGGCCAACCACGGCCAGCGTGGCCGATACGGGGAAGATGATTTTCAGCGTTTCCAGATTCCACGGCACCTCGGGCAGCAGGAACACCGGCAGGCTGTCGGGCAGTTGCCCCATGTCGCCCACAGTGCGGATATCCAGCCCGAGCATCATGGAGAGGATGGTCAGCACGATGATGGCAACCAGCGGCGACGGTACGGCGCGGGTAAGGTAGGGGAACAGGTAGATGATGCCCAGCCCGCCGGCGACCATGGCGTAGACCGCCCCCGGCACATCGATCAGTTCCGGCAACTGGGCCATGAAAATGAGGATGGCCAGCGCATTGACGAAGCCGGTGATCACCGAGCGCGAGACAAAGCGCATCAGCGCCCCCAGCCGCAGCCAGCCGGCCAGCATCTGCAGCACGCCGGTCAGCAGCGTAGCCGCCAGCAGGTATTGCAGGCCGTGCTCTTTCACCAGCGTCACCATCACCAGCGCCATGGCACCGGTCGCCGCCGAAATCATGCCCGGGCGGCCGCCGGTGAAAGCGATCACCATGGCAATGCAGAAGGAGGCGTAAAGCCCGACCTTGGGATCAACCCCGGCGATGATGGAAAAGGCGATGGCCTCGGGAATCAGCGCCAGCGCGACCACAAGGCCGGCCAGCAGATCATTGAGGACATTGGAAAACCAGTCCTGGCGGAGTGTTTTGGTCAGCATCTAAACCCGGAGAAGCGGCAACCTGCCCCAGCCAAATGCATCAGCGCCTGAAGGTCTGACCACGCAGACTCAAGCCGGCGAACGCAAGGAATTACAGGGGAAATGCCGCAGAAAACGAAATCTGGAAGAAAAAGCGATGCCGTGGCGATGGTGAAAAACCCAAAGGCAACGGCTGCGCCAAAGTGCCGGCATTCTAGCAATTTTGCTGCGTCGCAGCAAAGAAACGCCCAAAACTATGCAAATTACGCCAAATGCCAAATCGTCGCAGCACAGGCAAACAGGGCGATCAGCCAAAAACATTGTAAATTACGCCACTATTTTGGCGCCTGTTGAAGCGCCTGAACGAGCCACTGATTCTCCAGTCGCAGGCGACTCACCTTCCCGGAATTTCCATTTTTCTATACATATTCCACAGAATATGACTATGGCTTGATCCCAGCGATCTCTCCCGGCATGATGCAAAAATAACTTTTCTACAGCCTCAGTACACTACCAATATGGCACTCCGCCTAATCATCTCGTTGCTCTTCTTCGGTTTCTGTCTCACGTTACCAGTCGAGGGGCGTGCCGATTCACCAGACTTGGCCCGAAAGTATGTGAACCTCCTTCGCTATGACGAGCAATTCAGGCAAATTCATGAGAACTGCTTGGCATCAGCGAAATCACTTCCGCTAGAGTCGCTCTTTTCGCCGGACGAATTAAAAACTAGTGGCATCAAACCCGGCTCAAAGGAATGGGCCGCTGCGGTGAAGGAATATGAGGCTTACTACACAAAAGTATGCGACAAGCCGAGCAAAGAAGAATTTCTTGAGGCCCTAGCTTCGGTGTATCGAGAAAAGCTATCTAATGCTGAGCTTCAGCAGGCCATCGCCTTCTATTCCAGCGCAGCCGGTAAAAAATTGGTGGCGGCCCACAAGTTGGCGTCATATCGCGTTACCGAATTGATATCAGATGCTCAAGCACACGAAATTCCTTCAGCAGCAGTCGAACTTAAAAGCAAACTTAGTGCTATCGGCCAGCGAGCTCGTCGAGCAGGTAGAGAGTAAATAGGTCGTTGCATTCTTATACGTAGCATCCAGAATCCTTTGTGGTTCGGAGCAATCGGGGCTCAGACTACGATTAATTTTCACTGATCATGCTTGAGCCTGATCAGATGCTTCGTTATAAAAACGGTTGCCTCAGTTGGCGCTGGATGTCCTCAATGTTACCGAGAAAAAACGGTAGCACTTTCTGAACAGTGCTCCAGACAATTTCCAGGTTGACCGAGATATAGCCGTGGATGAGCCGGTTTCGCATGCCGGATATTTCTCCCCACGGGACGTTCCCATATCTAGCCTTGAGTTCGGGGCTTAGCTTTGTCACCGCCTCACCGATAATTTCCAGATTGCGAATCACACCATCTTGTATCAGTTCGTTGCCGAGGAAATCGGCTTCAAGCTTGCCTGCCGTGTAGCGTTGAATTCTGGCGATTGCATCCCGGATGTGATCGAGGTAATCGGTGTCACGAAGCGCTTTGCTCATAACGGGCGAGCTTCTTCGAGAACCAGGTTGCGAAACTTTGGGGGGAGATCACCTGCAGTGAGAACGTCTGCTGACACACCCAGTTCATTCTCGATGGCGTTTTGCAGCCGAACCATGTCGAGCAGCGTTGTTCCCTTGGGGACATCCACCAGCAGGTCGATGTCGCTCCCTTCTTCGTCTTGCCCGTGAAGTACCGATCCGAAAACCCGGATGTTCCTCGCGCCGTTGCTGTGCGCAATAGCGAGCACGGCATCGCGGTGGATTCGTAGTGCTTCGGATGGTTTCATGGTGATCCTTCCAGAGTTTTGAAAAATGATAGTTCATGCCCCTGCTCAGGTACAGCGTGATCAAATGATCGGGGATGGGCTGCGATTTATCGTTTGGCGATAAGCGTAGCGTCCCCTTTTTCCGAAAACTATGCAAATTACGCCAAATGCCAAATCGACGTAACGCCGGCAAACAGGGCGATCAGCCAAAAACATTGTAAATTACGCCACTATTTTGGCGCAGCAAAAACACTGGCCGAATCCCGCTCCACTTTCCCAACCGCCCCCCAATCTGTAAGGTTTCCCCCTCCCCGACGACCAATGGACATGAAAAGAGCGCGAAAACGTTGCTCGCATACAATGGCATCCAGGGAGCCCACTCATGTCCGTTCGCAAAATACTGATTCTTCTCGCGGTTGGCCTCTTGGTCGGGCTGTATTTTGCCCTTGACCTTGGCCAGTACCTGAACCTGCAAACGCTGAAGGCGCAGCAGGAGGCGATCGAATCCTTCCGCGCCGCCAACCCGGCATTGGCGGTTGGCGCTTACTTCGTGATTTATGTACTGGTGACGGCGGTGTCGCTGCCCGGTGCGGCGCTGCTGACGCTGGCCGGCGGCGCGGTGTTCGGCCTGCTGTGGGGTACGGTGATCGTTTCCTTCGCCTCGACCATCGGTGCCACGCTGGCCTTCCTGATGTCGCGCTTTCTGCTGCGCGACTGGGTCATGGCGCGCTTCGGCAAGCGCCTGCAAACGATTGACGAAGGCGTGCAGCGCGAGGGCGCCTTCTATCTGTTCACGTTGCGGCTGGTGCCGGCCTTTCCCTTTTTCCTGATCAACCTGCTGCTCGGCCTGACGGCGATGAAGGCGCGCACCTTCTACTGGGTCAGCCAGCTCGGCATGCTCGCCGGCACCGTGGTCTATGTAAATGCCGGCACGCAACTGGCGGGCATCGAGTCGCTCTCCGGCATCATCTCGCCGGGGCTGCTCGGCTCCTTCGTGCTGCTCGGCATCTTCCCGTTGATCGCGCGCAAGGTGGTCGATGCGGTGCGCGCCAACAAGGTGTTTGCCGGCTGGCAGAAGCCGGCGAAGTTCGACCGCAACATCGTCGTCATCGGCGGTGGCAGCGCCGGGCTGGTCACCGCCTACATCGGCGCGGCAGTGAAGGCCAAGGTGACGCTGGTGGAGAAGCACAAGCTGGGTGGCGATTGCCTGAACACCGGCTGCGTGCCCTCCAAGGCGCTGATCCGTTCGGCCAAACTGCTCTCGCACATGGCACGTTCGCAGGAATTCGGCATTGCCTCGACGCGCGCGGAATTCGATTTCGCCACGGTAATGGAACGCGTACAGTCGGTGATCAAACAGATCGAACCGCACGACTCGGCCGAGCGCTACACCGGGCTGGGCGTCGATGTTGTGCAGGGTTCGGCCAGGATCGTTTCGCCATGGGCGGTGGAGATCACCGAGCCCGATGGCAACACGCGCACGCTGACCACGCGCAGCATCGTTATCGCCACCGGCGCCCGCCCCTTCGTGCCGCCGATTCCCGGCATCGACACGGTGGATTACCTGACTTCGGACACCGTCTGGAACCTGCGCGAATTGCCGAAGCGGATGGTGGTGCTCGGCGGTGGCCCGATCGGTGCGGAACTGACGCAGGCCTTCGCCCGTTTCGGCACACAGGTGACGCAAGTGGAAATGGGGCCGCGCATCATGCCGCGCGAGGACGAGGAAGTGTCCGCGCTGGTCAAGCGCCGCTTCGAGGCCGAAGGCGTGGCCGTGCTGGTCAACCACCGGGCGAAGGAATTCGTGATCGAGAACGGCGAGAAAATCCTCATCGCCGAGCATCAAGGACAGGATGTGCGCATCGCCTTCGACACCCTGCTGGTCGCCGTGGGCCGTGCCGCCAACCTGAGCGGTTTCGGGCTGGAAGAACTGGGCGTGCCGACCGGCAAGACGGTGGACACCAACGAGTATCTGCAGACCAACTTTCCCAATATCTACGCCGCTGGCGACGTTGCCGGCCCCTTCCAGTTCACCCACACCGCCGCCCATCAGGCCTGGTACGCGGCGGTCAATGCGCTGTTCGACCCGCTGAAGAAATTCAAGGCCGACTACTCGGTGATTCCGTGGGCGACTTTCGTCGAGCCGGAGGTGGCGCGCGTCGGCCTGAACGAGCAGGAGGCGAAGGAACAGAACGTACCGCACGAAGTCACGGTGTACGGCATCGACGACCTCGACCGTGCCATTGCCGACGGCGAGGCGCACGGCTTCGTCAAGGTGCTGACGGTGCCCGGCAAGGACACCATTCTCGGCGTGACCATCGTCGGCGAACACGCCGGCGACCTGATCGCCGAGTACGTGCTGGCAATGAAGCAGGGCATCGGCCTGAACAAGATTCTCGGCACCATCCACATCTACCCGACGCTGGCCGAAGCCAACAAATACGTGGCCGGTGTGTGGAAGAAGGCACATGCCCCGGCCGGGCTGCTGGCCTGGGTGGAGCGCTTCCACGCCTGGCGGCGGGGCTGAGGCATGGGGACTCGATACCGCCATCTCGGCGCTGCTGCACTTGCGGCACTTTCAACAACGACGCTGGCCGAGCCCCTCTGGGTCGGCCGCTTTCCCGCAGAGGGCACAGAAATTCCCGCGCCGTGGAAGGTCGAACAGTTCGACGATCGACTGGCGCCGACCCGCTACACCCTGCGCCAGTGGGATGGCGTATCCGCCATTGAGGCCAAGGCGAAAAAAAGCATGGCGCTGCTGGCACGGCCGCTGACAGTCGACCTGCAGAAAACGCCCATCCTCTGCTGGCAATGGCGTATCGACCAGGCCATCGCTGCCGCCGACATGAACACGAAAGACGGCGACGACTATGCGGCGCGGGTCTATCTCAGCTTTGACATCCTGCCCGACCAGTTGTCGTTCGGCACCCGGGTCAAGCTCTCGCTGGGGCGTTCGATTTTTGGCAGCCAGGTGCCGGATGCCGCCGTGAATTACGTCTGGGACAACAAGCACGCCATCGGCACGCTGCAAGACAACGCCTACACCGACCGCACCCGCATGCTGGTGCTGCGTTCCGGAAACGGCAAGGCCGGTGGCTGGGTGCAGGAGCGGCGCAACGTGCTGACCGACCTGCAGCGCGCCTTTGGCAACACGGAAGCAAAGGGTGCAAAACTGAGCGGGCTGGCGATTGCCACCGACACCGACAACACCGGCGGCGAAGCCCATGCCGGCTTTGCCGATTTCCGCTTTGTCGCAAACACGGCAGAATGTGCGGAACCCACACCGAATTAATCGCCCGCTACACCATGCCCGACAAGACCTCGCCACCATCTCTCTCCATCATCATCCCCGTGCTCAACGAGTCGGCCACCATCGTGCATGCGCTCGATGCGCTGCAGGATTGCCGCCGGCGGGGGGTCGAGCTGATCGTGGTTGATGGCGGCAGCACCGACCGCACACGCGAGCTGGCAGCGGCGCAGGCCGACCTGCTTGTCAGCGCACCGAGCGGGCGCGGCTGCCAGATGAATGCCGGCGCCGTCACCGCGCAGGGCAAGGTCCTGCTCTTCCTGCACGCCGACACTGAACTGCCGCCGACTGCCCTACAGCGCATCCACGAAGCCATTGCCAAAGGCGCCATCTGGGGGCGTTTCGACGTGCGTATCTCGGGCCGGCATCCGGGCTTGTGGCTGGTCGGTTTCATGATGAACTGGCGCTCGCGCTTCTCCGGCATTGCCACCGGCGACCAGGGCATTTTCGTGACCCGCGATGCCTTTCATCAGGTGGGCGGCTTCCCCGATATTCCGCTGATGGAAGACATCGTTTTCTCCGACCGCCTGCGCGCCATCGCTCGCCCGGCCTGCATCGGCGACAAGGTGCACACCTCCGGCCGACGCTGGGAGAAGCACGGCCTGCTCAACACCATCGTCATGATGTGGCGGCTGCGCCTGCGCTTCCACTATGGCGCCGACCCGCAGGAACTCGCCCGCGAATATGGCTATGCCCCGCGCCGGGATTGAATCTGTTGCCACCGTCTCAATTGCCATCCTGGCCAAGGCGCCGGTCGCCGGGCTGGCCAAGACGCGGCTGATTCCGCATCTGGGTGCCGAGGCTGCGGCCGCATTGCAGGGCTGGCTGCTGCAACGGGCCGTTGATACCGCGCTGCAGGCCGGCCTCGGCCCGGTGACGCTGTGGTGCGCACCGGACTGTTCGCACCCGGTATTCAGCGCACTGCAGACCGATACCGGCATCTGCCTGCAGGCTCAACCCGAGGGCGATCTGGGGCTGCGCATGCAGACGGCGGCAATGGAATCGCCGACACCCGCCACGCTGATCATCGGCACTGATTGCCCGGTGCTGACCCCGGAAACCCTGCGTAACGCTGCCGCGGCATTGCTGGAAAACGAGGTGGTGCTGACGCCAGCGGAAGATGGCGGCTACGTGCTGATCGGGTTGCGTAAATCCTGCGCCACTGACTCGCGCATCTTCGAAAACATTGAATGGAGCAGCGCACGTGTGATGGCACAAACCCGGCAAGGCCTGCAGTCAGCCCAGCGCCGCTGGCATGAAATGGCAACCTTGTGGGATGTGGATACCGCTGCCGACTTCGAACGACTGGCAGCCATCCACCCCAGCCTGCGCGCACTCGTGCAGCCAACGGGCGCCACGGCATGAAGCGCCTGCTGCTCGCCGGTGCCGGTCACGCCCATCTGCATGTGTTGAAAACACTGGCCGCCGCACGCTGGCCGGAAGTTGAAGTGGTACTGGTTTCGCCCTACACGCGGCAGATCTACTCCGGCATGGTGCCCGGCTGGATCGCCGGCCACTACACGCTGGACCAATGCGCCGCCGAATTGCCGCCGCTGGTGCAGCGTGCCGGCGTGCGCTTCATCGAAGGCAGTGTGACGGCGCTGGATGCCGGACGCCGCATCGTCACCACCAGCAGCGGCGAGGAAATTGCCTACGACGTGCTCTCGCTTGATACCGGCGCCGTTGTCGACCACACCGTACTGGCCGGCAGTGGTGCCACGCTGCTGCCGATTCGCCCGCTGGAAAGTTTCGTTGCCGGCTGGGAGACGCAACTGGCCGCCTTCAAGCAACAGGGAACGGCCAATCTGGTGGTTGTCGGTGGTGGCGCCGCCGGTGTCGAACTGGTGCTGGCTGTGCGCTATCGGTTGGCGAAGGAACTTGGCGCCGGTGCATCGCACGTCCATCTGGTCGCCGGCGGCGGCCTGCTCAACGGCCACGCTGCCGGCGTGGTTCACCGTGTGCGGCGCACGCTGAACGAAACGGGCATCAGCTTCATCGAAGGTTTAGCGCACGGCACGGCCGCGGGCATTCAACTGGCGAGCGGCACCAAAATCAAGGCCGATTGCGTCATGGCCGCCACCGGCGTGCAACCGGCCGGCTGGCTCGCCGACAGCGGCCTGGCGCTTGCCGCCGACGGCTTCATCGCGGTCATCGACGGTCAGCAAAGCCGCTCGCACCCCAACGTATTCGCCGCCGGCGATGTCGCCTCGCGCATCGACCAGCCGCACGCCAAATCCGGCGTCTACGCCGTCCGCGCCGGCCCGGTGCTGAGCCTCAACCTGGCCCGCGTCCTGAACGGCGAAGCCCCCACCGGCTACGCCCCGCAAAAACGCAGCCTCTACCTGCTCGCCACCGGCCCGCAAGAGGCCATCGTTTCATGGGGCGGCTTCTCCGCCAGCGGCCACTGGGCCTGGCGCTGGAAGGACTGGATCGACCGAAGGTTCATGCGGCGGTATGTTGTGGATGAGATGTCGGGTGGATGAAAGCTAAGCTATAGAAGCTTTGATCCAATGTCTCAGTTCGACTCAAAGAAGTCCGTCGCACCCTCAGCAAGCGCCAAAATGCATTACTGCTTCGCAGCCTTCAGTTGCTTTACAGCCATAGTCGTAACATGATCTTGGGCCGATTTAAGCTGCTTTAGCCCCTGTGGGTTACTGCCACCAACAAGGATTAATGTGCCTCGCAAGCCATATGGGATTTCATGCTGAATGATAGTTATGCGTTCAGAGGGGATCTCATATTCATATGCTAGGTAAGCTACTCCAGATGTGGTCTTTTCTCCGCATTTGGTTACTTTTGTCGATGGCCCATAGACGGCACGAATCTGTGAAGTTAAGCCCGGACACTGCTTAGCTAGCTCTTTGATAGATTCACCTCTGGCAGGCTTCATCTGTGCACTAATGTTGTTGTTCCAATTCCGGGTCGAGTATTTTCGATCAAAGTAGAACTCTACTTGGCCAGACTTCACCTGCTCAAGGGTAGCCTGTAGCTCGGCTTGAGGAACGCCACTGAGGCCGATTGATTGGGGGGTTGTGTCGGCTGAAAATTTGGCAACTTCGTTTGGCGTCAAAACCAGCCAATCATCCGACATCTGGATCGAGTATCCAAAGTGGCTTTGATACTCTGCCGCCGTTGCTGATGAGGCGATCACAACACAAATAACAAAACTGACGAGACGCATAAGAACTCCCAAAAGCCTAAAAGCTGTTAAACGGAACTGCTGGGCCCGTATATGAGTTGAAATCGATGCACGGTTTTCTGACCGGAATCCTTTGCTCTATTTAAAGGCATTGCCGCTGTGCCCATACAACAACTCCTATGTGCCGTGCGCACAGAATGAAGTTGAATGCGCGCTATCGAAAGGAAACCTCCATCTGAGACTTCTGCTTTTGGCCGAACCGAGACATTTTCGAATCGTCAGCCGCCCACCCGACGGAAGAACATGGGCATATTACAATGAATATACGGCACAATCTTATCGGACGAATGCTGCAACCCGGCCCACAGCACATGAAAATCACGAATGCATAAGCAATGGCCTTTGCCTGGCTTTTGACGGACAATATTTGGCCACCATCTGGAAAACGAAAACGCTCAAGCGCAAGGCACCGCCATGTCGAACCTTTTTCTTCGACCGCCTGATTCTGAATTCCCTGTACGCGCTTCCCGCGCATCACTGGGAGCCCGCCAATACTTGCCCGACCTCACCATGCTGGTTGATGCGAGCAAACAGAAGGAAAGCGGATCATGAATAACATCAAGCTATTCGAGTCGGCACAGATTCGTTCGGTCTGGAACGACGCCGACGGCAAATGGTATTTTTCGGTGGCCGATGTCGTCCAGGCGCTGACCGATTCCGCGAATGTCCGTGACTACATCAAGAAAATGCGCAAACGAGAAGCGGAACTCAATGCGAACTGGGGGACACTTTGCCCCCCTCTTGAATTGTTAGCCCCGGATGGCAAGCGCAGGCTAGCCAAGGTGGGCTATGAACGTCTCGAGGAAAATAAAAAACCGGAACTTGCCACGACCCACATGTGCGAGCTATTACAAGGCCAGTCGCCATCGAAGGCGAGGCCGTTGCCCGCAAGAAGCTGAAGAAGCAAGAAACTTGAGCGCGTCGAAACCAGCCGTCACCCAGAACGTCACCCGCCCAAAGGAACAGACCGCATGAAAAACTTCATTCGTAACAACCCGACCATCGCATTCGGTCTTGGCCTGCCTCTGGTGCTGGTGGTGCTGTTCCTGCTCATCTCGGGCATTCCGGCGCTGGTGGTGGCGCCGCCGCAGCATGACGTGCTTTATGCGACCAACTACAACCATTACAACAACGTAACGAACGGCTTCCAGATCGCGGTGGTTGGTGACCGGGTGCAGGTCAATTATTACGGCAACACGCAGCCCTACCAGCAGCCGCGTCTTTGGCGCTTCAACCCGAAAACGGGGGCGGTGAAGGAAATCGCGCTGATGCTGCCGGCGGGCCTCCTGCCGAATACCGGGCGGACGGCCGAGGCGGAGAAGGTGCCGACGGTGACGCCGATCGAGTTGCCCGATCTGGCGACGCTGAAAGTTGATTCGTCGAGCCTGGCGCCCGACGGTTATCAATTCAGCACCAGCTACGACGGTTACTCGCGGAACATTTTCGCCGGCCTGTTCTATTCGTCGCGCTACCGCAGCCAGGCCGAGCTGGTGAAGAACGGGCGCAGCATTCGCCTGCCCAACACCGATGGTGCCTACTACGGCAATAGCGTGCGCTTCATCGGCTGGGTGGTTTCGCCATGAGCATGCTTATCCTGCTGGTCGTCTTGCTTATCGTCATCGGCGGCGGCTGGCGGGGCTGGCCGTTGCTTGCGGCACTGTTCGGCGTCAAGGGGGTGAATGACAAGGCGGGCGCGCTGGCCAGGATCACCGAACTGATGCGCACCTACGACATATCTCCGAGCGATGTCACCGCCGCCTTTCACGACCCGGCGCTGATCGGGGCGCCCCCCGCCAAGCGCAGCAGCGGCGAGATCGCCAAGACGCTGTTCGTCTATCTCGGCGCCATCTTCATTCTGGCCGGGATCAGCACCTATATCGGCATGTTCTGGAACCGCATGGGCAGCGTGATGCGCATCGTGGTGACACTGGGCATCGGCTACACCCTGCTGATCGTGCTGGTCTCCGCGCTGCACGAAAAGAAGTTTCCGAAACTGATCCTGCCGCTCGCGCTGGCCTCTGTGATCATGTTGACCGGCGGCTGGTTCGTTTTCATTCATGAGGTGTTTCCGCGAGGCGACAACTGGCGCCTGGCAGCACTCAGCGTATTCGGGCTGATGGCCTTGCATCAGGGCGTGCTGTTCCGCAAGTACGCATTGACGGTGCTGGCCTTTACTGCGCTGCTGTTTGTCTATGCCTTCCTTCAGGTCGGGCTCGACATGCTCGATGTGCCGGCCGGCTTCAGCGCCATCATTCTCGGCGCCTCGCTGTTCCTGGTTGCCGGTGAACTGGAAAAATCGCCGCATTGCAGCCTGGCCGAGTTCGCTTACCTGGTGGCGCTGTGCTGGCTGAATGCCGGGTTGTTCGACCAGGTGGCGATTGCCTCTGCAGCCAACTGGGCGGCGCTGCTCACCGGCTTGTGCACCATGTCAGCCGCCTACGGGCTGCAGAAAGCGGGGCGGCAAACCCGGCTGGCCGGATTGGGCTACCTGATCGGCTCGGCCATGGCCTATACCGGGCTGTTCGATCTGGTGGAGAAGACGTCGATTGAGCTGCTGTATTTCGCCGTCACGGCGTCGATGCTCTACGCCTGCGTCGCACTGCAGAGTCGCGCCCTGCTGCTGACCACGGTGCTCGCCATGCTCGGCTACATCGGCTATTTCACTGCCCAGCATTTTGTCGATTCGCTGGGCTGGCCGATTTCGCTGGTGCTGATGGGCGTCGCCTTCATGGGCGTGAGCGCACTGGCGATGCGGGTTAAGCGACAGATGTGAGGTCGACGTAAACGGCGGGAATACGCATAGTGGGGCAAGACCCGCTCCCGCTTTCGGGATCTATCGATTTTCTCGATCTGGTTGCGAGGGCTTCTGGCGAGTTACGATACGGGCTGGAGGTTAATCACCATGCACTGTTCGAAGTTCTTCATCCCACTTTTGCTGATCGGCCTGCTGGCGCCGATCTCGCAACCGTCCGCCGCGCCACTGAAAATCCTCGACATGGAAGACATGTCCTGCGCCGGCTGGAAGAAGCGCACCGACCCGGAGTTACGCGAGCCTTACGTGCAGTGGGTTCGAGGCTTTCTGAGTGGCCACAACTACGCCAATCAGTCGAAGCAGGTGTCCGAGGTGTCGGTATCGACCGTCGCCACCTTTGTCGATCGTTATTGCGCTGAACACGCCTCGGCAACGGTTGCCGAGGCGGCAATGCGGATGAGTGACCGTTATTCCGGGCGGAATTCGCCGATCACTCGCTAGACGGGCTGCTTACTCAACCGTCACCGACTTGGCGAGGTTGCGCGGCTTGTCCACATCCGTGCCCTTGACCAGCGCCACGTGGTACGAGAGCAGTTGCAGCGGCACCACGTGCAGCAGCGCGGAGAGCGCGCCATAGTGCTCCGGCAGGCGGAGTACGTGCACACCTTCGGAATCTGACATTTCTGAATCGGCATCGGCAAACACGAACAGTTCGCCACCGCGCGCGCGGACTTCCTGCAGGTTGGATTTGAGCTTTTCCAGCAGGGTATCGTTGGGGGCAACGGCAATCACCGGCATTTCCTTGTCCACCAGCGCCAGCGGGCCATGCTTGAGTTCGCCGGCCGGGTAGGCTTCGGCATGAATATAGGAAATTTCCTTGAGCTTCAGCGCGCCTTCCAAAGCAATCGGATAGTGGCGCCCACGGCCGAGGAACAGGGCATGGTGCTTGGCGCTAAACAGTTGCGCCCAGGCCTTGATTTCCGGCTCCAGATCGAGCACACGCTGCACGGCGGCCGGGACGTGGCGCAAGGCAATCAGTTCGCGCGTTTCGGTTTCAGCATCCAGCTTGCCGCGCAACTTGGCGATGACCAGCGTCAGCAGGTAGAGCGCTGCCAGCTGGGTGGTGAAGGCCTTGGTCGAGGCAACGCCAATTTCCGGGCCGGCGCGGGTAATGAAGCGCAGCGCGGTTTCACGCACCAGCGAGGATTCCGGCACATTGCAGATAGCCAGCGTACGCAGCATGCCGAGCGACTTGGCGTGTTGCAGCGCGGCCAGCGTATCGGCGGTTTCACCGGATTGGGAAATGGTGACGACCAGTGTGTCGGCGTCCGGCACACTTTGTCGATAACGATATTCGCTGGCAATCTCGACCGAACAGGGGATGCCGGCAATGGCTTCCAGCCAGTAGCGGGCGACCAGGCCAGCGTGCCAGCTGGTACCGCAGGCGAGAATCAGCACTTGCCGTGCGCCGCCGAGAACCTCGGCCGCATCGGCACCGAACAGCCCGGGTTGCACGCTGCGCGCCGCGCCGACCATTTCCAGCGTATTGGCCAGGGCATCCGGCTGCTCGAAGATTTCCTTCTGCATGTAATGGCTGTAGGTGCCGAGTTCGACGGCATCAGCCGACAGTTGCGACTCGATCACCGGGCGTTCGACCAATGTGCCATCAACGCGGCTGATGCGCAGGCCGCTGCGGCTGATCTCGGCACAGTCGCCGTTTTCCAGATAGACCATGTTGCGGGTGACCTGCAGCAGGGCGGAGGCGTCGGAGGCGGCGTAGTGACCATCCTCGGCAATGCCGAGCAGCAGTGGCGAGCCTTCGCGGGCCACGACGATGCGTGTCGGGTCGCTTTCACGCATCACGGCCAGCGCATAGGCGCCCTGCAGATCGGTGATTGCAGCACGGACGGCATCGAAGAGATCGGTAATCGTGCGCAGCTTCTTCTCAACGAGGTGAGCGATCACTTCGGTGTCGGTATCCGAGGTAAAAAGGTAGCCATCCGCCTGCAACTGCTGGCGTAGCGCTTCGTGGTTTTCGATGATGCCGTTATGCACGACGGCAAGCCCGCCCGAAATGTGGGGATGTGCATTGCGCTCAGATGGCGCGCCATGCGTAGCCCAGCGGGTATGGGCGATGCCGGCCTCCCCGCTGGTTTTCTTTTCCTCTGCCTGCGCTGCCAGTTCGGCGACACGGCCGACCGAGCGCAGGCGGTGCAATCCGCCGTTGAGTACCGCCAGGCCGGCCGAGTCATAGCCGCGATACTCAAGTTTGCGCAAGCCTTCGAGGAGGACGGGAACAACATTGCGGTCAGCCACCGCAGCAACAATGCCACACATGATTCAGCTCACTTCTTGGGGGTTTTGACAGGCCGTTGCCAGTTGGCGAGGCTCATTTGCTTGGGGCGGGAAACGGTCAGGGAATCGGCCGGTGCATCCTTGGTCAGCGTCGTTCCGGCGCCGAGGGTAGCGCCACGGCCAACGGTGACCGGGGCTACCAGCTGCGTATCGGAACCGATGAAGGCATCGTCCTCGATCACGGTCAGGTGCTTGTTCGCGCCGTCATAGTTGCAGGTGATGGTGCCGGCGCCGACGTTGACCCGCTCACCAATGCGCGCATCGCCGATGTAGGCCAGGTGATTGGCCTTCGACTGCGCGGCAATGGTGCTGTTCTTCACTTCGACGAAGTTGCCGATGTGCACTTCCGGCCCCAGCTCGGCACCGGGACGCAGGCGGGCATAGGGGCCGATGACGCAGTCCGGCCCGACGACGGCATCTTCGAGATGACTGAAGGCGGCAACGCGCGCGCCGGTGCCGATGCGCACATTCTTCAGCACGCAGTTCGGGCCAATGCTGACTGCGTCTGCCAGCTCGACCTTGCCTTCGAAAACGCAGTTGACGTCGATGCTCACGTCACGGCCGCACTGGAGCGTACCGCGCACATCGATGCGCGCCGGGTCGGCCAGCCCGACACCACTTTCGAGCAACTGGCTGGCGATGCGCTGCTGCTGGATGCGCTCCAGCTCCGCCAGCTGCACCTTGCTGTTGACGCCAAGGACTTCCCATTCACCCTGCGGGTGGGCGGCAACCACCGGCACGCCCTCGGCCACGGCTGCAGCGATCACGTCAGTCAGGTAGTACTCGCGCTGGGCATTGTTGTTCGATAGCCCGGCCAGCCAGCCGGCGAGGCGTTGGGTTGGAATGGCCATGATGCCGGTATTGATTTCGCGTATCTCCCGTTCCTCAGGAGTGGCGTCCTTCTGCTCGACGATGCGCAGCACCCGGCCGGCAGCGTCGCGGACGATGCGCCCGTAGCCACTCGGGTCGGCAAGCTCGACCGTCAATACGGCGAGGCCATCCGCCGCTGCATGCAACAGCCGCTGCAGTGTGTCGGCCTGGATCAGAGGGACGTCACCGTAGAGCACCAGCGTGATTCCATCGCTGGCGAGATGGGGCAAGGCTTGCTGCACCGCGTGCCCGGTGCCGAGCTGCGGTTCCTGCAGCGCCCAGGCGATATCGGTAGCCGGCAGGGCCGAACGCACCGTATCACCACCATGGCCATAGACGATGCACAGCTTGACCGGCGACAGTGATCGGGCAGTATCGACCACGTGCTGTACCAGTGGCTTGCCGGCGACGGAATGCAGCACTTTCGGCAGGTTGGAATGCATGCGCTTGCCCTGGCCGGCGGCAAGAATGACAACATTGAGGCTCATGACTTCAATCCAAGGGGTTCTGTGTTCGATATGTGGCACCGTGATGAAACCCGGCGCGGTAATGATCAGGCGCTCTTGCGCTCTCCCTGGGCGAGGATTTCACCGAGCATCTGTTTGCCACGGGGAGAGACGTACCAATGCAGTACGTTCTTGTCGCTGATACGGGTTTCGATGATGCCCATATTCTTGAGCACGGTCAGGCGATTGCTGACCAGGTCGCGACCCAGGCCGGTCTTGTCGGTCAGCCCCACGAGATTGCCATAGACATAGTTTTCTTCGGCAATCGCACGCAGGATTTCGACATCGTTGTAGGAGAGCGACTCCTTCGCTGGCTCGGCCCTGGCGACCGGCTCTGCCGGCACGACCGGCAATTCATCACGGATAGCAACTGGCGGCGGCGCTTCACGCTTCTGTTGCTTGAGCTGGTTGACGTCGCGCTTTACCTGGTCAAGCTGCGACAGCAGTTTGTTGGCTGCATTCTCAAAAACCCGGCGCGAGGCCACAACATAGATCAGGCAGAAGCCGGCAAAGACGAAGAAATCAACGGGCCGGGTGCGTGCTGCCTCAAGCAGGTTGCTGGAGAGCATGTTGAGAAAAAGCGGGACGGTGAGCGCAGCAATGATGCCGAGCGTCGCGTACTTGACTCCGTCACGGGTGGAAAGTTCGCCCTGACGATCGGAAAGAAAATAATTGGCCAGACCGCCGAGAACACCGGCCATGACCATGATGCCAAGAATGATCAGCATGTAGCCGTCAATACCACCAACCATGCCCGTCACCTGCAAGGATTTCTGCAATTCCGTATTCATAGGGACCTCCCCGGCCAGAGTAAGCGACACTATGCCACAAGCCTGCCGGCGGAAAAAGCAAAACCCCATAGCAAAACCCCGCTGCAGCGAGGCCGGAGCGGGGTTTTGAAGTGCTGGTTCACGAACTTAGCGTGGCAGATCGGTTTTACCCATCAGGAACTGATCCACTTCACGGGCACACTGGCGGCCTTCACGGATTGCCCAGACCACCAGCGATTGACCACGACGCACATCGCCGGCTGCGTAGACCTTGGCCACATTGGTCGCGTAGCAGCCTTCGCCGTCAGTCGTTGCCTTGGCATTGGCACGCGCATCCTTGTCGACGCCAAAGGCTTCGAGCAGTGCACCGACCGGATTGGTGAAGCCCATGGCAAGGAAGACGTAGTCGGCCGGCAGTTCGAATTCCGAACCGGCGACCTCGGCCATCTTGCCGTCCTTCCACTCGACACGAACCGCCTTCAGTGCCTTGATGCCGCCCTTGCCGTCGCCGACCAGCTCCTTGGTCGCCACGGCGAAGTCACGCGACACACCTTCCTCATGCGAGGACGAGGTGCGCAGCTTGTACGGCCAGTACGGCCAGGTCAGCGCCTTGTTCTCTTCTTCCGGCGGCATCGGCATCAGTTCGAACTGGGTCACCGAGGCGGCGCCGTGGCGGTTCGAGGTGCCGACGCAGTCGGAGCCGGTATCGCCGCCGCCGATGACGACGACGTGCTTGCCCTTGACGTTGATCGGGTTGGCGCCGTCGCCGGCGACTTCCTTGTTCTGCGGGATCAGGAATTCGAGCGCGGCATAGGTGCCCTTCAGCTCGCGGCCCGGGATCGGCAGGTCGCGCGGCACTTCCGAACCGGCGGCGAGGATCACGGCGTCAAAGTCCTTCTTCAGCTGCTCGGCGGAAATGACTTCGGTTGCATCGTTGATGATGCCGGCCGGCACGTCCTTGCTGCCGATGGCGACCTTGGTGCGGAACGTAACACCTTCGGCTTCCATCTGTTGCATGCGACGATCGATGATGGCCTTGTCCAGCTTGAAGTCGGGGATCCCGTAGCGGAGCAGGCCGCCGATGCGGCTGTTCTTCTCGAACACCGTTACGTCATGCCCGGCGCGCGCCAGTTGCTGCGCAGCGGCGAGGCCTGCCGGACCGGAACCGACAACGGCAATCTTCTTGCCGGTCTTCTGCGTAGCGACCTGCGGCTTGACCCAGCCGCTCTCCCAGCCCTTGTCGATGATGAAGTGCTCGATCGACTTGATGCCCACCGGCTCGACATTGATGCCGAGCGTACAGGCAGCTTCACATGGTGCCGGGCAGATGCGGCCGGTAAATTCCGGGAAGTTGTTGGTCGAGTGCAGCACTTCCAGCGCCTGCTGGAAATTACCGCGATAGACCAGATCATTCCAGTCAGGAATGATGTTGTTCACCGGACATCCCGTGTTGCAGAACGGAATACCGCAATCCATGCAACGTGCGCCTTGTACCTTGGCATCGGCATCGGACAGATGTGCGACAAACTCCTTGTAGTGCTTGACGCGCTTTTCGACCGGTTCATAGCCTTCGGAAAGGCGCTGAAACTCGAGGAATCCAGTTGGCTTGCCCATTACGCTGCTTCCTTCTGCTGCTGCGCGGCGATTTCGGTCAGCGCGCGCTTGTATTCGTGCGGATAGACTTTGACAAACTTGTCACGATAAACGTCCCAGTTGGCAAGAATAGCCTTGGCCTTGGCGCTGCCGGTCAATTCGGCGTGGCGCATCACCATGTCCTTCAATTGCTCTTCGTCTGAAACGCCCCGGTGCATCGGTTCGTTTTTCGGCTGGCTGGCAGCTGGCAGGACTTTCTCCAGTGCCACCTGCGCCAGATTGCAACGCCCCTTGAAGGTACCATCTTCATCCAGCACATAGGCAATACCGCCCGACATGCCGGCTGCAAAATTGCGGCCGGTATGGCCGAGAACAGTAACCGTTCCCCCGGTCATGTACTCACACCCGTGATCGCCCACCCCTTCGACAACGGCGGCGCCACCGGAATTGCGCACGCAGAAACGTTCGCCACCCACGCCGGCAAAGAACGATTCGCCAGCAATGGCACCGTACATGACCGTATTGCCGACAATGATGTTCTGCGTTGTATCGCCTCGGAAATCCGGGCTGGGCTTGATGATGATCCGCCCACCCGACAAGCCTTTGCCGACGTAGTCATTGCCTTCGCCGGTCAGTTCGAGGGTGATGCCCTTGGCCAGGAAAGCACCAAAGCTCTGGCCGGCCGTACCGGACAACTTCACATGGATGGTGTTATCCGGCAAACCTGCATGGCCGTAGCGCTTGGCAACTTCGCCGGAAAGCATGGTGCCGGCCGTACGGTTGACGTTACGGATCGGCAGCTCGATGCTGACTTTTTCACCCTTTTCAAGGGCCGGCCTGGCCAGCTCGATGAGCTGGTTATCCAGGGCCTTGGCCAGACCATGATCCTGCGTTTCGGTATGCAGACGCGGAACCTCGGCTGGCACTGCCGGCTGATGGAAGATCTTGCTGAAATCGAGCCCCTTGGCTTTCCAGTGTTCGATGCCTGCACGCATGTCGAGCAGATCGGCACGGCCAATCAAGTCGTCGAATTTGCGGATACCCAGTTGCGCCATGATTTCGCGCACTTCTTCGGCAACGAAGAAGAAGTAGTTGACCACGTGCTCCGGCTGGCCGGAAAAGCGCTTGCGCAAGACCGGATCCTGCGTGGCGACGCCCACCGGACAGGTGTTGAGGTGGCACTTGCGCATCATGATGCAGCCTTCAACCACCAGTGGTGCCGTGGCGAAACCGAATTCGTCGGCACCGAGCAGGGCACCGATGACGACGTCGCGACCGGTTTTCATCTGGCCGTCGACCTGCAGGCGGATTCGACTGCGCAGGCGATTGAGTACCAGCGTCTGCTGGGTTTCCGCCAGACCAAGTTCCCATGGCGTGCCGGCATGCTTGATCGAAGACAGCGGCGACGCGCCGGTACCGCCGTCGTAACCAGCGACCACGATGTGGTCGGCCTTGGCCTTGGCGACGCCGGCTGCAACGGTGCCAATGCCGACTTCCGACACCAGTTTGACCGAGATCGAGGCAGAAGAATTGGCGTTCTTCAGATCGTGGATCAACTGCGCCAGATCTTCGATCGAGTAGATGTCGTGGTGCGGCGGTGGCGATATCAGACCGACACCGGGGACCGAGTGACGGAGCACGCCGATGTATTCGGAAACCTTGTGTCCAGGCAACTGGCCGCCTTCGCCAGGCTTGGCGCCCTGCGCCATCTTGATCTGGATCTGGTCGGCATTGGCCAGGTATTCGGTAGTCACCCCGAAACGACCGGAAGCGACCTGCTTGATCGCCGAGCGCAGCGAGTCGCCTTCCTTCATCTCGTAGTCACGCTCGATGCGTGTCTTGCCGATGATGTCGGAAAGCAGTGTGCCGCCCTTGACTGGCGCAAAGCGTTTCGCATCCTCGCCACCTTCGCCGGTATTCGACTTGCCACCAATGCGGTTCATGGCAATGGCGAGCGTGGTGTGCGCTTCCGTCGAGATCGAACCGAGCGACATGGCACCGGTGGCAAAGCGCTTGACGATATCCTTGGCCGGCTCGACTTCATCCAGCGGCACGGCATTGGGTGCCGAGCGGAAGGCGAACAGGCCGCGCAGCGTCAAATGGCGCTTCGACTGATCGTTGATGATCGCCGCGTATTCCTTGTAGGTATCGGTTTTTCCAGAGCGGGTTGCATGCTGCAGCTTGGCAATCGCATCCGGCGTCCACATATGCTCTTCGCCACGCACGCGGTAAGCGTAGTCGCCCCCCGCATCGAGCATGTCGACCAGCACGGGATCCTGACCGAAAGCACGCAGATGCGTACGGATCGCTTCTTCAGCGACCTCGAAGACACCGATGCCTTCGATGTTCGACGGCGTGCCGGTGAAGTACTTTTCAACAAAGTCCTTCTTCAGGCCGATGGCTTCGAAGATCTGCGAACCGGTGTATGACATGTAGGTCGAGATGCCCATCTTGGACATGACCTTGCACAGTCCCTTGCCCACTGCCTTGATGAAGTTCTTGACGAATTTTTCTGCCTTCTCGGCATCGCCATGCGCCAGTTCGCGCAGGGTTTCCAGTGCGAGGTAGGGATGCACGGCTTCAGCGCCATAACCGCCGAGCAATGCAAAGTGATGCACTTCGCGTGCCGAGCCGGTTTCGACGATCAGGCCGGTGCTGGTGCGCAGGCCGTTCTTGACCAGATGCTGGTGCACGGCGGAGGTTGCCAGTAGCGCAGGAATGGCGACGGTATCGGCATCCAGCTTGCGATCCGAAACGATCAGGATATTGGCACCGGAGCGAACGGCATCCTCGGCTTGCGCGACGAGAGAGGCCAGACGGGCTTCAACGCCCTCCTTGCCCCAGGCCACCGGATAGCAGATATCGAGTTCATGCGAGCGGAACTTTTCACCCGTATATTTTTCGATGTGGCGGATTTTCTGGATGTCGTCAAAAGACAGCACCGGCTGCGAAACTTCCAGACGAATCGGCGGATTGATATCGGTCGTATTCAGCAGGTTCGGTTTTGGGCCGATGAACGAAACCACCGACATCACCAACTCTTCTCGAATCGGATCGATCGGCGGATTGGTCACCTGAGCGAACAACTGCTTGAAGTAGTTGTAGAAGACCTTGTCCTTGGCTGACAGCACCGGCAGCGCGGCATCGTTGCCCATGGAGCCGGTGGCTTCTTCGCCGTTGGCGGCCATCGGCTCGAGAATGAACTTGATGTCTTCCTGCGAGTAGCCGAAGGCTTGCTGACGGTCGAGCAGCGAGGCCTTGGCCTTTTCCGGCGATTCGGCGACTACGGGCAACTCATCGAGCTTGATACCGATCTTCTCGACCCACTCGCGATACGGCTTGGCGTTGGCCAGCGAATCCTTGAGCTCCTTGTCGTCGATGATGCGGCCCTGCTCCATGTCGATCAGGAACATCTTGCCCGGCTGCAGGCGCCACTTCTTGACGATGCGCTTCTCTTCGATCGGCAACACGCCGGATTCGGACGCCATGACGACGAGGTCGTCGTCCGTGACCAGATAGCGCGCCGGGCGCAGGCCGTTGCGGTCGAGCGTGGCACCGATCTGGCGGCCATCGGTAAAGGCAACGGCGGCGGGGCCGTCCCATGGCTCCATCATCGCTGCATGGTATTCGTAGAAGGCACGACGCTTGGGGTCCATCAGCGAATGCTTTTCCCAGGCTTCCGGGATCATCAGCATCATCGCGTGGGCCAGCGAATAGCCGCCCATCACCAACAATTCAAGCGAATTGTCGAACGAAGCTGAGTCGGACTGACCGGGGTAATGCAGCGGCCAGATCTTCTGCAGGTCATCACCAAGGATCGGCGAAGAGATTGCCTTTTCGCGCGCCTTGAACCAGTTGACGTTGCCCTGCAGCGTATTGATCTCGCCGTTGTGCGCGATCATCCGGAACGGGTGGGCCAGATGCCAGCTGGGGAAGGTATTGGTCGAGAAACGCTGGTGCACCAGCGCCAGCGCCGACACACAACGCGGATCCTGCAGGTCGAGATAGTACTCGCCGACCTGGTCGGCCAGTAGCAGGCCCTTGTAGACGATTGTCCGCGCCGAGAAGGAATTCACGTAGAACTCCTTGCTGTGGTCGAGCTTCAGCGCCTTGATGGCGTTTGTTGCACGACGGCGGATGACGTAAAGCTTGCGCTCCAGCGCATCGGTCACAAAAACATCCGGGCCACGACCCACAAAGACCTGACGGATGACCGGCTCAGCCTGCTTGACGGTTGGCGACATCGGCATGGTGGCCGATACCGGCACATCGCGCCAGCCAAGCAAAACCTGGCCTTCGGCACGGATGGCGCGCTCGATTTCTTCCAGGCAGGCTGCGCGGCAGGCATTTTCCTGCGGCATGAAATACATGCCAACGCCATACTCACCTTCCGGCGGCAGGACAACGCCTTGCTTTGCCATTTCTTCGCGATAGAGCTGATCCGGTATCTGGATCAGCAAGCCGGCACCATCCCCCATCAACGCATCGGCGCCAACAGCACCGCGATGGTCGAGGTTTTTCAGGATCAACAGCCCCTGATCAACGATCGAATGGCTCTTATGGCCTTTGACGTGGGCAACAAAACCCACGCCACAAGCATCGTGTTCGTTAGCCGGGTCATACAACCCCTGCTGGTTGGGCACTGCCGGTTCCATCACGCTCTATTCCTCATAAAACATGGCGCGGCGGTCATCCACGATGACTCGCCGGGCGTCAAAAAAGCCGGCAAACGGCCGGCTTGCATAATTTCAGGGCGACTACGGAATATACAGGGAAAGGCCTTGGGGTTCAAGGCGTTGCAGCGCACCATTTTGGTGACCGCCGCGGTGATTCGCTCAGATTTCCCCTACAGAAAACAGGCGGCGATGCTCTTTTACGGCATATCGATCGGTCATTCCAGCAATGTAATCGGCAACCGAACGGTATTGCGCTTCATCATTCTGGTATTGCGGGGGAAGAAGCCGTGGATCATCCACAAAAGCTGAAAATAAATCGTTGATGATGCGCTGCGCCTTGCTGGTCATGCGCAGCACTTGATAATGACGGTACAGGTTAATACGGAGAAACTTCTTCAGTTCCAGATTCTCATTCGCCAGCGCGGGGGAAAACTCAACCAGCGGCTTGCATCCACGCACAGCGTCAATATCCTCAGGGCTTTGCTCTGCAATATTTCCCTTGGTTGTATCCACCAGATCACAGACGAGCGTATTGATCATCCGGCGCACTGTTTCGTGGATCAAACGACGCCCACAAAGATCAGGGTATTCTGCTTCGACTGCCGCCAGATGTCGTGACACCAGTCCGACCTCTCTCAACTGATCCAGCGTAATCAGCCCCGAGCGCAGCCCATCATCGACGTCATGATTGTTGTAGGCAATTTCATCGGCAAGATTGCAAATTTGCGCCTCAAGGGACGGCTGTCGCCGAGCGAGGAAGCGCTCACCCACATCCCCCAGTTCCCGGGCATTTTCCAGCGAGCAATGCTTGACGATTCCTTCCCGTGTTTCAAAGCAAAGGTTCAGTCCGTCAAAGCCTGCGTAGCGCTCTTCAAGACGATCCACAATTCTCAGGCTTTGCAGGTTGTGCTCAAATCCCCCATGTGATCGCATGCAGGTGTTCAGCGCATCCTGCCCGGCATGCCCGAACGGGGTATGCCCTAGATCGTGTGCCAGCGCAATTGCTTCGGCCAGATCTTCATTCAGCTGTAGTACACGGCATATTCCGCGGGCAATTTGTGCGACTTCGATACTGTGCGTCAGTCGCGTGCGGAAAAGGTCACCTTCGTGGTTGACGAACACCTGAGTCTTGTACTCCAGCCTGCGAAATGCAGTGGAGTGGATGATTCGATCCCGGTCTCGCTGGAAATTTCCACGCATGACCGGGGCAGCCTCTTCGTATCGGCGACCACGTGAAGTCGCCTCTGTTACAGCATAAACAGCCAGTTCAGTCATTTGGCAGCCGGGCCGTGATTGCCATGGAAATCTGGCTTTCTGTCGCCACGTCCGTGATCACTGCCTTGCCGATTGACTTGAGAAGTACCAGACGCAGTTGTCCGTCATCCACTTTCTTGTCATGTCGCATCAGTTCAAGATACCTTTCCGGGGGCATTGCTGCGCCGATGACAGGCAGCCCGGCACGATTAAAAATTTCCGCTATCCGTTGCACATCTTCTGAGCTTAGCCACCCCATCAAGGCTGAAAGTTCAGCAGCCATCATGGTGCCTGCTGCTACAGCTTCTCCATGCAACCATTTGCCGTATCCCATCCCGGTTTCAATGGCATGGCCAAATGTATGGCCCAGATTGAGCAGTGCTCGTTCACCATTTTCCCGCTCGTCCGCCGAGACAATGTTTGCTTTATTCAAGCACGATCGATGGATCGCGTAGGCAAGTGCTTCCGGTTCCCGCGCTTTCAAACGCTCGATATTTCCTTCCAGCCAGACCAGGAATTCAATGTCCCGAATCAGCCCGTACTTGATCACTTCAGCCAAGCCGGCTGCAAGTTCACGTTCCGGCAGGGTATTTAGTGTATCGGTATCGGCGATGACCAGTTGCGGCTGGTAGAACGCACCGATCATATTTTTGCCCAGCGGGTGATTGATGGCTGTCTTGCCGCCAACTGATGAATCCACCTGCGAAAGCAGGGTTGTCGGAATCTGGATGAAAGGCATTCCACGCTGGTAACAAGCAGCCGCAAAGCCGCCCATGTCACCAATGACCCCCCCCCCCAAAGCGATCAGTGTCGTATTTCTTTCACATCGCTGCGCAAGTAGCACGTCAAAAATCAGGTTGAGGGTTTGCCAGTCCTTGTAGCACTCTCCATCAGGCAAAGTGACAGTGATCACGGTGACCCCATGCTGCTCTAGGGCGTTTGCAAGTTGCGCGAGATAAATCGGTGCAACCGTTTCGTTACTGACGATCGCAACCTTTTTCCGCTTGAGGTGAGGGAGAATCAAATCTGCCTTAGCATACAAACCCCGTCCTATGTGGATAGGATAAGTTCTTTCGGCAAGTTCAACCTTCAGTGATTGCATCGCTTCTCCAACTCCTTAAGCATGATGTGCACCGATAACTGCGCATTACACCGATTCCCGTCGATAACGATGTCCGCAATCTCCCGGTAAAGAGGCTCCCGTTGCGCATATAGTTCTTCGAGCCTTGCCAATGGATTTTCAACCTGAAGTAACGGCCGGTTCTTGTCATGGCGTGTTCGCTCATACAATTGCCTTGGCGCCACATCCAGATACACAACCAACCCGTTGTTCCGCAGGCACTCACGATTTTCCGCTGCAAGCACAATTCCGCCACCAGTGGCTAGAACCACATTTTGCAACTCTGCTAATTCGCTTAGCACCTGTGTTTCCCGTCGACGAAACCCGTCCTCACCCTCAATCTCAAAGATGGTCGGAATACTGACCCCGGTTCTTGCCACAATTTCGTGATCCGTATCCACGAATTTCCAGCCGAGCCGTTTCGCCAACGCCCGTCCCACTGTCGTTTTTCCTGCGCCCATCAAGCCGACGAGAAATATGTTTTTTTCTTTTTGATGCACGTTCTTATTTTAGCCCAAGCCAAAAAAAGGCCGGCATTGCCGGCCTTATTCAATGCGCAAAACTGAAGCTTATCGTACCGACATGCTCTCACTGATGATTTTTGGCGTAATGAAGATCAACAGTTCGGTTTTATCTTCGGTTTTTTGATTCTGTTTGAAGAGCCAACCAAGATACGGGATCTCGCCAAGCACAGGCACGCGACTGGTCGTCTCCCGGCTTTCCTGCTGGTAGATGCCGCCAATCACAACTGTTCCGCCATTTTCGACCAAAACCTCAGTCTTGACATGCTTGGTATCAATAGCAATTCCGGAACCTGTAGACAGTCGGGTATTGGGAGTATCTTTATTGACATCCAGTGTCATCGTGATTTTCCCATCTGGAGTAATCTGCGGCTTAACCTTCAACGCCAGGTTGGCCTTACGGAAAGAAACCGAGGTTGCTCCAGAACTTGTTGCCTGTTGATACGGGATTTCAACCCCCTGCTCAATCAATGCCTCTACCTGATCTGCAGTCACCACGCGCGGACTGGATACGACTTTACCCCGGCCATCCGCCTCCAAAGCCGAAACCTCCAGGTTGATAAACCTTGTCGCATCAGAATTGAACAGGATTAGGGAAGCCTGTCCGGCCTGACCTGCACGTGGAGTCGCCGGCATGTTCACAAACATCGAATCTGTCAGGAAATCAGGATTAGATGAAGTTTGACCGGTATGGAAACCCGTATCTCGAATCCCCCCACCGAACGTTGCCTGCTGCCGGTTACCTGTACCAAAGTTCCATGGCGACAACTGATGCCAGCCAAGGCGCACACCAATATCCTTGCTGAAGGCATCCGAAGCCTCGACAATTCTTGCCTCGATCAACACCTGGCGAACCGGAACATCGATTTTTGAAATCAGGCTTCGCACATCCTCAAGTCGTGACGGTGTATCCTGAACAAAAAGCATATTGGTTCGTGCATCGACCACCGCACTCCCCCGCTTTGATAGCATGCGTTGATTCTGATCGGTGAGCAGCTTCTGAACGGCTTCGGCTTTCTGATAATTGAGCTGGAAATTTTCGGTGCGGACGGGTTCCAGGTCACCAATTTGCTGTCGCGATTCATATTCCAGCTTTTCCTTGGTGGCGATCTCATCCCTTGGGGCAACAAGAATCACATTCCCGTTCTTGCGCATATCCAGGCCGCGCTGTTGCAGTATGATGTCAAGTGCCTGATCCCATGGGACATCTTTGAGGATCAGCGTCAGATTTCCGCCTACGGTATCACTCACCACCATATTCATGCCGGTGAATTCACCAATGACCTGCAGCAAGCGCCGCACATCGACATTCTGGAAATTCAACGACAATTTCTCGCCTTGGTAGCCGCCACGAGAACCTTGCACCAGCTTGTTGGGGTTCTCGATAACTGGTTTTACCTCAATCACAAACTGGGTCTCTGTCTGATAGGCATTATGCTCCCAGAGTCCCTTTGGCACGATTGTCAGCCTCACACCATCACCTTGTGCCGATGCCGTCACAGAAGTAACAGGCGTAGCAAAATCGGTAACGTCCAGTCGTTTCTTTAGACGATCCGGCAAAGTAGTCTTGGTGAAGTCCACGAGCAATTGTGATCCCTGCTGACGGATATCAATACCCGTATTAGCATCGTTCAAATCGACAATAACGCGACCTTCGCCATCCTTCCCGCGGCGGAATCCGATATCGCGAATTTCCTGCCTTGCTGCATCAGCCTTCTTTTCAGAAAAATGGGTAACAAGTGCCTTGGTTTCTGCAGGGGTTGTCGAAGCAAGCAGAGTTATCAGTAACGAGTTCCCATCAATACGCATGCTTGTTGAAGCCGTCTGGTTAAGGTTGAGTACCAGACGGGTTTTTTCCGGGGTTTGCACATAATTTGCACTGCGCAATACACCTTCGTTAAAAACCTGGCTGGAACGCCCCAATCCGTTATTGGTGGCTGCAAAATCGATCGCCACCCTAGCCGGGCTGGCAACGCTGAAATTTGGCGGAATTGCCGAGAGTGGTTGCTTAAGTGTTAGTTTGACGAGAACGCCACCGGCCTGCTGAGCGACATTGATCGACTGGATTTCATTGTCGTTGGCAGGTACCGGGAAAGGCTGTGCATATACGGCACTGACGAAAACGGCCGATAGCAGCAGACCAAAGAAATAGTTAAGCTTTTTCATTATTTACCCTCCTTGGCCTGCAGCAGCAAGGTGCTCGAACGTTCGACCCAATCTCCGGAGGGGTCTTGTACCAGTTCGCGCAATGTCATTTCCGTCTCCGATATTTTTGTCACAATGCCAAAATTCTGGCCCATATAACTTCCCGCTCGTACCTGATGCAAAGCCCCTTCGACCATCACGATCCCGTTGGTTTGCCGATTTTTGGTCAGCGATCCGACATACTTGATTGATTCCAGGGGATAGGACTCAAGAGGTTCTCTTGGGCGATTCATATCCGGCTGTAGCCCACCGCCACCACCCGGTCTATTATCCAAAGTGATCCGTGACGTCCTGAACGGGTCTACCAAGCCCCCACCATCATAAGCCACCGGCTCATAGAGCTTGACCTGAGGCAGTGGAGCGACCCGCCCCCGCATATCCTTTGTTTCTTCCTTCATCCAGAGTCGCAACTCATCCTGTTCCCCGCCACCACAAGCGGCGAGCAGCAAGCCGAGAGAAAGAATTGCTGTCAGGTTTCGGATCATTTTCTCCCACCTTTTTTCGCTTCCTGAGCCGCCTTTCTCTGGCGTGCCAATTCCTCTTCATCAAGGTAACGAAATGTTTTCGTAACCGCATCCATTACCAACGTGCCATCCTTTGGCTGCGCGGTGATATTCAGATTATTGAGCGTTACGATCCTGGACAGGCGCCCGATATCCCCCGCAAATGCTCCGAAATCGTGATAGCTGCCAAGTAGTCTCACGGCGATCGGCAGCTCCGCATAGAAATCCTTTACGATTTCCTGCCCCGGCTTGAACAGCTCGAATTGCAAACCCCGCCCCATTCCCGACTGGTTGATTTCGACCAGCAAGGATTCAACCTCCGCCTTGTTGGGTAACTGTTTCAGCAACGCTCCAAACGACCGGTCAATTTCATTCAACTGCTGGATATGCAGATCAAGATTCACCGACTGGCGCTTTTTATTGAGGAATTCTTCCTTCAGCCGGACCTCTTCACCTTGCTTGCTTTCCAGCGAATCAAGCTGGTCCTGCCAGATGAACCACCACCCGGAGGCAATCAACAAAGCAAACAAACTGACAAGGATTACAACCTTTGGAATCAGTGGCCACGCCCCAGGATCATTGGGGTTCAGACGCCGGAAATCCTCAGCAATCTCACGGAAATCGATTTTCGGGAGAGCAGGAGCCTTCATTTTTTAACCTCCTCGACGGAGGGACGCTTGGTAGTTGCGGTCATGCTGAATTCACTGACTCGCCGCTTGTCTACAGTGACCGCTTTGATTTCTATCAACTTCGGTGCCTCAATCCATTGTGAGGCCTCCAGATTACGCATCAAGGCTGAGACTCTCGCATTTGACTGGGTATAGCCATTCAACGTGATTGTTCGGCCATTCTGCTTGATAGATTTGAGATAAACGCCTTCCGGAACCTGCTTGACCATTTCATTCAACAGATGAACAGCCTCGGCACGATCCCCCTGCAAAGACTCAATTACTTGCTTGCGAGCAAGCAACGCCGCAGCCTGCTCCTTCAACCGCTTGATTTCCTCAAGCTGCTTGTCGAGGACAACAATTTCCTTCTTGAGGAAATCGTTCCTTGCATCCTGTGTCGAGATATACCCATCAATGATGGAGTAGCCGAGAAATACGATCAGGCTGGCAAGGACCGAGACCAGAACAGCCAAGACAATGAACTGCTGCCGTCTTGCCTTCCTTTTCTCTTCGCGGTGCGGCAGGAGGTTTATCCGTATCATTCGTCAAACCTCCGCATGGCCAAGCCGCAGGACACCAGCAGCGAGGAGGAATCAGCCAACAGATTCCTTGCCTTTACACGGTCGGAAAGCACCATGTTGGCAAACGGGTTGGCCACAACGGTATTGATCTGGGTGCGAGAGGCGACGGCCTCGTCAGCCCCAGGAAGAACCGCACACCCCCCTGCCAGCACCACATGGTGCACCTGATTGAACTGGGTAGATGTGAAAAAGAACTGTAGTGCGCGAGAAACTTCCAGTGCCATATTTTCGACAAATGGCCCGAGCAACTCTGCTTCATAGGTATCTGGCAGATTGTTGGCACGCTTTGCCGCTTCTGCCTCTTCAAAACTCATACCGTACTGCCGGGCAATGTCCTGAGTCAGTTGATTCCCGCCGAAAGCCTGTTCTCGAGCGTAAACCTGCTGCGCATTTTTGAGCACTGTCAGATTCATGGAGTTAGCCCCCACATCAACCAGTGCGATCACCTGATTATGCCCCCCATCCGGCAACTGGCTCTCGATCAATTCAAAGGCCGCGAGCACTGCATAGGATTCGACATCCATGACTACCGGCTTTAGTCCGGCGGCCTCGGCAACCGCCACCCGATCCTCAACCCGTTCCTTGCGCGAAGCCGCAATCAAGACTTCGATTTCATCCGGAGATGACGGCGCCGGCCCGACGACCTGAAAATCAAGGTTAACTTCCTCAAGCGCAAACGGAATGTACTGGTTTGCCTCGGATTCAACCTGGAACTCAAGATCCTCTTCCCGCTGCCCAGCCGGAACGATGATCTTTTTGGTAATGACTGCCGCAGCCGGTAGCGCCAAAGCCACATCACGAGTCGACGTTGCCAATCGCTTCCATGCCTTTTTGACAGCATCGGCAGCCGCTTCAAGATTGACAATATTGCCGTCGGCCACGACGTCTTTGGCAAGGACTTCGATCGTATACCGCTCGACACGAAAACCCTCCTTGCCGCCCCCGGAAAGCTCAACCATTTTGACGGCAGAGGAACTAATGTCCAATCCAATCAATGGCCGAGCCTTCGCACTGAAGATCGAGAGGTCTATTTGCAAAATCGCCACCCTTGGCAAAAATTCGTTTTAAAATGACTACTTAGAGTCGTTATACAATAATCTACGTTAGATCCTAGCAACAAGCACTAGTCATGTAAAGCAATTTTTCCGTCTGCATATCGGCCGCGTATAATTCGCGCCACACACCTATCTGGACCATCGTCTTGCCTTCATTACTGCGCTGGATTCTCTATCCGCTGATTCTGATCGGAGGCGCGCTGCTCATCGGCATCGCTGTCATCGCGATCGTTCTGATACTCGCCTATCCGAACCTCCCTTCACTGGAAGTCCTGACCGACTATCGCCCCAAGATACCGTTGCGCGTCTACACATCCGACGGTCACCTGATCGGCGAGTTCGGAGAAGAGCGCCGCAATGTAGTGCGCATTGAAGAAGTGCCACTGGTCATGAAGCAAGCAATCCTCGCAGCAGAAGACGAGCGTTTCTATCAGCATAGCGGCGTTGATGCGCTTGGCGTGCTTCGTGCTGCAATCATGAACATTACCTCTGGCAACAAGAGGCAAGGGGCCAGCACGATTACCCAGCAAGTTGCCAAAAATTTCTTTCTTTCCAGCGAAAAAACATACACCCGCAAAGTTTACGAAGCCCTGCTCTCGTTCAAGATCGAGCACCACCTGAGCAAGGAGCAAATCCTTGAGCTTTATATCAACCAGATCTATCTCGGCCAGCGTGCCTATGGTTTTTCTGCTGCTGCGCAAATCTACTTCGGCAAATCACTCGCCGACTTGAGCACCGCTGAAGCGGCAATGCTCGCCGGCTTACCCAAAGCACCGTCTGCATTCAACCCGGTCGTCAATCCTAAACGTGCCCGACTACGGCAACAGTACGTTTTGCGCCGCATGAAGGAACTTGGTGCAATTGACGATAAACAACATGAGGAAGCCCTAAAGCAAGCGTTGATCGTCAAGCGGGATGCCAGTGAATTTTCGGTACACGCTGAATTTGTTGCAGAAATGGCGCGGCAAATTGCGGCCGAGCGCTTCCCTGATGATGTCTACGCCCGTGGCCTCCGGGTGTACACAACCATTACCAAGGCTGAACAGCAGGCAGCCTATGCCAGTTTGCGCCGGGGAGTTTTCGATTACGACCGTCGCCACGGATACCGTGGAGCCGAATCCTATATCGACCTGAAAGATGTTTCTTCGCACCTGGACGAAAAACTCGACGAATTGCTGGCTGACATCAGCGGCACAGATGACCTTTCTCCGGCCATTGTTCTCGAAGCCCAGGCAAAACTGGTCAAGGCCTATCGCAAAGGAGGCGAACTGATCACCCTGTCGGGTGACGGACTCAAGTTTGCTCTCCGTATGCTTGACGAAAAAGCACCGCCCAACAAGCGCATTCGACGCGGCGCGGTCATCCGTGTGCAGAAGGATGACAAGGGCAATTGGCAAATTGTGCAGATGCCGGAAGTTGAATCCGCTTTTGTCGCGATCGACCCGCAAACAGGCAGCATCAGCGCGCTGATCGGCGGCTTCGATTTCAATCGAAACAAGTTCAACCATGTCACGCAGGCTTGGCGACAACCAGGTTCCAGCTTCAAGCCCTTCATCTATTCTGCTGCACTCGAAAAAGGCTTCACACCATCATCGATGGTTCAAGACGAACCGATTGTGATCCCCGCCGCCGTAACCGGCAGCCAGGCATGGGAACCCAAGAACTACGATGGCAAGTACGAAGGCGCGATGAAACTGCGTACAGCGCTAGCGAAATCGAAAAACATGGTCTCAATCCGCATCCTGCAGTCAATCGGTACTGATTATGCGCAGGATTACGCGACCCGGTTTGGTTTCAACGCCGAGAAACACCCTGCCTATCTGACCATGGCACTAGGTGCCGGAGCAGCAACTCCTTGGCAAATGGTTTCTGCCTATGCTGTATTTGCCAACGGTGGTTATCGCATACAGCCCTATATCGTCCGCGACATTCGCGATGACAAGGACCAGGTTCTGGCCCAAGCCCAGCCAACCCCGGCCGGGAATGAGGAGTTGCGCGCTATAGACCCCCGCAACGCCTTCCTGATGGACAGCCTGCTCCGCGACGTAACGCTCTACGGCACGGCAACCCGAGCCTCCAACACACTGAAACGAAAAGACTTGGCTGGCAAGACCGGCACCACCAATGAACATGTGGATGCCTGGTTCTGCGGTTACCAAGCCACGCAGGCCGGATGTGCCTGGGTTGGCTTCGATCAACCCAAAAACCTTGGGAATGGTGAGACAGGTGGCGCGACAGCACTACCGATCTGGATTGGTTACATGCAAAAAGCCTTGCATGACGTACCGGAAATGTTCCCGCAAGCCCCCGAAGGCCTCGTTTCAAGGGATGTCGCTTTCCCCGGAAAGGGGCCAGCAAAGGAATTTTTCTACAAGGAAAATGCCCCGCCCGAAATTCCTGATTTTTTACGGGAGATATTCCCGGGAGACGCTCCGAGCAACCCGGTAGATTAGGAAAAAACGACCTCTTCTCCTGCCTGAGCCGTCACCAGACGGCCGAGCTTCTCGAGCAATTCGCTGCCATCGCGAGTGTCTCGCCACACCTCGCCGTCACGGCGAAAATGGAACCCACCTGACCGGGCAGCGACCCAGATCTCCTGCGCAACAACATGCTTGTTGACAATGATCTTGCTGCCATCAGCAAATTCGAGCTCAAGCACGCCACCGGGTACCAATTCATAGTCAACATCGGCATCGCAGGCATCCAGCTTCTGCTCGATCAGACTCAGGGTCGCCCCGGCCAATGCATTGAATTCTGACTCGTTCATCCTGTGCTAACATCCCGATTTTAGTGTTCTTGACCCATGCGCCACATCACTTTTCTGGCAATCCTGCTGGCGCTTGGCGCCTGCGGCACACGCGGCGGCCTGACCTTGCTGCCAGGCCCAACGCCCGCCCCTATTCTGGGCAACCCGGCCCCAGCCAAACCGAAACCCGCAACAACCTCCGAACCCTCAACGCCGGCCACTACAGGTAACGCTGATCTTAGCACGGCACAGGAAGCCAAATAATGAGTTCATTCTCCATGCGTGATGGCGCCTTGCACGCCGAACTAACGCCGCTGAAGAAGATTGCCGAACAGTTCGGCACCCCTTGTTACGTTTACTCTCGTGCAGCTCTCGAAGCATCGCTTGACGAATTCCTTGCCGAATTGCAAGGCACTGATGCCTTGGTCTGCTATGCCGTCAAAGCCAATTCAAATCTTGGCGTGCTCAATGTCTTTGCCCGCCGTGGCGCCGGCTTCGACATCGTCTCCGGCGGCGAACTGCAGCGCGCCCTGGCGGCGGGTGCCGACCCGCAGAAAATCGTCTTTTCCGGCGTAGGAAAAACCGCAGCTGAGATGAAGCAGGCCCTGGCTGCCGGCATTCTGTGCTTTAACGTAGAGTCTGCCCCGGAGCTTGAACGGCTCAATGAAGTTGCTGGCATCGTTGGCAAACGCGCCCCGATCAGCCTGCGGGTCAACCCGAATGTCGACGCCAAGACCCACCCCTACATTTCGACCGGGCTCAAGGAAAACAAGTTTGGCGTTGCTTATGAAGACGCCCTCCCCCTGTACCGCCGCGCTTCCGCCTTACCGAACATCGAAATCAGCGGCATCGATTGCCATATCGGCTCACAACTTCTAGACCCGGCCCCTTTTGCCGAAGCGCTTGACAAGGTACTGCTACTCATCGACCAACTGACTGCTGAGGGCATTACACTTCACCATATTGATCTCGGCGGCGGACTTGGTATCCGCTATCAGGACGAAACTGCACCCAGCGTAAAGAGTTACCTGACTCCCTTGCTGGCAAAACTCAACAGCCGAAAGCTCAAGATCATTCTTGAACCTGGCCGCCGTCTGGTCGGCAATGCCGGCCTGTTACTGACCAAGGTCGAGTATCTGAAGCCTGGCGAACTGAAAAACTTCGCCATCGTCGATGCCGCCATGAACGACCTGGCGCGGCCCGCTCTTTACGACGCTTGGCACGACATCCTCCCGGTCATACCACGCAAGGAGATGGAGAAGAATTGGGAGATCGTTGGCCCGGTTTGCGAATCCGGAGACTTCCTCGGCCGCTCGCGCCCGCTCGCCCTGCAGGAGGATGATCTGCTGGCCATCATGTCTGCTGGTGCCTACGGCATGACCATGAGTTCCAACTACAACACCCGGCCACGTGCGGCGGAAGTCATGGTTGATGGTGCCCAGACCCATCTGCTGCGTCCGCGTGAAACCGTTGAATCGCTTTTCTCGCAGGAACGCCTGCTGCCATAAGGCGCTCCCAACACCGGCTGCGGCGAAATGCCGCAGCCGGCAATTCCCCGGTCCTTGCGGCGTAAAATCCAATAATGGTTTTAATCACCGCATCCAGCCCCCTGCCACGACTGCTTGCCCTGCGCCGGATATCTGTTCTCGCGCAGACCATCGTTCTGCTTCTCGCCATTGCCTGGCTGAAAATGCCGCTGCTCATCACACCGATGATCTCGGTCACGGTATTCCTCGCCTTTTTCAACCTCTACACACAGTGGCGCTTGCAGCAAGCCAGAACGGTCAGTGATGACGAGGTGTTCGCTCACTTGCTCGTCGATGTAGCTGCCCTCGGTGTTCTGCTCTACCTCTCCGGTGGCTCTGCCAACCCTTTTGTTTCCCTGTTTCTTGTCCCGCTTACCATTGCCGCCACAGTCCTTCCTGCCGGCCACGCCTGGGCGATGGCCGGCGCAACCACGCTGATCTATACCTTTCTCATGTTCTGGAACCTGCCGCTTCCGGCTCCTCACGGTGAGTTGGCCCGGCTGGATACCTTGCTCGCACGCGCTTCAGGTATTGCACCGGAACATGCAGGGCACGCCAGCGGCTTTGCCCTGCATGTTTTGGGCATGTGGCTTAATTTTGTTGTCAGTGCGGGCATTGTTGCCCTGTTTCTGACGCGCATGGCGGCTGCGTTGAAATCCCGGGAGCAGGAACTGGCGGCGGCCAGGGAAGGGGCCTTGCGCAACGAACAGATTCTGGCGCTGGGCACCCTTGCGGCCAGCGCTGCACACAAGCTGGGCACCCCCTTATCGACCATGGCTGTCGTCTTGCGCGAAATGGAGCTCAGTCATCAAAATAGCCCGGAGCTTTCCAGTGATCTTGTATTGCTGCGCGGCCAGGTTGACGAATGCAAGCGGATACTTTCGCAGACATTGGCATCGGCAGGGCAGTCTCGCGACGATTCGCCCGACTCCCTCTCTCTGCACGCCTATCTCGAGCGCTTGCTTGAAGAGTGGCAGTTGATACGCCCGCGTGTCACCATCGAAGCGAAACTCAATGGCAACCTTCCCGCCCCCTTGATCGCCACAGACAGAACCCTGGAGCACGCCCTGCTCAACTTGCTCGACAATGCAGCGGATGCTTCACCTACCGGACTGAAGTTTGAAGCCAACTGGGATGAGCGCAAGCTGCGTATCGACATCATCGACCAGGGTTCCGGCATCTCTCCGGAAACATCCGAAAAACTTGGTACGCCATTCATCAGTACCAAGCACGGTGATGATCCGGAAATCAGCGGCGGCCTTGGCATTGGCTTCTTCCTGACCAATGCCACCATCGAACGCATGGGGGGGCGTGTAGAACTACTCGCCCTTCCCGCAGGCGGCACACTCACTCGCGTCACCCTTCCTCTGTCACGCCTCACACAAGCATGCCAATGAATACTGAAAACAACCCGGACAACCCTACCCTGCTTCTCGTTGATGATGACGAGGTTTTTCGCCGGGTACTCAAACGAGCGATGGGGCGACGTGGATACGCCGTCGTCGACGCGGCGGACGTTCAGGAGGCACTCGCTCTTGCACAGCAAAACCCTCCCGAGTTTGCAGTTGTTGACCTCAAAATGCCCGGAGAGTCTGGCCTGGTATTGATCGAGAAACTGATCGAGATTGATCCGAACACACGTATCGTCATGCTTACTGGCTATGCCAGCATTGCCACCGCAGTTGAAGCCATCAAACTTGGCGCAACACATTACCTGGCCAAGCCGGTCGATGCCGATGAGGTGGTCGCTGCACTGAACAAACTCGAAGGGGACGCCTCACTGAATGTCTCCGACTCCCCGCTTTCTGTAGACCGGCTTGAATGGGAACATATCCAGCGCGTACTCGCCGAACATGAAGGCAATATTTCAGCCACGGCCCGAGCACTGAAGATGCACCGGCGAACCTTGCAGCGCAAACTTGGCAAACGCCCCGTCAGAGAATGAGCACCCCAGAGAAAACTTCCCTGTCTGCTTTGAGGCTGGATAAATGGCTTTGGGCCGCGCGTTTCTTCAAGACACGATCACTTGCTTCACAGGCAATTGATGGTGGCAAGGTCAAGCTCAACGGACACCTGGCCAAGCCAGCCAAGGAAGTTCGTCAGGGAGACATGCTGGAGTTGTCGATCGGCCACAGTCGATGGGTAATACAGATCCTTGCGCTGAATGCTTACCGTCGCCCGGCTGCTGAAGCTCAGTTGATGTATTCGGAAACAGCCGAAAGCCGGCTGCAGCGGCAACTTGCCAGCGAAGAAAGACGGATGGCTCCCTCCCCCGGCGCCGACATCAAGGGGCGCCCCACCAAGCGCGCAAGGCGACAACTCCAGAATTTTTCCAGCTAGAAGGAACCTCGGCTGGCTGCTCAGGTCAGCTTACAATCCCCCTTCATCGCTGTGCCTTCACCTAGAGGTTAGCCTTTCATGTTCCGTTCGCTCAACCAACGCGCCCTGTGGGTGGTCACACTTTCAGCCGCCGGCATCTTGATGGTGACCATGGGCACCCGCCAGTCGGTTGGGCTTTTCCTGTCTCCACTGAATACATCCACCGGGCTTGGTGTTGCGTCGATCAGCCTGGCCATGGCCGTCGGGCAATTCATGTGGGGTGCCATCCAGCCGGTTGCCGGTGCTGTTGCCGATCGTTACGGCCCGGGAAAAGTGCTCGTTGGCGGCCTGCTCCTGCTCGCATTGGGCAGCGCCATGACGCCTTTCATGGATAGCACCTGGGGGCTGATTCTGACCCTCGGCATACTCACCGCTGCCGGTTCCGGAGCCGGCAGCTTCTCGGTGCTGATCGGCGCAGCTACCAACCGTTTGCCGCTGGAAGCACGCGGTGCCGCCTCAGGGGTGATCAATGCCGGCGGTTCATTCGGCCAGTTTGTTTTCGCCCCGCTCCTGCAGAAACTGATCCAGATTTTTGGCTGGATGGGCGCCATGTGGGCCATGGCGCTCATCACGCTGGCGGCGCTACCTCTGGTAAAAACCCTGATGCGCCCGGTAGAAGGCTCTCCAGCCAAGGCAACTGCGGCCGATGAGCCCGGCCTCTGGCGTAGCGTAACCGGCGCCATGGGTGACCGCAGCTATCTGCTGCTGCACACCGGATTCTTTACCTGCGGTTTCCACATTGCCTTCCTCGTCACCCACCTGCCTGGCGAGGTCGATCTCTGCGGCCTGCCACCCGCCGTTGCCAGCTGGTCGCTGGCCATCATCGGACTGGCCAACATTTTTGGCAGCCTCTATGCCGGCTCCTGCGTTTCCCGCTACCGCAGCAAGTACGTGCTGTTCTGGATGTACGCATCGCGCGCCATCATGGTTGCGCTGTATCTGGTGGCGCCCAAAACTGACCTGACCTTCTACATCTTCGCCGCCGGACTCGGCTTTACCTGGCTGGCAACTGTGCCGCCGACGGCTGCCATCGTCGGCAAGTTGTTTGGCGTACGCTATCTCGGCACCCTGTTCGGACTCACCCTGCTTTCACACCAGATCGGTGGTTTTCTTGGTGCTTACCTTGGCGGCATCGCGCTAACCGAACTCGGCAACTATAACTGGATGTGGTACGCCGATATGGCATTGGCAGCCATCGCTGCCGCGGTCAACCTGCCTATCCGAGAAGCCCCGGTGGCCACGCCTCAGAGAGCATAGCGAACCAACACCGGTGTATTAAAAAAGCTCAGGGCAGCGCCCAGAACAGCGCCAATGGAATGAACGCCAGTGAGGCCACATTGCCGATGACCACAATCGAGGCCACCTTGGCCGGCTCCTGGCGGTATTTCTCGGCAAAGATATAGTTGAGAACGGCGGGGGGTAGCGCTCCCATGACCAGTAACATGCCGCGCTGATCAGTGGGCAGGTCGAGCACATGGGCGATGACTACGGCCATCGCCATGCCGGACAACGGGCACAGGATGGCGCCAGTGATACCCAGCCGCCAATCCTGTGCCGACGATGCAGCCAGCCGTACACCCAGGGAAAAAAGCAGCAGGGGAATGCAGACATCGCCCAGCATCTTGATCGCCATCAGCAGCGGCGGCCAGACCACGACGCCGACCACGCTGACCGCCAGCCCGGCGAGCGAGGCCAGAATCACCGGTACGCGCCAGAGATTCCACCATTTGGCATGGTGATCCAGCATCCAGGTACCCAGTGCATAGTGCAGCAGGTTCTCGGCCAGGAAAATCATGACGGCAGCCGGCAGCGCCGCCTCACCGAAAGCCAGTACCAGCAGCGGAATGCCCATGTTGCCGGTATTACTGAACATCATCGGTGGCACCAGGGTATTGGTGTCCACCTTCATCAACCTGGCCACCGGCCAGGCCAGGAGGCCGGAGCCAAGAACCACCACGACCGCCCCCATCGCCAGCGGCCAATAGGCTGACAGATCAAAACTCTTGTTGGCCAGCGCAGCAAAAACCAGCGCCGGCACAAAGATGTCCATATTCAGCTGATTGGCAAAACTCATGTCCGGCTGCTTGCGACGGGCATAGAAATACCCCGCCGCAATGATGGCGAATACCGGAAAGATGATGGCGACGATGCGCAGCAGCATCGTCAGAGTACGTAGCGGGAAAGATCTTCGTTCTGCGACAATTCGCCGAGGCAAGCGTTTACGTAGTCGGCGTCGATGGTCAGCTTTTCCGTACCCGCCTTGCCGGCATTGAAGGAAATATCCTCCAGCAGCCGCTCCATCACCGTATAGAGGCGACGGGCACCGATATTCTCGGTTTTTTCGTTGACCGACCAGGCAATCTCGGCAAGCCGGCGGATGCCGTTATCGGTGAACTCAAGGGTCACGCCTTCCGTTGCCAGAAGGGCTTCGTACTGGGTGGTCAGGCAAGCATCGGTCTGGGTCAGGATGCACTCGAAATCCGCTACCGATAGCGACTCCAGTTCAACGCGGATCGGGAACCGCCCCTGCAGCTCGGGGATCAGATCCGACGGCTTGGCCAGATGAAAAGCACCGCTGGCAATGAACAGGATGTGGTCGGTATTGATCATGCCGTACTTGGTCGACACCGTTGTACCTTCCACCAGCGGCAGCAAGTCGCGCTGCACCCCCTGGCGTGACACTTCAGCACCGTGTGCATCCGAACGGCTGGCGATCTTGTCGATCTCGTCGAGGAAAACGATACCGTTCTGCTCGACATTGGTCAGCGCATCCAGCTTCACTTCGTCGTCATTGACCAGCTTGGCGGCTTCTTCATCGATCAGCAATTTCAGGGCTTCGCTGATCTTCAGCTTGCGCGGCTTTTTGCGCCCGCCGCCCATGTTCTGGAACATGCCCTGAATCTGGTTGGTCAGGTCTTCCATCCCCGGGGGCGCAAAAATTTCCGCGCTCATCGACGGGGCCGCCAGTTCGATTTCGATTTCCTTGTCGTCGAATTCACCCTCACGCAGCTTCTTGCGAAATTTCTGGCGTGTACCGGCACCGGCATCCTCCTGCGGCACACTCTCGTTGCCGAAAAAATTGCTGCCACGCGGCGGCGGCAGCAAGGCGTCGAGCACACGCTCCTCAGCCGCATCCTCAGCCCGTGAGCGCATCTGTTTCATTGCCTCTTCACGCCCGGATTTGACTGCCAGCTCGACCAGATCGCGAATGATCGTATCGACATCACGGCCGACATAGCCGACCTCGGTAAATTTGGTGGCCTCGATCTTGATGAAGGGCGCATTGGCCAACTTGGCCAGACGGCGCGCGATTTCGGTCTTGCCCACCCCGGTCGGGCCGATCATCAGAATGTTTTTCGGCGTGATTTCCTGGCGCAAGGGTTCAGCCACCTGCGCCCGCCGCCAGCGGTTGCGCAAGGCAATGGCCACCGCCTTCTTGGCCTTGCCCTGGCCGACGATATTCTTGTCAAGTTCGTGGACGATTTCCTGAGGCGTCATCTGGGTCATGCTGGGTTACTTTCAAATCAATCGACAGGGTTGGAAATGTATCATTTCGTGGCTGAGCTATGGCAGACTGCAGCCATGAAGACACGCACCGTTTTCCTCCCTCCGGGAAAGCTGCTGCCCGGCATGGTCGTCGCTAGGCCGGCGAATGGAGCACAGGGTAGCGCCTTGCTGGCTACCGGCAGCGTACTCGATCAGAAAACCCTCGACAGCCTGCACCGTCACGGCATTGAATTCCTTACCGTCGACATACCCGATTCGCGCGATCCCCAGACCATTTCCCGCGAGATCAAGGAAGCCGAAGCCCGGGTCGATTACATTTTTCGCGGGCAAGGCACACTGGCTCGCGCCCGGCTTCACGACACCCTGATCGACTACCGCAGAGAGCAAGCCGAGTGAGTGCAGAAAAACAAGTCATCGATGCTCCCAGCCTGCAGGGACTGCTTAAACAGCTCGATGCCTTGCCGACCCTGCCGCAAGTGGTACGGCACATCCTTGAGTCGATCAACGATGACTCTGCAAACACCGATCGCCTCGTCCGGCACATCAACACCGACCCGGCCATTGTCGGTCGCCTGCTCGGTGCCGCCAACTCCAGCGCCTTCGGTCTGGCTTCTCCGGTCGACTCAACCCGGCAGGCCATTCTGGTGCTTGGCCTGTCCGGCGTGCGTACAATCACGCTGGCAACAGCACTGATCAAACACTTTTCATCCAGCAATACCGGCCTCGATGCGCCACAGTTCTGGCGGCATTCACTTGGCGTTGCCACTTGTGCCCAGGTCATCGCCAGGCATTTTGACTGCAATCCGGAAGCCGCTTTTTCCGCCGGCCTGTTGCACGATATCGGCCAACTCCTGATGAGCACGGTAGCACCTGAACATTTCTCCCAGGTTCGCGCTCGCGTGCAGGATGGCGAGTCAATCACCCATGCCGAAATGGCAATCTTCAATTACGACCATGCCATGGTCGGCGGAAAACTGGCGCGACAGTGGCGCTTGCCTGAGGACATCATTTGCGGCATTCACGGCCACCACGATCCTGACTCCGGCATCGACGGTGAAATCGGCGATCTGATTCATGTGGCCGAAGTGCTCAGCCACGCGCTCGACCTGGGCAAGACGCCCTATAACCTGGTGCCTGAGGTATCGGACATGGCCCCTGCCCGACTGGGTTTTGAATGGCCGGAGCTGGCAGGCCTTTTCCCCGAAATCGAAGCGCGTTACGACGGCCTGCGACAGGCCTTGTCGCTATAGGACCAGACTCAATCCAGTATTTCCAGCGTGAAATTGCGATTGGTGTAGATACAGAGGTCGCCGGCAATTTCGAGCGACTTGCGAACCACCTCTGCCGGTGGCAACTCGGTATTCTCCAGCAGGCCTTTGGCGGCAGCCTGAGCATAGGCACCACCGGAGCCAATAGCGACAATCCCCTGTTCAGGCTCCAGCACATCCCCGTTGCCGGTGATGATCAGCGATGTCTCGCGATCGGCCACAGCCAGCATCGCCTCCAGCCGGCGCAGCGCGCGATCAGTGCGCCATTCCTTGGCCAGCTCAACAGCCGAACGCAAGAGGTGTCCCTGATATTTGTCCAGCTTGGCCTCGAAACGCTCGAACAGCGTAAAGGCATCAGCCGTACCGCCGGCAAAACCGGCCAGAATCTGCTCCTTGTACAGGCGGCGCACCTTGCGCGCAGTGGACTTGATGACGATATTGCCCAGCGTGACCTGCCCGTCACCGCCCATGGCGACGCGCTGGCCGCGGCGCACCGAGAGGATGGTGGTACCGTGATACTGTTCCATTGGGATACTCAGTTCCTGGCCGTGATGATTTCGGCGACGGATCGCAGACCGACCACGCCAAGCAATTCCGCGACCAGATGGTTGGGATGATGAATGATGACCTGCTTGCCCGCCCGGCGGGATGGCGACAGCAGATTGACCAACGTGCCGGCACTGACAAAATCAATACGCGTGACGGCAGAAAAATCGATGATGACCGGGTTGTGATCCTCGAAATACGCTTGCAGGCCAGCAAAGCGCTCGGCTTTCAGATCGCCCTTGAGCGAGAAATTCTGCACAACCGGTTCGTCCTCCCCCTCCTGATCAGCCAGTGCCAGTGCCGGCGTTGGCGTCGGTGCAGCGGCAGCAACCCGCTTCGGCTCCCACGATGGGGGTGACATTTCAAAGGTGACGGCATAGTTGATGGCCAGATCCTCGAATACGTCCTCCTTGCCCATCAACTGATAAAGCTCCAGCAACAAAAGCCAGCAGCCGGCATCCTCACGCTTGCCCACTTCGATCCGCGATTCAATCATCGCGGCCAGTGCATCACGACCGACCAGTTCCAGCTCACCCTTCTGCTTTCCTATTTGCGCCAGAACACCAAGCATGCGTTCGGCACCCAGATCATCGATCACCTGAACCTTGCTCAGGTCGATACGCAATTTGCTGCTTTTGCCAAGTGCCTGATCGAGTGTAGCGAAAGCGGCATCGTTGTCGCCCGTCAGGTCGCCCTTGAATAGCACGGTGCCAGCTGGCGCAGCCTTCTTGGCTACCGGTTTTGGCGCCTCATTGCTACGCCATGTCGGCGGCGATTTTTCCAGTGCACGCGCATACTCCAGCCCCAATGCATCAAAGGGCTGGCGCTGATTGGTCAACCGGTAAAAATCAAAAAGCATCAGCCACAGGCGCTCACCCGGGGCGAAATGGTGTATCTGGACGGCGTTTTCGAGGACCGCCTTCGCCGCATCATCCTGCGCATTGGCATAAAGGATGGCCGCCTGCTCGATATCGGATTCAATCGGATCCATGTCGCCCTCGACATGGATATCGCCGGGGACTTCGCTCAGGTCACTGAATTCGCTGGGGCTGGTGAAATCAAGTGGTGCCAGTTCGCGCGGGGCTTCGGCCTTTTCTTCAACCGCCACAGGTGCCGCCGCGGGAACCGCCTGCGGCACAGCCTCCGGCGATGCTTCTGCGACCGGCTTTGGCCGCACCGGAGCCGCAGCCGGCCGGGCCACCATTTTTTCAGGAGGGGGTTTTTTGAAGAAGGAGAAAACCATGCGCTGGGCTGACCAAAGGTTTTAACTAAGTTACGAACGGTTGTTTTATCACATCGGCGAATGCGCCGCAATTTGCAAACCCGCTCAAACTGAGCCTCTCAGCGCCGAAAACGGGTTTTTCTTTCTATTCCGGATGCCACCCCGGCAAGTACCAGGGTCAGCGCCAGCAAGGGGCCAAAGGGTTGATCCAGCACGAGCGCCAGGATAAAGGACAGCAGATATGCCGCAAGCCCGACCACCACAGCAAGCAGAAGTGCACGACACCAACCGCCATCACCCCGCCAGGCCACCAGTGGCGGCACAAAGATCAACGCAAAGGCAGCCATGACGCCGATACTCATGGTGGCCAATGCCAGTGATGCCGCTACCAGCAGATCAAATGCAAAGTGGATGCGCTGCGCCGAACGGCCACGTGCCCGAAAAAAATCCGGGAAAAAATGCGACAGCAGAAGCGCTCGCGAAAGACGCAGCAACGCGCCACCTACGACCACCACACAAACCCCGGCTGCCATCAGATGACTACGCTCTGTAAAGTAGATCTGCCCATCGAAGAGCGCATGGCCCAGACGCTCGGCCAACGGCAGATTGGCAATCAACAGTACAGAAATTCCCCAGCCAGAAACCAACAGCATTGCGTACCAGGCCCCCTGCCTCCCCCGGTCAGCACCTTCAAACAAACTTTTCAAACCGGCTGCCGCCATGGCGGCAAGCAAGCCTCCCAGCATCAGTGGCAACCCGACCAACAGGGCCAGCAGCGAACCGGCAGCCGCAGTCTGCGCAAAGGCCAGTGCGGCCAGCCATTCATCGCGCAATCGCAGATACGCGCCAAGCAAGGGCAGCAGAACGGCGAAAGCCAGGCCGGTCAGAAATGGCTGCAGAAAGATCGGGTCAAAAACCAGCGCCAGCGCGTTCATCGCACCACCCCGAGTTGCAGCACACGGTCACAGGCAGCAGCAATGAACTCAGCGTCATGGCTGACAAGAATCAGCCCGGCACCGGCGGCTGCACGTGCGTGCAGCGCACCGGCGAGATGGACCACACCATCCGGATCAAGATTGTTGGTTGGCTCATCAAGCAGCACGGCATCTCCCGGTGCCTGCAGGCAGGACCACAGGTGCAGGTACTGCCGCTGACCACCGGAAAGTCGGTCAAGCCGTTCATCCAGGCGAGCGCTGAGCCAGGGCGGCAACCCTGCCGCCGATGCGCCAGTCAGGGCCAGCAATTCCGACCCTGTCAGCGGCACCCCGGCCACGTCCGGATGCTGTTGTGTCTGTAGCGTGAGCGTCAGTCCTGCCGACTTTTTCACTTCACCGGAGAAGATGCGGGCAGCACCGAGCAGAGCCGCGAGCAAGGTGGATTTGCCACTGCCGTTAGCCCCTGTCAGACCCAGCACCTCGCCCCGCCCAAGGGCAAAGGAAACCGGCCCCAGCACCGGCCGGTCATAGCCGGCCACCAGATCACGCACATCGATCAGCATGGCCGACGCCTATTTCTGCTGCAAGCCTGCCAGCAGGCGGCGGATCGTATCGTCGAAGAGCGAAAACAGGTCACTCGCCTCAGGCGTGCCGCCGACGGTAAATGGCAAAGTCACCGCCGGAATCTTTGCCCGCTCGGCCATCCAGCGTGCTGGCGTGTCGTACTGGTAGGCGGGTCGCAACACCATGCGGGCAGGTTGTGCCTGCTGACGCGCCAGCATGTCGGCAAGAAAAGCACCGGAGGGCTCGACGCCCGGCTTCGGTTCCAGCACCCCTGCCTGCTTCATTCCCAACCAGGCATTCAGATAGGAAAAGGCGTCGTGCTGAACGAGCACAGGGATCCCCTTGAGCGAAGCTGCTTCTTTCTGCCAGCGTTGTATTGCCGCCTGCCACTTGACCGAGAATTCCTGCAGCCCACTGCGGTAGGCCATGGCCTCGACCGGATCAAGTTCGACCATGCGTGCCGTCAGTGATTCGGCTACTTTCAGGATATTGCGTGGATCCATCTGGATATGCGGATTTCCACCGGCATGGACATCACCGTGTGCACGATCCAGAACCTGCGGCACATCGCGCATGGCTACCACGCCGGCAGCTTCAAAATACCCCGGCCGACCCGGCTGTATTTCCCGATTACCCGACTCGCGCAAGACCACCGGCAACCAACCGATTTCCAGTTCGGCGCCGGTTGCCACCACCAGTTGCGCCGATCGTGCCCGCGCAATCAGCGAAGGTTTGGCGTCGACCCGGTGCGGATCCTGTAGTCCTGTTGTTGCCGTATAAACCGAAACCCGGCTGCCACCAATCTCCTGCGCCAGCGCCCCCCATTCTGGAACCGTGGCAAAGATCTTGAGCGCGGCGTGTGCCGGCAACGCAAGGATGGCGGAAATGAAACCCAAAAATAGTAATTTCTTCATGCAATTTTCCTCATTTATTGAGCGAGCGTTCCGAGTCGGAGATGACCGCATCCCCTACTCAGAATTTATGGGCCCCATGGGCGCCCAGACTCATGATGTACTGCAGCCAGACCTGGTTATCGGTGACCCCCTGCATTGACTTGTCCTGTGCAAACTGCAGGCGCATGCGCGAGAACTCGCTCCAGCTGTAATCGGCCATCAGCGTCACACGTTTCGGCCGGTAGTTGTCGGCTTCGATATTGGCCGTGTTCTCGTAGAACTTGCGGCTGCCAGAATCAAGCCGGTCGTAGCGCAGGCCGACACGCCAGTTCGACGTGAACTGATAAACCCCCTGCAGGTACCAACCGGACTGCCGGGTCTTGTAATCGCTGAGCACACCCGCACCGCCGTTGCAGGGGTTTTCATCGTCGTCCTGGCAATCAAGCGAGCCCTTTTCCTGGCGCTGGAAGTACTCGCCCTGCAACTTGAAGTTGCGGTATTTCGGATTGCCGTTCGGCGACCATTTCCATACGAAATCGGCAATCATCGTTTTCGACTTGCCGTCGAAGATGCCGACCGCATCGGAGCCATCGGCGGCGGTGAAGAATCCATCGCCGGAACTGCGACCCTTGGCCTTTGTCTGCAGGTAAGAGAGGCCTGCACGCCAGCTGTTGCTGGCACCGATATCGTCGCCGACATGAACGAACAAGGTTCCGTCGCCAATGCCATTGCCGTTGCGATCGGTGCCGGGGAACTTCGCACCGCGGCCGATCTCGGTGCCGAACTCGAGGAAAAATGGCGTCGGGGCGACCCATTTGAGCTGCGCACCATCGGCGGTGTAGTTCGCATGCTCACCGAACATGGCGCTGTACATCAGTGGCGCATCGGAGAAGTCCCAGGCATGGGCATGCTGCTCGTTGAGATAACCGATTCCGGAACGGATGCGCCCACCTTTCAGACCAAATCCATGACCGAGAGCCAGCGACTGGAAATACGCCTCTTCGGTCTCCACCTCGCCGTCTGCCATCGCAAAGACGGCCTTGCCGCGCCAGTACGGGTCGATATTGGCCTCGAACACCAGTTCGGTGTGATCGATCGATAAACCACGCTGGCTGGCGCCGTGGTTGTGATCGTCGTCATGATCGTGCGTCGTGCCTGGCCAGAAACCACTGATCTGCCGATGTTCGACATCCTTCATCTTGCGGTACTGCCCTTGCAGAATCAGCGAGACTTCCGGATTGAAGCCGCTGGCGGGCGCTGTAGCCGGTGGGCGCAGACTGGCCTGACGGGCAAGCGTTTCAGCCTCCCTGGCCGTCGTCGCTACCGTGGTGGCTGTACCCTCGGCCTTGGCCAGTTTGCTTTCAAGCGTGGCGATGCGCTGTTCGTAGGCATCCTTTATCTGCTGCAGTTGCTTGCGGATTTCGGCCAGATCGGCGTCGTTTGCGGCATGCCCGGCCAGCGGCGACAGGCAAATCGGCAGCGCGCAGGCGAGCGCCGCCAGTGATGGTGTGTTCATGGTGACTCCTGATTTTCAGTAAGACAATGCCGGCGAAATAGCGCCGGCAGGGCAATGGAAAATCAGGCAGAAGGTGGCCCGCGCGCGGGGTAGAAAACAACAGGGAACGCAAAAGGAACGGCAATGGCCGAAATCGCCGGGAAAGCACCCGAAGTCGGCATGACAGGCATTGAAAAGGCTGCCGGCGGTGGAGCTCCTGCCGCATTGTGGCCTGACAGGCAGACGATACAGACATGGGAAACCGGCTCGGCAGCCACATGCTCCGCAGCATGCGCCAGCATGGCTACCTGAGCAAAGATCAGGCTTGCTGCCAGTAGCCACGAACGCAGGCCTTGCATCAGGTAGCGCCTGCCGGGCAAGCCATTATTGCGCATCAGTCGGCCCCACTTGCCGGCATCTGGTCGCAGAACATGGCAAAGGCTTTCTCGACGTATTCACGCTGGAAATTGCGGACGATGAAAACCAGCCGGGAGTGCCGGTCATCATCCGGCCAGGCCGGCAACTCAGCGGCCGGGTAGCGCACGTGCTGGACGCAATGAATGACACGTGGCGCTGCTTCCCCCGCAATATTGAGCAAGCCCTTGACGCGCAGGATGCGGTCACCGCAGGTCGACAGCAGGACATCCATGGCTTCGGCAAACTCGCCCCAGGCAAAGGGTTCCCTGAAACGCAGCACGAAACTGTGCACCAGTGCATCGTGGCGATTGGGGTCATGCGAATGTGCGTTGCCCTGCGTCGCATCGCCCCCCGCACGCACGGCCTCCTCGGCCAGCCAGCGACGAACATCGGCGGTCTTGCTGGCCGGGTCATAGAGCCCGCTACCGGTCAGCATTGCTGCGTCGACCTCGCCTTGCCGCACTTCGATCTGCGGCGCCCCCGGATTGAGCCGGGCGATGCGGCGACCGACCCGCAGCACCTGTTCGGCGCTCGCCAGGTCGCATTTGGTCAGCAATAGTCGATCCGCCATGGTCACCTGCTTGACCGCTTCCAGGTGCCGCGACAACTGTGTTTCGGCATGTGATACATCGACCGCGGTGATGATGCCGTCGCTACGGAAACGCTCGGCGATGAAGAAATCCTCCATCAGCGTGTAGATTACCGGCGCCGGATCAGCAAGTCCGGTAGTCTCGATCAGCACCCGCGAAAAAGCTGGAATTTCACGCCGCAGCCGCTTCATGAAAAGGTCGCGCAGACTGCGCGTCAGGTCGCCGCGCACACTGCAGCAGAGACACCCGGAATCAAGCAGGACAAGATTGTCGTCAATCTTGTCGACCAGATGATGGTCGATACCGACCTCGCCAAACTCGTTGATCAATACGGCGGCATCTGCCATTGCCGGCTGCTTCAGCAGGTGATTGAGCAACGTGGTTTTGCCGGCACCGAGAAAGCCGGTGAGCACGGTCACCGGGATCACCCGGAGCGGGTCTAGGGGCGCAGGCATTGTTGCAAGCCGGTAAGGATGATCTCGCGCGGCAGGTCACGGCCGATGAAGACAAGCGTCGAGACTCGCGGCGCATCGTCCCACGACTGGCCGGGGCTGGCGCCCATCAGCATGTGCACTCCCTGCAGGATGACGCGATAGGGCAGATCGTCTACCGCCATGACACCCTTGTAGCGCATCAGGTCGTCACCGAAGACGCGGACGATGCCGCCAATGAAATCCTGCAGCTTGGCGCCATCGAAATCACGGTCTGCGCGGAAAACCACGGAGCCGATGCGGTCGTCGTGGTGGTGATGGGCGTGGGCGAGAAAGCCGGGTTCGATCTCCAGCGTGGCATTGAGGTTGAAGCCACGGATATCGAGCAGTTCGGTGAGCGGCATCTGGCCGAAGTGCACGGCATGCTGCGCAGCACGCGGATTCATGGCTGCCAGCCGCTCCTGCAGCGTGTTGAGCGCATCAGGTTCGACCAGATCGGTCTTCGAGAGCAGCAGGCGATCGGCAAAACCTACCTGCGATTGCGCCGCCTCGTGTTCGTCGAGCTGCTGACCGGCATGCACGCTGTCAACCAGCGTCACCACCGCATCGAGCAGGTAGCGCTGTGCAATGGTCTCGTCCATGAAGAAGGTCTGCGCCACCGGCCCCGGCTCGGCGAGCCCGGTCGTCTCGATGATGACACGATCGAAGGCGAGAATGCCGGCATCGCGCTTGTCCATCAGTTCGCCAAGGATGCGGATGAGGTCACCACGCACCGTGCAGCAGATGCAGCCATTGTTCATCTCGACGATCTGGTCGTCGGCAGACAACAACAGTTCGTTGTCGATCCCGACCTCACCGAACTCGTTCTCGATGACGGCAATCTTTTCGCCGTGGCGCTCACTCAGGATACGGTTGAGCAGAGTCGTTTTGCCACTGCCGAGGAAGCCGGTCAGGATGGTGACCGGGCAAGGCCCGCTGGACGGGAGTGCGCCATCGCCGGCGGGATTCATTTCACACTCCGGTTGCACACGGCGCAGCGGCCGGTGAGATCGAGCTCGGCACGCGCCAGCGTAAAGCCGCGTGGCAGATCGGGGGGCTGCGGTGCCGGCACGTCAAGGCAGTAGACACGGCTGCAGCAATCGCAACGAAAATGCGCATGCCCACCGTGCTCGCCGCCGCTGGCCAGGGCGAAACGCCAGACGCGGCGCTCGTCGACATGCTTGACGGCGAGGCCCGCCTCGACCAGCCAGTCGAGCACACGATAGAGCGTGACACGATCGAGGCTGTCGGCACCGAGCGCCAGTTCGATTTCGTGGTGCGACTGCGGGCTGGCGGCAGCGGTCAGCAGTTCAAGGACGCGGATGCGCGCCGGCGTGGCACGCGCACCGGCGGCACGAATGCGTTCAGCCGGCTTGCTGCGGCCGACTGGCGGATGGTGAGGAGGAAGTTCCGGCATGGCGCCGGATTAGACCATGAGCTCGATGCAAATGCAACGCTGTTGCAAGTACAACCGGGTTAGATGACGTCGCTCAGTCGGCCTGGATCAGCAGACCCTTGAGGTATTCGCCCTCGGGAAAATGCAGTGCCACCGGATGGTCCGGCCCGGCCGACAGGCGCTCCAGTACCCGTGCGTCACGGTGGGCATCCACCGCCGCCCCGGCCACGATTTTCTGGAACAGCTCGGGGCCGATGCCACCGGAACACGAATAGGTCATCAGGTAGCCGCCGGGATTGAGCAGGCGAAACCCCATCAGGTTGATGTCCTTGTAGGCACGGGCAGCGCGCTCGGCGTGGGCCGCCGAGGGGGCGAACTTGGGCGGGTCGAGCACGATCAGGTCGAAGCTGCGGTTTTCCTTGCGGAACGTCCGCAGCGCTTCGAACACATCGGCCTCCAGCCATTCGGCACGGCTCGCATCAAGCTGCGGGTTGAGCGCCAGGTTGTTGCGCGCACTGGCCAGGGCCGGGCCGGACGAATCAATCGACAGCACGCTGGCCGCGCCGCCGGCCAGCGCCTGCAACGAAAAACCACCGGTGTAGCAGAAACAGTTGAGCACCGACTTGCCGGAAGCCAGCGCCCGTGTCAGCAGCCGGTTGGCCCGCTGATCGAGATAGAAGCCGGTCTTGTGCCCGGCCACCACATCAACACCAAGACGGACACCGTTCTCGTCGATCGACAGGGCTTCAGCCGGGGCGTCACCATGCAGCCAACCGGTGACCGGCTCCAGCCCCTCAAGCTTGCGCACGTCGGAATCGGAACGTTCGTAGATGCGGGCCACCCCAGTGGCAGCCACCAGCGCCCCGACGATGGCCTTACGCCACTTGTCGGCACCGGCTGCGGTCAGTTGCAGGCAAATAGTGTCGCCATAGCGGTCGGCGATGACGCCGGGCAAGCCATCCGACTCGCCATGCAGCAGGCGCATGCCCTCCTGCCCGGCCAGTTGCGGCATGGCCAGACGACGGCCCACGGCAGCCGAGACACGGCGCTTGAAAAAGGCATCGTCGATCGTCTCGTCCGGGTTGAAGCTCCACACCCGCGCCCGGATCTTCGATTGCGGGCTCCACGCTGCCCGCGCCAGCCGACGGCCGCTGGCATCGACCACATCAACGGTATCGCCCAGTCGCGCCCTGCCGTCGAGGCGCTCAACCGCCCCTTCGAAGATCCACGGATGACGGCGAAAGAGCGACCGCTCCTTGCCCGGTTTCAATAGTAGTTGCGTCATGATGGCCGACATTTTACGCTGCCAGCTTCACCGCGAGGGGAGAGACGCGAAATGGATCACGCCAGCAAGAGTCAGCGCCGACGTATCGTCATCGCTGCCGGCGCATGTGCCGCCGGTGGTGGCGCCCTGTTCCTGTCGCAGCAACACCATGCCACCCGTTCCTGGCCGCACGGCTCGCCACTGGCCGTAGACCTCGCCAGCCTCGTTGCCGGCAAGTTGAAGACCGTGGAATGGCAGGGCAAGCCGGTGTGGCTGCTGCGACGTAGCGAGCACATGCTTGCCGCACTGGCAAAACCGAACAACGATCTGGCCGATCCGGATTCAAAAGCCTCGCTGCAGCCCGATGCCTGCCAGAACCCGCTGCGCTCATTGCGCCCGGAAATCTTTGTCGCCATCGGCCTGTGCACCCATCAGGGCTGTACCCCGGCATTGAACGGCGACCATTTCCTGTGCCCTTGCCACACGTCAAAGTACGATCTCGCTGGCCGCGTTTTCAAGGTCGGGCCGGCGCAAGCCAACCTGGTAATTCCTGCCTACCGCTTCGATGGCGAGAACACAATCACCATTGGTGCGGATGCCTGAGCCAGCCGCAGCAAGGACACATAACGGCACCTTGAGTTAGCCAACCGGCGGTCTATGATTAAGTTCTGTTCCGGGATATTCCGTCTCGGGCAGTCCCTAATCGACGGAGGGGCCAATCATGTTCTTTTTTGTCGCCACCGACCATCTGCTGCAGCACCGCCTACGCCATGCCCGGCCCACCGGCAAAGCACAGCCCCTGCCCCGCCCCGCCAGCACACCGCTTGCCACGATGAATGCCGGCACTCTGCAAGGCACCCGCTACCAGTTGTTCCGTGCCCTGCGGGCAATGGCAGGCGGGGAAGCCATGGTGGTGGAACGACGAATTCCATCGCTGGCCAAACATTTCGAGCGCGACGATGAGCGCGAAGCGTGGTTTCAGGATTTGCGTAATCCTGCCAATTGGGAAGGGCAAGTCGCCATTGAGCCGGTTCTCGTACCGGGCACCGCCTATCCGCGGGTCATCGGTCAGATCATGCTGCGCGCTGGCTGGTGTGCTCCCAGCGATGAGCCGCACTGGGTTCCCAACCTGCGTTTTTTCTTTCTCACCGAGATTGGCCTCAGATCATTCCGAAGTGCACAGGAATGGTGGTCAGAATTGACTGCGCTGGAACGTGTCCGGCTGGTTTTTCTGGAATAGGGGACGGCTACAGGCTCAAGTCTTTTTCTTCGCCCGCGGATGCGCCGCATCGTAAACCTTGGCCAGATGCTGGAAATCCAGATGGGTGTAAACCTGCGTCGAGGCGATGCTCGCGTGGCCAAGCATTTCCTGAACGGCGCGCAGGTCACCGGAAGACTGCAGCACATGCGAGGCGAAGGAATGCCGCAGCATGTGCGGATGCACGTGCATCGGCAAACCAAGCAACTCGGCGCGGCGCTTGAGCCGGTTCTGGATCATGCGCATCGACAGGCGCCTGCCATGGCGCCCGACGAACAAGGCCGGCTCATCGGCCCCGGCCAGTTCAGCCCGGCGGCCAATCCACGCCGCCAGCGCCTCACGCGCCTTGGCCCCGACTGGAACAATGCGGGTCTTGTTGCGCTTGCCGAGCACACGAATTTCCCCGGCAGCCACATCGACCAGGCAATCAATGTTCAAACCATCGAGCTCGGCAAGGCGCAGGCCGGAAGAATAGAACAACTCGAAGATGGCCTGATCGCGCACGTCCAGCACATCCGGAGCGCCCTCCGTCCCAGCAGCCAGGGGCGTCAACAGCGCATTGGCCTCATCGGGAGAGAGGGCGTGCGGCAGGGCCTTCGGGCTTTTTGGCGGACGTACTCCTTCAACGGGATTTTGTGGTGCCTCACCGCGCAGATTCAGCCAGCGATAGAAACCCCGCCAGGCGGACAGGATGCGCGCCAGTGAGCGCCCGCCCAAACCACGGGCATGCAGCTGGGCCAGATAGCGGCGGATGTGGTGCACCTGCAGTGCTACCAGCGGCTGCGCGTCCGCCAGAGTGATCAGCAGAGATAGATCGCGGCGATAGGCCGCGATGGTGTGCGCCGATTGCCGACGCTGACCGGCGAGCTCTGCCAGCCATGCATCGACCAGCGCCTGGCTCATGCAGTGCCGAGGGTACGGGCGATGGCTGCGGAAGCCATGTCGCCAAGGCGTTCGAGATAGATCGTTCCCATGCCTGCGTAGAAACGCTCGACATCGTAGGCACCGAGCGCAATCATGCCGATGGTGCCGCCGCCACTGCGCAAGGCAATCAATGCCTGCGAGCGGATATTGGTGGACGCCTCCCCGAACCAGGTCGAGGTTTCGAAACCGGCAGTGGAACCACAGAAGGGATGGGTCAGTGTTTCGGCAAAAACCTGCAATTCCTGGCTGACCTCGGCAAACTCGGGCAGATCGTCGCGTTCCCCTGCCGGCAGACTCCACAGTCGAATGGCAACCTGTGGAATGGCAAAGTCTTCCTTGAGGTGGTAGCCCAGCGTATGCACCACCGCCGGAAAGGTATAGGCCGCGATCAGCGCCACCGCCAGCCGCTGCATCTTCTCGCTGATGGCATCGTTTTCCTCGCCGAAACCGATCAGCTCGACCAGCTTGGCTTCAAGCTGCCGGTTCTTGTCACGCAGGGTCAGCATCTGCCGCTCGGTAATCGAGATGGCGCGGCCGCCATGCGGATGCGGAATGGCAATCTGTGCCATCAGATCCGCATACTGCTCAAAGAATTGCGGCGTGTTCTGCAGGTAATGCGCAACTTCATCGGCTCTCATAGTTCTATCTCTCCCGTAAATACTGTAACGGCTGGACCGGTCATCAGCACCGGCGTACCGGCACCGGACCAGGCGATGCTCAGCTCCCCCCCGCGTGTCTCAACGCGCACCGGCGAATCGACCAGGCCACGACTGATCCCGGCGACCACGGCTGCGCAAGCACCAGTACCGCAGGCCAGGGTTTCACCCGCACCCCGCTCGAACACTCGCAGACGAATGGCCGAGCGATCAAGAATCTGCATGAATCCGGCATTCACTCGCCGGGGAAAACGCGGGTGCGCTTCGATCTGTGGGCCTTCCCTGGTTACCGGGGCAGTATCCACATCGGGCACTACTTGCACCGCATGCGGGTTGCCCATTGAGATGGCTGTAATCATGACTTCGTGGTCACCCACCATCAAGGGCTGCACAACCGCAGAGGATGGACTGACAAAGGGAATACGCTCCGGATCAAAGACCGGTACACCCATATCCACGGTCACCAGACCGTTATCCTCCAGACGGGGCGCAATCACACCACACAGGGTTTCGACACGAATCTCGCGCTTGTCGGTCAAGCCCTGATCGTGGACAAACCGAACGAAGCAGCGTGCACCGTTGCCGCACTGCTCGACCTCGCCGCCATCGGCATTGAAGATGCGGTAACGGAAATCGACGCCGGCCTGCGACGGCTTTTCAACCAGCAGGATCTGGTCACACCCGATTCCGAAGTTGCGGCTGGCGAGCAGACGCAGCTGGGCCGGCGACAGGTCAATCGACTGGCGAACGCCATCAAGCACGACAAAATCGTTACCCAGGCCGTGCATTTTTGAGAATTTGATCTTCATGGCAACCTACGCAATGGATCGGCTCATTATAAAGTCGTCCATGACAAATCCGCCGCCAATATCGACGCGCACCGATTCCCGCACCGTAAACCCTGTCTTTTCATAAGCGGCGATGGCCCGTACATTCTGTTTGTTCACTGCCAGAATCAGGGTGGCACAACCGGCTGAACGGCCATGCGCAAGCACGCGCTCGATCAGTGCGCCGCCAACGCCGCCCCGCTGGCAATCCGGATGTACATAGACCTTGTCCAGCTTGATTTCGCCCGGCGCGCCCGTCAGAAAGCAGGAAGCAAAGCCGACACGTCCTCCGGCGACAAAGGCCTGATCCCACCAGTAACCCGGCTTTTCAAGCTCCGTCAGCAGTTGCGCGGTGTTGTAGCGCTGATCCAGCATATAGTCGATCTGTGCCTGACTGATGATGCCGGGGTAGGCGTGCTGCCAGACAACCCGGGCAAGGGCAGCAATGGCCTCGACATCGTCCGGCCGGACGGGGGTGATGATGGTTTCTGTGCGCATGAACGGGCTGCCCTGACAATGGATGACCAAGGCGATTATCCGTTGTGCTTGGTCCCGGAGCAATTTCCCGCCCGGCGCTTCAACCTGACCATGGTTTGACCACAGCAGCGTTGCCGGTGATACTTCCGCCTCTTCCGGACTGCCAATCAACCTGTCTGCCACCCATGCTTTCCCGTGCCGCCGTCGCCCTGCTCTGGGTTCTGCACTTTCTGCCACTCTCTTTGCTGGCCGTAATCGGCAACGGGCTGGGCAGCCTGCTTTTCCGCTTTGCCAAAAAACGACGGCATATCGTCAACACCAATCTCGCCCTGTGTTTTCCCGAGCTTGACGAGACCGCCCGGCAGACGCTTGCACGCAAACATTTCCGGGTGCTTGGCCGCAGCATGCTGGAACGCAGCCTGTTCTGGTGGGCAAGCCGTGAACGGCTGATGCGCATTGTCCGCGTCGAAGGCGAAGACAAGGTGCATACCCTGCGCGCTGCCGGCAAGCCGGTGATGCTGCTGGCGCCGCATTTTGTCGGTCTTGATGCCGGCGGCGTGGCGGTGACCATGCGCTTCGACATCGTCAGCATCTATGCCGAGCAGAGCAATCCGGTATTCGACAAGTTGCTGCTCGGTGGGCGCAGCCGCTTTGGTGACCAGCAATTGCTATCAAGGCGCGATGGACCGCGTGCCAGTGTCAAGGCAATGAAATCCGGCCGACCCTTCTACTACCTTCCGGACATGGACTTCCGCGCCAAGGATGCGATCTTCGTACCCTTTTTCGGCGTGCCGGCATCGACCATTACCGGCCTGTCCCGCCTGTCGCGGCTGGCCGGCGCCGCCGTGGTGCCCTGTGTGACGCGCATGCTGCCGGGTGGCGAGGGTTATGTCGTCAGCTTTGGTGACGTCTGGGAAAACTTCCCGACGGAGGATGTCGAAGCCGATACCCGGCGCATGAACGAATGGATCGAGCAGGTGGTACGCACCATGCCGGAACAGTATTATTGGGTGCATCGACGCTTCAAGACCCGGCCACCGGGCGAAGAGCGCCCCTACCGAAAATCCACACCGGCATGAATGATGAAAGCAGCCGCATGAACCACACCACCCATACCTCAGCCGAACTGCCCACGGATTTCACAGGCTGGTGGAATGCCCCCGGCGCCTGGGTAGAAGAACCCAACCAGCGTCGCAACGGCTGGAGCGGCATGATGCGGCTACGCATCGGTGACACGCTTTACTACATCAAGAAGCAGTGCAACCACCTGTGCCGAACGCTGGACCACCCCTTTGGCTGGCCGACGGCCAGCCGCGAGCGGCTCAATATCGGACGCCTGCAGAAGCTTGGCCTGCGCGTACCGACACCGGTCTTCCACGGCGAACGGAAAACGGCCGAGGGCTACGAGGCTGTGCTGGTCACCGAGGAACTGGCCGGCTTTCTCGCCCTCGACACCCAGACCGGGCTCGATGCGTCAGCAAGACAGTTGATGGCCAGTGAAACCGGCCGCGTACTCGGCATCATGCACCGTGCCGGCTGGCAGCATAGCTGCCTCTACGACAAGCACATCATGGTGCGCTGGCAGGACGGTCAACCGGAAATCGCGCTGATCGACCTGGAGAAACTGCGCCGCCCCCTGCTGCCGGGCAAGGCAGCACGCCATGATCTGGAACAACTGAAACGGCATCAGCAGGTCTGGTCGGAGGCGGAATGGAGACAATTGCTCGCCGCGCATGGCAAGCCGGGCGCAAGCATCTGATTTACCGAAGAATGCCGCAGGGAAGGTATACTTGCGCGCTTAGCGCCGGCAAGCTTCCGGCGAAACCACTGCAAGAGACCTGATTTTGGCACTGACCGTACTAGGACTATCCGGCGCACTGACGCACGACCCTTCTGCTGCTCTCTATGTTGACGGCAAGCTGCTTGCCGCCGCTGAAGAGGAACGCTTCGTCCGCGACAAGCACGCAAAAAACCGCATGCCGTACGAGGCGGCGAAGTTCTGCCTCGAGTTCGCCGGGCTGAAGCCGGCCGACGTGCAGGTCGTCGCCGTTCCTTTTGCGCCGATCAGCCTCGCCGAGAAGGCGCGCTGGCACTATGCGAAGCGCTACTGGTACGCGCCGGATCGTTCGCTTGATGCGATCCTCACCGGCAACCGTCGCTATTTCCGCTACAAGAAGCGCATCGAGTGGTGCCTTGTGCAACTGGGTTTCGATCTCACGAAGGTCGAGATCGTGCCGGTCGAGCACCACCTCGCGCACGCCTCCTCGGCCTACCATTGCTCGGGTTTCACCGAGAAGACGGCAATCCTCGGCATCGACGGCAAGGGCGAATACGCGACGACCTTCTTCGGCGTCGGCGAGAACGGCAAGATCACCAAGATCAAGGAGTTCTACGACCCGGATTCGCTCGGCGGCCTCTACGGCGCACTCACCGAGTACCTCGGCTTCGAGATGCTCGACGGCGAGTACAAGGTCATGGGAATGGCACCCTACGGCGATCCGACGAAGTACGATTTCTCGCGGCTGGCGAAGTTCGAGAACGGCGAACTGATCGTCAACACCGACTACGCCAACGTGATCGGCTTCCGCCGCTACAAGGAGAAGGAAAATGGCAAAAGCAGGGGCTACTACTTCTCGCCCAAGCTGATCGACTGGCTCGGCCCGATGCGCCACGGCGACATCGCCGACGACCCGTACATCCACTACGCGGCGAGCATGCAGAAGCTGTTCGAGGATCTGTCGCTGCAGATGATTGAGTACTACCTTGGCGACATTCTCAAGGAAACCGGCCGGCTGGCCTTCTCCGGCGGCGGCGCGTTGAACGTCAAGCTGAACCAGAAGATCATCGCCCGCCCGGATCTCAAGGAACTGTTCGTGCAGCCGGCCTCCGGCGACGCGGGCACGGCGATCGGCGCCGCCTCCTACGTTTCCGTGCAACGCGGCGTTCCGGTCGAGAAGATGGAACACGTCTACCTCGGCCCGGCCTACAGCAACGAGGACGTGATTGCCGCCTGCGCGCGCCACCCGTCGAAACCGCAATGGCGGAAGATCGACAACGGCGACGTCGAGGTACCGAAGCAGATCGCGCAGATCCTCGCCGATGGCAACCCGGTGGCCTGGTTCCGCGGCCGCATGGAATTCGGCCCACGCGCCCTCGGCGGCCGCTCGATCCTCGGCTGCCCGAGTGCTGCCGGCGTCGCCGACCGCATCAACGAGCAGATCAAATTCCGCGAACGCTGGCGCCCTTTCTGCCCGAGCATGCTCGACAGCGTCGGCCCGCAGATGCTCGGCAGCGACCACCCGGCACCGTTCATGACCTTCACCTTTGAGGTCGCCGAAGAGTGGAAGACCCGCGTGCCGGAAGTCGTGCACGAGGACGGCACCTCGCGCGCGCAGGTGCTCAAACGCGAGTTCAATCCGCGCTACTACGACCTGATGCTCGAACTGGAAAAACTGACCGGCAACGGCGTCGTCCTCAACACCTCGCTCAACCGCCGCGGTGAACCGATGATCTGCTCGCCGACCGACGCGCTGAACATGTTCTTCGGCTCCGACCTGCAGTACCTGATCATGGAAGACATTCTCGTCGTCAAGGATTCGGTGAAGGCGGCCTGAGACCATGGCCGAACGCTGGATCCTTCAGTTCTGCCATTCGCACTACGGCCCCTTCGCCGACGTCGCACGCCAGTATGCGGCGCTGTTCAAGGGGTCACCGTACAAGGTGCTCACCGTCTATCTGACCGGCGAGCCGAGCGAGGCCGTGCGACGGGTGTCGGCGTCCGATGAGGTGATCTTCCTCGATTTCAGCAGCAATGCCGTCGGCGGCCTCAAGCTGGCAGCGATCCGTGCGCTCCGGAAGATTGCGGCCAGCCGCGATTTCGCACTGGTCATTGCGCACCGCGCCAAGCCGACCTACATCGCCTGCCTGGCGACGAAGCTGCCGGTGATCAGCGTCCATCATGCCTTCGGCGACTACAGGCGCGCCGCGCGCCGCTGGTTTGCCAATGCCTTCCGCAAACGCCTGTCGCTGCTCGCCGTCTCGGATGCCGTGCGCGACGACATCCGCCGCTGCCTGCCCGGCTGGCCAGACGAGAAGATCGCAACGCTGCACAACCGGCTCGACGTCGCTGCTGCACAAGAAGCGATCGTGCCACGCGAGGCGGCGCGCGAAGCGCTCGGCCTGCCACAGGAGGTGCCGGTGATCGGCAATGTCGGCCGCCTGCATCCGGACAAGGATCAGGCGACGCTGATCACGGGCTTCGCCGCGGCGCTGCCGCGTCTGCCTGCCGGTACGTTGCTGGCAATCGCCGGCAGCGGTCCGCTGGATACGGCATTGAAAGCGCAGGCCGTAAGCCTCGGCATCACCGACCGCGTGTGCTTCCTCGGCCAGGTGGCGGATGTTCGCCGCTATTTCTCGGCCTTCGACCTGTTCGCGCTCAGCTCCGATCACGAGCCCTTCGGCATGGTGCTGCTGGAAGCCATGGTCGCCGGCGTACCAGTGATGGCTACCGACTGCGGCGGCGCACCGGAGGTCGTCGCCGATCCGGATCGGCTGTTCCCGCTGCGTGACGCGGCGGCGCTGGCCGACAAGCTCGTGACCTTCTTCGCGTCGGCGCACGCTGCCGCCAATGCCTTCGAGCGCTTAAGCCGCCATTTTTCGGACGAAGCCGCCCGGCAGCGCTTCTTCTCGCTGCCGATGGTGCGGCAGGGACTCGCGGCATGAGCGCGCCGACAGCCCAGGCCCGCATCGCGCTGGTCGCCTTCAGCTCGCTCGGCGACGGCCTGATCTACCTGATGATGGCCGAAAATCTGCGCCTGAACGGCTTTGCCGTCACCTACTTCGGCAACATCGGCTACCAGCTACGCGCCTGGCTGCCGCAGTTCGAGATTCGCCCCTACCCGACGGCCGACGACATGGATGCCGCGCTCGCCGATTTCGATCTGGTCATCATGAGCCCGCCGCAGTTTCTGCGCGACCGCATGGACGCCGCGACAACTGATGCGATGCGGCGCAAGTGGCTGCTGATCTGCCAGAAGACGCCGGACGACTGGAGCTTCAACCTGACCGAAACCAAGCGTGCAACGCTGGCGCCGGAAATCTTTGCCGCGCTGCAGGGGCTGCTCGATTGCGGCGGCTCCATCCGTGACCGCGACTACACGACCGAAAGCGTCGTCGACATCACGCTCGAATACATGCAGAAGCGCATGGGCCTCGCGCAACTGACGCGTACCGTGGCACTGACGCCGCCGGCCGGACTGCAATTGCGCCGCCATGCCCGGCGCATCGTCGTCAGCCCGGATTCGGCCTGGCCGCAGAAGAAGGACTGGCCGCCGCGCGCCTTCCTGAAGCTGTGTCGCATGCTGCAGTCGCAGGGCGACGAGCCGAAGATCGTCGTCGCCCCGACGAATCACGAGCGCTGGCGGAAAATGCCGGGCAACCGCTTCGAGACACCGGTATTCCACGACATCGGCGAGCTGGCAGCCTACCTCTACGAATCCGGCGCGGTGATTGCCAACGACTCGGGCAATGGCCATCTCGCCTCCTTCCTCGGCGTGCCGGTCATCACCATCTACCGCAAGAAAAATCCGAAGTTTCACTGGCGGCCCGACTGGGCGCCTGCCCGGGTCGTCTGTCCGCGCCTGACCCTGCCCGGCTTCCGCGGCGAGATATGGAAGCCCTTCGTCGGTGTCGGCGACGTCCTCGCTGCACGAAGGACCTTCTCATGAGCAAGGTGCGCAAGATTCTCGTCCTCGACGGTATCGGCGGCGTACCGCTCGGCCGCGAAATCTGCGAGACGCTAGTCGAACTGGGCGTTGCGGCGACGCATTTCGACTGCCTGCAGGCGCCACGTCGGGCCTTCTATGGCGCCCATTCGGCCTACGCCAAGCTGCGTAACCGGGGTACGGACCGCGATGGATTCTACTTTCTGCCGAAGCTTGTCGAACGCGACCTGCGCGACCTGATCGCGCGCGAGCAACCGAGCCACCTCCTCGTCGTCGGCTTCATCTACAAATTTTTCAGCCCGAGCCTGCTGCGTCGACTGGCCGACGAGGCGAAGGCCGGCCTCTTCCTCTACGACACCGACACCTGCAACCTGTATAGCCGCCGGCGCGAATTCATCTTTTTCGTCGAGAACGAGCTGCCCGTCTATGACCGCATCCTCTCGTGCTCGGCGGTAACGACGCGCTTCTTCCGCGATACGCGCGGGCTGGACGCCGTCTTCGTGCCCTTCGGTGCCAAACCGATCGCGACCGAGCGCAGCAAGCAGCCGACCGACGTCCTCTTCGTCGGGAGCGGCGACCTGCGCCGAATCTTCCTGCTTGAGGGCATCAGGGATCATGTCACGGTTCGTGGCAATCGTTGGCAGCGCAACTTCCCGCTGATCTCGCCTCAACTGCGCACACGCATCGACGACCGACCGGTCTGGGGCGAGGAGCTACACCGCATGCTCGGCGAGTCAAAGATCGTGCTCAATATCACGCGCACCGATTTCTACGGCGCCGAAACCGGCATCAACCTGCGCATCTTTGAAGCGCTGGCCGCCGGTTGTTTCCTGCTCACGGACCATTGCGACGAACTAGCCGAACTGTTCGAGATTGGCACGGAAATCGAGACTTTCCGTTCCTCTCGCGAACTCGTCGAAAAGGTTCGCCATTACCTGGCGCACCCGGAAGCACGCCAGGCTATCGCTGCCGCCGGGCATGCCGCATTCCTTGCCCACCATAACTGGAAGTCACGTCTCAGCCATCAACTCCTGCCCGCACTGACTAATTGACCATGATGACAAGATTGAGACCTACGCCCCACTGGCTGACACCCGTTCTTGTGGCGTTTGCCGGGAGCCTGATTCTGTCTTTCGTCGCCTGGCTGGGAAGCGGCATCAACCGCGATGGCATGCTGTATATCAACACGGCACAGGCTTTTCTTGAGGGCGGCTTTACAGCCGCCAAAGCAAGTTTCGCATGGCCGTTCCTGTCAATCGGTATTGCCATCATTTCGCGGCTCACCGGCCTCGGCCTCGAACATGCCGGTTACTTGCTGAATGCCTTTTTCATGGCTGGCACCTGCGCACTGATGATTGCCTGCATCGAACGCCGAACGCCGGAACTGGCGTGGTGGTCATGTCTCATCGTGCTCGCTTTACCCGGCTTGAACGAATATCGCAACGAATTGCTGCGCGAATACGGTTGCTGGTTTTTCATCATGCTGGCCTTCTGGCTAGCCCTCCGCTGGGCCGAGCGCCCAAGCTGGTTCACAGCACTTCCTCCGCAACTGGCGCTGAGTGCCGCCGCCTTGTTCCGCCCGGAAGCCTTGGCTCTGTTTCCTGCCTTGATCGCCTGGCAACTCTTCGCCGCACCTAGAGGTGAGCGCTGGCAGCGCGTAGCGATGCTGGGCATCCTGCCGCTGCTTGGTGGCAGCGTACTCTTGATGCTTTTTTTAGGAGGCCAGCTGGGTGCTGGCAACCGCCTTGCCGTTGATTTCGGACGACTCAATGTCGCTCGCTTTGATGCCAAGGCGCAAGCCCTGGCAGCTGCTCTGATCGACTATGCACAGAACCAGGCACGCACCATCCTGCTCTTTGGTTCGCTGGCGCTGATTCCAATCAAACTGATCAACAAATTCGGACTATTCCTTGCGCCACTTGCCTTCCTGTTCGTTGCACGCGAGTTGCGAACGAGCGCCACCCGTTACCCGCTTTTTATCTGGGGAATCGGCGCTCATCTGCTGGTTCTGGCGGTCTTTGTGACCGACCTGCAGTTTCTTGCAGGCCGCTACGTGGGGTTGATCCTACTGTTTTCGACCCCCTTCGTTGCCGCCGGCATGGCTCTGATAGCTGCGCGTTACCATCGCTTGCGCTGGTTACTGCTCGTACTGACCATCGCCATCATGCTGGCCAATGTGATTTCTCTCGGCCAAGGGAAAACCCATTTCGTCGACGCTGGCCACTGGCTGTCCTCGAACGCTCAGGAATCGTCACGCGTCTATATAGATAGCGGACGAACTGCTTACCACGCCGGCTGGCGCAAGATACCGGTCCAGCGCGAACGAAACAATCGGTCAGAAATTGAAAAACCTGAAACACAGGCACGTTTCGACCTGTTTGTACTTGAGGTTTCGCGCAAGGATGCCCCCATTGATGATTGGCTGGCATCGAGCGGCTTGCGCATCGTCAAACGCTTCGACCATCCAAATCGTGATGCCGTTCTTGTCGTGCAGCCAACCACCGCTACGGAGCAGGCGCCAAAATGACACTCCCTCTCGTCAGCGTAGCTATTCCGGCATATCGCCATGCCCCCTTTATCGAATCCTGCCTCGACTCCGTGTGTGCTCAGACTTACCCGGAATTGGAACTGGTTTTGATCGATGACGGCTCTCCGGACGACACATTCGCAATCGCTTCGCGCTTTCTTGAATCTCGTCGCGGACGTTTTCGCCGGATTGTTCTGGAGACCAGAGAAAACAGAGGGGTCAGCGCCAACTCGAATGCCTGCATTGAGGCCTGCCAAGGGGAATGGGTGCACTTGCTGGGTTCTGATGATGTTCTTTACCCGGAAAAAATCACGCGCATGCAATCGGCAATCGACACATGGCAGTTGCCTGACCTAGCGCTGGTTCACGCCGATACCGGCACCATCGACGCCAAAGGCGAAACGCACATCAGTCGGCACAAGGCGCGCAAGGCGCCGCCAGGCCCAGATCACGCCGCCTACCGCTGGCTGTTTCATCACAACCTGATTTCAAACCCATCGGTTGCCCTCCACCGCGAGCGCTTTCTTGCCATTGGCGGTTTTGATCCAGCATTGCCATTGGAAGATATTGACTGCTGGCTTCGGCTATCGACCCGATATGCCATTGCCCGCATTCCGGAGGTGCTTGCCTGCTATCGCAAGCATCCCGGCAATTCGCTGCGTCAGCGCCAAAAAATGCTTGGTGCATTTTTCTGCACCCACGCAAAATTCATTGCGGAAAATCCTGGGCTGATACCGGAAGCCGAGCTACAGCAACACTACCGTCGCTACATGCGCCGCTTTTGGAACCGAATCCGGGGCAAACAACCCTACCGCCTGCCGCAATTTCTGGTTGCCATGCTCGGTTCTTACTTCAGAACGCCGCAGGCTGTCGATTACCAACGATTCGGAAAAATCCTTCTCGACGCAACGCATTAATCAGCGCCTGAAGCCCTCTGCAAGCAGGGCTCTTCAGGCACCAAGCCACTTCTTCCAGGCTTTTCGACCGATTCGACGCTTGGCCTGCACCTTGAAGTCATAAAGAGCAAATGGCCAGCGGTGCCACCAGCGTAATCTTTCGCCGATTGCTGCCAGATAGATACTCAGGAACTGCTGTCGCCCCGCCGGGTGCAGTTTGTTACAGATGCGGACCAGATCCGCAAAGCGCTGGCGCAGCGACAGCGGACCACGATAAACGCGGATTCGCCCAGTATCAATCAGCGTAAATGACAGACATCCGGCATCTGTTTTGCTGATCAGGATATTGCCTCCTGAAAGATCCCGAAACAGTATCCCGCCTCCATGCATGGCAAGCAGAAACACGCTGAGTTGCCGGTAGGCCTCGGGCGCACTCAGCCCGCAAAAAGTGAGCTCACCGGAAGCCAGTGCCGACACCATTTCCCGTGCCGTAAATTCAGCGGATACACGCTCGCAGATATAGTAATTCTGCATCAGGGAGGGATCGCCGATTTTTTCGAACCAGGCTACCGGCGGAGCAGCCGCAACACCTCGGCGTAATAGCTCACTCGTACCACTCCAGCTACGCAAAGCTTTTGCAGGCTTGAAACGATCCAGGACTTTTTTGTGCAGATGCATTTTCACCGGCTGCTTGACGACAAGTGCAGCTCCTTCGGTGCGCGGATCAGCAATTGTCCAGATGGCATTGCGCGCATGGCGAAGAATGGCATCGCCGGATGGCGACTCAATACGGTCCGGGTGGATATGCTGCCGAAGCAAGACCGCTTCGGCAGCATTGCTCGCCAGCAGAACCCCCTGCCAACCGTTTTCCCGGAAAAAGTAATGCGTCTTGCCAGGAACATGGCGATGGATGGCCAGACCTCTGAGCGTGGCCGCACCAGGTTTGACGGCAACTCGCCGATCCTGTGGCCAGCTCATATAGATTGGGGCCTCGCTGGCCAAAGTCGGCACCTCGGTCAATCTCTCGCCATCACGCGAACGGTATTCTGCTGCTTGCAGATCTTCTTCTTGATAGAGGTCGATCAGCGGGGCTGCCCTGCCATTGATGGTCCACAGGGCATGGATCAGCTTGTTGTCAGAACGAAACGCGTGGATTTCAAGAAATTCTGATTGATTCAGGCGCCCCTCGTAACGACTCACGGGAATCAGACCGGCAAAAGCACTCAGCGCATGCAACGCCGGGCGCACGCGCAGATCGGCAAGCTCACCTTCGACATCCGTATAGCGGGTAATACGTTCCAGCGCGGGGTAGGCACGCTTCCCGTTGTCGATCAATCCCTCCCGATGGCAGATCAGCGGACCCCACCACGCACGCTCCAACGCCCCGGATGCTGCACAGAGCACCATATAGCGCGCCAGATAATCCGCCTGCTTCTGCTCGCTATCGGGCAACATGCGCTCGATACGCGGCAGGGTCCAGAAAGCTGCCGGTGACATCAGTCGCGGCACCCCATAATCGGCACCAAGACGAGCCAACAGGCGCGCTTTCTTGATCAGGTTGAACTTGTGTAGCTTGCGCAGGGCATGGCCGAGAATCTTCTGATCGAAACGCTCAGGTTCGGTACAACGCTCGGAGAACAGATTGTCGCTGTGAATATCCGGCAATTGCCCTTTCTTTTTCAGGATAGACAGCAAACCGATGTTCCATGGCGGCTCAAAATCAGTGACGCTGGGACCGACGATAGTCAGCTTGCGATTTCGTGCTTCCTGCCAGGCAATCTCCCACATCGCCAGAAAACCCGACAGGGAATGTCCGCACCAGCGCTGACGGTTAGCCGTTGAACCCAGCTCAAGCATCTCGATACGTGAACCGAAACGATCCAGCGTCTCGGCAACGAACCGTCGCCATAACTCACGAACATCAGAATTATCCATGCACCGGGCATCATCTCGTGGCTGCACCAGATGCAACGTTACTTTCAGTCCACAGGCACACAGCTTTTCCAGCAGACGGGCCGCAGCTTCTTGCCCATCGCCAGGCGAATAATCCAGACGAACGTGGCCGATCCCCGATTCCCGCAGGCGCTTGATAATGAACTCATCGATCGCCGGATCTTTCGCAGCAGCTACCCCAACACCAGCAAACGCCGGACCAACCCGATGGCCGGAAGACGGCAAATGCGCACCGGGAAAAGACAGGCGGCCACGCAAAACAGCCCGCAACAGCGCGGCCGCAAAATGCCAACGCCAATACTTTGTCTTGCTCATCCCCCGGCCTCGGTTTCCGGGAAACGGCCGTCAACAACCGCTTTCAAATCCAGCCAGCTTCGCTCATCCTCGATTCCCTCCATGCGCCGCATGTTGCGCGCCCGAAGATACTTCCCCAGCGACCAAGGATGAATGCGCAGATCCGAGAAATCTATCAAGCCCAGCTGGCCATCCGGAGTACACACCACATTGCCGATATGCAGCGACCGAAAATAGATTCCCTTATCGTGCAAACCGATCACAAAGCGTGTGAATGCCAACTTCAGGGCCTTCTCACGAGACGGATCAAGCCCCGCCCGTGCCAGTTCACGCAAGGTCGTACCGGCCAAAGGCGCGTAATGAACTGCATCGCGAGCGATACTCGGAATGCGTGCGATCATCAACATTTTCGGCACCGGGATGCCCAGCTTTTCGAGCGCCCTGGCGTTGGCGACAAACCGGCGCGCATAAGGGTAAACAGTTGCCGACGAAAGCAGGCGCTTGCTGCGGAACAGCTTCAGGATCGTTCCATCCGTCAGGCGCAAGACCTTGTCGCCGCAATGGTCGGCCTCGAGCACCTCTGCTCCCGCACGCAAGGCGAGGTATTCCTGCTCACTCATTCTTTTCAAGGCACGTTCCATCGGGCAAAACCGCTAGTCTACCGTCTTGTGCCGTAACGAGATACGCCGGAAGGCGCATGCTAAACTTGCAGCTTCAGGCTTTTCGCCCATTTGAAGTCACCGCCAAGCCATTCCATGCAGCAACCCTCGCCCCCCATTGCCGAAGCCCCATCGTCATCGCTGAAGATCTATCTCCGGCTGCTGAACTACCTGCGCCCATTTGTCGGTGCCTTCGTCACCAGCATCGTCGGCTACCTGATCTTTGCCTCGTCGCAACCGATGATGGCGGCGGTACTCAAGTATTTTGTCGATGGCCTGGCCGCGCCTTCCGGCTCGACCCACCATCAGATGCCACTGCTCGGCAATGTCGAGTTGATGTACGGCGTCCCCATCCTGCTGGTGCTGATCGTCGTCTGGCGCAGCATCGGCTCGTTCCTGGGAAATTATTACCTGGCTCGTGTTTCGCTGGGCCTGATTCACCACCTGCGCCTCGATCTGTTCAATAGCCTGCTGCGCCTGCCGAATGCCTATTTCGACCAGAATAATTCCGGCCACCTGATCTCGCGCATCACCTACAACGTGACCATGGTCACCGGTGCGGCAACCGATGCCGTCAAGGTTGTCATTCGCGAAGGATTGACCGTCGTCTTCCTGTTTGGCTACCTGCTCTGGATGAACTGGAAACTGACGGCGATCATGCTGGCCATCCTGCCCATCATTGCCGTCATGGTCAGCAGTGTCAGCAAGAAATTCCGCAAGCAGAGCAAGAAAATTCAGGCCTCGATGGGTGACCTGACCCATGTGGCGTCGGAAACCATCCAGGGCTATCGGGTGGTACGCAGCTTTGGCGGAGAAGATTACGAGGCACGTCGTTTCCGCGCGGCCAGCGAAGACAACACGGCCAAGCAATTGCGCATGGTGAAAACAGGAGCGACATTCACCCCGGCACTGCAACTGGTTTCCTTCTCGGCCATGGCCGTTGTGCTGTTCCTGGTGCTCTTCCTGCGCGGCGACGCAACCGCCGGTGACCTCGTTGCTTACATCACCGCTGCCGGTTTGCTGCCGAAACCGATCCGCCAGCTCTCCGAAGTCAGCGGCACCATCCAGAAAGGCCTGGCCGGCGCTGAAAGCATCTTTTCCCAGCTGGATGAAAAAACTGAGCAAGACAAGGGCACCGTCGCCCGTGACCGGGTCAGCGGACGCATCGAGGTGCGTCACCTCAGCTTCAACTATCCGGGGCACGAGCAGCGGGTGCTGGACGACCTCAACTTCACCATTGAGCCGGGCCAGATGGTTGCCATCGTTGGTCGCTCAGGCAGCGGTAAATCAACGCTGGCCGGTCTGATCCCGCGCTTTTACCATCACGAAGCCGGCCAGATCCTGATCGACGGCATCGATGTCGAGCATTTCACCCTGCGTAACCTGCGCCGTCATGTGGCACTGGTGACGCAGCAGGTGGTGCTGTTCAACGACACCATCGCCAACAACATCGCCTATGGCGATCTCGCCGAGGCACCACGTGCCGACATTGAAAATGCAGCAGAAGCCGCTTACGCAAGAGAGTTCATCGAACGCCTGCCGCAAGGCTTCGATACGCTGGTCGGCGAAAATGGCGTCCTGCTTTCCGGTGGTCAGCGCCAGCGACTGGCGATTGCCCGCGCACTGCTCAAGGATGCCCCCATCCTCATCCTCGACGAAGCCACCTCGGCACTGGATACGGAATCGGAACGCCACATCCAGAGCGCGCTGGATCGCGTCATGGAAGGCCGGACCACACTGGTCATCGCCCACCGCCTGTCCACCATCGAAAAGGCTGATGTCATCTTCGTCATGGAGCAGGGGCGCATCGTCGAACGCGGCAAACATGCCGATCTGCTGGAGCTCAACGGCCATTATGCGCGGCTGCACGCCGTGCAGTTCAAGGAAGCAGACGAAGCTGAAGCGCCCACCACAGCCTGAGTGTCGGCGGCAACCTTGGGCCCTCCCTCAGACCCGCGGAAGATGCTCCTGTAGCCAGGCGACAAGTTTGGAGTTTGCCGGCCAGTTCCGCAGCAAGCGTGCCCGGTCACGCCGCCAGGCCTTGCGATACGCATCATCAGAACGATGCTGAGTGCAGGCATCCAGGTCAATCAGCCAGACCTGCCCAGCATGCCAAAGCAGATTGGTTGCCTTCAAATCACCATGACTGATGCGCAGACGATGCAAGGTTGAAAACAAGGATGCAATCGCCTGGGCTTCTGCAGTAGGTGGCACTGCGTCCGGAGACAAATGCACCGCCAGGCTCTCTCCGGGGCAGTATTCGTTCACCAGCCAGGCCCTGCGGCGCAGCGGGCCGAATCGCTCTTCGACGAGTGCCAGCGGCAACGGCGTGGCAATACCGAACAACCCAAGTCGGTGCCCCTCTCTCCATGAATGCCAGGCACGACTGGGGCGCCACATCCGGGAAAGCGCGTGAGCCGTGTTTTTCAGGTTGTAACGCTTGACGACCACATCACCATCCGGGCTCGCCACACGACCGACGGTACAGGTATTCCCGGATTTGAGCCGCAAGCCCTTGTCCAGTTGGTTGTCGAGGTTGGCAAGCAATCCGGACAAACGCCCGGCAGACATCCGGCGCACCGACGAAAACTTGCTTGCGCTTGTGGAGACTTCAAACAGAGTGCAATCGCGAACCGACTTGGCCAGAAAATCCTTGAGCCGCCACGCTCGAACCCGATTGATTTCAGCCTGCAGCATGTCCAGCCGAATCCCCGCAATACCGTTTGCTTCAACATAACTTTTCAGCAGCGCGGCACATTGGGCATCCCATGCTGCTGGCAATTGCGCCAACAGCATGCCGAGATTGCCGGCCGCTGCTTCAATGCTCAGCGGTCGCCCGACACGTTGTACGGAATCCCCGTCAATCACCAGAAGGGATTGGTCAACGCAGAGGAAATTGCCCAAATGCAAATCATCCTGTTTCAGGCCGGATTGGTGCATCCGGGCAAGAATTTCAAGCACCGGTTTGAGTACCGCCAATGCCTCCGGCGCTGCAACGGGGAGGCATGCCACGTCGCGCCAGCGCTCAATGAGTGACACGGCATCCGGGAAAAAGCGGGTCAACAAGGCAAAGCCGCCACCGGTGAAGGGGCTCGAACAAACGATGTCGGGCGTGGGCAAGCCCGCTTCATGCAAGGCTTCGACGCCGGCTTTCTCCTGCTGCCAATGTCGCTCACTGCCCACAGCAATGAATAGCTTGGCGAGCACGCGCAGCCCTGCATACTCCGCTTCGCCAACAATTCGCTTGCCGGGCAACACGCGCAGCAATCGGCGCATCGTGAGCTCCTTGCCTTCAGCCAGCGTGATGCGAAAAGGCACTTCCGGGTCACGGCCTGCCTGCCTGAGGTTGGCCGCATCAAGCAATGGCGTATGCGTCACGACGCTCACTCGCGCCCCTCAAAAAATTTGAGGATGCGGCGGATACGACGCTTGTCGGCAATGGTCAGCCGCTGATGCCCCACATAGTCGAGAAAAAATCGCAAACGCTGCGTTTGCGAAAGCTGGTATTTGGCGATCTTGTCCAGGCAGGCCAGATCCTTGACCACGCGATAACGCAGCATTGGTCCATGCCAGAATCCACCACTCGGACAATCGATCAGATAAACCACCGGCTCGACAGCGCCATCTACCAGCAGGTTGCGCCACTTGAGATCATTATGGGCAAACCCGGCGCCATGCAGTATTCGGGTATAGCGGGCAACCTGGGATGACACTGCCGAGACCCATTTTCGATCACGCAGACGAGGGTCATTCGCATTGGCCATCGTGCCCATGTCTGCCGTATCCGGTATTTCCTCAGTAACCAGCGCCCCACGCACAAAACTGCCCTTTTTCCGCTCCAGTCCGTAGCCCACCAGTGTTGCTGTCGGAATACCCCATTGCCGGAAAAGCAGCAGATTCTCCCACTCCTTGACCACACGCTGCGGCGCAATCAGCCCACGCAGACCGAACCAGCGGCGCACCGCATTCTTTCCATTGCCGAGATAGCGCTTGACGTAATACCGCTTGCCGTCTGCCGTTACCCGCAGCACGCGGCTCAGAGGCGCCTGTGCGATGGGCTCGCCGTCCACGGCAAATGTCGAATCCAGCTTGCCGAACAGGCGCTCCGCCTCGCCGCCGGCATAATCGGGGTTGAACCACCAGCGCTTCATGCGGCGCCTCCGGAAAATTTACGCACGAAACGCTTCTGCAGGCGTGCGGCTTCGCGATCCAGATGCTCGAGCAGGCCGGATTCATTGCGCAGGATGTCACGCAGGGGCGCATCAAAATAAGTGCGAAGAAAGCGCAGGAAATCGCGCCGTGTCAGCCCGATATCGAGTGCGGAGAAATAGAGGGCAGCCAGATCCTTGTCGCGCCAGCGTGTCGGCGTCACTGCACGAACCTGAGCACGATGCAGGTCGATCAGCGACAGGCGGAAACACTCGGCCGTTGGCTCGGGTGACTGATGCAGCAGGAAATGGCAGATATAGAAATCACGGTGGTTGACGCCACCCCGGTGCATCGTGCGCGACATGGTGGCCACGCGCTCGATCAAGGCCCGCTTGAATCTCGGTGCCGGTGGCTGCAGCGGCCAGTCGCGGCAAAAATCCTCCAGACTGATGGTCGGCGCCAGTTCCTCGGTCACGATGAACGAGTGCTGTTTTGCCGGGTTGCTGCCTTTCACCCCGAAAGCCACCGCATGCATGGTATCGACACCCAGCGCAGTCAGGCGGTGAACGGCCTGCCACTCGTTGCCGGCACCGAGCACCGGCCAGCGCAAGGACAACAGGTTCTTGATGATCTCGCCCCAGCCCACTCCACGGTGAATCTTGACAAAAAAACCCCGCCCATCCACCTCGGTACGCAGGGTCCGGCGCGCCTCCAGTTCACGGAACACTTCACCCTGCAGGGCTTCGACCGCCAAGAAAGGATCCTGCCCGGCCCACAGGCTGCGGAATGGCTCGTCAATAAACCGCTGTGTGCTCATTGCTGCCTCACTCACCGCCGCGCTCCGAGAATCACATCTGCAGCCACCTCGGCGTTGTCATAGATATCGGCTTCTGCGGCAAACGCCAGGGCATTGGCCTGCCACTGATTCCGCAGCGCATCATCCTCGAGCATGCCCAGCAACGCTGAATTCAGCACGCCCTGCACAAAGGGCTCTTGCACTACGATGCCGGCCCCCGCCTCCTCGATATAGTGCGCATATCCGCAGACAGCCGTGGTCAGCACCGGCAAGCCGGCAACCACCGCCTCGAGCAATACGGTGCCGGTATTCTCGTTGTAGGCCGGATGGATCAGCAGATCGGCACCCAGCAGGAAGCGGGGGATATCGTCGCGTCCGGGCAGGATCTCCACCTGGGCTGCAACTCCGAGCGTTTCAGCCATGCGCTTGAAGGCAGACGGTTCGTCCTGGCCGATGGCAATCAACCGGGTGCGGGATCGAATATCTGCAGGCAACGCAGCCAAAGCCTGCAAGCTGCGATCCAGCCCCTTGGTCTTGAAACCCGAGCCAATCTGGACCAGCAGCAGCTGATCAGCAGCAAGGCCGAATTCGCGCCGGAAGTCGGCACGAATGTCAGCCGCATTGTCAGGCGCCCGGCGATCACGTGAAATCCCTGGCGGCAGCAGGTGAAACCGCGCCGCTGGCGTGGCGTAATGCTTGACGAACAATGGTTGCTGCAAAGCTGAAATCATCAGGATGTCGGTATGGCTCTCCGGGGCGAACACGGCCCGCTCATAGGCCGAAAAATGCCGATAGCGTCCGGACAAGCGGTAGAAAGGATTGCGCAGGGTCTGCGCCTTATCCTCGTAGCAGGGATCGGCAGCGAAGTAGACATCCAGCCCCGGCATCTTGTTGAAACCGATCACACGGTCTGCCGGCCGCCGGCCCAGGTCGGCCGCTACCCAAGCCGAAAATTTTGCGTAGCGGCGGGCATTGGTCACTGCCCGCACCGGCACCTCCACGACCTCGAAACCTTTCGGTATGTCACCGCGCCACTCCAGCACATAGACACGAATGGCATGGCCACGCGCCTGGCAAGCCAGTGCAATGCGCATGAAATCGCGCTGCAGTCCACCATGCGGGAAATACTTGTAGAGGCAAAAAACAAGTTGCATCAGCGTGCACCGCTTTCAACAGCATTTGTTTCAGGAGGCGCTTCGGCACCTTTCGGCCGCTTGTAGCGGTTGTAGCCCCAAAGATACTGCCCGGGGCTCTGGCGAATCAGCGCTTCAATCTCACGGTTGATGATCGCCGCCCGCTGCAGCAGATCTCCCTCGATCGGCGTCTGCGACCCACGCAAATGCAGCCGGTAGCCGGCACCACCCGGCAGGCGCTCGCCAAAGGCAAAAACAACCGCCGCGCCGGTTTCGGTCAGCCGTGCCGCCAGCGTCATGGTATAGGCCTGCCGGCCGAAGAAAGGCAGCCACTTGCCTTCGCCGACCTTGGGTGCCTGGTCCGGCAGGAGGCCGACCGCCTCGCCCTTGCGCAACGCCTTCATCAGATTGCGCACGCCGGACAGGTCGGCCGCAGCCAAGTGCAATTGCGGCCGTGCGCGCCCGGCTTCGATCATCTCCTGCAACACCCGATATTTCGGCGGGCGGTAAAGCACGGTGATCGGCGCGCGTGACGAATAATACTGGGCCGTGAGTTCGAAACAACCGAGGTGGGGCGTCAGAAAAACAATACCCTTGCCTGCCTGCTGCGCCGCTTCGACCACTTCCCAGCCCCGCACTTCGCGCATCATCGCCACGGATTGTTCCAGCGGGTTCAGCCATATCTTGGGCAACTCGAGCGCCATCCGCCCGGCAGAGGCAATTGCCGCCGGGCGCTGGGCTGTCCCCGCCTCACCCAATGCCAGGGCCAGATTTTCACGCAAATGCCGGCGGTAGGTTGGTGAAGCCAGATACACCAGCCAGCCAGCCAGCGCCCCCATCACAGACAGCAGGGGCAGGGGCAGTGCAGCCAGCAGGCGGAAAAAGAGATGCATTGATTAGGGGACTCACTCATGCCACCTGTTCCGGCTCGGTTTTGCCGGAACGGCGGAAAAGTCTATAATTATCGTTCCGCCGAGTTAATAGGACAACTTGCAGGGCGGAACGGGGAGAAAAAATGCACGGGGTTCTTCAGGAATCCGTCTATTTCGTCCTCGAAAATACTGCTAAAGCGTCGCCTGCCCGTGACCCGGGGTCGGTAACGCCGACAAACAAGGGTCATCAAGGAGCAGATCAAGTGTCAAAAGAATTTCTTTTTTCTTCCGAATCCGTAGGTGAAGGGCATCCGGACAAGGTGGCGGACCAGATTTCCGACGCCATTCTCGATGCCATTCTGGCCGTCGACCCGCATGGCCGCGTTGCCTGCGAAACGCTGGTCTCCACCGGCCTCGTCGTGATCTCGGGTGAAATCACCACCTCCGCCCACATCAATTACCGCGAAATCGCGCAGGAAACCATTCGTCGCATCGGCTATACCGACAGCGACATCGGCTTCGACTACAAATCCTGCGCCATCCTCACCGCCATCAACCGCCAGTCGCCGGATATCGCTGCAGGCGTCAATGAAGGCGAAGGCCTCGATCTCGATCAGGGCGCCGGCGACCAGGGCCTGATGTTCGGCTACGCCTGCCGCGAAACCGAAACCCTGATGCCGTTCCCGATCTACTACGCCCACCGCATCATGCAGCGCCAGGCGGAAGTCCGCCGCGATGGCCGCATGCCCTGGCTGCGCCCGGATGCCAAGTCGCAGCTGACGGTCAAATACGTCGATGGCAAGCCGGTGTCGATCGATACCGTGGTCGTTTCCACCCAGCATCACCCGGATGTGTCGCACGCCCAGTTGTCCGAGGCCGTGATCGAGGAAATCATCAAGCCGGTGCTGCCCAAGGATTTCCTGACGACCGACACCCGCTTCCTGGTCAACCCGACCGGCCGCTTCGTTGTTGGTGGCCCGCACGGCGACTGTGGCCTGACCGGCCGCAAGATCATCGTTGACACCTACGGCGGTGCAGCCCACCACGGCGGCGGCGCCTTCTCCGGCAAGGATCCCTCCAAGGTCGATCGCTCGGCCGCCTATGCCGGTCGCTACGTGGCCAAGAACGTCGTTGCCGCCGGCCTTGCCGACCGCTGTGAAGTGCAGGTCGCCTACGCCATCGGCGTTGCCAAGCCGGTCTCGCTGATGGTCAACACCTTTGGCACCGGCAAGATTGCTGACGAGAAGATCGTCGAGCTGATCGGCAAGCACTTCGACCTGCGCCCGAAGGGCATCATCCAGTCACTTGACCTGCTCCGCCCGATCTATTCGAAGACGGCCGCCTACGGCCACTTCGGCCGCGACGAACCGGAGTTCACCTGGGAAAACACGGACAAGGCCGCTGCACTGAAAGCCGACGCCGGCCTGTAAGGCATAGGCACCACGGGTGCCGCCGAACATCCAAGGGGCCTTGTGCCCCTTTTTCGTGCACGCTCGCTTTTCCCGAAGCACGACTCAGCGCATAATCAGTTCATGCTTAAAAAGATCAGCGTCGACCATCTCGTTCTCGGCATGCACCTGCACGAGTTCTGTGGCTCGTGGATGGAGCATCCATTCTGGCGGACAAAATTCGTCCTCAAGGACCCGGCCGACCTGGTCAGCATCCGCGCCAGCAGCATCAAGGAAGTATGGATCGATGTCAGCAAGGGCTTGGATGCTGAAATCGGGGTCAGCCAAGAAGCCAGTGAAGCAGAAGTCGAACGCGAGCTGGGCGAAGCCGCCATGGCAGCAGCGCCAGCGGCGCAGAAAAAAACCTCCATGCGTGATGAAGCTGCCCGTGCCGCACGCATCTGTGCCAAAGCCAAGCAGGCTGTCGTCTCGATGTTCCAGGAGGCGCGCATGGGCAACGCCATTCTGGCCGAGGACTGCGCCCCACTGGTCGAGGAAATTTCGAACTCCGTCGCCCGCAACCCCGGCGCCCTGATCAGTCTGGCGCGCCTGAAAACGGCCGACGACTACACCTATATGCATTCGGTTGCCGTCTGTGCCTTGATGATTGCACTTGCACGGCAACTCGATCTGGACGAACAACAAACGCGTTCCGCCGGCTTGGCCGGGTTGTTGCACGATCTGGGCAAGGCCATGGTACCAAACGCCATTCTCAACAAACCCGGAAAGCTCACGGACGAAGAATTCGACATCATCAAGGAACATCCCGCACTTGGCCACGCCGCCTTGCTTGAAGGTAGCGGCGCCAATGAACTGGTACTTGATGTCTGCCTGCACCATCACGAAAAGGTAGACGGCAGCGGCTATCCACACCGCCTGAAAAGTGACGAGATCAGCCTGTTCGCCAAAATGGGCGCTGTCTGCGACGTCTATGACGCCATTACCTCCAACCGACCTTACAAATCCGGCTGGGATCCTGCCGAATCGCTGCGCAAGATGGCTGAGTGGTCAAAGGGACATTTCGACGAAACCATATTTCAGGCGTTTGTCAAAAGCGTCGGCATCTACCCGGTGGGCTCACTCGTGCGCCTGGAAACTGGCCGCCTTGGCGTGGTGACCGAGCAATCCGAAAAATCCTTGCTGGCCCCCAGGGTCAAGGTCTTCTTCTCGATCAAATCCAACGTCCGCATTCGACCGGAAGAAATCGACCTCTCGCACCCAGCGACACGCGACAAGATTGTGGGCCGGGAAGACCCCGCCAAATGGAACATCCCCGATCTTGATGAGCTCTGGGCGGGCGCAGGAAACCTCCCCGCATAATGGCCATTTCGCGGCAACAGCGAGCAGACAATGATCTGCTGAAACTGCGGCCGCAACGTTGGATGGCCTGGGTTGTCCTGCTTCTCGGCATCGGACTTTCCATCTTCATCTGGCATTCGTCGGTCGAGCGGACGCACTCACTGGCGAACAGCCGCTTTGAAGCACGCACCAACGAACTGCACGGAGCGCTGAACACCCAGTTGGCCACCTACGCACAGATACTGCATGGCGCCAGTGCCTATATTGGTGCGACTGGTCACCCTGACAAAAAGCAGTTTTCGCATCTCTATCGTTCGCTGCGTATTGGTGAAGAGCTGAAGGGCTTCTCGGTCCTCGCCTATCTGCGCCACATCACACCGGAGAACAGGCGAGCCCACGAAATCGACGTTCGCCGCGACTACCCGAAATTCGACATTCGCCCTGCCGGTGAGCGCGAGGAGCATGTCGTCGTTACCGGTGTCGAACCACAAACAGCAGCCAATTTACCAGCCATCGGCGCCGACAGTTACCACCATCCGGCACGCAGAGAAGCGCTTGACGCTGCGCGTGACACTGGCCAGATCCGGATCACCTCCAAACTGAAGCTGGTCATTGACGACCCCGAAAAGCCGGAACCGGCATTCCTGATGTACCAGGCAAACTATCGCGATGGAGAACTGCCCGAATCCGTCAACGCACGCCGGGAAAAGCTCACTGGGTTTGTCCTCGGCGCCTTTCGTATCAACACCCTGATCGCCGGCACTTTCGGCACGCTCCCGGGCGACATTGCATTTCGTGTCTACGACGGGTACGCCAACAATGAAGAATCGCTCTACTACGCCAGCCACCCCGACTTCAAATTCCAGACGGCGCATTTTTTACGAACCCAGACCCTGACCATTGGCGGCCGCACCTGGCTGGTTGAATATGCCGGCCTGCCGGCTTTTGATGAAGAACTCGGCGATAGCGCGCAAGCCCAGCGCCCGCTGCTGGCGGGCTTGCTCGTCAGCCTGATGCTTTTCGCCATCGCCTGGACACTGGCCAACACCCGCACGCAAGCCATCGCACTCGCCCACAAAATGACGCGTTCGCTGACCGAGAGCGAGACCAAGCTCCGCGCCTTGTTCGATCAGGCGCCCGTGGGCATCTGGCTGTTCGATGGCAAGCGAACGATCATTGATTGCAACGAAAAATTTGCCGGAATCATTGGCGAGCATCGTGACAACATTATCGGCTCGCGAATACCGATCAGCGAGGAGAGCGAAACGCTTGATGTTGCCATTCAGCAAGCCATGCGTGGCAATACCCTGCAACTGGAAAGCGCTTATCAGAGCTCCTCGCTCTACAACTGGCATTTCCAGCCGGTCATCATGGATGGAGAACAGGCTTTCGTCCTCTGTTTTGTTGAAGACATCAGCGCCCGGAAATTTGCCGAGGCACATATCGCGCACCTGGCGCACCACGATACCCTGACCGGCCTGGCGAACCGCGGCCTGCTCAAGGATCGCCTGCAACAAGCCATTGCCACAGCCACTCGCAACCAGTCCAAACTGGCGCTTCTCTTCATCGATCTGGATTTCTTCAAGAACATCAATGACACCGTCGGCCATTCCGCCGGTGATGCGCTACTGGTTCAGGTCGCCAACCGCTTGCGCAGGTGCGTACGGGAATCGGATACCCTGGCGCGCATTGGCGGCGATGAGTTCGTCATCCTGCTTTCCAGCATCATCAATATGCAAAGCAGCATCCGTGTAGCCGAAGCCGTCATCGAACAGATTTCCAGGCCCATCCGCTTCGATGCGCACCAGTTCAACATTACGGGTTCGATCGGCATCGCCATCTGGCCAGACGACGGCGAAGATGCCGAAGAGCTGACACGGAATGCTGACGTCGCCATGTACCACGCCAAGAAAGCCGGGCGTAACAACTACCAGTTCTTCACTCCGGAAATGACCGCCAGAGCCCGCGAAATGGCGGCCATGGAAATTTCCCTGCGTGAAGCCCTGCAACGCAACCAGTTCCGTCTGCACTTCCAGCCGCAAGTGGATGCTCAGGACGGCCGCATTGTCGGTGCCGAGGCCCTGCTGCGCTGGCAGCACCCGGAACTCGGCCTGCTGCCCCCGGATCGGTTCATCGACGTTGCCGAAGCCCGCGGCCTTATCCACGACCTCGGCCGCTGGGTATTGCACGCCGCTTGTCAGCAAGCGCAGCACTGGCGAGAGAACGGATACCCGGCACTAACCATCGCAGTGAACATTTCACCCATCCAGCTGCGCAAAAAAACGCTGCTTGATGATGTCGCGGAGGCGTTGGCACAAAGCGGCCTGCCACCGGTGCACCTGGCCATCGAAGTGACCGAGGGCGCCGTCATGGAAGATATCGCAGGCGCCATCGAGCTACTGCGGAAAATCGAAAAGCTCGGTGTCGTTATCGAAATCGACGATTTCGGCACGGGTCACTCCTCCCTCGCCTATCTGAAGCAATTGCCGATTCATCGGCTCAAGATTGACCGCAGTTTCGTCACCGGCATCCCGAACGATGCCGATGATGTCGCCATCGTTGAAACCATCATCACACTGGCGGGCAGCCTGAAGCTGCAGGTCATTGCCGAAGGTGTCGAAACGGATGAGCAGCGGCAATTCCTGATCGCGCACAATTGCACGGCAATGCAGGGCTACTTTTTTTCCAGGCCAGTCGCTGCTGACGAATTCACCACCCTGCTCAATAAAGCTCGCCCCTGACATCTCCCGGCCAGCAGCGGCGAAAGAAATGATTTCGCGTATAATCCTGTGCTTATCCGAGGAGCGCTGCAGGGGCTGGCCGTTTTTCCGCCACCCCCAGGCTCGGTTCAAAACTGCGCTTGCTGACAAACCCTGCCGGGCGCAGGGGGCACGGTGAGCCGCACAGGCAGTTCGCAACACCTCCCCTCCCCGGTCACAGTTTTTAGGAGTTTACTGTGACTGCATTCACTGACTACGTTATCGCCGATATCAAGCTGGCCGACTGGGGCCGCAAGGAAATCCGCATTGCCGAAACCGAAATGCCGGGTCTCATGGCCATCCGTGAGGAATTTGCCAAGACCCAGCCGCTGAAGGGCGCGCGCATCACCGGTTCGCTGCACATGACCATCCAGACCGCCGTGCTGATCGAGACGCTGACCGCGCTCGGCGCCGAAGTCCGCTGGGCCTCGTGCAACATCTTCTCGACGCAGGACCATGCGGCGGCTGCCATCGCCGCGCAGAACATCCCGGTCTTTGCCGTCAAGGGCGAAACACTGACAGACTACTGGGACTACACCCACCGCATCTTCGAATGGACCGACGGCGGTTTCTCGAACATGATCCTCGACGACGGCGGTGACGCCACGCTGCTGCTGCACCTCGGCGCCAAGGCCGAGAAGGACATCTCGGTGCTGGCCAAGCCGGGCTCGGAAGAAGAGACCATCCTGTTCGCCGCGATCAAGGCCAAGCTGGCGACCGATCCGACCTGGTACTCCGTTCGCCTCGCCGCCATCAAGGGCGTCACCGAAGAGACCACCACCGGCGTGCATCGCCTGTACCAGATGCACCAGCGCGGCGACCTCAAGTTCCCGGCAATCAACGTCAACGACTCGGTCACCAAGTCCAAGTTCGACAACCTCTACGGCTGCCGCGAATCGCTGGTTGACGGTATCAAGCGCGCCACCGACGTGATGATCGCCGGCAAGGTCGCCCTGGTCGCCGGTTATGGCGATGTCGGCAAGGGCTCGGCACAGGCACTGCGCGCCCTTTCGGCCCAGGTCTGGATCACCGAAATCGACCCGATCTGCGCACTGCAGGCAGCGATGGAAGGCTACCGCGTGGTGACCATGGAATACGCTGCCGACAAGGCCGATATCTTTGTCACCACCACCGGCAACTTCAACGTCATCACCCATGACCACATGGCGGCGATGAAGGACCAGGCCATCGTCTGCAACATCGGCCATTTCGACAACGAAATCGACGTCGCCTCGATCGAGAAGTACCAGTGGGAAGAGATCAAGCCGCAGGTCGACCACGTCATTTTCCCGGACGGCAAGCGCATCATCCTGCTGGCCAAGGGTCGCCTGGTGAACCTCGGCTGCGGCACCGGCCATCCGTCGTACGTCATGTCCTCGTCGTTCGCCAACCAGACGATCGCCCAGATCGAGCTGTTCACGCGCACCGCTGATTACCCGGTGGGTGTCTACACGCTGCCCAAGCACCTCGACGAGAAAGTGGCCCGCCTGCAACTGAAGAAGCTGAACGCGCAACTGTCCGTACTGCGCCCCGATCAGGCCGCCTACATCGGCGTACCGATCGAAGGCCCGTACAAGCCAGAGCACTACCGCTACTAAGCCATGCTTCGACTGCTCGCCATCTGGACGATCAACGCGGTAGCGCTGCTGGCGCTGCCTTACCTCGTGCCATCGATCCAGATTGCGAGCATCGGCACGGCGCTCGGGCTGGCGGCCGTACTCGGGCTGATCAACGCCATCCTGCGGCCGCTGCTCATCCTGCTCACCCTGCCGGTGACCCTGATGTCGCTCGGCCTCTTCATCGTCGTCATCAACGCCCTGCTTTTCCAGCTGGCCGGATCGATGTTCGACGGCGTGCAGATCGGCGGCTTCTGGTCCGCCGTCTTCGGCACCCTCCTCTACAGCCTCGTCTCCTGGGCACTGACCGCGCTGCTGTTTCCCGCGCCGGCTCGTGGACAGGTCACCATCATTACCCGGAACAGAGAATGAAGCGCACCGAAATCTCCATCGAGTTCTTTCCGCCACAGACGCCGGAAGGTGTTGAAAAGCTGCGCGCCACACGCGCCAAGCTGGCACAGCTGAATCCCGAATTCTTCTCCGTCACCTACGGCGCAGGTGGCTCGATGCGAGAACGCACCTTCGCCATCGTGCGCGAGATCGCCGCCGAAGGCCTCTCCGCTGCGCCCCATCTGTCGTGCATCGGCTCGACCAAGGAAAGCATCCGCGCCATTCTTGACGAATATCAGGCCGAGAATGTGCGCCGCATCGTCACCCTGCGCGGTGACCTGCCCTCCGGCATGGTGGATGCGGGCGAGTTCCGCTATGCCAACGAACTGGTCGAATTCATCCGCGCCGAAACGGGTGACACCTTCAGCCTCGAGGTCGCCGCCTACCCGGAGTGGCACCCGCAAGCCAAGTCACCCGAGCAGGATCTGGCCGCTTTCGTAAACAAAGCCAAGGCCGGCGCCAATTCGGCGATCACCCAGTATTTCTACAACGTCGATGCCTACTTCCACTTCGTTGATGCCGTTCGCAGCAAAGGCGTAGACATCCCGATCGTGCCCGGCATCATGCCGATTGCCGGCTTCACCAAGCTGGCGCGCTTTTCGGATGCCACTGGCGCCGAGATCCCGCGCTGGATGCGCAAGAAATTCGAAGGCTTTGGCGACGATACCGATTCGATCCGTGCCTTCGGTCTCGATGTCGTCACCGAACTGTGCGAAAAGCTGCTCGCCGGCGGCGCCCCCGGCCTGCATTTCTACTGCATGAACCAGTCGGCACTGACCACTGAAATCTGCAAGCGCCTCGGGCTCGCCGGCCAGGACTGACATGGGCATCGGCAGTTTTTTCGGTCGCCTGCTGGCAACTGCCGATGCCTCCAAACCCGAGGGGCAGACGGCCCCGGAAGCCATCACACCTCCGGCACCCACCGCGCCCTCTGCGCCAATCGCCGCGCCCGCCCTATTGCAGCGCGAGGAAATACTTGACCGCCGCAATCGCCTGCTCGGTTACCGTTTTTCCCTCCGGCATAGCGATGACCAGCCCGCCGACAATACCGAAGCATTGCTGCGCGCGTTTGCCGCTGCCGATGTCCGAGGCTTTGCCGAACGCCGGCTGACCGTATTGCCGGTGCCGCCATCGCTGCCGGTTCAGCAGATGAAACCCCTGGCCGGGAAAAACACCGTCTTCCTGCTCGGCAATGGCGATGCCTCACCCCTCTCCGCCGCCGTACTCCGGCCGCAGCTGGAAGCCATGCAGGCGGCCGAACTCAAAGCAGCCGTCGACCTGAGCGCCGTGGACGATCTCAATTCGCTGCTGCCCCTCCTCGACACCGTTTTTGCCGATCTCCGCACCACCTCGCTGACCGCTTTGCCACGCATTGTCAGCCGCCTGAAAACCGCGGCACCAGCGCTACGCTTTGCCGCCAGCGGCACCGCCTCATGGGCGGAAAAGCGCATGGCCGATCACTGGGGCTTTGATTTCTGCCTGGGCTACTTCCCGACGGAAAGCGAAGCAGAAAACACCCAGGACTCACTCGACAACAGCAAGGCTTCGCTGATCATCCTGCTCAATCATCTACAGAATGACGACGCGACAGTCCCGGAATTGGCCGAAGTTGCCAAACGCGACCCGGACATCACCTTTCAGTTGCTCAAGCTCGCGAATTCCCCGGCCGTTGGCCTGAACTCCCCTGCCAGCAGCATCGAACAGGCCATCGTCGTGCTCGGCCGGGCACCGCTGTATCGCTGGCTGCTGGTTGCCATGTTCCGTGTCGGCAAGGGGCGCGACCGTGATGAAGCCCTGCTCGAACTGGCACTGACGCGTGCCCGTTTTCTCGAAACCGTGGCCGGGAAAGTGCTTGATCGCAAAGGCTGCGACGAACTCTTTCTCGTCGGCCTGCTATCCACGCTGGATGTCCTGCTTGCCATGCCGCTGGCCAAAATCCTGTCGCAGATTCAGGTCACCCCGGCGGTACGCTCGGTATTGCTCGACAGCGAGGGGCCGCTGGCCCGCTTCCTCTTGCTGGCCATGGCGATGGAACGTGGCCGTGCAGAACAGGCGCAACGACTGGCGAACGACCTCGGCATTTCAATAGACACGCTGGAAAGCGCCAGCCTGAACGCGCTGCGCTGGGCTGAATCAGCGATGAGCGGAGAAGCCTGAGCGTGGCCCGTCAGCAGCCCGAACTGGTGACACACGCCTGTGAGCTGTTCGCCCCGCTCGGCCACATCCGCGTCAAGGCCATGTTCGGCGGCTGGGGCTTTTATTGCGACGAGCTCTTCTTTGCCATCGTTGCCTTCGACACGCTCTACCTGAAGGCCGATGCCGACAGCGCGGCAAGGTATCGCGCCGCTGGTGGCGAGCCTTTCACCTTCAGTTTCAAGGACGGCCGCAGCGAGACGATGAACTACTGGACAGTGCCGGAAGAAGCCATGGAAACCTCTGCCGGCATGCGCCCATGGGCACAGCTGGCGCTGGCTGCCGCCGTGCATGCGCGCAAGCCGAAAAAGAAAAAGCCCGCCCCATGACCCCGCTCCCCACCCTGCACTGGGAAGAGGCCGGCGAAGCCCGGCAGGCGCGCTGGCGGTCCGAGGCCGGCACGCCGCCACCGAAGCGCGTTGTCATCGCCGACGACCAGACCAAAGCCGACGCCGCCTACCAACTGGCCTGCGAAGGCACCGCCCTGCTCTGGCGCGGCGATTTCCAGAACGCGCGCCAGCTGCTGCAGGCGATGGGCCGCCGCGCCGAAAGGAAACCGAAGAAGTCCGCCAGCATCACCGAGGCCTTTCACCAGCACCGCATGGCGCAGGCACAACGCGCGCGCACCCTCGGCCTGCTGCTGATCCCGCTCGATGGCGACTACGCGATTCCCCTGCGCCGCGCCCCTGAGGCCGCCACGGCGTGCACGGAAGCCTGGGGCGCGCCCGACGGCAACCCCTCGGTGGTGTCGCTGCGCGAACTGCAGGGGTTGATCGGCGCACATGAGTGGCGCAAGAAAGGCACCCCGATCCCGACGCTGGGCAACGAAACAATTCACCCGCACTACGGCGTCTTCTCGCCGGTGCGTGGCGAGTACGTCGACCTGGTGGCCAGTGCGCCCTTGCCGGCAGCCTTGCAGCACAACTCGCTGGCTTTCGATATCGGCACCGGCACCGGCGTCCTCGCTGCCGTGCTGGCACGACGCGGCATCGCCCACATCGTGGCCACCGATTGCGACCCACGGGCGCGCATCTGTGCCGCGGAAAATCTTGCTCGCCTGAACCTTGCCGCGCAGGTCGAGATCGTTGATGCCGACCTGTTCCCCGCCGGGCAGGCCGCGCTGATTGTCTGCAACCCGCCCTGGGTGCCGGGCAAGGTGGCCGCACCGATCGAAGGCGCTATCTACGACCCGGACAGCCGCATGCTCAAGGGCTTTCTCGCCGGTCTGAAAGACCACCTCGCGCCGGGGGGCGAAGGCTGGCTGATCCTCTCCGACTTTGCCGAACACCTCGGGCTGCGCAAGCGTGGCGAAGTACTGGCACTGATCGAGAAGGCCGGGCTGCGCCTGCTGCAACGCCACGACACGCGACCCCACCACCCGAAAGCCAGCGACACCAGCGACCCGCTGCACCTCGCCCGCGTGGCCGAGCGCACCTCGCTCTGGCGCCTTACCGCCGCCTGACCTCCCACCCTTCGCCATGCGCATCGAACAGCTTCGCCAACGCCTGCGTGCCCTGGGCGCCCTGCCCTGCCATGAAGGCCGGGTGCTGCGCGCCTGGGTGCAACAGCGTTCCATCGACAACCGCCACCGCAAGGCCGAGGATTTCCTGCCACTGGCCGTCCGCAACGAACTGCCGGCGCTGATGGCCGACCTCGATGCGCTGGCGAAAGTACGTTCGGCCCACCCCGGCGAAGACGGCGCCGAACGTCTGCTGGTCGAACTTGCTGACGGGCAAACGGTGGAGAGCGTGTTGCTGCCACGCGACGGCCTCTGCGTATCAACACAGGTCGGCTGCGCCGTCGGCTGCCTGTTCTGCATGACCGGCAAGGACGGCCTGCTGCGCCAGCTGGGTAGCGCCGAAATCGTCGCGCAGGTGGCGCTGGCTCGCCAGCGGCGTGCCGTGAAAAAGGTGGTATTCATGGGCATGGGCGAGCCGGCGCACAACATGGAAAACGTCTTCGAGGCGATCAACGTGCTTGCTAACGAGGGCGGCATCGGCCACAAGAACCTGGTTTTCTCCACCGTCGGTGACCGCCGTGTTTTCGATTATCTCGACCAGTTGTCGACGGGCGACGTGCGGCCGGCACTGGCGCTGTCGCTGCACACCACCGATGCCGCGTTGCGCGAAAAGCTGCTGCCTAAGGCCCCGAAGATGACGCCGGAAGAAATCGTTGAGCGCGGCGAACGCTACGCCCGCACCAGCGGCTATCCGATCCAGTACCAGTGGACGCTGCTTGAAGGGGTGAACGACAACGAGGCTGAGATCGAAGGCATCGTGCGCCTGCTCAGCGGCAAGTTCGCGCTGATGAACCTGATCCCCTACAACAGCAACGAAGGGCTGGGCTTCAACCGGCCGGACTGGGACAAGGCCACCGAGATGGTGCGCATCCTGCACCGCCGCCGCATCCTCACCAAGCTGCGCAACTCCGCCGGGCAGGATATCGATGGTGGCTGCGGCCAATTGCGGGCGCGTGCCAAGGCCACGATTCATCCCCTGCGGCAGATATCCTGAACGACACCGACCGGCTGATCACGCCGCACAAGGTGTTCGTCTTCACTTGCCAAACATCTTGCCGAAGCATAACTTTAGCTAATAAGCAGTCTGTTAATACAGCAGACAGCATTCAAACAATATTGCGAGAGGAGACAAGCCATGTCAGCCATTGGCGGAATGAAGATTTCAACGCGGATGAATCTCATGGTTGGCCTGACTGCGGTCGGCCTGATCATCCTTTGCTTCGTATCCCTGCTGCACATCAAGAACACGATGATCGAGGACCGCAAGGCCAAGATCCGCAATCTGGTCGAGTATGCGCACAGCCAGTTCGTTTTCTACGACGACCAGGTCAAGGCCGGGGCGCTCACCCTGGATCAGGCACAGAATCTCGCCAAGGAAGCCCTGCGCAAGGCGCGCTACGACGAGAAGGAATATTTCTGGATCAATGACTTTCATCCGATGTCGGTCATGCATCCGATCAAGCCCGAGTTGCAGGGCAAGGACATGACCGACAACAAGGACCCCACCGGCAAGCAGCTCTATGTCGAGTTCGTCAAGGTGGTGAAAGCCAACGGTGCCGGCTACGTCGACTATCTCTGGTCCAAACCCGGGCTGACCGAGCCGGTGGCCAAGCTGTCTTACGTCAAGGGCTATCAACCCTGGGGCTGGATTGTCGGCACCGGCATCTACATTGACGACGTAGATACCGATTTCCGCCGCAATGCCATGCTGCTCGGCGGTGTCTCCACCACACTGCTATTCGTTCTGGTCGTTGTCGGCAGCCTGATCCGCAGGAGCATCGTCAACCAGTTGGGTGGCGAACCTGCCGTTGCTGCTGCCGTCATGGCGCGCGTAGCTGCCGGCGACCTGACAGCCGACGTTGGCAAACCGGCAAAAGGCAGCCTGCTCGAAGCGCTTGGCGGCATGGTGCTTGCACTCCGCGGCCTGGTCAGCGAGGTCAGCAACAGCGCCTCCACCCTTGTCGCCAATGCCGAACAGATCAAACACGCCTCCAGCGAAGTCAGCATTGCCGCCGAACATCAATCCGACGCCACTTCCGCCATGGCCGCTGCCATCGAGGAACTGACGGTCAGCTCCAGCCACATCTCCGACCTTTCGCGTGAAACCGAAAAAGATTCGCGGGATGCCATGGCACTGTCTGCCGAAGGTAGCCAGCGTGTCGACCAGGCCACCGAGGCCATCCGCAAGATCGCCACCACGGTCAGCGATGCCTCTGCCCGCATCCACGCGCTGGAAGAACGCGCCAATCAGGTTTCCTCCATTGCCAACGTGATCAAGGAAATTGCCGGGCAGACCAACCTGCTGGCGCTCAACGCCGCGATTGAAGCCGCACGCGCCGGTGAGCAGGGTCGTGGCTTTGCCGTCGTGGCCGACGAAGTGCGCAAGCTGGCCGAACGCACCTCATCTGCCACGCTGGAAATCGAGGAAATGATCCAGGGCATTCAGGGCGACACCAGCGGTGCGGTGAGTGCAATGAACGCAGCACTGCCCGAGGTCGAACATGGCGTGCAACTGGCCGGCCATGCCTCCGAGTCGCTGAACACAATCGAAACGGGTTCGGAAAGAACCCTGACCCGCATCGGTCAGGTTGCCGCCGCCACCCAGGAGCAAAGTGTCGCCAGCACCTCGATTGCCCAGCGCGTGGAGGAAATTGCCCAGATGGTGGAAGAGACGACAGCAACAATTCGCGGCACCGCCCAAACTGCCCAGCAACTTGAGCAGATTGCACAGGGTCTGAAGCAACAGATCGGGCGCTTCAAGGTCTAGGCTGCCGGCGCTTACAAAAATGAGGAGCCCTGCGGGGCTCCTTTTTTTACGCCGGAGTCCCGATGGCTGCTTTACAGCGTCTATGTCAAACGCGTACTATCGGCCAGAAGCAGCCACTAGAGTTCTGTACCCGATAGCAGACCTTCAAAGCGGTGCTCCGGCGTCGGTATATTGGAGTTGTTATCCGGACCCGACGGCAACAGCTTTTAGACAGGGCAACGGATTCAGGGCAAATACCGTATTCAGATACCAATTCAACTACGGACCCGGCGGGTCCGTTTAATAACTGTAAGGACTTAATATGCGTTCTGTCATTAAAGCATTATCGTTTCAACTTGCCTTACTGCTATGTGCGTCGATTGCGAACGCTGCGCCACTGTTAGCTGACGTAAAGAGGTCAGCGGTGGCCCGGGACGAGTTGATTAAGTCGTTCGTTGATGCAGTCCATTCTGGCGATATAGGCAAAGCCGCAAGCCTATATGCACCGGCAGCCGTCGCCGCGTGGGGTGAAGATAAATTAAAAACTCACATTTCGACAAAATTGGCCCCGTTCTTTTCTGACTACGTAAGAACAGATTCGTCACTCAACACATCAATGATGTTCGTCCAAGATGGAAGACCAGGGATGTCGTACCATCTTTATGCTGTTACAGAAAGCGGTGAAAAGAAACCTTTTAGCATTACCGTGGTTGAGGAAATGAAAGAAGACCGCTATTCCGTGGGTATCGTGGTTGTCGGGAAATGCACCGAATATCACTCAGGCTGCAAACAATGACTCTGCTCCCGAAATCGAAATAATGCACAGCCCTAATTCATCAATCAACACGGGCGCGCTAAAGCGCGCCGGTTATTTAGTACGTTGAAGGTCTGCTTTCTCAGGTCTGCAACTTCCGCTTTGGGTCGATAGTACGCATTCACGTAACACGAAAGCGGCCGCACCCCTTCGGTTTATTGACTGCAGCCCGCATTTCCCCCGCATCACTTCCGACTCACCAGCAACACCCCCGCCAGCACCAGCCCGGCGCCGGCCAGCTGCGCCGCGGAGATGGCTTCATCCAGCAGCGCCCAGCCGAAGAAGATGGTCAGCATCGGGCCGATTGTGCCGATCAGCACCGATTTGGCTGAGCCGATACGGCGAATGGCGGCGGACTGCATGAACACCGGCAGCACGGTGGAGAAGATCGCCATCGCCAGCCCGTAACCATAGATCGGCAGGGGCTGGATCAAGGCCGACACCGGCTGCTCGATCACGAAATGCACCTGCGTTGCCGCGGTCGAAACCAGCATGGCCAGTGCCGTGAAACGCGCCGAGCCAAGGCGATCGATCATCGGCGCGCTGCCGGAAATGTAGATGGCGTAGGACAGCGACGAGGCAAAGACAAACCCGGCGCCGAGCAGCACCACCGACATGTCGTCAGCCAGTTGCAGATCATGGGCAAAGGCCAGCCCGATACCGGCGTAGGAAAGCAGCAGGGCGCCGATCTCGCGTTTCTCCAGAGCCTTACCCATGAACAGCACGCCGATCAGCACGGTCAGCGTGGGGTAGGTGAACAGGATCAGCCGTTCCAGACCCGCCGAAATGTATTGCAGCCCGAGAAAATCGAGAATGCTGGCGCCGTAATAACCGAGCATGCCGAGCAGGGTCAGCATCACCCAGTCACGCCGGGTCAGCTTCGGCGCCGCACGACTGGAGGTGAAACCGACCCACAGAAAAAAGGGCAGCGCGAACACCATGCGCAAGGAGAGCAGCGTCACCGCCTCTACCGGCGCCGCAGCATAGGCCAGCTTGACGAAGATGGCCTTCAGCGAAAAGCCAAGCGCCGCCAGCACCGCAAGCGCGAGACCCATTCGTTCAGCAGACCAGTGTTTCCAGGGCATGTGATTCCGTGTGCGTTTTATGCGAATTCGTCAGCCAAAACCGTTTTCAGCTGCAAATGACAAAGCCAGATGGTGACTGCCTTTGACGCAAAGTACAATTGGCCTTATTGAATGCCTGAATTCGTCAATTACGAACACTGCCATGCGCTACAACCTGACCGACCTCCGCCTGTTTGTCGCCATTGCCGAAACACAGAACCTGACCCGCGGTGCCGCGCGCGTGCACCTCGCCCCTTCCTCGGCCAGCCACCGCATGCGTCTGCTGGAAGAAGCCATCGGCACGCCGCTGCTCACCCGGCAATCCCGCGGCGTAACCCTCACCCGCGCCGGCGAAGCCCTGCTGCGCCACGCCCGGCAGGTATTCGCCCAGCTCGAACAGATGCACGCCGACCTCGCCCCGTTTGCCGAAGGCGTGCGCGGGCACGTCACCCTGTGGGCCAACACCCATGCCACGCACAGTTTTCTGCCGGATGATCTCGCCGGATTCCTGCGCAACAACCCGCAGGTCAGCGTCACGCTCGAAGAACACACCAGCCCAGAAATCGTCATGGCCGTGGCACGAGGCGAAGTGGAAGTCGGCGTGGTGGCGGAAACGGTCGAAGGTGCCGAGGTCGAGATGATCCCCTACCGCGCCGACCGCCTCGTGCTGATCACCCCGACCGACCATCCGCTGGCCAGCAAGGTGAGCACCCGTTTTGCCGACGTACTGGATTACCCCTTCGTCATGCTGCACGCCGGCTCGGCGATCCACACGTTCACCATGAACGCCGCCGCCGCACTTGGCCGCCACCTCAACGTGCGCATCCAGGTGCGCAGCTTCGAAGCCGTCTGCCGCATGGTCGGCGCCGGGGTCGGGTTGGGGCTGGTACCGCGCAGCGCGGTGCCCAGCGGCGGCCTGCACGAACCACCGAACATGATCGAGCTCGACGAAAGCTGGGCGGAGCGGGATTTGCAGGTGTGCGTGAAACGGCGGGAAAGCTTATCGGGGTTTGCAGCGGCTTTGGTGGCGACACTGATAAAAAAGTGATTGACACGGCAAGTATCGAACAGCCATAGAAGCAGGTATAGCCGCCCACACCCCTCAGTCAATCTTGCAACGCTGGCCAGGCAGCAGAGGGAGCTACAACACCTCAACCCCAGCCGCCCGCCTGACCCGCACATACGACACCACAGCAAACACACCACCAACCAGCACCCCGGCCAGCACATCGAGCACTACATGCTGGCGGGTAGCAACGGTTGACCACAAGATGAGCAGACATTGCAGGGCGCTGAGCCAGCGCAGCAGTGCCGGCGCCCCAACCTGTTGCAGCAGCCGATCCAGCCAGTAGGCGGCGAATACGGCCGAGGCCACATGCAACGAGGGGAAGGCGTTGCCGCCTGCATCCAGCCCCTTGATCACGGCAAGGTCGGGATACAGCGACCAGTCGATGTCCGCCGCCGGGATCGTCGTCGGGAACAGCCAGAAGATGATCAGGCAGAACAGGCACAGCGCGGCAATCCACGCCCCGAACTGCCACAGCGAACGCCAGGAGCCAAGAAATGCCGGGGGCAGGGAGACATAGACCCAGAGCGAAACGTAGAAGGGATATGCCGAAGGTGAAAACGGGATCAGCGTATCCAGCCCGATCAAGGGCATGAGCATGGGCTCGGTCAGGGGATGGCGCAGCACGGCAAAATACGCCCAGAAGAACAACGCGAGAAAGCCCATGGTGCCCACGGCCTTGAGCGGCCACAGCACACGGAAACGGCGGCCAAGCTGGCGATACCAGGTCGATGCAGACACAGTTTCCATGAATCGGGCGGAGCCACCAGAGCAATGCAGGACGGCCATGGTAGCAAATCAATCAAATATGCCCCAAGAATGCCGCTGTCAATCACGCCAAAAGGCATGGAAGCATTTGGTAAACAGGCACTTTCCGCTAAAATTCGCCCCCTATGGAATCTCTTAATCTTATCCGCGATTTCCTCAAGGATCGCCTCGGCGTTGAAGCCGAAAAAATTGTCCCTGAAGCTGCCTTGGCAGACCTCGGCGTTGACTCGTTGATGATGCTGGAATTGATGTTCGAGTTTGAAGATCATTTCGGCATCAAGCTCTCATCTGACCTGCAACCTCCGAAAACCGTGGGTGAAATGGTGGAGCAGATGGATCAGCTGATCAGCGAACAGAAGCCCTGAGCGATGACGCAACGTCGGGTTGCAATCACTGGCCTCGGGCTGGTCAGCCCCTTTGGTGGCGACCTGGCCGATTTCTTCACGCGTCTGTCGGCCGGTGAATCGGCGATCACCCACCTGCTCACCGACGACCTGCCGCGCCCGCTATCGATCCCCTTTGTCAGCTGCTCCGCTTTCGATGCGGATGCCGCGCTGGGCAAACCGCTGGCTTCGATGATGGATCGCTTTGCGCAACTGGGCGTAGCCGCCGCCTTCTCCGCCTGGGATGACGCCGGTTTGCCGCGCAGCGCTGAAAATGGCACGCGCGACAACTGGGGCGTAGCCTGGGGCACGGCCCTGGGCGGCACCCTGGCCTATGAAAAAGGCTACCGGGAACTGTGGCAGAAAGGCCGCGAGCGTCTTTCGCCGCTGTCCGTTCTGCTCGGCATGAACAACGCTGCCAACGCCCACATTTCGATCCAGCTTGGCCTGGGTGGTGTCAGCATGAGTCACACCGTGGCTTGCGCATCTTCCGCCATCGCCATTGGCGAAGCCTTCCGCCGTGTGCGCAGTGGCGAGGCCACGGTGATGATGACCGGCGGTTCGGATGTGCCGCAGGCCTATGGTGTCGCTCGCGCCTGGGAGGCCTTGCGTGTCATGGCCACCGGCGACCAGGACACCTCGCCTTCAGCTTGCCGCCCCTTTGCTGCAGACCGGCGCGGGCTGGTGCTCGGCGAAGGCGGTGCGGCACTGGTGCTGGAAGACTGGGAACATGCCGTTGCTCGTGGCGCCACCATTCATGGCGAAATGGTAGGTTACGGCAACAGTTGCGACCATACCCATCTGGTGCGCCCGGAAGCGGCCGGCCAGGTTCGTGCACTGGCAGCCACGCTGGCCGACGCCGGCCTGAGCGCCGACGACATCGACTACGTCAACGCCCACGGCACGGCCACAGCGGAAGGCGACCCGATTGAAGTCAACGCCCTCAAGATGGTTTTTGGCGACCGCGCTGCACAGTTGCCGGTGAGCGCCACCAAGTCGATGCACGGCCACCTGCTCGGCGCCGCCGGTGCCATCGAGGCAATCTGCACGGTGCTGGCCTTGCGCGAGCAGACCATTCCGCCCACCATCAATCTCGACAACAACCTCGACCCGGCCTGCGCTGGCGTCGACCATGTCAGCACCGGCCGCCATCACGTAAAGCTGCGCGCAGCCCTCTCCAACTCCTTTGCCTTTGGCGGCAGCAACGCGGTGCTTGCGTTCAAGGCCTGTAGCGCCTGAACCCAACCAACGCCACCTCTGCCCATTTCACGGAAAACCCATCATGTCCGCAGCCCCTGCCCCGGAAACCATCAACAACCTGATGCCGGAAATCGCCGGCCTCATCGTTGAAGCACTCAACCTCGACATCACTCCTGAAGAAATCGAAGCCGATGCCCCGCTCTACGGCGACGGCCTCGGCCTCGATTCGATCGACGTGCTGGAAATCGCACTGGTCATTTCCAAACGCTATGGCTTTCAGTTGCGTTCGGACAACGAAGACAACGTGCGTATCTTCGCTTCGCTGCGTGCACTGACCTCGCACGTCGCCAGCCAGCGCACGCTATGACCCCAGCCACGGCCCGCAAGCTGTATGGCCTGGCCGTGGTCATCGTGGTCATCTGCTGGGCTGCCATTGCTCATTACGGCAGCGCCGGCCATGGCAGCGCGACACTCAATGCTGCCCTCGGGGTTGCGCCCATCGCCCTGTTCCTCGCCATATTCCTGTGGCGACTGCCAAGCCGGATCGGCATACTTGCCGGCGCATTGGCCGGTGCGGCCTTGCTGGCCTGGCTATGGCCACAATTGCAAGAGAACGTGCCTTTGCTCTATTACCTGCAGCATCTCGGCGCCCACCTCGCGCTCGGCACGCTATTCGGCCGTACCCTGTTCGGCAATGGCGAAGCACTGGCCACGCGCATGGCGCGCACCATTTTTGGTGACCAACTGTCGGCACGCAAGATCCGCTATACGCGCCAGGTCACAATTTTCTGGGCCTGTTTTTTCTTTGGCAATGCACTGCTTTCGACCGGGCTATTCCTGTTTGCACCGCCGGCCGTCTGGTCGGTGCACGCCAACCTGCTGACCTGGCCACTGGTCGGCCTGATGTTTGCCACTGAACATGTGTGGCGCCGACAGGTCTTGCCGCCGGAGGAAAGACCCAGCCTGGCCGCCATCATCAACGCCTTTCGCCGCCTCGACCGGCGGCAAGGCTCGGCCGCTCCCCCGCCATGAAACACCTGCCACTATTCTCCGGCCGCAAGCTCGACGAAATATTCGCCTGGCTGCCGGCCGGTGCTGTCAGCGTTGGCCGTTTTCTGGCCGAGGCGCAGTGGCTGGCCGGCCAGCTGCCTGCCGGCGAATGGCTGCTCAACGTATGCGAGAACCGCTACCGCTTTGCCCTCGGCTTTGTTGCCGGGCTGCTGGCCGGCAAGACCAGCCTGCAACCTTCTTCACTGTCGGCCGAAACCCTGCACCGCATGGCCGCCGATTATCCGGGTGCGCTCTGCCTGTGCGACGGTGAATTCGCGGCTGAATCATTGCCCTGCCTGCGCTTTCCAGAACTGCCGGAAAGGCTGCCCGACATCACAGGGGACATCCCCAAAATTGCCACGGAGCGGGTGGTTGCCATCCTGTTCACCTCCGGCTCCACCGGCCTGCCACAGCCTCATCGCAAGACCTGGGGCAAGCTGGTGCAGAACGCACAGGCCGGCGCAGCCGCATTGGGGCTGGTCGGGCATCCGCACAACATTATCGGCACGGTGCCGGTACAACACAGCTTCGGTTTCGAATCGACCTTTCTGCTTGCCCTGCACGGCGGCTGTGCCTTCTGGGCCGGCAAACCCTTTTTCCCGCAGGACATTGCCAGCGCCCTCGCTGCCGTTCCCCGACCCCGCCTGCTGGTGACCACGCCGTTTCACCTGTCAGCCTTGCTGGCTGCCGACATTCCCTTGCCGGCCATCGACAAGCTGCTCTCGGCCACGGCACCACTCTCGGCAGAAACGGCATCAGCCGCCGAGGCACGCTGCGCAGCGCCGGTGCATGAAATCTACGGCTCCACGGAAAGCGGTCAGATCGCCTGCCGACGCACCACCCAAGGCCCAGTCTGGCATCTGCTGCCCGGCATTGAGTTGGCACAGGAGGCCGGCAACCGCGACCAGACCTGGGCTTTCGGTGGCCATGTGGAGGGCCGCATCCCGCTGAGCGATCTGATCGAATTGAGCACGGACGGGAAATTCCTGCTCCTCGGCCGCCATGCCGACCTGATCAACATCGCCGGTCGGCGCACCTCGCTCGCCTACCTGAACCACCAGATCAGCGCCGTGCCCGGCGTCGTCGATGCGGCCTTTTTCCTGCCGGACGAAACACCGGACGAAAGCAAGGGCGAGGGCATTACCCGGCTCGCCGCCTTTGTCGTTGCACCCACCCTCGACCAGCGACAGTTGCTGGCGGCGCTGCGCAAACGCATCGATCCGATTTTCCTGCCGCGGCCGCTGCTCCTGCTGCCGTCGCTGCCGCGCAACAGCACAGGAAAATTACCGCGGAGCGCACTGCAGGCGCTTTTTGAAAGCACGGTGCAACATGGCTGACGGCACCCACGAATTCACGTGGACGGTGCCTGCCGACCACCCCGCGCTGCCCGGCCATTTCCCCGGCAATCCGATCGTGCCGGGCGTGCTGCTGCTGGATCGTGCCCTGATTTTTGCCGAACAGTTTGGCAACGCCTCCGCAGGCAATCCGAACCGCCGCTGGCAGGTCGACAGCGCAAAGTTCCTGCACCCGGCCGGCCCCGGTGAAACGCTCATTTTTACGCTGCAGCAACGCCCCGGCGGCGGACTCTCGTTCAGCGCGCGCTCCAGCACGCATGATGTCGCCAGCGGCCGCCTGACCCCCATGCCATGAGCCAGGACAGCGCAACATGGGCACGCGAACAGGAGCGCAGCAACCAGGCGATTCTCCGGCTGATGGTCTGGATTTCGCTGACCTTCGGCCGCCGCATCGGGCGCATTGTGCTGCACGGCATCGCCCTCTATTTCACGCTGTTCGCACCCAAGGCGCGGCAGTCCAGCCGCACCTACCTGCAGCGCGCACTGGGCCGCTCGCCAACCTGGGGCGACCATTACCGGCAGGTATTCAGCTTTGCCAGCACCATTCACGACCGGGTCTACCTGCTCAACGACCGCTTCGACCTGTTCGACATCGAGATCACCGGTGCCGACGCACTGTATGCCGCGCTTGCCCGGCAACCCGGCGCCCTGCTCATCGGCGCCCACTTCGGCAGCTTCGAGGTGCTGCGTGCCGTTGGCCGCAAGAAGGACCATTTCCGCGTAACGATGCTGATGTACGCAGAGAACGCCCGCAAGCTCAACGCCGCGTTGCACGCCATCAACCCGGCGGCCACCGACGACATCGTGCCGCTCGGCCATATTGATTCCATGCTGACGGCGCGTGACCGCATCGAACAGGGCGGGTTGGTCGGCATGCTGGCCGACCGCCGCCTCGGCGATGACCCGAGCATAAGCTGCGACTTTCTCGGCCAGCCGGCACCCTTCCCGCTCGGCCCCTTCCGCATGGCGGCGATGCTGCGCCGTCCGGTATTCTTCATGACCGGAATCTATCTGGGCGGCAATCGCTACCGCATCGATTTCGCGCCGCTCGCCGATTTTTCTGAAACCTCTCGCGCCGAGCGCGACACCGCCATCAACACCGCCGTTGTTCGCTATGCTGATCTGCTGAGCCGGCACTGCCGACAGGCCCCCTACAACTGGTTCAACTTTTTCGATTTCTGGCAGAAGCAATGACTGGTCGCACCTCACTCCCGCCGCTGCTCCACCTGCTCTTCGGCCTGCTCGCCGCCAGTTTCTCCCTGCCGGCCGCCGCCTTCGACGTGATCCAGCTGATGAATGATCTGGCGCGCCACAAGGGCGGCCGGGCGACTTTCGTCGAAACGAAATACATCGCGTTGCTCGACAAGCCGCTCATCGCCAGCGGCGAGATGAACTACATCGCGCCGCACTATCTGGAAAAGCGCACGCTGAAGCCGAAACCCGAGGTGCTGATCCTCGACCGCGACACGCTGAGCATCGAGCGCGACAAGAAGAAGCTCTCGATCAATCTCGCCAACCAGCCGGAAGCGCTGGCCTTCGTCGACAGCATCCGCGGCACGCTGTCCGGCAACCGGGCGGCGCTGGAAAAGAACTATCTGCTCATGCTCTCGGGCAACGCCGGCAAATGGGAACTGACCCTGCTGCCCAGCGACCAGAAGATTGCCTCGTTGGTTCTCCGCATCACCGTCAGCGGCAACGGCAACCAGATCCGCAACATCGAATATCTACAGGCCGATGGCGACCGCGCCGTGCTGGCCATCACCCCGCTCGCCGAGAAGCCATGATTTCTCGCCGCAGCCGAACTTTCGCACTCTGGCTGCTGGCCATGCTGGCCGGCGCGGCCATTGTCTGGAACAGCCGCTTCGTGGCCGACATGTCTTTCTTCCTGCCCTCACGACCCAGCGGCGAGCAGCAGGTATTGATCGACCAGTTGAAAGAGGGCGCGGTGTCGCGCCTGCTGATGCTGGCGGTGGAAGGTGGCAGCCCGGAACAGCGGGCTGCCGTGTCACGTGCGCTACGCCAGCAACTGTCAGCGCAGGCGGATTTTGTGTCCGTGCAGAATGGCGAATCCAGTAGTTTCGAGCTTGAGCGCGAACTCCTCTTCCGCCACCGTTATCTGCTGAGCCCGGCCGTAACACCGGAGCGCTTTTCGGTCGAGGGTCTGCGCCAGGCCACCGGCAACAGCATCGACCTGCTGAGTTCGCCGGCCGGCATGCTGGTCAAGCCCTTCCTGACCCGCGACCCGACCGGCGAACTGGTCGAACTGATCAGCCGACTCAATGCCGACAACCAGCCGAACAGCCGCAACGGTGTCTGGGCTTCGCGTGATGGCGAGCGTGCCATGCTGCTGGTGCAGACTCGCGCCCTCGGCTCGGACACCGACGGGCAGGAACAGGCCATCGCGCTGATCCGGCAGGCCTTCGCTGACATCAGCGCCAGTCAGAGCGCAACGCAGGGTGCCGGCCAGCCGGCACTGCGGCTGCAGCTCTCCGGCCCCGGCCGCTTTGCCGTCGAAGCGCGGGCGCTGATCAAGGACGATGTGGCCCGGCTGTCGCTGATTGCCACCCTGGCCATCATCACGGTGCTGCTGTTTGTGTACCGCTCGCCGCGGCTTGTCACCCTCGGCTTGCTGCCTGTAATCAGCGGCGCGCTGGCCGGCATCGTTGCCGTCAGTCTGGTTCATGGCACGGTATTCGGTGTCACCGTCGGCTTCGGTGCGGCGCTGATCGGCGAGGCCGTCGATTACTCCATCTACTATTTCGTGCAGTCGGGCCAGCGTGGCGCGGCGGCATGGCGGGCGCGCTTCTGGCCGACCATTCGCCTCGGTGTGCTGACCTCCGTCGTCGGCTTTGGCGCCCTGCTTTTTTCGGGTTTTCCGGGGCTGGCCCAGCTCGGCCTGTATGCACTGACCGGGGTGCTCACAGCAGCGCTGGTTACCCGCTTCGTGCTGCCGCAACTGGCCGGCGCCACACAGACACGTGACCTCGACCCGGCGGGCAAACAACTGCAAGGCCTGATCGCCGGCTTGCAGCGGCTACGCTGGCCGGTGCTGGCGCTGGCTGCGGCAGCGGCCATCCACCTCGGCATCAACCGCGACGAACTGTGGCACGCCAACCTGTCGGTACTCTCGACGGTCAGCGCCGAGGATGCACAAATCGATAGCGCCCTGCGCGCTGATCTGAGCGCTCCCGATTCGCGCTATCTGGTCATCGTCACCGGCGCCGACCGCGAAGCCGCCTTGCAGGCCGCCGAACGTGCCGGCCGCATCCTCGACCAACTGGTTGCCGACGGCACCCTCGGCGGCTACGACAGCCCGGCGCGTTTCCTGCCCAGTCAGGCCACGCAGGCGGCAAGGCGTGCTGCACTGCCCAGCGCCACCGACCTGCAGCCGCGCCTGCAAGCTGCCCTCGCCGACCTGCCGCTGGCAGCCGGCAAGCTGGCGCCCTTCCTGAGCGAAATCGATGCCGCACGTAGCGCCCCGGACATGACGCGCGCCGATCTAGCCGGCAGCGGCCTGGCTCTGCTCGTCGACTCGCTCCTGCTGCAGCGTGCCGATGGCTGGAGCGTGCTGCTGCCGCTACGGCCGCCCGTAACCGACAACAAGGATGGCGACAAGAACACTGCCGGCATTGCCATCGCCAAAGTTCGCAGCGCACTGACCGGCAAAGACACCCTGATCATCGACATGAAAACCGAGTTCGATGCGCTCTATGGCGACTATCTCGACGAGGCCGTCACCCTCTCGACAGCCGGCTTTCTCGCCATCGTGCTGCTGCTCGCTTTTGCCTTGCGTTCGGCGCGTCGCCTGAGCGCGGTGCTGCTGCCGCTGACGCTGGCCGTCGTCTTCGTCATTGCCGGCCTGCAACTGGCCGGTGAGTCGTTGCACCTGATCCACCTGATCGGCATGCTCTTCATTGTTGCCGTCGGTTCCAACTACGCCCTCTTCTTCCACCGTGGCGAAGGCATGCCGGATGCCAGCACCCTGGCGTCGATGGCGGTGGCCTGCCTGACCAGCACCATCGGCTTCGGCACCCTCGCCCTGTCCTCGGTGCCGGTGCTCAACGCCATCGGCCTGACGGTCGGCCCGGGCACCGTGCTGGCGCTGTTGCTGACGGCCGTTTTTGCGCCGCGCAAGCTCGCTTGATGCGCGCACCATGAGCTTGCAACTGCGCACCGTCGATCTGAAAACCGGCAGCGACAGCCTGCTGGTAATGCTGCCCGGCGCCTACATGCAGCCAGAGGATTTTGTCACCGCCGGATTCTTCACCGCCCTTGAACAAAGCGCACAGCAACTGGACCTGTGCCTGGTCGATCTCGATCTGGCCGTCATTTCAGGCGGCACCGCCTTGCCGGCGCTCCAGCAGCAGATTCTCGAGCCGGCGCGTAAGGACTATCGCCGGGTCTGGCTCGGCGGCATTTCCCTCGGCGGCTTGCTGGCGTTGTGCCAGGCTGTCGACCACCCCGGCACCGTCGATGGTCTGTGCCTGATCGCTCCCTACCCCGGCAGCCGCCTGACCACCGGCGCCATCGCCCGGGCCGGTGGCCTCGATCACTGGACGCCCTCTGCGGAACAACGCGCCGATCCGGAATTCCGGGTCTGGCACTGGCTGCAATCGCCGCCGCTCGATCTGCCCGTCTTCATCGGTTACGGCACGGAAGACCGCTTTGCCGACGGCATGCGCCAGATGGCTGACCGCTTTCCGGCATCGACCGGCTGCGCCGTTGCCGGCGGCCATGACTGGGCGGCCTGGCAACTTTTGTGGCAACATTTTCTCGATCTTGGCCACTTCAACTGAAGTCATCAGCCCATGCCCGGTGCCTGGATACCCTCACTGACAATCAAGGCCAGCTTCGCCCTGCACGGTGCGGCGGCACTCGGTACCGTTGCCGCACCCGCACTCTGGCCATGGGCGCTCGGCACCGTTGCCGCCAACCATGCGCTGCTGACACTGGCTGGCCTGTTGCCGCGCTCGACGCTGCTCGGCCCCAACATCACCCGCCTGCCGGCCAGCGCCGCGGCCCGTGGCGAAATCGCGCTGACCATCGACGACGGCCCGGACCCGGAGATCACGCCGCGCGTCCTCGACCTGCTCGACGCCGCCGGGGCCAAGGCGAGCTTTTTCTGCATCGGCCGGCGTGCCCGGCAGTACCCGGTGCTGTGCCGGGAAATCATCGCCCGCGGCCACCATGTGGAAAACCATGGCGATGCGCACTCAAATGCGTTTTCACTGTTCGGCCCCGGCCGCATGCGGGCCGACATCGCTGCCGCCCAAGCCGCATTGAGCGACATCACCGGTCGTCGGCCACGCTTCTTCCGCCCGACCGCCGGCCTACGCAACCCCTTCCTCGACCCGGTGCTGAGCGGGCTCGATCTGCGTCTTGCCAGCTGGACACGCCGTGCCTTTGACACTCGCCAGAGTGACCCGGCCATCATTCATGCCCGACTGACCAAGAAGCTCGCTGCCGGCGACATCCTGCTCATGCACGATGGCGATGCAGCCTGCAGCACCCGCAGTGAAGCGGGAATCCTCCTTGCCCTGCCCCGCCTGCTGAGCACCCTGCAGGCGCGCGGCCTCACTTCCGTGACCCTTACCAGTGCCTGCCCATGAACCAAGCTACATTTCTCGCCACCCTGCTGGATGAAGCCTGTGAACCTTTTCGCCGCAGCGGAAAATTTGCCTACTACTATGCACGCGGCAAGCTTTCCTCCGACTGCATTTTTCGCGAGTTGCTGCGTCAGGGAATCTTTCCGGCGCGGGGCCATTACCTCGATCTCGGCTGCGGCCAGGGCTCGCTATTCAGCTGGCTGCTCGCTGCGCGCAAACTCTATGAGCAGGGCCAATGGCCGAGTGACTGGCCAGCCGCGCCGGAGCCGTTGACGCTGCGCGGCGTGGAGTTGATGGCCACCGACGTGAACCGCGCCCTTGGCCGTTTCGGCCCGGAACATCCCGTCGTCGACATTCGTCAGGGCGACATGTGCGAAGTCGATTTCGGCAAGGCCGACGTGATCACCATCCTCGACGCGCTGCACTATTTCGACCATGCCCGGCAGGAAGAAGTGCTGCGCCGGATCTACGCCGCCCTGCCCCCCGGCGGCTTATTCCTGACGCGCATTGGCGATGCCGGCGCCGGCCTGCCCTACCACATCGCCAACTGGGTCGATCACGTCGTCACCTTCATGCGTGGGCATCGCCTGCCGCAGTTGTATTGCCGCCCGCTGAGCGAATGGGTGGCGCTGCTCAGCCGTTTGGGTTTTACCGTCAGAACCCTCCCCATGAGCGAGGGCAAACCTTTCGCCAATGTCATGCTGATTTGCCGGGTGCCCTCATGAGCCTGCCGATTGCCGACCTGCCCCTGTTCGCTGCGGGAACTGCCGCCCTGCTCTGGTTTTCGCGCAAATCCTTGCGCAAATACGGCAGTCACGGCTTCTATCGTTTCTTCGCATGGGAAGCGATTCTTGCGCTATGTGTGCTGCACCGCCAAGAGACAGGAAGCCAGATTGTTTCAGAATCGCTGCTGCAGTTGAGCCTGGTACTGCTGGCGCTGAGTTATACCGCACTGGTGCTGCGCGGCCGTGCCAGCGCCGAGCGCGGCGATGGCAGTTTCTACGCCTGGGAACGCACAACGACCTTGATCACCCGCGGCATTTACCGGCTGATCCGCCACCCGATGTATGCCTCGCTGCTGGCGCTGAACTGGGGGATGTTTTTCCGCGCCATGAGCCCCGCTGGATTTGTGCTGGCGCTGCTTGCCACCTATTTTCTCCAGCGCACGGCAATAGCCGACGAGCAGGAGTGCCTGGCCTACTTTGGCGACGATTATCGTGACTACATGAAACGCACCCGCCGCTTCATTCCATTTGTTTATTGAATACGGCCGCGGCCGCTGGCCTGGAAGGTGGCTCTGCTAGAATCCGGGCTACCCGAAAAGAGGTTCCGAATTGACCCCGCTGCTGGTTTCCTCCTACACCGCTACCACCTGCCTTGGCCGTGGGCTAGCCGCCACAAGCGATGCCCTGCGCGCCAATCGCAGCGGGCTGACACCCTGCAATTTTGAAACGGTCAAGCTCGACACATGGATCGGCGAGGTGGCTGATGTTGACGCCACCGTCCTGCCGGCACCGCTATCGCACTACGATTGCCGCAACAACCGGCTGACCTGTCTTGGCCTGGAAACCGATGGCTTTGCCGAGCGCGTGCGCGAAGCAATCGGCCGCTATGGCGCAAGCCGGGTCGGCGTCTTTCTCGGCACCAGCACCGCCGGCATCCTGCAGACCGAGCTGGCCTATCGCCGGCGCGACCCGGCCACCGGCGCCTTGCCGGAGGATTTCTTCTACCGGACAACGCACAACTCCTTTTCCCTCGCCGAGTTCACCCGCGACTACTTTGCGCTGGAAGGCATGGCGATGGCCATTTCAACGGCCTGTTCGTCGAGCGCCAAGGTATTTGCCGCAGCCGCCCGCCAACTGGCGCTGGGCACCATCGATGCGGCCATCGTCGGCGGCGTCGACACCCTGTGCCTGACCACGCTGCATGGCTTCGCCTCGCTGCAGCTGACCTCCGGCCAGCCTTGCCGCCCCTATGACGCGGCCCGTGACGGCATCTCGATCGGCGAGGGTGCTGCCTTTGCCCTGCTGGAAAGGGCAGACTCAGCCGCCAGCGGCTCGATTCTTCTGCTCGGCACCGGCGAGTCAAGCGATGCCTATCACATGTCGTCGCCACACCCGGAAGGTCTGGGTGCCCGGCTGGCCATGCAAGCCGCGCTGCGCTCGGCTGCACTGGCACCCGGCGATATCGGCTATATCAACCTGCACGGTACCGCCACCCCGGCCAATGACGCAGCCGAAGGCAAGGCGGTGGCGGCGCTGTTCGACCGGCAGGTGCCTTGCAGTTCGACCAAGGGCGCGACTGGCCATACGCTGGGTGCGGCGGGCGCAGTCGAAGCCGTGATCTGCGCGCTGGCACTGACCGAGGGCTTCCTGCCCGGCAGCCCCGGCACGACCAGCCTCGATCCGGCCATCGACATCGATTACCTGTTGCAGACCCGGCCAGCTCAGCCAACCTCCGCACGCTACGCGCTTTCCAACTCATTCGGCTTCGGCGGCAGCAACTGCAGCCTGATCTTCGGGGTCGCACCATGAGCAGTTGCGCACAACCGATGGCACTCACCGCCTGGATCGAGGGCGTCGGCTTCATCGCCCCCGGCCTGCCCGACTGGGTCAGTGCGCGCAGCGTGCTGCGCGGCGAGCAGCCATTCACCCCCGCGCCCTCCGTGTTGCCGCCCGCCGACCTGTTGCCCTCTGCCGAACGGCGGCGCGCCAGCCGCATCGTCAAGGTGGCACTGGCAACGGGGCTGGAAGCAGCCTTGCAGGCGGGCGCCGACGTTTCAACGCTGGCCACGGTGTTTTCCGCTTCCGGGGCAGACGGCCATAACTGCCACGCACTCTGCGAACAGCTGGCCAGCGAGGACCGCCAGATTTCGCCGACGCGCTTCCACAATTCGGTGCATAACGCAGCCGCTGGTTACTGGGGTATCGCCACCCGCTCGATGGCGCCCTGCCAGGTAATTTCCGCTTTCGACGCCAGCTTTGGCGCCGGACTGCTGGACGCACTCGGCCAGGTCGTGCTCGACCAGCAACCGACCCTACTGATCGCTTATGACAGCGAATACCCGGAGCCCATCTTCAGCAAGCGGCCGCTGCCGGATGTGGCCGGCGTCGCCTTGCTGCTCAGCCCGACCCGCAGCGCACGTTCGCTAGCGCGAATCACCGCCAGCCCGACCGCCCGCTCAGCCGATCCAATGGTCGACCCGGCGCTGGAAGCACAACGCCTCTCCATTCCGGCCCTGCGCGCCTTGCCGCTGCTGGCGTATCTGGCGCGTGGCGTCTCTGGCGAAGTCTGTCTCGACTATCTGCCGCCGATGCAGCTCAGCCTGATGATCGATTCCCTGCCACCATGCTGATCGACCACGCCGCCATTGCCGCCCGCATTCCGCATCAGGGGCGCATGTGCCTGCTTGATGCCGTGACTGAATGGTCATCCGAAATGATCCGCTGCCGGGCCAGCAGCCACCGTGATGCCGACAACCCGCTGCGCGCTGAAGGCCGGCTCGGTGCCGCCTGCGGCATCGAATACGCAGCGCAGGCGATGGCCGTGCATGGCGCCCTGCTTGCCGAAAGTGCAGCCCGGCCGCGACAGGGTTATCTGGCCAGCGTGCGCGGCGTTGAACTGCTGGCAACAAGGCTGGATGACATTGCCGGCGATCTCGAACTGCATGCCGAACGCCTTTCCGGCGACGATAACAACGTGCTCTATCAATTCACGGTCAGCGGCGACGGGCAGCGTTTGCTCTCCGGCCGCGCGGCGGTGATCCTCGATGCAGGAAAGGGGCAAACCGCGCCATGAATCAAGCGACCACGCAGCAACAGAGCAGCCGGCAAACCGCAAAACGAGCGCTGGTCACCGGCGGCAGCGGCGGCATCGGTGCGGCCATCTGCCGTCAGCTGGCTGCCAGTGGCCATGCGGTGCTGATCCACGCCAACCGGCAGCTTGACCGGGCCGAGGCGCTGGCTGCCGAAATCGTCGCTGCCGGTGGTGCCGCCAGCGCACTATCCTTCGATGTGACCGACGCCGACGCCACCCGCGCGGCACTGGAAGCCGAACTGGCGCACGGAGCGATCCAGATCGTCGTCAACAACGCCGGCATCCACGCCGACGCCGTTTTTCCCGGCATGTCGGCGACGCAATGGCACAGCGTCATCGACGTTTCGCTGAACGGCTTCTTCAACGTGACGCAGCCTTTGCTGATGCCGATGATCCGCACCCGCTGGGGACGCATCATCAACATTTCCTCGGTGGCTGCCATCACCGGCAATCGCGGTCAGGTCAATTATTCCGCCGCCAAAGGGGCGCTGCATTCGGCGACCAAATCGCTGGCGCTGGAACTGGCCAGCCGCAAGATCACGGTCAACGCCGTGGCCCCCGGCATCATCGATACCGACATGAGCGAAGGCAGCTTCGATGCCGACGCCATCAAGAAAATGGTGCCGATGCAGCGCGCCGGCCGGCCGGAAGAAGTGGCCGATCTCGTCGGCTTCCTCGCCTCCGACAATGCCGCCTATATTTCCGGCCAGATCATCTCGATCAATGGGGCGATGATCTGACAGCGTGCGTTGAGTACTGAGCGTTCAGGCGCAGTCGGGGCACCAGAGAAAAACCTTTCTTTCACACCGGCTTAGCGTGGAGAATGTCAGCTTCCGGTTGCTATGCAAGGCAGGTAAGCATGAAACGATTGTCATTGCTCGCTTTCACTTCCGTTCTGCTCATGCTGGCTGGCTGCTCGCTGGCGCCCCCCTATGTGCCGGAGCCGCAGCCACTGGAACCGGGGCGCTTGCCGGCGCCGAATGCCGCACTGAACATCCCCGGCCTTGGCCCCTGTACCGACTCCCCCGACCAGACGCTGCACCTCAACACCAATTACCCCGTCACCCTCCTGGTGCACGGGTGTAACGGCTCTGCCGGCCGCTTCCGCTCGCTCGCCCAGCTCTACGCTTTCCACGGACAACAGGCGGCCTGCTTCAGCTACGACGACCGCGACAGTCTGGTGCGCAGCTCGGGGCAACTGATTACTGCTGTTGAAACCCTTGCCGGCAAAATCCAGGGCAACGAGGTGACAGTGATCGGGCACAGCATGGGCGGGCTGGTCGCACGCAAGGCGATGGAACGCGAGCGCAGCGAATGGCAGAAGCGTCAGGAAATACCCAAGCTGAAGCTGGTGACCATTTCCGCCCCCGTCGCCGGCATTGACGCCGCCGGCCCCTGCGGCTCCAGTACACTGCACTGGCTGAGCCTTGGCGTGGTGCCCGGCATCTGCTGGCTGATCACCGGCGACAACTGGTTCGAGATCACCTCGGCCTCCGATTTCATCCAGCGCCCGGCCGCATTGCACCCGGCTGTCCAGCGCTACCTCAAGGTCGTTACCGACGAACGCGGCACCTGCCGGCGCGAAAGTGCCGACGGAAAATGTCTGGAGAGCGACTACATCTTCAGCCTCGCCGAGCAGTATCACCCGGTGATCGACCGCTATCCGCAGGTCGCCAACGTCGAAGTCGCCGCCGGCCATGTCGAGATCGTCGGCAACAAGGAAATCGCCCCGCGCAAGCTGCTCACCGTGCTGCAGCAACAAGGTTTGATGGCACTGACACCGCCGGCACGGCTGGCGGCGCTGGAGCGCTTGCTGGCGGAGCTTTATTGAGTTTTTGGCGAAATTAAAGTCTGCGGATAAAGGCAGAAATCATTGCTGTACGCTTGCCATGATGCAGCATTTCCTGACCATGCTTGATTGGATGCGTATCGATGAAACAGAAATCCTTTGATACCCGGAATGCACCAAGCGAGTGTGAGTCAGACCTCGAGATTCGATTCGCCCTGCATAACGTCCGCTGTGCAGTTGAAGACATAATCCATCTGTTTAGAATCCCCGGCCTGGATCTCTCGCTGGCGGTCAATCACCGTTGGGATATGAAGGATATGCTTGCGCACCTGGTTGCGTGGCACGAGAGTTTCGCAAAAAACTTGGTGTTACTTGCGAACATGGAGCCCCCTGACCCACCCCGAGGTTCTTTGCGCGATGTTAATCGGGAAGGTGTGCTGAGGCTTCGGGATCAATCTCCAGATCAATTAATACGCCGATTCAGAAAAGCTCAGAAACTTGTTGAAATGCACGCTTTCGACAAGCACATAAGCATCATTCCCTACCGGAAACCTGGCACAAGCTACACTCGCTTGCAGCATCTCGATGTTGTTGCCCATCACATTCGTGGGCATTTCTGGGAAATACTCAGCAAGAGCCTGGACAATACGCGCTAGATTTGCGGGGGCGCAATTATTGTCGTCAACATTTCCCCTGTTGTCCGCAACGCTATCGAAGACAGGCCCGATGACACGGCGCCTGCCTCCGCATTTTCCTGATCAGAGCGACAAGGCCGCAATGGCCTGCAAACCTTGTTCAATATTTTTTCTGGCGGCGCCCTCTACCGCAAGCCGAAGACGAGTCACCCCCGCTGCTGCATCACTGAAGCCTGCGGAATGCGTGCTCTGGATCGACTTTTTCATCACCACACTGCGGTCCGACTGCTTGACCAGCACCCAGGTCGCTTCCATATTCACAGTGAAAGTCAGGCCGAAAACCGGTTTGTCGAGATGAATGATTGAAACGGACAGTTCGTAGTCTGCCTCCTTGCCCTGAACAATCGACCGGAACACTTTCGAGTTCTTGATCGAATCCTCGATCGCTGCCTTGAAATCAGCGTCCTCAATATTGGAACTGTCCATCGCGCCGGTTTCGCTGCCACCCGCAGTCTTGACCGACACCGTCTGATCGTGGCGCTTGGCCAGCGTCATGTCCTGCGCCGTCATGGCCTCACGGTTGGCCGACGAGGCACAGCCCGACAATGCCGCCGCTGCGATCACAGCGAGGGCCAAAGCAAATACCGAACGATTCTTCATTGTTTGTTTTCCTTGAAAATATTGTTCATCACTTCATCGACCATTTCTGGCGGCGAAAGACGTGTGAGTGAGCCGTGCAGTGAATTTCCCGTCGCCAGCGGAAAATCGGTCTTCGATTCCCTGATGGTTACGGTCAGTTCAAGCAGGTACATGGTGATATCCCACATCCAGCGATCCACGTAGGTGACCACCGCATCGACTGTCGACACCTTTTCGGTACTCGTTGATACGACGTACCCTCTTCGGCGCAAGTCATCGGCAATCAACGTATTGATTCCCGCCGTTTCCTCCGGAATTTTCACGACATGCATTGTCTTGATCGCTCCAAGATTAGCCTGCGGATCCACTTTCGCGGCCGCCCGATTGGCACAACCCGACAGCAGCAGAAGGCTCAGACAGACGCCCGCCAAACAATTCAACCTCCCCATAACACCCCTTTCGAATAATCATTTTGGGTAAATGCTGCGGGCAGGATATTGTCATTCCGGCAATTGCTGCGTCAAGCAAAAACGCTATTCCGGGCGGCTTTCGGATTGAATCAAGCGCGTCAGCCCCGGCGCCACCATCGGCACGGTGAGCATGGTGCTGGCCACCGCCATCAGCAGCAGGGCGGTGAAGGTTTCGCTGGTGATGATGTCCTTGTCGAGCAGGATGTTGGCGAAGATGATCATGATCAGCGCCTTGGTCTGCAGCAGCCAGCCGATGATGCCTGCTTCGCCCGGTGCCCAGCGCAGGATGCGGCCGGCGAGGTGCACGCCGATCAGCTTGCCGGCAACCGCGGCGACTAGCAGCAGGGCGGCGGCGAAGAAGACGGCTTCGCCGCCGACGCCCCAGTTGGTGCGCAGGCCGGTGCTGAGAAAGAAGACCGGCATCATGACCAGCAACACGTGGTGGCGCAGCTGGTCCATTTGCTCTTGGTCGAACCACTCGGCATCGATGATGGCGCCGGCAAGGAAGGCGCCGACCATGAAGTGCAGCCCGGCCCAGTCGGCGCCGAAGGCGCAGACGGCGAGCCAGATCAGCGCCACGTACCAGCGGTCACGCTCGGCCAGTTTCTGCATGAGCTGGCGGAAGAGGTAGCCGACAAGCACGAAGGCAACGAGAAAGCCCAGTTGCCGGCCGACGCGCTCCCACTCCATGAGCACCAGCGCCAGCACACCCCAGATGGCGATGTCGTCGAGGCTGGCGTAGCGCAGGATGCGCTGGCCCATCGGCTGGCGCAGGATCCCCAGCTTCTCCATGAAGAGGATGAGGATGGGCAGCGCGGTGACCGCACAGGCCATGCCGACACCGAGGATGAACTGCCAGGCCATGGCCTGCGTGCCGATCCAGCCGGGGCTGGCGAGCAGCACGGCGGCGGCCGCGCAGCCGAGGAGCAGCGGCGTGCCGAGGGCAAGGCCGGCAGTGATGCCGCTTTCGCGGCGATGGCGCCAGGCCTGTTTCAGATCAAGTTCGACACCGGCGATCATCACGAAGAGCATCACCGCCCACCAGGCCAGGCCGTTGAGCGACTGCACCACGGCCGGCGTGAACACGAATTGGTAGTAGTCGGGGAAAACCCGGCCGAGCACACCCGGCCCGAGCACCACCCCGGCGAGGATCTGCACGACGACCAGCGGCGCCCAGTAGTCGGTACGTCCGAGGCGCCAGACCAGCCAGGGCACGGTGAAGATGATCGCCATGGCGATCAGGAACAGCTCGGTGGTATTCATGGGAAGCAGGGGTTTTGCTCAGCCGGAGAACCGACGCCACAGCAGCAGCGGCAGGCGCAGCACGAAGCCGATGAAGAGGCGGGTGTGCATCCAGGTCAGCAGGGTGTTGTCGCGCAGGTAGTTGAAGTGCGAGACACCACCCTCGTCGGCACGGAAATAGCGTACCGGGGCGTCGATATTGCGCGGCCGCACGCCGAGCCAGCACAGGCGGACGACGGCCTCGGGGTCGAAGTCGAAGCGGCGCATCCATTTCTGGCCGCGCATCATCCGGCACAGCGGCACGATCGGATAGACGCGGAAACCGTAGAGTGAATCACCAATGCCCATCCACAGGGTTTCGAGGTTGGCCCAGCCGTTGGACACCTTGCGCCCGTTGACCCTGAGGCGCGGCGCATCGGCAGCGAACACCGGCTTGCCGAGCACCATGCAGCCGGGGTCGGCTAGCGAAGCGGCCATGAAGGTCGGGATCAGGTCGGTCGGATGCTGGCCGTCGGAATCCATGGTCAGCATGTGGGTGAAGCCTGCTTCCGCTGCCAGCGTGGCGCCGGCCAGCACGGCCGCGCCCTTGCCCTGATTCTCCGGCAGCACGATGACACGCAGGCTGGGCTCGGCCGCCGCCATTGCCTGCAACTTCTCGGCGCTGCCATCGGTACTGCCGTCGACGACGACCCACACCGGGTTCCACTGCGCCAGCGCTGCGCGCACCGTGTCATATACCTTGGGGCCAGGGTTGTAGCTGGGGATCAGCACGAGGTGCGAGGAGGAGGTGCTGGCGGGCATGGCAGTCATTTCCGGGAAGCGGTAGCCACAGGCGCCATGGCTACAGCCGACTTTTCAGACGGCGTAACCGATGCAGCCGGCTCAGTCAGTGCATCACGAAAATAGTGTTCGAGTTCTTCGGTGAAAGCGAGCACATCCTGCGGCGGCGGGAAGCGGCGACCGACACGGATTTCCACGCTCAGAGGCAACTTGGGCGGTCGGAAAAGCGGGCAGTCCTTGCCCAGATAAGGCGCGTTGTATTCGATCAGCAGGGTCTGCACCGGCACGCCGGTACGCGACGAAATCAACCCGGTGCTGCCGCTGCAGGGATTGACCGGCAGACGGGTGGTGCGTGTGCCTTCCGGGAAAAGCAGCAACTGGCCGCCGTCGCTCAACTCTTCACGCGCGCGCAAGACCAGCTCCAGCGGCAGGTCGTTGCAGATGTAACGTGCCAGTCGGGCACCGGCGCCGAACAAAACGTTTTTGGCCAACGCCGCTTTCATCACGCACACCATGTTCGGAAAACGCGACAGCAGGATCACCGCATCGAGCAGCGACGGATGGTTGGCGACGACAATCAGCGGCTCATCGTGGCGGAGCTGATCCAGCTCGCTCACCTCGAAACGGAAGTAGCAGAAAACAGAGAGGAACCACAGATAGAACCGGAAGCCGGCGCTGATCATCCAGCGCCCGAGTCGGCGCCCAGATTTGCGTGGCAAGAGCACGCTGAGCGGCAGCGCCACCGGCACCCAGGCCAGACAAAGCAGGGCCAGCATGCCGAGGCCGAGGGCCATGGCGATAACCTCATAAACGGAAAACAGCCCCGCCGCTACTGAGCCACGGCGGCAAACGGGCTTGCTCGCCGCACTCATTCAGCAGCTCGAATCACTGGACGCAAGCAGCGCACGGGTGGCCGTTGCTTCTATTTCAACAAGCAGGTCGGCGCGGCAGATGTCGGCCTGCACATAAACGACCTCGGCTGCAGCACCAACAGATTGCAGCAGGCTGCTGCGTACCGTTGCAAAATCTTCGGCATGGCGGACATAGACGCGGTAGCTGAGGTCGGCCAATGCGTACGGGCGCTGCTCCGTATCAGTCTTGGCAACCCGGTTCGCTTCGCCAAGCACGGCGGCAATATTGGCCATCGCTTCATGCACCTGCGCCGCGACGTCGCCGACGTGTACGGTCTGATGGCCGAGAATGCTCGCTGTGCCGGAAATGAACAGCAGTTCCTGCCCCGGAAAGGATGCCAGCGCGCCACGCGAGAAGGTCGGGGCGCGTGGGCCGTAATGGTCGGGGTAATCCCAGGCGCTGATCTGGCGCGGGTTTTCCAATGGTTTTGCCGGTTCGCGGCCGGCCATGAAGGCAATGCTCAGCGGGCCACTGCGCACCCCTAGCGCACAGGCAGCCGGGACCTTGCCGCTGGTCAGGCGGCCACTGGCCAGAAAGGCTTCCTGGCGACCGATATTGAATTGCCGGTAACGCTCCAGGCCGTCAGGCTGGTCGGCATCGACATTGATGTCGGCGAGATAGTTCCAGACCCGCCACAGTTCGGGGTAGCCCTCGGCGTCGAGCAGCCGGAAGATGCGCCGGTAGGCTTCCTTCGTCGCTTGCTGCAATGCCGGCACCGCACCGCCGGCACACGACCTGAACGCAGCCTCATCGAGTTCCAGCACGCCAAAAAGTACATTTGCATCGGCCCGGTAACGAATTCCATCGCCGTCGCCGCTGAGGCAGAACAGCGCGCTCTGCCAGGCTTCACCATAGCTGGCCTCGCCACTGAGCAAGGGAGCGGCAATGCGCTGCACCGGCAAAGTGGCGGGGAGTCCTTCCGGTGCTTTGCCAACACAAGCCAACCCCAGCACGCCGGCCTGCGTTGTTTGCGCCAGTACAGACGCTGCGCTTCCCGGCAGTGGCACCAGGGTCAGCAAGGGCATTGTTGTCGTACCCGGCATCAGGCCTTGGCCCCGCTTGCGGATTCATCCACTGCACGAATATTCATCTTGCGCTTCTTCATCGCGTTCCAGCTGACACGCGGATTGAAGGCACTGGCGATGTAGTAGATGACTTTGAACATGAAGATGGAGGGCCAGATCGGGGTCTTGCCGAAGATGTCGCCGGCGAGCATGGAGAGCAGCGCTTCCTTGACCCGGAAGATGTTCTTCGGCCCCATGAACATGTTGCGCATGACCGGGTTGGTGACACGGTAGATGAACCACGAGAACTCTTTCGGCCCATGCTTCATCTGGCGATCAAAATGACGCAGGGCACTGGCGGCCATTTCGGGTTTAGACAGACAGGTATCGATGGCCTCGGCAGCCATCAGCCCGCTGTTCATTGCCAGCAGAACGCCGGAGGAAAACACCGGGTCGATGAAGGCATAGGCATCGCCGAGCAGCACGTAATTGGTGCCGTGGTTGCGTTCCGAAACGTAGGAGAAATTTCCGGTCGCCTCGACCTCGTTCACCAGTGACGCCATCTTCAGACGCTCGGCCAGCGCCGGGCACATGCGGATGCCATCCATCAGGAACTCGGTCAGGCTGCGCTCGCCCTTGGTTTTCATGAAGTGAGGCCAGGTCACCATGCCGACGCTGGTCACGTCGCCCTGCATCGGGATCACCCAGAACCAGCCGTAGTCGAACCAGTAGATGGTGATGTTGCCTTCGGCCTGCCCCGCATGGCGTCCGGCACCGCTGAAGTGGCCATAGACGGCCGAACTGTTGTGGCGCGGATTGCGGTGCTTGATCTGGAAACGATTGGCAAGAAAGGTGTCGCGGCCCGAGGCGTCGACGACAAAGCGCGCACGCCAGGTCGACTGGCGGCCATCATCGTGCTCGGCGCGGACGACCGCGCCGCTGTTGTCCGGCAGAAAATCGATGCTCCGGGCCTTGCAGCCCTGATGCACGTCGACGCCCTTGCTGGCGGCGTTGCGGATCAGGATGTCATCGAACTTCGAGCGCATCACCTGATAGGCGTAGGGAATCGATTTGTCCCAGGCCTCGGAAAAATTGAACACCTGCGTGTGCTCATGCCAGGGCGAGACGAATTCCGCTCCCCATTTTTCCATGCCGATCGCCTTTACCTCTTCGGCCACCCCGAGGCGTTCGAACAGAGGCAGATTGGCCGGCAGCAGTGACTCACCGATATGGAAGCGCGGGTGCCGTGCCTTCTCCAGCACCACCACCCGATAACCTTTCTCGGCCAGCAACGGTGCTACGGTACAACCTGCCGGACCGCCACCGATGACGATGATGTCGCAGTTGGTCGCAACGGTTTCAGGTTGCATCATCAAATACCTCTCCCCGACCCCCCTGGCCGATGCATGATTCTTTTGTTTTTACAGCAGAAATTGCCGACGAAAACCCGGCCGGCATTATACCGCCTGTACCGCCTTGTCTTTCTTCGTTCCCAGCCGCGCATCGAACTTCTCGCGGTTGATCACGAAACGCTCATGCCGGCCACGCGAGATCGGGTCGATGCCATCGTGTGCTTCCACGGCAAACACCAGTTTCTTCCCTTCGACCTCCAGCAACTCGACCTTGACCGTGACCTCCAGTCCCGGCGGCGTCGCCGCTTCGTGGCTGACATCGATATGCGTACCCACGCTCTGCTCCTGCGGCCCGTCCAGATGCGGGTTGATCGCACAAATGCAGGCCCACTCGAGCAGGCCGACAAGAAAACCGGTGGCAAACACTTCCGGCATGGCGACGAATTCTGCCGCCTCCGGGTAGAGTGCAGGCACTGTTTTCGACGCCGGCACGACGAAACGATGCTCGTAGCGGATACCGGGCTGCAGGCTGTCTTTCATGGGTTGTCCTCCTTGCGAAAAATGATTACTTCGAAGCTCGCGAACCGGCCAATGCAGCCAGCAGCCCCAGGCCAATGAACATGCCGCCACCAAGCAGGCGGCCGGCTCGGCGCGCGCCCGTGGCGCGCAGCAAAGGCGCCACGGTACCGGCCGCCAGTGCATAGAGACTGTCGGTCACGGCGGCAATGCCGACGAAGAGCACGCCTAGCAATACGCTCTGCACCATCGGTGCTGCATCGGGGCTGAGAAACTGGGGCAGGAAGGCGGCAAAGAAAATGGTGGTCTTGGGGTTGAGCAAGGCGACGACAAAGCCATCACGAAAGATACGGGCAAGCGGGACTGCAGGCAGTGACGCCGGCGCCTCGAGAACCGGTCTGGCGCGCAGCATCTGCACCCCGAGAAAGACGAGATATAGCGCCCCGGCAAACTTCACCAGCGAGAAAGCCAGCGTAGAAACCGCGAACAGCGCCGCCAGGCCAAAGGCAGCGGCCAGTGCATTGCCCAGATTGCCAAGAGCCACGCCGGCCACGGAAGCCAGGCCATGGCGCGGCCCCTGCACCAGGCTGCGCGTAACGATGTAGAGCACACCCGGCCCCGGTGTCACCGCCAGCAGCAAGCTGGCGAGCAGAAAGGCCGAGAACAGGGGCCACGGCGGCAGCAGTTCGATCATGGGGCTTCTCCGATCAGCGCGTCTTTTTCACGCAGCAGGCTACACAACAGTGGAGGATCCGCCACTTGTCAGCGCCGCAACATCACTTGCCAAGCGCATGTCGCAGCTGCTCCAGGAATTCGCTCAGCATTCGAATCAGGTCACGGCATAAGGCATCGATTTCAGGCCGCGCATCACCGGCCCGGATATGATCATTCAACATTCCCGCCATTTCTGCCAGCGCATTGGCGCCAATCATTCCAGCAGAGCCTTTCAGCGAGTGTGCCAAGGCAGCAACCGTTTCAAGATTTCGTGCTGCCAATTCAACTTCCAGTCGGGCGATATCAGGGCCGTGGTGTTCGATGAACAAGCGCAGATAACGCTGGTAATTCTCCAGCTTGCCACGCACTCGCGCCAGCCCGGCCTCGGCATCGAGACCCGGCACATCGCCAATTCGCTGGCGCACGTTTGCCACACTTTCCCTGGCACCATTCACTGCCGACGACAGCTCCGGCTGCGCGGCTTCCCTGACGGCAGGCGGTTCCATAGCGGCAGGCTCAGGCAACCATTTAAGGAGCATCTGATACAAGGCATCCGGACTGGCCGGCTTCGATACAAAATCATTCATGCCGGCAAGCTGGCAGGCCTTGCGGTCTTCACTGAAAGCATTGGCTGACATGGCCACAATAGGCACGTCCTGCCAGCCTGGCAGCTGTCGCATGGCACGCGTTGCCTCCAGCCCATCCATGATTGGCATCTGCATATCCATCAACACAAGGCTATAGCGAGTGGCTCTCGCCTTTTCCAGCGCCTCTTTGCCATCGATCGCCAGGTCGACAGACAGCCCCACCGCATGAAGTATTTCCAGCGCCACTTCGCGATTGACCACATTGTCCTCCGCCAGCAACAGGCGGGCGCCGGAATGACGGCTGCGCAGCACTGCCTCCGGCGGCTCGCCAGATTCAGGAGAAACCGCTGGCATCTCTCCCTGCCCGTGCTGCAAGCTTGCGGTAAACCAGAAGGTGCTGCCTTGACCTGGTGTACTCACTACACCAGCATCTCCGCCCATCAGTTGCGCAATATGCCGGGTAATCGCCAGGCCGAGCCCGGTGCCGCCATAGTTCCGGATGATCGAGTTGTCTGCCTGTTCGAAGGCAAGAAAAATACGTGCCACTTGTTCAGCGGAAACACCGATCCCCGTGTCCTGCACCTCGAAACGGACCAATAGCTCATCACCGGAATCATCAACCAGAATCACGCGCAACACGATCGATCCCTCGCGGGTGAACTTGAGTGCATTGCTGATGTAGTTGAACAAGGCCTGGCGCAACCGCAGGGCATCACCGCACAGCCAGACGGGGACCTCACCCGCATCGATGCCAAACGTCAGCCCCTTGGCGCGAGCCTGGTAGAGAACCAGGTCGCGAACATCATCAAGCAGTCTGGTGAGGCTGAAATCCGCATGCTCCAACGTCAGCTTGCCGGCCTCGATCTTGGAAATATCGAGGATATCGCTGATCACCGACAGCAGATGCGTGGCAGCCACATCGATTTTCTGGAGGCGCTCGGTCTGATCGGGCGTCGGATCGGCGCGTTGCATCAGATGCGTAAGTCCGATGATGGCATTCATCGGCGTACGGATTTCGTGGCTCATGTTGGCAAGGAATGCACTCTTGGCAACGCTCGCAGCTTCTGCAGCGGCCATGGCTGAGGTCAGCTGCGCAGTCCGTTCCTGCACCTTCGCCTCCAGTTGCAGGCGTTGTGCATCCTCCAGTTCACGCCGCTCGTCACGCAGACGAACACTCAAGGCCAGCAGCCAGAAGGCGGCCTGAACCAGACTGCCGAGCGGAAAGGCAAAAATCGCCAGAGGACTCACTTCCAGGGCGCCACCAAGCACAGAATAGGCCTGCACCCCGCCACCGACCATGGTTGCAGCCAAGCCCAGGGTAAACAGCCGGATTGATGCGTTACCTGAAAAAACACCGCGTATCAGCAGGATGAGGGTGGCCACCGCAAGCAGCACCAGCACCGCCGAGCCGGCGCGATAGCCGTCGGCAAACCAGGCCGAACTGAGAAAGCCCAGTGCACTCAATACGGCACCGCCACCAATGGCAGCCCGAGCCCAGGCTCGTAAACGCAGGAATTCGATGACCGCAAAACTGATGCCGAGAACCACGCCAGCGACGGCCACGGCCTGCATCAAGGGGTAATGCTGAGGACCGGGCCAGAAGGGCAGGAACGCTGAGCCGATACCGAAGTTCTGCAACAGCCAGAAAAACAGCGTGCTGCAGTAGAAGGCATAGGTCAGCGCAACCCGGCTGCGGGTATACCTTGCAAAACTGAGGGCAATGGCCCCCATTACCAGCAGCATGCCGCAATAGGTACCCAGCAGCAGCCACAGCACAGTACTGTCGTGCTCGAAGGCGTTGGCGTCGCTGAGTACGAACCAGGGGCGGATCGTCTTGTAATCCTGAACGACAACCGTTACCTCTGCCCCGTCAGGCAACACAGGCAAGCGTGCGTTAGGGAAAGGGCTAATGAAATCCCGCTCGGCAAAAGACACCCCGCGGCCGGAAACCGACAGCCAGGGACAACCGTTTACGTCGGTGGCCGAGAGAATGAAAAATTCGGCAATGGGTTCCTGAAGATAGAGCAGTGGATCGGCGTTCACGAACTGGCTGTGATCGATCTTGACGGCAAACGCCCGAGCCTTGCGCGACATCGACAACTCGGGCAGCACATACCGGGCGCACTTCCCTTCGTGCCTGGCCGCTGCGCCTGCAGTCGAATCGTGCATACCTGCCCACCAGTGCCGCACCTCCTCCGAGGCGCCCATTCCCTGCGGGGCATCCCAAAGCAGGCGGGTCTCTGCAAGATAGCTTGCAGCAAGGGAATAACCCGATTGCGCAAGCAGCAACAGCGCCACGGCACATTGCACAAAAAATACAGCACATGGCCTGCCGACTCGCTGCAACATCGTATTCACACCCTCCGCTATCCGGTTGTCCTGCCAGCAATGCCGCGACGACACAGCCCTATGGCATCTCCACCGCATTATAAGTAGGTATTGCCAGGGCTTCGACTCTCTCTGTTCGCGTGAGTGTGAGAGCATCGTCGAACAAATCAGGATGCAGCTCCCCTGCCGCATCGGTGACCTGCAAGGCCTCAAAATAGCTGCGATACTGCTCGGACATTGCAATTCGAGGGGTATAGAGAGAGCCGAGCGACTCTGTGCCGCCCAGATAGCTGCGACTTCCCGCCCGCCCGGGCCGGATACCATCACGACCATTGGTGCCGGTACGCGGATAGCTCATCGTCCAGGCATTGCCGAGGCCACTCAGCAGCCCCCAGCGCGACAGACGTCCACGATAGTTCAGGATAAAACGCCAGGCATGTTTTGCTACCTGCATTCTGGGCATTAGCCCGCAATCCATACGCAGGGCAAAATCCTTGACGACATCGATCGGATCAAGGGTATGGCAGACGATCGAGCGACCATCCATATCGCGTAAACGTACATTCGGCAAAAACGACCCTTCGCGAAGGCGCTTCGCGAACAGCGGCGTACCGAGCAATGGAATGGCAAAACTGAGAAAACTCGGCAGCGTGATTCGTGGATTGCCGGCGATGAATCCGGTTTCTGCCAGCACTTCGCTCACGCGCCGTTCGCTCAGATCAAAAACCAGTCCGTAGTGAAAGACCATTCCGGCTTCAAGACAGGAGCGAATGAGATCTTCCTGTGGCAGAACCAGATTCTGCTTCTTGTTGAAGGCGGTGATCTGCTCGCGGCTGAATGACTCGACACCACTGAAAAAACCGATGCAACCGGAAGCACGGGCCAGCTGCAGATTTTCGCTATCCTTGAAAAAGTCGGCTGTGACCAGTGCCGCCCAGCCGCCGAACTTTCGCTGCTCATACATTTCGCGAAGCAAGGCCATCCGCGCCCGAAAGTAGGCGCGCGGGCCTCCGAAAAAATTCTGATCGACAAACATGATGCACTGCCGGTACCCCAGGGCCTCAATCTGGCGTCGGACGTAGTCAAGATCATAGGTCTGGAACTTGTGCCCCTCTGCTGTCATGGCACAGAAGCTGCAACGGAAATTGCAGTTACGGGTTGTCTCTGCATAACCGATCAGGCGCGGCCCCGGCATCAGGTCGTAGCGGGGCAAGGATGTTTCGGCCGCACAATCGCCACCAAATACTGCATCGACCACGTCGACAATTTGCTCGACATCGCCACTGCAGACATAGTCGAAGTAGCGTCGGGATAACTTCGGCAGCATCCGAGCCAGAGGGCCGCCCATGGCGATAACGATTCGCGGATTGAATGTTCGCGCGTAGGCGGCGACCTGCTTCATACGGTCAAAAGCCGTATTAAGCCCAGTCAGAACCAGCAGATCGGCCCACTGCATCGCAGCCTTGTCCAGAAATGGCCCCCCGTGAAATTCACAGGCCAGCCGAACATCCACACGTTCCGGATGCAACATCCCCGCCAGGACCGCCGGCGCAATCGACTGCGGCACAGACAGTGGACTACCTGACGCACTGTAATGATTGTCGGCATAGCAATTGAGCATGAGGATACGCGGCCTGCGCGTAGCCATCAGCATCAGGCAGCCATCCTGAACCAGGCCGAACGTGCATCGGCATACCAGCGATGACCGATCTCGCAGAGATGGGCTGTATTCGCCACGGGCTGGGAAGTCGGTGGCGCAGCCCAGGTACCGCAGCTACGAATGGGCTGGTTATGCCAGTGGTTCTGCAGCCAGCCATCGCACAAGCGCTTGATCAAATCGACGTCATCGCTTTTCGTCGCAGAAATATCCATCCCGGCGATACGCCTGAATTCATCCAAGCTCCAGCCGGGCGGAAGACTCCAGGCGCCACTTTCAGGGTCGACGACCGGCTGGATGACCGGGTTCATGCGCACGATGGAAGTTTCAGTACAGGGACAACAGGAAACATCACCTGGGAGCCCGCCATCGAGCATCAGGTGAGCGATAAAGGTATGTGCATCCGGCGGATCAGCAATGATCACCTTGCCAACCTTGACCAGCTCGGGCAAAAGTCCTGTCTCCGCCCGCGCTCGACACAAGCGCTCATCAACGCCATCCGTACCTTGTTCAGGCAGAAACACCGTACTGGTTCCCAGCGACAGCACGCCGATGTCAGCCCGTGGCACGCCCATTGCAACCGCCTCGACCACCCCGGCGAGCACCGGGTTGTTATAGCCGGTCATTGCGCCGTCCCAGAAACGGCTGCCATCAAATTCGGCGGGTTTGTCGAACCAGTTGATCGGCGCCGTGCTCGATGCATGTGCGGCCTGAGCCAGCGTCGCGCGCTGCCGCCGGTGGGGAAAACTGGCGGCCGGACTTGCCGAGTTGCTACGCATCATGCGCGCACGGTCACGATCGAAATCGTAGGTAACAAAGAGAATAGAAATCCCCCGCGGCAATTCTCCTCGCTCTCTGCAAACGGCGCCGACACGATCGTTCAGCTCACCGTGAAGATCCTGCAAGGAAATTGCACCACGTGTCGGCAGGATACGGCGCAGGAAAGCCAGCTTGCCATCGGTGGAGAAGCGCTGACCCACACCGCCGGACGACGAGAACACACCCGTCACCTGGTTTAGCAGAGTGCGAAACCAGGGCAGGCGACCGAACAACGCATTGCGGTTTTCGGCGTTGTCAAAGAGTTCAAAAATGGCCCTCGGTGAATACCCTTCGACCAAAGCAGACGCCACAATGGATCCGCCCGAGCAGGCCGAGACCAGGTCAAAATGGCTGAGCACCTGATGCCCGTCTTCGCCGGGATAGAGATCTTCCAGCGCCTTTGCCTGGATCAGCGAAAAAGTTCCACCACCATCGAGAGAGAGGATTCGGAAAGCTTTACTGCAAGATCTGGTATCCATCGGCAGCATTCCCCAGAAAGTCTGATTCAATCACCTGCCCACTTCAAGCTGTTGGCATTATGACTTCATATTAGACAATTGCCGATGGAATAGGCTCAATGAGTATCTGTGAGGAGCAAAACGGGATCTGTCGACGACATCTCCAGGCAGGGCGTATCTTGTATACGGTGCTGCCGGGTTCCGATGAGAGAAAAAATGTCACCCGCGCAACGCGGCGGCATCTCGCCTTTCCACCTTGCGCAAGACCAGCAACAGCAAGGTGCCGATCACCATGACCCCGGCCGCCAGCCAGAGACCGGCGTTGTAGCTGCCGAGGCTCGTTGCCAGCCAGCCGGTAATGGCCGGGGCAATGATCTGGGCGACACCGTAGGCAATGGTCATCTTGCCCATCATCTTGGCTGGGCGTGTCGGGTAGTAGCGACCGGCCATGGTCAGCACCAGGCTGACCATGCCGATGAAGGTGCCGCCAAAGAGCAGGGCACCGGCAATGGCCAGCGCCAGCCCCCCTCCCAGCGGCAGCAGGATGCCGACGATCTGCAGTACGGCAGCGAGGATCAGCGCGTTGATGTCGCCGCTGCGACGAGCGATGAAATCCCAGTTGATGCAGGCCGGCGCGGCCGCCAGCCCGAGCGCCAGAAAGACCAGCGTGCCGCGGCCGGCCAGGCCCGGCAGATGATCGACGATGGCAACGATGAAGGTGGCGCTGACCACGTAGCCAACGCCGGCACAAAAGTAGGCGGCCATGAAGATGCGCATGAAGAGCAGACTGGGTGGCCTGTCTTCCATCTTGACCCCGGTCTTGGTGAGATCGCTGCGATCCGGCGCCGGCAACCAGCGCAGGGCCGGCACCAGCAACAGGCAGCCAATGGCGGTGAAGGCGAACCACTGCTCGCGCCAGTCCAGCGAAGAACTCATCAGCGCCACCGCCGCCGCACAACCGGCAATGCCAAGGCCGATGCCGGAAAAATGGATGCCCAGTTCCGGGCGATGGTTGTGGCGAATCAGCCAGTTGAGGATCAGCCCGGTGCCGAGCAGCATGCCGGCCGCGCTGGACAGCCCGGCAACAAAGCGGGAGATGGCCCAGACGGTGACATCGGTGCTCAGGCCCATCAGCACGGTACTGAGAATGGCGACGACCATGCCGATGCGGTAGAGGCGATCCTTCAAGACAAGGTCGCTGATCTGCGAGGCAATCAGTGCGCCGCACAGATACCCGGCGTAATTGATGGCGGCCAGCCAGCCCGCAGCGGCCACGCCCAGCCCGGCCTGCTGCTGCATCAGGGGAAGCAGCGGCGTGTAGGAGAAGCGGGCGACACCGAGCACCAGGATCAGGCTGCAGATGCCGGCACCCATCACCTTGAAACGTTCGATCTGTTCTCGCGAGATGTTCATTAGCAAACTCTGATGATTACGCAGCGCACACCGTAACGCAAACCCGCGTAATTGGCTTGGGTTTCAGCAGATAAAACCGATTCAGCGCGCTTCGTAGCTCGACAATGACACCCCGGCAGCGGCCAGGCACTCGCGCAGATACTTGATTTCCGGCTTGTTGAATTCGTTGCTGTGGTGCGGGTGATGCAGGAAAAACTCGCGCTGGTTGAGCACGATCCGGAAACGTGCGCCATGGCTGGGCTCGATTGTCGCCCCCAGGTGATGGAGCAGGGACTCAACCTCGCGCCACTGGATGTTGGCGTTGATCGGGTCGTGGAAAATGGCCTGCAACACTTTCAGATGCTTGTGACTCATGACAAGGGCTCCTGTATTTCACTCACGCCGCTGCGCTGGGCGGGTCCGCAAGGGATCGAGCAACGAGGACAAGCCGTTGTGATCCATCTCCTGCATCAGGGCCAGCAGGCGCCCGATTTCGCCCTTGGGGAAACCCTCGCGGGCAAACCAGTTGAGATAGTTGCCGGGCAGGTCGGCAATCAGCCGCCCCTTGTACTTGCCAAAGGGCATCTCGCGGCTGACCAGCAGTTGCAGATCCTCGGGCTTCATCGACAATGCTCAGCGACGGCGCGAACCACCGCCAAGGATGGAGCCGAGGACACCACGGATGATTTCGCGGCCGACCTGCGAGCCGATGGCACGCGCCGCGCTCTTGGCAGCCGCCTCGATCACTGAATCCCCGCCGCGCGATGCGCCACGGCTCGCCGGCTTGCTGCCTCCGAACATGTCCCCCAGCCCGCCAAACCAGCCACCGCCGGATGCCGGCGCTTCAGCCGGTGCCGCTACTGCCGGGGCGGCGTTCTGTGCTGCCGCTGCTTCCTGCCGGCCCTTGAGTTTTTCGTAGGCCGACTCACGGTCTTCGGTTTTTTCATAGACGCCATAGACCAGCGAAGCCTTGATCACCGCCTGCCGCTCGGAAACTTCCAGCGGGCCGATGCGCGAGGCCGGCGGCAGCACGAAGGCGCGCTCGACGATGCACGGACGGCCCTTCTCATCGAGGAAGGAGACCAGCGCCTCGCCAACGCCCAGTTCGGTAATCGCGGTGGCCGCATCGAAGCCCGGATTGGCGCGCAACGTTTCGGCGGCGGTCTTCACCGCCTTCTGGTCACGCGGCGTAAAGGCACGCAGCGCATGCTGCACGCGGTTGCCGAGCTGGCCGAGCACGGTATCGGGAATATCGAGCGGATTCTGCGACACGAAATAGACGCCAACACCCTTGGAACGGATCAGGCGTACCACCTGCTCGATCTTCTCCAGCAGTGCAGCCGGTGCCTCGTTGAAGAGCAGATGCGCCTCGTCGAAGAAGAACACGAGTTTCGGTTTGTCCATGTCGCCAACTTCCGGCAACTGCTCGAACAGCTCGGCCAGCAGCCAGAGGAGGAAGGTGGAATAAAGCCGCGGGTTCTGCATCAGCTTGTCGGCGGCGAGGATGTTGATCACCCCCTTGCCGTCCAGCGTCTGCATCAGGTCGTTGATGTCGAGCATCGGCTCGCCGAAGAAGACATCGCCACCGGCTTCGCCCAAAGTCAGCAAATTGCGCTGGATGGCGCCAATGGAAGCCGCCGAGACATTGCCGTATTCGGTGGTGAAGCTTTTCGCGTTCTCACCGACATGCTGCACCATCGCCCGCAGGTCTTTCAGGTCGAGCAGGAGCAGCCCCTGGTCGTCGGCAATCTTGAACACCAGCTGCAACACGCCGGACTGCGTGTCGTTGAGGTTGAGCAGGCGCGACAGAAGGATCGGCCCCATGTCGGAAATCGTCGCCCGTACCGGGTGGCCGGCAGCGCCGAAAACATCCCAGAAGGCAGCGGGAAAAGTCGCCGGCTGCCAATCCGTCACGCCCAGCGACTCCAGCCGCTTGGCCAGCTTCGGCGATGCCGTGCCGGCGGCCGCCAAGCCGGAAAGGTCGCCTTTAACATCCGCCATGAATACCGGCACGCCGATGCTGGAAAAGCGTTCGGCCAGCACCTGCAGGGTCACGGTCTTGCCGGTGCCGGTGGCGCCGGTAATCAGGCCGTGGCGGTTGGCCAGCGCGGGCAGCAGGACAAGGTCGGTTGAGGCTTGGCGGGCAATGGTCAGCGGGGCGGTCATGGTGGCAGGCCTGTCTCGGTAGTATGATCGCCAATTCTATCAGCGCCTAAACCGGAGAATGACTTCATGCAGGCAAGATTGAGGTACATGCCCCCACTGATCCATCTCCTGGCTGCGGCCACCCTGTTTCTTGCCGCAGGCATCCACGCTGAGACACCAGCACCTGCCGCGAAGAAAGTGCAACACGCAAAACTCTCAACAGAGACCAAGGTGTTGACCGGCGATTTTGATGCCATGATCAAGCGCCGCTTGATCCGGGTTGCCGTTCCCTACAGCCGTACCCTGTTCTTCAACGACAAGGGCCAGCAGCGTGGCCTGACCGCCGAATCGCTGCAACAGTTCGAGCGCTGGCTGAACAAGAAATACAAGACCGGTTCACGACCGATCACGCTTTACCTGATCCCGACCACGCGCGACAAATTGCTGCAGAAACTCATCGACGGCAAGGCGGAAATCGCCGTCGGCAATATCACGATCACACCCGAGCGCGATGCGCAGGTCGACTTCTCCATGCCGATCAACCAGCGTGAAATATTCGAGGTGGTCGTCACCGGCCCGACTTCTCCGGCATTGGCCAGCATTGACGACCTCGCCGGGAAAGAAGTGCACGTTCGCTCGTCGAGCAGCTATTACAGCAGCCTGAAAAAACTCAACGAAAAATTCCGTGCAGCCGGCAAGCCGCTGATGAAACTGCACCTCGTCCCTGATGCACTGGAGGACGAAGACATGATGGACATGCTCAATGCCGGCGTGCTCAACATCATCGTTGTCGACGACTGGAAAGCCAATCTGTGGGCCGGCATGCTCAAGAACCTGCGGGTACATCCTGAGCTGAAGGTGAATGAGGGGGGGAGCATCGGCTGGGCCTTCAAGGAAGGCCATCCCAGGCTTGGCGAGGTGATCAACGAATTCCTCATCGCCAACAGGAAGGTGATGGGCAGCGCTGAGCAACGGCTGGCCAACTACCAGAGGCGAATCAAGGCGATCAAGAATCCTACGGCCGGCTCCGACTGGCAGCGTTTCGAGCAAACCCTGCAATTCTTCAAGGTCTACGGTGAGCGCTACCACTTCGATTACCTGATGGTGGCGGCGCAGGGCTTTCAGGAATCCGGCCTCAATCAGGACGCCAAGAGCCATGTAGGCGCCATCGGCATCATGCAGATCATGCCGGCCACCGGCAAGGAACTCGGCGTGGGCGACATCCGGCAAGCCGAAAACAACGTCCACGGTGGCATCAAGTACATGCGCAAGCTGCTTGATGTCTATTTCGACGATGCGGATTTCGACGAGACCAACCGCACGCTGTTTGCCTTTGCTGCCTACAACGCCGGCCCCGGGCGCATTGCCCGACTGCGCAAGGAAGCCGAGGCCAAGGGCCTCGACCCGAACAAATGGTTCAACAATGTCGAACTGGTGGCTGCCGAACGCATCGGGCAGGAAACGGTTGGCTATGTGCGCAACATCTACAAATACTACGCGGCCTACAAGCTGCAGCTAGAAACGCTGGAGGCGCGGAATACCGCCCTCAGGGAGACCGGCGGCGCGCCTGCCGCAAAATAGCTGCGACCAGGCGGTATAATGGCTGTGTTTGCCGCGCCCCTTTGGGCGCGGCCTTGTTTTTTGCTAGAGGAATGTCATGGCAGGACATAGTAAATGGGCCAACATCCAGCACCGCAAGGGCCGGCAGGATGAAAAGCGCGGCGCAGCGTTCTCGAAGATCGCCAAGGAAATCACCGTTGCCGCCAAGATGAGCGGCGGCGACCCGGCCTTCAACCCAAGGCTGCGCGTGGCGATCGACAAGGGCAAGGGCGTGAACATGCCCAAGGACAAGATCGACACCGCGATCAAGAAAGGCACCGGCGAGCTGGAAGGCGTCGATTACGTCGAGGTGCGGTACGAGGGCTACGGCATTGGCGGCGCCGCCGTGATCGTCGATTGTCTGACCGACAACAAGACGCGTACCGTCGCCGAAGTCCGCCACGCTTTCAACAAGCATGGCGGTAACATGGGCACCGATGGCTGCGTGGCATTCCAGTTCAAGCACTGTGGACAGATGCTGTTTGCCCCCGGCACCGATGAGGGCGCACTGATGGATGCGGCAATCGAAGCCGGTGCCGATGACGTGCTGACCAACGATGACGGCTCGATCGAAGTGCTGACCCCCCCCGGCGATTTCATCACCGTCAAGGAAGCGCTGGAAGCCGCAGGGTTTACGCCCGAATTCGGGCAGGTGACGATGAAGGCCGAAAACGAGACCGAACTCGCGGGTGAGGAAGGCGCAAAGATGCAAAAGCTGCTCGATGTGCTTGAATCGCTGGATGACGTGCAGGAGGTTTACACCAGCGTGGTCATCGAAGAGTAAGCTGGCACCGTGACCACGACAGGACAAAGCGGCGCCCTGCGCCGCTTTTCTTTTTAGCGCCCCGCTGATGCTACTGAAAACGGCACCCTTCCTCTTCGTCTTTCTCTGGAGCACCGGCTTCGTCGGCGCCAAATTCGGCCTGCCCTACGCCGCGCCGCTTTCCTTCCTGCTCGTGCGCTACTGCCTGGTCATCGGCTTGATGGCCACGCTGGCCTTGGCCATGCGTGCGCCCTGGCCGCGTGACCCAAGGCACTGGCTGCACATCGGTGTTTCCGGTGTGCTGGTACATGCCCTCTATCTTGGCGGGGTTTTCGTGGCCATCAAGCATGGCCTGCCAGCCGGAATAACCGCGCTACTTGTTGGCATGCAACCGCTGCTCACCGCCTTCGGCGCCGGCATCTTCCTTGGCGAGACAGTGACCCGCCGGCAATGGCTGGGCCTGGCTCTGGGCTTTGTCGGTGTGTTCCTCGTTGTCGCCGGAAAGTTTGGCGGCGATGCGCCACTGCTGGCCATGCTGCTTCCCGCGGTGGTGGCCCTGCTCGGCATCACCGCCGGCACGCTCTACCAGAAACGCTTCTGCCCCAGCTTCGACCTGCGCACCGGCTCGGTGATCCAGTTCGTGCCCAGCGCCATCGTGACCGCGCTGGCCGTGCTGCTCTTCGAGGATTTCCACATCGAATGGGCGCCACAATTCATCTTTGCCCTGGGCTGGCTGGTGCTGGTGTTGTCGCTGGGCGCCATCAGCCTGCTCAACCTGCTCATTCGCTCAGGCAGTGCCGTCAACGTAGCCAGCCTGTTCTATCTGACCCCCCCATGCACCGCCCTGATTGCCTGGGCGGCCTTTGGCGAAGTGCTGTCCGGCGCCGCGCTGGTCGGCATGGCACTGGCTGTCGGCGGCGTCTGGCTGGCACGCAAGACTTGAACGGCCGGCACTACAAAAACCCATAAGCCTTGGGCGATAATTCGGGCAAACCTTCATCAGGAGACTTGAGCATGATTTCATTCCGAATAATCCCCCAGCTGTTTGCCTTGTTGCTTGTTCTGGCGGCGCCGCTGACTCAGGGCGCAGACAAAACGGCAGCAATGACCATCCCGGCCATCATTAGCGGCAACCTGCTCGTCGAGCAACACGGCGCACCGCCTGCCGACAGCAAGCTGGTTGTGCAACTGACCGAAAAAGCCAGTGCCGATGCAAAGCCCAAGGTGCTGGCCGAACAGCAATTGAAACCGGACGCACAGGCGCCAACTCCCTACCGCCTCGATTACGATGCCGTGCTGATCAACCCGCGTTACCACTATCAGGTGAGTGCCCGTCTCGTTGCTGGTGGCAAGACGCTGTTTGCTGCAGAACCAGCCCCTGTGATCACAGCCGGCAGCCCGGGGCATGTCGATCTGCTGCTGAAAAAACCGGGCACGGCGAAGTAAGCCTTTCGCCGTGCCGGCACCGCTGAAGCGGGTAGAATCGGGAAAGCCCGGACACGTCATGCCAAATGAAAAGAATACTGCAGCTTCACCGCCACTACGCCTGCTCGGCATCGATCCGGGGCTCCGCGTGACCGGCTTTGGCGTGATCGATACCCGTGGCAGCAAGCTGAGCTACGTGGCCAGCGGCTGCATCCGCACCGACCCGAAACTGAGCCTGCCGGAGCGACTGGGCATCATCACCCGCGGCATTGTCGAAATTGTCAGCACCTACACACCGGCACAGGCATCAATCGAGGAAGTGTTCCTGAACAAGAACCCGTGGTCCACGCTGCTGCTCGGGCAAGCACGTGGCGCGGCGATTGGTGCACTGGTTGGTGCCGACCTGCCGGTTGCAGAGTACGGCACCATGCAGATCAAACAGGCCGTGGTCGGCCACGGCCGCGCCACCAAGGACCAGGTACAGCACATGGTACGCCGCCTGCTCGCGCTGTCTGGCGAACCCTCGCCCGATGCCGCCGATGCATTGGCCTGCGCCATTTGTCACGCCCACGCCGGCAGCCATTTCGGCCTCGGACAAACATCTCCCACCCGGCGCCGCCAGGGTCGGGTCAGCGCCTGAAAGGAAGACCATGAAACTGATTGGCATGCTCGACTCACCGTATGTCCGCCGCGTTGCCATTTCATTGCAACGCATGGGCATTGCCCATGGACACGAATCGGTATCGGTTTTCCGCCACTTCGAGGCCTTCAGCGCCATCAACCCGCTGGTCAAGGCACCGACACTGATTTGCGATGATGGCGGCATCCTCATGGACAGCCAGCTGATCCTCGATTACGCCGAAGCACTGGTCACCCCTGAACAACGGCTGGTGCCGGCCACGCCGGAAGCACGGCTGGCCGTCTTGCGGCTGACCGGGATTGCACTGGTGGTCTGTGAAAAAGCCGTGCAACGCTATTACGAACTGCAGTTACGCCCACAGGACAAGCAACACCAACCGTGGATCGAACGTGTGACCGGCCAGCTGACGCGCGCACTGGACATGCTGGAGCCGGCAGCGGCCCGCGTTGCCGGCTCCAGCGATCAATGGCTGACCGGCCCGGCACTGACGCAGGCCGACATCACCACCGCCGTGGCCTGGCGCTTTGCCCGGCACATCGGGCCCGACGCCTTCGACCCGACACCTTACCCGGCACTGGCCGCGTTGTCGGCGCGCGCCGAAGCCCTGCCCGAATTCTTGTCCACCCCGCTGGAATGAATCCATGATCGGACGCCTCACCGGCACCCTTGCCGAAAAGAACCCGCCGCAGATCCTGCTCGATGTGCACGGCATCGGCTATGAAGTCGATGTGCCGATGAGCACCTTCTACAACCTGCCGGCAACGGGTGAAAAGGTCAGCCTGCTGACGCATTTTGTGGTGCGCGAGGATGCGCAGATCCTGTTCGGTTTCGGTAGCGAATCCGAACGCTTTGCCTTCCGCCAGCTGCTGAAGATTTCCGGGGTCGGCGCGCGGACGGCCCTGTCGATTTTGTCCGGCCTGTCGGTCGCTGATCTTGCACACGCGGTGGCCATGCAGGAAGCCGGTCGGCTGACCAAGGTGCCCGGCATCGGCAAGAAAACGGCTGAGCGCCTGCTGCTCGAACTGAAGGGAAAACTCGCCGAAGTGCTTCCTGCCGCCAGTGCCGCTGCAACCGTTGCTGGCGACAACCGGCACGATATCCTCAACGCACTGCTGGCATTGGGTTATAGCGACAAAGAAGCACAGCTGGCCCTGAAGCCCTTGCCTGCGGACATCGGCACTTCCGACGGTATCCGTCAGGCGCTCAAGCTGCTATCGAAGGCCTGAACATGAACACACCGCAAACACAGTACGCACGACTGGCGATTGTTTCGCTCCTGATCGTCGGCTGTGTGGCCGTGCTGCTGCCTTTTGTCGGCACCTTGCTCTTCGCCATTGTCATCTGCGTCTCGGCCTGGCCGCTCTATGCCCGCCTGCTCTCAGCGCTGCGCGGTCGCCATACGCTGGCGGCATTGCTCATGTCGCTGCTGCTGGTGCTGTTGCTCGCCGTACCGATGAGCCTGCTCTCCGGTGCGCTGGCCCATGGGGTCGAACTGATCATCCGCTACGCCCGGCCATTGATCGACAATGGCCTGTCGAGCGAACCGCCCGCCTGGCTGTCCGGCCTGCCCTGGGTCGGTGACAGCATCAGCACGTACTGGGCAGGGCTGGTCGAGAGCCGCGAAGAACTGAACAAGTTGCTGCGCCAGCTGTTTGACCCTGCCCGCAAACTGGCACTTGGCACAGTGGCGATTTTTGGCCAGGGACTGCTGCAACTCCTGCTGGTCATCTTCTTCGTTTTCTTCATTTTCCGCGACGCCCACATCTACAGCGATGCATTGCTCACGGCTGCGCGCAAGCTCGGGGGACAACTCGGCGAACGCATGCTCCACCTGGCCCGCGGCACGGTCACCGGCGTCATGGTCGGCATTGTCGGCACCTCTGCCGCGCAAGCGTTTGTCGGCATGGTCGGCTACACCATCGCCGGCGTCCCAGGCGTGCTGATGCTCACCTTTGCCACCTTCATCTTCGCCATGGTGCCGGTGATCGGCCCAACCCTGATCTGGGGTGGTGCGGCTTTCTGGCTGCAAGACCAGGGACAGACCAGCTGGGCCATTTTCATGCTGCTCTGGGGAGTGTTCGGCATCAGCAGCGTCGACAACTTTGTCAAACCTGTCCTCATTTCACGAACGGCCGCGCTGCCTCTGCTGCTGATCGTGGTTGGCGTCTTCGGCGGCGTGCTAGTCTTCGGTTTCATCGGCCTTTTTCTCGGCCCCACCCTCCTTGCACTGGGGCAGGCGCTGATCAGGGAATGGATGACGGACAAGAATGAAGAACTCGCCACAAATCCACCAAGATGATTGAAACCGACAAGCTGATTGGCCACGCCGGAGAGCGCATCATTTCCCCTGCAGCGGCCTCGCCGCAGGAAGATGCGATCGAACGCGCCTTGCGGCCGAAGCGACTGGCCGACTATGTCGGCCAGCAGAAAATCCGGGAGCAGCTCGAAATCTTCATCCAGGCCGCCACCCGCCGCCAGGAGTCGCTCGACCACGTCCTGCTCTTCGGCCCGCCGGGTCTGGGAAAAACCACGCTGGCACACATCATTGCGGCCGAAATGGGCGTCAACCTGCGCCAGACATCCGGGCCGGTACTGGAGCGCGCCGGCGATCTGGCCGCCATCCTGACCAACCTGGAACCCCACGACGTACTGTTCATCGACGAGATCCATCGGCTGTCACCAGTGGTTGAAGAAATCCTCTATCCGGCGATGGAGGATTTCCAGATCGACATCATGATCGGCGAAGGCCCGGCGGCACGCTCGGTGAAGCTCGACCTGCCGCCGTTCACGCTGATCGGTGCGACCACCCGTGCCGGCATGCTGACCAACCCGCTGCGCGACCGCTTCGGCATCGTCGCCCGGCTGGAGTTCTACTCAGCCGAAGAATTGACACACATCGTCCGCCGCTCGGCACAATTGCTCAATGTCACCACCGAAGGCGATGGCGCGCTGGAGATTGCCCGCCGTTCTCGTGGCACCCCCCGCATTGCCAACCGCCTGTTGCGGCGTGTCCGCGACTTTGCCGAGGTCAAGGGCACCGGTACCGTGACCCAACTGATTGCCGATGCGGCACTGGTCATGCTTGATGTGGACGCCGGCGGTCTTGACCTGATGGATCGCAAGCTGCTCTCGGCAATCATCGACAAGTTCGCCGGCGGCCCGGTGGGCGTGGACAACCTGGCGGCCGCCATCGGTGAAGCGCGTGACACGATCGAGGATGTGCTTGAACCCTACCTCATCCAGCAGGGCTTCCTGCAGCGAACCCCGCGTGGCCGCGTCGCCACCCCGGCCATCTACCGCCACCTCGGGCTGGACTCACCATCCGGACAGAACGATCTCTGGAAAAACAGCTAGCCGATGAATTCCGCCCTGCTCAGCAAGCGCCGTCAATTGCTTCTGCTGTTGACGCTGGTACTCACCGTCGGCTTCCTCACCATCAGTCTGGTCAGTTACCAGACTTCGCGCACGGCCATTCACGACTCCATTGTCACCAGCCAGCTGCCGCTGACCTCGGACAACATCTATTCGGAAATCCAGAAGGATCTGATTCGCCCCATCCTGATCTCGGCACTGATGGCCAGTGACACCTTTGTCCGCGACTGGGTGCTGCGCGGCGAAAAGGATATCGAGGAAATGCGCCGCTACCTGAATGAGATCATGGTGCGCCATGGCGCTTTCACCAGTTTTTTCGTTTCGGAAACAACACGAAATTACTATCACCCGACCAGCATTCTCAAGCAGGTCAAGGAAGATGAAGCGCGCGACGAATGGTTTTTCCGCGTACGGCAACTGGCCGAGCCGTACGAGATCAACATGGACCCTGATCTCGCCAATCACGATGCGCTGACCATTTTCATCAACTATCGGGTAGTCGACTACAACAACAGATTCATTGGCGTCACCGGTGTCGGACTGACCGCAGATGCGGTTCAGCATCGAATCAACCACTACCAGGAGCGTTACAAGCGGCGCATCTATTTTGTTGGCACTGATGGCAAGGTTGCGCTGAGCACCAATGCCAACGACCGCGGCAGGGCGCTGGCATCAATGGAGGGTATGCAGGAAATCACTGCACAGATTACCGGCAACCAGCAGATCAGCCTGCAGTACGAGCGTGGCGGCCATGCCATTCTGCTCAATGCCCGCTTCATTCCCGAGTTGAAGTGGTATCTGATCGTCGAGCAGGATGAGGACCATGCATTGGCTGACATCCGCCGCTCGCTCTACCTGAATATCCTGATCGTGCTGCTCATCGCCGGCACTTCCATCTGGCTGACCGGGCTCACCATCACGCGCTATCAGCGACGGCTCGAAGAAATGGCCATCACCGACAAATTGACCGGACTGGCCAACCGGCAGGCCTTTGCCCCGCTGATCGAGCTGACCCTGAGCCAGCTCAAGCGCACGCCTGAACCGCTCAGCCTGATCCTGATCGATATCGATCATTTCAAGGGCGTCAACGATGAACATGGCCATCTGGCCGGCGATCTGGTACTGCAGAAACTGTCGGCCGGCATTGCTTCCGGCCTGCGTGAATCCGACCAGATTTTCCGCTGGGGCGGGGAAGAGTTTCTCGTCATCCTGCGTGACTGTGAAGCCAAGGACGCCTTGCGCATTGCCGAAAAACTGCGCGAGATCGTTGCCACCACCAGTATCCACATCGGCAGCAAGTCGCTGAGCGCCACCATCAGCCTGGGCGTCGCCGAACGTCTGGGCAATGAGGCCATCGACCCGCTGATCGGACGCGCGGATCGGGCGCTCTATGCCGCCAAACGCAACGGTCGCAACTGCGTGGCACTGGCGGACTGACAACATCTGTTTGCAGCCGTTGCATTACGCAACGATTCGGTGAAGAATAGCGCCCCATGCTCCGCCTCCAGTCCCTCCACGCAAAAATCCTGTTCGGCTACAGCCTGGTCGGCGCGCTGTTTGTCGCGCTCGTTTTCAGTTCGCTGATCCACTTCAACCGGCTGGAAACCAAGATTTCGGAACAACAAAGCGTCGCGACCTTTCACGACGAAATCCGCCATGCCCGGCGCATGGAGAAAAATTATCTTCTCTACCGCAAGAATGGCGACCTCGCCGAAGCGATTGAACGCACCAACAACGCCGTTGCACTGATCAAACAACTGCCGCCGCAACTCTCGGATACCGAAGTCCAGGCCAACGCCACGGAAATGCTCGAGCGCTACCGTGAGTTGCTCATCGAAATGGCCAATGCCGACCGCTACGGCAAGGTTTCCAGCGAAGTCACCGACGAATTGCTGATCACCGGTTCACGCATGCTCTCACTGGGGGAAAAGCTCGACGGCGAAGCCAGCGAACTGCTCGATGATGCGGTCGCCACACATCACCGCAACCTGAAGTGGTCGATCCTTGGCGCAATCGCCCTGGCTGTCATCGCCGGCATCATGGTCACGCGCAGCGTCGTGCAACCCCTGCGCACCATCGAGAATGCACTGAGCCGCGTCGCCACCGGTGAAACCGGCCGCCTCGACCACGCGTCGGCAGACCGCGAACTGGGCTCGCTGACCGATGCCATCAACCGGACACTGAAGCAACTCGATGAACGCCAGCAGGGGATCATCCGATCTTCGCGGCTGGTATCGCTCGGCACCATGCTTTCTGGCGTCGCGCACGAGCTGAACAACCCGCTCTCGAACATATCCACTTCATGCCAGATCCTGCTCGAGGAGGTCGATGACCTGCCGGCAGACCTGCGCCATGACCTGCTGACACAGATCGATGGCGAGGTGCTGCGCGCTCAGGAAATCGTCAGCACCCTGCTCGATTTTGCCCGCGAACGACAATATGCACGTAGCCGGGTCAATGTGCAGAAACTGCTGGACGAGGTGCTGCAACTGACGCGCAGCCAGCGCCCGGGAAAAACGCGCATCACGACAGACATTCCCGCCGGGCTCGGCATCGATGTAGACCACCAGCGCTTCCAGCAGGTGCTGATCAACCTGCTGCAGAACGCCAGCGATGTCCTCGGTGCGGATGGCCTCATCCACGTTTCCGCGACTCGCAAAGACAGCACGGAAGGCAGCGGCACCCTGATCGTTGTTGAAGACAACGGCCCGGGCATCGATGCCGACAACCTGCCGCGCATTTTCGACCCGTTTTTTTCGACCAAACCCGTGGGACAAGGCACCGGCCTTGGCCTGTTCATCGTGCATGAAATTGTCGGCCAGCATGGCGGCACCGTTTCCGTTGATTCGGAAATCGGCCGCGGCAGCCGCTTCAGCGTGTACGTACCCGACCTCAAAAATACGGAGACCCCGACATGAAACAAGGACGCATCCTGGTGGTAGACGACGAGGAAATCGCCCGTCGCAACCTGTCCCACGTGCTCGAACGCGAAGGCTATGAAGTTGATTGTGCGCAGGATGGTGCCGCAGCACTGGCCCTGCTCGCCGAAAGCGATTACCAACTGGTGCTGACCGACCTGCGCATGCCCGGCATTGATGGCCTGGAACTGCTCCGCCAGACGAAGGCCCGCTGGCCGGATACGGAAGTGGTGATGATCACGGCACATGCCAATGCCAGCTCGGCGGTCGAAGCCATGACCAGCGGTGCTTTTTATTACGTCGAAAAACCGTTCCGCCTGCCCGATGTCCGCAAGATTGTCGGCGAAGCCACGCAAAAGGCAGCATTGAAGCGCGAGAATGCGTCGCTGAAGGCGGCACTGGACAAAGTCACCAAGGCACCACGCATCATTTCGAGCAACCCGGAAATGCTGGCCTTGCTGGCAACCGCCGACGGCATTGCCAACACCGATTGCTGCATCCTGATGGTCGGCGAGGATGGCACCGGGCGCGAAGCCATGGCTCGCCATGTGCATGAAAAAAGCGGGCGCCAGGGCAGTTTCGTGGCGGTCGATTGCGGCAACCATGGCGAGGAAGCGCTGGCACTGACCCTGTTTGGTCGCAGCGGACAACCGGGTGCCATTGAGCGCGCCGCTGCCGGCACATTGTTTCTCGATGAAATTTCCGATGCGCCGCCGGCGATTCAACAGGGACTGTCACGCCTGCTGCAGGATGGCAGCTTTACCCAGCCAGGAAGCAACCAGGAGCACCGCAGTTCCGCGCGCATCATTGCCGCCACCGACCGCAACCTGACCGAGCTGGTCGAACAGGGCAGCTTCCGTCAGGATCTCTCCTTCCGTCTCTCGGTCGTTGCCCTGCACCTGCCACCGCTGCGCAAGCGGCGGGGTGACATCCCGCTGCTGGCCATGCACTTCCTGAGCAAGGCGGCCACCCATCTTGGCAAGCAGGTCTCCGAAATCAGCCCGGAAGCATTCGATCGCCTGCTTGCCTACGGCTTCCCCGGCAACCTGCGCGAACTCGAAAGCATCATCGAAAGAGGGACCGCACTGGCCACCGGGCAAACCCTGAGCGCGGATCTCCTGCCCGATCACCTGAGCCACCCCGAAGCGGCAGGAAGCGACGGTGCCGCGCAGATCAAGACGCTGGAGGAGCTGGAGCACGACCACATCCTGAAGGCGCTGGAACACACCGGAGGCAACCGCGCACTGGCGGCACAACTGCTCGGCATCGACCGCGTTTCACTGTGGCGCAAGCTGCGGCGTTACAACGAAGAGTCCTGACATAAATCGTGAAATAACAATTCGTTACAAACAATAACTCATGCAACAGGTTAAAATCCGCCGATGAAGCACGAACAGAAACCGAACGCCTTTACCATCCCGGTGCGCATCTACTATGCGGAAACCGATGCCGGCGGTGTCGTTTACCACTCGAAGTACCTTGATCTCTTCGAGCGTTGCCGCACCGAATGGCTGCGCCAGCTCGGCCATGAGCAACGCGACCTGATCCGCGACCACAATCTGGTCTTCGTCGTACGCAACATCAACATCGACTACCTGAAGCCGGGCCGGCTTGACGACCTGCTGCACATCGGCCTTGAGGTCGAGAAACTCGGTCGCAGCCAGATCATCTTCGGCCAGCATGTCCGCCGCGAGAACCCGGACGCCGACGGCGGCTGGGAAGAACTGGCCACCGCCACCGTCCAGATCGTCTGCGTCAATTTCGAAAAAATGAAATCCGCTCCCATCCCCGACTGGCTGCGCGCCAAGCTGGAGACCCTGCAATGAACGTCTCGCAAGATCTGTCCATCCTCCACCTGATCCTCAACGCCAGTGCCGTCGTGCAGGCGGTGATGCTCCTGCTTGGCGGCGTCTCCTTCATGAGCTGGTACTACATCTTCCGCAAGTATTTCGCGGTCAAGAACCAGCGCATCAAGACCGAGCAGTTCGAGCGCGATTTCTGGTCCGGCGGCGACCTCAACGCGCTCTACAACAGTGCCGTCAATGATCGCCACCGTGCCGGCAGCATGGAGCGCATCTTCGAATCCGGCTTCCGCGAATACACCAAGCTGCGCGGCCAGAAGAGCCTCGACGGCAAGGACATCGTCTCCGGCTCGCACCGCGCCATGCGCGCCACCTACCAGCGCGAACTCGACGAACTCGAATCCCATCTTGCCTTCCTTGCCTCGGTCGGCTCGGTTTCGCCCTACATCGGTTTGTTCGGCACGGTATGGGGCATCATGCATGCCTTCCGTGCGCTCTCCAATGTCGGCCAGGCGACACTGGCCTCGGTCGCCCCGGGCATTGCCGAAGCCCTGGTCGCCACCGCCATCGGCCTCTTCGCGGCGATTCCGGCCGTGCTCGCCTACAACCGCTTTGCCCACGACATCGACCGCCTCGCCACCCGCTTCGAATCGTTCCAGGAAGAGTTCACCAACATCCTGCAACGCCAGGTGCGCTAAGGGATCGCAGGAAAGCTCATGCGCACGCGCCGACTGAAAAACGAGATCAACGTCGTTCCCTACATCGACGTCATGCTGGTGCTACTGGTCATCTTCATGGTCGCTGCGCCGATGATGACCACCGGCTCGGTCGACCTGCCGACAACGGGAAAAAGCTCGCAGGTACCGAGCAACCCGACACGGGTGCTGGTCAATGCCGACGGTTCGATTGCCATCAAGGATGCGAAGGGCAACGAAGAGCGTGTGGACAAGGCCGGGCTGGCCAGCTACCTGAGTGCCGAGCAGGCGAAGAACCCGGAACTGGCGGTACTCGTTGCCGGCGACAAGAACGCCCGTTACGAAGCGGTGCTTGAGGTGCTCGACAGCATCAAGCAGCTCGACGTCAAGCGCGTCGGCCTGGAGACGGTTCGCAAGCAATGATCCTGACACCCCAGGAGGACAAGGCAAAATGGAAGTCGCTGGCACTGGCCGCGAGCGTTCATATCGCCCTCGTCATCGCGCTGTTTGTCGGCGTCCAGTGGAAAAGCAAGAAGCCGGCATCCGTCGAGGTGGAACTCTGGGATAACGTCGCCAGCCCTCGCACTGCGCCAGCCCCCCCGCCTCCTCCGCCCAAGCCGGAACCTAAACCGCAGCCGAAACCCGAGCCAAAGATCGAGCCCAAGCCTGACCCCAAGCCGGAGCCAAAACCGGAGATTGCGGTGAAGGAAGAAAAAAAGAAGAAAGAGCCACCCAAGAAACCGGAAACGCCGAAAAAGGAAGAGCCGAAGAAAGAGCCGCCCAAAAAGGAGCCAGCCAAACCCCCTGAGCCACGGCCCGACCCTTTCCGCGAACAGCTGGAACGCGAGCAGAAGCAGCTTGAGCAGCAACGCCGCCTGCAACAGCAGGCAGCGCGCGCCGATGCCGAAATGCGAGCCATGAATGAGGCTAGGGCAGAACAAGCCTCCGCAGCACGCAAACGTGGCGAGGCCGACTATGCAAATAGAATCAAGGGCAAGATCCGTGGCAATACAGTGCTGCCGCCGGGCGTGCAGGGCAACCCGGAGGCGATCTTCGAAGTTACGCAACTGCCCTCGGGCGAAATTCTTTCTGTGCGCATGAAGAAAAGCAGTGGCATGCCTGCGCTGGACGCGGCTTTTGAACGCGCCATTTTGAAATCCTCACCCCTGCCCAAACCCGAGCAGGGCGATCTTTTCCAGCGGATTCTGGAAATAAAGCAGAAGCCGTTTGATGAGTAAGTGTCGGTATAATCTGGACTTTTCCAAAGGTTTTAAGGCAATGATGCGAACTTTTCGCCACTTGATCCTGCTCTGTGCAGCCGCACTCAGTTTCTCGGCACAGGCCCAGCTTTCGATCGAAGTCACCGGCGCTGGCGCCAACCGCATTCCGGTCACAATTGCCGATTTTGGCGGCGAGGCCGGGCTGTCGCGCGCAATCACCGGCGTCATTCGCGGCGATCTGGAGCGCTCAGGGCTGTTCAAGATGGTTGAGCAGGCGCAGATGCCAATGACCGAGGCAAGCAGTGTCGACTTCAACGCAGCCCGCTCGCGAGGCGCCGATGCCCTCGCCGCCGGCAGCATTGGCGCGGTGGACAATGGCCGCTATGAAGCCCGTTTCCGCCTTTACGACATCAACAAGCAGTCACAGCTGGCTGGTGCCGCCTTCGTCACCACTCAACCACTGCTGCGTGCCGCCGGACATCGCATCGCCGATGTCATCTATGAAAAGCTGATTGGCGAACCTGGCGTTTTCTCCACCCGCATTGCCTACGTGGTCAAGGTGGGCGTCGGCCGTTTCGAACTGCAGATTGCCGATGCCGATGGCCAGAATGCACAGGCGGCCCTGATTTCCAAGGAACCGATCATATCGCCTACCTGGTCGCCTGACGGCGCGCGTCTGGCCTATGTGTCGTTTGAAAACAAAAAGCCGGTGATCTATGTGCACTCGCTGGCCTCCGGCAAGCGGACGGTGGTCGCCAACTTCAAGGGATCGAACTCGGCGCCGGCCTGGTCACCGGATGGTAGCAGGCTGGCCGTGGTGCTGACCAAGAACGGCGGTTCGCAGATCTTCACCGTCAATGCCGACGGCTCCGGTGTCAACCGCATCACCAGCTCCAGCGCCATCGATACCGAACCGCAGTTTTCCCCGGACGGCAGATTCATCTATTTCACTTCCGACCGGGGAGGCAGCCCGCAGGTCTATCGCATGCCGGCCAGTGGCGGTGCAGCCGAGCGCGTGACCTTCGAGGGCACCTACAACGTAACCCCACGCCTGTCACCGGACGGCCGCAGCATGGCCTTCATCTCGCGCCGCGATGGTGGCTTCCGCCTTGCTGTCATGGATCTGGCCAGTCGTCAGGTTCAGATCCTCACCGACTCGCACAAGGATGAGTCCCCGAGTTTTGCCCCGAACGGTCGCATGATCCTGATCGCCACTGAAATCGGGAATCGCGGCGTATTGTCCGCGGTATCCATTGATGGCCGCATCAAGCAGCGCCTGTCGGTTGCCGCAGGTGATGTACGTGAACCCGCATGGGGCCCGTTCCAGAAATAACCCCCCATAACTATTTGAACCCAGATAAACCGCAGGAGAATTCCATGAAAAAACTCATTATCCCGGCCCTGCTGGCACTGATCGTCGCCGGCTGCAGCTCATCACCGGACATTGGCGCAGAACAGTCCGGCGCACCTGTCGAGGGTCGCGACGGCAAGGTCAACACTGTCAACGCAGGCGGCATGGGCAGCAGCCAGTTGCCGGCCGTGCTCACCGACCCGAAAAGCATCCTCTCGAAGCGCAGTGTCTATTTCGATTACGACCGTTTTGACATCAAGCCGGAATATGCCGACCTGGTCTCTGCTCACGCCAAGTTCCTGGTCAACAATCGCCAGTTCAAGATGCTGATCCAGGGCAATACGGACGAGCGCGGCAGCCGCGAATACAACCTGGCCCTTGGCCAGAAGCGTGCCGATGCCGTCAAGAAGGCGCTGATCCTGCTCGGCGCTCAGGAAGAGCAGGTTGAATCTGTCAGCCTCGGCGAAGAAAAGCCGGCCTGTGTTGACCAGAACGACAGCTGCTGGGCGAAGAATCGTCGCGGTGACATGCTCTATTCGGGCGAGTTCTAAGCATGAACTATCAACGCCCCCGCCGCCTCGCCCTCCTGCTGGCCACTTTCGGCACGCTCGCAGCCGCGAATCCGGCGTGGGCGTTGTTCGACGATGAAGAGGCGCGACGCCAGATCATTGATCTGCGCACGCGGACCAACGAGCGACTGGATACACAAGGCCGGGCACAGCTCGACCTCGCCAACCAGATCGAAGCGCTGAAATCGGAAGTGGCTCGCCTGCGTGGCCAGGTGGAAACCCTGACCTACGAGCTGGAAACCACCAAGAAGCGTCAGCAGGATTTCTACATCGACCTCGATGGTCGTCTGCGCAAGCTGGAGCCGTCCATGGCCGAAGCACCGGCTCCAGGTGCCGCACCTGCCGGCCAACCGGGCGGAAAAAAATCCGACCCGGCTGAAGACGCGCGCAACTACGAAGCGGCGCTCAATCTGTTCAAATCGGGCAAGTACAAGGAATCTGCTGCCGCCTTCGACGCCTTCGTCAAAAAATCGCCGGACAGCGACCTTGCCCCTTCCGCCCAATACTGGCTGGGAAATTCGTATTACGGCCTGCGCGACTGCAAGAAAGCAATTGAAGCGCAGAAACTGGTCATCTCGCGCTGGGGCACCCATGCCAAGGCGCCGGATGCGATGCTCAACATCGCCACCTGCCAGCAGGAAATGGGCGATGCCAAAGGTGCCCGCCAGACCATGGAAATGCTGGTCAGCAAATACCCTGGCACGGCATCTGCCGATGCCGCAGCAACACGCCTGAAGAAGAAGTGACGTTGGCACAGAAACCGCTGACGCCGCCCTCGGTGCGTGTCAGCGAAGTCTTTCATTCGCTGCAGGGAGAAAGCTCGCGCGTCGGGCTGCCCACCGTCTTCATCCGCCTCACCGGCTGCCCTTTGCGCTGCACCTGGTGCGATACCGAATACGCCTTTACCGGCGGCGAACAGAAAGCCATCGCCGATGTCGTTGAAGAGGCCAGGCGCCACGGTGCACGCACGGTCTGCGTCACCGGTGGCGAACCGCTGGCACAGAAAAACTGCCTGCCGCTGCTCACCGCGCTGTGCGATGCCGGCTTCGATGTCTCACTGGAAACTTCCGGCGCACTGGACATCGGCGAGGTCGACCCGCGCGTTTCGCGCATCATGGATCTCAAGGCACCAGGCTCCGGCGAGAGCGACAAGAACCTGATCGCCAACATCCCGCTGCTCACCCCTCGTGACGAAGTAAAGATGGTCATTGCCAACCGGGAAGACTACGAGTGGGCATGCCGGATCATTGCCGAACATCAGCTCTGCGAACGCTGCCCGGTGCTGCTTTCCCCGGTGCAGGGGCAGCTGCCACCCGCCACGCTGGCAGAATGGATTCTGACTGACCGCTTGCCGGTGCGCTTCCAGCTACAGTTGCACAAGGTGCTTTGGGGTAACATGCGAGCAAAGTAGTTGCCATTCGCCTGCAATGGAGTCGAAAAAATGAACAGCAACCGCCGCCAGTTTTCCCGCATTGCTTACCACTCCCCGGCTGAGCTGATCACCGGCAAACGTCAGGACAAGGTGGTGGTTCTCGACATTTCCCTCAAGGGGGCACTGCTCAGGCTGCCCACGGGCAGCCTGCCAGCGATACCAAACGAGAATTGCACGCTGCACATCCCGCTCGGAGACACCGGGGCAATCATCCGCATGCAGGGCACCATTGCCCACGCCGAGGGCATCTACATCGGGCTTGCCTGCCGCAACCTCGATCTCGACAGCGCCACCCATCTGCGCCGTCTGCTTGAACTCAACCTGGGCGATTCTGCCCTGCTTGATCGCGAACTTTCGTCGCTGGTCGGCGAGGGATAAACCTCACGCGTCGCCGCCGGCCGCCGGCAGTGCCAGCCGGGCGCGCAAACCACCCAGTGGTGAATCCTGCAACTGCATACTCCCGCCATACATCCGGGCAAGATCGGCAACAATTGAGAGGCCAAGACCGGAGCCGGGCACGTTCTCATCGGCTCGCACACCGCGGTGCATGACCTCTTCACGGCGCGTGTCATTGAGGCCGGCACCATCGTCATCAACCGTCACGACGATCTGTCCCGCCTCACTGCAAAGATTCAACTCAACCCGCTGCCCGGCCCACTTGCACGCGTTGTCGAGCAGATTGCCGAGCATTTCCTGCAGATCCTGCGTTTCGCCACGGAATATCAGCGCCGGCGGCAACGAGGGGGCAGATATCGTCAATTGCCGGCCGGCGTGAATGCGCTGCATCGCCCGTAGCAAACCCTCGACCACCGGCGCCACCAAGGTCCGCGCCCCCGGCAGGCGCACGTTGGCCGCGGCCTGCGCCCGGGACAGATGGTAGTCGACCTGACGGCGGGCAACATCCACTTGTTCGGCGACCAGACGGGCCAGGTCGCCCTCGCTGGCACCGGCCGCGTTGGCCAGCACGGAGAGCGGCGTTTTCAGCGCATGCGCCAGATTGCCGGCCTGGGTTCGCGCACGGCCAACGACCTCGGCATTCTGCGTCAGCACGCTGTTGAATTCGTCGACCAGCGGCATGATCTCCGATGGGAAGCGCCCTTCCAGCTGCGCCGCCTCGCCGCTGCGTACGCGCGCCAGCCCCATCCGCAGGCGCTGCAGCGGCGCCAGCCCGACAAACACCTGCACCAGTGCGGCAACAATCAACCCGACCCCGAGCACCGCAAGCGCCAGCCACAAGGCGCCACTGAAGCGGGCAGCCGGCTCGATCATCAGGCGCTCGTCGGCGGCTGCGATCAGGCGGAAGCGCCGTTGCCCGTCGCCGGCAGCCTCTCCAATGCCGACAACACGCTCGGCCATGCCAAGCATCGTGTTTTCAGGGCCGGCGATACGGTGCAGATGAACCTCACCATCGGCCGGCGCATCCTGAGGCACGGAGAGTGCGTGATCCCATAGCGAACGCGACCGCAGCAGCACGCCCGGTGCCTTGCCGACAGCATCAAGCTGCCAGTAGCTACCCGAGTAGGGCCGATTGAAACGCGGATCGCTGAGTGGCTGCGACAGGCTTACCCGCCCCTGTTCATCGACCCGCAATTGGGCCGTGAGCTGGTCAAGATGCATTTTCAGTTCAGCCTGGAATTGCGTTTCGACATGTCGATGGAACATGCCACTCAGCGCCCAGCCGGCAACAACAAGGGAGGTGGCAATCCAGAACAGGGTGCCGGCGAGCAGGCGCAGGCGCAGAGAGCGGTGCGCAGACGCGCTGCTCATTGCGGTGCGCTCAATCGATATCCGAGGCCACGCACGGTCTCGATCAGGCCGGGGGGCAGCTTCTTGCGCAGGCGGGCAATGAACACCTCGACAGTGTTCGAATCGCGGTCGAAATCCTGCGCGTAGATGTGCTCGATCAGTTCACTGCGCGAAACGACCTGATCACGATGATGCATGAGGTAGGCCAGCACACGATATTCGTGGCTGGTCAGGAGCAATGCCTGCCCGTCCACGGTAGCCCGGCTGTTGCGGGTGTCGATGCACAGCGGTCCGCAGCACAATTCGGCACAGGCATGCCCCCCGGCGCGCCGGATCAGCGCGCGCAGCCGCGCCAGAAGTTCTTCCATATGAAAAGGCTTGCTCAGATAATCATCGGCACCCGCGTCGATCCCCGAGACTTTCTCGTGCCAGCCGTCGCGGGCAGTGAGAATCAGCACCGGCATCGTGTGCCCGGCGGCACGCCATTTCTTGAGCACGCTGAGACCGTCCATGCGCGGCAGACCGAGATCGAGCAGTACCGCGTCGTAAGCCTCGGTATCGCCGAGAAAGTGGGCATCTATCCCGTTATCCGCGGTATCACTCACATAGCCGGCAGCCTGCAGGCCGTCGACCAGTTGTGCGCGCAGTATCGGCTCGTCTTCAACGACCAGAATGCGCATCAGTGGCCTCCTTCATTAGCTCGCCCCCGCGTTCGCGTTTTTTCCTTGCTGCTGACAAAGGCACCATCTCTGGCATCGAGCTTGAGCTTGACCAGCGCACCGCCGGCCCGCAGCACCTTGATCTCGTACGCCCAGCGTCCATCATCGCGTTCAAGTTCGACATCGACGACCTGCCCCGGATACTCGCGCTCAACCCGTTCGAGTATGGTGCGCAGGGGCAGTATCTGTCCGGACTCCAGTGCCTGTCTGGCACGGTCATGATCTCCATCGGCCAGGCTCAAGCCGCTGCCAAACAGCAAGGCCACACACCCGACGGCCGCGACACGCACCGGCCAACGGCCAATGCTGCTCAGGTGCTGTTTCCACTTGCTTCCACGACTCGACATTACGACAACTCCTGCTTCCAGGCGGCAGACCGGTCCAGTTATAGCCCGGCCAATCTGAACGCCGGGTGAACGAGCGCTTCAGCTTGCGTTCAGTTGCCGGCGTCCAAAGTGGCTACGTACCCACCCGGAAGGAGAACGTGATGAACCACCGCTCATACCTCGGCGCACTGTGCGCAAGCCTTGCCCTGAGCTGGTCTGTGACCAGCACTGCCGCCAGTCGCGACGAACTGCTGGCGCAGTATGCCACGGCTGCCCGCACAGCCAGCCCAGCCTTTGCCGGATTTTCCGCGGCCCGCGGCAAGACCCTGCATCACCAGCACTTCACTGGTGGCAAGCCGGACACACCGGCCTGCACCTCCTGCCACGGACAGGACGTGCGCGGCAGCGGACAAACAACCACAGGGAAAACCATCGATGCCATGGCGGCATCTGTATCACCGGCACGTTACACCGACCCGGCCAAGGTCGAGAAGTGGTTCAAGCGCAACTGCAATGAAGTCCTGGGCCGCGAATGCAGCGCCCAGGAAAAAGGAGACTGGCTGAGCTTCATGTTCAGCCAGTAAGCCCCCGACAAGCCGACCAACACCAGGAGATTGCCATGAACATCCCGACCCGACCGATTGCCCTCACGCTGCTGGCACTTGCCTTCTCCGCCCTGATTCTCGGCCGGGCACAGGCGGGTGGCGGCCATTTCTACGCGCCGGTGGCCGACCCGCTGGTCAAGGAAGAATGCGGCAGTTGCCACCTCGCCTTCGCCCCGTCGATGCTGCCGGCGGCCTCATGGCGACGGATGATGAGCGAGCTGAAGAATCACTTCGGTGACGACGCCTCGCTGGACCCGGCAACGCTTGCCCGCATCACCGACTACCTGGTCAGCAACGCCGGAGATACCGGCGGCCGGCGCTATGGCGAAAAACTGCTGCGCGGAGTGTCGACGACCAATCCGCCGCTGCGTATCACCGAGTTGCCGAAATGGGTGCGTGAACATCGTGAAGTACCGGCCTGGGAGTGGAAGCACAAGGAAGTGCGCAGCAAAGCGAACTGTACCGCCTGCCACGCCGATGCAGCCCGCGGTTACTACGACGAATGAACACATTTGACTCACCATGGAGGTTAATCATGAACACGATACGAATTGCAGTTTCCGCCACCCTCATCTGCGGCTTGCTGGCCAGTGCGGGTATCGCATTGTCACCATCCTTTGCCGACGATCAGCGCGGCTCCCGCAGCACTTCCGCCAGCGGTGAGCGCCAGTGGCTCTCCATCCGTCAGGTGCATGATCTGCTTGAAGCGGCGGGCTATCGCAACATTGAAAAGATCGAGCGAGAGCACGGCGTCTACGAGGTGCGAGCCACCGACAGCGCTGGCATGCGAGTAAAGCGCTACGTCAACCCGCAGACCGGCAGCATCACCGGACGCGAAGGTGGTGATCGCAAGCGAGACCGGGATGCTGGCAATTACAGCGACTCCGGCAGCGAACGCCCGGCAGGAAAATCAATTTCCAGAGAATGCAACGAGCGCCGCTGCCGTGATGACATGCCCGCTCCCGTGCCCAAGCGCTGATTCGCCCTCACCAGGCACGCACCACGTTCCGCCCATCGTTCAGGAAGCTACTGTCATGAAAACCCTGCTTGCCGTACTTGCCGGCATCGTCACCCTGAGCTGGGGCTGGGACGCATTCCATGCCGTAGCGCCAGCTTCTGCTCATCCGCTGTGGATTGCCCGACAGCAGGCGCTCTACCTGAGCGGCCTGCTGTCGATTGCGCTGATGTCGCTGGCCATGCTGCTGGCGACACGCCCCCCCTGGCTGGAGACGCCGCTGGGCGGTATGGATCGTGTCTATCGCACGCACAAGTGGGCCGGCATACTCGCCATCTCGTTTGCTGCCCTGCATTGGCTGATCGAAATGACAGACGACATCCTGAAGGCAACTATCGGCCGTGCCGGCCGCCTGCCGAAAGCAGAGGACAGCGGACTGCTTGACGCCATGCGCCATCTGGCCAAAGACATGGGTGAATGGGCAATCTACGCACTGCTGGCGATGCTGGCGATCACACTCTGGAAACGTTTTCCCTATCGTCCATGGCGCTTCGTGCACCGTGCCATGCCAGTGCTCTACCTGATGCTCGCCTTTCATTCCGTATTGCTTGCACCAACCGGCTACTGGTGGCAGCCCACCGGTTGGCTGCTCGCTCTGCTGCTTGCAACCGGCAGCTACGGCGCACTGCATGCGTTACGCGGCAGCATAGGCAAGCAGCGCAGCACAAACGGGCAAATCGTCTCGGTTACGCAAACCGCAGCCGACATCTGCTCGGTTGACTGCCAGCTCGAACAGCAGGGCTTATGGCGCGGGCATCGTGCAGGCCAATTCGCCTTTGTCACCTTCGACGCCAGCGAAGGCCCCCACCCATTTACCATTGCCAGTGCCGACCGAGGCGACGGCCGCCTGCGCTTCGAGATCAAGGCGCTCGGCGACTACACACGCAAGCTGCCCGGCCGCCTGCAGCCAGGAATGCGCATCCGCATCGAGGGCCCTTACGGCCGGTTCGATCTTGCCCGCTGCAACACACAGGCCCGTCAGATCTGGATTGCCGGCGGCATTGGCATCACCCCCTTTCTGGCCTGGCTGGAGTCGCTGCAGTCAGAAAAGCGTGCTGCGCAAGTGCAGGCCGACCTGCACTACTGCACGCGCAATGCGGCAGATGATCCCTTTGTGCCCAGGCTGAAGTCATTGTGCAAGACACTGCCCGGCATCCGACTGCAGGTACATGACGCCCATCAGGGAGCAAACCTGAGTGCGGCCGCATTGGGTGAGACGGAAAACGCCGAGGTCTGGTTCTGCGGGCCCGCGGGGCTCGGCAAGGCAGTTCGTCACTGGCTGCAGACGCTCAGCCCGGCATCTCGCTTTCATCAGGAAGCGTTTGAAATGCGCTAGCAGGTCAACGAAGCTTCAATTGACCGTCGTTACGGGAAATGTGAATCGATCAGCCACTGGCTGGCCCGCGCAACAGGCGGATCAGTCAGCGACTACACGCCCAGATAGCGGTGCCAGATACCGTGGTCGGCATCCAGCGCTGCCGAACTGCCGGCCCAGACGACCTGGCCGCGCTCGATGATGGTGTGGTGGTCGGCGAGCTGGATCAGGCGTTCGACGTACTTGTCGACAACCAGCGTGGTCTGCCCGGCCGCCCGCAGTCGCGACAGGCATTGCCAGATCTCCTCGCGAATCAGCGGCGCCAGCCCTTCCGTCGCTTCATCGAGAATCAGCAGGCGAGGATTGGTCATCAGTGCCCGGCCGATAGCCAGCATCTGCTGTTCACCGCCGGAAAGCTGGTTGCCCATGTTTTCCAGGCGTTCGCCGAGGCGCGGAAACAGTTCAAGCACCCGCGCCAAGGTCCACGGTGCTGCAGCGTCACGCCGGTTGGCAGCAAAGGCCACCAGATTTTCGCGCACGCTCAGATTGGGAAAAATCTGGCGTCCTTCCGGTACCAGTGCAATGCCGGCACGGGCAATTCGATCCGGCGTCCAGCCGGCAAGCGCATTCCCGGCAAATTCGATACGGCCATTGAGGATACCCGACGGTGCCGGCGACAATCCGCACAAACTGCGCAAGGTGGTGCTCTTGCCCATGCCGTTGCGACCGAGCAGGGTGGCCACTTCACCTTCGGCCAGCGAAAGATCCAGTCCGAACAACACCTGGCTCTGCCCGTAAGCCACTTCCAGGTTACGAATCTCCAGCAGGTTTTGCGTACTCATGGGGTATTCGTCACTTCACCAAGATAGGCCGAGCGCACCTCAGGATTCGCACGCACTTCGTCTGGCGTGCCGGTGCACAGCAGGCGACCGCCAACCAGTACCGAAATGCGGTCAGCCAGGCGGAAAACCGCATCCATGTCATGCTCGACCAACAAAATGCTGACGCTGCGGCCAAGATGCTCGATCAGCTCGACAACCTGCGTTGATTCCTCCGGCCCCATGCCGGCCATCGGCTCATCGAGCAACAGCAGGCTCGGCCCGGTGGCCAGTGCCAGCGCCAGTTCCAGTTGTCGCTGCTCGCCATGTGCCAGGGAACCGGCCAGCACCTGTTCGCGCCCGGCCAGGCCGACCTCGGCCAGCCAGGAATGTGCTTCTTCGGCAATGCGCCGTTCAGCATCAACCGGGCGCCAGAAACGGAAGCTGCTGCCCCAATCCCGCTGCCGCCCCTGTACGGCCAGACAGACATTGTCCAGCGCCGAAAGACGAAGGAACACATTGGTAATCTGCCAGGAACGGGCAATGCCGGCGGCCACCCGCTCATGCATGCTCAATCGCGTGATGTCCTTGCCGGCGAAAAGAATCTTCCCGGCATCGGGTCGCTGCATGCCGGAAATCTGATGAATCAGTGTTGTCTTGCCGGCGCCGTTCGGCCCGATCAGTGCATGCACCTCGCCGGCAACGACATCCAGCGATACATCACTCAGCGCATGAACCCCGCCAAAGCTGCGTGACACCCCGGCGATCTGCAGCAAAGCCTCACTCACGTTCCTGCCCTCGCCTGAACAGTGCATGCGTGTAGGCAGCAATCCCCTTGGGAGCACGAAACACCACAACGAGAAGGATCAGCCCCAATACCAGATGCCAATGATTGGTGAAGCCGGAGAGCAGTTCTTCGAGCAGCAGCAGCACGACCGCCCCAACGACGCCACCATAGAGCGAACCGACGCCGCCCACGATGACCATCACCAGCAGAGTGCCGGATTGTGTCCAGTGCAGCAGGTTCGGGCTGGCCAGCTGGCTGTGATTGGCCAGCAGCGCACCGGCCAGGCCGGCCAGGGCCGCGCCGATGACAAAGCAGAGCAACTTGTAGCGCATCACCGGGTAGCCCAGGCCTTCCATTCGTGACTCGTTTTCACGAATGGCCTGCAGCACCCGGCCAAAGCGGGCATGCGCCAGCCGATCGAGCAAGAACAGCGCTGCTGCCAGGCAGGCCAGCACCAGCCAGTAGAAAACGGCATCATCCTTCAGATCAAGCCCGCCAAAGGCAGAGCGCGACAGCAGCGACAGACCATCATCGCCGCCCCAGTGCTTGAGCGACACGAATAGATAGAAAATCATCTGGGCAAAGGCCAGCGTGATCATGATGAAATAGACGCCGCGTGTGCGCAGGCTGGCCAGACCGATACCCAGCGAGAGCAAGGCAGCCACCCCCACTGCCAGCGGCCAGCTGATGAAGGCCGAGACCACCCCCGCTTCCATCAGGATGGCGACCGTATAGGCCCCCGCACCGAAGAAGGCGGCATGCCCGAAGGCCACCATGCCGCCAAAGCCGACAATGAAATTCAGGCTGGTGGCGGCCAGCGCAAAGATCAGGACGCGCGCGACAAAGCTGATGTAGAAGGATTGATCAAGCGCTTCAAGCACCAGGGGCAGTGCGGCCAGCGCACTCAGAACAGCCAGCGCCAGATAGCGCCGCATGGCTGTTTGCCGATAGAGGGCGCCACTCTGCTGCGGTGGCCTTGCCGATTCGGGAAGAGCCATCAGCCACGCGCCGGAAAAAGCCCTGCCGGACGCCAGAAGAGAATGGCTGCCATCAGCAGGTAAATTGAAATCGCCGCCAGTGCCGGCCCCAGGTTCGCGGCCACCGGGCCGGGCAGGAATTCGCGCAGCACCCAGGGCAGCAGCGCACGGCCCATGGTATCGACAATGCCGACCAGCAGGCTGCCGACCAGCGCCCCGCGGATCGAGCCGATGCCGCCAATCACGATCACCACGAAGGCCAGGATCAGGATGCTCTCGCCCATGCCGACCTGCACCGCCAGCAATGGCCCGAGCATCGCACCGGCGAGTGCACAGAGGCCGGCACCGGCAGCAAAGACCAGGGTGAACAGCTGCTTGACGTTGATGCCCATGGCTTCGGCCATCTCGCGATTGGAGGCGCCGGCGCGCACCCACATGCCAACCTTGGTTCGGGTCACCACCAGATACAACAACAAGGCCACGGCCACACCAACGCCGATGATCAGCAGGCGGAAAGCCGGATAGCTGAACCCGGCAATCTCCAGCGGCCCGGACAAGGCATCCGGCGGATTGAGCATGACGGCCTGATCCCCCCAGATCAGGCGTACCGACTCATTGGCGATCATGATCAGGGCAAAGGTCGCCAGCACCTGTGACAGATGGTCACGAACATACAGGCGACGCAGCACGGTCACTTCGAGCAGCGCACCGATGATCGCCGTACCGATGACCGCTGCGAGCACCCCGACAATGAAAGAGCCGCTCACCGCGGCCACCGTCGCCGCCAGATAAGCCCCCACCATGTACAGGGAACCGTGCGCCAGATTGATCATGTCCATGATGCCGAAGACGAGCGTCAACCCGGCCGCCAGCAAAAAGAGCATGAGGCCGAACTGGAGCCCGTTGAGGGCTTGTTCGAGAAAAAGCTGGGTCATCGCACGGTTACGAGGCGCAGGAATTCAAGGCGAAGCGCTGACGAGGCGGCAAGGTCGGCGGCGCCGAAGACAGTACTTCAGTACGGCGAGGTGCCGTCGGCCGCTGCCAACGAAGCCAGCGCAAGCTGGCCCGGGCCTTACTTCATCTTGCACTGGCTGACATAGGCATCCGCATGATTGGTGAAGATGGTCCCCATGGTCTTGTTCGTCACCCGCCCCTGCGCATCATTGCCAATCACCCGCAGTACGTAGTTCTGCACCGGATAGTGATTGCTGTTGAATTTGAAATCACCGCGCACCGACTTGAACTTCTTGGCTTCCAGTGCTTTCTGCAGCGCTGCCTTGTCGCTCAGGTTGCCTTTGACATCACGTACCGCGGCATTGATCAGCATCGCCGCGTCGTAGCCCTGCGAAGCATAAAGCGACGGCAGGCGGCCGTATTCCTTCTCGAAGTCGGCGACGAAGCGCTTGTTTTCCGGGTTGTTGAAATCATGCGCCCAGTGCGAGGAGTTGAACATGCCGAGCATCGGCGCACCAACTGCCTTGATCACGTCCTCATCGGCCGAGAAGCCCGGTGCAAACAACTGGATGTCACGTGACAGACCGGCGGCAACGAACTGCTTGACGAAATTGATGCCCATGCCGCCCGGCAGGAAGAAGAACAGTGCATCCGGCTTGATGGCACGAATCTGCGCCAGTTCAGCAGCGTAGTCGAGCTGGCCGAGCTTGGTGTAGATCTCTTCCGACTTGCCCTTGTAATAGCGCTTGAAACCGGAGACAGCATCCTTGCCGCCCGGGTAATTCGGCGTCACCACCACCACGTTGTTGAAGCCCTTGTCCTGCACATACTTGCCCATCGCCTCATGCAGGTTGTCGTTCTGCCAGGCGACATTGAAGAAGAATGGGTTGCACTGCTCGCCGGCATACTGCGACGGGCCGGCATTCGCCGAAATGTAGTAGGTCTTGGCATCAAAGGCCTGCGGGCCGACCGCCAGCATGATGTTGGAAAAAACGATGCCGGTCATGAAATCGACCTTGTCCTTCTTCAGGAATTTTTCCGCTTCCTGCTTGGCCACATCCGGCTTCTGCTGGTCATCGGCAATCAGCACCTCGGCCGGCAGGTTGCCCAGCTTGCCGTTCAACTGTTTCATTGCCAGCTGGAAGCCGTCGCGAATATCCACACCCAGGCCAGCACCCGGCCCGGACAGGGTGGACAGAAAACCGACCTTGACCGTATCGGCAGCGTGGACAGAAGAAGCAAGCAACAGGGAAGCAGCAAGGGCAGTCAGGCGCATGTGATTTCTCCGGGAATGAATTGATTTGTTCTGGCGGAAGCGGGAATTGTATCGCAGGAACAAAGCGCAGCCCTCGCAATCCAATACCCGGCGCGATTCCACACGGCCACTACGCCATTGCGACTGAATCGCGGTATATTCGCCTCCCCATGACCCAAAAAGCCATCGTCCTTCTCTCCGGCGGCCTCGATTCGGCCACGACACTGGCCATCGCCCATGCGGCCGGCTTTGAATGCTATTGCCTGTCCTTCGACTACGGCCAGCGGCACCGTGCCGAGCTGCAGGCAGCACGCGAGGTGGCCAGCGCCCAGGGGGCTGCCGAGCAGCGCACCATTCGGCTGGATCTGGCCCAGTTTGGCGGTTCGGCGCTGACGGATACGGCCATTGCCGTGCCCGTGGATGGCGTCAAGCCGGGCATCCCCGTCACCTACGTGCCAGCACGCAATACCATCATGCTCTCGCTGGCCCTGGCCTGGGCTGAAGTACTTGAGGCACGTGACATTTTCGTCGGCATCAATGCCGTCGACTATTCCGGCTACCCGGATTGCCGCCCGGAATATCTCTCGGCTTTCCAGACGATGGCCAATCTGGCCACCAAGGCCGGCGTCGAAGGCAATGCACTGACGGTACATGCACCACTGATCGATCTGTCCAAGGCATCGATCATTCGCCGCGGCCATTTTCTCGGCGTCGATTTCAGCCTGACCGTCTCCTGCTACCAGGCGGATGACGAGGGGCGCGCCTGTGGCATCTGTGATTCCTGCCGCCTGCGCCAGGAAGGCTTTGCCGCCGCCGGCGTTGACGACCCGACACGCTATCGCTGATTGACCAGTCGTTTCATAGCCACCTGCAACAAGGCGCAGAAGGCAAAATTTCAAAAAATCGGACAGAGCATTTGACACGCAAACAGCCATCCGCCTATAATCCGGCCTCGCGTTTTTATCGGCGATGGGTCGTTAGCTCAGTTGGTAGAGCAGCGGACTTTTAATCCGTTGGTCGCAGGTTCGAATCCCGCACGGCCTACCATTCACCGATACAGAAAAGCCAGCCTTTCGGGTTGGCTTTTTTGTTTTCTACCGCTGAGATTTTTCGGGCGCTGACCTTGCCCCTGCAAGCAAAACGGCCACCCTCAGGTGACCGTTTTCTCCACTACAAAACGAGCGCGGCTAGACGAGTGCCGGCATCTTTCTCTCGTAGCAATCAAAACTGTGCGGCTGTGCGATCAGGTTGATCAGTTCGGAAAGCGACATCGGGCCTTCGTCCTGCAGGATGTCGTCGATCAGTGATTCCAGGTTCTCTAGTTTGTCAGGCATGGTTTTTATCTTTTTCTGTAATGTTGTGCTCTCAGAGATATTAACGGTGGCCACGGCGGGAACTTGAGGCCAAGCCGCAGATTTCCAGCTCACGTAGAATGTCAGGCATGCACGGAACCGATGCGTGGCGACACAGCCACATTTTTGATCACGGCAACCCGGTTGCCGAACGCAGTGCCCGTCTGGTCATGTGGATCACACTGGCGACCATGGTGGCCGAAATCGCTGCCGGACTGGCGTTCAATTCGATGGCCCTGCTCGCCGACGGCTGGCACATGGCCACGCACGCCTTTGCCATTGGCTTGTCGGCATTCGCCTACGCCATGGCCCGGCGCTTTGCCAACGACAGTCGTTTCGCTTTCGGCACCTGGAAGATCGAAGTGCTGGCCGGGTTCACCAGTGCACTTGGCCTCCTCGCTGTTGCCGCGGCCATGGCCTGGGAATCCATTGCACACTTGCTGCAACCGCAGCCGATCCGCTTTGGTGAAGCGATGCTGGTGGCAGCACTCGGGCTAGCCGTCAATCTCTACTGCGCCTTCATTCTTGGTGGCGCACATCACCATGATCATGGTCACGACCACGGGCATGATCATGCGCACACTCACGATCACGACCCCAACCTGAAGTCAGCCTATGTGCATGTCCTCACCGATGCAGCGACCTCGATTCTGGCCATTGCTGCGCTGGCCGGTGGCGCGGTCTTTGGCTGGCATTGGCTGGACCCGGCCATGGGCATTGTTGGCGCCGTGCTGATCACGGTCTGGGCAGTGCGCCTGATTGCCGACAGCGGCCGCATCCTGCTTGACTGCGAAATGGACCACCCGGTGGTCGATGAGGTACGTGAGGTGATTGAAGACCACCCGGCCTGGTCGGCCGACACCCGTATCTCCGATCTGCATGTGTGGCGAGTGGGCAAGGGAAGGTTTGCGGTAATTGTCGGACTGGTCACGCACAACGCGGAACTGGATGCCACAGCGATCCGTCAGGCACTGGCCGTGCACGAGGAACTGGTGCACGTCTCGGTAGAGATCAACTACTGCCCTTGTGATGACCTGCCAAAGGATTCGACATCAAGCACTTGAGCAATCAACGCCAGTCCCATGGTGGCGTCGGATTCTTTCCCGACCACAAGCCCAGGCGGCGGATCTTGGCCTGAAATTCCGCTTGTTGATACTGCCTGAACTCAGGCGCCGGCTGCCCGAGTCGACGCTGATCATGCCAGGCCATGCCGCGGGCAACCTGTTCCAGCCCGAGATCCGTCCCCTTGGGGCAGGCAGCACCGCTGCAGGATGGCCCGGAGGGTAGCGCCCATACCGTCGCCTGCCAGTAGCCCTGCATTTCAATGATGCCTTCCAGGCGCACTCTTTTTCCTCCTGCCAGTGTCTGCAAACTGGCGGCGGCGGCATAACCGTGATCCTGCAGGCGTGCCGGCGCGTCGATCCACGCCAGACGCACCGGATGATAACCACGCGTTGCAACCTCGACATTGATGATGTCGCCATCCACCACGCTGACGACATGCCCCTCCAGTGTCTCGGCCTGAAGCACGGTCATGGGCAGAAGCAGAACACAACTGAGTATCATGCGAAGCATGGCGGCGGCACCCTCTCTGTCAATACATGACCGCCCCCTGGTTGCCGGGAGCGTCATCAATACACCACTCTAGCAGACTCCAAAATGCAAAACGCCACCCGCAGGTGGCGTTTCATGACCTCACTGTTGCCGCTTCTTACTTGACGCCTGCAGCCTCGATCACTGTCAGTGCCGTCATATTCACCAGCCGGCGCACCGTTGCCGTCGAAGTCAGCACCTGCACCGGCTTGGCAGCACCGAGCAGGATGGGGCCGATGGTTACGCCCTCGCCACTGGTCATCTTCACCAGGTTGTAGGCGATGTTCGCAGCATCCAGGTTGGGCATCACCAGCACGTTGGCCTCGCCGGTCAGCGGCGAATCCGGATCGCATTGATCGCGGATTTCTTCCGACAGCGCACTGTCACCGTGCATCTCGCCATCGGCCTCCAGCTCAGGTGCCTGCTCGCGGAGGATGGCTGTTGCTGCCGCCATCTTTCTGGCCGAAACCGATTGTGAAGAACCGAAGTTGGAGTGTGACAGCAAGGCAACTTTCGGCTGAATGCCGAAGCTGCGCACCGTTGCTGCCGCCATCTGCGCGATTTCGGCAATCTGGTTGGCATCCGGGTTCTCATTGACATGGGTGTCGCACAGAAACAACGCACGCCCCGGCAACAGCAGGTGGTTCATTGCTGCCAGCGTATTGCAACCCGGCGCCTTGCCGATAATCTCCTCGACCTGACGCAGGTGATGCCCGAAGCGCCCGGATACACCACAGAGCATGCCTTCGGCGTAACCCAGCTGGACCAGCACGGCACCGATGATGGTGGGGTCCTGGCGCAGGCGCATCTTGGCAATCTCGATGGTGACGCCATGGCGTTTCATGGTGTTGTGATACGCCGTCCAGCACTCCTTGTAGCGCTCATCGTGATTCGGGTTGATGACTTCAAAATGCTCACCCACGCGCAGCTTGGAGCCGATTTTCTCGAGACGCATGGCAATCACATCCGGACGGCCGATCAGGATCGGGGTCGCCAGTTGTTCTTCCATGACAATCTGGATTGCACGCAGCACGCGCTCGTCTTCACCTTCGCTATAGATGATGCGCTTGCGCTCACCCTGCTTGGCAGCGGTAAACACGGCACGCATGCCGACGCCAGTGTGATAGATGAACTCGCGCAGCTTTTCACGATAGGCACGCATGTCGGCAATCGGCCGCGTGGCGACGCCGGAATCCATTGCGGCCTGTGCCACAGCCGGCGCAATGGTCGTGATCAGGCGCGGGTCGAAAGGTTTCGGAATCAGGTATTCCGGGCCGAAGGACAGCGTCTGCCCCGGATAGGCCATGGCCACTTCATCGCTGATTTCTTCCTGCGCCATGGCGGCAATCGCCTTGACACAGGCCAGCTTCATTTCCTCGGTAATGCGCGTTGCACCACAATCAAGCGCCCCACGGAAAATGAAGGGGAAGCAGAGGACGTTGTTGACCTGATTCGGGTAATCGGAACGACCAGTGGCGATGATGGCATCCGGGCGCGCCTCCTTGGCCAGTTCCGGCATGATCTCCGGCGTCGGATTCGACAGCGCGAAGATGATCGGGCGCTCGGCCATGGTTTTCACCATTTCCGGCTTCAGCACGCCCGCTGTCGACAAGCCGAGGAAAATGTCCGCCCCGACAATCGCATCGCCCAGCGTACGGGCATCGGTTTCCTGTGCGTAGCGTGCCTTGGTTTCATCCATCTTGGCATCACGGCCAACGAAGATGACGCCCTTGGAATCGCAGACCAGCACGTTCTTCTTCTGAATGCCCAGCTCGCACCACAGATCGAGACAGGAAATGGCTGCCGCACCGGCACCGGAACACACCACCTTGACCTGCGCGATATCCTTGCCGATGACCTTCAGCGCATTGAGCATGCCTGAAGCGGAAATGATCGCCGTGCCGTGCTGGTCATCATGAAAGACCGGAATCGACATGCGCTCCTTGAGCTTCTTCTCGATGTAGAAGCATTCCGGCGCCTTGATGTCCTCAAGGTTCACCCCGCCCAGCGTCGGCTCCATCGAGGCGATGATGTCGATCAGCTTGTCCGGGTCGTTTTCCGACAACTCGATATCGAACACGTCGATACCGGCAAATTTCTTGAACAGACAGCCCTTGCCTTCCATCACCGGCTTCGAGGCCAGCGGGCCGATATTGCCCAGGCCAAGCACCGCCGTGCCGTTGGTGATGACGCCAACCAGATTGGCGCGTGAGGTGTACAGGCTGGCGTTGGCCGGGTCTTCAACGATAGCGTCGCAGGCAAAGGCCACACCCGGCGAATAGGCCAGCGCCAGATCGCGCTGGTTGGTCAGCCCTTTGGTCGGGCGAACCGAAATTTTCCCCGGAGTGGGGAACTGGTGATATTCCAGTGCGGCTTCGCGCAGGTCCTTTTCCATCATTGCCTCTCTTCTGTTTGTTTTAGCGACGGGTGCCGAGCATGCGCCACGCCGATTGAGCAAAAGAGGTGCACTTTACCTCTAGCTTGATGGCAAAGCCAATTGTGGATTTACACAGACCAAAACGCGCAAAGCCTTGCGCTGCAGCGCCTGAGGAAAGACGCCCGCCGTGATTTGTCAGTCAACCGGAAGAGAAAGAGCCGCCTCAGACCAGAACCGGCCGACGGGCCAGACGTACGGCACACAGATAACTGCCGGCAATGATCGCCACCAGCAGACAGCCAAAAACCAGTTCCTTGCCGTCGCTCCAGGTATCAACAGCCGGAGAGAAAAACTTAGCCGCACCAAAGCCGGCCACCAGCAGGCTGACACCGCCGACCACCAGGCCCATGACGCGCGAGGCAATCTGCGCGGCTTCATCGGCACGGCGGATCAGGCGCGAAATCCACAGGCCATTGACGCCATCGGTAAGCAGCATGCCGGCCATGAACAGCAAGGCCAGCAGCAGCGCATGTTCCCAGCCGCCGAACTGTTGCGAGGTCAACGCGAACAAGGCGGCCTGGCTCATGGTGTCGAAGGAAAAAGCGAACAAGGCGCCGACGGCCGCCACCAGCAAAGGCCGGTTGGTGTGTTGCAGCCGGGCGAAGAGCCGTCCGCGGATACCGACCGGCTGCACCACTTCGCCGGGGCGGGTACGCAACACGGCGGCCAGATTGACGCAGCCAAGAGCCGCAAGAAAACTGATTGAAATCCAGACGCCAACGGTATCCATCCACACCGGCACCTGCCAGCTACCGGCCAGGGTACTCACCGCCAGTGCAATCAGCACCACCACCGCGCCATGGCCAAGCGAAAACAGGGTGCCGCAGAAACGCGCCAACGCCGGGTTGTGCCGGGCGTTGTAGCGGGTCAGGCCATCGATGGTTGCCAGATGGTCGGCATCAAAGCCGTGCTTCATGCCAAGCATGAAGACCAGGGCAGCGAGGGCGTACCAGTCGTTGGGCAGGGTGTCCATGGTTGCGTATGAAATCTTGGTGAATTGATCTTAACAAGTTCCGTGCCAAGCAAAAATCCGAAACTCACCCCAATGAAATCAATGCCTTGAGAAAATCAGCCAAGCCCGACCGCAGAAAAGTGGAAACCTGCTTTACAGCAGCAGCTTTCCACTAGCCGGTACTCGCCAGCGGCAAAACGATCGAGAACAAGGCGCCGCCTTCCGGTCGGTTGCTCACCTCCAGCCGGCCACCGTGGCGTTCGACAATTCCGTAGCTGATCGACAAGCCCAGCCCGGTCCCCTGCCCGACCGGCTTGGTCGTAAAAAACGGATCAAACAGCCGGGCCAGATGCTCCTGCGGAATACCGGCACCATTGTCGGCCACCGACAGAAGGACTACTTCCCCGGCACCGGGTTTGGCGCAGACATCGATTCTAGGCGACGGCACCTCGACAACCGCATCGCAGGCGTTCTGCACGAGATTCATGATGACCTGCTGCATCTGCCCGGACGAACCGCGCAGCCACAGTTCCGGCGGCAGATCGCAGCGGATGTCGAATTTCGCCGGTGCCGAACGCATCACCCAGCGCACCGCCCGTTCAACGACTTCGCTCAGGTTGAAGACTTCGTCCGCCTGCCGGTCGATGGCAGAAAACCGCTTCAAACCGTCGACGATGTCGCGCGTACGCTCCGCCCCTTCGATCATGCCGTCGAGCAGCGGCGACATATCCTCAAGAATGCGGTCGATGCGCAGCTCCTCGCGTAGCTCGCCCAGTTCCGGCGCCTGCGCACAGCGGCCGCAGCCATTGACCGCCTCGATATAGGTCTGCAAACGTCCGGCATAACGGCGCAGCGCCATGACATTGCCGAGTACGAAGCTGATCGGGTTGTTCAGTTCATGCGCCACGCCGGCGACAAGACGGCCGAGTGACGCCATTTTCTCGGACTGCACCAGTTGCTGCTGCGTGCGCTTCAGCTCTTCATGCGTCTGGCGCAGCGCATGGTAGGCACGGCGCAATTCCCCGACCGGCCGGCCGGTCACCACCATGCCGACCAGCTTGCCCACCCCGGAAAGACGCGGCGTGCAGTTGATCGACACCGGCACGGCATTGCCGTCGGCCGCTGCAATCATCAACTCGACATCGTGGCGGGCGCTGCGTCCCTGCGGGGTGAAAAATTCACGCACGGCATGGCGCGAGCCGTCATCGGCAAACAGGTCGAATACCGGCGTGCCTTTCAGCACCGCCTCATCCCGCCCGCAAAACCGCTGCAGGGAAGGGTTAACTTCCTCGATATTGCCGTGCCGGTCACAGACGATGAGGATGTCGGACATCGACGCCAGCACACTCTCGATGAACTGGTGCGATTCTTCCAGCGCCGCATTCTTTTCCTCCAGCGCCACCTCGTACTGCAGGAGGTCGTTGTACACCTCGTCCATCTTGCGGATGACGTCGATCCACACCGTTTCGCCAACGCCATCGAGCACCTCGGCCGGCGCCGGCAGGTCGCTTCCGGCCAGCAGGGTGCGCGGCTTTGCCGCCTCTCTGGGCGCAGCCTTGCCAGAGGCCTTAGCGGGACGGCTTGAGGTGGACATGATGGCTGCCGCCATGTTTTGCGCCCGGCGCACGGGGTTTGTAACCGTGCGCATGGTGCTGGCTGACCTCGACGGCCACCAGATTGAGCTTGCCGTGGCGCACGCCGCGCTCGGCCATCATCGCCTCGGCAAATCGACGCACGGCACTGGTCGGCCCGCGCAGAAAAACACCCTCGAAACAGTTTTCGTGATCCAGATGGGCGTGCATGCTGGCCACCGTCAGATCATGGTGGTCATGCTGGATCGACGTCAGGCGCTCGGCCAGTTCACGTTCATGGTGGTTGTAGACATACGAGAGATTGGCAACACAGTGCGGCGACTCATCGCGTGCCTGCTGCCAGGCCTCGAGCTGCCCGCGAATGATGTCACGCACCGCCTCCGAGCGATTGCCGTAGCCACGCTCGGCAATCAGCGCATCAAAGGCTTTGGCCAGTTCGCTGTCGAGTGAAATGGTGAATCTTTCCATGCGCTCATCCTAGGCTTGCCGGCCAATCACTGCAAACCGGGCATCATGTTTCACGACAACAAACCGATCTGGCGCAGCGCATCGCGGAACCCTTCGGCCATCTTCAGATAGCCTGCGGCATTCGGATGAATCTGATCCGCGCACAAGGCCGGCTGCCCCAGAATATCGGCAAAGACATCGGCAATCACCGGTACCTTCTCTTCCTTGCCCAGTTCGGCATAGAGCGCCGCATCGGAGGGACGCCGCGTCATCGCCCCAAGCAGCGACAACTCAGGTACCGCCACCAGCACTGCCTGTGCGCCACTGGCGCGAATCGCCTTCAGCATCTGGCGGATATCTTCCTTCACCGCCGACGGCGCGCGCCGCTTGAGAAAATCGTTGCCACCGATTTCGACCATTACCAGAGCCGGTTTGTGCGCATCAAGCAAGGCCGGCAAACGCTCCTTGCCCGCCATCGCCGTATCGCCGGGGATTCCTGCATTGACGATGTGCCAGCGACTGAGTGCAGCGAGTTGCGTCGGCCAGTCTTCGCCGGGGGCGGCTCCGGTGCCGAACGTCACGCTGTCGCCGAAGGCCAGTACCGTACTGCCGGCGGGCAGGGCCGCCAGTTTCGCTTTGCCGCCGCAGGCCACCAGCAGCAGCGAGAAGAGAATGAAATCGCGACGCCTCACTGGAATGCCTCAGTGCACCGTACACACCATGCAAGGGTCGAACGAGCGCACCACGTGCTGCACCAGCACCGGCGCCTTCTCCCCTTCAGCCACCGGCAAGCCGACCAGCGCCTGCTCCAGTGCTCCGGGTTGGCCGCCGGCATCACGGGGCGAAAAATTCCAGGTGGTCGGCGCAATGATCTGATAGCTGGCGATCTTGCCACGCTCGATACGCAGCCAATGCCCCAATGCCCCACGCGCGGCTTCCACCAGGCCCACACCCTGACCTTCCTCCAGTGCTTGCCAGGGCACACAGAAGGGATCACCGGGCATGATCTCCTTCAACCAGGCTTCCATTTGCGGCAATACCCGCGCCACTTCGAGCATTCGCCCGGCAATACGGCCAAGCACGCTGGCCCCATGCCTTGTCACCAGATCCAGCGCCAAGGGATGGGCAGAAAGCATCTGCCTGGCCAGTGCGCCGGTTTCAACCACCTGCCCGGCATAGCGTGGCGCCTTGCACCAGCTGTAGGCAGCATCCTTGCCGTCCGGCTGCGGCCGCGTTTCGCCTTGCGCCGGGGGTAGCGGGGTGTTGCCGACCAGCCAGGCATGGCTGGCGTCTTCCATGACGGCAGCCGGGTCAAAGGCAGAGACCACACCGCCTTGCCAGCAGCCGGCGGGAAAGAAGGGCCTGGCGATATCGGCATAGGCACCGACGGAAACAAAATGATCCGTGGCCCGGCCAACCTGCTCCAAGCCCAGCGCCATCGCGACCTGGACAAAGCGGGCGAAATCGGATTCCCGCGTGGCCGCAGCATCCGCCCAATTCACCAGCGCCGGCAGCGAATCGAGTGCTGCAAAATTCTCCAGCGTATCGGCAAACAGGCGGGCTTCGAGAAAGGCGCGGAACTCGCGCAGCACGCCAAAGAGGCGCACCTTTTCCGTGGCCGTAATCGCCCGTGTCGTTCCCCCCGGCTGCAGCGCCAGCGTGTGCGGCCACTTGCCGGCGAGATAACCCATCACGCGCAGGAAGTCAGCACGTGCCGGCAGGTAGTCGGCCAGTGCCGTGCCGCGCTGGGCTCGGAAACGGGTCGCCATGGCGGCGTGCCAGGACAGGCCGGCATAGCTGTCGCGGGCAAAGTCGGGGGTAAAGAAACAGTAGAAATGGGTGAGGTGATCAACGACGTTTTCGCAGGCCTGAATCATGTTGCGCGCCAGTCGGCCGTTGGCCGGCATCACCAGCCCGGCGGCATCGGCCAGCGCCGAGGCAGCGGCGGCCGATTGCGACACCGAGCAGATCCCGCAGATGCGCGGCACAATCACCAGCGCGTCCATCGGATCCCGCCCGATCAGCATCGATTCAAACCCGCGATAGAGCGAAGCGCTGACTTCGGCCGAACGCACCTGCCCGTCAGCCACATCGAGCGCAACCTCAAGATCACCTTCGACGCGGTTGAAAGGGCCAAGCACCAGCCGAGTCACTGCCGCCCCCTCTTCTTCGCTGCCTTGGGCAGCGCCACGGGATGGTCGCGTGTTGCAGATTCACGCACCCGTTTCGGCGTTGCCGATTTCGACAAGGCCGCCAGCGCCACAAACCAGGCCTTGGGCATATCCAGCGGCAGGCCTGTGGGGATACCGGCAACCTTGGGCGTTTCCATGAACGGATGCCCCGGCTCCTCGAAGCCGGGCTCGGTACAGGCAATACAACTGAAGCCACCGCGAATGCAGGAACCGACGCCATGCCACGGTCGTGTATTGCAGTCAGCGTGCGCCTGCGTTCCCTTGCAGCCAAGGTTTTCCATCAGGCAGCCGAGATCGGAGGGCTTCATGGCGCTGGCCTTGAATTCATAGAATTCGTTCTTCGGGCAGCCGTGGTGCACCAGTTGCTCGGAGTAAAAAGCCGGCCGCTGCAGATCGTCCAGATCGCTTTCTGCGAAAGCACCGGCAGCGATCGCCATCAGCGTATCGACAATCCAGTCGGCATGGATCGGGCAGCCGGTGACATTGACTACCGGCAGCCCCCCCAGTGCCCGAAAATCTGCGCCGAGCAGACCGCCCGGCTCGGCACCGTCGAATTGCAGGCCACAGGCCTCGGTCAGGTTGTCGCCACTGGCATTGATGCCACCAAAGGCGGTGCAGGTGCCAACAGCAACCACAACCTGCGCACGCGCCGCCAGACGGCGCACCCATTCGATCATCGGCTCTCCGGACCCGGAGAGCATGTGGAAGCGCCCGCTGCCATTGGGCCCGCGCAGCATCGCGCCTTCGACACAGAGAATATCGAAGGGCAGGCTGCCCGCCGCAGCCGCACGCAGCTCCTCCAGTGCTTCTGCCCCGCTTGCCTCGGACAGGGCCGGATGTGAGATCAGCTCGACACCGGCGGCCGCCAGTCGCTGCAACACTCCCTGCCGTGCGCCATCGCCAAGCAGTGACTGCGTGCAACCACCGCAACCGGAGGCCTGTAGCCAGAGCAGTTTCATTTTTTCTCCAGCCCGTAGCGTTCCAGCTTGTTGCGCAAGCCAACACGCGACAGGCCCAATTCGAGCGCCGCTTTCGACTTGTTCCAGCGATGGCGGATCAAGGTCTCCTTCACCACCTGCGCCTCCAGTTGCTCCAGCCGTTCCTTGAGACTGCCCTGCAGGCCGGCGAGCAGCGACAGGTCGGCTTCCTGCGTTTCTCCGACCGGCGTCCGCAGCACCCGTGGCGAGAGCAGCTCGGCGCCCAGCACCGGCGTATCAGACAAGGCCAGCATGCGCAGGATTTCGTTCTGCAGTTCGCGCACATTGCCGGGCCAGCGGTAGGCGGCAATGCAGGCAGCGGCTTCACTGCTCAAGCCGTTGCAGGATTTCCCCAACCCCTGTTGTGCACTGGCCAGCAGACGCTGGGCCAGCAAGGGGATATCCATCGGCCGCTCGCGCAGCGGCGGCACGTTCAGCGACACCGTGGCCAACCGGTAATACAGGTCTTCGCGGAAACGGCCTTCGCGCACTTCGGTTTCCAGATCGCGGTTGGTTGCCGCCAGCACCCGCACATCGACCGAGACCGGACGCGCGCCCCCCAGGGGGCGGAATTCACCTTCCTGCAACACCCGCAGGAGCTTGACCTGGAAGGCTGGTGAAGTCTCACCGATCTCATCGAGAAACAGGGTGCCACCATCTGCCTGCTGGAACAGGCCGATACGATCTTCGTAGGCGCCCGTGAACGCACCACGCTTGTAACCGAACAGTTCGGCTTCGAGCAACTGATCCGGCAGCGCGCCACAGTTCTCGATGATGAAGGCCTTGTCGGCACGCGTGCTGGCGTAGTGGATTGCGCGCGCCACCATTTCCTTGCCGGTGCCGGACTCACCACTGATCAGCACCGACAGGTCGAACGGGGCGATGCGCTCGATCAGCTGGCAGACCTCGTTGAGCGGGCTGGCCGGCGCCCTGACCAGATTGCCGGTGCCGAACGCACTCTGCACCCGTTGATGCTTCACTTCGACACGTTTCTTCAGCACCGGCTCGGCGGCACGCAGCTCCAGCGACAGCCGCTGGTTTTCCTGCTGCATCCGCCAGACACTGTAGGCCGTCTTCAGTGTCAGCAGCAGTTGCTCCGGCTGCCAGGGCTTGAGCAGGTACTGATAGATGCCCGCATCGTTCACGCCGGCAATGATGTCCTCGGCGTCGGTGTAACCGGAGAGGATGATGCGCACAGCATCCGGCCACTGGCTGCGCACCTTCTGCAGGAACTGCACACCGGTCATGCCCGGCATGCGCTGGTCGCAGACAATCAGCTGGATGCCGCCCAAGGGCGCCTCATGCTCGAGAATTTCCATCGCCGCTTCGGCCGAGGTGGCCGTGAACACATCGAAATCCTCTTCCAGCGTACGGCGCAAGGCCTCCAGTGAGCGCACTTCGTCATCGACAACGAGAACGGCGGGCAATCGCGATTTACGCATGGCTAGAACCTACCGCAGAGGCGCAAAGGCGCAGAGACAACGCAGAGGCACCCCAAAATCTTTCTTGCGCTTTTCGGCGACTCTCTGCGCCTTTGCGCCTCTGCGGTGGATTTTGAATCTTCATCATGCCGGCACCTCCCAGCCCAGATCGCGATGCTTCGCCAGATGCCGAGGCGTCCAGGACTGCGGCGATTTCTGCACGAAATGGAAACGCGCCACGTGGTAGCTGGGGTCAAAGCCATAGAAATTGCGGCGCATGTGATCCAGCTCCTCGCTGCGATACTGTGCCAGCGGCTTGGCCGCTTCGTCGGCTGCCCGTTTTTCCTGCTTGGCCGCCAGGTGTTGCGCCAGATCCGGCGCCGCCGCCAGTTCGGCGGCTCGGCGCGCCACATCGACGCGGAAGGCATCGATATTCGCAGCCAGGCAGGCGTCGATGAAACCATTGGCCACGCCGGCCTGTGCAGTCAGCGGCAAGCGGTTCTGCATGATCGCGCGCGCCCCCTCGTCGCCGACACGTGGCGGCAGCAGGTAAGTCCAGTACTCCGAGCCGTAGAGGTTGCCCATGTTCTTGTAGTGCGGATTCATCAGTGCCCCGTCACGCATCCAGACATAGTCGGCGGCGCGCGCCAGGAAACAGCCGCCGGCTCCGCAGTTGCCCTGAATGGCAGAAACGGTGAGATGCGTACCGGTGCAGATGATCGCCTCGGCAATGTCATCAATGGCATTGATGTTCGCCCAGGATTCATCGGCGGGACTTTCGGCGGCTTCGATCAGGTTCAGATGCACGCCATTCGACCAGAAATCGCGTCCGCCCATCAGCACGATCACCTGGGTCGGCCGCGTCGTCGCCCAGCGATACGCGGCGAGCAAACGCCGGCACTGATCGGTGCCCATGGCGCCATTGGTGAAATCGAAATGGAGGAAACCGACGGCACGCCCCTTTTCTCCCGCCTCTTCGTAGCGGATATCCTGCCAGGTCGCTTGCCCGGTCGACCACCAGTCGGCCAGTGCCGCCTCGGGCAGTGCCGCACAGGCCTCGGTAAAGGCCACGCAGGTCGGCAATTTGAAACCATTCTTGCGTTTGACATGGCCAATCCACACCGCGCCATCGACCGTTGCCCGGCAAACTGCCGTTTCCCGCCTGGCAATCAGTTCACCCGGCGTACCACGCAAGATCCCTTCTGCCGTCGCATCAAAAATGTGGCAGGGCTCGCCAAACAGCGTATCGGCGACACCGGGAAAGCCATCGGCCGCATTGAACTTCGCCAGCACCGTTGCCGTCGTGTCGCGCTGCCAGTCGATGCTACGCTCCACCTGTCTCATCAACGGCCGCAGGCGCCCTCGCACATTAGGGTTGCTGTAATCAAGGGCGACAGGGACAAAGTGTTCATCTGAGAAATGATCAACGGCACGGAGTACCGCCTGCGTCGCTGCCTCGGTTACTTCGTTACGATAGAGGCTGGATTTCTTCGCCACCCGCATAGGGAAAGTTTCACTCGCCCAGACTGGCCCCGCATCCATCTCGGCTTCAGCCTGCAGGACAGTGACGCCCCACTCGCGCTCCTGCTCCTGAATCGCCCAGTCCAGTGCCGATGGGCCGCGATCACCGACAATGCCGGGATGCACGATCAGGCACAGGTGGTTTTTCCAGATCGATTCGGGAATCGCACGGCGCAGGTAAGGCGCCACGATCAGATCCGGCTTGAACAGTGCGACAGCTTCTTCGGCCACCGAATCGGTAATGTCGAATTCGATCGATACCAGATGGCCGCGCGAGGACAGCTCGCAGTACAGGCGCTGGCTCAGGCTATTAAAGGTATGGGTCAGGAACAGGATGCGCATGGGTTGATGGCTACGATTGCTCACTCATTCGACACAAAAAAGCATACGGAAATACATGCCGATCGGGTTTTTGTCAGCACCGCAAGATGGCCCACTTGCAGCGGGCACAAGGCTTGCCGCACAGGCGCCACGCAAAGCGCATAAACGTATGACTTTCGTCTTATTTTTCAATTACTTCCCTTTCGCTAGCATGCATGCACCGCTTCGCAGAAAGCGATGTTCTCAGGGAGCCGGAATTGGCCAGTTCATCAAGCAAACGCAACACCTCCACCCCTCGCCGGACGCGCTCACGGCTCCGTTTCATTGCTGCAGTCCGCTTTGCCAATGGCCAGCGCGGCAACTTCTCGATCGACAACGCGCATGATCTGGAAGAAGCGCGACGCATGGTATTCGACGAACTGGAGGAGGTTGCCACCGTCCTCATCACAAGCTACCGCTAGCAGATCCGCGGAAGCTGCTCACCGGTCAGCCAGTCCACAATCCGCCGCCCGCCAAAGGCGGTCGTCATCTGCACGAAATGGTGCGCATCCTCATGCACCGAACCGACGGTTGCCGCCCGCTGCCCCAGCGGATGCGCACGCAACACGGCGAGCGCCTTTTCCTCATCTTCGGGCGCCACAATCACCACCAGCTTGCCCTCGTTGGCCACATACAGCGGGTCCAGTCCAAGGAACTCACAGGCCGCAGCGACCTCCGGATTCACCGGCAACGCTTTTTCCTGCAGCATCATGCCCACCTTCGACTGGCGGGCTATTTCGTTCAGGGTGGTCGCCAGGCCACCGCGGGTCGGGTCGCGCAATACCCGGACGGCCACCCCGCTGGCCAGCAAATCGGCAATCATTCCATGCAGGGCAGCCGTATCCGACTGGATCGGCGCTGAAAATCCGAGTGATTCGCGCTCGGCCATGATCGCCATGCCGTGATCGCCGAGGGTGCCTGAAACCAGAATGCTGTCGCCGGGCCGTGCCTGATCGCCGGAGAGATTCACGCCTTCGGGTACGATGCCGACACCGGTGGTGGTGATGAACACCCCATCGCCCTTGCCCTGCTCGACGACCTTGGTATCGCCGGTGACCACCGGCACACCGGCCTCCTTCGCCGCCGCCGCCATCGAATCGACGATGCGTTTCAGGTCGGCGAGCGGAAAACCTTCTTCAAGGATGAAGCTGGCGGAGAGCCAGAGCGGCTTCGCCCCCATCACGGCGACATCGTTGATTGTGCCGTGCACCGACAAACAGCCGATGTCACCGCCGGGAAAAAACAGCGGCGAGACAACGTGTGCATCGGCCGCCATCACCAGGCGTCCGCCGCTTGGCACAGGAAGCAGTGCGCCGTCGTTGCCCTGGCGCAGGTATTCGTTGTCGAAGGCCGCCGCAAAAAGCTCCTCGATCAGCTGCGCCATGGCGCGGCCGCCGGAGCCGTGCGACAAGTCAATGCGGCCGTGCTTGATGTCCAGCGGCCGGACGTAGCCACGCTTTACTTCACCACTCATTGGAAATCCTTGTAGCGACCGTATGTGTAGTGCGCCGCACAGGCGCCCTCGGAGGAAACCATGCACGAGCCGACCGGGTTTTCCGGCGTGCACACCGTGCCAAACAGCTTGCAGTCCTGCGGCTTCTTGACGCCACGCAGGATGGCCCCGCATTCGCAGGCCTTGTTATCGGCGACCGAAACATACGCAACCGGAAAACGCTTCTCGGCGTCGAACCCGGCAAATTCCTTGCGGATGCGCAGCCCGGAATACGGCACGACATTGAGACCGCGCCACTCGAACTGGCGGCGCAACTCGAACACTTCGGCCACCAGGTTCTGCGCCTTCAGGTTGCCGTCGCGTGTCACCGCCCGCGCAAACTCGTTCTCGACCACGGCACGGCCTTCGTTCACCTGCTTGACCAGCATCAGGATCGCCTGCATCACGTCGAGCGGCTCGAAGCCGGCAATCACCACCGGCTTGCGGTATTCCTCGGCGAAGAACTCATAGGGCCGGCTGCCAATGATGGTCGATACATGTGCCGGGCCGATGAAGCCGTCGAGCGGGACCGTGCCCCACTGGCGCACCTCGGGCGATTCGAGGATGTTGCTGATCGCCGACGGCGTCAGTACGTGGCAACAGAGCACGGAGAAGTTCGACAATCCGAGCGCCTGAGCCTGCTTGATGGCCACGGCGGTGGGCGGCGTCGTCGTTTCGAAACCGATGGCAAAAAAGACCACCTGCTTTTCCGGATTGGCCTGCGCAAGCTTCACCGCATCGGCGCTGGAATACACCATGCGGATGTCACCGCCGCGGGCCTTGGCCTTCATCAGCGACAGGCTGTCGGACGCCGGCACGCGCAAGGTGTCGCCGTAGGTGCACAGAATGACGCCGCATTCGAGCGCCAGCCGGATGGCCATGTCCACACGCCCCACCGGCAGCACGCAGACCGGGCAGCCGGGGCCATGGATCATGCGCACGTTGTCGGGCAGCAGGTCGGAAACGCCATAACGAGAAATGGCGTGCGTATGACCGCCGCAGAACTCCATGAAGTGATAACTGCGCGCCGGGTCGGCAGCTTGCCGGATAGCCAGGCCCAAGCCCTTGGCCAGTTCGCCATCGCGGAATTCGTCAATGTACTTCATCGCTCAGTGCACCTCACGGGCGGCATCCTGCAAGGCCTGCTCACCCATTTCGGCAAACAGCGCCAGGGTTTTCTCCGCTTCTTCCGGGTCGAGCCTGGTCAGTGCATAGCCGACATGCACAATCACGTAATCACCGATCGCCACATCATCAAGCAGCGCCAGCGAAATTTCCTTTTTCATCCCGGAAACATCGATGGTTGCCTTGTCACCCTCAGCGATATCGACCACCTTGCAGGGAAGTGCAAGACACATTTCAGTCACCCTCCGGTTCTATGCCTACATCATCGGCGTTGATGGCTACCCACGCCTGCCCTAAGGAAATGCCACCATCGTTTGGTGGCAGGCGTTGCGCTTCGATCAATTGCAGGCCATGCGAGCCGAGTCGACCATGCAGGCCGCGCGACAACACCTGATTCAGGAAACAGCCGCCCGCACCGACCAGCACCTTTTCCTTGCCGGCCGTGCTCAGCACCCAGTCAGCCAGCGCAGCAACCAGCGTGGCATGGAAGACAGCCGCACCACGCGCGGCATTTTTTTCATCCGCCAGCACCGCCATCAACGGCATCAGGTCGAGCTGCCCTTCCTTGATCGTCCACCCGTGGTCAATCGGCAGCATGTCGCCGTAACGCTCGGCCATCCCTTCCAGCAGCATCGCGGCCTGCCCTTCAAAGGAAGTGGTCATGCTCACGCCGAGCAGGCCGGCCGCGGCATCGAACCAGCGCCCCATGCTCGAGGTTTCCGGGCAGTTCAATCCACGCGCCAGCATCTGGTCCATCATCGGAGCGGCTGATTGCTCGGCGAAACGCGCTTCGATTTGCGCTCCCCGGCCCAGGCGATGCAACACCGCCGCCGCCATCCGCCAGGGTTCACGCGCCGCACGATCGCCGCCGGGCAACGGCAACGAACACAGGGCACCGAGGCGCGAAAACTCGCCAGCATTGACGCGCAGCAATTCCCCGCCCCAGGCACCCCCATCGCTGCCCAGGCCGACGCCGTCGAGTGCCAGACCCAGTACCGGCCGGGTCAGTCCGTGTTCGACCATCACCGACGCCACATGGGCGTGATGATGCTGGACGGGGATCAAGGGGAGCGCGCGTTGCCGCGCGAAATCGGCAGCGAAGTGGGATGAGTGAAAATCGGGATGCAGGTCATGCGCCACCCGCTCCGGCTCCACCTGCAGGATATCGAGCAGATGGCTGACGCTCTCTTCGAAGAAACGACAGGATGCCGCATTGTCGAGGTCGCCGATGTGGTGCGAGACAAAGGCTTCGTCGCCACGCGTGACGCAGACCGTATTCTTGAACCAGCCACCAACGGCAAGCACCGAGGGGCCGCTGCGCGGCAATTTGATCGCTCTCGGGGTATAGCCGCGGGCGCGGCGGACGAAGTGGAAGCTACCCTGGGCTGCCCGCACCACCGAATCGTCGCAGCGCACGACGATATCGCGGTCATGGACCAGATAGGCATCGGCAATCTCGGATAGCCGCTCGAGTGCTTCTTCATTACCGGTGACCAGCGGCTCGCCACCAGGATTAGCGCTGGTCATCACCAGCCGCAGCGATTGTGCCCGGGTCAGCCACAACGGGCTTTCCGGGCGACCCGCGGCCTCATGGAAAAGCAGGTAGTGGACTGGCGTATAGGGCAGCATGATCCCCAGCCAGGAGAGACCGGGGGCAATGCCCGGCAGACGCTCATCGGTGAAATGGCGTTTCTTCAGCAGCACGATGGGCCGCTCGGGCGATTCCAGCAGCGCGGGCTCGCCGATGCCGATGTGCACCAGCCCCGACGCCGAGGCCACATTGGCCAGCATCACGGCCAGCGGCTTTTCCTCGCGCGACTTGCGCTCACGCAGTGCGGCTACGGCAGCCGGCTGATCGGCATCACAGACCAGATGAAAACCGCCCAGGCCCTTGATAGCGACAATGCCTCCCTGGCGCAGCAAGGCCAGTGCGCCGGCAATCGGATCGCCAGCAATGGGCACCCCTGCCTCATCAAGCAGTGAAAGTTGCGGACCGCAGCTGGCGCAACAATTGGCCTCGGCATGAAAGCGACGGTCATCGGGTTGCGTATATTCGCTGCGGCACTCCTTGCACAGCGTGAACGGCGCGAGGCTGGTGCGTGCCCGGTCATAAGGAACACCACGGCTGATGGTGTAGCGTGGGCCGCAGTGGGTGCAATTGGTGAAGGCATAGCGCCAGCGCCGCGATTTCGGATCGAACATCTCACGCAGGCACTCCCGGCAAATCGCCGAGTCGTGACCAATCGCCGTGCTCGCTGACTTGCCGCCACCGCTTTCGATGATGATGAATTGCGTATCCGCTGTTTCGCGGACCACCGCCCGTGAACTGACATCATCCACCCGTGCCAATGGCGGGGCTTCCCGCCGCAGGCGCTCGATCAACTCATTGACACGGGGCGGAATACCGCAGGCTTCGATTTCAACCCCTGACGGCGTGTTGCGCACCCAGCCGGCCAGCTTCAACTCATTGGCCAGGCGCCAGACAAACGGGCGGTAGCCAACGCCCTGAACGACGCCGGAGACATGGATACGCTGGCAGATCGTTGCCGACATATGCGGAAAACTCGCTCGCGTCAGTCGGCGGCAGTTTGCGCCAACTGCGCTTCCAGCGCAGCAATGCGCCGCTTCAACCCATCTACCGTTTCCTGCTTTCTGGCGCCCTGAGCCGCCAACCCCTTTTCAATCCAGGCCTGCCACTCGGCAAAACCCTCACCAGTAGTGGCAGAAACCCGAAGCACCTCCAACTGCGGATTGACGCGACGCGCATGCTCGACCGCCTTCTCGATATCAAAGCTGACATAGGGGAGCAGGTCGATCTTGTTGATCAGCATCAGGGAGGCTGCACGGAACATGTCCGGGTATTTCAGCGGCTTGTCCTCGCCTTCGGTCACCGAAAGGATCGCCACCTTGTGCGCCTCGCCCAGATCGAAGGCGGCCGGGCAAACCAGGTTGCCGACGTTCTCGATGAACATCACCGAACCATCGACCGGCGCCAGCTTGGCCAGCGCATGGCCGACCATGTGCGCATCCAGATGGCAGCCCTTGCCGGTGTTGATCTGCAGCGCCGGTGCGCCGGTGGCGCGGATACGCTCGGCATCATGGCTGGTCTGCTGATCTCCTTCGACCACATAGAGCGGCAGCTTTGCCTTCAGTCCTTCGATCGTGCGGCAAAGCAGCGTGGTCTTGCCGGAGCCAGGACTGGAAACGAGGTTCAGCGCAAAGATGCCCTGCTCGTCAAAACGGGCACGGTTCTTCGCGGCATAGCCATCGTTCTTGGAAAGAATGTCACGCTCGATCTGCACCATGCGCGATTGCGACATGCCGGGTGCGTGTGCCCCGGCAGCGCCGTGGCCGTAATGCATGGCCCCCGCCGATTCATGCGCATGATGATGCTCGCCATGGTGATGATGCGGGTGAGCATGGGTCGTGCCATCGTCATGGGTGTGCGGATGTTCGTGCTCATCTGCCGCCGGCGCATGGCTATGTGCCGTCCCGTCGGCATGTACATGCCAGCCATGTTCATGATCATGGGCGTGCACAGCCTCGCCCTCTATGCGCGCTTCGCCAGCGGCACATCCACAAGTGGTACACATGTCTTGCTCCTCCAATGTGTGCTGCACTGCCTGTTACTTATTATTCGACTTCGAGTTCTCTGACTCTCATTTCAGTGCCCGCCGTTGGCTGCACCGGAAACTCACCACACGCCGGACAGGGATCGAATACAGCACTGATCGCCACCGTTTTGCCACAGGAAAGGCATTGCCCCTCCCCCGGCACATCAATCACTTCCAGCTTCGCGCCATCGGCCACCGTGCCACGCGACACCGCGTCAAAACAAAAGGCCATGGCATCCGGCTCGACCGAAGACAGCCAGCCGATTTCCAGAAATACCGTTTTCACCTTGCTGAAGCCTTGCTCGCGCGCAGCGTCCTCGATGATCTGGACAACCCCTTCGGCCAGCGACATTTCATGCATCGTTCACTTCCTCGATCACCACTTCATGGCTGACACAGGGATCAAGTGCCAGCGCCAGGCGGCGGGCCAGAAATGCTGCCGCATCACGCGTTGCCGCCGGGCAGCCGGTTATTTCCCGGACAAAGGCACCCTGCGGATGAAAATTCCATTCGGTCGGAGCGACGATAACATAGCCACCCACCCGGCCGTCCTTGACCTGCATCAGATGAATCAGAGTCCCGCGTGCTGTTTCGACCCGCGCCAAACCGATGTCGGACGCAATCGCTACGCTACCCAGCCAGTGGCAGACAAGTGCGGGATCGATCAACGCCCGTGCCAGCAGATCCAGATCGGCATGCCGGGCCGCCAACCGCGCCGCCACCGTCTGGCCGGCTGCCAGCAAGGCTGCGACGGCCGGCGTCTCGAACTGGCGGGCCAGCGGACCGGTTTCCGCAGGTTTGCCCGCAAACGTCGGCTGTGCAGCAAATCCGGCATCGATTTGCTGCAAGGCACAATCCGCGGCCGTCAGCCAAGGCAACAGCACCGGAGATCTCGCCGCTTGCGACCCCGGCTCCGGGCAAACTGTCAGCGTTGCTACCCAGTCCGACAGATCCCTGGCAAGCAGATGATCATCGTCCCCGCCCCTGACCGACAGCAGGCGCTGGCGCCAGAGAATGAATTGCGCCTTGTCCGGCACGCGGCCAAGCACCAGCGGCCAATCCAGCAGCAGGCGCCACAGGTGTTCGCCAATTGCTTCCAGTACAAGGCCACGCAGCAACGGAGTCACCGGCATTTCAGCACCGGTCGCGGCTGCCGCCGCGAGTTGCGCTGCCGCGCCCTGCGCCTTGCCGCACAGGCTGAACAGGCGGGGCGCCAAAGCCACGGCTTCCGCCACCGGCCGCCCTGCCAGCAAGCCGGCTGCCTGTGGCCGCTGGCTCGCCACGCGCGCACCAATGACTCGCTCACCATTCCACGCCACCGTCAGCCGGATAAGCCCCTGATCCACCGATAAACCTTTCATGCCAAAGGAAAACTCCAGCGCAGACAATAGGGAAAAGTCTTTGCGGCGATTTTGATTCTGGTCAATCTACGACTAAACTGGTGCCCTCAGAATACGTCCCTGTCGCACCCTCCCCTGTAACCAAAAGACGCTGAATGCTTGAAGCCTCCCATCTGGAATGCCAGCGCGGTGACCGCCGCCTGTTCGCAGGCGTTGATTTCCGCCTCGACGCGGGGGAAATGCTTTTTCTGCAGGGAAAGAACGGCTCCGGCAAGACAACGCTGTTGCGCATGATCTGCGGCCTGTCGCATCCGGTCTCCGGCGAGATCCGCTGGAAGGGCGAGAGCATCCATGCCCTGGGCGAAACGTTTCGCGAGGAATTGTGCTACCTCGGCCACCTCAATGCCATCAAGGAAGAGCTGACGCCACTGGAAAATCTCAGCGCCTCGGCCAAACTGGCCGGCGAAGCACTGAACGAGGACGAAGCACTGGATGCGCTGGAGGTAGTCGGCCTGCTCGGCCGCGAAGACCTTGCCTGCAAGTATCTGTCGCAGGGGCAGAAACGCCGCGTGGCACTGTCGCGGCTGGTGCAAGAAAAACGCGCACTGTGGGTGCTCGACGAGCCCTTCGTGGCGCTCGACGTGGCTGCCGTCAGCTGGCTCGCCGGACTGATCGGCGCGCACCTGCAACGCGGCGGACTGGCTGTGCTGACCACACACCAGACGGTAGATATACCGGCAGGTGCGATACGGGAGCTGAAGCTCTCATGATGGGCATGGTTGCCGCCATCACGGCCCGTGATCTGAAACTGGCGATGCGTCGCCAGGCCGACATTGTGTCGGTACTGTTCTTTTTCATCATCGTCGCCAGCCTCTTCCCGCTCGGCATCGGGCCGGAGCAGGATCTGCTGCGCAAGCTGGCGCCGGGCGTGTTGTGGGTAGGCGCCCTGCTGGCCACCATGCTGTCGCTGCCCAAGCTGTTTGCTGACGATTTTCGCGACGGCACGCTGGAGCAACTGGTACTGGCACCGCAACCGCTGGGGCTGACCGTGCTCGGCAAGGTGCTCGCCCACTGGCTGGTGTCCGGGCTGCCGCTGGCACTGCTGGCACCGGTGCTGGGGCTGCAGTTCGATCTGTCGTCCGACGCCCTGCTGGTACTGACCGTTTCGCTGCTGATTGGCACCCCGGCGCTTTCGGGCATCGGCGCCATCGGCGCTGCGCTGACACTGGGATTGCGCGGCGGCGGCGTGCTGGTGTCGCTGCTCGTGCTGCCCCTGTATATTCCGGTGCTGATCTTTGGCGCCGGCGCAGTCGATGCCACGGTAGCCGGGCTCGGCGCCGAAGCGCACCTGTCGATACTGGGCGCACTGGCGATTGGCGGCGTGTTTTTTGCGCCGTGGGCAACCGCGGCCGCTTTGAGAATTGCTTTGGAATGAACAACTACCGTGAATAACCGACTGATCAACTGGTTCAAGTACGCCTCGCCGCAGAGCTTCTACCCGCTCGCCGGCAAGATGATCCCGTGGTTCACCGCGCTCGCCGTCATCTTCGGCATCGCCGGCCTGTGGATCGGCATGGCCGTGGCCCCTACCGATTTCCAGCAGGGCGAGGGCTACCGCATCATCTTCATCCATGTCCCGGCGTCCTGGATGAGCATGTTCATCTATCTGGTCATGGCTTTCTGGGCCGCCCTCGGCCTCGCCTACAACACCCGGCTCTCCGGCATGATGGCCAGCGCACTGGCCCCCACCGGTGCCCTGATGGCCTTTCTCTCGCTGTGGACCGGCGCCCTCTGGGGCAAGCCGATGTGGGGCACCTGGTGGGTCTGGGATGCCCGCCTGACCTCCGAACTGATCCTGCTCTTCCTCTACATCGGCTTCATCGCCCTGCAGGCTTCGATCGATGACCCGCGCCGTGCCGACAAGGCCGGCGCCATCCTGGCACTGGTCGGCGTGGTGAACATCCCGATCATCTACTTCTCGGTCAAGTGGTGGAACACCCTGCATCAGGGCTCCTCGGTCAGCCTGACCAAATCGCCATCGATGGCCATGCTGATGCTCTGGGGCATGCTGCTGATGGCGCTGTCGTTCTGGATGTACAGCATCGCCGTCTCGCTGATCCGGGCGCGCAGCATCATGCTCGAACGTGAACGCAATACCGAGTGGGTCAAGGACGTGCTGGCAGGAGAAGGCAAATGATCCACTGGAACAGTTTTTCCGATTTTCTCGCCATGGGCGGCTATGGCCTCTATGTCTGGGGATCGTTCGGTGTGACCGCCCTCATCATGATCGTGGAACCGATCATGGCCATTCGGCGTCGAAAGACACTTGTGCTCCGGCTGAAGCGTCAGCTACGGGCCGAAAAAAGTACACATAAAGCTGGATCAACCAGCCGTAGCAACGGGGAAGTCGGCAAGGAAACCAGGAGTTCTCAGTGAAAGCCCGTCAGAAACGTATCGCCCTCATTGTTGCCGGACTCGCCGCCCTCGGCGTGGCCGCGGTGCTTGTGCTCAACGCGCTGAACAGCAACATCGCCCTGTATATCTCGCCCACCGATGTCGCTGCTGGCAAGGCGCCGCAGGGCAAGCTGTTCCGCATCGGCGGCATGGTCAAGGAAGGTTCGATCAAGCGCGAAGCCGACGGCATTACTATCGGCTTCATCGTCACCGACACCGAGAAGGATCTGCCGGTGGCCTACAAGGGCATCCTGCCTGACCTGTTCAAGGAAGGAAAAGGCGTCGTTGCCCAGGGCAAGCTCGATGGTGACCGCTTTGTCGCGACCGAGGTGCTGGCCAAACACGACGAGAACTACATGCCGCCGGAGGCCGCCAAGGCGCTCGATGATGCCAGCGCCCGTGCCGCCGCCAAAACCGCACAGGAAGGCGCTGCTCCCCCTCCGGCAACACCCCCTGCAACCTCAAGCTCTCCGAGCATTAAGTACTGAGCCATGATTCCTGAACTCGGTCATTTCGCGCTGATCATCGCGCTTGTCGTTTCCCTGGCCCAGGGCGTCCTGCCACTGCTCGGCGCGCACCGCAACCGCCTCGCCTGGATCGCACTGGCACGCCCGGCGGCACAGACTGCGGCCTTCTTCATCACCATAGCCTTCGGCTGCCTGACCTGGGCCTTTGTCGCCAACGACTTCTCGGTGGTCTACGTCGCCCAGCACTCGAACACCCTGCTGCCCACGCCTTACCGCGTTGCTGCCGTCTGGGGCGGTCATGAGGGCTCGCTGCTGCTGTGGGTGCTGCTCCTCGGCTGGTGGACTTTTGCCGTAACCCTGTTTTCTCGGCAGTTGCCGGATGCCATGGTGGCGCGCGTCGTCGGCGTTCTCGGCCTGATTACCGTCGGTTTCCTGCTCTTCATTCTCGCCACTTCCAACCCCTTCGAACGTCTGTTGCCCGGCGCTGAAGAGGGACGCGACCTGAACCCGCTGCTGCAGGATCCGGGGCTGATCATCCACCCGCCGCTGCTCTACATGGGCTACGTCGGCTTCTCGATTGCCTACGCCTTCGCCATTGCCGCACTGCTTTCCGGCCAGCTGGATTCGGCCTGGGCGCGCTGGTCGCGGCCATGGACGACCACCGCCTGGATTTTCCTGACCCTGGGTATCGCCATGGGCTCCTGGTGGGCCTACTACGAATTGGGCTGGGGCGGCTGGTGGTTCTGGGACCCGGTCGAAAACGCTTCGTTCATGCCCTGGCTGGTGGGTACGGCGCTGATCCACTCGCTGGCAGTCACTGAAAAGCGTGGCAGCTTCAAGAACTGGACGGTATTGCTGGCCATTTCGGCATTCTCGCTTTCGCTGCTCGGCACCTTCCTCGTTCGTTCCGGAGTGCTGACATCGGTGCATGCCTTTGCCACGGACCCGACGCGCGGCATTTTCATCCTCGCCTTCCTGGTAGCGGTGATCGGCTCTTCGCTGCTGCTCTTTGCCTGGCGTGCACCCAAGGTCGGGCTGGGCGGGCGCTTTGCGCTGGTCTCCCGCGAATCGCTGCTGCTGACCAATAACGTTCTGCTGGTCGTCGCCTTTGCCTCGGTATTGCTGGGCACGCTCTACCCGCTGCTGATCGATGCACTGGGTGCCGGCAAGATTTCGGTTGGCCCACCCTATTTTGATGCTGTCTTTGCGCCGCTGATGGTGCCGGCCCTGTTCCTGATGGGGGTTGCTCCCTTCGCCCGCTGGAAGGAAGCCAGCCTGCCCGAACTGGCACGTACCCTGCGCTGGGCACTCGCTGCCGCGATTGTCGTGGCCATCGCCCTGCCGCTGCTCTACGGTTCGTGGCGCCCACTGATCGCACTCGGCATCCTGCTGGCGGCCTGGATTCTCTTTTCCGGCATCGTCCATATCATCCAGCGTGTTCAGGCCACCCGTGGCGGTCTTTCCTTCTTCGCTGCCGCACTGAAACAGCCCCGCCACTTCTACGGCATGCATGTCGCACATATCGGCATTGCCGTCTTTGTTGTCGGTGTCACCATGGTGCTCGGCTATCAGGAAGAGAAGGATGTGAAGATGGCGCCCGGGGACACGGTCAGCGTCGCCGGCTATGAATTCCGCTTCGTCGGTGTTCATGAAGTGCAGGGGCCCAACTATATTGCGCTCGCCGGAGAGTTCGATCTTTCCAGGGAAGGCAAGGCGGTACGCAAGATGTACCCGGAAAAACGCACCTATGCCGCTTCCGGCATGCCGATGACCGAAGCCGCCATCGATGCCGGTGTACTGCGCGACCTCTATGTTTCCCTTGGCGAACCGATCGACCGCCTGAAACCGGAAGGCGAATGGGCGGTACGCGTTTATCACAAGCCCTTCGTCGACTGGATCTGGGGCGGCTGTGTATTGATGGCGCTGGGTGGCCTGCTGGCCATTGCCGACCGTCGTTACCGGGTCAAGTCGCGCAGCGCCAATTCTTCAACCGTGCCTGCGGGCAACACCCAACGCGCGTGAATCGCTTATGAATCGCTTTCTCTGGCCCCTCATCGGCTTCGTCGCCCTGGTCATCCTGCTCGGCGTCGGCCTCAATCTGAACCCGCGCGAGGTTCCCTCGCCCTTCGTCGGCAAACCGGCGCCTACTTTCTCGCTGCCGGTACTCGGCAGCGAGAAAGTGTTCGGCCCGGAAGACATGAAGGGCAAGGTCTGGCTGCTCAATGTCTGGGCGTCATGGTGCGTCTCCTGCCGGCAGGAGCATCCCCTCCTCGTCGATCTGGGCAAGAAGAATATCGTTCCCGTCGTCGGGCTCAATTACAAGGAAGTACGTGGCGACGGCGAAACCGACATGAGCAAGACCGACGCAGCCACCGAAGCCCGGCTGGCACGCGAACGGGCAAGCAAGTGGCTGCTTCAGCATGGCGACCCCTACCAGCTTTCGCTGCTCGACATCGACGGGCGGGTCGGCTTCAACTACGGCGTTTACGGCGTGCCGGAAACCTACGTCATCGACAAGGCCGGCATCATCCGTCTCAAGCATACCGGCCCGATCACGCCGGAATCACTGGCCAAGCAGGTTATGCCGCTGGTCGCGGAGCTGAACAAATGATCCGGAATTGCATCAGCCTGCTGGCTGCCTTCGCCCTCAGTCTGGGCATGATGACTGCACAGGCCCGCGAGGCCACCCCGATGGCCGAGAACCCGGCGATCGAGAAACGCGTGCTGGCCATCACCACCGAGTTGCGCTGCCTCGTTTGCCAGAACCAGAGCATTGCCGATTCCCACGCCGACCTGGCCAACGATTTCCGCCGCGAAATCCGCCTGCTCATTGCCGAAGGCAAATCGGATCAGCAGATCCTCGACTACATGGTGGAACGCTACGGTGATTTCGTGCGTTACAAGCCACCGTTGAAAGGCACCACCATCCTGCTTTGGCTGGGCCCGGCCGCCCTGCTCATTCTCGGACTGACACTGCTGGTGCGCTTTCTCCGCCGACGCAACCAGATGCTTGGCGACACCGCCCTTTCGGCAGAAGAGCAAAAGGCTGCCGAAGCATTGCTCGATACCGCTCCCCAGGATAAAACACCGCAATGACCACCTTTATCGTCATCGCAGCGATCATGAGTATCGTTGCCGCCCTGTTGCTCGCTTTTCCCCTGCTGCGCCGCCCGCAAACGGCGGCCGACAGCGCCGATCGCAGCGCCGCCAATCTGGCCATCCTGCGTGATCAGCTGGCCGAACTGGAGCATGAACGCGATGAAAAATCGCTGACCGAAGCCGATTTCGAGCAGTCCAAGGCCGAACTGCAACGTCGCCTCCTGGAGGAAGTCAAACCGGAAACCGATACCGGCAAGGATGCGGCGCCAAGCAAGAAGACCGCACTACTCGTCGTCTTGCTGGTGCCCGTGCTGGCACTGATCGGCTATGCCGTACTCGGCAACCCGCGTGCGCTTGACCCGGCCAATACCCAGCCGGCACCGCAGGTCACCGCCGGACAGATTGAGGGCATGGTTGAAAAACTGGCGGCACGACTGAAGGAAAATCCGGATGACCCGCGTGGCTGGGTGATGCTCGGCCGTTCCTACAAGATGCTGGGCCGCTACGCGGAGTCGGCCGCGGCCTACGGACAGGCGGAGTCCTTCGTCGAGAAAGACCCTGAACTGCTGACTGACTACGCCGAAATGCTGGCGATCACCGGCGAAGGCTTCAAGGGCAAGCCCACCGAGCTGATCAACAAGGCCCTGAAACTGGCGCCGGATGATCCACAGACCCTGTTGCTGGCCGGCGCTGCTGCCGGCGAACGCCGTGATTTCAAGGCGGCCGCGGATTACTGGGAAAGGGTACTGCCGCAGCTTGAGCCCGGCTCGGAAGAAGCCGTCGCACTCACCGCAGCCGTCGCACAGGCACGGGAAGCCGCGCAGAAACAGGCGAAATAGGGGATTTCCGTTGGCGGCCGGGCACATTAGCCGCCAACGCAGCACGTTCAGGCCTCGGGCTGTTTTACCGGCAATTCGATTCGGAAACAGGTGCCTTCACCAAGCACACTGGTCACCGACAGCTTGCCGTGGTGCTTCTGGATAATGCCGTAGGAAAGTGACAAACCCAGCCCCGTACCCTTGCCGACCGGCTTGGTTGTAAAGAAGGGGTCGAAGATCCGTTTCAGGTTTTCAGCCGGAATACCGCTGCCGCTATCGATAAACTCCAGCCACACCGCCTCATCACCCTTGCAGCCGGTGCGCACAACTATCTTCCCGCGCGGCTCTCCCGGCATGGCCTGCGCAGCATTCACCAGCAGGTTCATGAACACCTGATTGAGCTGCGATGGCAGGCACTCGATCTGAGGCAAGGCACCGTATTCCCTGACCACATCCGCCTTGTACTTGATTTCATTGGCCACGATATTGAGTGTCGAGTCGATACCGGCATGCACATCGGCCCAGTTGAATGTTCCCTCGTCGGTATGGGAAAAGTCCTTCAGGTCCTGAACGATCTTGCGCACCCGGTCGATACCCTCCTGCGATTCACCCAGCATGGCCGGCAAATCAGTCTTCAGGTACTCGATATCCAGCGTCGCTTTCAGCGCTGCCAGTGACGACAGTTGCTCGGCAGGCAGCAACACCTCTGCCGTCTCGTAGGCCGCAATCATTTCCAGCAGGTCCTGCACATAGGCAGTCAGTGACTTGAGGTTGGAATTGACGTAACCGATCGGATTGTTGATCTCGTGCGCCACGCCGGCAGCGAGCTGGCCGATGGAGGCCATCTTCTCCGATTGCAGCAGCTGGTTGTGAGCCTCTTCCAGCCGATGCGCCAGTGCTGCCTGTTCGTCACGTTCACGGCGCAGGGTTTCGTTGTGTGCCGTCAGCTCGGCCGACATTTCATCGAGCGAACGCTGCGTCAGGTCACGATCCCGATCCGCCCGGTGATACTCGGCCGACACCGACATGCAAAATGCAGACAGCGATTCCGGCACATCCTCCGCGCTGCCGAACGCCGTTTTCAACTGCCGCAGCAATAAGGGGTGCATCGCCGAAGCAGTGCCACTCGTCGTCCCCATAAGTCTTCCAATCACTCGTCGTCAAGTATCACCGAACCCCCGGGCCCCCATTTGACTCGGGTAATCCCGGGCTCCTCGGCTTCCAGCCGGCGCCGTTCAAGCTCCTCGGCGCTGACGGTGCCACGCGACAGCCGGACCTCGTCCGCGAGCTGGCGATCCTCGACCAAAGTGTCATGCCTCGCCAGCGCACCGCGCACAACCTCGACCAGTTCTTCGTCCGACCAGGGCTTGACCAGATAGCGCAACACTTCCGCTTCGTTGACCGCGCTCATCAGGGCATCGAAATCGGTTGAGGCGGAGAGGATCATGCGCATGCAGTCCGGCTGCAGTTCGCGGAATGCCTTGAGAAATTCGACGCCACTCATCGGTGGCATGCGGAAATCGGAAATCACGACATCGAAGCTGACCTCCACTGCCCGCTCCAGTGCCTGACGCGGGTCATCGAACAATTCGATGCGATAGTCGGCGACCGGAAAGGCGCGCACCAGGGTGCGCCGCAATGCCTGAAGCAGGTTCGGCTCGTCATCAACCAACAGAATGCGTTTCATCCCTGGCCTCCCTTCACATCCTGGCGGACGAATACAGTGACATTGCCTTCCGCCGCCGCAAACTCGCGAATCTGCCGGATCAGCTTGGCGTCCAGCAGATAATCGGCTGAGAGTAATAAAACGCCGTCACGCGACACCAGGTCACGCGCCAGCACCATGCCGGAAACCAGATCCTTGGGTTGCACCGGGATGCCTCCCGGCGGCGGGGCCGCCTTGCCTTCCCCCAATTCCTGGAGAAAGGCATCGATGACCTGCGGGTCATAGCGCTTGCCTCGCCCTTCGGCAATCAGCTGGCGGGCATCGTCCGGGCTCATGCGACGCGGGGACAGGATACCGATCTGCAAGCCATCGTAATCATTGGCGACGGCCAGCACTCGGGCACCGATCGGGATGGCGAGCCCGACCAGGCCATCGGGATAACCCTGCCCGTCGAAGCGCTCGTGATGCGAGCGCATGATGGTGGCTGCGCCACGCAGATCCTCCAGCGCCATCAGCGATTGTTCGCCCTTCACCGGGTGCTTGCGATACTCCCCAAGTTCCTCGCCTCCCATGTGCGAGACCGGTTTTGCCAACAATGTATCGGAAAGGCCGATCTTGCCGATATCGTGCAAGAGCCCCGCCAGAAAGATATCCTGCCCCTCGGCGGGCGAGAGCTGCAGGCGATTGGCGATCTTCCGTGCCAGATCGGCGACCCGGCGCGAATGCCCGGACAGCGCGCCACCACGCAATTCAATCAGGTTGGCAAAGACCCGGATGGAGGTCATGAAACTGGTTTTCAGCTTCTCGTGCGCCTTGCGCAAATCAACGGTGCGCTCCATCACCTTCAGTTCAAGGTTGGCGTTGAGATCCTTCAGCTCCTCGTTCTGTGCCACGGTCAGCGCTTCCAGCCGGGCTTTCTCGCGCGCCAGCTTTTGCAGGTCGAGCGCCTGCCGCACGGTCAGCAGCAGGTCGTTGTCGTCCCACGGCTTGCTGACGTAGCGGTATATCTGCCCCTTGTTCACAGCCTCGATGGTCGACGAAATATCGGCGTAACCGGTCAGCAGAATGCGCAGGGTTTCCGGCCAGCGCTTGCGTACCTGCTCAAGAAAACGGGCGCCGTCCATTTCCGGCATGCGCATGTCGGAAATGACCAGGTCGAAACCCTGCCCCTCGAGCATTTGCAAGCCCTCGGCGCCGCTGTTGGCGACGCTGATCTGGTAGCCGTTCTGACGGAAAAGCCGGCGCAGCGAGGAGAGGATATTCGGCTCGTCATCGACACAGAGGATGCGCCACTTGTCCTCGGTAACGCCACCGGTGTCTGCAGCCGATGGTGCTACGGCCTGGAGGTTTTCTTGAAGATCACTCATGCAGTCGTCTCGCTCCCGGATTCGACATGTTTTACCGGCAGCACGATTCGGAATGTCGTGCCCTTGCCGGGCTCGCTGCTCACCGTCAGCGTGCCGTTATGTTTTTGAATGATGCCGTAAGACAGCGAAAGCCCCAAGCCCGTCCCCTTGCCTACCGGCTTGGTGGTGAAAAAAGGCTCGAAAATCCGCGCCTGGACTTCGGGGGGCATGCCACTGCCGGTGTCTGAAAACTCCAGCCAGACCGTGCCTTCATCACCTCCCTCACTCCCGGACCGAATGGTGATGGTGCCGCGCGCTTCGCCCATGGCATGGGCTGCGTTGACCAGCAGGTTCATGAACACCTGGTTCAACTGCGAACCGAGGCACTCGACATCCGGCAACTGGCCATATTCCTTGACCACGTCAGCCTTGTACTTGATCTCGTTGGCAACGACATTGATGGTTGAGTCAATCCCGGCATGCAGGTTCGCCCACTGCCACTCCTGGGTGTTGTCCACATGCGAGAAATCCTTCAGGTCCTGGACGATCTTCTTGACCCGGGTAATGCCTTCACGCGACTCTTTCATCAATGCCGGAATATCCTCCTTGAGGAAATCGACATCCACCGCCTCGCACTTTGCCTTCACCGCTGCAGCCAGGGCCGGGTCAGCAATCACCGGCTGCGCCATCTCGTAGATTTCCAGCACTTCGAAAAGATCACCCATGTAGTTTTCCAGCGCACCGATATTCGAGTGCACGTAGCCGATCGGGTTATTGATCTCATGTGCCACACCGGCAGCCAGCTGGCCGATCGAAGCCAGTTTCTCCGACTGCATCAGTTGCTCATTGGCCTGCTGCAACTGGCCGGTGCGTTCTTCCACCAGACGCTCCAGCATTTCCTGATGCCGTCGCAAGGCATCCTCCGCCTCATGTCGCGCCGTGACATCCTGCAAGGTTTCAATGGCGCCAATGATCCTGCCTTCCATATCCTTCAAGGGCGCTGCGGTAAAAAACAGCCAGCGGCCGGTACCCCCCGCACGCGGAAAATAATCCTCGGCTTCGTAGGCATCGGCTATGGTAGCGGAGCGCCTGTATTTGCCCTTGTAATGGGTTTCAATCCCGTCCTCCAGCGCCCCATTGACAATCAGGTCGGCCATGACCGGACGTTCGCTGGGATAGAAGGCTTCCCACTGTCGGCGCGTGCCGATGATCTCCGCGGCGGGAATGCCGGAAATCAGTGCGCAGGCACGATTCCAGTGGGTCACCTTGTGTTCGTTATCGATGACCAGGGTGGGCACCGGGTCGGCTTCGATGATTTGCCCCAACATCTGGTGCAGATACGCCTGATGTGCGGCTGCAGCTCGACGTTCCGTCAAGTCATGAAAGGAACCGACAATGGTTGGCAATCCGTTAAGCCGAATTTTTGATACCGACAGATCGGCCCAGCAGACGCATTGTGGGTCTGCCGTATTCACCCGGAATTCGTAGGTCGAGGGAACCGCTTCGCCTCGCATGCGCGCCTCGCCGCGCTGGCGGGCCAGCTCTCGAAAATCCGGATGCGCCACGGTCTCGAATGCCCCCCCCACCAGAGCTTCGCGGTTAAAACCGGTCAGTTTTTCGAAGGCTGCATTGACGAACAGCAATGGGCCGGCACGATGGACAGTGATCGGCACATTGATCGCATCCAGCAGCGCCAGATAGACCTCGTCACCGGCAACCAGCCCCGGACATTCGGTCGGGATTGGCAGGGCCGATTCTGGTTCGAGCTTCAACGCACTCATCTTCCCTCCGGTCGCCACTAAACGAGCAGCGATTCGCAAGCCGCTTCGAACTGTGATTCAACGATGGCAAACAATGCCAGCCAGTTTTCATCCGGCAGGGAGAGGGTTTGCCAACACACTTCCGTAATGGGCGACACCATTTCATTTTCATCACCCGAGAGATCCAGGGCATGGGCCAGCGCATCGGCAATCACCAGCGTGCAGGAAAGCACCTTGTCATCGCCGGCCATGTCGTGATGATGGGTAATCGCCGCATGAAGCGAAGCCGGAAAATTCCAGTGCATCGCCAGCAAGCCGCCCAGCTCGGCATGGCTCATGCCCAGCACCTGCTGCTCAGCCTCCTCCCAGGGGCAATCCATCCGCTCGCGATACGCCATCACGGCCACCAGGTGCTGTGGGAAACAGGACGCCAGAACGAGGCGACCCAGATCGTGCAGCAGGCCGGCGGTAAAAGCATTGCCATCGTTCTGACGGCACTGACGAGCGATCTCCTTGGCACACAGGGCAACCCCGATGCTGTGCCGCCAGAACATCCGGAAGTCGAAACCCGGACACCGGGTTGCAGAAAATGTGTCGGAAATCGACGCGGCCATGGCCAGCGTGCGCACGCCACGCAAGCCGAGCACCACCATCGCATCAGCTATCGAATTCACCTTGCCCGACATGCCATAGAAAGAGGAATTGGCTACCCGCAACACCTTGGCGGAGAGTGCCTGATCGCGTGACAGTTTTTCGGCAAGCAGGTGCATGTCGGCTTCTTCCTGATCCATCGTCTGCAACAGCTCAATGACCACTGCAGGTAGCGAAGGCAAGGTGCTCACCCCCTTCAGCACGGTTTCCCGGTCAAGCAGAAACTCCCTGCTGGCGCCCTCCGTCTCAGCCATGATCCACCCCCCGGTAGCGACGCATCAGCCGCAGCAGATGCTGTCCGGCAGCATTGTCGCCCGCACTGCGGAACAAGTAGGTCAGGCGCGCTTCAACACGCGCCAGATCGGCGACGCGCTCTGCTTCACTTGGGACCCGCTCAAAAACGATTGTCAGCTCCGTCAGCCCCCTGCGCACCAGCGAAGCACGGGTCGAATCCGACAATTCCGCGCCGGCCGGCAGCAACACATTGCCATTCACGTCACAGACCGGCTCTGCCAGCCTGGCCCCAGCCACCACATCTTCTATCGCTACCCGCCGGATATCATCACGCATGGCCAGATCCCTCAGGCATCACGATCAGCAGGCGCCCTTGAGAACGGGAGTGCTGCCCCATGTTGCGACAGACGATCCGGTAGCTGCCGTTTGGTGTATCCCAGTAAACATCACCATCCCCACCTTGCAGGCCACTGACGATTACTTCCGGCAGCCGTTCCTGGGCATTTTCAGCGAGCAGTGGCACCCCGTTACCCAACAGACTGTCTGCCTCGGCATTGGCAAAAACAATCATGTCGCAATCATCAACGCCGATGATCGGCAATGCCACGCAATGCAGCACTTCACGGGCGATATCGAGCGAGGCTTCGTCGACGGAAAGCTGATGCTGCTTTGCTGCCAACAGGGTTTTCAGGCGGGCGTTGGCATCCGCCAGCTCTTCGTTGGCCACGGCCAGCTGTGCTGCCAGTCGCCGGTTATCCTCCACCATTTCCTTGTGCTGAAAAGCCTCCGCGATATTGGCGCGGATCTGGTCGTCATCCCAGGGTTTGGTCAGGAACTTGTAGATGGCACCTTCATTGATGGCATCGGTGATCGACTGCAACTCGGTATAGCCGGAAAGCACAATACGCACGGTTTCCGGGTGTGTCACCTTGGCGCGGCGGAGGAATTCCACGCCTGTCATGTTCGGCATACGCTGGTCGGAGACGATCACATCAACTTCATTGGCGGCCAGTAGCTCCAGACCCTGCTGCCCGCCACCCGCGGTCAGAATGCGATAGCCCTCACGCCGTAACACACGTTTCATCGCGGCGAGAATGTTTTCCTCGTCATCGACCAGCAGAATCGTGCGCTCCTTCATCGGCGCTTCCGTCCCGGCTGATGCCGGCAAACCATTGAGCTCACCTTCTGCCATCAAGATCTCCTTCGCTGCAGGCTCACCCGGGAGCCCGGGATTGCGGACTCTTCGCCTGCGTTACCTTGCTAGTTTTCCTGCAACATCCCCGGCTCATGTTCTGGGCCATTGACCGGCAGAAAGATGCGAAAGCAGGTGCCACTCTTGCCGGCTTCCTGCGTACTCTCCACTTCGATCCGGCCACCATGGGCTGCAATCACCCCCCAGACCAGCGACAAGCCCAGACCAGTGCCCTTGCCTACCGGCTTGGTCGTGAAAAAGGGTTCGAATATTTTATTCAGATGGGCCGGGTCAATGCCGACGCCATTGTCGGCAATCTCGACACAAACCCCTTCCTTGCCCATGTCGTCGGCATGTGCGAGCCGGGCAGTCACGCGAATCCGGCCACCGTCGCTGTGCATCGCCTGTGTGGCATTCATCAACAAGTTCATGAACACCTGGTTGATCTGGCCGAGGTTGCAATAGACCAGGGGCAATGCTGCAAAATCTTTTTCAATTTCAGCGCGATGCCGGATTTCGCTGCCGATCAGTGTCAGCGTGCTGTCCAGGCCAGCACAGATGTCGGAGTACTGCCATGCCGTCTGGTCGACATGGGAAAAGGCCTGCAGGTCGATGACGATGCGCTTGACCCGTTGCAATCCTTCCCGCGATTCCGCGAGCAGGGTGTGAATATCCTCGGTAACGAAATCGATGTTCCTGTCCATCTTCAACTGGCGAATGCTGGCCATTTGCTGCGGGTCACGGGCGATCAGAGGTTCTGCGCCGACATAGGCATCGAGCAGTGCAAAAATATCCTCGATGTATTCGCTGAGGGACGTCAGATTGGAGTTTACAAACCCGATCGGGTTATTGATTTCATGTGCCACCCCGGCTGCCAGTTGCCCCACCGATGCCAGTTTCTCGGTCTCCAGCAAACGACTACGTGTTTCCTCAAGCTCGATATTGGTTTGCCGCAATGCCTCGTGTTCGGCCTGCAGTCGCTCATTGGCCAGGGCCAGTTCGCGCGTTCTTTCCTGAACGCGTGATTCCAAGGTGCTGTTGGCCTCGCGCAAGCGTTCGTTCACGACCGAAAGCGAGGAATACAGATTCTCCACCGCCTCCAGAAAGACGATTTCACTATTGGCCAGCCCGGTCGCTACTGCTTCACTATTCAGCGCAAGCTTGGGATACACCCCCTGCTCAATCAGCTTGGCGGCCAGCGCCCGGTCTTCGCCGAGAATGTGCCGGATCAACCATCCGGTCAGAAAATCGTGCAGAAACCTTGCCTGCTCCACCTCGCTACCGGAACCACTTGCACACAAGCCCTCAAGCTGGCTGACAAACGCCAGATGCTGGGCAAGATGATCTTCCTGCGTCTCCAGACCGATCACGTCATTGCTCCAGATCGCCTCCTCACTGGCGAAATGCATACGTGCATAGTCGCGGATGCCGGCAACCAGAGTGTCCAGCGTCCCCGCAACCTCACCGAGGACGATGTCGCCCAGGCCGTTGATCAGGTTCACCAGGGTTTCATGCTGCTCATCGATCAGTTTGATCCCGGTGAGATAGCGCGGCCCCCACTGAAACGCCTTGAAACTCATCTTTTTTCCCCCCGCACGCGATCCCGTTCAGGTGATTTTCCACTGCCTTCCTGCGCCCGCTTTTCGCTGAAGACAAATGCTTCGCGTATCGCTTCGCGCAGTTCATCGTCGTCCCATGGCTTGGTGATGAAGCGGTAAATGGCCCCCCGGTTGATGGCATCGGTCAGTGCATTCAGTTCAGTATAGCCAGACAGCACGATGCGAATCGTTTGCGGATAGAGCACCTTGACCCGGCTGAGCAACTCGGCGCCGGTCATTTCCGGCATGCGCTGGTCGGAGACAATCACCTGCACCTCATGCCTTGCCAGCAATTCAAGGGCATCGAGGGGCGAGGTGGTGCTGAGAATGCGGTAACCGGCACGACGCAGCAAGCGCTTCAGGGCCTTGAGGGTATCCGGCTCGTCATCGACCAGCAGCAGGGTGCGCTCCGCCCGCTCCGGACTATTGGCGACGGAAAACAGCCGGGGAGGATTCAACAGGAAATCAGTCGCAGCATCCGCCGCCAGGGGTTTACTGAAAAGGAAACCCTGCATTTCGTCGCACAGATGGGTACGCAGATAGAGCATCTGGCTTTCTGTCTCGACGCCTTCGGCGATCACCTGCAGACCCAGGCTGTGCGCCATGGCGATCACGGCGACCGCAATCACCGCATCGCCAGGCTCGGTGGTGATGTTCTGCACGAAAGAACGATCAATCTTGAGCACATCGAAGGGAAACTGTCGCAGATAACCAAGACTCGAATAGCCGGTGCCAAAATCGTCCATGGCCAGCCGTACTCCGAGTTTTTTCAGGTGCCCCAGCACTTTCGTGGCACTTTCCAGGTTTTCCATGAGCACCGATTCGGTGAGTTCCAGTTCGAGCCAGTTGGCATCCAGCTGATTGTCGAGCAGTGCCCTGGCCACCAGTTCGACCAGATTGCCCTGCTGCAACTGGGGTGCCGACAGGTTGACCGCCACCCGCAGCGGCGGCAACCCGGCCGCCTGCCAGCGACCGGCCTGCCGGCACGCCTCGCGTAACACCCATTCACCGATCTCAATAATCAGGCCATTTCGCTCGGCCAGCGGAATGAACTGGTCGGGCGGCACCATGCCGCGCACCGGGTGGCACCAGCGGATCAACACTTCCACCCCGGCCAGTTCACCGGAATAAAGATCCACCTTGGGCTGGTAATGAAGGCTCAGTTCGCCGCGCGGCAAGGCCTGGCGCAGGTCCTCGAGCAACACATCCTGATGGCGTGTGCGCGCCGCCAGTTGCGGCGAGTAGCACAGAAACCCGTTCCGCCCGGTTTCCTTGACCTGATACATCGCCTGATCGGCAAAGCGCATCAAGGTGAGCGCATCCAGGCCATGAGCCGGGTAAAGGCTGGCGCCGATACTCAGCGTGACGGATACGGAGGTGCCATCGAGATGGAATGGCGCCGCCAGGGCGGCCAGTATCTTGCTGCCGACCATCGAGGCATCATGCTCATCAGTCAGTTCGCTCAGGACGATGGCAAACTCATCGCCCCCTAGCCGGGCCAGGGTATCGCCCTCACGTAACGTGGCCGACAGGCGTTGGCTGACCGCCTGCAACAGCAAATCACCGACCCGGTGCCCGGCGCTGTCATTGACTTCCTTGAAATGATCAAGATCGACGATCAACACAGCGAGCAAGGTGGCATCCCGCTCGGCACGTACCAATGCCTGTTGCAGGCGGTCGCTGAGCAAACTGCGATTGGCCAGCCCGGTCAGCGGATCGTGCATGGCCAGATGCGCCAGCTGGTTTTCGTAGGCCACACGCTGGCTGACATCGGAAATCACGCTGACGTAATGGGTCAGCGTGCCGGTGTCATCGTGAATAGGTGATACATGAAGCTCATTCCAGAACACGTCGCCATTGCGCCGGTAGCAGCGCAATATCGCATCCCCGGCGGCGCGGTTGCGCAAGGCATGGCGAATGTCTTCGATTGCCGGCTGGGCAAGTTCACCGGCAAGCAGAAAACGGCCGCTCTTGCCCAATGCTTCCTCTGCGCTATAGCCAGTAATCCGGGTAAAGGCGGGATTGACATACACGATGGGATGCGCTGGCGCCACCGCATCGGTAATCATCACCCCGTCTGACGTCGAGGCAATGGCCCCGGCAAAGAGATTGAGCTGCCGTTCTGCCGCCTTTCGTGCACGCGACACCCGCAGGGATTGAATGCCGATGCCCAGTTGTACCGTCATTTCACGCAACAGGCAGACCTCTTCAAGCGCAAAGACATCAGGCTGCGATGAATAGATGCTCAATGCGCCATAGCATTCGTCCCCGATCTGCAGGGGAATGGCCGCCATGGTGCACAAGCCCAGCCGCGCATTCAATTCCCGCCAGGGCAGGTACTCGGGCGACTCGCTTCGCAGGTCATGGCGAACGGCCATTTCGCCGGTGCGCACGGCAATTCCGGTCGGCCCTCGGCCACGCGCAGAATTCTCCCCCCAGGACAAGTGCAATTCTTCTACCGTCAGCTGGGTGTCGCCTGACCAGGCTAGTGCCTCAAGGGTCTTCTCGGGGTCGTCCAGCTTGCGCGTGATCAGCGCCAATCGATATCCCCCGACGCCGGTCAGCAGATCGCAGATGGATTGCAGCAACTCTGCTTCATCACTTACCGTAAGCAAGGCTTGGCTGCACTTGCCAAAGACCTCATAGGTTCGACCCAGACGGCGCAGGCTGCTCTCTGCTGATTTTTGGGCGCGGATATCCCGCGCGATGACCGCCAGATCGTGTCCTGAAATGCCGGCAGAGAGTTTCAGCAAGCGGAAGGACACCGGCAATTCGCTGCCATCGGTGCGAATCAGATGCTGCTCGCTCAGGCTTTGCCCGTGCTGCTGAACCTCTTCCAACCCCTGCGACAACAACCATTGTGCGGAATCCTCCCGCAGATATTCGATCAACTGATGCCCGGCGACCGGTTCGGCCACTCCCAGGCCAAGCTGCCGACGCCCTGACGCATTGACATAGCGCAGGCGCCCCTCGACATCCATCAGGCAGACAAAATCATCACAGGCCTCAAGCACTGCCGACAACTGGGCGCGCTCGTTGCGCAAGGCGCGAATCTCGGTAATGTCAGTGGCTACCAGTTCTACCCGCGCGGACAACTCCGCCGTGCCATGCAAGGGGGCCATCGAGATCAGTACCGGAAGCGACAAACCACTACGGGTGCGACAGAGGATAGGCCAGCTGTAGAAAGATTGCCCACGCATCACGCTGGACAGCAGTGCCATGAATTCCGGCCGGCTGGCCGCATCAACAATCGGCAGAGGTTGCCCCAGCACTTCCTCCGCAGGCCAACCATGCAAGCGTTCCGCTGCCTTGCTCCAGCGCAGCACTGTGCCTTGGCCATCGACTTCGCAATTGGCGACAGCCGAAAGATGGTAAACGCGATCGATCAGGGCTGACGGATCCTGCTCCTCCGCCAGGGCATCGTGTGACGGCCGCTCTATCAGGCCATGCACGGCTGTGAGCAAGGCCATCGCACCGGCAGGCCAGCCAATGCTGCCACCCGGAAAGTGATGCTGACATTCATCAGCATCGAACAGATCGGACGAATCAGGCACCAGATGCAGAACAGGAATGGGGGAGGAGCTTCGTGCAGACTGCTGGTAATGACAAAAGGCACAGCGACCCTCTTTACCAAGGCGCGTGTCCATCAAGATCAGGTCGGGATGACAGTCAACTGCAGGCAATTTCGCCAGATCAGCCACTTCAATTACATGAAACCCGGCATCACGCAGAACCCGTGATGAGAAGCCCAGTACTTCGCGATCACTGCTGACATTCAGAACCGTATGGTTCCCGGCGATTGGCATTGCCACTCCCTGGTTACAGTCTGACAAGTTGTCAGAGTATCGGCTAGCCCGGAAGTTCGCAACGATATGACATATTTTTCGCATGAGCAGCCCGTGGCTTCAGCACAGAACACCCTGAATAGGTCTACAAAATTTGGGGATAAGTTAACCTAGATCAAACCCCTACTTTCACCAGGTGGATAGACTCACCCCCACTTCATGGTGGCCTCTTTGCCAACACAGGCTGCCGATATAGACAAAGATATATAGAGGGGTTTGGCCAAATGTCTGAAAACAACGGCGGTTTCTTCGCCAAATTGCGCCGTCCGAGCGCCAAGTACTCGCTGCTGACACTGCTCACCATCGGTTTCTTCAGCGGCATCTTCTTCTGGGGCGGCTTCAACACCGCCATGGAAGCGACCAATACGCTGCCGTTCTGTATCTCCTGCCACGAAATGCGTGACACCGTGTATCAGGAATACAAGGAAACCATTCACTACAAGAACCGCACCGGCGTCCGCGCTGTCTGCTCCGACTGCCACGTGCCGAAGGACTGGGTGCACAAGATGGTTCGCAAGGTCCAGGCCAGCAAGGAAGTCTGGGGCAAGATCATGGGCACCATCGACACCCCCGAGAAGTTCGAGGAAAACCGCCTGCGCCTGGCCACCAACGAGTGGGCCCGCATGAAGGCCTCCGATTCGCGCGAATGCCGCAACTGCCACAGCTTCGACGGCATGGACAAGGAAAAGCAGAAGAAGCGTGCTGCAAAAACGCACAAGTACGCAATTGAAGATGGCAAGACCTGTATCGATTGCCACAAAGGCATCGCGCACCACAAGCCGAAGAACATGCCGGAAGAACCAGAGGACGACGAGGACGAATAATCCTGTCGTGCTAGCATGAGCATGGGTTTTGGCAGCAGGAGTCACTTGCTGCCAAAACCATAAAATAGACTGACCACCTGGAAGAGAGAGGCTGATATGAAAAAATCCGTTGTTTCGATGTCCGTAATGGGTGCCGCGCTGGCACTCGCTTCCTCCGCTGTCTTTGCTGCCCCTGACTGGGCCAAGGTACCCAAGCGCGATGTGCAGGTATTCCACCCTGGTGTGACTCCGATCGAATGGGTTCTCAAGAAATCCGACCACAGCGGCCGCACCGGCCTGACCAAGGGCGAAAGCTGCGTCGGTTGCCACGAGGAAAAGGGCGGCCTGAACTTTGACATGAAGCGCCTCGCCGGCAAGGAGCTGGAGCCCGTTGGCGCACCGAAGACCATGAATTTCCCGGTCACCGTGCAATCCGCCTATGACGCGGAAAACCTCTACGTTCGCCTGAGCTTCAAGGCCCCTGCCGGTGGTGCCAACCACGATGACAAGGACAACGACATCAAGGCAACGGTTCTTTTCGCCAACGACAAGGTGGGTGCCAATGCCGGCAAGAAGAACATTGAAGGCGCGCAGATCGGCTGCTGGGCCAGCTGCCACGGCGATGCCCGCACCATGCCGGGCGCCGATGCCAAGAAGACCAAGTACACCAAGGATGGTGCCTACGAGCTGATGCAGTGGACCAGCAAGGGCAAAACCAGCGACGGCTCCGTTACCGACTCGCGCAAAATGGAAGGCGGCACCGCAGGCGTCAAGGCCGAAGGCAAGACTGACGGCGGCGTGACCACGGTGACCTTTACGCGCAAGCTGAACGGCGCCGTGGCTGCAGGCAAGGCAGTTCCGTTTGGCGTGGCTATCCACTCAGACCACGCCAGCGGCCGCTTCCATCATGTTTCGCTGGGCTACACACTGGGCGTTGGCGCCGAAGGCGACATCAAGGCGACCAAGCAGTAATCGCCAGCGAGGGAATCTTGATTCCCGGCAACACGAAAAAGGCGGGGATACCCCGCCTTTTTCATTTGTGCTTTTGTGGAAACTGCAATGACTGACCCGAGCAGCCGCCGAAACTTCCTGCGTGGCCGTGTGGCACGCCATGTCGCCGAGCAGCGCCCGCCATGGGCCTTGGTCGAAGCCGAGTTTGCCAATCGTTGTACACGCTGTGGTGACTGCGCCCGCGCCTGCCCCACCCGCATCATCCGCCAGGGCGATGGCGGCTACCCGACCGTGGATTTCAGCCGTGGCGAATGTACTTTTTGCGCTGAATGCGTCAGCGCCTGCCAGCCGAAGGCACTGTTGCGACAGGATGAAAACCATGCGCCGTGGCTGATCAAGGCGCATATCGGCGAGGCCTGCCTGGCCACCAGGCACATCGAATGCCGGATTTGCGGCGAGCAATGTGAAGCTGGCGCCATCCGCTTTCGCCCTCAGCTGGGCGGAATTTCACATCCGGCACTCGACGACAGCCTGTGCACCGGCTGTGGCGCCTGCGTAGCGCCCTGCCCGACCCAGGCCATTGCTATCGATTGAAACCCCGGGCATTTGCGGTTTCAGCCTTTCATCGTTTTGGCTTGCACCGAGCTTCTGCGGCAAACAGCCGGCAACTCAAAGCAGGCACAAAAAAACGGGGCGCCCGCAGGCGCCCCGTCCGCTTTCTGCAGCCGGCAATCAGTTCTTCTTGGTCGCCTTGGCCGCTGCTTTCTTCACATCGCCCTGGAAGGCGTTCTCCACCAGCGGTGGCGCATCGACCTGCGGCACATGGCACTGGTTGCAGTTGTAACGCGCCGAAGAGGAAGCGGGCAGTTTCTTGCCGTTGCGATCGACAAAATGACTGTCACCCACTTTCGGTGCGTTCTTTTTCTTGTAGTTGGCTGCACTGTGACAATCCAGGCACTGATTTTCTTCAAGATTGATTGCGTCGAAGTTTTCAATGGTGTGCGGAATCACCGGCGGCTGCGTGCTGAAGGTACGCGCAATCGGTTCCTGCGTACCGGGGCGCTTGCCGACATATTCCTTTTCTGCTGCCACGGCATCGGGAGCGGCAACATCAATGCCGCGCATCGACTTTGTGGCATCCGCTGCAAAGGTCACAGCGGCAAAACAGGTAGCCGCAAGGGCCAGCGAAAGTTTCAGCGTGTTTTTCATGATGGGTTCTCCCTCCACTAAAAGATAAAAATGAAATCCTCGAATCCTTACTTCCCGGACGGGGCAACCATCGGGTTGTCCAGCCGGACAATCGGCATGGCATTGTTGTAGCGCAATCCGAAACTGAATACATCCTTCGAGCAGACATCAATGCAACGCCCGCAATTGGTACAGGCGGGGGCCAGAATGACCGGCCCGACACCATTTGCTTCACCCTTCAACGCAGGCCGGATCACCTGCGGCTCGGGGCACACTTCAAAACAGTCCATGCAGTCGTTACAGGCGGCGCGTGCCGGTGCGGAAACACGCACCGGGCTCCAGCGACCGATCAGGCCATAAAAGGCACCAACCGGGCAGAGACGACCACACCAGCCACGACTCATCACAAACAGGTCAAACAAAAATACGGCAAGGACAACGCTCCACGCCAGCCCCATACCGAAGATCAGCCCACGGTGCAGCATCGACACCGGATTGATCAACTCCCACAACACCACACCCGTCGCTGCCGAGCCGATCAGCGTCATCGCCAGAACCCAGTAACGCGTACTCCGCGACAAATGCACACTACCCTTGATCCCCAGGCGACGCCGTAACCAGCCGGCGGTATCGGTGACCATATTCACCGGGCAGACCCAGGCACAGTACACCCGCCCACCGACCAGCAGATAAAACGCCAGCACGATCACAACCCCGACAATCCCCAGTGTTTCCGGTACGTGGCCGGTGACCAGCGACTGCAATGCAACATACGGATCCGTCAGCGGCAACACGCCCAGCGTGTAGCTGTAGGCAAGATTGCCCTTGACGATCCAGACTCCGGCCAGCGGCCCGAGCAGGAACAAACCCAGAATGGCCAACTGCGTTACTCGCCGCAGCAACAGCCATTTATAAGCGCCAAACCAGCCCTTGGCAGCCAGCGCATCGGCGCCGACATGATTCGCGCTCATTTGCCACCTCCCAACCCGGGAGGATGGCTGGGCACCCGCCCGGCGACAGAGCCCGGCATTCCCGGCGGCAATGATGGCACACGGGAAGGCGCAAGCGAACTGCTGGCGCCCATGCCCGGTGGCGCACTCGGCACCGACCCGGCGGCACTGTCCGGCATCCCCGGCGGCAGGTCGCCCTGCGTCGTACCCGGCGCTGCCGTTGCACCGCTGCCTGGGTCAAAATGCCCCGGCAGGCGGGTACCTTCCGGCATCCGGTCAGGCAAGTCGACCATACCCTTCTCGTCGATCAAGGACCCCCCTGCTTTTTGCTGCTCTTCCCAGCCCAGACGGTAATGCTTGCTCAGCGACCCCTTGGCCAGTGCCACGGGGAACACCTTGATCGATGCCTCCTCGGTCACGCATGCTGCTTCGCATTTGCCACACCCCGTGCAATGCTCGGAATGAACGGTCGGCAGAAACATGGCATGCCGCCCGGTACGCGTGTTCGGCAACATTTCCAGCGTAATCGCCTTGTCGATTACCGGGCAGACGCGGTAGCAGACATCGCAGCGCAGCCCAAGGAAATTCAGGCAGGTTTCGTGATCCACCAATACCGCAAGGCCCATCTTCGCCTTGTTGATATCGGTCAGCCCGTGATCCAGCGCCCCCGTCGGACACGCCTTGACACAGGGTATGTCCTCACACATCTCACAGGGTATCTTGCGCGCCGTAAAGAATGGCGTCCCTGTGGTTACTGGCGTTTCCGGTTTGGCCAGGCTCAAGGTGTCATAGGGGCAATCACGCACGCAGAGCCCACAACGGATGCACGCACCAAGGAAATCCGCCTCCGGCAATGCCCCAGGTGGCCGTACGGCCAACGCAGGCAAGGCCTTTGACTGCTTGGCGTAAAGCCCAAGCCCCAAACCCAGCATGCTGACACCACACGCCATACGTGCAGAATCCAGCAGGAACTGGCGACGCGCCTGCCCGGAGGCAGGTTTGTGCGGAGCGGAAGCATTACTGTGCTTGGTCGTTACCATGGCGGTCAGCCGGTGGGTGGAGCGAGGCTTCCCTCACCCCACCCCGGCACTCCCTGATTGCCTTATTGCTCCATGGAAGGCCTGACTCAGGCCTTCACCACCTTACATGCACACTTCTTGAAGTCGGTCTCTTTCGAGATCGGGCACGTGGCATCCAGCGTCAGCTTGTTGACCAGGCGCATTTCGTCGAAGAAGGGCACGAACACCAAGCCGACTGGTGGCTTGTTACGGCCCTTGGTCTCGACGCGCAACTGGATCTCGCCGCGGCGGGTAGCCACCTTGACCACATCGTTCCGATTGAGGCCACGTTTCTTGGCATCCGCCGGGTTCATGAAGACCACGGCATCCGGCACGGCCTTGTACAACTCCGGTACGCGGCGAGTCATCGAACCGGTATGCCAGTGCTCCAGCACACGACCGGTACACAACCACAGGTCAAACTCGTTATCCGGCATTTCGGCAGCTGGCGCGTAGGGCAGCGCAAAGATCACTGCCTTGCCATCCGGCTTGCCGTAGAACTTGACGCCTTCGCCAGCCTTGACGTACGGATCAAAACCTTCACGGAAGCGCCACAGCGTTTCCTTGCCGTCGACCACCGGCCAGCGCAGGCCACGAGCCTTGTGATAGAGGTCAAAGTCACCAAGGTCGTGGGCCTTGCCGCGACCAAACGTGGCATATTCCTCGAACAGGCCTTTCTGCAGGTAGAAACCGACTTCCTTCGACTCCTTGTTCTCGAAGCCCTTGGCCGTCTGCTCCAGCGGGAACTTGTTTACCTGGCCGTTGGCGTAGAGCACTTCGTACAGGGTCTTACCCTTGTATTCCGGGTTCTTGTCGAGAATCTCGGCTGGCCAGACTTCATCGGTCTTGAAGCGCTTGGAGAACTCGATGTACTGCCACAGATCAGACTTGGCCTCACCCGGCGCATTGACCTGCTGGCGCCAGAACTGGGTACGACGCTCGGCGTTGCCATAGGCACCTTCCTTCTCCATCCACATGGCGGACGGCAGGATCAGGTCGCCCGACATGGCGGAAACGGTCGGGTAGCAGTCGGAAACAACAATGAAGTTGTCCGGATTGCGCCATCCTGGATAGATTTCATCATTGATGTTCGGCCCGGCCTGCATGTTGTTGGTCGTGGTCGTCCAGTAGAAGTTGATCTTGCCATCCTTCAGCAGGCGCGATTGCAGCACGGCGTGCGCACCAACCCAGTCCGGAATCGTACCGGCAGGCAGCTTCCACTTCTGCTCTGAGAATTCACGGTGCTTCGGATTGTTGACCACCATATCGGCAGGCAGACGGTGGGCGAATGTTCCGACTTCGCGTGCCGTACCGCAGGCCGAGGGCTGACCGGTCAGCGAGAACGGGCTGTTGCCCGGCTCGGAGATCTTGCCCATCAGCAGATGGACGTTGTAGATCATGTTGTTCACCCAGGTGCCACGGGTGTGCTGGTTGAAGCCCATGGTCCAGAACGAGGTGACCTTGGTCTTCGGATCGGCGTAGGTTTTGGCCAGCGCCTCCAACTTGTCTTTTGGTACGCCGGAAATTTCGGATGCTTTTTCTACGGTGTACTCGGAAACAAAGGCCGCAAACTCATCAAAGGTCATTGGAGCTGAAGCGCCCGGATTACCCTTCGGCTTGCCATCCTCGCCCGGATAGCCGTTGTTCATCGCGACTTTTTCCAGCGGGTGATTCGGACGCAGGCCATAACCGATGTCAGTAACGCCCTTACGGAAATTGACGTGATTGGCAACGAAATCCTTGTTAACCGCACCGGTCTGGATGATGTAGTTGGCGATGTAGTTGAGGATCGCCAGATCGGACTGCGGCTTGAAGATCAGTTCGTTGTCGGCCAGTTCGCACGAACGGTGCGTGAAGGTCGACAGCACATGCACCTTGACGTGCTTGGCGGTCAGGCGACGGTCGGTCAGGCGTGACCACAGGATCGGGTGCATTTCGGCCATGTTCGAGCCCCACAGCACGAATGCGTCGGCGTGCTCGAGGTCGTCGTAACAGCCCATCGGCTCATCGATACCGAAAGTGCGCATGAAGCCGGCAACAGCCGAGGCCATACAGTGACGCGCATTCGGGTCGATGTTGTTGGAGCGCAGGCCGGCCTTCATCAGCTTGGCCGCGGCATAACCTTCCCACACCGTCCATTGGCCTGAGCCGAACATGCCGATGTTGCGCGGGCCACCCTTCTTGAGGGCTGCCTTGGCCTTCTCTTCCATGATGTCGAAGGCTTGTGTCCAGGTGATCGGCGTGAATTCACCATTCTTGTCAAACTTGCCGTCCTTCATGCGCAGCAGCGGCTGCGTCAGACGGTCCTTGCCGTACTGGATCTTGGCGAGGAAATAGCCCTTGATGCAGTTCAGGCCACGGTTAACCGGCGCTTCCGGGTCACCCTGCGTGGCGACGATGCGGCCACCCTTGGTCCCGACCAGCACGCCGCAACCGGTACCGCAGTAACGGCAGGCACCCTTGTCCCAGCGAATGCCGTCATCCTTGCCCTTCGCTTGCGCCATTACGGCGCCAGGAACGGAAATGCCGGCAGTGGCAGCAGCCGCGGCAACCGCGTTGCTCTTGATAAAGTCGCGTCGTGTCAGTTTCATTTTCAGGCCTCCTCGTCAGGATTTAATTCAACTTGGTGATAAACCATCGACACCGAGAGGACTCCCGGCATCAGATTGATCAATTCGTAAATTCTTACGGTGTCTTTCTCGGTGTCGGCTTCGATCGTCACGATCATTCGCCCGTCTTCCGCGACCGTATGCACTTCGACGCCAGGGGTTGCCTCAAGGAGCGATCGAACGCTTGCTCCGTCTTCGGTCTTGGCGCTAACAATTACACTGGAGATATCCATGAACTACCAAACTGGTTTCGGAACAGGGTTCTCAATTTAGACCCATGTGTCCCGGTTTTTTTTGATGCGCATCAAGCAAAAACCAATTCCACATGTTTTGTACGGTTTTTTGCGTTAGAAACAGCTAATAAACGGCAAACCCGCACCATTAGTATCATTGCGTGATATTTGGTGGATGCTGAGCGCATACATGCGACGCCGGCTAACTGCGAAACAATCAGCACTGGCTTCTGACGGAATGCAGACCTGTTTCTTACCTTGGCACTTTTTCGGGGAAGAAATGGCAGAGCAGCCCACCCCAAAACTGAGCGAATTCAAGGAAGCAATGGCATGACTGATTCGGCATTGCGCCGATTCAGCGTGGCGACCTCGGCCAGAGAGATACCGCGAAGATGCGCCAGCGTTTCGGCAATCCGGGGCAGATATTCCGGCGCATTGCGCTGTCTCTGCGGTTGCCCGCCCGGCGGAACCGCAAGAAACACTGGCGACATGTCCGGTGCATCAGTTTCCAGGACCAGGCTATCGGCCGGCAAGCCGCTTGCCAACTCACGCAGGTGCGTCGCCCGCGGCCAGGTCATGGCACCGCCAAAGCCCAGCTTGAAGCCCAGGCCAATGAATACCTCGGCCTGCTGTCGACTGCCGTTGAAGGCATGGGCGATACCGCCCGGCACCCGGATCTGGCGCAACGCCTTGAGCACTAGGTCGATTGCCCGACGCACATGCAGCAGCACCGGTAAGTTGAATTCACGCGCCAGCTTGAGTTGTTCGATGAAGAAGAATTGCTGGCGTTCCCGATCCAGCCCGGGCACAAAATAGTCCAGCCCGATTTCACCGACGGCAAGCGGCCGTTCATTCTCCAGCCATTCGCGCAAAGCTTGCAGATCGCTCTCCTGCGCTGCCGGCGTATACATCGGGTGAATGCCATAAGCCGGGAAGCAACCGGCATATCGCTGACAGCAATCGCGCACTGCCGCAAAGCCGTGCAGTTCGACGGCCGGCACGATGATGCGCGAGACGCCGGCCGCATGGGCGGCTGCCACAACCTGATCACGGTCAGGGGCAAATTCGGCGGCATCCAGATGGCAGTGTGTGTCGATCCACATGAACAATACTCGGCGGGGATGGTTCCCCACACCCTGCCACAGCTTTCAGCAGAATGTGAAGTCTGGCTCTGGCCGGCGGCCGGAGAGCAGGTCGGCAAGCGCCGCGCCAGAGCCACAGGCCATGGTCCAGCCCAGCGTACCGTGGCCCGTATTCAGCCACAAGTTGCCCAGTCGGCTGCGACCGATCAGGGGCACATTGGAAGGTGTGGCCGGGCGCAATCCGGCCCATAACTCTGGCTCTCCAAGCGGCCTGAGTTCCGGGAACAGCTGACTGGCCCGGCGCAGCAAGGCCTGGCAGCGCACGGAATTAAGATCGGTGTTGTAGCCGTTGAACTCGGCCGTGCCGGCGATACGCAGTCGTTGCCCGAGACGGGAAAAAACAATTTTGTGCTCATCATCAGTCAAGCTCACGCTGGGCGCGATGCTCTCTGGTGCAAGCGTCAGGGTTGCCGAGTAGCCCTTGGCCGGATAGACCGGCAGGTGAATACCCAGCGAAGCCAGCATGGGTGCGGACCAGGAACCGCAGGACAGCACATAGGCGTCGGCAACATGGCGCTGGTCGCCGGCATGAACGGCCTGCACTTCGCCGCCCACAGCCTCGATCCGCTCCACACTCGACCCATAGAGAAACTGCACCCCTTGTGCTGCCGCCAGCGCTGCCAGTGACTGCGTAAACCGGTGGGCATCGCCGGATTCGTCATTGGCGGTGTAGTCACCGCCCACCAGCTGGTCTGCAACTGATGCCAGCGCCGGCTCGATGGCCACACACTGTGCCGCAGAAATGGTCTGCCGGTCGCAGCCAAGATCACGCATGATGGCGGCTGCACGGGTTGCCGCGGATAATTCGGCGGCATCGGTATAGATATGCAGGATGCCGCGGGTCAGCTGGTCGTAGTCTATGCCGGTCTCGGCACGTAATGCGGCAAGCTGCTGCCGGCTGTAGAGTGCCATGGCGACGATGGCGCGGATATTGGCCCGGCTGCGTGAGGCCCGGCATTCGGCAAGAAAGCGCAGCCCCCAGCGAAACAGTGCCGGATCCCAGCGCAGACGAAAGAGCAGAGGCGCGTCTTCGCGACCCAGCCACTTCAACACTTTCGGCAATACATGGGGGTTGGCCCAGGGCTCGGCATGCGAAACCGAGATCTGGCCACCGTTGGCAAAACTCGTTTCCAGTCCGGCCGCAGGCTGTCGCTCGATCACGGTGACCTGATGGCCGGCGCGGGCAAGGTACCAGGCACTGGCGACGCCGACGACACCCGCGCCAAGAACGATTACCCTCAAGCGTTTACTCCCCGCGCTCCCGCGAAATCCGGATGACTTCGGGCACGTGGCGCAAGGCACGCATCACTCTGGCCAGATGATCGCGATTGGCAACCTCCAGGGTGAACGCCAGCGTGGTGTAAACCCCGGGGGTCTTTTCTTCCATGCTGATATTTTCGATGTTCGAGTTGGCCTCCGAAATGGCCGCAGCCATTTGCGCCAGCACCCCTCGGGCATTCTTGGCGGTGATGCGGATCCGGGCCTCGAACAGCTTGCCCTCCGCCGGCTGCCACTCGACATCGATCCATTTTTTTGGCTCGCTGCTACGCGATTTCAGAATCCCCGGACAATCCAGGCAGTGGACAACCAGACCCTGCCCCTTGCGGATCGAGCCGATGATGGTATCGCCCGGAATCGGCAGGCAGCACGGCGCCATCTGGATGGCCATGCCCTCGGTGCCGCGAATGACCACCGTGGACATTTTGGGGAATTCTTCGACAAAGCTGTCATCCTTGGCCAGCAGGCGGCGGACAACCACGGCAGCGATCCGCTTGCCGAGGCCGATGTCGGTATAGACATCCTTCATCGAGCGTACGCCTGATTCGCGAACCAGTTCTTCCCAGCTCGCCGGCGGCACGTCACCCGCTTGCAGGCCCAGATGCTGCAGCTCCTGCGCCAGCAACTGCTCGCCGAGCTCGGACGATTCGTCATGCTGGGCAACTTTCAGGAAGTGCCGGATCTTGCTTCTGGCACGCCCCGTCCGCACATAGGAAAGCCAGGCGGCATTGGGGGTCGCATTGGGTGCAGTCACCACTTCCACCTGGTCCCCGTTGCGCAATTCGGTGCGCAAGGGCATCAATTCCTGGTTGATGCGCGCTGCAACGCAATGGTTGCCGACATCGGTATGCACCATGTAGGCAAAATCGACCGCGGTAGCCCCACGCGGCAACTCCATGATTTGCCCCTTGGGTGTGAATACATACACCTCGTCCGGGAACAGGTCGATCTTGACGTGCTCCAGAAACTCGGCCGAATCGCGGGTACCGCTCTGCAATTCGAGCAGCGACTGCAGCCATTTCGAGGTTTTCTGCTGCAGATCCGCCCCGCGCTCTTCGGCATCCTTGTACAGCCAGTGCGAGGCCACGCCTTCCTGTGCCACGTGGTGCATTTCGCGATTGCGGATCTGCACTTCGATCGGGGTGCCATAGGGGCCGATCAGGGTGGTATGCAAGGACTGGTAGCCATTGACCTTGGGAATGGCAATGTAGTCCTTGAACTTGCCCGGCACCGGCTTGTAGAGCGAATGCAGGGCGCCGAGCGCCATGTAGCAGGTCGGGATATCACGCACCACCACCCGGAAGCCGTAGATGTCGAGCACCTGCGAGAACGAAAGCCGTTTTTCCTCCATCTTGCGGTAGATGGAATACAGGCTCTTCTCCCGGCCGAACACCTGTGCCGCAATGCCGGCATCAATCATCTTGCAGTTGATGTTGTCGAGAATGCGCGTCAGCAACTCTCGACGATTGCCCTGCGCCGAACGAACGGCACGCGCCAGAATCTTGGCACGCAGCGGATGAATGAGCTGAAAGGAAAGATCCTGCAGTTCCCGGTAAACCTTGTTCAGGCCCAGCCGGTTGGCAATCGGCGCATAGATTTCCAGCGTTTCTGCGGCAATCCGCTTGCGCTTGTCGAGACGTACGGCCGACATTGTCTGCAGGTTATGCAGGCGATCCGCCAGTTTGATCAGCACCACGCGCAGATCGTGCGCCATGGCCATCAGCATCTTGCGGAAGTTTTCTGCCTGGGCTTCCTGATGCGACTGGAATTCGATCTTGTCGAGCTTGGACAGGCCATCGACCAGCTCGGCCACCTGCTTGCCGAAACGCTTGCCGATCTCCGACTTGGTTACCGCCGTGTCTTCCATGACATCGTGCAGCAATGCAGCCACGACTGCCTGCACGTCCATGCGCCATTCGGCCAGCGCGCCGGCCACAGCCAGCGGGTGGGTAATGTAAGGCTCGCCGGAATAACGCATCTGGCCGCGATGCGCGGCATCGGCAAAGGCGTACGCATCGCGTACGAGGTTTACTTCTTCCGGCTTGAGGTAGCTGAGGCTGTCGATGAAGACCCGGAAGGCCGGCTCTTCATGAGTTGGAGAAGGTTGACCGGGGGAGGCAAGCGTATCGGCGTCCATCATGGGTGTACACCTTGCATTCCGCCCGGTTCGTTCGTAGTGCCGGTCAGGCCTGACCGCGGTTGAGAATTTCCAGACCGAACTTGCCAAGGGCCATTTCGCGCAGGGCGATGACGGTCGGCTTGTCCTTGTCCACTTCAACCATCGGCGTTGCGCCGGAAGCCAGCTGGCGAGCACGATAGGTTGCCGCCAGTGTCATCTGGAAGCGGTTATCGATGCGTTTCATACAGTCGTCTACGGTGACTCGAGCCATGGCTGTTACCTATCAAATAAGAGTTTCGAACAAATGGGAGTGGCGGCCACGTTGCACCTCAAGACGCAGTCGCGAGGCGTTGACCACCGAGCACAGGTCAGTTAGCGCCTGTTGCAAGTTGTCGTTGACTATAACATAGTCAAATTCAGTCACATGCCGCATCTCGGCTTGTGCTGCGGCCAATCGGCGGGCAATGACTTCGGCACTGTCCGTGCCGCGTCCGCTCAAGCGCTGTTCGAGTGCAGCGAGTGATGGCGGCATGATGAAAACACCGATCGCCTGTGGAAACAGCTTGCGCACCTGCTGTGCGCCCTGCCAGTCGATTTCGAGCAGCACATCACGCCCGGCGGCCATCTCCGATTCAATCCAGACACGCGAGGTGCCATAGAAATTGCCGTGCACCTCGGCCCACTCGATGAACTCCTGACGCCCGACCATCCCCTGAAACGAATCGACATCGGTAAAGTGATATTCGCGGCCATCCACCTCGCCGGTGCGCGGCGCACGCGTGGTGTAGGACACCGACAGGCGGATACCCGGGTCCTGCGCCAGCAGCAGACGAACCAGGGTGGTTTTTCCCGCCCCGGAAGGGGCTGAAACGATATACAGATGACCGGACATGGGCTTACTCCAGATTCTGGACCTGCTCGCGCATTTGCTCGATCAGCAGCTTGAGCTCCATTGCGGTCTGCGAAACCTCGGACACCACTGATTTTGAACCCAGGGTATTGGCTTCGCGGTTGAGCTCCTGCATCAGGAAATCCAGCCGCTTGCCAACCGAGCCTCCCTGTCTGAGCACCCGTTCGACCTCATCGAGATGGGTGGTCAGACGCGCCAGTTCTTCGGCAACATCGATTCGCGCAGCGAAAACAATGACTTCCTGGCGCACCCGCTCATCATCGGCACTGCCGATGGCATCAACCAGCCGCTGTTTCAGTTTTTCCTGAAAAGCCGCCTGAGCTGCAGGAATGTGCGGCGCCACTTGCGCCACCAGTTCACGCATGCGCAGCGCACGCTCAAGGATGATGTCCTTGAGCTTTTCACCTTCACGCCCGCGGCTGGCAACGAAGTCATCCAGCGCCTCCCTGGCCACGGCCAGCGTTTCAGCAAGCATCTTTTCCTGGTCAACGGCCTCTTCGCCGAAAATCCCGGGCCAGCGCAACACTTCGCCCACAGCCAACCCACGCGCATCGGGCAACCCGGCGCGCACCTGCCGCTCGAGTGTCGCCAGCTGGGTCAGCAACTCCATATTCAGTGATAGTTGCTGAGCGCCACGCGCATTGGCCATGAAATAGACACGGCACTCGACCTTACCCCGCCTGGCACGCCCGGCGATTGCCTCGCGCAAGGCGGGCTCGGCCATACGCAACTCTTCGCAGACACGGAAATGCACGTCGAGAAAACGCGAATTGACGCTTTTCAGTTCGAGGCTCAATGAACCATTGCCAATATCACGCGTTTTGGCCGCGTAACCGGTCATGCTCTGAATCATGGGATTTCCACCGAATCGGGCAAGGGAGGCACCTGCTGCTTTACACGCCTCACCCAAACCCTGAAAATGTTTAAAAACCACATGATAGCTCCCACCTGAATGGCTCAACAAGCCAACCACGCCCTCCCGGAAGGATTCCAGGTCGACGATTACCGAATCGAGCGACAGCTTTCGCTCGGCGGATTTTCCATTGTCTATCTGGCCTTGGACGCTGAGGGCAAGCGGGTGGCCATCAAGGAATATCTTCCCAACAGCCTGGCCTTGCGAGGCGAGGGAGAGATCACACCGAACATTTCTCCGGAACATGCCGGCGCCTTCCGCTACGGCATGAAGTGCTTTTTCGAGGAAGGCCGCGCACTGGCCCGCTTGTCGCACCCCAACGTCGTGCGCGTGCTCAATTTTTTCCGCGCCAACGAAACGGTCTACATGGTGATGGATTACGAGGAAGGCTGGACGCTGCAGGAGTACATCCAGCGCCGGCAGAAACCGGTTTCGGAAAATTTCGTGCGCAATGTGTTTACCCGCGTACTGAATGGACTGCGTGAAGTACATTCGCACAAGCTGCTGCACCTCGACCTGAAACCCTCCAACATCTACCTGCGCAATGACGGCTCGCCAATGCTGATCGATTTCGGCGCGGCCCGACAAACACTGGCACTCGATACCCCGATGCTGAAGCCGATGTACACCCCCGGCTTTGCCTCACCAGAACACTACAAGCGGGAAGAGCTGGGCCCCTGGAGCGATGTGTACAGCATCGGCGCCTCGATGTACGCCTGCATCGCTCTGGCGGCACCGCAAGCCGCCGACCTCCGCCAGGAAAAGGATCAGCTCGTTCCAGCCATGGTGCGCTGGGAAGGGCGCTATTCCGATCAACTGCTGGAGACCATTGACTGGTGCCTGTGCCTCAACCATCTCTATCGCCCGCAAAGCGTCTTTGCACTGCAGAAGGCATTGACGGAAACCCCGACAAAACCTGCCAGCAAACCCAAGGCTGAAGAACCTCGCTCCTGGCTGGGCGCACTGGTAGGCAAACTCAGGAAGAACGAGACCACATGAAGTTCACCATTTACCAGGAAAGCCGGCAGGGCAAGCGCAAGAACAACGAAGACCGCATTGCCTACTGTTACTCCCGCGATGCCTTGCTGATGGTCGTGGCCGATGGCATGGGCGGGCATTACTACGGCGAGATCGCCTCGCAGATCGCGGCGCAGACGCTGACCGACACTTTCCAGCGCGAAGCCAAGCCAACCCTCACCGACCCGTTCCTGTTCCTGCAGCGGGCAATGACCAACGCTCACCATGCCATTCTCGACTTTGCCTCCGACCACTCGCTGAAGGATTCGCCACGCACCACCTGTGTCGCCTGCATCGTGCAGGACAGCATTGCCTACTGGGCGCACAGCGGCGATTCGCGCCTGTACCTGATGCGCGACGGCCGCGTGATCAGCCAGACGCGTGACCATTCCCGCGTTCGCCTGCTGGTTGAACAGGGGGTCATCACCGAAGCACAGGTGGCCAACCACCCTGAACGCAACAAGGTCTATAGCTGCCTCGGCGGCATCCAGCCGCCCGAGATCGAGTTCTCGCGTAAAACCCCGCTGGAAGCCGGTGACGTGTTGCTGCTGGCGACCGACGGCTTCTGGGGGCCACTCCCCCCGGAATTGCTTGCAGTTGCGCTGAAGCAGGCCAATCTGTTGCAAGCCATGCCCAGCCTGATGAACCAGGCCGAGACCCGTGGCGGCATCCATTGCGACAATTTGTCCATTGTCGCCGCCCGCTGGGAAGACAGTTACATCGAACCGGCACGCAGCACCATTTCGACGCAGACCATGGCGCTCGACGAAATCACCACCAGACTCGACGAATTCGGCCGTAACCCGGCCTACAAGATGGATCTCTCGGAAGACGAGATCGAAAATGCGATTCAGGAAATCCGTTCCACGATCGACAAATATTCCGGAAAAAAATAAGGAACCCCGATGCGCCCCAGCCACCGCCAAGCCAACCAACTCCGCCCGCTCGTCATCGAGCGTAATTTCACCCGCCACGCCGAAGGCTCGGTGCTGATCCGCATGGGTGACACCCATGTGCTATGCAATGCCAGCGTCGAGGAAAACGTGCCGCCCTTCCTGCGCGGCAAGGGCCAGGGCTGGGTCACCGCCGAATACGGCATGCTGCCACGCTCGACGCATACCCGTTCGGCACGTGAAGCCGCGAAGGGCAAGCAGACCGGTCGCACCCAGGAAATCCAGCGCCTGATCGGCCGTTCGCTGCGCGCCGTGGTTGACCTGAAGGCACTCGGCGAACGCCAGATCACCCTCGACTGCGACGTGCTGCAGGCCGACGGCGGCACTCGCTGCGCCTCGATCACCGGCGCCTGGATTGCACTTTACGATGCCTGCGAGAAACTGGTGGCGGCCGGCAAACTGGCTGAAAACCCGGTGCAGGATCACGTTGCCGCCATTTCGGTTGGGATCTACAAGGGCGCCGCCGTGCTGGATCTCGACTATCCGGAAGATTCGGACTGCGACACCGACATGAACGTGGTGATGACCGGCGCCGGTGGCATCGTCGAATTGCAGGGCACCGCCGAGGGCGAGCCCTTCACCCGCGCGCAGATGGAAGAACTGACCGACCTCGCCGCCAATGGCATCGCCCAGCTGATTTCGGCACAGAAGGCTGCGCTGGCCGCATGAAGCTGGTACTCGCCTCGAACAACGCCAAGAAACTGAAGGAGCTTGGCGGCATCCTCTCGCCACTCGGCTGGGAGTTGATCCCGCAGGGCGAACTCGGTGTCAGCGAAGCCGAAGAACCGCACGTCACCTTCGTTGAAAATGCGCTGGCCAAGGCCCGCCATGCAGCGCGCACCACCGGCCTGCCAGCACTTGCCGACGACTCCGGCCTGTGCGTGGACGTCCTCGGCGGTGCACCCGGCGTGCAATCCGCCCGCTATGCCGGCGAACCGAAATCAGATGCGCGCAACAATGAAAAACTGCTGGCCGCACTGGGCGAAGGCTGCAATCGTGCGGCACACTTTGTCTCGGTGATTGTCTTCGTCCGCCATGCCGATGACCCGCAGCCGCTGATCGCCGAAGGCGAATGGCACGGCGAGATCCTGCCGGCCGCGCGTGGCGACAACGGCTTCGGCTATGACCCGCTGTTCTATCTGCCGGAATTCGACAAGACTGCCGCCGAACTCGACGCGGCGACCAAGAACGCGGTGTCGCATCGCGGGCAGGCATTGCAATCCCTCGTCGCCCGCCTCAAGCGCGGCTAACCCGGCCATGGCCCGTGTCATTCCGATTGCCCAGGCCGGCCAGCGGTCTGCCGGCAACACCCTGGAATTCCGCTCGCAGCCACCGCTGTCGCTCTATGTGCACATTCCGTGGTGCGTACAGAAATGCCCCTACTGCGACTTCAACTCGCACGAGGCTCGGGACAGCATTCCGGAAAATGATTACATCGCGGCACTGGTCGCTGATCTGGAATCCGCCCTGCCGCTGATCTGGGGGCGGCGTGTCAGCACCATCTTCATCGGCGGCGGCACCCCCAGCCTGCTTTCCGGTGACGCCGTCGACCGCCTGCTTACCGCCATCCGTACCCGCATCACACTGCTGCCAGATGCAGAAGTCACACTGGAAGCCAACCCTGGCACCGCCGAGGCTGAGCGCTTTGCCGCCTACCGCGCTGCCGGGGTCAATCGGCTGTCGCTTGGCATCCAGAGCTTCAATCCGCGTCACCTGAAGGCACTTGGCCGCATCCACGACGAACACGAGGCGAAACATGCCATTGAACTCGCCGCACGCCATTTCGACCGGTTCAATCTCGACCTGATGTACGGCCTGCCGGCGCAGACACTGGCGGAAGCGATGGATGATCTGGAAACCGCATTATCCTTTTCGCCCAGACACCTTTCCTGTTATCAATTGACGCTCGAACCGAACACCCGGTTTGCCGCATCACCGCCACCATTGCCAGAAGCCGATACCTGCGCCGACATGCAGGACGCCATCGAGCAACGGCTGGCCGCAGCCGGCTACACCCACTACGAAACATCGGCCTTTGCCCAGCCCGGGTTTGAATGCCAGCACAATCTCAACTACTGGCTGTTCGGCGACTATCTGGGCATCGGTGCCGGCGCCCATGGCAAGCTGACGATGCATGATCGCGTGCTGCGCCAGATGCGCTGGAAGCAGCCACTGAACTACCTGAAACAGGTGGCTGCCGGCCAGCCGGTGCACGAAGAGAACAACGTCAGCGCCGACGATTTGCCCTTCGAATTCATGATCAACGCCCTGCGCCTTACCCACGGCTTCGATCCGGCGTTGTTTGAAGCCAGAACCACCCTTCCCCTGTTCAGCATTGAATCCGTATTGCGACAAGCCACCAGTGACGGACTGATCGAACGAACCCACCAGCGAATCGCCCCCACGCTTCGTGGACAGCGTTTCCTGAACGAGTTGCTACGCCGCTTTCTGTCGGCCTGAGCACGAACCGGGCGCCCCTTTGTGGACAAAATGTCGCACATCACGGCCAATTGAGACATTTTGTCCCGATTAATCGCCAGCAAAAAATAAGGGGAAATTGAAAGACCATTGAATCGAAGCGGTTTTTTGTTCTGGCATAAATCGTGCAAACAGTTCCCTTCGCGTGCCTTCCAAGACACGCTCCGAACAACCAAGGAGGGAATTCATGCAAATGAACAGGCGGCAGTTCTTCAAGGTCTGCTCCGCCGGGCTGGGTGGTTCGTCCATTGCAATGATGGGCTTCTCACCAAATGCAGCTCTTGCGGAAGTAAGAACCTTCAAGCTCGCCCGCGCCACCGAAACACGGAACATCTGTCCGTACTGCTCGGTGTCCTGCGGCGTATTGATCTACTCAACCGGCGACAAATCGAAGAATTCACAGTCGGAAATCATCCATATCGAAGGCGACCCCGACAACCCCGTCAACCGTGGCACCCTGTGTCCGAAAGGCGCCGGCCTGCGCGACATGGTACAGAGCGCGAACCGTCTGAAGTGGCCGGAAGTGCGCGAGCCGGGTTCGAAGGAGTGGAAGAGGATTTCGTGGAACGAGGCCATCGAGCGCATTGCGGCGCACATGAAGGCTGACCGCGACAAGAACTTCCAGGCCCAGAACAAGGACGGCGTGACGATCAACCGCTGGCCGACGATCGGTGCCCTCGTTTCATCGGCCGCCTCGAACGAAGCCGGCTACCTCACCGTCAAGACGCTCCGCGCCCTGGGGGTCACGCAGCTCGACACGCAAGCACGTATTTGACACGCTCCCACGGTGGCCAGTCTGGCTCCGAGTTTTGGACGTGGCGCGATGACCAACCATTGGGTGGACATCAAGAACGCTGACCTTGTTTTCGTGATGGGCGGCAATCCGGCCGAAGCGCATCCCTGCGGCTTCAAGTGGGCCATCGAGGCGAAGAAGACCCGGAAGGCGAAACTCGTCGTCGTCGACCCGCGCTTCAACCGCACGGCGGCCGTCGCTGACTACTACGCACCGATCCGTCCGGGAACCGACATCGCCTTTTTCGGCGGCATCATCAATTACCTGCTCTCGAACGACAAGATCCAGCACGAGTACGTCAAGCACTACACCAACGCAGCATTCCTGATCGACGACGGCTTCAAGTTCCAAGACGGTCTGTTCTCCGGGTACGACGAGGCGAAACGCAGCTACGCCAAGGACACCTGGAAGTACCAGATCGGCAGCGACGGCTACGCCAAGGTGGACGAGACGCTGCAGGATCCGCGTTGCGTGTTCCAGCTGATGAAGCAGCACTATTCGCGCTACGCCCCGGAGACCGTGCAGAAGATCTGCGGCACGCCGAAGGACGCCTTCCTCAAGGTCTGCGAGTACATCGCCAGCACGTCGGCGCCAAACCGCACGATGAGCTACCTGTACGCACTCGGTCTCACGGAACACTCGGTCGGTTCGCAGAACATCCGCTGCATGGCAATGATCCAGCTCCTGCTCGGCAACATGGGCATGGCCGGCGGCGGCATCAACGCGCTGCGCGGGCACGCCAACGTGCAGGGCATCACCGACATGTGCGCCTACTCGCAGAATCTTCCGGGCTACCTCTCGGCCCCGAACGAAGGCGACAAGGACCGCGCAACCTACCTCGAGAAGCGGACGCCGAAGGCCCTTCGTCCGGGCCAGATGAACTTCCCGCAGAACTTCCCGAAGTGGTTCACCAGCCTGTGCAAGGCCTGGTACGGCAACGCCGCGACGAAGGAGAACGACTTCGCCTTCGACTGGCTGCCCAAGCTGGGCGGCGCCACCGACACACTGGCGATGTTCCACGCGATGTTCGAAGGCAAGCTCAACGGCTTCATCTGCCAGGGCTTCAACCCGCTGGCCTCGGTGCCGAACAAGAAGAAGGTCGGCGATGCGCTGGCGAAGCTGAAATACCTTGTCGTCATCGACCCGCTGGCCACCGACACCTCGGAGTTCTGGAAGCCGCACGGCGAATTCAACGAGGTCGATCCGACGAAGATCGACACCGAAGTCTTCCGCCTGCCGGCCAACCTCTTCGCCGAACACGCCGGAACCTTCACCAACTCCGGCCGCGTCGTGCAGTGGCGCTGGAAGTCCGCGGACGGCCCGGGCGAGTCGAAGGAAGATGCCGAGATCCTCGCGGCGCTCTTCCTGAAGCTCAAGGCGATGTACGCCAAGGATGGCGGTGCGCTGCCCGAGCCGATCCTCAACCTGACCTGGGCCTACACCCAGCCGGCGAAACCCTCGCCCGAGGAACTGCTGCGCGAGATCAACGGCAAGGCACTGACCGACCTTATCGATCCAAAAGATCCGACCAAGGTGTTGTTCAAGGCGGGCGAGCAGTTGCCAAGTTTCGGCTTCCTGCGTGACGATGGCTCCACCGCCTGCGGCAACTGGATTTACTGTGGCACCTGGTCGCAGGCCGGCAACAACACCGCCAAGCGCGACAACAGTGACCCGTCAGGCCTCGGCCAGACGCTGAACTGGGGTTACGCCTGGCCGGTGAACCGCCGGATCCTCTACAACCGCGCCTCGGCCGACCTCGCCGGCAAGCCGTGGGATCCGCAGCGTACGGTCATGAAGTGGCTCGGCGACAAGTGGGGCGGCAACGACATTCCGGACATGGCGCCGACCGCCAAGCCGGAAGACTATGTCATGCCGTTCATCATGACACCGGAAGGCGTCGGCCGCCTGTTCAGCCGCGAAATCATGGCTGACGGACCAATGCCGGAGCACTACGAGCCGTTCGAGTCGCCGCTCGACGTCAACCCCATGCACCCGAACAACCCGAAGGCGAAGTCCAACCCCGCCGCCCGGGTCTACAAGAGCGACATGGAGGCGTTCGGCACGGCCAAGGACTTCCCGTACGTGGCCACCACCTACCGCCTGACCGAGCATTTCCACTACTGGACCAAGCAATCGCAGATCAACGCGATCATGCAGCCGGAACAGTTCGTGGAGATTGGCGAGGAGTTGGCCAAGGAGAAGGGCATCAAGGCCGGCGACAAGATCAAGGTACGTTCCAACCGGGGCTTCATCAAGGGTGTGGCCGTAGTGACCAAACGCATCAAGTCACTGGAGATTGATGGCAAGAAGGTGCACACCGTGGGCATCCCGATCCACTACGGATTCAAGGGGGCGACGAAGCCTGGCTTCCTCACCAACACCCTGACCCCGTTTGTCGGTGATGCCAACGTACACACGCCGGAGTACAAGGCGTTCCTCATCAACATCGAGAAAGTCTAAGGGAGAACTGTTATGGCATTGCAATCGCTAGACATCAAACAGCGCTCCGCGACCACCACGCCTTCACCCCAGGCGCGGCAGACGATCGAGATCGCCAAACTGATCGACGTTTCTGCCTGTATCGGCTGCAAGGCCTGTCAGGTAGCGTGCATGGAATGGAACGATGTACGTGATGAAGTCGGCAACTGTCATGGTGTTTATGACAACCCGATGGACCTTACGGAAAAATCGTGGACGGTCATGCGCTTCAGCGAGATCGAGGAGCAGGGCAAACTGGAATGGCTGATCAGGAAGGACGGCTGCATGCACTGTGCCGATCCGGGCTGCCTCAAGGCCTGCCCAGCTCCCGGCGCCATCATCCAGTACGCCAACGGCATTGTTGATTTCCATCAGGAAAACTGCATCGGCTGCGGCTACTGCGTAAGCGGCTGCCCCTTCAATGTCCCCCGCATCTCCAAGACGGACAGCAAGGCCTACAAGTGCACGCTGTGCTCCGACCGGGTTGCCGTCAACCAGGCTCCGGCCTGCGCGAAAGCCTGCCCGACGGGTGCCATCCAGTTTGGCAGCAAGGAGGACATGAAGGACTATGCCGCCAAGCGCATCACCGACCTCAAGGAACGCGGCTACGAGAAGGCTGGCCTTTACGACCCGGCCGGTGTGGGCGGCACGCACGTGATGTATGTGCTGCACCATGCCGACAAACCGGATCTGTACTCCGGCCTGCCGGTCAACCCGAGCATCAGCCCGCTGGTGGCCTTGTGGAAGGGGGCTACCAAGCCGCTCGCCACACTGGCACTGGCTGGTGTCGCTCTGGGCAGCCTGTTCCACTATGTGATGAAAGGTCCGAACGAGGTCTCGAAAGAGATCGAAAAGGAAATTGAGAAGGAGGATGCACAATGATCCGAGATCCAAAAGACCTGAAGCGTTATGACGCTTCCGAGCGGGCCAATCACTGGGTCGTGGGCATCAGCTTCATCCTGCTCGCACTTTCCGGACTGGCCTTTTTCCACCCGGCCTTCTTCCCGCTCACGCAGCTGTTCGGCGGGGGAACCTGGGCGCGCATCCTGCACCCGTACATCGGTGTCTTCATGGCCTTCTTCTTCGTGCTGATGTTCCTGCGTTTCAAGCACCTGAACAAGATGACCGATGCCGATCGCGAGTGGCTGGGGCGTGCCAAGGAAATGATGGACGGCAACGACCACAACATGCCCGAGCAGGGCAAATACAATGGTGGCCAGAAGATGATGTTCTGGTGCATGACCCTCTGTATGGTTCTGCTCACCGTCTCCGGCATCTTCATCTGGCGCGCGCAGTTCAGCGTGCCGGTGGATCTGGCGCGCTTCGGTGCCGTGATCCACGCTGCCGTAGCCGCCATCATGATCGCCATGATCATGGTGCATGTGTATGCCGCCATCTGGACCAAGGGCACCATCCGCGCCATGTGGTACGGGACGGTGACGCGTGCCTGGGCCAAACAGCACCACCGTGCCTGGTATCGTCAGATGACCGGAAAGTGACCCGGTCGCGGCTCAGGCCAGTGCAAGAGCTGCCTGAGCCGCCCATCCGGTTACGCTCGATTCGACTTGTGTTTGCAACAACCCGCAGCAAATAATTGCTGCGGGTTATTTTTAGTCAGAGACATGGATACCAAACCAATCAATTTCAATCCGCCGACCGAAGAAGCAGCACCGATTCTTCTGCCAGTGGCTGGCAGTATTTTTGCCGAGCGGGCGGCACGCTTTACTGCACTCGCCAACCATCACAAGCTCGCTGACTGGCTGACTTTTCTTGGTCACCTGACACGCGCCCAGCACGATGCACTGCTGTCCCTGCCGGAACTCCCCTTGCCCTCAGCCAATGCACTTGAGCAGGCGCGCCAGCACCACATGCCGCCGCTGAACGCCACCGCAGCCGAACGACCGGCACAATGGCGAGACACCCTGCGCCAGCTCATTGGCACCCTGCTCCCGCATGCCCCCGAACGTAGCGTCACGTTGCTTTCCGAACTAGCGGCCGCCGACGACATCCGCCTTGAATCTCTGGCCGATGGCCTGCTGCATGGCGAACCGGACCCGAGCGCTGCCGGCGAATTGCCCCTGGTCGCAGCAGCACTGCAAGTAGTGTGGACAGCACAGGCTGCCCGCCTCGATGCCACGCACCTGCAGAAACTCGATACACCGGGCGTTTGTCCGTGCTGCGGCAGCCTGCCCGTAGCCAGCATCGTTCGTATCTCATCGGGCATCAACAATCTGCGCTATCTGCATTGCTCTCTGTGCAATACCGAATGGAACGTGCCGCGAGCTACCTGCGCCAGTTGCAACAGCGACAAGGGCCTGGCCCAACAGCAGATTGACGGTTCAGACGGAAAAATCCGTGCCGAGACCTGCGATGAATGCAAGAGTTACCTGAAGATCGCCTATCAGGAAAAAGACCCTCGCATCGACCCGGTGGCTGACGATCTCGCCTCCCTGAGTCTGGACCTGCTCGTTGATGAAGCCGGTTATAGCCGCAGTGGCCCCAACCTGCTGCTGGTGAATGCTGCCGGATAATCATCTTTCCTTTTCCTTTCTGCCCGGTCCGGGTGAAAGCCATGACACAGACCAAGTCCATATCGCTATCGCAACTCCCCGCCGTTGATCGCTTGCTCAACCTACCCGCGCTCTGTTCAGCCATTGATCAGCACGGCCGACAAACAGTGACCGACTGCACCCGTGCCGAACTCGCTGCCGCACGCGAATTGCTGCGTGCCGGCCACGCGCTGCCCGATGCCGACACACTGGCATTGTCAATCGTCGAACGCGCCGAAAAACTCGCTCGCCCCAAGCTGCGGCCCGTGTTCAACCTGACCGGCACCGTGCTGCACACCAACCTCGGTCGTGCGCTGCTGGCGCCCGAAGCGGTGGCCGCCATGGCCATTGCCGCCACCTCGCCCTGTGCGCTGGAATACGACATCGCGGACGGTGGGCGCGGCGACCGCGACTCGCTGGTCGAACCGCTGTTGGCCGAGATCATGGCTGCCTCGATGGGCGAGAAAGCGAAAGAGTTCGCCGCCACCATCGTCAACAACAATGCCGCCGCCGTACTGCTGGCACTGGACACCCTGGCCAAGGGCAAGGAGGCGGTGGTTTCGCGTGGCGAACTGGTCGAAATCGGCGGCGCCTTCCGCGTGCCGGACATCATGCGCCGGGCCGGTGCCAAGCTGGTCGAGATCGGCACCACCAACCGCACGCATGCCAAGGACTACGCCGAGGCAATCACGGCCAAGACCGCCCTGCTGATGAAGGTGCACACGTCGAATTACGCGGTGGTCGGCTTTACCAAAACCGTGGATGAAGCAGACATTGCCGATATTGCACAGGCACAGGGCATCCCCTTCATGATCGACCTCGGCAGCGGCACGCTGACCGATTTTGCCCGCTGGCACCTGCCCAAGGAACCAACGCCGCAGGATTCGCTGGCTGCCGGTGCCGATCTTGTCACCTTCTCCGGCGACAAGCTGCTCGGTGGGCCGCAGGCCGGCATCATCGTCGGCCGCAAGGATCTGATTGCGCGGATCAAGAAGAACCCGCTGAAACGTGCGCTGCGCGTCGGCAAGATCACACTGGCCGCACTGGAAGCCACGCTGCGCCTCTATCGCGACCCGGATCGTCTGGCACAACGCCTGCCCACGCTGCATCTGCTGACCCGCAGCGAACATGACATTGCCGCGCAGGCGGAACGCCTGCTGCCGCCGCTCGCTGCCTTTGCCGGTGAACAATCAAGCTTGAGCATCGAACCCTGCATGAGCCAGATCGGCAGTGGTGCACTGCCGGTCGAGCGGCTGGCATCGGCCGCCATCGTCATCCGCTATCCGGGAAAACGCCCCGGCAAGCTGCTGGCCGCACTGGAAGCAAGGCTGCGCGGCCTGCCGCAGCCGGTGATCGGACGCATTGCCGACGATGCCCTGCGCCTTGATCTGCGCTGCCTCGATCCGGCCGACGAAGTCCGCTTTTGCCAGCAACTGGAGCTGCAGCAGGCATGATCATCGGCACCGCCGGCCATATCGACCACGGCAAGACAACGCTGGTGAAAGCGCTGACCGGCGTCGATGCCGATCGCCTGCCGGAAGAAAAGGCCCGCGGCATCACCGTTGATCTCGGCTATGCCTACACCGACACGCCCACGGGTCAGGCGCTCGGTTTCGTCGATGTCCCCGGCCACGAAAAACTGATCCACAACATGCTGGCGGGTGCCACCGGCATCGATTTCCTGCTGCTGGTGGTTGCTGCCGATGATGGCCCGATGCCGCAAACCCGTGAGCATCTGGCCATCGCCAGCCTGCTCGGAATCAGGCAGGGCGCTGTCGCCCTCACCAAATGCGATGTCGTGACGCCCGAGCGTCAGGCAGCCGCGATTGCTGAAACGCGTGCATTGCTGGCGGGTAGCTGCTTTGCCGATGCACCGCTGTTCCCCGTGGCCGCACGCAACGGCGAGGGTATTGCCCTGCTGAAAACCCATCTCGAACAACAGGCCGGAACACGGGAAGCAGATGCGTCGTCAGAGTTGCCCGGACGTTTCCGGCTGGCGATCGACCGCTGCTTTACCCTTTCCGGTATCGGCACGGTCGTTACCGGCACCGTTTTTTCCGGCAGTGTGCGCGTCGGTGACACCCTGAGCATTTCCCCCGCCGGCGTGAATGTCCGTGTGCGGGGCCTGCATGCCCAGGATCGCCCGGCCGAATCCGGCCATGTCGGGCAACGCGTTGCGCTGAATCTGGTCGGCGATTTTGCGCGGGAGGCTATTCGTCGCGGGCAATGGGTCCTCGACCCGCGCCAGCACCTGCCGATTGACCGCTTTTCGGCCACGCTCAAGCTCTCCACTGAAGAATCGGTGGCGCTCAGGCACTGGACACCGGTGCATGTCCATCTCGGTGCCGAAGACATCACCGGCCGCATTGCCTTGCTGGAAGGTGACAGCCTGCCACCGGGCGCTGACATGCTGGCCGAGATCCTGCTCGACCGGCCGCTATGCTGCGCAATCGGCGACCGCTTCATCGTGCGCGACACCTCCGCCAGCCGGACACTGGGGGGCGGCACGGTGCTCGATATTTTTCCGCCAACAAGGCACAAGCGCGCAGCGCCCAGGCTGGCGGCCTTGCGCCTTGCTGCCGCCGGCTCGCCCGGGTCGGCTCTCGCCCATCAACTCGAGAATAGCCCGGCCGGCGTGTTGCTGGAACGCTTTGCCCAGGCCTGGAATCTGCCGGACAGCACCAGCGACCAGCTGGTTCAAATGCTGGAACTGAAGCGGATCGATACCCGTGAAGGCACGCTGGGATTTTCCCCGGCAGTCTGGCAGCAACTTGGCGAGCGGCTGGTCGCCGCACTGGCAGCCGAACATGAGCGCGCCCCTGACATGCTGGGTGCCGAGCATGAACGGCTGCGCCGGCTGACGCTGCCGACCCTGCCGCGCAGCGCATTTGACCCACTGGTCGACGAAGCACTGGCAACCGGCCGTGTGGCCCAGACTTCCAGCTGGCTGCATTTGCCGGCACACCGTGTCACGCTATCGGCAGCCGACAAGGATCTGTGGGCCAGCTTCGCCCCGCTGCTGTCCTCCACCCCGTACCAGCCACCACGCGTGCGCGACATTGCCAACGCCACCGGCGCCAGCGAAGACACCATTCGGGCATTGATGAAGCGAGTGGCGCGCACCGGCAAGCTCTACCCGGTTGCCCATGATCACTATTTCACCGACGCCGCCGTGGCTTCGCTGGCCGACATCGTCAGCCGGCTGCATCGGGAACATGGCTGCGCACGTGCGGCCGACCTGCGCGACCAGATTGGCGGCGGTCGCAAGGTGGCCATTCACATCCTCGAATTCTTTGACCGCATCGGCTACACTCGGCGCGTCCGCAACCAGCGCAATGCGCGTGACGAACATGTGCTGCGTGATACGGCGACACCAAGACAATGGATAAACTGATCACCATGGAAGAGATCGTCCCCCGGTGGGGCGGCCGGTCTTCAAAACCGGCAGGGGCCGTCAGACGGTCCCTGGTGGGTTCGACTCCCACTCTCTTCCGCCATTCATCCCCAGACTGGGGCAGCTGACCATGCCCCACCAACCCTATCAGGGGGCCGTTCCCGACGGTGACCTCTACGACTGCAACTACGACATGTGGGTCAGGCGTGAGGGCGACGAAGTCATTGTCGGCATCACCCGCTTTGGCGTCTTTCTGGCCGGGGAGATCATTGCCTTCACCGGCAAGCCGAAAGGGGCTGTGATCGAGTACGGACGCGGACTGGGAACAATGGAGAGCGCCAAAACGGTACTCGCGGTACACAGCCCCCTGTCGCTGATCCTGCACGAGGTAAACGAAGCACTGGAGGAACGGCCGGCACCGATCAACCTTGACCCGCACCAGCACTGGCTGATTCGTGGCATCGCGACGGACTGGGAGAAGGAAAGCCGGCAACTGGTCGATGCCGAAAGTTATCGTCAGCACATACTTTCCGTTGAGCCGGAGGCCAGCTTCAAATGAACAAGCTGGCCATCCTGCTCTGGTCAGTCGACCTGGATCGTCCGGATCTGGCCGCCGCCCCCTTTGTCTATGCCGCAGCTGCCTCGGCGCTGGATGCTGAAGTTGAAGTCCATTTCGCCGGCCGCTCGGTACGGCTGCTGATCGACAGCAACCTTCTTCGCCAAGGCATCGACGGTGGAAGTGAGCGCAGCCTGTATGCGTTCATGCAGGATGCCGCCAGTGGCGGCGCCCGTTTTCTTGCCTGCAGCATGGCCTGGCGCGCCTATGTCGGCGAGGGCGAACCGCTCATCCCGGAATTCAGCGGGCAGGCTGGCGCCACCGCCTTTGTTGCCCGCAGCCTTGACCCGGACTGGCGCACACTGGTGTTCTGAGTCTGGCAGCAAAAACAGGGGCGCCCGATTTGCCTTGGACCGGGCCGCATGTTAAACAGCATGACGACCACCGGAATCATCTTGCATGCCAGCACATTCTCCGACGCATTCCTGCAACGCACTGATGCCCCGCTACGCGGCGGATTTTCAATGCATTGGCAGCGCCTGCGAGGACACCTGCTGCGCCGGCTGGAAAATATCGATCGACCAGGCGACCCTGGAAACCTATCGTCAGGTCAAACACCCCGGTCTTGCCGAGCGCTTTCAGCGTTTCATCAAACCGATCAGCGTGGAAGCGCGAGGGGCCAGCGGTCACCCGGCGCGGATCGAACTGCTGCCGGACACCCGTGACTGCCCGTTTCTGGAACAGGGTTGCTGCGCGATCCATCGCGATCTGGGAGAAGACTATCTGTCCGATACGTGCGCCAGCTTTCCCCGACGCATACGCGAGGTGTCCGGGCAGATCGAATATGCACTCGACCTTGCCTGTCCGGAAGCCGCTCGCAAAGCCTTGCTGACAGAAAATGTGCTTGACCTGATTGAATCCCCGATCAGCATCCGCCCGTCGACTCTTGTTGCCAGCCCCCTCACCGGCAAGCTCACTCCTCAGCAGGTCAGCGAGATTCGTGGCTTCTGCCTTCAGTTCATGCAGCTTGGCGATTTGCTTCTCTGGCAGCGACTCGTCGTCATCGGCCATTTCTGCCATCAACTGGAAGCCTTGCTGGCAACCGACACCCCGCTCGATCTCGACCAATTTCTTTCCGAATTTCTCGGTCAGATCGAACAAGGCCCCATGCTGGCATTGCTCAATGAGGTGACAGCAGATCATTGGGGGCAAGCCCAGCTGTTCTTCAAGCTCTGGCAAGGCGGGCTGAAAAGGATGACCTCACCGACACACACGGTGATTCAGGAGGCTGTTGCCGCCGGTCTTTGCACCCGTGTGTCCGGTATGACCACCCCGGATTGGGAAGCCCTCGTCAGCGGCTATCAGGCAGGTTTGCAACACATGCCGGGGGCACTGCAAGCGGCACCGGCCTTGCTCGACAACTACCTCCTGAACGAGATGTTCCGGGAGGCCTTTCCTTTCGGCATGAGCACGCCCTACCGACATTTTCTCGGCGTGCTTGCCCGCTTCGGTGTGCTGCGCCTGATGCTGGCCGCAGTCTGCAACTCGACCCCTTTACCTGACCCGGCCCGGCTGGCCAGTACCGCACAGGTATTCAGCCGGCTCTACCCCCACCCTTCCTTCAGCACGCAGGCCATTCAGGCGCTGGAATATCTTGGCTTCGACAAGCCTGAGCGTTTCCCTACGCTGCTCCGCAGCTGATCCCTGCATTCCCCCGCTGTGCACGCCGGACGCTAGATCGACCGGAGCAGCGCATCAAAATCGGCACGTTTCGTCACCACCGACTGCCGCGGAAAACGTGCCAGGAATGCCACCCGGCGCGGGCGATCCGGATTGATGGTGGACACTTCCATGAGCCGGATTGTCGACGCATCCTCGTCCGACTCCCCAACGATGATGTTCATGGCGTTCAGGTGCAGGGTGATCTGCTCTGGCCGGATGATCGCCTCGGCTCCCTGCAAGGCGCTGATCGTTGCTTCAATCGTGGCACCAAGGCCGATACTGGCAGCCTGGATCGCATTCAGCTCGGCTTCATTCTTTGCCAGCTCATGGCGCAGTTGCTGCAGATCACGCGCCGGCCGCTGTTCGCTGGCCAGCGCCGCATCGAGTCCGGCACCACTCTGCTCCATGAAGCGCAAGCGCGCCTTCAGCAATTGCTGGTAGGCGATCAGGTCAGCACCTTGTGCCTTGCGCTCGGTGATTTTTCTCAAGGCCACCAGCACCAGTTCTTCGAGCACGATTTCTTCGATCTGCCGGCGCAACGCTTCTTCCGTGGCCGAAAAACCAACCAGACGAAAATCTGTGAAACTCACCGTTGTTCTCGCCACATCCTGGCGCAGCACGCCGTTTTCCATAGCCGGCCCGAGTGCCTTGCGTTCGACCCGCGTGGCAGCAAACGCACAATGGATTTCACCCAGCCCTGAGGCAGCGGGCGAACCAAGAAAATCCCGCAAATCCTGGCTGCGTGACAAGGCATCGGAAATTTCGTCGGGCCGGACAAAGAAAGCCCGCAGCAATGGCTCCCGCCGCCAGTTTTCGGCGCTCATTTCAATGCCGGGGGGCAGCCTGCCGACCAGTTCGCGGGTGAAGTGAAGCACCTCGGCCACCGCCGGCGACAAGCGCTGGCGGACATTGCCAACCGCCTTGAGCCGGGGATCAGTACCTTCGATGACCCGTTCCACCGCCGCGGCCAGTTGTTCGTCGTTGCCGCAGCATGGCCGCGCACCGAAAAGCCAGTCGAGAAAACTCACGCGATGCTCCGCATCACATTTTCTTCATTGCCTCGTCAAGCTGGCGGCGCAAGGCATCGGTCGGCAAACCCTGCGCTTCGGCGACACGAATCTGGCGGATCAGGTCGGCGACCCGACTGGGGCTGAACGATTCGCTTGGCGTCACGCGTACCGTCCCTGGCGGCACCTGACTACCGCCGGGAACCACCTCCACACGCTCGCCGCCGTCCGGCTGCCTGCGCTTGGCGGTAATGATCAGCGCTCTCGGCGGCGGTGCCGGCTTGATCAACTTTCCACCAATCATGCCTTGAGGTTTCGGCGCGCCACGATATTCGGCAATTACGCCATGCAGGGATTTACGCAATTCCTGGGTGGATTCGCCTGCCGCTTCCGCTTCCCGCATCTTGCGCAGGATGTCTTCGATCTGCGAGGGCGCCACGGCTGAGCGACTGGCCTGCCCGAAGCTTTCCTTTGGCGCCTTGACGGCAATTTCGAATTCTTCCGGCGTCGAAATCATCTTGCCCAGCCGATAGTGGTCGTAGCGCATGGCAAAGGTCAGCGCCGTGTCGCCCCAGTCACTTTTCAAACGGGTATCCGCACCCGATTCCAGCAGCAGGCGCGCGGCATCCTCACGTCCCTCGCGGGCTGCCAGCATCAACGGGGTCGAGCCATTCGGCGAACGCGCATTGACCTCCGCACCGAGAGAAATCAGTTCCTTGGCCAGATCGGTATGGCCATTGAATACGGCATAGTGGAGGGCATTCCAGTGCTTGTCGTCCCGATTGAGTACCGCACCCCGCTCCAGCAACCAGCGCACGGCGGCCACATGGCCGTTCCAGGCAGCCAACTGCACCGCCTGCTCCCCGTTACGATTGGCTCGCCGCGGATTGGCACCGCGGCTGACCAGCAATTCCATCATTTCAATGTCGCCGTTCCAGGCAGCGATCATCAGGCCGGTGCCGATGCGATCAGCGAAATAATCCGCTGGCATACCCTCATCCAGCCATTGGCTGACCTGGCGCTTGTCGCCGCGCTCAACGGCAATCCCGTAGACAATCGGGTCCGGTGATGCGGCACTTGCCGGGGAAACCGTGACTGCCAGAAGCAGCACACAACCGAGATAAAGACTGGTCAGTATTTTCACCACTTGCCCTCCGGGGCGACGCAGGCCCCGCTTTCTGCCAAAATGCGGCTTGATTCTCCAGCAAAAACAAATCGGCGCAGCTTGCGCCCTGCTCCTCTTGACCCTATCCGACCGACGCCTGCTGTTTTGCTTTGCCCTGTCGCTTCTGCTGCACGCAGTTGTACTCGGCAGCGGTGCGCTGAAGAACCTGCACAAGCCGGCACCACCGATCAGCCTGCAAGTCAGTCTGCGTATACCGGTGATTGACGAACCACCACCTGAACCATTGGTAAAGAATACGCTTGAACCGGAGATTGAAAAACACGAGCCTAAACCGCCAGTCCCCAAAGAGCCGCCACCACAGGCGAAACCATCATCCACTCCGCGCCCGGCACAAACTGAAAAACGGCAAATAACCGCTGCACAACAGAAACTGGCCGAACATCTGTTCTACCCACAGGAGGCGATCTCCCGCGGACTGGAGGGTGAAACCCGGCTCGTTCTGGTGCTCGGCGAAGGCGGCAGCATCGCCGACGTACAACTGGCCGCCAGCAGCGGCCATGCCACCCTCGACAATGCAGCGATCAAGGCTGCCTATGCCATGGGCCGTTTGCCCGGTGTGTCAGCACGCCAAATGATCCTGCCCGTCATCTTCCGTCTGCAATAGCTTTCTTGCCGCTTATTTCTTCCTGAACACCAGATCCCAGACGCCGTGACCAAGGCGAATGCCGCGCTGTTCGAACTTGGTCAGCGGACGGTATTCCGGGCGCGGCGCATAATCTGCCGCAGTATTCTCCAGCGCGGGGTCGGCTGACAGCACGTCGAGCATCTGCTGTGCGTACTCTTCCCAGTCTGTCGCACAGTGGATGTAGCCACCGCGCTTGAGTTTTGCCGCAAGCGTTGCGACCAGTGGTGGCTGGATCAGGCGACGCTTGTGATGGCGTTTTTTCGGCCAGGGATCGGGGAAGAAAATATGCACCCCGGCAAGGGTTTCCGGGCCGATCATGTCTCGCAACACTTCCACGGCATCGTGCTGGCAGACGCGCAGATTGCTGATCCCGCCTTCGGCGATCAACTTGCACAGGCTGCCGACACCGGGGGTATGCACCTCCAGTCCGAGGTAATCATTTTCCGGGTGGGCGGCGGCAATCGCCGCGGATGTTTCGCCCATGCCGCAGCCGATCTCGAAAATTTTCGGCGCCTGCTGGCTGCTTCGTCCAAACAGGGCATCGAGGTCAAGCGGCGCTGCCGCATAAGGCACGCCGATCTTCGGCATCATGTCTTCGTAGTAGCGCTGTTGCGCGCTGGAGACTCGCCCCTGGCGCAGCACAAAGCTGCGGATATGCCCGTACGGATTCTCAACTTCGCTTTCCGGCATGCTGTTCCCGTTCATGAGCCGATCAGCCCCGAGGTCGGCGACGATGGATCCGCCGAGTAGTACTTGCGCGGCATGCGGCCAGCGAGGAAGGCTTCGCGCCCGGCTTCGACGGCCTTCTTCATGGCCGAAGCCATCAGCACCGGATTCTTCGCATGGGCGATGGCGGTGTTCATCAGCACGCCATCGCAGCCGAGCTCCATCGCAATCGCGGCATCAGAAGCGGTGCCCACGCCGGCATCGACGAGTACCGGCACCTTCGCGTTATCGATGATCAGGCGCAGGTTCCACGGATTGACAATGCCCATCCCGGAGCCGATCAGGGAAGCCAGCGGCATGATCGCGACACAGCCGATGTCTTCCAGCATCCTGCACTGGATCGGATCGTCGGCGCAGTAGACCATCACCTCGAACCCCTCCTTGACCAGCGTCTCCGCCGCTTTCAGCGTCTCCGGCATGTTCGGAAAGAGATTGACCGGGTCGCCCAGCACCTCGAGCTTGACCAGCGCATGGCCGTCGAGCAGTTCGCGCGCCAGGCGCAGCGTGCGCACCGCATCGTCGGCGGTGTAACAACCTGCGGTATTGGGCAGGATGGTGTAGATCGATGGCGGAATGGCGTCGAGCAGGTTGGGTTGATTCGGGTCCTGACCGATGTTGGTCCGGCGAATGGCAACCGTGACGATTTCGGCACCCGACGCAGCGATGGCTTCCTTCGTCTCTGCGAAATCCTTGTACTTGCCGGTACCCACCAGAAGGCGGGAGCCATAGGTTTTGCCAGCGATGGTCAGTTGGTTCATGGGGGTAAGTGCTCCTTAACCTGCAAACTCAGGGAACCAGTATCAGCCGCCGCCAACTGCAACGACAATCTCCAACGAATCCCCCTCCGCCAATGGCGTCTGGCCGTGCCGGCTTTTAGGGACGATTTCGCCGTTGTGTTCTACGGCAATTCGCTTACCGGCCAGCCCGAGAATCTCCAGCAGGGAAGCAATCGTTTGCGAGGGGGGGAAGTCACGGCTTTCGCCGTTGATCGTCAATTTCATGGTGGTAGCGCGGGAAAGCGCAGATTCTAACATGCCCGAAAAACCCCTTGCAGCCTGAATTCACGTTGATTTTGCTGCATCGCAGCTTGACAGCACACCCTGCCCGACAAGAGAATAATTCAAACGTTCGTTTAACTGCCTTTGAAATGCAGGATCGAAACGTTCTGACCCGGGCCAGTGCCGTGCAGGCGGCAGCATCCAGACTGGCTCCCGGTCTCCTTCGACAAAAACAGCACGCAAAGGGAATAGCACATGGGACAGTATCAGCCGCCGTTAAGAGACATGCAGTTTGTGCTGCATGAACTGTTGCAGGTTGAAGATCAGTTGGCAGGCATGCCAAGGCACGCCGAAACCAACCGCGAACTGATCGACCAGATCATCGAAGAGGGCGGCAAGTTTTGCGCCGAAGTCATTTTCCCGCTCAACCAGGTTGGCGACAATGAAGGCTGCCAGTGGAACAACGGCGAAGTGAGCACCCCCACAGGTTTCAAGGAGGCGTATCGCCAATACTGTGAAGCCGGCTGGCCCTCGCTGACCTGCGACCCGGATTTTGGTGGCCAGGGCCTGCCGCAAGTGGTGCACAACGTGCTCTACGAAATGCTGAACTCGTCCAACCTGTCATGGACCATGTACCCGGGTCTCTCCCACGGCGCCTACGAATGCATCCATGCGCACGGCTCGGACGAACTGAAGAAGGACTACCTGCCGAAACTGGTGTCCGGCGAGTGGACCGGCACCATGTGCCTGACCGAACCGCACTGCGGTACCGACCTTGGCATTCTGCGAACCAAGGCAGAACCGGGTGCCGATGGCGCCTACCTGATCACCGGCACCAAGATTTTCATTTCCTCCGGCGAACACGACATGGCCGAGAACATCGTTCACCTCGTGCTGGCCCGTCTGCCCGATGCCCCCGCTGGCACCAAGGGCATCAGCCTGTTTGCCGTACCCAAGTTCATTCCCAATCATGATGGCACGCTCGGCCCGCGCAACGCGGCAGTTTGCGGCTCGATCGAACACAAGATGGGCATCCACGGCAATTCCACCTGTGTGATGAACTTTGATTCGGCGCAGGGCTGGCTGCTCGGGCAGCCGCACAAGGGCCTGCAGGCCATGTTCGTGATGATGAATGCCGCCCGCCTGGGCGTCGGCATGCAGGGACTTGGCCTGACCGAGATCGCCTACCAGAACTCGCTGGCCTACGCCCGGGAGCGTCTGCAAAGCCGTGCCCTGACCGGAGCCAAGGCGCCGGACAAGGTGGCCGACCCGATCATCGTGCATCCCGATGTCCGCCGCATGCTGCTGACACAGAAAGCCTACGCGGAAGCGGGCCGTGCTTTCTCCTACTTTGTTGCGCTTGAACTGGATCGCTCTCTTGACCACCCGGATGAGGCCGCACGCAAGGAAGCCGACGATGTACTGACCCTGCTGATCCCGATCATCAAGGCCTTCCTCACCGATAACGCCTTTGACTGTACCAATCTCGGCATGCAGATTCTCGGCGGCCACGGCTTCATCAGCGAATGGGGCATGGAGCAGTATGTTCGCGACGCCCGCATCGCCCAGATTTACGAAGGCACCAACACCATCCAGTCGCTCGATCTGCTGGCACGCAAGGTACTGGCTGATCAGGGTGCCCGGCTGAAGCAGTTTGGACGCCGCATCGAATCTTTCGTCATCGCCCACAAGGATGATCCGGCCATGGCCGAATTCATCGCCCCGCTGGCCGATCTGGCGGAAAAGACCCAGAAGCTGACCATGGAAATCGGCATGAAAGGTATGCAGAACCCGGACGAAGTCGGTGCCGCTGCGGTTCCATTCATGAAGGTTGCCGGCCATCTGGTGTTTGCGTACTTCTGGGCACGCATGGCCAGGGTGGCGCTGGAAAAGCAGGATAGCGGCGACGATTTTTACCGGGCCAAGCTGGCCACCGCCCGCTACTATTTCAGCAAACTGCTGCCGGAAACCGCCTACTGGATCCGTGTTGCCCGCGCAGGTGCCGAACCATTGATGGCGCTGGATGCCGACCTGTTCTGATTGACCGCTGCAGGATGCCGGGTTGCGCAGACACGCGCAGCCCGGCATTTCCATTTGTAATCCCACCCCGGAAGATTGCGCTGACCTGATTCTGAAACTGTTGGTTCAAGGTTCCACCACAAGGAATGATCATGAGTGAAAGAATCTGGCTGCAACACTATCCGGAAGGCATCCCGGCCGATATCGACCCTGACAAGTACGACTCCCTGCCCGACCTGCTGGCAAGGACAGTCGCCAAATTTCCCGAACGCCCGGCGTTCCACAATCTCGGGCGGAGCATCACTTATCGCGAACTGGATCAGCTCTCCCGCAACTTCGCCGCCTACCTGCAAAACCTGCCGGATCTGAAACCGGGTGATGCCGTGGCGATCATGTCACCCAATCTGCTGCAATACCCGGTTGCCCTGTTCGGCATCCTGCGCGCCGGCATGGTGGTGGTTAACGTCAACCCGCTCTACACCCCGCGCGAGCTTGAACACCAGCTGAAGGACTCCGGTGCCAAGGCCATGCTCATCGTCGAGAATTTCGCCCGAACGCTGCAGCAGGTTCTGGCGAATGTCCCGGTCAGGCACGTCATCACTACACAGATCGGCGACCTGTTGCCGGCACCGAAACGCTGGCTGATCAATTTCGTCATCAAGCACGCGAAGAAGATGGTTCCGAAATGGAAAATTGATGGCGCCATCACCCTTGATACGGCGCTGGCACGTGGTGCTGTAGCGAAATTCACACCGCCAGCAATGTCCCGTGAGGACATCGCCTTCCTGCAATACACCGGCGGCACCACCGGGGTTTCCAAGGGGGCGATGCTCACCCACCGGAACATCCTGGCCAATCTGGAACAGACCGGCATGTGGATCTCCGGCAGTTTCAGGGAAGGGCAGGAAATCGTTATTGCCCCTCTGCCGATGTACCACATCTTCTGCCTGACCTCGACCATGTCCTTCCTGAAATGGGGCAGCCTGACCGTGCTCATCACCAACCCGCGTGACCTGCCCGGTTTCGTCAAGGAAATGGCGCAATGGAAGTTCAGCGTCATGACCGGCGTGAACACTCTGTTCAACGGCCTGCTCAACACGCCGGGTTTTGACCGGCTCGACTTCTCGGCGCTGAAGGTCGTCATCGGCGGTGGCGCTGCCGTGCAAAAACCGGTCGCTGAACGTTGGCAACAGGTTACCGGTGCCTACCTGACCGAAGCCTACGGACTGACCGAGACCTCGCCCGGCGTCTGCTGCATTCCGCTGGCCACGCCCTGGAACGGCACCATCGGATTGCCAATTCCCTCAACCGACGTGTCGATCCGGGATGAGAGTTTCCAGCCGCTTCCCGTGTGGCATGGCACGGGCGAGATCGAGAAGAGCACCGGTGAAATTTGCGTGCGTGGCCCGCAGGTCATGAATGGCTACTGGAACAACCCCCAGGAAACGGCCAACGTGATACAGGATGGCTGGCTGAAGACCGGGGATATCGGCTACCTTGACAGCGAGGGTCGCGTCACCATCACCGACCGCAAGAAGGACGTCATTCTGGTCTCCGGCTTCAATGTCTATCCGAACGAGATCGAAAGCGTGCTCGCCATGCACCCTGACATCATCGAGTGCGCAGCCGTTGGCGTTGCCGATGAAAAATCCGGGGAAGCCGTCAAGGTGGTCATCGTCAGCAAAAATCCCAAGCTCGACAAGGCCGCTGTGATGGCGCATTGCAAACTGCATCTCACCGGCTACAAGCTGCCGCGACATGTCGCCTTCACCGACGCACTGCCGAAATCACCCATTGGCAAGATATTGCGGCGCGAAGTCCGCGATGCCACCCATGCCTGATTCCTGAGCACGCCCGGATAGCTTGGTTTGCTGCCGCTATCCGGGCTACCGGCTTTTCGGAGACAATGCCTCCTCTCCATTTTCCGGGCAACAGCGATGAGCGGTTTTGAGAACTATCAGCAGGAGCTCGCGCAACTGGATCACGAGATCCTTCACTACGCCGCGCTCTGCAATGTGGACATCTCGAACCACGCCGCCATTCACGCCTGTATCCAGCAGCACCATGATGGCTGGGCCGCCGACAAGTCACGTGAAACCCTGCACGGCCTGCTCATCCTGCGCATCAAGCTGGAAGAAGAAATGCTTGCGCTGGGCATGCAGCCCCCGGAACTGGGCGGCTGGTAAGGACATTCGCCCTCGCCCTTCGCGGGAAAGCAGCCCCCCCGCCCAGCACCATCAATTTTTGATTTGCCGCAAATCGCGAACATCCGTCCGAGCTTTTACATCATGCCGTGATATCACGGCGTGATACGCTTTTCTGAGATTTTGAGCTAAACTCAATTTCATGACAAAAACTCAGGAGACAAACCCATGAACCAAGGAGCTTTCCATCGTAGTGTGTGGCTATCCATGGCCACACTGATCAGCCTTGCCGTCACAGGCGCCTTTGCTGCAGACGACAAGCCAGATGTCCATCGTGCCGTAGCGGGAGGAAAGATGCAGGCCGGCGGTCCTTCGCCGCTCGGCGACGCCGACATGGTTCAGACCATCAATCCGAAGTCGCCGCCGATGACCAAGGTCGAGTTCGAGGTGGGCAAGAAGATCTACTTCGAACGCTGCGCCGGCTGTCATGGCGTATTGCGCAAGGGGGCGACCGGCAAGCCGCTGACGACCGACATCACGATCGAGCGCGGTTCTGAGTATCTGAAGACCTTCATCACCTACGGCTCCCCCGGCGGCATGCCGAACTGGGGAACCTCCGGCACGTTGACTGAGAACGAGGTCGACATCATGACCCGTTATGTCCAGCACGAACCGCCGACCCCGCCGGAATATGGCATGAAGGAAATGGAAGCAAGCTGGAAGGTCTACGTGAAGACGGAAGATCGCCCGAAGAAAAAGATGAACACTCTCGACCTTCCCAACCTGTTTTCAGTCACCCTGCGCGACGCTGGCAAGATCGCGCTGATTGACGGCGCGTCGAAGAAAATCGTCGATGTCATCAATACCGGCTACGCCGTACATATCTCGCGCATGTCGAAGTCTGGCCGCTACCTGTTCGTGATCGGCCGCGATGCCAGGATCGTCATGATCGACCTGTGGATGGAAAAACCGGCTCCCGTGGCGGAAATCAAGGTGGGCCTCGAAGCGCGTTCCGTCGAAACCTCCAAGTTCAAGGGCTATGAGGACAAGATCGCCATTGCCGGCACCTATTGGCCACCGCAATACGTGATCATGGACGGCGATACTTTGAAGCCGCGCAAGATTGTTGGCACCCGTGGCATGACTTCGGACACCAACGAGTACCATCCTGAGCCCCGGGTTGCCGCCATCGTTTCATCGCACTACAAGCCTGAATTCTTGGTCAACGCCAAGGAAACCGGTGTGGTGCACATGGTCAACTACACCGACCTCGACAACCTGAAGATCACCATGATCAAGACGCCCCGCTTCCTGCACGATGGCGGCATGGAATCTACCGGTCGCTATTTCATGGATGCTGCCAATGCTTCCGACAAGATCGCAGTCATCGACACCAAGGAGTCGAAACTTGCTGCGGTGGTCAATGTGGGCAAGACACCGCACCCAGGGCGTGGCGCCAACTTCGTGCATCCAAAGTTCGGCCCGGTCTGGGCCACCGGCCACCTCGGCGATGAAACCGTATCGCTGATCGGCACCGACCCGAAGAAACACCCCAAGGAAGCCTGGCGAGTCGTACAGACACTGACGGCGGCAGGGGGTGGGCAGCTTTTCCTGAAGACACACCCGAAGTCAAAAAATCTCTGGGTTGATGCTCCGCTGAATCCAGATCCGAAGATCTCGCAGTCGATCGCTGTCTTCGACATCAACAACCTCGACAAGGGCTTCGAATTGCTGCCGATCGGCGAATGGGCCGGTGTCAAACCTGGCGCCAAGCGGGTTGTTCAGCCGGAGTACAACAAGGCCGGGAATGAGGTCTGGTTCTCTGTATGGAGTGGTGCCGGCGAGGAATCCGCCATCGTTGTCGTCGACGACAAGACGCGCAAGCTGAAAGCCGTGATCAAGGATCCACAACTGATTACGCCGACCGGCAAGTTCAACGTCTACAACACACAGAACGACGTTTACTGAAATTGGCAACGGGCATCAGCGTCTGCCTGACGGTCGCTGATGCCCGACTAACCCAGGCGATAGCGCCGGGCACAAGCCCGCGCCCGTTCGCGTAGCGCCGGCAAGTCACTCGGCAACACCACCCGCTCTTCAGCCAGGATCTCCCCCACACGATCAATGGCAGACTCTGCGGCAAGGGCATCGATAAAGAGCAGGCGTGTTCGCCGTGCAAGAATGTCTTCGATCGTCCGCGCACTTTCGTAGCGACAAGCAAAACGTACCATGGCCTCGGTATAGGGCAAGCCCGCACAGAGGTAAACACCGTGCCCCGGCAATCCGGCCAGCAACAACGCGGCATCCTTGCCGTAAGGCGCCATGCCCTCACCAGCGCACTCTGCGCCGCGCAGTTTCAGTGTACGAGTCGTACAGCGGGCGACTGGCAAACCACCGACCAGCGCCGCTTGATCGACGACCTGTTCCGCCATCCAGCGATACGTCGTCCACTTTCCGCCACTGATCGTCACCAGACCGCTTTCGCTGACCTGCACGGAATGTTCGCGTGACAGCCCGGCGGAATGCCCCGGCTGCCCATGCCCGGCATGGCCGGGGTCAAGCAATGGGCGCAGTCCGGCAAAGGCGCTGCGGATATCGCTGCGCTGCGGTGGCCGTGCCAGCACCCCCGCCGCGGTGCGCAGCAAAAAATCGACCTCATCGGCAAAGGGCAGCGGCTCTTCGGGCAGATCGTCGCGTTCGGTCTCCGTGGTGCCGATCAGCACCTTGCCCAGCCATGGAATGGCGAACATGACACGGCCATCGGCGGTCTCCGGCACCAGCAAGGCCGATGTTCCGGGAAGAAAATCCGCATCGAGCACGAGATGGATACCCTGACTATGCGTAAGCCGCGGCGCGGCTTCCGGCGCATCCATCCGGCGCACCGCATCGGCATAGACGCCAGTGGCGTTGATCACCACCCGTGCGTCTACGTGGAACGTTTCGCCGGTTTCCGCATCCTGGAGTTGCGCCCCCGATATCCGCCCTGCCTTTTTCATCAACCCGGTCAGCGGCAGATAGTTGAGGCAGACGGCCCCCAGGTCGCTGGCCGTGCGCATCAGCGCAATGGCCAGCCGGGCATCGTCAAACTGGGCATCGTGATACTCGACACCGCCGCACACTTGCTCCGCACGCAGCCCGGGCAATGCGGCCAGCGTCTGCTGCCGGTCAAGCAGGCGTGAAGCGGCGGGATTGCGCGCACCTGCCAGCAGGTCATAGAGCTTCAGGCCGGCCGCGTAATAGAGTCGTGCAAGCCAGCTGCGCGCCGGAATGACAAAGGCCAGCGGCCGCACCAGACCGGGTGCATTGTCGAGCAGAGATGCACGCTCCTGCAGGGCATGGCGCACCAGCGCAAGATCTCCCTGCCGCAGATAACGTACGCCACCGTGAATCAGCTTGGTGCTGCGCGAAGAGGTGCCGCTGGCAAAGTCGCCGCGTTCAATGAGCAGTGTTTTGTAGCCACGCGCCGCCGCATCGACCGCACAACCGAGGCCGGTAGCCCCGCCACCAATGATCAGTACATCCCATGGCGCTGCAGCGCGCAGCTGGGCCAGCCTGTCTGCCCGTACGCTGCCCTCGCCAGCCACCGGCGAGTCGGCGCTCACGCCGGCTCAGCCCAATGCAGGCTGCGCTCGACCGCCCGGCGCCAACCTGCCAGCAACTCGGCACAGCGTTCGGCCGGCAAGCCTGGCTCGAACCGGCGTTCGGCCTGCCATAGCGCAGCCAGCTCCGCCTCATCCTGCCAGAACCCGACCGCCAGCCCGGCAAGAAAAGCAGCACCCAGCGCCGTGGTTTCGGTGACGACTGGCCGGACTACCGGTACGCCGAGCAGATCCGCCTGAAACTGCAGCAACAGGTTATTGGCGGCAGCACCGCCATCGACACGGAGTTCATCGAGCGGAGCCCCGGCATCCTGTTCCATGGCCAGCAGGACTTCGGCACTCTGAAAGGCAATCGCCTCGAGCGCGGCACGGGCAATATGGGCGCGGGTCGTGCCCCGGGTCATGCCGAGCAGGGCGCCACGGGCGTAGGGATCCCAATACGGCGCGCCGAGGCCGGTATGCGCCGGCACCAGAAAGGTGCCGCCGCTGTCCGGCACCGAAGCAGCCAGCGCTTCAATCTCTGCGGCAGAAGCAAGCATGCCCAGGCCGTCACGCAGCCACTGCACGACGGCACCGCCCATGAAGACGCTGCCTTCCAGCAGATAGGTGGTAGCACCCTGACGCTGCCAGCCAACCGTATTCAGCAGATGGTGCTGCGAGGCCCTGGCCTCGCTGCCGGTATTCATCATCAGGAAACAGCCGGTGCCGTAGGTATTCTTGGCCATGCCGGGCTGGTGGCAGGCCTGCCCGAAAGTGGCCGCCTGCTGATCGCCGGCAATACCGGCCAGCGGGATTTCAACCCCCAGCCATTCGCTGTCGACACTGCCGATGATGCCGCTGCTATCGACCACTTCTGGCAGGACAGCCGCAGGAATGTCGAGCAGCGCCAGCAGTTCCTCGTCCCAACAGCGCCGGTGGATATCGAACAGCAGGGTACGTGAAGCGTTGGAGGCATCGGTCACATGGCACTGCCCCTTGGTCAGCCGCCAGGCCAACCAGCTGTCAATGGTGCCGAAGGCAAGGTCGCCGCGTTCCGCCCGTTGCCGCGCCTCAGGGACATAATCAAGCAGCCAGCGCAGCTTGGTGCCGGAAAAATAGGGATCAAGCAGCAAGCCGGTACGCCCGGAAAACAGGGCACTGTGCCCGGCGGCATCCAGTGCTTCACACAAGGCGGCGGTGCGCCTGTCCTGCCAAACGATTGCCGGCGCAATCGCGGCTCCGGAAACACGATCCCAGAGCACCGTGGTTTCGCGCTGATTGGCGATGCCGATGGCGGCGACCCGACCGGCTTCGACCCCCTGCTCGCGCAGCACACGCCTGGCGACAGCCAGCTGGCTTTGCCAGATCTCCTCGGGATCGTGTTCGACCCAACCGGGTTTTGGATAATGCTGTGCGTACTCCTGCTGGGCGACACCACAGGGCTTGCCTGCCCGGTCAAAGAGGATGGCCCGGGAACTGGTTGTACCCTGATCCAGCGCCAGCACATAGTCACCGGCAGTTCCCATGTTCATTGTTTCTCCTGAGCAAGGCGCCGCATGGCCTGCCTGGCTTCGGCCGGCAGCACCAGCTCGGCGTAGGCCAGGGGACGCAGCAGACTGGCATCGAAATGCAGAACCCCTGCCTCGTCCTCGTGCAGCAATTCGCTATCGACCAGATTGCTGACCAGCACGGAGAACACGGCCTTGTCGGCCACTTCGGTAGCACTCAGGCCATGCAGCAGGGAAAACCGTTGTGCCAACAGGTGGCAGTCACTCTCCAGCTTGCGCCGATCGAGTGCCCCCGAGCCACGCTGCTCCAGCAAAGCCAGCACCAGGAAATGCCGGCTCAGGGTCGGGCGCAGGGTCTCGCCGATCAGGTCGAGTTCCGGAAACTCCTCGCTGTTGGCCTCCGGCGCCAGCAGCCGATCCCCCTGCTCCGAGCGACGCAACAGGCCACGCTCAACGAAAGCATGGATGATCCGTTCAATCTCGTCGGGCAGCTCCTCCGCCGACCAGCGCAGGAAAAGCTCTGCCGCCATCAGGCCGTGGATGCAGACCACGGCATCGACCATGCGCCGTGAATCGATGCTGCGGTTGTTGCCCAGCAGGCAGGCAATCAGCGCCGGCAGGGCAAAGAGATGCAGCACATTGTTGCGGAAATAGGCCAGCAGCGGCACCTGCGCCTCGACCACGCGCACCAGATCCCCGAGGGGGTGCGGGATCGGCTCAACAATGCCCAGCCGTTCGGCATGGGCGATCACGGCCGACGCGTCTTCCGTGCAGGGGATCCGCCGCGATGAATAAGGAACCGCTGCATCCAGCGCCTGATAATGCCCGATCAGACGCTGCAGGCCGAGGCGATCGGCGGTATAGCGCGGCGTGGCCAGCAGACCGAGTGCCACCAGGCTGACCGGATTGATCACGGCCGCTGCATTGATCCGCATGGCCAGCGCAAAAGCGGCATCCTGGGTAAGCAGACGCAGGTCGCCATCATCTTCCCTCGCCTCGGTACGCCAGCCCGGATGCCGCTGGTCGAGGAACTCCACCAGCGGCAAGGGTTCGCCGAAATTGACGTGCACCCTGCCGAACACCCGCTTGATGTGACGTACGCTCTTCAGCAGGCTCCACAAGGATTCATTCTGTTTGGGCCGGCCAGCCAGTTCGCGCACATAGGTCGGCCCCTCGATGATGCGCTCGTAGCCGACATACACCGGCACGAACACCAGCGGCCGGCTGTGGCTTCGCACGAAGCTGCGGATGGTCATGCCGAGGATGCCGGCCTTGGGCATCAGTGTCCGCCCGCTGCGGCTGCGCCCGCCTTCAATGAAGTATTCGATGGGAAAACCGCGCGCCAGCATCAGATGCAGGTATTCGTGGAAAACCGCCGCATAGAGCGGCTCGCCCTTGAAACTGCGGCGCAGGAAGAAAGCACCGCAACGACGCAGCAAACTGCCGACCAGCGGCATGTTGAGGTTGGCACCGGCAGCAATATGCGGAGGAGTCAGCCCCTTGCTGTGGATCAGGTAGGAGAGCAGCAGATAATCGATGTGGCTGCGGTGGCAAGGCACATAGACGATGCCGTGGCCGGGGGCGATCTGTGTCAGCGCCTCGAAATTGTGCACCTCGATGCCATCGTAGAGCTTGTCCCACAACCAGCGCAGGAACAGCTCCAGCGCACGCACTGCACCATAGGAATAGTCTGACGCAATCTCCATGGCAAATTTGCGTGCCCGCGCCCTGGCCTGATCTTCGTCAATGTCCAGCCGGACAGTTTCAGCCGCAATGGCCTCGCTGACCGACGGCGAGCGAATGATGCTCTCCACCTGCGTATTGCGGTGCGAGAGATCGGGGCCGATCGCCATTTCCCGCTGCCGGCGGAAATGCACCCGCAACACCCGTGACAGCTTGCGCAGTGCCAGATGCTCGGCAAGCGGCGCACTCCCGCCGTGGATCAGCTCGCGCAAGGAGAGCGGCGGATTGAAGCGCACCATGGTCTGGCGGCCATGCAGCAAGACAGAAAAAAACTGCTTGATCGCACCGGGCGTGCGCCAGGTCTCTGCCAGCAAGGCCTTCAGGATCGAGCTCTGTTTCTCGGGCGAACGCCCCCACAGGATGATGACCGGCACCAGCTGTACATCCCGTTCCGGATCAGCAGCGACCGCCCTGACCAGCTCAGCCGGCAGGGTTGAAGGCACCGCGGATCGGCCCGGGCGTACACCGCGACTGCGGTTCAGGAAGAAAAAGGAACGGCGGGAGTGCACTTCGCCAAACTGCAGCGCCTCCTCGGCAGCGGGCAAACCAGCGCGACGCGACTCCTCGAAGAGCACCAGCAGATTGGAGAGATGACGATCCTGCAGCACGTAGCACACCGGCCGCGATGGATCGATTGCATTGGCGGATTCAGCAAACGTCGTCGTGCGCACCCAGAGGTAAAGCACACGCCGGACGAGCGGCAGGAACCAGCCTGAAATATCGAACAAAATGCCTCCCCGAGTCTTCTGGTCTTCTGCCGGCACAAGACCTTTTCCAGCGATTCTATAGCCATGTCGGTGGAAGCGCGAACTGCGGCGCAGCAAAGCGGCTCAGGAAAACACGGGGGAAAAGCGGGAAGAAGTGGAGCGGGCGATGGGAATCGAACCCACGGCTCTAGGCGGGTAAGGAGGTAACCTCGCGGTTACCCCCTCCCCTAAGAACCGTACGTGCAAGTTTCCCCGCATACGGCTCAAGCAACTCATAAGCGCCTCTTATTTGAACATTGAGGCACCGGCAGCTCCGTACTTCTCTAAAACGTGGTGTTGCATATGGCAGTTCGGATGTAGCAAGACCAGATTGGTCAGCTTGTCCGAGCCTCGTTTCGATTTCTTGATTATGTGGTGAAGATGCCACCCAGTTTCTCTCGTAATCTTTTGATCGCAGACGGGGCACTCACCTAGCTGCCACCACCACAACCATCGAAGCTTGCGACGTCCTTCGAGCGTCTTGTCCATTCGCATTGCAAGTCGCTTGGAAAAATACTCGTCGAACGCTGGATCGTACGGATTTGCGTCTGCCATGATTTTGGTGTGCGGCCGTTTCCGGTAGCTCATCAATACAGGTAGCAGCTTATCCTGATCTGCAAAAAGCCAGTCACGCCCCTTGATGCACTTGAAGTAACGCTTCTTGATCCACCGCTTCCCCTTGTTCGGGTGACGGCGTTTCGCCCAGCGCCACAACGCTTCCCAGATTCGATGATCGCATTGAGCAAACGTCTTGGTTGCCATCTGACTTCGGTGATAGTTAGCCCATCCCCTAACCACCGGGGTAAGCTTTTCGATCACGTCAATCTGTCTGGCAGCCTTTCTTTCCCGCAATAGATCACGGATCTTCTCAAGAAACGCTTTGACATTTTTCTTCGACGGCTGAGTAATCAGCATTCGATTGAGATGCCTGACGTTCCAACCCAAGAAGTCGAAGCCCTCCGTCACATGCGTGACCTTGGTCTTCTTCTCCGAGAGGATGAGGCCTCGGGCGGCAAGGAACTTCTCCACCAGAGGTTTGACCTTTTCCTCCAGAAGCTCTTTCGAGCTGCCGGTGATAATAAAGTCATCCGCGTATCGCACCAGATTGACCTTCGCCGCACGTTCTTCCCTCACTGTTCGGAACAGTGTTGTCAGTTCGTGTTGCAGGCCGTCCAGCGCCAAGTTCGCCAAAGCCGGGGAGATGATGCCTCCCTGTGGCGTACCTGCGTGCGTTGGGAAAAGCCTTCCCGTTTCGATGAAACCTGCTTTCAGCCACTTCCGAAGTATGCCTTTGTCCATGCAGACATTGGCAGCCAGCCAGTCGTGACTGATATTGTCGAAACAGCCTTTGATATCCCCTTCCAACACCCACTTAGCGGATGCTTTTCGTCCAAGCACAATGCGTACTTGTTCGATGGCATCAGCAGTTGAGCGCTCACGTCGAAAACCGTAGGAATGGGGGTCTGCAGTTGTTTCAGCAACAGGTTCCAGCGCCAGTAAATGCAGCGCTTGCATCGCCCGGTCGCGCATGGTGGGTATGCCCAACGGGCGTTTATCACCATTTGCTTTCGGGATGTAGATGCGACGTAGCGGTAACGGACGGTATTTCTTGTTGCCAAGATTCACCACCGCTTTCCACTTCTCGTCCGGTGTGCCCCAGGTTTGTTTATCCACGCCTGGAGTTTTCCGACCTTGATTCTCCGTAACCTTCCGCACTGCCAACGCTTTCGCGCTGCTGGATTTGGTCAGGAGTCTCTGCAGGGCGCGAACCTTCCGCCATTCCCCTGCTTTTGCTGCCTTCGCAATACGTGTCTGTAGCCTCGCGACAACTTGAAAAGCCTTGACCCATGAAACATCGTGCCAAGACTGCCAAGCCGTAGAGGCGACATCGCAATCGGATTGCATTGCGTCCATATCAACCTCCGGTTGTATGGAGCGGGTGATGGGAATCGAACCCACGCTATCTGCTTGGGAAGCAGAAGTTCTACCATTGAACTACACCCGCTCGACCGAAGGGAGGAACGATCCATAACCCATTGATCCGTATAGGCGGCAGCGCCGCCGCCCTGTGGAATCAATGTATTACAGAAACATGCGATCACCCCAGACGGGATGATAACACTCCCCCGTTCGGGTTGCGATTGCACAAACCCTTCTTACGAAGAGTCACCAGATGGAAGTCTGCACGCTTTCGCGTCGGGGCAATCGTTTCATCCCCTATCCCCTCCATTACAGAGAGGCATTCGCTTTTTCCATCCTCCTCTACCCGCACAGGTAAAACTGGCCTTGCGGACAGCCTTGTTCCTCAAAACACGTACTGCGCGACTCTCCCACTCAACCGAAGCCGAGCAGGAACTTATGAGTTGCCATGTTGTTAAAGAACGCCCATACGGGCTTACCACGTTCCGTACAAGTAACAGAACTGGGAAGGTCCTACCTTTCCGCCGGTGATCGTGCGTCAGCGTGTCCACACCAAGCAAATGGACAACCGATCACATGCCTTTTGGCAGAGCCCAATGCAGCAAGTTGCCTTTGGCTCATTTAACTTCACGACGTTTATTGGTAGTTCACTTGCGTTGACCATCCAGCCCAGCCTAGCGCCTCAATCGGATGCAACTTCCGATATCACGCCAGAACCCCTCACGGGGTTTGACGTACCCCAAGAGGTGGCTACATTGTCAGAGCGCTTAGTACCTCGCCGTTACCAGCGACGCACTGCTCCTAGGCTACGAGGTGCTGAAACCTCGGTTCTGCCTATTTTCCGGCTATTCGTCACGGTGCTTCAGTGACGGGGCTACGCTGGCCCGGTAACAGCAGAACAATTACTTGTACGGCATACGCCGTCAAGGTTACCCACCCGGGACGGTGGATGAAGCGGGTTGTTGAGTCAGGTCATAACGCGCCTGACAGGGAACCCGTAAACCTAGCGACAGTTCGTGTCGCACGCTTGGGAAGCTAGGGTATTACCATTATACGACGCCCGCTCGGTGCGCCGGAAAAGGCGCGAGGGGGCATTCTATGCCGATCCGGGCAGGCATTCAACAAGGCGATTGCGCTGCTGCACAGGCAGCGGCATGGGCGTCGATCAATCGGCGTACACATCCCGGCTGAGCCCACGGTAAGCCCCGGCGTGGTAAATCAGGGGCGGGCGCGCCGAATCGCTGCTGAAACGTTCAACGCGGCCGATGAAAATCTCGTGATCACCGCCGGGATAACGCACCTCGTTGGCACATTCGAACCAGGCACAACAGCCATGCAGCAAAGGGGCGCCGCCCGCCCCATCGCACAGCAGCAGGTCGCCGAACTTGTCCTCGAGCCGCGTGGCAAAACGCTGTGAGAGTTCGATCTGGTCGGCAGCCAGAATATTGATCGCGTAATGGCTGGCGGAGCGGAAGGCGGCCAGGCTGGGCGAACCCAGATCGAGGCTCCACAGCACCAGCGGTGGGTCGAGCGATACTGAATTGAAGGAATTGATGGTCAGGCCGACAAAGCTGCCATCGGGTGCGCAGGCGGTCACCACGGCAATGCCGGTGGCAAAGCTGCCCAGTGCCACGCGGAATTCCCGGCAATCGAAATCGTCACCCGTCATCCCGGATTTCCCTTCGTCACAGGCAGGGCAGGGCAGATGGGCTTGTTGCAGCGGGTTTTCTGACTTGGCGCGCATCGGGAAAGGCCGTGTTAGCATCGGCCGGAAAAATACGTAAGGGCGGGATTATCCCCGCTGCACCCTGCCCCTGTCGACCCTCGAGCCCGGAACCCTGCATGTGAGCGATTTCGCCGAACGCCTCATCCACTGGCAGAAGCAGCATGGCCGCCACGACCTGCCCTGGCAGCAGACACGGGACGCCTACCGCATCTGGCTCTCGGAGATCATGCTGCAGCAAACGCAGGTGAGCACCGTGATTCCGTATTACCTGCGTTTCCTCGAACGTTTTCCGGACATCGTCACGCTGGCCGCCACACGACAACAGGAAGTGCTGGCGTACTGGGCCGGCCTTGGCTACTACGCCAGGGCACGCAACCTGCATCGCTGCGCACAGGAAATCGTTGCCAGACACGCTGGCCGCTTTCCCGAGACGGCGGCGCAGATCAATGAACTGCCCGGTATCGGCCGTTCCACGGCAGCCGCCATTTCTGCCTTCGCCTTTGGCCAGCGCCAAGCCATTCTGGACGGCAACGTGAAGCGGGTGCTTACCCGCTGCTTCGGCATCGAGGGTTTTCCGGGGAAAGCGTCGGTCGAACGCGAACTCTGGGCGCTGGCTGAGACATTACTGCCGGCCAATGACATCGAGACCTACACCCAAGGCATCATGGATCTGGGTGCGAGCATTTGTACGCGCGGCCAGCCGCGCTGCAGCGCCTGCCCGATGCAGGGCATGTGTGTCGCTAGGCAAGAAGGCAGGCAGGGCTCACTGCCGACAGCCCGGCCGCGCAAACCGGTCCCTGAAAGGATCAGCGTTGTCAGCATCTTCACCGACGGGCACCACGTCCTGCTCGAGCGCCGGCCACAGACCGGGATCTGGGGCGGATTGCTGGCCCTGCCGGAGGGAACGCCCGAGATGCTGGCATCCGCATGGGGGCTGCCATCCGGCAGCACCGTTGCCCTGCCGGAGCTGCAGCACAGCTTCACCCATTTCCGGCTGACACTGAGACCGCAACTGTGTCGAATAGCTCACGCACCGACCTGCTGTGAGGGATCACTGGAGTGGCTACCGCTCGCGACGATCGGCCAGGCGGCCTTGCCGGCGCCCATCCGCAAATTGCTTACTTCACCAGCCCTCGCTGCGCCAGATACTTGAACAGGATTTCCAGCCGCGATACGGCATCATCGAGTTCCAGCAATTTCTGCTTGGCCAGCAATTGCACCGGCATCACCTCGGTCAGTCGATAGCCCACCCAGGCTGCATTCTCCCAGTCGTGCGGCAAAGGCATTTTCTCCTGGCCGAGGTCATCCGCGACCTTGCGCAGGATCGGCAAAAGGCTCTCTTGCGCAGCAGGAACACGCACATTGTCGGGCTCTGCCAGCAACTGCACTTTCGCGTGCTGCAAGCCATCGGCATCGACGCGCCGTTCGAGAATCCGGAAACGACGGCCACCGCGCACGGACAGCTGGAGAATGCCGAGCTGCTCCATGTCCCATTGGCTGACATGCGCGAGGGTACCCGTGGTATAGGGTTCGGCAGGGGCGCCGGTTTCCTCGCCGTTGAGGATCAGGCAGATACCGAAAGGCTGGTCGTTCTTCAGACAGGCAGCGCTCATGTCCAGGTAGCGCTTCTCGAACACCTTGAGCGACAACTGGCCACCGGGAAAGAGCACCGACTTCAGCGGAAAAAGCGGAATCTCCAGCACTTCCGGCGGCACTTCGCGTGGCGATGGTTTGAGAAAATCGAAAAGGCTCATTCGGCAGAGGCTCCCCAGCGCTGCATCAGGGCATGCGCCACGCCCAAATGATCGAGAATGCGCGCGACAACGAAGTCGACGACATCCTGCACGCTTTTTGGATGGTTGTAGAAGCCGGGATTGGGGGGCAGGATGACTGCACCGGCCTGCGAAAGACGCAACATGTTTTCCAGATGGATGCTCGAAAACGGCGTTTCGCGCGGCACCAGAATCAGTGGCCGGCGCTCCTTGAGGGCGACATCGGCCGCGCGCTGGATCAGGTTGTCAGCCAGGCCTTGAGCGATCGCGGCCAGCGTGCCCATGGTGCATGGGCAGACCACCATCGCATCCGGCGGATTGGAGCCGCTGGCCACCGGCGAGAACCATTCTTCGCGACCATAAACGTCGAGCGTGCCGGGCAGGCCGGAAAAGCGCTCACGAAAAAAAACCTGCGCCTCCTGCGCCCGTGCCGGCAGTTCCAGGGCCATTTCCTGGCGTGCCACGACCTGGGCCACTTGCGAATAGAGCAACTGGACATGGCACCCTGCGCCCAGCAGGCACTCCAGCAGGCGGATGCCATACGGCATGCCGGAAGCGCCGGTCAGGGCCAGACAGATGGTTTTAGGCATGCTGAGCCTCCTCGGGGGGCAGCTCGCCAAGCAGACGAGCAACGATCAAGCCGTTGATGATGCCGAAGAAAAGCGCTGCGGCAAAGAAAACCGGAGCCAGCATGAACACGCCGTCGTGTGGAATGAGCCACAGGCGGGCGATCAAAAGCTGACCGCAGATATGGGCAAAAGCTGCAAATACGGAAAGCGAAACCGGGCCAAACCACTGTTGTGGCAGGCGGCACACCAGGGCCAGCATGAACAGGCTGCAAATGCCGCCGGAAAGACTGAGAAAAAATCCCGGTGAGAGAAAATGGCCCAGCAGCAGGCTGCCGGCGACGATACGCAAACCAGTCACCCAGGCTGCCGCAGCAAAGCCAAAGCGGTACAAGACCAGCAACGTAACAATATTGGCCAGCCCCGGTTTTACCCCCGGCAAGGGGAGCGGGATCGCCGCATCAACCAGCGAGAGGGCAATCGCCGCCGCCGCCAGCTGGGCGATGCGATGATCTGCTGGCGTGGTCTGCAGCTCGATCTGCTGCACAGGTTTAGTAGGCGATGGAGTCAAAATCCTTCTTCCTGCCGGCAATCTGCAGGCTGATGTGGCTGGGGGCGCAGATGGCGATTTCGCCAGGACGCTTCAACCAGCCCTGGCGCACACAATACTGGCGCGGGCCGGGATCGGCAGCGACGCGGGCCCGCCCCGGTTCGACCGCAATGACCGTGGTGCCGATGGCGCCGGCCACTTCCAGCGTCCGCTTGCGCGAGAGGTCCAGCTCGGCGATCACTTCACCATCGCGCCGGACCACGGCCTTTTCGGCAATGCCGCCCTGCCAGACCAGCGGGAAGGCGGCCGCCACCAGCAACGCGGCCACGGCAACGACCAGCCAGTCCCCCGGGCGCAGCAAATTCAGCCAGCGGTTCAAGACAGTTCCCGGTGCCTCACCAGAACACGCGCCCGGCCGGCAAATTCGCGCGCCAGCCATTCCGAGATGAACACCGAGCGATGCTGGCCGCCGGTGCAGCCGATGGCCACAGTCAGATAACTGCGGCTGTCGCGAATGAAGGCCGGCAACCAGCCGGAAACAAAGCGGCGAATATCCTCACGCATGCGATGCACGTCTGGCTGGTTATCCAGAAAATCACCGACGGCTTCGTCAAGGCCGGTCAGCGGGCGCAGCACCGGGTCGTAATACGGATTTGGCAGGCAACGGACATCGAAGACGAAATCGGCATCCAGCGGCAGGCCGTGCTTGAAACCGAAGGACTGGAACATCAGCGTCAGCCCTTGCCCGGCCTCGGCATTGATGAATTGCAGCACCCATTCGCGCAGGGTGGCTGCGGCAATGTCGCTGGTGTCAATGTGATGACCAAGGTTGGCCAGGCCTTCCAGGCGATCCCGCTCTTCGGTGATGGCTTCAAGCAGGGAGCGCCCGTCACGTGCCAGCGGATGCGCACGGCGCGTTTCGGAAAAGCGCTTGAGCAGGATTTCGTTCTTGGCGTCGAGAAAGAGGAATTTCAGCTCCAGGTCCTGCGCGCGCAACGAATCGAGCTGTTGCGGCAGGGTCGCGATCGAATCGCCGCCCCGGATATCGATGGCCACCGCCACCTTGTCGTAGCCCTGCTGATCGAGCTGTCCAACAAGCTGCTGCAGCAATTGGGATGGCAGGTTGTCCACGCAGTAGTAGCCGCTATCCTCAAGGATCTTGAGGGCGATCGATTTGCCGGAGCCGGACAGGCCGCTGATAAGTACAAGGTTCATGGTCGGGAGCATAGCGGAAGGCTGCTTTCACGGACAAGAAAGAATGGCCGGATAACGTGACATTCGTGATCGGCTACACTGTAGAGTCCGTTTCACTGATGGATGTTCCCCATGCAAGACAAGCAGCCCCTTTCGCTCGACCCGGCCTTTCTCAAGGAAATCGCCACCATCCGCCGTGACATTCACGCCCACCCCGAACTCGCCTTCGCTGAAACCCGGACGGCCGACATCGTTGCCGCCGAGCTGGAAAAAAATGGCATCGAAGTCCATCGTGGGCTCGCCAGAACAGGTGTTATCGGCGTCATCCGTGCAGGCAGCAGCAAGCGCATGATCGGCCTCCGCGCCGACATGGATGCGTTGCCGCTCAAGGAAATGAACGAATTTCCGCACCGTTCCAAGCACGAAGGCTGCATGCATGCCTGCGGCCATGACGGCCATACAGCCACGCTGCTGGGTGCCGCCATCCATCTCTCGAAAAACCGCAACTTCGACGGCACCGTTGTTTTCATCTTCCAGCCGGCCGAAGAATCGGAAGGGGGTGCTGCGGTGATGATCGAAGAAGGCCTGTTCGATCAGTTCCCGGTGGACGCGGTCTATGGCCTGCATAACTGGCCGGGGATTCCGGTCGGTGAAATGGCGGTGATGCCCGGCCCGGTGATGGCGGGCACCTGCGCCTTCGAGATCACCGTGCGCGGCCACGGCTGCCATGCCGCGATGCCGCACCAGGGCATCGACACCATCGTCACTGCCAGCCAGCTGGTACAGGCGCTACAGACCGTTGTTTCGCGCAACATGCATCCGTGTGAATCGGCAGTGGTCAGCGTCACCCAGTTTCATTCCGGCAGTGCCTGGAACATCATTCCGGAAGAAGCGATTTTGCGCGGCACCATCCGCAGCTTCAAGCCGGAAGTGCAGCAGACCGTCGAGCGCGCCATTGAGCGCCTCTGCTCCGGCGTGGCCTCGGCCAACGGGGCGCAGATCGGTGTCGTGTTCGATCACCGCTACCCGCCGACAGTGAATAGCGCAGCTGAAACCGACATCTGCCGTCAGGTGGCCGGCGAAGTACTGGGCGACAGCAAGGTGCGCAAGGATGAATTGCCATCCATGGGCGCTGAAGACTTTTCCTACATGCTGCAGGAAAAACCCGGCTGCTATGTGTGGCTGGGCAACGGCCCTGGCACTGGCGGTTGCACCCTGCACAATCCGCAATATGATTTCAACGATGACATCATCGGGCTTGGCATACGCTACTGGACGCGCCTGGTAGAAACCACACTAGGCAACCAGAACGCAGGGGGAACTGTGTGATGCAGGGGAGCCGCGACGGATCACCCAGTGCCACGCATCACACAGCCAATACCCACTAGCGCAAGGCACGTTTGATGAGCATTCAACCATTTCAGGCACTGGCCTGCCCACTGGACGGCGCGCCCCTGCGTCGCCGGGACGGCACGTGGCGTTGCCCCTCTGGTCACAATTTCGACATTGCCAGCCAGGGCTATACCCATCTGCTGCCGGTGCAGCAGAAGCGCTCCCGCGATCCTGGCGACAGCAAGGAGATGGTCTCCGCTCGCCGACGTTTTCTCAACGCCGGTTTTTACCAGCCGATTGCTGCCGCTGTCAGCCGGGCAGCACTGTCACCTCCGGAGGCTGCGACAAGCCAGCCTGCCGATACCATCCTCAGCATTCTCGATGCCGGCTGTGGTGAAGGTTACTACCTGCGCCAACTGGCAGCCGAGGATAACGATCAGCATTCACTGGCTCTGCTTGGGCTGGATATTTCAAAGTGGGCGGTGCTGGCTGCGGCGAAACAGGATCGTGCAGACTTCAAAGGAAAAGAGGCCAACGAGGACACAACCGGGCGCATGAACTGGGTTGTCGGCAGCAATGCCAAATTGCCGGTGCAGCCAGGCTCGCTCGACCGCGTTCTGTGTCTGTTCGGCTTTCCTGTTTATGCGGAATTTGCTCGCGTCCTCAAGCCCGGTGGCCTGTTGCTGCAGGTTGATGCCGGCCCCGACCATTTACGCGAACTGCGCGAGATCATCTATCCCGCGATCAAGCCGGAAAACACAAGCGAAACCCCTCCCCCGGCAGGCTTCAAGCAACTATCGACAACGACCATCCGTTACCCGATTGATCTCGTCACTTCTGCACAGATCAACGACCTGCTGATCATGACCCCGCACTTCTTCCGTGCCACGGCCGATGGGCGAGCCCGGGCGAATGGAATGACATCCATCGCGCTGACGGTCGATGTACGACTCAGCTGTTTTGAACGCACGCCGAAACAGTGAGAAATCACGCCAGCCGACGCCGTAGCGCCGCACTGGTGGCATCGACCGCAATCGACAGCAGCAGCATGGCAGCGATCACGGTGCTGGCCTCGGCATAACGGAACAGCGACAGCTCGAAATATAGCAACTGCCCCAGCCCGCCGGCACCGACGAAGCCAAGAATGGCAGCCATACGGATATTCATTTCCCAGCGATACAGCGAGTAGGCCAGCAACTGCGGCGTCACTTCCGGCAAGGTGCCGTACAGAAAGGCAGCTCCCGGGCGGGCGCCGGCATCAAGCAGCGCATCGCGTGGTGCCGCAGGTGCATTCTGCAGGGATTCGGCAAAGAGCCGGCCAAGCACGCCGGTGGTGTGCAAGGCCAATGCCAGCACCCCGGCAAAGGGGCCCAGGCCAACCGACAAAACAGTCAGGGTGGCCCAGACCAGTTCAGGTACCGAGCGCAAGGCGTTGAGCACAAAGCGGGAAGCCTGTCCGGCAAGCAGGCCGTAACGTCCGGAAGCGGGTAGCGCGAAGATCAGCCCGCCAAGCACGGCAAGCAGTGTCCCCACCGCCGAAATGGCCAGGGTTTCAATCACGCCATAACCGACCCGTGACAGCCAGCCCACCGCAAGTTCAGGCGGAAAGAAAGAGACCAGAAAACCAACCATCAGCCGTAATGATTCACTGCTGAACAATTCGCCAAAGCCCAGATTCAGATAGCTGAAACTGGCCAACACGCTCAAGCTGGCACATAAGGCCATGACATAGCCGCCACCGCTGACGCCGGCTACACGGCCATCCGTTCCCGCCCTGCCGACCCACTGACGCAGAAAGCCGGAAAGGGCATCGGCCGCCAGTACCAGTGCCAGAAAAGTCAGCAGGATGGTGGACGCTTCACCCCCATTGAACATCCTCATCGCCTGATCCATCAACTGGCCGAGGCCGCCGGCACCGACAAAACCCATCACCACTGATGCACGAACTGCACACTCCCAGCGATAGACGGTATAGGAAGTCAGCTCCTGTGCCGAACCCGGCAGCAAGCCATAGAGCAAAGCCTGCAAGCGGCTGCCACCGGCCTCGAGAATGGCGCGCGCCGGGCGGGATTCGCCGGACTCCAGAATTTCGGCATAAACCTTGGCCAGCATGCCGCCATAGGTCAGCGCCAGTGCCAGCACACCGGCGGCCGGCCCGAGGCCGAAGACGCGAACAAACAAGAGCGCCCAGACCAGCTCCGGGACGCCTCGCAACACGGTGAGCAGCGCCCGCAGTCCGTAATGGATGAACTGCGAGCGGCGCAAACCCGGCCCTGGCCCAATCTCGGCCACAGCCAGCACCCGGGTAGACAGCAGCGCCAGCGGAATACCGATGAGCAGGGCGAGGGCAATGCCGGCCGTAGCAATCGCCAGTGTCTCCAGCGTTGCCCGTACCAGATGGGAAAGAAATTCAGCACCCGTTTCCGGCGGCAGGAATCCGGCCAGAAAACTGCCCGTGGTTTTCAGATTCTGAGGATCGAAAAGGGCGCCCGGCTTGAATTCGGCAACGACTAAAAGCGGCCAGAGAACCACCAACGCCAGGAGAAAAGCCGTGCTCCGTGTCAGCGCAGCCGGATCACGCAAAGGGTTCACGGCAGCGGGTTGAGCACGGTTCATCGGCAGCGGGCACCACGCAACACAGCCTCTGCCTCAACCGAATGCGCGGAAAAACGCGGCTCCTTGGACAAGGTGGGCAATTCAGCACTCTCTGCCGCATAAAGATCATGCAAGAGTTGATCCGTCACTGCCTGTGCCGGCAGGTCAAAGACGATCCTGCCATCCTTCAAACCAAGCACACGTGGAAACTCGGCCAGCGCCAGATCCACCGCATGCAGGCTGGCAACCAGCGTTGCGCCGCGTGCTTCGGCATCGGCCAGCAACACCCGTATTGCCTGCTGCGCCAGCGTCGGATCGAGTGCCGACACCGGTTCATCAGCAAGCACCAGATCCGGCTGCTGATAGAGCACCCGGGCAATGCCGACACGCTGCAGTTGCCCCCCGGAAATCCGGTCACAACGATCAAATAGCCGATCACCAAGCTCCAGCCGTTCAAGTGCGGCTTGCGCGCCAGCCAGATCAAGCGGATAGAGCAGCGAGGCGATGCTTTTCCACAGTGGCCACTGTCCCAGACGACCGGCCAGCACTGCGGTCACCACACGCTGCCGTTGCGGCAATGGTGGCGCCTGATGCACGACACCGATACGACTGCGCAAGCGACGCAATTCCGTAACCGGCAAAGACCAGGGATTCTTCCCAAGCAACTCAATCCCGCCCGTGCTGGGACGCACAGCTGCCCCCAGCAATCTCAGCAAGGTGGTCTTGCCCGCACCAGAGGGGCCGATGACAGCAATGCGTTCACCGGCGTGCAGAGATAAGGACACCCCGGCCAGCGCGGTAAAACCGTTGCTATGGGTCAGAGAAATCTGTTCGAGATTGCAGGACATGAGCGTATTACCAATAACACACAGCGACACCCATACGCATTCAGGATGCGTTTTCCCAATGCCGTAGCGCCGCTGTGCTTGATGGTTTTTACTTCAGCAAACCTGCTGCCTTGGCTGCCTGCTCGATGCCATCATAATTTGCTGCCTTGCTCGGAATGAACTTCGAGGCGCGCTGCAGTTGCAGAATTTCCGCATGTTCCGGATTCTTCGCGTCAAGCTTGAGGAAAGCATCGCTCAGCTTCTTGACCAGCGCCGGATCGAGGTCGCCACGCACCGTCCAGTTGTAGTCGTAGTACGGCGGCGTGGTGGAAAAAACACGCACCTTGTCGGTATCGACCTTCTTCGCTTCAACCAGCTTGTCCCACACCGAGGCGTTGAGTACGCCGGCATCGGCCTTGCCGGCAGCGACAAAGGCGACCGTGGCGTCATGCGCACCAGAGAAGGCGACATTCTTGAAATCCTTGTCCGGATTGATGTTGGCCTGCAGCAGGAAATGACGCGGCATCAAATGGCCAGACGTGGACGAGGGCGAGCCGAAGGCAAAGGTCTTGCCCTTCAGATCGGCGTAGGACTTGATTGCCGGATCAGCCGTGACGAATTTGGAGGTGAATTTTGCATCCTCTTCACGCTGGATGATCGGGTTGGCGGTGCCATTGGTGCGGATTTTTGCCTGCACGAAGGTAAATCCACCCAGCCAGACCAGATCCAGCTTTTTCGTGGCCAGCGACTCAACCACCGCGGCGTAGTCGGACACCGGAACGAAGCTGACCTTCATGCCGGTTTCCTTTTCCAGATATTTTCCGAGTGGTGCAAACTTGCGCTGCAGCTCGGTCGGCGCTTCATCCGGAATGGCGGAAACGCGCAGCACGGCTTCATCGGCGGCAGCCGGCAGGGAAAACGAGAGGATGGAGGCAAACAGTGCGCAGCTCAGCGCACCCTTGAGCGCCAGACGGCGCGAGGATTGTTTCATGGGAACTCCCGATAATTGATCCGCTGCCGTGCGGGTATCACGGCTGCTTAATACGGCCCAAGCTTGCGCAAGGCCGCTCCATTTACATGCAGTAACTCAGACTGCGCCTGGAATTATACGGGGAGAAGCAGGAAGCTCGTGAGGCTTCAGGCGGCGGCTGCGCGGCCGACCACGGCCAATCCTTGCGGCACCCGTTCGCCAAAGCCCTTTTTCAGGGTCAGGTAACGCAGGCAGGTAACGCGCAGGAACGAGGAGAAATTGTCGATCTCTCCACGATATTCAACGATTTCGTCGTAGAGCTTGGCGATCAATTGATTGGTCGTATAACCATCCGATTCGGCCAGTTCGGCAAGAATGTCCCAGAACAGGTTTTCCAGACGGATCTTGGTGACCGCGCCATGAATGCGCAGCGAACGCGAGCGTGACTCATAAAGAATCGGATCAGCCTTGACATAGATTTCGCACATGATGACCTCCAGACACAGGCAACAAGTCGAACCCCGGCTTACGCCGGGGTCGCATCAGATCAATGCTTGCAGATGAAGCGCGAGCCTATCAGGCTTCGATCCGCGTGCCGAGCACCTTGAGGAACTTGGCCAGCCAGTCCGGATGCGCTGGCCAGGCCGGTGCCGTGACCAGATTACCATCCACATGCGCCTGATCTACCGGGATATCGGTATAAACACCGCCAGCCGCCTTCACCTCCGGCCCGCAGGCAGGATAGGCGCTGCACGCACGCCCGGAAACCACGCCGGCTGCTGTCAGCAACTGCGCACCATGGCAGATCGCCGCAATTGGTTTTTTCGCCGAGGCAAAGTGCTGAACGGCAGCGAGCACCTTCGGGTTCAGGCGCAGGTATTCGGGGGCACGGCCGCCAGGGATGACCAGCGCATCGTAGTCTTCGGCCCGGATGGCATCGAATTCGGCATTCAGCGTGAAATTGTGGCCCGGCTTCTCGCTGTAGGTCTGGTCGCCTTCAAAGTCATGCACCGCCGTGCGCACCTGCTCGCCGGCCTTCTTGCCGGGACACGCCGCATGCACCGTGTGCCCGACCATCAACAGTGCCTGAAAGGGCACCATCGTTTCATAATCCTCGGTGTAGTCACCGGTAATCATCAGAATTTTCTTGGCCGCCATGTATGTCTCCTCTGTTGTGATGGGGTGCATGCATTGTGCGCAAGGACGACAAGGCGCGGGTAGCATTCCGGTGCTACAGCGCCTGGCCTATAATCCACTGTCGTATCCTCCACTGCCGCACTCTTGCAGGAACCTCGCTGATGAATGACTCCCGCCATTTTCTCTTTCTCGTCGCCTCGACCCGCGAAGCGGCTGATGCCGGAGGCCATCTGGGCAATACGGAATGGCTGGCGCAACAGGCGGCGGCTACGCTGCCGGCTAATGTCACGCAGACCTGGCTGCATCTGGCACGAATGAATCAGCCCCCCTTTGTCGACCGTCGCCACACCACCGGGCAATACCCGATGCCGGAAGGCGACCTGAAGACCCTGCTGGAGGCCACACTGGCAGCCACCGATATCGTTTTTGTGACACCCGTCTATTGGTACAGCCTGCCCGCTCCGCTGAAAACCTACCTCGATCACTGGAGTGCCTGGATGCGCGTTCCCGGTGTTGATTTCAAGGAAAGAATGAGCACCAAGCGGCTGCACCTGATCAGCACCAGCGGCGACCGCAGCAAGGCACAACCGATGATTGATTCGGTGAAACTCTGTGCCGATTTTCTCGCCATGCCATTTGCTGGCGCGCTCTGGGGCAAAGGTGGCCCACCTGATGCCGTCCACGGCGATGCGGATGCCATTGCGGCGGCCCGACAGTTTTTTGCTGCCTGAGGCAGCGGAGCCATGAGCGACATCTGGATTGCCTTGATCATCTGCTTTGTCGTCGTTCTTAGCGGCGCATTGCCACTGATCCGCAAGCGGGGCAACGATATTCCCCCGCCGCTGCCAAAGGAAACCCTGCGCGATTGGCGCAATGACAGCCGCAAGAACTAAGCACCGATTGCAGGATCTGCAGACATCAGTACACCTGCCAAGCCAAGGAGCACCCACATGCCAAAGAAACCTGAAACCATGAGCTATGAGCAGCACCTCGATGAGGTGACGACACAGATTACCGAGATCTATACCGTCGAGGATGACGAAGCGATCCGCATGGTGATGGCGGCACAGGAGGACGAGTATTTCAGCGGCCACGATGATGATCCATCGATCTGCACGCTGGAACGCGCCGGTATCGATGCCCGCTGGGTTTTCAAGAATTACGGGAAAAATGCGAAGAAACCGGGGCTCAAACAGCGCCATTGATCATTTGGCGATTATGTTGCAACCTGTTCCCCCATCACCCTGCCAAGAGCCGGATCAGTCGTTCCTGATGCCATCTGCAAACATCATCGTCTGCCATGAATGCGACCTTGTCCTGCGCGAAACCGCTCTGGAGGAAGGTGGCGTTGCCTGCTGCAGCCGTTGTGGCCACGAGTTGTACCGCAACCAGCCGAAGGGGCTGGAACGCAGCCTCTCCTGCGCACTGGCGGCTGTCGTCTTCTTCATTCTTGCCAATGCCTTCCCCATCGTCAGCATGGAAGCGCATGGACTGAGCAATTCGGCCACCCTGCTCGGCACGGTCAGCCTGCTGGACAAGGGAGAGATGAGCAGCGTCGCACTGCTCCTTTTCGTGACTGCCTTCCTGATGCCGGCACTGCAGATCATCGCCCTGATTTATCTGCTCCTGCCATTGTATCTGGGCAAGGTGGCCGTCGGCACGCCGGCGGTTTTCCGGCTGCTCTACAGCGTCAAACCCTGGGGCATGGTCGAGGTCTTCATGCTCGGCATTCTCATTACCGTTTCCAAGCTCATGCACATGGCCTCCGTTGTGCCTGGTGTCGCCCTCTGGTCCTTCGGCCTGCTCATGGTGCTGATTGCCGCGGCCTCATCCGGCTTTGACAAGCATGTGTTCTGGGCGCGCGTCGAGGCCTTGCAATGAGGGCATTAACAGCCAGCAGAGCGGGCATACTCGCCTGCCACATCTGCGGCCAGATCCATCAGGCAGGAACGGAAGCACACCGCCTGAGTTGCATGCGCTGTGGCGCCAGCCTGCATTTCCGCAAGCCGGACAGCCTCTCACGCACCTGGGCTTTGTTGATTGCCGCCTATGTCCTGATTGTTCCGGCGAACGTGCTGCCCGTCATGAAATCCGGCTCGCTGTTCGGCACGGAGAACGACACCATCCTGAGCGGCGTCATCTACCTGTGGACATCCGGCTCGCCCCCTCTGGCCGTCATCCTGTTCATGGCCAGCATCGTCATTCCGGTAGCGAAACTTCTTTCACTGACCTATCTTCTGGTTTCCGTTCATCGCCGTTCGCGCTGGGCACCACGCGAACGAACGAAACTGTATCGGGTGCTGGAATTCGTTGGCCGCTGGTCGATGATCGACGTCTATGTGGCGGCCATGCTGACAGCACTGGTGCAGTTCGGCAGTCTGATGACCATCAATGTCGGCACCGGGGCCATCGCCTTCGGCGCCGTGGTGGTGTTGACCATGTTTGCTGCCGAGAGCTTTGACCCAAGGCTGATCTGGGACTCTGTCGATTCGAAAGACCTGCGGGAGACTGAAAATTTCTGATACTCACCAACACCATGATCTAACGAATTTGCCTGCCGCCGCCAGGCAAAAGCAGCGCTGGGCACCGCAGATCATCTGGGCCATCCCCATTCTGGCTGTACTGGTCGGGATCTTTCTTGCGGTACAGGCATTCAATGAGCGCGGACCGACCATCACCGTCAGCTTCAAGAGCGGCGACGGGCTGGAGCCCGGCAAGACCCACGTCAAGTTCAAGGATGTCAATATCGGGCTGGTCAAGGATGTCACGCTGGACAAGGACAGGCAGCACGTTCTGGCCACCATCGAACTTGGCAAGGACGCTGCCGATTTCCTGCTTGAGGACACCCGTTTCTGGATCGTCCGACCACGTGTTACGGCCACGGGCGTTTCGGGCCTGGGCACCTTGCTCGCCGGGCCTTATATCGCACTCGATGTTGGCAAATCGCACAAGGCAAAATCGCACTTTGTTGCGCTCGAAGTAGCGCCGATTGTGACCAGCGATTCGGCGGGACGGGAATTCATTCTGCATGCACCTAACCTCGGTTCGCACGACGTCGGCGCGCCTGTCTATTTCAGGCGCCTGCCAGTCGGCGAAGTGACTGCCTACGAACTGGACAAGGATGGGCGTGGAGTTACCCTCAAGGTTTTCATTTATGCCCCCTATGACAAATACGTCACGGCCAACTCCCGTTTCTGGAATGCCAGTGGTATCGATGTTTCGTTGAGTGCTGCCGGCCTGCAAGTGCAGACAGAATCTCTGGTTTCTATCATGATCGGCGGCATTGCATTTGAGTCTCCGGCAACGGATCGTGTTGCGCTGTCGCGCAGCAATACAGAGTCGCCTGCTGAAACAGCTGCCACCGCAAGCAGTCACTTCAAACTCTACAGCTCACGCGGCGAGGCCATGAAAACCCCTGATGTACAGATCGAGCATTTCACGATCCTGTTCAAGGAATCGGTGCGCGGCCTGTCCGTTGGCGCCCCGGTCGAATTCAGAGGGGTCAACATCGGCGAGGTGGTTCATGTCGGCACGGAATTCGACCAGGAGACACTGGAGTTTGTGCAGCCCGTCGATATCTACTTCTATCCGGACCGTTTACGCGCCCGTTCCCGCAATGCGGCCGCTGCCCTTCCCCCACCGAAGACTGAAGCAGAGCGGAATCGCCGGCTGCAACGTTTCGTCGAACGCGGGTTCCGCGCCCAGTTACAGACCGGCAATCTGCTCACCGGGCAGCTGTATGTCGGGGTCGATTTCTTTCCGGAGGCCCCGAAGGTCAAGTTTGATCGGCTATGTGCAATCTGGGGTTGGAAATTAGAAATTTGGTTGGTTGGAAACCCGTTTCGAGTAAGACCGGGTTTGGTTGAAGCTGACCACGAAATGCTGATTCGACGGAACCCCTATTTGGTTGGAAACGGACTTTTCAGTCCATCTCACCCGACTCGGCACTCTCGACCAGGGTCGGAATATGCGGCCCATATTCAACCGTCTGCTGGCTCCCAGACGCTGCCGCAATCCTGACGCCACTACCCACCTTCCGGGCGTACTTCGCATATAGCACCTTGGCCCGGATGATTTCGTAGCTGTAACCACGCCCCATCCTGTTGGCCAGCTTCGTCAGGCCGTTCAGGCATTCGGTGTAGGCGTTAGTGATCCGTACCGGCGAATTCCAGTACATGAAGATGTCGTCGTAGTGGTTGTGGACTGTCTTGGCGAGCCTCTTGAAATCGTCCAGCCCCTGGACGGGCAAAGAGTTCTCCCATGCCTCGAAAGCACGCTTGGCAGAGTCGACGTTCGGATCATCGTAAATCCGGTAGAACAGTTCCTTGAAGTCATAGGCTTCCGCGATGGCGGGAAATGACCGCCGCACCTCAACCAAAGCTTCCTGTTCCTCTGGCGAGAGGTTCTTGGGGCGTTTCAAGGTAATCCAGCGAATCGACTTCTTGACGTGAATGCGCTGGTTCTTGCTCAGTTGCGCCTGACAAATCTTGCGCTCGGTCTCCAGCGCCTCCGAGGCAGCTTTGAGCACATGGAACTTATCGATCACCAGCTTCGCGTTAGGCAAGTATTTGGCGAACGAGCGCTTGAATGGCCGCCACATGTCGGTGCAGACCCATTCCACGCGCTCCCGGTCGCGCAAATCCCTGAAGAACGGTTTCAGATGTTCCTGCGTCCGCTCGGGTAGCATGTCGAAGACGTTGTTGGTCGCCAGATTGGTGAGCACGCAACGCATATCGCCAGCCAGATTCACCTCGTCGATTCCGAGAATGACTGGAGTTTCATAACGGACAGTGCGATCAAGCTCCGCAATCATGTCCAAGGCGATGTTCTTGACCGAATTCACCGATAGCCCGGTATGGTCAGCCATATCGTGAAAGGTCGTACCAAGACAACGCTCACGAACGACGTCAACGAGTCGCTTCGTGGCACGACGGCGTTCATCAAGGAACGCTAGTTCCGGTACCACCATGTTCTTGCACACATCGCAGCGGTAGCGTGGCCGTTCAACCTCTAGTCGAACGGGCTGCATTTCCATCGGCGTATCGGCAAACGTGTTCTTACGCTTGCCATGACGATACATTGGCTTCCCGCACCCCTCGCATACCGGAGGGGTGTCATCGACGACCTCGGCAACAATGGTGATTCTGTTGCTGCCTGTCCGCAGATCGACCGGCTTGACGCCTGGCAGTCGTAGCAGATCAAACATCCAGATCGTCCAAGTCGATGGTCCGATTGTTACGCAGCAACTCGTAAATCACATCGGTCAAGGCGGACATCGCCTGTCGATCCGACTTCAGAACCAGCGTGGCCAGTTTCTGATGGGAACTGAGCGCACGGACTACGCCCTGTTGTACCGCCCCCGGCAGGTTGCCCTTTAGCGCCTGTTCACGGGTGTTGTTTTCCACCTGCGCGACCACAACATCGTTTTCCTTGGCGATGGAAACGATATGGTTCACGAAGGTCGCCTGGTCACGCAACGGCGTGGCATTGCCGAATAACCGGTTCAGCCGGTCAATGATTTCGGTAACGTAGTGCGGATCGTCGCCAATGCGCGTCAGTCCGCCGGGGCCAATGGGCTTCAGGACAGGCTTATCGGCATCCTCGTCAGGGGTATCTTCCTTCTGCTTGATGTCGAATCCGGTAAGTACCAATCCCTTCAAATCGACGGACTCCGGCGGTTCGCCATTGAGACGCTTCTGGAGCAGCTTGGCGAAGGCGGCGAAGTTCTCCAACGCCGGATCGCCCAGATCGATCAACTGCGCGACGTATGCGTAGGTCCGGCAGAAACGGCCCAAACTCGACTTGAACCCCATCAGCGTCCTGATCTGGTCGCCGAATTCATGCCGATGGTGGTCTGCCGCCTGCATACCATCCTTGTTGCCCTGTTTGCGGGCCTTCTCGAACGCCGCTTCCCAGGTTTCGACCCCTTCCCGCAGCATCTTCAGTCGCTGATTGAAAAGGCGGGTCGGACGTTCTGTAGCGGCATACAGAGCCTTGTGCTGCGGCTCCTGAGCATTGGTGATGTCGCGGATGGTCTTGAAGCGAGCTTCCTTGAAGCTCTCCAGATCCTCGGTTTCGTAAAGCCCCTGACCGTCCAGTTGTTCCTTGATCTCGTAGACGACGTTCAAGTCCTGAATGTCGTCGATGACCGCGCCGTCATCGTATTTGGCGAATGCTTGTCGGACGGTCTCCGGGTCATTCACGAAATCGATGATGAACACTTCGTCCTTGCCGGGGGCCGTCCGGTTGAGGCGGGAGAACGTCTGGACGATTTCTACGTCATTGGCGATCTTCTTGTCGACGTACATGCCGACCAGCTTGGGCTGGTCAAAGCCGGTCTGGAACTTGTCGGCCACCAGCATGACCCTGTACTCGGGGCGTTCAAAGGCATTCCGCAAGTCCTGGCCGGCGACATCCGGATTCATGCTGGTTTCAGTGAATTCATCGCCCTCATCGACAATGAAGGGCTCACCACCAATGCGCTCATCGTCGGCATGCATCACCTGCTTGCCAGTCATCTTGCCTGAGAAAGCCACCAGAGACCGGATGCCAGCATGTTCTGGGTGTTTCTTGATGTAGCTATCGAATCCCCGCTTGTAGCGTATGGCAGCAGCGCGGGAACTCGTCACTACCATGGCCTTGGCCTTGCCATCGAGCCGGTGGGCGATGTTCTTGCTGAAGTGCTCAACGATGAATTGCACCTTCTGGGTGACGTTGGTCGGGTGCAGGGACATCCACTGGGCTAGCGCACGTTTGGCTGCCTTGCCGCTGACTCGCTTGCTGTCCTCGACCTGTTTGGCGAGATTGAAGGCGGTCTTGTAGGGAACGTAGCCCTTGAGCACGTCGAGAATGAACCCCTCCTCGATGGCCTGTCGCATGGGATAGCGACGGAAGGGCTGCGGCAGGTTGTCCTTGGATGCGGGTCGTGTTGGATCGGCCGGACGCCCAAACAGCATTAGCGTGGCGTGCTTGGGCGTGCCAGTAAAGGCGAAATAGCTGATGTTCTTAGGCCGTGCCCGCGACTTCTGCAATTGCTCCAGTAGCTCTTCCACGGTCAGCGAGGCCATCTTGCCTTTACCGCTCAAGGAAAGCGCAGTCTGAAGTTTTGCCGCCGTCGAACCAGTCTGCGAGTTGTGTGCTTCGTCGATGATGACGGCAAAGCTCTTGTCCTTCAGCCCCTTCTCGGTGACGATGGCTTCCATCGCAAAGGGGAAGGTCTGGATAGTCACGACGATGATGGGGGTGCCAGCCATCAGCGCTTCGGCCAGTTGTTTGCTCTTCGACTTCGATGACTTCTGCCGGTCGATGGCAGCGATTACGCCAAACTGATGGTCGATCTGCCGGACGGCGTCCTGAAGCTGGCTGTCCAGCACGTTCCTGTCTGTCACGATAATGACGCTGTTGAAGATCGCCTCACCGTTGTCACGACGCAGCTTGACCAGATCGTGGGCTGTCCAGGAAATGGTGCTGGTCTTGCCGGAGCCTGCACTTTGGTCGGCCAGGTACTGCATGCCGGGGCCATTGGCGCGAGCATCCGTGATCATTGCATTGACCGATTCCCACTGGTGGTAGCGCGGGAAGATCAGGGTTTCCTTCTTCGACCAGTTGCCTTTCAGGTCGACAACATCCTTTTTCTCGACATAAACGAAGCTGTGGAAGATGCGCAGCCAGGCATCGCGCTGGCAGATCGATTCCCAGAAGTAGGCGACCGGGTATTCCTTGTCCTTGCGCGGCGGGTTGCCGGCATGCCCCTCGTTACCTTGGTTGAACGGCAGGAAGCGGGTGTTCTCGCCATCAAGCTTTGTCGTCATCTGGATGTCCGAGTCGGACATGGCGAAGTGCACAATGGCCCCTCGCTTGAAGGTCAGCAGCGGCTCGCGGCGTTTGGTCTTGGGGTCGAAGGGAAGCCGGTCGGTGCGGTATTGATCCATCGCCGCTTCCGCTGACTGCGTGAAATCTGTCTTGAGTTCCACCGTGGCGACGGGGATGCCGTTGATGAACAGGACGAGATCAATGGCCAGTTCACGGGACGGATGGTATTTGAGTTGCGGCACCACGCGCAGGATGTTCGCCGCGTAGCGTTTTAGCACCGTCTCGTTGCGCTTGTCTTCGGGGGCTGCTTCGGAGAGGTCGATATGACCGCAGCCAGCGATGGAGAAGCCGTTCCGCAGAACCTGAATGGTGCCGTGAGTTTCTATTGCCTTTGCGAGCCGATCCATCAGCACATCGCGGGCACGCTCGCCGTTGTCCTTCTGGAGCTTGGCCCACTTCTCGCCCTGGTCGGAGTCCTTTAGCCACGCAATCAAGTCATCGACATAAAGTGCATATTCGGTGTCGTAATGCTTGGTGTCACCGACCTTCCAGCCCTGAGCCTTGAGCCTGCTTACGACATAATCCTCGAAATGCTTCTCTTGGTGGGCGGAGGCGGTCATGCGGACTCCCGAAGGTCGATTTGGCCTGTGACGGCGGCGGTAATAAGGGCGGAACGGCGTTTCTTAAGGAGGTCGATGCTGAGTTGGGTCTTTGTTATTAAGCCGTCGATACGCCCCAGTTGGCGATCCAGAAACTCGGCAATTTGGCGTTGCTCATCAATATCAACATGAAGCAAAGGCACTTCTGAGAAATTCTCGAACCGTAGAGCCTGCCCATCTCTAACAAGATCAGAAGTGCTCTGTAGAGCCTGAATATATCCTGTCGACTTAAAGAGATACCGGAAAAACGGATTCCAAACCCACTTGATTGGTGCCAAAGGAACATACGCAGAACTGACACAACCAGAGGATTTACACTCCTCAAGCCCCCCCTCAAAGCTACGCATGCTAATTAAGAAATCTTCAGGCTCGATGTGCTTGAGAATGTCATGGCCCTTGCTAACTAGCATGACTCGACGCCCTTCTCGCTCCATGAACTCTGACTGGGGAATGACGCCATATTTTTGTGACGCAGTTAGCTGGACATCGCCATCTCTAGCTCTTTCCTTTCTTTCTGAGAAGAGTCGGCGGCTTTGGACGATATTCCAGTGCTCCGGCACCTCTCCAATCCACTCAACCCCGGACTGCTTCATCTTCGCCTTGGGGTTCAGCCCCTTGGTGACGGCGTGGGTGATGAGCGCCTGTCGCTTCTTGGTCAGCAGTTCGATGAACTTGGTCTTCTTGGCGATCAGCGCGTCGATGTACGCGGTTTCGCGGTCGAGGTGGTCGGTAATTGCTGCACGTTCATTTGCTGGCGGCAGGCAGAATCGCAGATCGCCAATGGCGTCTTGGCTCAATCCGTAGCGCGTAATACCAGGGGCCTCGACGAAGAAATGGGCCTGCGTCGGATGGGATTGAAGAATTCGATGTAGAAGACGGGCTGTGTCGAAATCAGCCACCCGGATCATGGTCAGGTGGTAGCCGCAGACGACACCGGGCACTTCCTCCTTCACCAAGGAAGGGATGCCGATGTCAGATGGGTCTTCCGAATCCTTCGTGATGATCACATCTCCCTTTTTCAGGGTGAACTGCTCGATCTCAGCAGGACTGGCGGTAGCCTGCATGAACGGCAAATTCGGCGTGATGAACTCGTTGTAATAGACATCGGTGTAATTGCACAGGCTGACAGCCTCCTGTCCATCGTATGCCTTCTTGTCCACGTTGCTGTTCTTGAATGCTGCAACGTGACGCAGCCGCATCACGTCCCAATGCTCCGGCACCTTGCCGATCCACTCGACCTCGGAATCCTTGTAGGTCGGGTAAGGCTTGTAGTGACTCATGCGCGCCTCAACTCAATTGCGCAATGCGCCAGATCGCTGTGGCCTGCGCCGCCATCCAGTTCTGTTGCGCGGCGATCCGCTCCGGTGTCCACTCCGCGTGGTCGTCGCCGAGTTTCTTGGTGATCGCAAAGCCGCTTTGCTGGTACGTCGTCCGCTTCTGGGCGTAATCCAGGTTGCCTAGGTCACGATTCGCACCGGCCTGGAGCAGCGTCATGTTGCCCAGTCGGTACACGAGGGCTTCTGCGTCGTCGTTACCGATCCCGCCCCAACCGTCCGGCGCGTTTTGCGGCAGGACATGCTCAATGTTGAAGGCGTCACTGGCGAAGTCATGGGCTTGGCCGGACAGGTGCTTTTCTAGCGCGCAGAGGATGAGCCGTACCACGCGGTTGTTTCGAGAGTCAGTGGTACGGATCGCCTTCTCGGCGAAAGCTGTTCTGAACGCGGCATCATCCGGGTAAATGCTACGCAAGGATTGCAGCGCCTGCCCGAGATTTTTCAACTCGTTTCTTGCGACGCGTTCGGCGACCTCGTTGTACTTTCGTTCTTGCTCGGCGGTGCTGTAGGAACCGATCACATTGAACCGCATCGAGATCACCACCGTAGCCCGCAGCAATCCCGTGAAGTCAGGTGCATCGAAGATTCGCTTGGCGGCCAGCAACAGTGGGAACGGCTGCCGCACCCGGAAGGTTTTCAGTACCCCTGCCAGTTGCTTGTCCTCCAGCGGCCAGTCGGAGGGCTCTGGCGAGGACAAGGCCAAGTAGGTATCCAAGTCTTCTTCCATGTTACGCAGCAACTGGAACACGGCCTCCGCCGTGCTGACTTGGGTACGGATTGTCTTGAAGAGATCGGCCTGGCGCGCGAAGCTGCGGCGGCTGTTCCAGTGCACGCGAAGGAAGTCTGGGAAGTTCTCCGACTGGAGCCTGCCGACGATGGCTTCCCAACGGTCTTCCAGGTTGCGAAGCTCGTGATCGGTCTCTCCGCCCCGATCCAGAACTGAGAACAGGTAGTTTTTCAGCAGATCGGTTGCGGACAGGCGCACGCCACGGGCGTTGAGCGTCTCGAACACCTTGTAGGCGTTGAGTTCATCGGTGACAGTGATCACCGTGAAGAACAGTCGGTCGCTGATGTCTTCCACGAGCTTCGCAAGCCGCATGCCCTCGTCGCCTGTACTGCCCTTGAGGTATTCGGCTACGCGCTTGTCGAACCACTCGAAAGCTTTGCGTAGCGAATGTTCCGATGCGCGGAAACCTCTCTGCGGAAGGTGTCCGAGTGGCACCAGATAGGTCTGGAAATAGGTGTTGTTGTTGCGATTGAGCGTCAGCTTGGGGCGCGCGACCAGTGTCACGGGATCGAGGTAACCCACGTAGGTCTGCCGAATCTGGTCCATGCGACGCGTGTTTGGCTCCGCGTCATTGCCGGCATTGATCAGTCGCTGGATGTTCTTGAGAATGGCGAGAACGATGATGCTAATGGTCGTAAGGCGTTGCTGGCCATCAATGACATCGAACGTCTTGTCGTCAGCGGACTGCAAGACCAGGTATCCCATGTAGTGCGCACTCTCTCCGTCCTCCTTGAGAGTGCCCAAGAGATCCATCCACAGATCTTCCCATTCGTCGTTCGTCCAACTGTAGTCACGCTGGAAGCGGGGAATGCGGTACGTCAATCCGTTCCCGATCAGCTTTCTGAAGGTGTTGTTCTCTGTCTTGAAGTTGGTTGCGGCCATTACTCGCTCCGTTTCTTACTCTGTGACTTCGCCCAGCAGCGCCGCAATCTCGGCTTCTACCCGCTTCAACTCGCGGTCGATGTCCTCCAACTTGGGCGGTGCTTCGTACTTGTAGAAAAAGCGGTTGAAGTTGATCTCGTAGCCAACAATGCCGACACCCTTATCTTTCTTGTCGACATAGGACTCGTCGATCCATGCGTCCGGAACGTGGGGCAGCACCTCACGGGCGAAGTAGTCACGGATATTCTCAAGGAACGGTACGTTCTCGTAGTCCGTCAGGTCACTGTCCGCAACGGTGCTGCCATCCGTATCGACAACCGGGTCGCCTTCTGGATCGCGGAGGCCGAAGGCATTGATCAGCGCCTTGATAAACGGCTTGCCGACCTTACCGATGGCGGCATCCTTCTTGGCTGCCTCGTCCGCGAAGGACTCAGCCCAGGCGAACGGGTGTGTCGAGTCCATGTGCGGCTTCAAAGCCCGCTGCCACGCAGCTTGGATTTCAGGCGCGAGCTTGGCCCAGGCTTTCTCTTCCATGAGACGTGCCATCGTTTTGGCATTGACGTGAAGCGACATGCGCAAAGGACGAAGCACACGGAGACGGCGATAGCCGAACCGGCGGTAGTCGATCATGCGGCTGAGTTCGCCACCTTCGGCAGTAGCATAGACATCGACAATTTGCCGCCGCTGGTCATCGCTGATTATTCGACGCTTGTTACCTTCGTTCTTGATCGAGGTCCAAAGGTCCGTGGCGTTGATCAATTGAACCTTGCCCCGTCGGTTCTTGGGCTTTTTGTTCGAGAGAACCCAGAGATAGGTGCCGATGCCAGTACGGAAGAAGATTTCGGTCGGCATCGCAACGATGACATCCACCAAGTCCTGCTCCAGCAGCCAGCGGCGGATCTCAGATTCCCCTGAACCCGCACCTCCGTTGAAAAGCGGCGAGCCGGACAAGACGATGGCGGCACGACCGCCGCCGTGCTCGGGCAGCTCCAACTTGCTGGCCAGATGCAGCAGGAACAGCATCGACCCGTCGTTGATCCGTGGCAGGCCAGGGCCGAAACGGCCGTCGTAACCCTTCTCCGTGTATTCGGTATTGACGGCCCCCGAGTCTTTTTCCCACTTCTTGCCGAAGGGCGGATTTGACAGGCCGTAGTGGAATCGGTCGTTGGGGAACTGATCGTTGGACAGAGTGCTGCCCAGCTTGATGTTCTTGGACAGATCGCGCCCAGGGTCGGATTCCAGTGTCCGCAGCAGCATGCCGGTCAAACAGACAGCATGGGTTTCAGGTTCAAGCTCTTGTCCGTGAGGAATCAGAACCGGGGGCACCTTGAAGCGGTTGCCATACTCGGCAACGTGGTTCATAGCGTCACTGAGGAAGCCGCCCGTGCCACAGGTCGGGTCATACAGTGTGCGAATCAGGCCGGGATTGGCCTCGAAAAGTTCGTCGTCCGGGTCCAGCACCAGGGCCGTTGCTAGATGCACGACATCGCGTGGCGTCATGAAGTCTTCGGCACCCTCATTGACCTCAGCCCCGAAGCGACGGATCAGATGCTCGTAGAGGTTGCTCATCACGCGGTCCGGCACCACGTTCGGATGCAGGTCGACCGCCGCGAAGTTCTTGCAAATCTTGAACAGCACCCCAGCCTTGTCGAGCCGGATGACGGTATTGGTGAAATCGAACTGCTCGAAGATGACCCGCGCGTTGTCGGAGAAGTGCGCGATGTAGTCCTGAAGGTTCTGGCGGGTCTTGGTGCCGCCCAATGTTGCGAGTTCGTATTCGGACGTGTTGTAGAACGGGTACCGCGTAGTCTGACGCAGGATAAGGTCGAGATCGATTCCGGACTCCTTGTGCGCCGCATGTGCGTCGCGCACTTCCTGGCGTGTTTTCTCAAGGACGCATTCGAGTCGGCGAAGCAGCGTGAAGGGCAAGATGATCTTGCCAAAGTCCGTGTGCTTGAAGTCGCCCCACAAGTCCTCGGCGTTCTTCCAGATGAAGTCCGCCAACGATGCTCCTGATCCTGCCAGTTCCGCCATATCGTGCTCCAACCCTAGTTTGCACGAAACAGCATACCACACCAAAAAAGCATTTCAACCAGTTTTTGCACAAAACAGACTAAATTCTCACTGGTGCCGCGCAGAGGCTTCCAACCTCAGAATGCAGATAGCCGTTTGATCCAACAAGCTACCCGCCGCAGATTCCCTCCATTCCAGGAAAAATGCAGGAGTTTGAAAAAACCGTCAGCGGCCTGATGAAGAAACTGGATCAATTGCTCGCAGATACCGACGGCCTGGTCAAGCGACTGGAAGGAGAGACTGTTCCCGAGTTCAGCAAGACATTGCTCGACGCGAGAAATGCAATGAAGAGTGCTGAAAGGATCATGGCCGACGAGTCACCGTTGCAGACCGATCTGCGAGAAGCATTACGTGAGCTGTCCCGTACGGCGGCATCGCTCAAGGTGCTCACCGACTATGTTGAGCGCCAGCCGCAATCCCTGATCTTCGGCAAGCCGGCAGAGGAGCCACAACAATGAAACAACGTCTTGTATTAGTCACTGCTGCAATCCTGCTCGCCGCCTGCAGCAGCACCACGCCGAAAACGCACTACTACACTTTGAGCGCCGAAAACCCGACTGCCGTCTCCAGCAGCCATGCAGCCAGCAGCGTCATCGTCGGGCCGGTACACCTGCCCGAACTGCTTGACCAGCCACGCCTCGTCGTCCGTAACAGCAATAACCAGGTGGCGATGGACGAGTTTCACCGCTGGGCAGGTTCGCTCAAGGGAAATATTGCCAGCGTGCTGGTCAGCAACCTGGCGCAGGATCTGGGTACGGCCAAGGTCTGGAGTTATGCGCAAAGCACCCGCAGCCAAGCCGACTATCAGGTACTGATTGACATCCAGGCCTTCGATGCCCACCCGGGTGAAAGAGTCGAACTGGTGGCCTTGTGGACGATTCGAGCAGCGACCGGTGGCAAGCCGCAAACCGGGCGCTCGGTCGTGCGCGAAGCGGTTGCCGGCCCCGGTTTTGAAGCACTGGTCGCAGCCCATAGCCGGGCACTGGCAAAGCTGAGCAGCGATATCGCCCAGGCGATTCGTCAAGGCTGAAGAAGCGCAGATGGATACCGGCTGGCCGGTATCAATTCTTGCCGCAAGCCACCTGCCACATCTTTTCCTGCGAGCCGCCGGCAGGCACTGCTGCCCATTCGGCATTAGCCGCCTCTTCGGAGGCGACCACACTACCACGCCCCATCTGTTCCGAGTAGGCCGCGCCGGCAATGGTGCGGCTACGCTTGCCGGCGCAGTCGTACTCCACCAGATTCCTCACTGAATAGATCACCCGGTTGCCAATCCACTGTGCAATCACGTAATCGTACATCTGCCACATCTGAGCAATATCGCCATTGCGCCGGATTTCCGAATCGGCGAGATAGATGCGCAAATTTTCGTTCCGGCCCAGCAGCGACCACTGTGCCAATGCACTGCTGCTGAGCAGCAAGGCCAGCACGCCAAAAGTTGTGTGCCTCACTCCGGAATGCCGAATGCGCGTCAGCCACATTTCAGTCACCACTCTTTACTTCGCACAGACCGCCCGGTGCGACGAGTTGTCGTGTCCGCTCCTTGGCCAGCGAAGATGAGGGGTTGTAGAAGGCGCTGTAGGGCACTTCCCTTGCCACCGACTGATAGATGCAATCACACATCTTGAGATAGGGTGCAACAACCGGGGCGAAAGTGGTTTTGAAATCGTCCGGCAACTGCTCGGTCGATAGCTGGTGGCGATCCAGATAATCCTTGATCAGCTTAGCCTGCATATCCTCGCGACAGTAATCGACAGACGCTCTGAACAAAGCATCCGTCCAGCCTTCGGCATAATTTTCATCCGGCAGGGCGCTGGCACTGAGGGTTATCAGTGCCACAAACACGGTGACACACCGGATGGCTTTGAACTGGCGAAATGGGCTCATGATTTTCCGCAGGGCAATGACTGAACAAGCGCTGATTATCCACGACTCACCTAAGTTGCGTACAGCACCCCATGCTCTTCCCGCAGTGCTCCGGCTCGAACCAGATCATTGACCAGCCAGCCAGCCAGCGCCTCATTGTCATAACCAAGGTAGCAGGCATTGACGTGCCGCACGAAGGACAGGCCCGAGAGAAACTCGGGCAGGGTGTCACGGGGTATTTGCCGCTTTTCGAGCATGAAGAAGGCGAGCATCACTTTCAGCGCATGACGGGCCAGCCGATCAATGCTCTGCTCGAAGGCAGCCAGGCGACGGAAGGCACGCTCGAAAGCAGCATCTACCTCCGCAAAGGGGGCGCCGTGTCCGGGAATCACGACATTGATCGGCAGACGGGCCAGCATTTCCAGCGTTTCCCGTGTTGACTTCAGCCCCTCCGGATTGCCCAGCAATTCAGCGAAGATGACGCCGAAACCGTCTTCCCACAGCGCGTCACCGGAAATGAGTATCTGCTGCTCGGGGTTGTAGAGCGCCAGCGCATCCATGTCATGGCCGGGAACGGCAAGAGCACGCCAGTTGAGTGCAGCAAAGCTGAATTCATCGCCATTGCCATAAGTCGCATCGTGTCTGAAACGTGCAGCTCGCTGGCCGAGCGGCGACAGCAGCAGCGCATCCTCATCCCACTCGGCAATGGTGGCTGCGATGCCTTGCGGCACGGTGATGTGGCAATGGTGTGCTGCCTGCACGGCAGCATTGCCGCCGATATGATCAGAATGTGAATGGGTGTTGATCAGCTGCGTCAGCTGCCTGCCTTCCAATGCATGCTCAAGCAGGGCCAGCGTCTGTCCGGCATGGCTGACATAACCACTGTCAACCAACGTTGCCTTGCTGCCTTCAAAACCCAGAATATTGTTCGATGAAAGCCAGCCGCGTTCGAGCACCAGCAAGCTATCGGGAAGCATGCTGCTCACGCCGGCGAATCCGGATCGCCGTGTGCCGGCAGATACTCCGGGTGCGGATCCAGCTGCTCCTCCACGACAATGGCCTCGTTCGGCACGGGTAGCGGCGGACGGCCACAGCCAAGACAGTAGCCGGAATCAGGGTCAAGCATGCAGACGCCGACGCAGAGATAAGGATCTTCTTCGGTCATTTCCTGCCTGCCGCTTCCTGCACCACCCGACGCCGGGCAACTGCGTCAAGAATCTCCTGCTTCACTGTGTTCGAAGCCCGACTCCACTGGGCGATTTCTTCCAGCGTGCGCAAACACCCGAGGCACAGGGCATTCTCCGCATCCATTTTGCAGACATTGATGCACGGAGAAGGTACCGCTGCGCTCACTTCAATCAGCCTTTTTTTGCCAGCAGTACTTTGGCAACCTTTGAAGCCGGCTCGCGCCCCAGGTGCTCGAGGATGAACTGGCCGGCTGCGAGCAATTTTTCCATGTCGATTCCCGTTTCGATGTTGAGTCCGTTCAGCAGGTAGACGACATCTTCGGTAGCCACGTTCCCCGAAGCACCAGCCGCATAGGGACAGCCGCCGAGACCTGCCACCGAACTATCAAAAATACGCATGCCCAGTTCCATGGAGGCATAGATATTGGTAATCGCCATGCCGTAGGTGTCGTGATAGTGACCAGCCAGTTTCGCCATCGGCACGTGCCGTGCGCAGGCTTCGATCATGCGCTGGATCGACACCGGGTTGCCGACGCCGATGGTGTCGCCGAGCGAAACTTCGTAGCAGCCCATGTCGAACAGGCGCTGAGCGACTTCGGCGGTTTTCTGCGGTGCCACGGCACCTTCGTACGGACAGCCGACGACACAGGAAACGTAACCACGCACCTTCATGTCGAGCGCAAGCGCTGCACAGATGACGGGTTCGAAGCGCTTGATGCTCTCGGCCACCGAGCAGTTGATGTTCTTTTGCGAGAAGGCTTCCGACGCGGCACCGAAGACCGCCACCTCGGTCGCACCGGCTTCCACGGCTGCATCGAAGCCCTTGAGGTTGGGCGCCAGCACCGGGTAGGCAACACCGGCCTTGCGCCGGATCTGCTGCATCACCTCGGCGTTATCGCCCATCTGCGGAACCCATTTCGGCGAAACGAAGGACGTCGCCTCGACCGCCTGCAGGCCGGCCTCGGCCAGCCGCTCGATCAGTTCGACCTTGACCGCCGTCGGCACCAGCTGCTTCTCGTTCTGCAGCCCGTCGCGCGGGCCGACTTCAACGATTTTTACGCTTCTCGGCAGGCTCATTTCTTTTCCTCGGCCCCGGCAAACTCGACCAGTTCCGCCCCATCCGCTACCTGATCTCCCGCCGCATAGCAGAAGGCCTTGACGACGCCATCCTTCGGCGCAGTGATGGTGTGTTCCATCTTCATCGCTTCGAGAATCAGCAGCGGCGCCCCCTTCTCCACCTTCTGGCCGGGCTGCGCGAGCAGCGCGACGACCTTGCCCGGCATCGGGGCGGTGAGGCCGCCCCCTTGGGCGCCACCGGCTTCGACCAGATGCAGCGGGTCGTCACGTTCGATGATCCAGGTCTGGCCATTGAGGAATACGGTGCGACGGTTGCCGGTGGCGATGACGCTGGCGATCAACCGGCGGTCATCGAGCTCAACGGCAAAGCGGTCGCCATCGAGCTTCTTGCCGCGAGCCAGCGTGGTTTCACCGCCGACCGAAAGCTGCCAGCTGGGGTTGGCTGCATCGAGGCCATAGGCGACTTTCACTTCGACCAGCGTTTCGCCATCACGGAAGCCGATGGTGCGCGAGGCCTGCAGGTTGAGGCGCCAGCCGTCGCGGGCATGCCATGGCGACCACGGGTCCTGGCTGTGCCTGGCCTTCTCCCGTGCTACATGCGCCTCGTAGAGCAGTTCGCCGACGGCGGCAACCAGCAGCACGGTACGCGGCGTACTCACCGCCTCGGGGAACAGGAAGCCGCGACTGCGCTCGATCAGCCCGGTATCCAGATCAGCGCTGGCAAAGGCCGGGCAGGCAACGAGCCGGGACAGGAAATCGATGTTCGTAGTTACACCAACCACGCGGTAGTCGGCCAGTGCCCGGCGCATACGGGCCAGCGCGGCGTCGCGGTTTTCGTCCCAGACGATCAGCTTGGCGATCATCGGATCGTAGTGCGGCGTGATCTCGTCTCCCTCTTCGACGCCCGTGTCCACGCGCACATTGAGGCTCTCTGCCGGTGGCAACAAATGCACCAGCTTGCCGGTCGAAGGCAGGAAACCCTTGTTTGCATCCTCGGCATAGATCCGCGCTTCCAGCGCATGACCGCGCAGTTGCAACTGATCCTGACGCAAAGGCAGCGGCTCCCCGGCGGCAACACGAAGCTGCCATTCCACCAGATCCTGGCCGGAAATCATTTCGGTTACCGGATGCTCGACCTGCAGGCGGGTGTTCATCTCCATGAAGTAGAACCGGCCATCCTGCTCGGCAATGAACTCGACCGTACCGGCACCGACATAGCCAACCGCCTTCGCCGCAGCAACCGCTGCCTCGCCCATTTCGCGGCGGCGCGCTTCGGTCATGCCTGGCGCCGGCGCTTCTTCCAGCACTTTCTGGTGCCGACGTTGCACCGAGCAATCGCGTTCGAACAGGTAAACGCCGTTGCCCTGCGAATCGGCAAACACCTGAATCTCGATGTGGCGTGGTCGCGTCACATAGCGCTCGACCAGCACATGCTCATCGCCAAAAGAGGATTGCGCTTCACGTTTGCAGGAAGCCAGCGCGGCATGGAAATCCTCGCTTTTCTCGACCAGACGCATACCCTTGCCACCGCCACCGGCACTGGCCTTGATCAGCACCGGATAACCGATGGCATCGGCTTGCGCATGCAGGAAAGCCGGCTCCTGATTGTCGCCGTGATAACCCGGCGTCAGTGGCACAGCCGCTTTTTCCATCAGTGTTTTGGCCGCACTTTTCGAACCCATGGCGCAAATCGATGAGGCCGGCGGACCGACAAAAATCAACCCCTCCGTCGCACAGCGTTCGGCAAAATCGGCGTTCTCGGAAAGGAAGCCGTAGCCCGGATGAATGGCCTGCGCGCCGGTGCGCTTAGCTGCATCGATGATCTTGTCGACCACCAGGTAGGATTCGCGCACGGCAGCCGGGCCGATGCAGACGGCCTCGTCGGCCATGCGCACGTGCCGCGCCTCGGCATCGGCTTCGGAATAAACGGCAACGGTTCGCACGCCCATGCGTCGCGCAGTCTTGATCACGCGGCAGGCAATCTCTCCGCGGTTTGCGATCAGCAGTTTTCCGATCATCTCAAACGCCTCCCAGCCAGCTCGGCTTACGTTTCTCAAGAAAGGCCGTCAGCCCTTCCTTGCCCTCGGCACTCGCGCGCACGCGGGTAATGCGCAGTGCAGTTTCTTCGATGGTTGCATCATCAATCGGCTGCCCGGCGACAACGCGGATCAGCGCCTTGCATTCGCCCTGTGCCCGTGGGCCATTTTTCAGCAAGGCGTCGACCACTTCGCCCACTGCTTCGTCGAGCCCGGCTTCGTCAGGGACGATCTCGTGCACGAGGCCGATGCGGTAAGCCTCGGAGGCGGAGAAGCGTTCAGCGGTAAGCATGTAGCGGCGCGAATAACGCTCGCCGATGGCAGCAATGACATAAGGGCTGATCACCGCCGGAATGATGCCGAGCTTGACCTCAGTCAGCGCAAACTGCGCCTCGAAGGTGGCAATGGCAATGTCACAGGCGGCAATCAAACCAACTCCGCCGCCGTAGGCCGGTCCCTGGATACGGGCCACAGTGGGTTTCGACAATTCGTTCAGCGTCGACAGCAAGGTCGCCAGGTTGCGTGAATCGCGCAGATTCTCTTCCGGTGTGTAGCCGGCGGCACGCTTCATCCAGTTGAGGTCGGCACCGGCACAGAAACTCTTGCCGGTCGACGACAGCACGACCGCGCGCACCTGCGGGTCAGCTTCCAACTCCTTGAGCCCGGCAGTGATCTCGGCGATCAGCACTTCGTCAAAGGCATTGTGCCGCTCTGCCTTGTTCATTGTCAGGATGCCGAGCGGTCCGTCGACTTCGGTGAGGATCGATTGGTACATAGTTGTCTCCAAAAAACCTACGGCAGGGGCTTAGAGAAACAGAGATCCGCAGAGAAAAGCGTCATTCCTTTTCCTGTGTTTCCTCTGAACCTCTGCGCCTCTGCGGTGGACGTTCTCGTTTTCATCATCACATGCGGAAGATGCCGAACTTCGTTTCTTCGGCTGGTGCATTCATCGACGCCGAGAGGGCGAGGCCGAGGACGCGACGCGTGTCGGCCGGGTCGATCACACCGTCGTCCCACAGGCGGGCGCTGGCGTAGTATGGATGCCCCTGCGATTCATACTGTTCGCGGATCGGTGCCTTGAAGGCTTCCTCTTCCTCGGCACTCCATTGTTTTCCTGAAGCCTCGATGCCATCGCGCTTGACCGTCGCCAGTACGCCGGCGGCCTGCTCGCCGCCCATCACCGAGATGCGCGCATTCGGCCACATCCACAGGAAGCGCGGTGAGTAGGCGCGGCCGCACATACCGTAGTTGCCGGCCCCGAACGAGCCGCCGATGATCACCGTAAACTTCGGCACCTTTGCCGTCGCCACCGCCGTCACCATCTTGGCGCCGTCGCGGGCAATGCCGCCGTTCTCGTACTTGCGGCCGACCATGAAGCCGGTGATGTTCTGCAGGAAAACGAGCGGGATGCCGCGCTGTGCACACAGTTCGATGAAGTGTGCCCCCTTCAATGCACTCTCCGAGAACAGGATGCCATTGTTGGCGACAATGCCGACCGGGTAGCCCCAGATGCGGGCGAAACCGCACACCAGCGTGGTTCCATAGCGCGCCTTGAATTCATCGAAATCTGAACCGTCAACAATGCGGGCAATGATCTCGCGCACGTCGAAGGGTTTCTTGGTGTCGGTCGGTATGACGCCGTACAGTTCATTGGCGGGGTAGAGTGGCTCGACCGGCGGCTGCAACGTTGCCGGCGGGCTCTTTTTCCAGTTCAGGTTGCGCACAATGCGGCGGGCAATGGCCAGCGCGTGCTGGTCGTTTTCGGCCAAGTGGTCGACGACGCCGGAGATGCGTGTATGCACGTCGGCCCCACCGAGGTCTTCGGCACTGACCACTTCACCGGTTGCTGCCTTGACCAGCGGCGGACCGCCGAGGAAGATGGTGCCCTGCTCCTTGACGATGATCGATTCGTCACACATGGCCGGCACATAGGCGCCACCAGCCGTGCACGAGCCCATGACCACCGCGATCTGCGGAATGCCCCTGGCTGACAGGTTGGCCTGATTGAAGAAGATGCGGCCGAAGTGTTCTTTATCAGGGAAAACCTCATCCTGCATTGGCAGGAAGGCGCCGCCGGAATCCACCAGATAGATGCACGGCAGCCGGTTCTCCAGCGCGATCTCCTGCGCCCGCAGATGCTTCTTCACTGTCAGCGGGTAATAGGTACCGCCCTTCACGGTGGCGTCGTTGGCAACCACCATGCACTCGATGCCATTGACGCAGCCGATGCCGGCAATGACCGACGCTGCCGGGACATCGCCGCCATACATGCCATACGCGGCAAGCTGCGAAATTTCGAGGAAGGGGGTGCCGGGATCGAGCAGGCCGGCGACGCGCTCACGCGGCAGCAGCTTGCCTCGTGCGAGATGCTTTTGCCGCGCCGTTTCCGGCCCGCCAAGGGCAATCTTGCCGACCGTGGCGTGCAAGTCTTCGACCACGACCTTCATGGCCAGGGCGTTGGCCTGAAAATCAGCCGAACGCGCATTGAGTTGGGTTTTAAGTGTACTCATGTCTCCTCGCTTCAAACGTCACATCCACCGCGGAGACGCAGAGGTGCAGAGTCAACGCAAAGAACAGCCTGTGCGATTTTCTCTGCGGAACCTCTGTGTCTCTGCGCCTCCACGGTGGACTTCCTTGTTCTCACAATTCCTTCAATTCCTTGATCCACTTTTCCAGCTTCACCGGCACATGGCTGGCCATCGCCACCAGCACCGCCTCCGGCGTTGCCGCGTCCTGCAGCAGGCCGCGATGCTCGGGGCGCATGAAGCCTTCGTCGACGGCGCGATCGCACAATTCGATCATCGGCCCGAAGTAGTTGGCCACATTGACCAGCCCGACCGGCTTTTCATGGAATCCCAGCTGCCCCCAGGTCAGCATTTCGCACAGTTCCTCGAAAGTACCGAAACCGCCGGGCAAGGCGATGAAGCCGTCCGATAGCTCAGCCATGCGCGCCTTGCGTGTATGCATCGAGTCAACGACTTCGAGCTGCGTCAGGTCAAGGTGACCAACCTCTTTCTTCATCAGCGCCTCGGGAATGACGCCGGTGACCTCACCTCCGGCCTGCAGGCAGGCATCCGCGACCAAGCCCATCAATCCGATGTTGCCCCCGCCATAGACAAGACCAATGCCACGAGCCGCCAGCAACTGGCCCATGGCAACAGCCGTTGCGGCATACTCCGGCCGCCGCCCTCTGGCAGATCCGCAGAAAACGCAGAGGCGCTTTGGCTGCCAGTCGTGCATCAAAACACCTTGCCTGCCAGCCGCGCTTCAAGCTGAGGCAAACGATCAGCACCGAAGAAAGGCTCACCGTCGCAGACGATATAAGGCGAACCGAACACCCCTTTGGCGATGGCAGCTGCCACTTCGGCCTTCAGCCTGTCCTTGATCTCTGGTGTCTCCACCCCGGCTGCCAGTGCGGCACGATCGGCTCCGGCAGCAGCAGCGATGTCCATTACCACATCCGGATTCGAGATATCCCGGTCATCGACGAAGAACGCCCGATAGACTGCTCTGGCAAACGCCCTGGCCATTCCGCAATCACGCTCATGCAACCAGTAGTAGGCGCGCGCAGCCACCTGGGTCGGCAGCGGAAAACGCGATGGCGGGTTGTAAGGGATGCCCATGAAGCGGGCTGAACGCACGAAGTCCATCTTCGAATATTCGCCCTTCATCGGCACCTCGGTCAGCGGTGCCGCGCCGGTGGCCTTGAAGATCACGCCAAGCAGCACTGGCCGCCACTTCACCTTGCGCCCGTATTTCGCTGCCAGTTCGTCAATCTTCTCCGCCGCCAGATAGCCGTAGGGCGAGGAAAAATCAAAATAGAACTCGAGTGCTTCGGCCATCTTCATTCTCCCGTAATGGCGCGACCGATAACCAGCCGCTGAATATCGTTGGCGCCTTCGTAAATCTGCGAGACACGCACATCGCGGTAGATGCGTTCAACCGGGAAGTCGCTGGTGTAGCCGTAGCCGCCGTGGATCTGGATGGCATCCGAGCAGACCTTCTCGGCAATCTCGGAGGCAAACATCTTGGCCATCGACGCTTCCTTCAGACAGGGTTGGCCGGCATCCTTGAGCATGGCGGCACGCCACACCATGAGGCGAGCGGCGTCGACCTGCGTCGCCATGTCGGCAATGCGGAAACTGACTGCCTGATGCCCGGTCAGCGGCACACCAAAGGCCACGCGTTCCTTGGCATATTTCACGGCGGCATCGAGCGCCGAGCGGGCCATGCCGACCGACTGGGCGGCGATGCCGATACGGCCGGCTTCAAGGTTCGACAACGCGATCCGGTAACCATCGCCTTCCTTGCCGAGCAGACAGGAGGCCGGAATACGGCAGTTCTCGAAGATGATCTGGGCGGTGTCGGAGGCTTTCTGCCCCATCTTTTCCTCGATACGGGCGACGATATAACCCGGCGTCTCGGTCGGTACGAGGAAGCAGGAAATCCCTTTCTTGCCGGCCGCCTTGTCGGTGACCGCAAAGACGATCGCCACCTGCGCATGCTTGCCGGTGGTGATGAACTGCTTGACGCCGTTGAGCACGAAATGATCGCCATCCTTTGTCGCACGCGTGGTGATGGCCGAGGCGTCCGACCCGGTATGCGGCTCGGTCAGGCAGAAGCAACCCAGCATGTCACCGCGGGCAAGCGGCTTCAGGTATTGCTCCTTCTGTTCGTCGCTGCCGTATTTCATGGTGATGCCACAGGCCAGTGAGTTCTGCACGCTGACAATGGTCGAGGTGGCACCGTCGCCGGCAGCGATTTCCTCCAGCATCAGCACCAGGCTCATGTAGTCCATGCCGGCGCCGTCCCATTCCTCGGGAACGACCACGCCCATGGCGCCCAGCGCACCGAGTTCCTTCAGCGCCTCGGCCGGGAAGGTGTGATGGCGATCCCAGTCGCCAGCAAAGGGGGCGAGGCGCTCCTGCGCAAAATCGCGCATGGCGTCGCGGATCATTTCCTGTTCCTGATTGAGGATCATGCGTTTCTCTCCAAATTTCCCGAGTAGGCCGTGGTCAGCCAGACCCCGGCAATGACCAGCAGACCACCTGCCATCACCCCCAGCGCGAGCACTTCATCAAGCAGCACCGCTGCCTGCAGTACCGCAAATACCGGCACCAGATTGATGAAGGCCGAAGCACGCGCCGCCCCCATGTGCCTGACCGCATCCGCAAACCAGGTGAAGGCCAGCGCTGTGCCACCGATGGCAAGAAACAGGACGCTGGCCCAGACACGCCAGGACCAGGCTGCCAGGTCAACGCCTCCTTGCAACAGCGCTGCCACTGTCAATGCTGTTCCGCCAAGCGCACAGGCGTACAGGGTGGCCGTCAGCGGCGTCAAGGTTTTCGTCGCCCGCCGCCCGATGAAGGTATACACCGTCCAGCAAAAAACACAGCCAATGATCAGCCACTCCCCGATGCCGATAGCACCATGCAACAAGGCCATCGGCTCACCTTTTCCGATGACGGTAAGACAGCCGGCCAGTGCAATGAAAATGCCGGCAAGCTTGACCGGCGTCATTTTCTCCTGGCCAAGAAACCACGCTGCCAGCGCCACGACGACCGGGTTCAGCGCGACCACCAGCGCGCCCCGACCGGCGGAGATGTAGCGCAGCCCATAAAAAAAGCACAGTGCGTACAGGAAGATGCCGGTCATCGCCAACCCGGTCACGATGCCCCATTCGCGGCCGCTGGCCGGTTTGGGAAGGCCGCCCGTGGTGGCCAGTGCAAAGGCCGCGAGCAACAAGGCCGCGAGCAGGAAACGGATCGCGGCCGCCGCCAGCGGCGCCGGCAATTCCTGCGCAATCACGCGGCCGGCGATCCAGGTTCCACCCCACATGGCCATGGCTCCGATCAGCTTGATGTAGGTTGCAGGTGTCGCGGCCAACTAGAGCATTTCCACAGCCAGTGCCGTCGCTTCGCCACCACCAATGCACAGCGACGCGACGCCGCGCTTCATGCCGTACTTCTTCAGTGCCCCGAGCAGGGTAACGACGATACGCGCGCCGGAAGCGCCGATCGGATGCCCCAGCGCACAGGCACCACCGTGAATGTTCACTTTTTCGGCTGGCAGCTTGAGGTCGTGCATGGCGGCCATGGTGACAACGGCAAAGGCTTCGTTGATCTCGAACAGATCGACCTGACCGGTGGTCCAGCCGGTTTTTGACAGCAACTTCTGCATGGCACCGACCGGCGCTGTCGGAAACAGGGCCGGCGCATGGGCGTGGTTCTGGTGGCCGACGATGCGGGCAATCGGAGAAAGCCCCAGCTTCTCGGCTTGCGACGCACGCATCAGCAACAGTGCGGCAGCACCATCGGAAATCGACGACGAGTTCGCCGGGGTCACGGTCCCCTCCTTGCGGAAGGCCGGTTTCAGGGTCGGAATCTTTTCCACGTTGACAGCAAACGGGCCTTCATCCTTGTCGACCAATATGTCGCCCTTGCGGCCGCTGACGGTCACCGGGGCGATTTCCCAGTCGAAGCTGCCGTCGCTGTTGGCTGCTTTCGAGCGCGTCGTTGAACGGATGGCGAATTCATCCTGCGCTTCCCGGCTGAAGCTGTAGCTGCCGGCGCAATCCTCGGCAAAAGTGCCCATCAAGCGGCCACGGGTTTCCTTGTCATAGGCGTCCTCCAGCCCGTCGAGGAACATGTGATCGAGCACTTGTCCGTGACCGAGGCGATAACCGCCACGTGCCTTGGGCAGCAGGTACGGCGCATTGGTCATCGACTCCATGCCACCGACGACAACCACGCCATAGGAGCCGGCAGCGATACCGTCGTGGCCGAGCATGGTCGCCTTCATCGCCGAACCACAGACCTTGTGGATGGTGGCACAACCAGCCGACAGCGGTAGCCCGGCCTGCAAGGCCGCCTGCCGTGCCGGCGCCTGTCCCTGCCCGGCCTGAAGCACGCAGCCCATCAGCACCTCATCGATCAGATTGGCGTCGACCCTGGCACGCTCGACCGCAGCCTTGATCGCAACGGCGCCAAGATTGGCGGCAGTCATGCTGCTGAACGCCCCCTGGAAAGCCCCCATCGGCGTGCGGGCAGCAGAAACGATGACGATCGGATCATTCATGAAACAGTCTCCTTTACAGTATTCAGGAACCCAGCGCTTCGAGCGCCTGGGTGTAGCGAGGCAGGATGGTGTCAGGATGGCTGACGGTAAAACCGAGATCGACCATCAGGCCATCCTTCAGGCCATAGATCCAGGCATGCACAGTCAGCGGCTGGCCACGCGCCCAGGCATCCTGGACGACAAAGGTCTGGCAGACATTGGCTGCCTGCTCCAGCACATTGAGTTCGCACAGCCGGTCATGCCGGTTCGCTTCGGGCAGCGCATCGACCGCCTTCTCATGCTTGGCATGCACGTCACGCACATGGCGCAACCAGATATCGACCAGACCGACACGGTCCTTTTGCAGGGCGGCTTTCACCCCGCCACAGCCGTAGTGACCAACCACCATGATGTGCTTGACCTTGAGCGCCTCAACAGCGAACTGGATCACCGACAGGCAATTGAGATCGGTGTGCACCACCTGATTGGCGACATTGCGATGGACAAAAACCTCACCCGGCAGCAGCCCGACGATCTGGTTGGCCGGCACCCGTGAATCGGAGCAGCCGATCCACAGATACGAAGGCGTCTGCAGTTGCGACAACTTGCCGAAATAGCTGGGATCGACTTCCTGCATCTGCCTGGCCCAGGCACGGTTGAAGTCAAACAGGTGCGACAGGTTCTCGTTGCGCACCTCATCCTCCGACCAGTTCTCCAGATCCAGCGAGAGGAAGATGGTGCCTTCGATCGGTGTGTTGTAGTAAGCCGGTGCTTCCTTGAAACCGAGTTCTCGGTAAAGCTTCACCGCCATGCGCATGGCTGGCAGCGTATCGAGCATGATGCGCTTGTAACCAAGCTCCTTGGCTGCACGAATGCCGGCCAGTGCCAGCGCATGCCCGGCACCGTGGCCACGGGCCGCCGGTTCGACGTAGAGCCGCTTCATTTCGCAGACGCCGTCGGAAAACGGCCGGATGCCGACACAGCCGACCGGCTTGCCATCAAGATTGGCGCACCACAGGCGGCCACGCGGCGGCGCATAGCACCCCGGCAAGGCCGCCATTTCCTCGTCGAATCCCTGGAAACAGAGGTCGACACCCAGCCAGCCGGCATAATTGCGGAAGAATTGGCGAACGGTTTCGATCGCCGGATCGCCAGCGTCGGAGATGATGCGCAAAGCAAGCGTCATATCAATCTTTCACAAACAATGCCCAAGGAAAAAATGGCTTTCCAGCTGACGTTTTCCTGATGTTCTGGGCATTCGCTTTGATTACATCGTTTCAGAAAAAAGCTCCCGCCCGATCAGCATGCGGCGAATTTCGCTGGTGCCGGCGCCGATCTCGTAGAGTTTGGCATCACGCCACAGGCGGCCGGTGGGGTATTCGTTGGTGTAGCCGACGCCACCGAGCGTCTGGATCGCCTCGCCGGCCATCCAGGTGGCCTTCTCGGCCGAGTAAAGGATGGCACCGGCGGCATCCTTGCGCAGCGTGCGCGCATGATCGGTGCGGTCACAGGCCTGGCCGACGGCATAGACGTAGGCACGGGTCGCCTGCCAGGTTGAATACATGTCGGCAACCTTGCCCTGCATCAACTGGAACTCACCAATGGCCTGACCGAACTGCTTGCGGTCGTGCAAATAGGGAACGACGACATCCATGCACGCGGCCATGATGCCGAGCGGGCCGCCGGAGAGTACGGCACGTTCGTAATCGAGGCCGGACATCAGCACCTTGGTGCCGTTGCCGACACCGCCGAGCACGTTCTCTTCCGGTACTTCGCAGTCGTCGAAGAATAGCGGATAGGTATTCGAGCCGCGCATGCCGAGTTTGTCGAGGTGCGAGCCGTGGCTGAAGCCGGCAAATCCCTTTTCGACGATGAAGGCAGTCATGCCTTTCGCCCCGGCGTTCACGTCGGTCTTGGCATAGACCACCAGGGTGTCGGCATCGCCGCCGTTGGTGATCCACATCTTGCTGCCGTTGAGTACGTAACGGTCACCTTTCTTCTCGGCCTTCAGCGTCATGCTGACCACGTCGGAACCGGCATTCGGCTCGGACATGGCCAGCGCGCCGACGTGCTCGCCGGAGATCAGCTTGGGCAGGTACTTCGCGCGCTGCGCTTCATTGCCGGCGCGGCGGATCTGGTTCACGCACAGGTTGGAATGCGCGCCGTAGGACAGGCCGACCGAGGCCGAGGCACGCGAGATCTCTTCCATGGCGATGATGTGGGCGAGGTAGCCCATGTTCGAGCCGCCGTACTCCTCCGGCGCGGTCATCCCGAGCAGGCCAAGATCGCCGAATTTCTTCCACAGGTCAGCCGGGAACAGGTTATCGCGGTCCACGCTTTCAGCGCGCGGCGCGATCTCTTCGGCGGCAAAACGGCGCACCGTCTCGCGCAGCATGGCGATGTCTTCGCCCAGGGCAAAATCGAGGCTCGGGATTTCCATTGGTCTCACTCCTTACTTGGTTTCGTTGGTTTTCTCTTTTTTGCCGTGCAGTGCCATGATGGTCTGCTGCATCAGCGCACACAAGGCCTTCTTCCCGTCCTTGATGGCAAAGACCTCCGCTTTGGTGACAATCAGCGTCCGCCCGTAGCGCACCACCGACCCTTCCGCAATCAGCAACTGTCCATCGGCCGGGGCCAGCAGGTTCAGCTTGTATTCCACGGTCAGCACACCGGTTTCGGCCGAGGTCAGGGTATTGGCGGCAAAACCAGCCGCCGAGTCGGCGATCATCCCGACCACACCGCCGTGGATGTAACCATGCTGCTGAGTCACTTCCGGCCGGCAGTGCAGGTGGATCTCGGTATAGCCCGGCTCGATCACCGGCATCGTCGCGCCAATCAGGGCCATGGCCGGCTGATTGGCGAAACTGGCCCGGACGCGAGGCGCGAAATCGGGGTCAATGGGTTTATGCATGGACGATCCTTACGTTTACGTTAACGTCAACCGCCAGGCGTGTTTTTGACTACGGTCGCTTCAGCACCCGCCTCCTTGGCCAGCAATTCGCGACAAACCTGCTCGAAACCAGCGATTTCGGCCAGCACGGCTTCGATATCCTCCCGCTGCCGCTCGTAGTCGGCACGACGTTCGGCCAGTACATCGAGAAACTTCAGGAGCTGCGGCGTTTCATCGCGCGCCGTGTCATACATCGAGATCATTTCCTGAATCCGCGCCAATGACAGTCCCAACCGCTTGCCACGCAGCGCCAGCTTGAGACGGGTACGGTCGCGACGCAGAAAAACACGGTTCTGCCCCTCACGGCGAGGGAACAGCAATCCCTGATCCTCCCAGAAACGGATCGTGCGCGGGGTGATGTCAAATTCTCGCGCCAGATCTGAAATCGAGAAGGTCTGACTATCGAGCAGATTTTGATCGGAACCTTGGGGCATGTTCGGTGTCTCTTCCATACGCCAGCGAATGGTATAGTGCGTACCTTAATCCAGTTCCGGAAGACTTTCAATACCCGACCGTATGTTGCTCGATTTCCCTTTCACGACATTGCCGGCTACCGGCGAAACCATCGAGGTTGCCCCCGGCATCCACTGGCTGCGCATGCCGCTCCCGTTTGCCCTCGACCATATCAACCTCTGGCTGCTCGCTGACGAGCACGATGGACAGGCATCATGGACCATTGTCGATACCGGCTACGGGCTGGATAACGTTCGCGCAGCCTGGGAAAACATTCTCGGCCGGTTGACGGCACCGGTATCACGGATCATCGTCACCCACTTCCACCCCGATCATATTGGCCTCGCCCAGTGGCTGCAGGAGAAAACCGGGGCGCCGGTGTGGATGACCGCTGCCGAGTACCTGACCGCACACGCTGTTTTCCATGAATCGAGCGGTCACGGAACACAGCCGATGCTGCGCCAATTCGTTCGTCACGGGCTGGATGCGGAGCGTATTGCCGCACTGGAAAAACGCTCGAACAGCTACGCCCGCGGCGTTCCGGCTTTGCCCCATCACTATTTCCGCATGTTTGAGGGCGATCGCTTTCCGATCGGTGGCAAAACATGGCAGATCCGGGTCGGTTACGGTCACTCGCCGGAACACGCTTCGCTTTACTGCGCAGAGGCTGGCGTGTTAATTTCCGGGGACATGCTGTTGCCGAAAATATCGACAAATATCAGCGTCTTCGCAGTCACCCCCGGTGCGGATTCACTCGCGCAGTATCTCGATTCATTGAATCGCTACCGCGAGTTGCCGGAAGAGACGCTCGTGCTCCCCTCGCACGGCCTGCCGTTCATCGGCATTCACAATAGAGTGGCGGCACAGCATGCACACCATGAGGAGCGGTTGCGGGTTCTGGAGGATGCTTGTACGGAACCGCGCAGTGCGGCTGATTTGCTGGCGACACTTTTTCCTCGCGAACTTGACACCCACCAGGTGATGTTCGCAATGGGAGAGGCCATCGCGCATCTCAACCGACTTGAATATGCTGGCAAGCTCGTCCGAAAAGACGATGCTGACGGCGTGATCCGGTTTGTCCGGAAACAGTAACCTCAACGGGAGCAATACATGTCGCAAGCAAAACAAGAGGAAAATCTGCCCAATCCGGCAGACGTGGCGAAAACCTACGCCGAAGTCGCCCAGCGCGCATCCCGCCTGCTGACCCAATACATGGAAAAGAAGGCCAAGGAAGGCTGCTCCGCCCCCTCGGACGAGATGGGTGTGGCCAAGGCCTACATGGATCTTTCCTCGCGTCTGCTCGCCAACCCCTACAAGCTGGCGCAGACACAGATGAACATGATGTGGGATTACTTCTCGCTCTGGCAGGGGTCGATGCTGAAGATGGTCGGCATGCCGATCGCCCCGATCGCCGCCCCGGACAAGGGCGACAAGCGTTTCAAGGATGAGGATTGGGAGCAGCATTTCCTGTTCGACTACATCAAGCAGTCCTACCTGATTGCCGCCCGCCACCTGCACGACACCGTCTCCGACGTTGAGGGCCTGGACGAAACCACGCAGACCAAGATCAATTTCTTTACCCGCCAGTATGTCGATGCGCTGTCGCCATCGAACTTTGCGCTGACCAACCCGGAAGTCTTCCGCGAAACCGTCAAGTCGCACGGCCAGAACCTGGTCAAGGGCCTGAACAACCTGTTGCACGATGTCGAGCAGGGCGACGGCCAGCTGCGCATCCGCATGACCGACACCTCGGCCTTCGAGATGGGCAAGAACGTCGCCACCACACCGGGCAAGGTCATCTTCCAGAACGAGCTGATTCAGCTGATCCAGTACGATCCGCAGACCAAGGACCAGTACAAGAAGCCGTTGCTGATCGTGCCGCCCTGGATCAACAAGTACTACATCCTCGACCTGCGCGACAAGAACTCGATGGTCAAGTGGGCCACCGACCAGGGCCACACCACCTTCATCATGAGCTGGGTCAACCCGGACGAAAAACTCGCACACAAGAGCTTCGAGGACTACGTGCTGGAAGGCTCGATGGCCGCAATCAACGCCGTCGAACAGGCTACCGGCGAGAAGGAAATCAACCTGGCGGCCTACTGTCTGGGCGGCACCCTGCTGATGACGACGCTGGCCTACATGGCCGCCAAGAAGGACAAGCGCGCGGCTTCGGCGACCTTCTTCACGACCATGCTCGACTTCTCCGAACCCGGCGAACTGGGCGTCTTCCTCGACGAACCGACCGTCGACGCGCTGGAGAAGAAAATGGCCGAGCGCGGCTACCTCGAAGGTTCGGAAATGGCCGGCACCTTCAACATGCTGCGCGCCAACGACCTGATCTGGTCCTTCGTGGTGAACAACTACCTGATGGGCAAGGATCCATTCCCCTTCGACCTGCTCTTCTGGAACAGCGATTCGACACGCATGCCGTACGCGATGCACAGTTTCTACCTGCGCAACATGTACCTGAAGAATCTGCTGCGCGAACCGGGCGGCATCGAAATCGCCGGCGTCAAGATCGACATTTCCAAGGTCAAGACCCCGTGCTATTTCATCTCCGCGGCAGAAGACCATATCGCCCCGTGGAAGAGCACCTACAAGGGCGCCCTGCTACCCTCCGGCCCGGTCAAGTTCGTGCTCGGCGGCTCCGGTCACATTGCCGGCATCGTCAATCCGCCGGCAGCCAACAAGTACGGCTACTGGACCAACGACACCCTGCCGGAAACCGCTGACGAATTCCTTGCCGGCGCTACGCAGAACCCGGGCTCGTGGTGGACCGACTGGCAAGCCTGGCTGCTCTCGCAGACCAATGGCGAAAAGAAGGTGCCTGCACGCAAGCCGGGATCGGGCAACCTGCCGGTACTGGAAGAGGCACCGGGCTCCTACGTCAAATTCCGCCTCGATGCGGAAAAGAAACAATAAGCACTTCGACCTGTTCAGAAACGGGAGCTTCGGCTCCCGTTTTTTTTTGGTGTAATCTGAAACCATGAGTACCCAAGGTTTCACGCTCCCTGATTATTCCGGCGGCAGCATCGCCAATCTGATGCGCACCCTGGCCGATGCCTGTGGCGCGCCGCCGCCTGTACAGCCACCACTGGCTGCGCACTACGGCATCAACCCCATGGCGCTGTCACATACCCGCAATATCATCCTCATCGTTGTTGATGGGTTGGGAGCACGCAAGCTGGAGCAACATGGCACCGGCCTGATGCGCCAGCACGCCGGCAAACGACTGAGCTCGGTTTTCCCCTCGACCACTGCTGCCGCCATCCCCAGCTTCATGACCGGCCTGATGCCGGCGCAGCACGCCCTTACCGGCTGGCACATGTGGCTGGAAGAAACGCAAGCCATCACCGCCGTGCTGCCGCTCACACCACGCACAGGCCCTCTCTTTTCCACCCCACGGGAAGACTTGCCGCAACAGATTTTCGATCACCACACCCTCTATGCCGGCATGCATCGACCGGCATGGGTTATCTCACCACAGGAAATTGCTGGCAGCCCGTTCAACCAGCACCACTCGCGCGGCGCTGACACGCTGGCCTACAGCGACCTTACGGACATGATGGAAACCGTTGCCGGCATGGCGCAGATCCCCGGGCGCAAGTTCATCTACGCCTACTGGCCAACCCTGGACACGACCTCGCACCATTTCGGCACCGACAGCAAGGAAGCACACGCCACCCTGCAGCATTTCTGCCAGAGTTTCGATCTCTTGCTCGAATCCATCGCCGGCACGGACACGCAGGTGTTTGTCACCGCCGACCACGGCTTCATCGATTCCCCCGAGAGCCGCGTGATCCAGCTCGACGACTTGCCGGAGCTGGCCGACATGTTGATGCGCCCGCTGTGTGGCGAACAGCGGGTGGCATGGTGCTACCTCAAAGCAGGTGCGGCATCCGATTTCCCTCGTTGCGTTCAGGCCAGGCTGGGCAACCGGGTTGAACTGGTCAGCCGTGAGCAAATGCTCGCCGAGCACTGGTTCGGCCCCGGCCCCATTCATCCGAAACTGGCCTCGCGTATCGGTGACGTGGCCTTGGTCATGCAGGACGACTGGTCAATCAAGGACTGGATGCCCGGTGAGCGGCGATACTCAATGCTTGGCGTACATGGCGGCACCAGCATCAATGAAATGCAGGTACCCTTGATCGCAGTTCACGTATGAGGTCACCATGACAACACCCCGCGGCAAAGCAGCCAAAAAGCCCTTGCCGAAATCCGGCCCTGCCAGCGCCAAAGCTGCACCTCCCCCATCACCGGCGCCCTCCGCGACACCCGCCTCCGGCTACAGCGATGCAGCCCGGATCGCTGTACAGGAAACCACGGCCCGAGTGCAGGAAATGCATCAGGCCATTGCCGCAAAATCCTTCGACGTACTCACCCGCATCCCGGTCATTTCAGGCCCCGCCTCCCTTGCTCAATTGGTGCATAACGCCATTTCGAAAGGGGTTTACGCCGCCATCCACCATGGCACCGAAGGTGTTCTCGGTGCTGCCGCAGTCATCGAGCGCAACCTGCCCGCCAGTGAAGGCAACGCCGCATCGAACCGTACCGTCAGCAGCGTACGCAGTGCATTGAATGCTGCTTTTGGCGACCATCTCGCCGGACTGGGCAATGTGCTCGCCATCGACATGGGCATCTACTGCGATGGCCGCCCGATTGCCATCGACAGTGCCGCACTGGATGCCACCTTCCCGGACAGCCGCCGCAAACTGTGTGTATTCATCCACGGACTGGCCTTCGACGAACATTGCTGGCAACCGGCCGGCAAGAATGGCGAAGTCGATTTCGGTCAAGCACTGCTGCAGGATTTTGGCTACACCCCCCTCTACCTGCGCTACAACAGCGGCCTGCCGATTGCCGACAACGGCGCACGCCTCGCCCTGCTGCTGGAAGCCCTGCTCGCCGCCTGGCCGGAACAAGTGGAAGAACTGCTGCTCATCGGCCACAGCATGGGCGGCCTGATTGCCCGCAACGCCTGCGAGCAGGCGGCAAGCAGTGAACTGTACTGGCCGCAGGCAACCGGCATGCTGGTCTGTCTCGGTTCGCCACATAGCGGCTCGCCCGTTGCCAGGCTGGGCCACGCCGCAACGGCCGCCCTGAATATGACCCGTATCACCGCCCCGCTGGGCAAGATTGCCGATGCGCGCAGCCAGGGCATCAAGGATCTGCGCCATGGCCCCGGCAGCAATCCGCAAGCACCGCATGACATTGCCTTCCGCTTCGTCGGCAGCACGCTCACCGAGGACATGGACCACCCTCTTGCCGAGTGGTTTGGCGATGGCCTGGTCACCCTCGGCAGCGCCACCGAACACCCCGTGGTTGGCGACGTAAAAAGCATTCGTTTCGGTGGCATTGCCCACATGGCCTTGCTCACCGACCAACGCGTGTATGCGCAGATCAGCGCCTGGCTGCAGGAGACCGCCAATGGATGAGAGCAGAAAAGCGCACACCGACGCCGTCATCGCCGCTGCCCGCCGCGACCGCGAACAACGTGAATCGGGATACCGAGAACGCGCCCTGAAAATTTACCCGTGGATCTGTGGCCGCTGCAACCGCGAATTCACGCGCACCAACCTGCGTGAACTGACGGTGCACCACAAGGATCACAACCACGACAACAACCCGCCGGACGGCAGCAACTGGGAACTGCTATGCCTCTACTGCCACGACAACGAACATGCACGCGAGCTCGACGCCGCAGCCGCCCGGCAGGCCGGGGAAAGCGGCCGGCCCGATGTCACCCCGGCCACGGACAAGCCCTTCGCCGGCCTGAAAGCCTTGCTTCAATCCGGGAAAACCTGAGCCGTCATAAGCATTTCTGCGCAACAGCCTGATCAACCCATTGAAAGTACGCCAAGCACTTGAGAGCTCACATGAATCCTGCCAAGCAATTTTCCCGGAATTTCTACTTGGAGCTGGGCCACGCGCTGGCCGTCGTCTGGCCGGTGCTCTCCGGACTGTTGGGCACGATGATGATCCTTGGCTTCGTCATTGCCCGCATTGAAGGCTGGGCACCGCTCGATGGCATCTATTTTGCGTTTGTCACCGGGCTGACCATAGGCTACGGCGACCTGGTGCCAACGACCGCTGTCGCCCGCAGTGCAGCCATCATCATCGGGGTCACAGGTATCTTATGCACCGGCCTGATCGCGGCCATAGCCGTGTATGCACTGCAGCATGCGCTTCCCAAGCGCACCCCCCCTTGATCGGAGAACAGCACCCGACCCGGGAGTTGGGCTGAAGTGATGAATCAGCGAGACCCGAAGGGCAAGTGCAAAGGCAGCTTGGGCAATGACTGGAAGGTCGGCAACTCGATCGCGTCGAGCATGTTCTTGACTACCAACCCCAACTCGGTATCCCCTTCGATCGACAACTCCCGGTTGAAAAAGAGCGTATCCGGATCTTCCTGACGAGAGGCCACCTGCAGGAAGGCGGAAAGATTGGCGCGGAAAGCCAGATCCGGCGAGCCAGCCGGATTGAACAGGGGGCGGAAGAACCCACCCCGGTAGGTAAAAGCGGCCTGCCCGCCGGTATCGATCACCTGCACCAGAAAGGTCTTTCCTTCCATCGCAGCAAGGCTGTCTTCCGGCAGCAGTTTCATTTTCACGGCGGCATTGAGGGCGGTGGTCAACGCCACGGCATGCGGCCACTGCGGCAGTTTTTGACCGAGGCGCGAAACAAAGCCCGGCAGCTGGAATTTTGGAATCGTGAAACCCTGGTTCATGTTCATGCTCCTTGCAGTTCGCTCACTGCCTGCGTGTTGCGCTGGACAATCCCGGCATCGCCAAACCAGTAGCCATCGACCAGCCCTTCCGGGTTCCATGCCGCATTGGCGGTCGCCGGCTCACCCCGTATTGCTGCCGCAAAGGCGGCAACGATCTCGGCAGTGTAACGCGGCTGCGGGCTGACCCGGATGATGTCGATGCCCATCTCGCGCATGGTGCCCACTTCGCCAAGCAGGTTGTAGCTCTGCGCCGACATGGTCTGGATACCGTTGATGCACAGGAAACTCTGCCCCTCGCGGGTTTTCAGCGTCATGCCTTCGGGGTGGTCGAGGCATTTGAACTGGCAATCGTCCTTGTTCAGATCATAGTGGCGGGCGGTAAAGCAGCGCGCCGAAAAAGCCAGCGGCAACTTGCCGAAAACGAAGACTTCGGTCTCCACCCCTTCCGGACGATTGCGGTGCAGGGTCTCGATCTGTACCCGCGTGGCTTCCAGCGGCGGCACCCAGCGCTGCATGCCGTAGCGCTTGTAGGTGGCCAGCGTGGCCTCGTTGTAGATGTTGAGATGCGGCCCGGCAACAAAGGGCAGCTTGCCCTGCACCAGATTCACTGCACCCAGGTCATTGGCCTCGATGCTGCAGCCGGCCTCGTCGATCAGGCGACGCATGGCTTTCAGATCACTTTCGGATTCCAGCAGCGCCTGCGCCGACACCACCACTTCCTTACCGGCATCGGTCAGATCACGCGCCAAGCCCAGCCAGTCGGCCGTCCGCAATTGCTGCCGGCGCGAGCAGACCACTTCACCGACATAGATGATATCAATGGCTTCGTCCTGCGCCATCTCGGCATAGAACTCCATGACTTCGGCCTTTGGCCAGAAATAGAGCAGGGGCCCGAGTGCGAGTTTCATCCCCTTACCTCCACGGCCGGTTGTAGGCACCGAGCGTCGCCTGATTGCCTTCCGAGACCTTGGACAATTCGGCCTGCCAGGTCGGCTTGACGTGGTAGCGCTCACTCTCGCTGGCCAGCGCATCAAGCGCGGCGCGCAGCGTGCGCGTGACCTGCGTGACGTAGGCCGGGCTGCGCTGGCGGCCTTCCACCTTGATCGCCTTGACGCCGATCTTGACGATCTCCGGCAGAATCTCCAGCACATTCAGGCTGGTCGGTTCTTCCAGCGCGTAATAGGTTTCGCCCTGCACGTCGAAGCGCCCCTTGCACAGGGTGGGATAGCCGGCCGGCTCGTTGTCGGCAAAACGGTCGATGAGGATGCCGTTGAGGCGGGTTTCCATCTGCCCCGGCTGCTTGTCCCATTTCACGTACTTGGCCGGGGAGCAGGCACCCACCGTATTCGGCGATTCGCCACAGGCATACGACGACAGCCAGCAGCGCCCCTCGTTCATCACGCACAGGCTGCCGAAGCCGAAAACCTCGATCTCGACCGGGGTGTTTTTGATCACATTTTCGACCTGTGCCAGCGTCAGCACGCGCGGCAGCACGGCACGGCGCACGCCGAATTCCCGGTGCGCGAAGTTGATTGCCTCGTAGCTGGTGGCCGAGCCCTGCACCGAGAGATGCAGGCGCTGTTGCGGATAACGCTGGCTGGCATAGTCGAGCAGGCCGATGTCGGCGAGGATGATGGCATCGACCCCGAGATCGACGGCGGCATCGACTGCTGCCCGCCAGTCATCCACCCGCCCGGGTTGCGGAAAGGTGTTGATCGCCATCAGTATTTCGCAGCCTTTGCCGTGGGCGTAACGCACACCATCGGCCATGGTTTTCTGGTCGAAATTCAGGCCGGCGAAATTGCGGGCATTGGTGTCGTTCTTGAACCCCAGATAGACCGCATCGGCGCCATTGTCGACGGCAGCTTTCAGTGCTGGCAGGCTGCCAGCGGGGCAAATGAGATCCGGCAATGAGGAACGATCCATGACTATGCACACTTGAAACGGGGTTGCCGAGTGTAGCTTTCTGCCCCGTTTTTGCCCTTGATGTGAGTCAAACAGGGGCAGCAGGAAAATTACGGATATATACTGGACACACTCACACACAGAGTCCGCCCATGCTGCTCCGACTGTTGCTGTCCAGTCTTGCACTATTGTTGTCTGTGCCAATACAGGCGACAGAGACATTGCGCATTGGCGGCACCGGCTCCGGCACCGCCTTGCTCAAGCTGCTGACCAAAGAGTACCTACAACAATATCCTGAACGCCGCATCGAGCTGATCCTGCCTACTCTGGGTTCCAGTGGCGGCTTGCGGGCGCTGGCTGCCGGCAAGATCGACATTGCCATTTCCGGGCGCCCGCCACGCGCCGACGAAGGGCAGTTCAAGACACTGCCTTTTGCACGCACTCCGCTACTGTTTGCCAGCGACCCGGCGCGCAACGCCAGCGATTTCAGCCTGGCCGACATCGCCGACATCTATGCCGGCCGCCGCACTGACTGGCCTGACGGCAGCCCGATCCGGCTGGTACTGCGCAGCGCCTTCGAGAGCGACACCATCACGCTGCGCCAGACGAGCAAGGAAATGGATGCCGCAATGACGCAGGCTCTGCAAAACCGGGCGGGCCCGATTGGCGAGAACGATCTGGACACTGTGGCACTGATCGGCAAGCTTCCAGGCGCACTGGGGCCGACCACCCTCGGCTTGATACGGGTGCTCGACACGAGGCTGAGCATTCATTCGATCCATGGGGTTCCACCCACCGTCGAGAACATGCTGGCCGGCCGCTACCCACTGAGCAAGCGGCTCTATCTGAATACCCGTCAGCAGCAGGATCTGGCAACGACCGACTTCATCGCCTTTCTCAACAGCCCGCGCATGCGCGAACGCTTGCTGCAACTCGGGCACGCCCCGGAGTGAGCAGCTTGTCGAATCTTGAGCAACTGACCCGGCCAGTACTGCGCATGGGCCTGCTCACGGCACTGGTGGTCACGCTGCTGCCGGCTGCCAGCTTCCTGCTGATCGAGAAGGCGCGCATCAACGAACGACTGGAAACCGAAGCGCGCGCGCAGGCCTCGCTGATCACCCGGGTGGTTGCCCGCAACCCCAAGCTGTGGGGCTACGACACCGAACGCCTGGCCACGGCAGTCATCGATGTACGCAGCTTTGCCCACCAGACTCACATTCAGGATGCCGACCACAAGATACTGACCTCCCTGGGCGAGCACCCGGATTGGCCGGTTTTGTCGGCCAACGCCGTCTTTCTGGAGTCGGGCTCTGTGGTTGGCTCGGTCACGGTGGAAGGCTCGCTTTATCCTTCGCTGATCGACACCCTCTGGATCACGCTTGCCTGCGGCATGCTCGGCATGGGGCTGTTCTACCCGCTGTACCGCCTGTATCTGCGCAACATCAGTCTGACCAGTGCGGCGCTGGCTGCCAGCGAGAAACGTTTCCGCGAATTGGCCGCCATCAGCGCCGACTGGGTTTGGGAGCAGGACGAGCACCTGCGCTTTACCGAATACAACTCGATTGGTGCCAACGCCTCCTTTGCGCCTGCCACCATCATTGGCGCCACCCGCTGGGAATTGCCGATTGACGTGCCGGCAGCCACCCTGGCGGCACACCGTGCCGACCTCGAAGCGCGACGACCTTTTACCGGATTCGAATACCGCATTGCCGACAGTGATGGCAAGACCCACTGGTACAGCGTTTCCGGACGGCCCCAATATGCTGCGGACGGTAGCTTCATCGGCTATCGAGGCACCGGCAGGAACATCACCCACCGCAAACTGATAGAAGAAAACCTGAAGGCAGTCAGCCACCAACTGCAGATTGCCACCGAGGGCACCGGTATCGCCATCTGGCACTGGGTCGCCGCCAACGAACGGCTGCACTGGGACGACCTGCTCTACCGGCAGTACCACAGCAGCCGGGCGGATTACCCCAACCCCTACAAAATCTGGGCAATGAGCCTGAATCGTGAGGATGCACAAAGAGCCATCGCGCATATTGCCGATGTCTGGAAAGGCAAGGGTGCGCGGCACATGGATTTCAAAGCCAGCCTGCCCGATGGCAGTATCCGTTTCTTTCGTGCCTATGCCGTGGTTGATGAGGACATCTACGGTCAGCGCATCGGCGTCGTTGGTACTCACTGGGACATCACCAGGGAAAAGAACAACGAAATCGAGCTTCGCGAACATCGGGACCATCTGCAGGAAATGGTCGATGCCCAGACCAGCAAGCTGCTTCAAGCCAAGGAAGAAGCGGAGCGTGCCAATCTGGCGAAATCCGGATTTCTGGCCAACATGTCGCACGAGTTACGGACACCGATGCATGGCATCCTTTCCTTTGCCCGCCTCGGGCAGAAACGCATCGGCACAGCCTCACCGGCCAAACTGCTTGAATATTTCACGCATATCAACGACAGCGGCAGCCGTCTGCTCAACCTGCTTAACGACCTGCTCGATCAGGCCAAGCTGGAATCCGGCCAGATGCAGCTGAGCATTGCCAGCATCGATGTTGCCATCGTGATCGACGACACGCTGGCAGAGCTTGGCGCACTGCTGGCATCACGCCAGATCATCCTGAAGGCCAGCGGTCCGAGGCCGGCCCATGCCGCTGCTGACCGCATCCGGTTGCAGCAAGTCATCCGCAACCTGATCGGCAATGCCATCAAGTTCACGCCGGAAAACGGTTGCATCGACATCACCTGGTACGCCAGCACCCTGACGGTGAGAGGTGGTCAAACGCAAGCGGCACTGTGCATTGCCATCAGCGACACGGGCCCTGGCATACCGGCCGGGGAAGAAGAAGCCATATTCGACAAGTTCGTACAGAGTTCAGCCACCCGCTCAGGTGCCGGCGGCACCGGGCTCGGGCTCACCATATGCAAAGAGATTATTTTGCTTCATTGCGGTAGCATAAGCGTCAGCAATCAGGTCAGTGGCGGCACACGTTTTGAAGTCCGGCTGCCGCTGGAAACGCCTATCCAGAAAGGGAATTCATGAGCCAGACACGCATCCTTGCCGTTGACGATGAGCCGCTCAACCTGGCGATCATCGAGGAATACCTCAGTGATGAGCCGGGTTACCTCATCAATGCGGTACAGGACGGCGAGGCCGCCTGGTCGGCCCTGGATGAGTCTGCCAATGCCTACGACCTGGTCATTCTCGACCGCATGATGCCGCTCATGGACGGCATGGCACTGCTCAAGCGCATGAAAAGCGACGAGCGTTTTGCCGGCATACCGGTCATCATGCAGACAGCGGCCGCCGCGCCGGAACAGGTACGAGAAGGACTCGCCGCCGGTGCCTATTACTACCTGACCAAGCCCTATGAACCGGAAACGCTTTGCGCCGTTGTCCGTGCCGCCATTGGTGACCGCCATGCCCTGCGCCGGGCAGAATCCCGTGCCGACTCGCTGGAGAAGGCATTCAAGCTGCTCACGGAAATCGAATTCCGCTTCCGTACGCTCGACGATGCTGAAGAGCTCGGGCGATTGCTCGCTGAATTCTGCCCCAATCCGCAAGGCGTCATTTTCGGGCTCACCGAACTGATGATCAACGCGGTCGAGCACGGCAACCTCGGCATCAGCTACCGTGAGAAAACCCTGCTTCTGATGGAAAACGACTGGCGCCCGGAAGTCGAACGACGCCTTGAACTGCCACAATTCAGGAACCGTGTGGCGACCGTGCGCCTGATCCGCGAACCGGATGCCTTGAGCTTCACCATCAGCGACCAGGGCAATGGTTTTGAATGGCAGCGCTACCTGGACTTCGACCCTTCCCGCATTTTCGATCCCAATGGCCGTGGCATTGCCATGGCGCACCGCTCAAGCTTTTGCAGCATTGACTACCAGGGCAACGGCAATACCGTGATCGCCACGGTCAGCCTGCCGGCAAAGGACTAAACCTACGGCAGGCGTGGCTTGCGCGGTGCCCGCACGAACAACCGGTCATAAAGCCAGTTCGGCAGGAGACGCAGCAATTTGGCCACCACCCCCATCTGCCAGGGAATGACCACATAGCTGGAACCGCGCTGGATGGCCACGGCAAAACGACGAGCCGCTTCATCGGCAGGAATGATGAAAGGCATCTTGTACGGGTTCACGGCTGTCATTGGCGTTTCGATATAACCCGGTGCAATGGTTACGACGCGCAGGCCGGAAGGCGCCATTTCCAGACGCAGACTTTCCAGATAACTGATGACTGCAGCTTTCGATGCGCTGTAGGCTTCCGCCCCCGGCAAGCCGCGGATACCGGCCACGGAGGCAATGCCAACCAGACGACGTTCCGAAATGCCGCCATCGGCCCGCATCGGCCCGATGAATGGGGCAAAGGTCGCCACCATGCCGAAGAGGTTGGTTTCGATGACACGGCGAAAGACTGCCTCGTCTTCCGCATGTTCGGTCAGCGTGCCGGCCGACACACCGGCGTTGGCAATGACGATGTCAGGCACACCGACACCTTGCAGGAAATCTGCGGCCGCTGCAGCCAGTGCCGCACTATCGGAGACATCAAGAACGTAGATGGCTGCCTCGCCACCGAGCGCCCGAATCCCGGCGGCCAGTTCCTGCAGCGCTTGCGCACGTCGCGCCACCACGCCAATGATGGCGCCTTGCCGGGCATAGTGGCGTGCCAGTGCGGCCCCGATGCCGCTGGACGCCCCGGTAAGAAAAACCCGCAGCGGGCTGCGGGTTTTCGGTGTGTTGCCGGCGTTCATCCGGCTTATTTTTTCTTCTCGCCGCGGACCTTGCCGATCACCTTGTCAGCACGATTGAGCAGATCCTCATAGCCTTGCAATCCTTCGTTCAGCACCATGTAACGGCCATCAACAGCGATAGCCGGCACACCCTGCACCTTGTAGCCCTGCGCCATCTGGTCAGCACGCTTCATCTTGCTCAATACACCGAAGGACGCGTAGGCATCGGAGAACTTCTTGCCATCGACCCCCTGCTGCACGGCAAACTGCTGGATCGTGGCATCGTCATAGAGCTTGACGCCTTTTTCGTGAATGGCGACAAAAGCCGCATCATCCAGTCGCCCCAGTTCATTGAGCGCTTCCGCGGTGTAATAAAGCTTGCCGAGGTTGCCCCACTGGGCACGGCCAAAGGATACCGGCACCCGCTTGAACACCACGTCAGCAGGCAGCTTGGCGGCCCACTTGCTGACCAGCGGATGGAAATCCTTGCAATGCGGGCAGCCGTAGGAGAAAAATTCGATGACCTCGATCTTGGCCGGATTCTCGGTGGGTTGCGGCGGGTTGATCGGCGCGTAATCACGTCCGGCCACCTGAGCCTGTGCCGGGGCCGCACCAATCAGCAATGCGGCGGCGAGGCCGCTCAGGGCGCTGAGGAATGTTCTTTTCTGCATCAGGATTCTCCTTTTCAGTCTTTTTTGACAACGGTCGCTTCGATGCTCTGCTTGGCCAGTTCGGCACGTACCCGGTTCACGTCGTCGATTTTTGAATACGGCCCGAGACGCACGCGATACCAAACCTTATCGTTGAGCATCACCTGCTGGATGGCAGCTTCCATACCGATTAACGCCAGCCGGGCCTTTTGGTTGTCAGCATCGCCGGCATTCTGGAAGGAGCCCGCCTGCAGGAAGATGGCTTCCTTCGTTTCCTTGCCTTCCTTCGCCGGTGGCACGGCTTGCGGCACAGCGGGCGCAGCCGATGGATCGACCTTGGCTTCCGCCTTGCCCGGCAGAATGTCGTAGAACTGGAAACGTTTTTCCGGTGCAGGGTCACCCGGCTTGCCCGGCAGCAGTGCCGGCCCGCTCTCCGGTGTACCCGGTTTGCTGGCACCGGCTGGCGCCGGCGCGGTTGCCGGAGGCTGCACCTGCGGCTTGAACGGTGCCGGCATCTTGTTGATGTACCAGACCACGGCAGCGGCACCGACGATGCCAAGTACCAGGCCGATGAACAGGCCGATCAGGGTGCCGCCGTGCGATTTCTTCTTCGCCGGGGCGCGTTTGGGTTTCATGTCACGACTCATTGCGCTGGGTTTTCCTTGACGGTCTTACATGGAATCGGGGCAGGACACCCCGAGCAGGCTCATGCCATTGCGGATGGTCTGGCGTACTGCAGCGGCCAGTGCCACACGTGCATCGCGCAGCGCCGCATCATCGACCAGCATGCGCTCGGCGTTGTACCAGCTATGGAAATCAGCAGCCAGATCCTTCAGGTAGAAGGCGACGGCGTGCGGTGCAAGATCGGCCGCAGCCGCTTCGATGATTTCCGGGAACTCGGCCAGCTTGGCAGCCAGCGCCTGTTCGCGCGGGTTATCGAGCAGCGACAGGTTCGCTCCCGCCAGATCATCGACATTGCCGCCAGCTTCGGCCCAGGTGGACATCACCGAGCAAACACGGGCGTGGGCGTACTGAATGTAATACACCGGGTTTTCGTTGGACTGGCTCTTTGCCAGATCGAGATCGAAATCCAGATGCTGGTCGGATTTGCGCAGCACATAGAAGAAGCGGCAGGCATCATTGCCGACTTCACGGCGCAGGTCACGCAACGTGACAAATTCGCCGGAACGCGTGGACATCGAGGCTTTCTGTCCATTGCGGTAGAGCACGGCAAACTGCACCAGCGCTACCTGCAGTTTCTGCGCGTCGAGTTCCAGTGCTTTCAGGGCGCCGGTCACGCGCGGAATGTAGCCGTGGTGATCCGCACCCCAGATGTTGATCACCTTGTCGAATCCGCGCTCGAACTTGTTCAGGTGATAGGCAATGTCTGACGCAAAGTAGGTATAGAGGCCATTGTCGCGCTGCACGACGCGATCCTTCTCGTCGCCGAAGCCCGTCGAACGGAACCATTTGGCACCATCCTGCACGTAGATGTGGCCGGCTTTTTCCAACCGGTCGATGCAGCGGGCAACGAGGCCGGTATCGAACAATGCCTTTTCGGAGAACCAGACCTCGAAATGCACCCCGAATTGTTCAAGATCATCACGGCAATCGGCCAGTTGCTCGGTCAGCGCATGGTTGTGTACGTAGTTCCAGTCCTCGCCCAGCAGTTTTTTTGCGTTGGCGATCAAGGCATCAAGGTGCAGCTCGCGCTGCTGCTTGGCTTCGTCGTCGGCACGTTCGGCATCCGGCAGGCCCGGCGTACCGGCCAGCACGTCAGCCGCCTTGCGTACATATTTGCCGGCATGCGCAGCCTGCATCTGCTTTGCCATGTCGCGCACGTAGTCGCCCTGATAGCCGTTCGGCGGAAAAGGCAGGGATTCGCCATGCAGATCGAGATAGCGTAACCAGGTCGACACGCCAAGAATGTCCATCTGCCGGCCAGCGTCATTGACATAGTATTCACGGGTCACGTCCCAGCCGGCAAAGGCCAGCAGGCTGGACAGGGAACCTCCGTAGGCTGCACCCCGGCCGTGGCCGACGTGCAGCGGGCCGGTCGGATTGGCCGAGACGAATTCGATCTGGATCTTCTTGCCCCCACCGGCCGGTGACCGGCCATAGGTTGCGCCGGCAGCAAGCACATCGGTAATCACCTTGAGCTTGGCAGCGGGCTGCAGGGTGAAATTGATGAAACCGGCACCCGCGATCTCCACTTTCTGCACCCAGGGCGAAGCCGGCAATTCAGCCAGCAGCAACTGGGCAACATCCCGCGGCGAGCGCCTCAGCGGCTTCGCCAGTTGCAGCGCCAGATTGCTGGCGAAATCACCATGCGAGGCCTGCTTTGGGCGATCGAGCAGCACCGGCGCACTGGCAGCATCAGGGGCAACGCTGTTCAATGCGGCGCGCAGCAGGTCGGCAATATGGGTACGAATATCCTGGGTCATCGAGAAAATTGGCTTTGGTGCAGAGCAAAAGTGCTGAAGGGGCGATTATACGCGCTTCCGCCAAGCCGCCAATCCAGCCATTTCCTAGAAAAATCAGGCTGTTTCCGGCGGTTTTCCGTTTGCCGACACCATCAAGCCTGCGATCTGCGAAGCAGATGCCGCTTCCTTGTTGCGCATCAATTTTTGCCTTCGCCAACAGTGCTCTACTGAAGCTGTTACCTGTCAAGGAGACTGCCATGCTGACTTGGACCGACTGCGTTGAACTCTCGGAACTGACCGAAGACGAAATCGATGCCATTGCCCAACACGAACATGTTCCGGAAATGATTGCGCTGGAAATGGGCAATTATCTGGTGCACACCCCGAGCGGGGAAAAGCGGGTGAAAGCCATGATCCGCGACGACATAAAGCAGGCGCAGGATGAAGGACGCACCGACAGGGTGACGATGCTCAAGCTGGTACTCAAGCATTACCTTGAACATCACGCCTGCAAGTGAAGCGGGGGCTGTCCGAAAACGTGCCGGGCGACAGGTTGTCAGGCTTTTCAGGGAATTCGGGATAAACTCTCGTCTTCCTTGCTGTTGCCTGTAAAGCGGCTCCGCTCATGCGCCTTTTTCGCCTTGCCAAGATCTTTGCCGTTTCCAGCCGCTACGGGCTGGATGAAATGCTGTTCGAGCATGAACCCTCCGGGCGTCTTGCGGCGATTTCGCGCGCACTGCATTTCTGGCGCCGTTTCTCGCAACCGGAAGCGGTTCGCCTGCGCCTGGCACTGGAAGCGCTGGGGCCGATCTTCGTCAAGTTCGGCCAGGTGCTGTCGACACGGCGCGACCTGCTGCCGCCGGACATTGCCGACGAACTGGCCAAACTGCAGGACAACGTCCCGCCCTTCGCCTCGGCCGAAGCGCTGAAGGAAATCGAAAAGGCCTACGGCAAGCCGGCCGCGGAAGTTTTCTCCGAATTTGACCCGACCCCGGTGGCCAGTGCCTCCGTTGCACAAGTGCATCTGGCCCGCCTGCCGGACGGACGGGAAGTCGCCGTCAAGATTCTGCGCCCCAACATGCGCGCCGTCATCGACCACGACCTGGCCCTGCTCAACACTCTGGCCGGGCTGGTCGAAAAGGTCTGGTCGGATGGCAAGCGCCTGAAGCCACGCGAGGTGGTCGCCGAATTCGCCAAGTACCTGCGTGACGAACTCGACCTGATGCGCGAAGCCGCCAACTGCTCGCAACTGCGGCGCAACTTCGAAGGCTCCACGCTGTTGCTGGTGCCGGAAGTGCACTGGGACTGGTGCACCTCGTCGGTGATGGTCATGGAGCGCATGCACGGCATCCCGATCAGCCGCAAGGAAGCGCTCGCTGCCGCCAATGTCGATCTGAAGGCCCTCTCCCGCGCCGGCGTCGAAATCTTCTTCACGCAGGTCTTCCGCGACGGTTTCTTCCATGCCGACATGCACCCCGGCAACATTTTTGTCGCCATCGAGGGCGAGAAACACGGTCGTTACATCGCCCTTGATTTCGGCATCGTCGGTACGCTAACCGACATCGACAAGAACTATCTGGCGCAGAATTTCCTCGCCTTCTTCAAGCGCGACTACAAACGGGTTGCCCAGGCGCACATCGAAGCCGGCTGGGCGCCTGCGGATACCCGGGTCGATGAATTCGAAGCGGCCATCCGCGCCGTCTGCGAACCGATCTTCGACCGGCCGCTGAAGGAAATCTCCTTCGGCAAGGTCCTGCTGCGCCTGTTCCAGACCTCGCGCCGTTTCAATGTCGAGATCCAGCCGCAGCTGGTCATGCTGCAGAAAACCCTGCTCAACATCGAAGGTCTGGGTCGCCAGCTCGACCCCGATCTCGACCTGTGGAAAACGGCCAAGCCCTTCCTCGAACGCTGGATGAGCGAACAACTCGGCCTGCGTGGCCTGAAGAAAGCACTGGAACTGGAAGCGCCAAACTGGGCACAAACGCTACCGCAACTGCCTCGACTGGTGCATCAGGCGCTGGCGCGCCCACCCGTCGACCTGACCCCCGTCCTGGCCGAAATCGCCGCCGGGCAGCGGCGGCAGAACGCCCTGCTGGCGGTGATTGCCGGATTGCTGGCCACCGCCCTGCTCAGCCTCTATCTGGCGCACTGAGCCTGACACCGCAATCCGGAAATTAGCGGCAGGCCAGATGCCTGTGCTATCTTCGCCGTCACACAATTGAAACGGTTGTTTGATATGCATAATGTGGTCATCAGCGGCACCGGCCTGTGGGTCGCGCCTGAAATCATCAGCAACGAAGAACTGGTGCAGGCTTTCAACGCCTACGCCCGCCGCTTCAACGAGGAAAATGCCGCAGCCATTGCGGCCGGCACGACCGCCGCCGTCGCAGAGTCGAGCGCCGATTTCATCGAAAAGGCCTCCGGCATCAAGCGGCGATACGTTGTCGACAAGGCGGGCGTGCTTGACCCGACGCGGATGCGCCCACAGTTCGCACCGCGCGCCGATGACGAACTCTCACTCCAGGCCGAGATTGGCGTGGCGGCTGCCAGGGACGCGCTGCGCGCTGCCGGCCGCGAGGCTGCCGATATCGACATGGTGATCTGCGCCGCCTCGAACATGCAGCGCCCCTACCCGGCCATGGCCGTGGAAATCCAGGGCGCCCTCGGCGCCGGTGGCTACGCCTTCGACATGAATGTGGCCTGTTCCTCAGCCACCTTCGGGCTGGAACAGGCGATCAACGCCGTCAAAACCGGTTCGGCACGTGCCGCGCTGGTGATCAACCCGGAGATCTGCTCGGCGCACCTCGCCTGGGAGGACCGTGACTGCCATTTCATTTTCGGCGATGTGTGTACCGCCTTGCTGGTTGAGCGTGCCGACTCGGCGGTTTCTGAAACACAGTGGGAAGTTCTCGGCACCAAGCTGGCCACCAGCTTTTCCAACAACATCCGCAACAACGCCGGCTTCCTCTCGCGTTGCGAGGATCGCAACCCGGCCGATCGCGACCAATTGTTCCGCCAGGAAGGGCGCAAGGTCTTCAAGGAAGTCTGTCCGATGGCTGCCGAACACATCAGCAGCCACCTCGCCGCACTCGGCCATACCCCGGCCGGCACCCGCCGTTTCTGGCTGCATCAGGCCAATCTGGCGATGAACCAGCTGATCGGCAAGCGCCTGCTCGGCCATGAAGCCAGTGCCGACGAGGCGCCGGTCATTCTTGATGAGTTCGCCAATACGGCCTCGGCTGGATCGATCATTGCCTTTCATCGCCACAATGCGGACTTCAAGAAAGGCGAGATCGGCGTGATCTGTTCGTTCGGTGCCGGCTACTCGATCGGCAGCGTTATCGTCCGCCGCCAATAAACCGCGGAAGACATTGATCAGACTGGGAATTTCCAGAACAGCATTGCCGAACGGCGCGGTATAATCGCGCCGTTTTTTTGTCAGCGCAGATGGCCTCGTTGTTCGCTGCCGCTGAGTTCTGATTCTGCTTCGTGGAGAGTGACAGCCCATGCTGCTCTGGTTTGTGGTGCTTTACCTGATGGTGTCGATCGGCATCGGCCTCTATGCCGCCACCCGCGTACACAATGCCAAGGATTTCGCGGTCGCCGGCCGCCATCTGCCGACGCCGGTGGTGATGGCCACGGTGTTCGCCACCTGGTTCGGCGCCGAAGCCATCTTTGGTGTCTCAGCCACCTTCGTCAAGGAAGGCCTCGGCGGTGTCGTCGCCGACCCCTTCGGCTCATCGCTGTGCCTGATCATTGCCGGCATCTTTTTCTCGACCAAGCTCTACCGCCTGAACATCATCACCCTTGGCGACTACTACCGGATGCGCTACAACCGCACGGTGGAAGTGCTGACCACGCTGGCCATCGTCATTTCTTATCTCGGCTGGGTTGCCGCGCAGATCAAGGCGCTCGGGTTGATCCTCAACTTTGTCACTGACGGCGCACTGAGCGAGGAAGCCGGCATGATCCTCGGCGCCGCAGTCGTGCTCACCTACACCACCTTCGGCGGCATGTTCTCGGTGGCGGTGCTCGATTTCGTGCAGATGGGCGTGATCATCGGCGGCCTGCTTTACATTGCCTCCATCGTCGCCGACATGACCGGCGGTGTTGCACCGGTCATCGAGCACGCCTCAGCCGCCGGCAAGCTCGACTTCTTCCCGCCCGCCGACCCCTGGCTGTGGCTGACCTTCCTCGGCGCCTGGATGACCATGATGCTCGGCTCGATCCCGCAGCAGGATGTCTTCCAGCGCATCACCTCGGCCAAGAGCCCGCGCGTGGCCATCGCCGGCTCGCTGCTTGGCGGCTCGATCTACTTCGTTTTCTGCTTCGTGCCGATGTTCATCGCCTACGCGGCCACGCTGATCGACCCCGAACTGTTCAACCGGCTGATTGCCGAAGACTCGCAGCGCGTACTGCCAACATTGGTGCTGCAGCACACACCCTTGTTCGCTCAGATCATCTTCTTCGGCGCCGTCATCTCGGCCATCATGAGCTGCTCGGCAGCTACCCTGCTGGCGCCCTCGGTTTCGTTTGCCGAAAACATCGTGCGCGGCTTCTTCCCCGGCATGGGCGACCATGCCTTCCTGCGCGTCATGCGCATTACCATCGTCTGCTTCGCGATCTGCGTGCTGTTTTATGCGCTGAATTCGGAAGCCTCGATTTTCAAGATGGTCGAGTCGGCTTACAAGGTCACACTGGCCGGCGCCTTCGTACCGCTCTTTGCCGGCGCCTTCTGGAAGCGGGCAACGACACAGGGGGCGCTGGCCGCCATTTTCGGCGGCATCGGTTCCTGGCTGCTGATCGAGTTGTTGATCGGCGAGGCCAGCCTGGTTCCGCCACAACTGATCGGCTTGTGTGTTTCCATGGCCGGCATGTTCGTCGGCTCGCTGCTGCCGCAGTGGGTCGGCCATCGTTCGCCGCATGCGGACCCGCATGCCGCCCTGCACCACCAGGCAGCGAGTGAAACGCACCACGCCTCGCCCCTGCATCATCATCAACCCTGAGCCCCGGTAACCGGCAATACGCCCCGGTAGCGGTTTCGATGCGGTAATATTTCAGAAACCAAGAAGCTACCGGGAGGTTACAAGATGATCGACGCCGCACTTACTGACGCCGCACGGATTCTCGACGGCAGCCCGGTTCCCTCCTTCGTCATCGATTCCAGCCACGTCGTGGTCTACTGGAACGAGGCTCTCGCCCGCATGTCCGGGGTGCCTGCGGCCGAAGTCCTCGGCACACACCACCAATGGCGCGCCTTCTACCCCGCGCACCGGCCGGTACTGGCCGATCTGGTCGTCGATGGCACCCCCGACCTGCTGGAGAAGTTCTATCGCGGGAAATACCGTCAGGCAGCGCATTGCCCGGATGGCTGGGAGTCGGAGGATTTCTTTCCCACCTTCGGCGATGAAGGCTGCTGGCTGGCCTTTTCCGCAGCACCGATCCGCAATGCCGAAGGCAAGATTGTCGGTTGTGTCGAAACCCTGCAGGACATCACCGAGCGCAAGGAAGCCGAGCTTTCGCGGCGGGCAGCCGAGCGCCAACTTGCCGAAATCGTTGCCGGCAGTCCGGTGGCCACGTTTGTACTCGACAACCAGTGTCGGGTCACCCACTGGAACCGCGCCTGCGAAGCTCTCACCGGTGTTTCGACACAGGAAATGATGGGCAAGGCAGAAATCTGGCGCGCCTTCTACCCCTATGAAACACGTCGGGTCGTGCTTGCCGAAATGCTGATCCGCGGCGCCAGCAATGAGGAACTCCAGCAACGCTACACCGGCCACGCCCATGCCTCGACACTGGTGCCGGGCGCCTTCGAGGCGCGCGATTTCTTCCCGACCTTCGGTGAAAAGGGCAAATGGCTGCACTTCATGGCTGCCCCCCTGCATGATGTCCACGGCAAGATCATCGGTGCCATCGAAACACTGGTTGATCTGAGCGTCACGGCCCCCGAAGACAACTAAGCAGGGCGTACGATGTCGCCAGACCGGACGCCGCTGCAACCGTTTCTTTCACCTGCCGGCATTGTCTTTTTCGGTGCCAGCCCGCAACCAGGCACACTGGGTTCCGGGCTGCTGACAAACCTGGCTGAGAGCCCGCACAAGGACAGGCTCTTCCTCGTCTCGCAGAAGCACACGGAAATCGGTGGCTTCCGCTGCCACCGCCAGCTGGACGAGATCAATGCGCCGCTGACACTGGCACTGATCGCCACCCCGGCGAATACCGTCCCCGGCATTGTCGAAGCCTGCGCCCAGCGCGGCATTGGCGCGGCCGTCATTTACTCGGGTGGCTTGCGTCCGGACACACCGGCCGGCGAAAAGCTGACACAGATTGCCCAGCGATATGGCATTCGCCTCTGCGGCCCCAATGCGCTGGGCTACATTCTCCCGCACAGCCAACTCAACCTGACGCCGATCACCCGCACCGTACCTGCAGGCAACCTTGCCCTGGTATCGCAATCCGCTTCGGTATGCGCCAACATCCTTGACTGGAACCACAATGAAGAATTCGGCTTCTCGGCACTGTTTGCCACAGGTGAATCCGAAGACCTGAGCATTGCCGAGATCATCGACCACCTGGCCAGCGACCCGAACACCGAAAGCATCCTGCTCTTCCTTGAAGGTTTGCGCGACGCACGCAATTTCCTCAGTGCCGTCCGTGCTGCCGCCAGCATCAAACCAGTGATCGCCGTCAAGGCCGGCAAAAGCGCGGTCAGCGCACGCATTGCCGAAGCCCATAGCGGCGCCCGGGTAGACCGCGACGACGCTTTCGATGCAGCGCTGCGCCGGGCCGGTGTCCTCCGCGTCAATGCCATCGGCGACATGTTCTCGGCCGCCCGGGCGCTGACCACCCCACGCAAACCCCGTGGCAACCGGCTGGCCATCGTTTCCAACGGCGGCGGCCCGGCGGTCATGGCGGTCGACCAGGCCGAGGAACTGGACATCGCACTGGCCACGCTTTCGGCCAATACATGCACGCGGCTGGCCTCGCTGTTTCCCGGCAGCTGGTCTCCAGGCAACCCGGTCGATGTCATGTTCAGCGCACCGACCGAGCACTTTGTCGAAGCCATTTCGGCCTGCCTTGACGACCCCGGTGTTGATGCCGTGCTCGCCATCCTGACGCCGAACACCTATGTCGACCCGCTGGCAGTGGCGCAGGCCACCATCGACACTGCCCTCCAGAGCGACAAGCCGGTATTCACCTGCTGGCTGGGCGAAGTGAATGCCCGGAGTGCGCGGGCGGCCTTTGCCAAGCAACGTTTTCCGACCTTCCGCACCCCGGAAAATGCCGTTTCTGCCTTTTCCTTCATGGTCAACTGGGTGCACAACCAGGCGCTGCTGCTGGAAACGCCTTCGGCTCTGTCTTCCTACCTGCCGCCCGATGTCGCTGCCGCCCGCGGCGTGATCGAAAATGCCCTTGATGAAGATCGGCAGTTGCTTTCCCTGCCCGAAGCGAAAGCCATTCTCGACGCCTTCCGCATTCCGGTGACGCAGACGATGCTGGCCACATCGCCAACCGAAGCAGTAAGCATCGCCAACCACCTCGGCTATCCGCTGGCGATGAAGGCGGCAACTGCGGCAAACAGTCAGAAATCATCCGGCTCGGTTCGCCTGCAATTGCGTTCGGCGCCTGAAGTGGCCATGGCTTTCCGCGAGATGCTGGCCACAGAACCAGCTTGTACCAGTGTCCTGCTCGAACGCCAGGTACACAAACCGGAAGGCCGCTGGCTGGCCATCGGCATTCGTCAGGATCGCTTGTTCGGCCCGGTCATTTCGCTCTCCGAGAGCGGCATTGCCCCCGTCATCTACAACGCCCGCTCGGTCGCATTGCCGCCCTTGAACGCCCGGCTGGTCGATTCCATGCTGTGCGTTCCACATGTCGCGCGCCTGCTCGGCCCCTTGCCCGGAAAGCCGGCAATCGCAACCGCCCCGCTCCGGGATATCCTGCTCCGCGTATCAGAAATGGCCAGCGAATTGCCCTGGCTGGAAACCATGGAGATCCGCTCCCTGATCGCCGATGGCACTGACGCCATTGCCGTCGATGCACGCATCGAAATCAAGCCCCTGCCTGCCGAGCGGGAGCGTTATGCGCACATGGCCATCTGGCCCTATCCAGCGCAGTTCGAACTCGCCGTAAACCTGAAAGGCGGCGAGCGCTGCACCTTGCGCCCAATTCGACCGGAGGACACCACAGCACTGCAGGAGTTCGTGCGCCATTTGTCCAGCCAGAGCAAGCGCCTGCGCTTCTTTTCGGCGCTGAGCGAATTGCCCCGACACCAACTGGCACGCTACGCACAGATCGACTACGGTCGCGACATGGTAATCATTGCCACCTGTCTGCATGAGGGGCAAGCCATCATTGTGGGCGAAGCCCGCTATTCCATCCTGCTTGACCGAAAAACCTGTGATTTTGCCGTCGTCATTGCCGACGACATGGCCGGCAAGGGGCTGGGATCGCAACTGATGAAACAGCTGATCAACGCTGCCCGCGAACAGGGGCTGAAGAAGATTCGCGGCCAGGTCATCGCCGATAACGAGCCGATGCTCGGGCTGATGGAAGCACTGGATTTCATGGTGAACCTGACCGACGACGAAGGCGTCGTCGAGGTGACGCTCCGGCTGGACTGACGCATCCGCCTCTCCCCTCGCCGCTCATCTGCCGCCGCCGTCCGTTCGCTGCGCACCGAACGAAATCTGCCAGCGCTTGTCTATACTGGTAGCAGAACCCCTGCAGAACGGGAGGTGTGCGATGACTGCCGAAAACAAGCTGCTCACACTCAAACCCATGCTCCGTTTCATCGGTGTTTCCAGCGCGCTCGGCGCGCCGTTCGCCGATCCATGCCAAGGCCCGGATAGATTACGCGCGATGGGAATCGAGGCGGCGGTTCGCCGTGCCGGCCTTGATGGCGGCTGGGGTACCAGCATCGAAACCCCGGCCGGGCCGCCGCTGAAAGCGCTGGCCGCCCTGCTCACCGAAATCGCCGACGAGGTATGCACCAGCGTCCGCACCGGCAATGTGCCGATCATCCTCGGTGGCGACCATTCGATTGCGGCGGGTAGCTGGCGCGGTGTTGGTCGGGCACTCGACCAGGCCCCCGGCCTGATCTGGATCGACGCCCATCTTGACGCCCACACGCCGGCCACCAGCATCACCCGCAATCCGCACGGCATGCCGCTGGCCGCGTTGCTCGGCGAAGGCTCGCCGGAAATGACCGACATCGCCGGCCCGATGCTCGATCCCGCGCATGTGGCGGTGATCGGCGTACGCAGCTACGAGCCGGACGAGATGCGCCTGCTCGCCGGCTTTGGCGTGCAGGTATTCGGCATGCCTGAAATCCGTCGTCGCGGGCTGCAGGCGGTCTTCGCCGACGCCCTGCACATCGCTGGCGGCGACAGCCGGCCGTTCGGCATCAGCCTCGATCTCGACGCACTCGATCCACTGACGGCACCGGCCGTCAGCACACCGGTGGCCGACGGGCTGACTCCCAGCGAACTCGCTGCCGCCATCAGCGGCCTGATCCGCGACCGGCGCTGCATCGCTTTCGAGATCGCCGAGTATTGTCCGGCACGCGATGCCAGCGGCCTGACCGCACGGGCTGCCATCGATCTGCTGGAAGCCGCCTGCCGGCCGGATACTGCCGCCTTGCGCCAACTGGAAGCGCAATTCGGAGCCAACAACTACGCACCGCTGCCGGTCGTATTGGCTGAAGGTCATGGCAGCTGGCTGACCGACAACGACGGCCGACGCTATCTTGATCTGATGGCCGCCTATTCGGCGGTCAGCTTCGGCCACACGCACCCGCGCCTCGTCGCCACGCTGTCGGCACAGGCCAGCCGGCTGGCCGTCACTTCGCGCGCCTATTCGAACGACCGGCTGCCGCTGTTCCTCAAGCGCCTGACCGACATCACCGGCTATGATCGTGCACTGCCGGTGAACACCGGGCTGGAAGCGGTGGAAACCGCCCTCAAGGCGGCGCGCAAATGGGCGCATAAGGTCAAGGGCGTGCCGGCCGACCGGGCCGAGATCATCGCCTGTCACGGCAATTTCCACGGCCGCTCGATCGCCATTGTCGGCCTCTCGTCCGAAGCCCAGTACCGCGACGGCTTCGGCCCCTTCCCGCCGGGTCTGCTGCGCGTCCCCTACGCCGACGCTGCCGCACTGGAAGCGGCAATCACGCCAAACACCGCGGCCTTCCTGGTCGAACCGATCCAGGGCGAGGGCGGCATCATCGTGCCGCCCGACGGCTACCTCGCTGCCTGCGCTGAAATCTGCCGCCGGCACGATGTCCTGCTGATCGCCGATGAGGTGCAGACCGGCCTGGGCCGCACCGGCCATCTGCTCGCCTGCCAGCACGACAGGGTGCGCCCCGACGGACTGATCCTCGGCAAGGCACTCGGCGGCGGTCTGTTGCCGGTTTCGGCCTTCCTCGCCGACGAGCGGGTAATGCAGGTATTCAAACCCGGCGACCATGGCTCGACCTTCGGCGGCAACCCGCTGGCGGCGGCTGTTGCCAGCGAAGCACTGGAACTGCTCTTTGACCAGCAGCTGATCGCGCATTCGGCCGAGCTGGGCCAGTATCTACTGCACCGGCTGGCCGAGATCGCACGCGGCACGCCGTTGATCCGGGCCATCCGCGGCCGTGGCCTGTTCGCCGGCATCGAGGTCGATGCAGCCTGCACCGATGCCGCCTCGCTGGCGCTGGCCCTGCTGGCCCGCGGCGTGCTGACCAAGGACACGCACAGCACGGTGCTGCGTATCGCGCCGCCGCTGACCATCAGCCGAGAAGAACTGGACTGGGGGCTGGCCCGTATCGAAGAAGTGTTTGCCGATGCCGGCCACCGCCAGCCGTGGGCTGCGTAATCTGACCAACGATCGAGGCGAGGCGAGCATGCCCTACCGCACCGGAAAGGAAACCCTGCTCTCCCGGCTCGGCATCGAGGAGATGAACCCGGCAAGCGCACTGGGTGATGGCTCGTGGCGTGCCGGTGTCGGCGGCTTTGCCTCGATCGACCCGGCACTCGGCGAGCCGCTGGCGATGGTGCAGCGGGCCCTGCCCGACGATCTGGAAGTGCTGATCGCCAATGCCAGCCGCAGCTTCCGCCACTGGCGCGAGGTGCCGGCGCCGGTGCGCGGCCTGCTCGTCCGCGATCTGGCCGATGCGCTGCGCCGGCAGAAGGACGATCTGGGCACGCTGATTGCGCTGGAAACCGGCAAGATCAAGGCCGAGGCCGATGGCGAGGTGCAGGAGATGATCGACATCGCTGATTTTGCCGTCGGCCTGTCGCGCCGGCTGGAAGGCAGCGTCCTCGCCTCCGAGCGGCGCCAGCACCGGATGATCGAGCAATGGCACCCGCTTGGCCCGGTCGCCGTCATCACCGCCTTCAACTTCCCTGCCGCCGTCTGGGCCTGGAACGCGATGATCGCCGCCGTATGCGGCAACCCGGTGATCTGGAAGCCCAGCCCGAAGGCACCGCTGACCGCCATTGCCGTTCAGCGCATCGTCGATGAGGTAGCGGCACAGCATGCGGCTACCGGCATCTTCTCGCTGATCCTCTCCGACGAGCACTGGCCAGTGCAGCAACTGGCCACCGACGGTCGCGTGCCCCTCGTCTCCTTCACCGGCTCATCCGCTGTCGGCCGCCTCATCGCGCCGCTGGTTGCCGCCCGCTTCGGTCGCTGCCTGCTCGAATGTTCGGGCAACAATGCGCTCATCGTCGACGCCTCGGCCGATCTCGACATCGCGCTGCCGGCCATTGTCTTCGGTGCCGTCGGCACTGCCGGCCAGCGCTGCACAACCACCCGCCGGCTGATCGTGCACCGGCAACGCTGGGACGAGACGATCGAGCGCCTGATCCAGGCCTACCGGCAATTGCGTATCGGCGATCCGCTCGACCCGCAGACCCTGCTCGGGCCGCTGATCGACGAAGAGGCACGACGTGCCTTTGTCGCTGCCGTCGGCGAAACACAGGAAAGCGGCGGCAAGCTGCTGCACGGCGGCGCTGTTCTCGGCGGCCACGGTTTCTATGTCCAGCCCACCCTGATGCAATCGGAAAACACCTGGCCGGTGGTGCAGCGCGAGACCTTCGCGCCGCTGCTGCACGCCATGCCCTGCCGCGACATCGACGAAGCCATCCAGCTCAACAATGCGGTGCCACAGGGCCTTTCCTCGGCGCTGTTTACGCTGGACCTGAGGCACGCCGAACGTTTTCTGGCGGCAGCCGGCAGTGACTGCGGCATTGCCAACGTCAATCTCGGCACCTCGGGGGCCGAAGTGGGCGGCGCCTTTGGCGGCGAAAAGGAAACCGGCGGTGGCCGTGAAGCCGGATCGGATTCATGGAAGGCCTACATGCGGCGACAGACCTCGACCACCAATTGGGGAAACAAGCTGCCACTCGCCCAGGGAATTAATTTTTCAGCACCGTCAACCAAAACACCTGCTGAGCCGTAAAACTTTCTACAGGAGTCGTGTCAAACAACAGGGAACACCAGGCGCCAGAATAACCGCGCAACACCGAAGCCAGCCTAGAGGAGGTGCACCATGTCGATCTTCGCCCGCTACCAGAGCCGTTACGAGGCAGCACAGGAAGAGGAGATGTCGGTTCAGGAGTATCTGGACCTGTGTCGCAAGGATGCCACCGCCTATGCCAGCGTGGCCGAGCGCATGCTGATGGCCATCGGCGAGCCTGAACTGGTGGACACCCGGCTCGATCACCGGCTGTCGCGCATCTTCGCCAACAAGATGATGAAACTCTACCCGGCCTTCCGCGAGTTCTACGGGATGGAAGAGGTGATCGAGAACATCGTCTCCTACTTCCGCCACGCAGCACAGGGACTGGAAGAGAAAAAGCAGGTGCTCTACCTGCTCGGCCCGGTCGGCGGGGGCAAAAGCTCGCTGGCCGAACGGCTGAAGTATCTGATCGAGAAGGTGCCCTTCTACGCGATCAAGGGGTCGCCGGTGCATGAGTCGCCGCTCGGCCTGTTCAACGTCGAGGAAGACGGCAGCATTCTCGAAGAGGATTACGGCATCCCGCGCCGCTACCTGACAACGATCATGAGCCCGTGGGCGGTCAAGCGCCTGCGCGAATTCGGCGGCGACATCTCGCAGTTCCGCGTCGTCAAGCTGCGGCCTTCGGTGCTGCAGCAGATCGCGGTCACCAAGACCGAGCCGGGCGACGAGAACAATCAGGACATTTCCTCGCTGGTCGGCAAGGTCGACATCCGGAAACTGGAAACCTACTCGCAGAGCGACCCGGACTGCTACAGCTACTCCGGCGGCCTGTGCCTGGCCAACCGCGGCGTGCTGGAGTTCGTCGAGATGTTCAAGGCACCGATCAAGGTGCTGCACCCCTTGCTGACGGCAACGCAGGAGCAGAACTACAAGGGCACCGAGGGCTTCGGCGCCATCCCCTTCGACGGCCTGATCCTCGCCCACTCGAACGAGGCCGAATGGCAGGCCTTCCGCAACAACCGCAACAACGAAGCCTTCCTCGACCGCATCTACATCGTCAAGGTACCGTACAGCCTGCGCGTCACCGACGAAATGCACATCTACGAGAAGCTGCTGGCCAACTCCTCGCTGTCACAGGCACCCTGCGCACCGGACACGCTGCGCATGATGGCGCAGTTCTCGACGCTGTCGCGCTTGAAGGAACCTGAGAATTCCTCGATCTACTCGAAAATGCGGATCTACGATGGCGAGAACCTCAAGGACACCGACCCGAAGGCGAAGAGTTTCCAGGAGTATCGAGACTATGCGGGCGTCGACGAAGGCATGACCGGGCTATCAACCCGCTTTGCCTTCAAGATCCTATCCAAGGTCTTCAACTTCGATCACCGCGAGGTGGCGGCCAACCCGGTGCACCTGATGTACGTGCTCGAACAGCAGATCGCACAGGAGCAGTTCGCCCCCGAGATCGAGGAGAAATACCTCCGCTTCATCAAGGAATACCTGTCGCCGCGCTACGCCGAGTTCATCGGCAAGGAAATCCAGACGGCCTACCTCGAAAGCTACTCGGAGTACGGGCAGAACATTTTCGACCGCTACGTCATCTACGCCGACTTCTGGATCCAGGATCAGGAATTCCGCGACCCGAACACCGGCGAGATTCTCGACCGCAGCGCCCTCAACGATGAGCTGGAGAAAATCGAAAAGCCCGCCGGCATCAGCAACCCGAAGGATTTCCGCAACGAGGTGGTGAACTTTGTCCTGCGCGCCCGTGCCACGCATGACGGCAAGAACCCGTCCTGGACATCCTACGAAAAACTGCGGGCGGTCATCGAGAAAAAGATGTTCTCCAACACCGAAGAGCTGCTTCCGGTCATCTCGTTCAATGCCAAGGCCAGCGCCGACGAACAGAAGAAACACCAGGACTTCGTGAACCGCATGATCGCCAAGGGCTACACCGAAAAGCAGGTACGCCTGCTGTGCGAATGGTACCTGCGGGTTCGCAAGAGCAGTTGAGCGCAAGCTGCCGGTCGATGGTTGCGGGCAAATGCTCCCAGCCGCGCCGGCCGACCGACAAAGGGAGACATCATGACGGTGCGCATCATCGACCGCCGCTTCGACAGCAAGAACAAGAGTTCGGTCAATCGCAGCCGTTTCATACGCCGCTTCAAGGGGCAGATCCGGAAAGCCGTTGCCGATGCGGTATCGAAGCGCGGCATCCGCGATATCGACAATGGCGAGAAGATCAGCATTCCCGGCCACGATATCGCCGAGCCACAGTTTTCGCTTGACCACGGCGGCGTCTGGGGACAGGTGCATCCGGGCAACGACCGCTTCACCAGCGGCGAAGAAGTTGACCGCCCGCTCGGTGGCTCTCGCGGCCGCGGCAAGGGCGCGGCTAGCAAGGACGGCGAAGGCATGGACGATTTTGCCTTCACACTGACCCGCGACGAATTCCTCGACATCTTCTTCGACGAGCTGGCGCTCCCCAACCTGGTCAAACGTCAGCTGGCCAAGGTCGAGGAATACAAGCGCGTGCGTGCCGGCTTCACCTCGACCGGGGTGCCGACCAACATCAGCCTGACCCGCACCATGCGCGGCGCCGCCGGTCGCCGCATCGCCATCGGCGGCCCCTACGCGGCGCAGCTGCGCACACTCGAAAAGACGCTGGAAGAGCTGCTGCTCACCCGCGCCGACGATGACCCGGAAGTGGAAGCACTACGCCGCGAGATCGCCGTGCTGCGAGCCCGGATCGCCGCCATTCCCTTCATCGACACTTTCGATCTGCGCTACAACAACCGCATCCGCGTGCCACAGCCGACGACGCAGGCGGTGATGTTCTGCTTGATGGACGTTTCCGGGTCGATGGATGAAGCCAAGAAAAATATCGCCAAGCGCTTCTTCATGCTGCTCTACCTCTTTCTCGACCGGAATTACGAACGCATCGATGTCGTCTTCATCCGCCACCACACCAGTGCCGAAGAAGTGGACGAAGACGCCTTCTTTCATTCGCGCGAATCGGGCGGCACGGTCGTTTCCTCGGCTCTTGAAATGCTGCGCGACATCATCCGCGAGCGCTACGCCAGCGGCAGCTGGAACATCTATGTCGCCCAGGCTTCCGACGGCGACAACTGGAACGATGACTCGCCGCGCTGCCGCGAACTGCTGACCGAAACCATCCTGCCGGCCTGCCAGTACTATGCCTACATCGAGGTCACCGACGGGGCACCGCAGAACCTGTGGGAAGAGTACGAGCGGCTGGCCGCCAGCTACCCCGATCACTTTGCCATGCAGCGCATTGGCAACGTCGCCGACATCTACCCGGTGTTCCGCGACCTCTTCCGCAAGCGAGCCTGATCATGGCCAGGAAAAAGAAGCTTGCGATGCTGCCGCAGGGCTCCGAATGGACCCTGCCGGCCATCACCGAATACGATGAAGCGATCGGCGAGGTGGCGCAGCGCTACCGGCTGGACTGCTACCCGCACCAGCTTGAACTGATCAGCGCCGAGCAGATGATGGATGCCTATGCATCGATCGGCATGCCGCTCTATTACCACCACTGGTCCTTCGGCAAGCACTTCCTCGCCAACGAGAATCGTTACCGGCGCGGGCAGATGGGTCTGGCCTACGAGATCGTCATCAACTCCGATCCCTGCATCGCCTACCTGATGGAGGAGAACACGCTGACCATGCAGGCACTGGTCATTGCCCACGCGGCCTATGGCCACAACTCCTTCTTCAAGGGCAACCACCTGTTCAAGCAATGGACCAGCGCCGACGCGATTGTCGACTACCTGGTCTTCGCCAAGAACTACATCGCCAACTGCGAGGAGCGCTACGGCGAGGAAACGGTCGAACGCCTGCTCGATGCCTGCCACGCCCTCTCCAATCTCGGCGTGGACCGCTACAAACGCTCGCCGAAGCTGTCGCTGGAAAAGGAAAAAGGGCGCCAGAAGGAGCGCGAGGATTATCTCCAGGCGCAGGTCAACGATCTGTGGCGGACACTGCCGCCGGCACTGGAGAAAAAGGCGGTGAAGGCCGAGAAACACTTTCCCGAGGAGCCGGAGGAAAACCTGCTCTATTTCATCGAAAAGAGTGCGCCGCTGCTCGAACCCTGGCAGCGCGAAATCGTCCGCATCGTCAGGAAGATCGGCCAGTATTTCTACCCGCAGCGGCAGACGCAGGTGATGAACGAAGGCTGGGCCTGTTTCTGGCACTACACGCTGCTCAACACGCTCTACGACGAAGGCCGCCTTTCGGACGGCTTCATGTTCGAGTTCCTGCAATCGCATACCAGCGTAATCTACCAGCCGCCATACAACAGCAAGTGGTACTCCGGCATCAATCCCTACGCACTGGGCTTTGCCATGTGGACCGATATCCGCCGCATCTGCGAACAGCCGACGGACGAGGATCGTGCCTGGTTCCCCGACATCGCCGGCTCCGACTGGCGGGAGACCTTCGACTTCGCGATGACCAACTTCAAGGACGAGAGCTTCATCGCCCAGTATCTGTCGCCGAAGCTGATGCGCGACTTCCGCTTCTTCGCCGTGCTCGACGACGACCAGCGGGCCAAACTGAAGATCGACGCCATCCACGACGAACGAGGCTATCGCGAACTGCGCCAACAGCTCTCAGACCAGTACAACCTCGGCAGCCGCGAGCCGAACATCCAGGTCTGGGATGTGGACTTCTCCGGCGACCGATCGCTGACCCTGCGCCTGTTCAGCTATATGCGCCGGCCATTGCACGAATCCTACGACGCCGTGCTTGACCACATGGCGACGCTATGGGGCTTTACCGTTCGCCTGGAGGCAGTGGCGGAAGACGGCTCGGTCGTGCCGATTGCCGAACGCATGGCCGAGAAACGCCATCACGGTTGAAACAAACAACCGAACGGCCACCCGATCAAACGGCCGGTTCACCGGCCACGCACACCCGATTGCGGCCAGCACGTTTGGCGGCGTACAAGCCCTGATCGGCCCGTTCACACAGCCCCTCCAGCGTATCGCCCTGACGGTATTCGGCAACGCCGAAACTGGCCTGAACCGTCGGCAGAGGGTCGAAGCCATGGTTCATGAGTGTCGTCCGCAGCTTTTCCGCCATGGCTGCCGCCTCGCGGCTGCCGGACTCCGGAATCAGGATGGCAAACTCCTCACCCCCCCAGCGGGCAAGCACGTCCGAGGCTCGCAGATTCTTGCGCAGCAAGGCGGATATTGTCTGCAGCACCTGGTCTCCGGCCGCATGTCCGTAACCATCATTGATCGCCTTGAAATGATCGACATCCATCATGATCATGGCCAGGCCATGCCCGTAGCGATCAGCGCGCAAACGTTCCGCCTCGAATGACCCCTGCAAGCCGTAGCGGTTTGCCGCCCCGGTCAGTGGGTCAGTGGAGGCCTGCAGGCTCAAGCGGTCGATCACCTCGAGCATTTCATCAAGACTGCGCGAAATTTCTGCCGTGTCGCTCTGCTTCGCGCTCAACCGAACGTCATTGCCGCCATGCGCTGATATCTTTTCCAGGCTACCCAGCATGATGCGAATCGCAGCGATGACACGACGCATGGATGAAGTCGCCAGCACCAGCGCCAGGCTTGCCAGACAGAGAATCACGACACTCAGGATCGCCATGTAGCGCATGGCGGCACTGGCCGAATCCTGCGCGGCCGAACTCATGTGCGACAGGGAATTTCGTTCCAGTTGATGCAGTGAATCAATGACGCGCGTCGACACCGCAAACCATTGCCCGGAGTTGACCGAAGCGGTACGCCCGGCCAACAGATCGTCGACCGCGGCCACCAGCAACTGGTTAACGCTTTCCATGTCCTCGCCGGTCATCATCGCCTCGACCCAGCCACGCCCTTCATCGCCGGCAACCAGTTGAAACTGTGCGAGATGGCGCTCGAACTGGCCGAACAACTTGCCGATACGCAGCACCGCCCATTGATTAGTGGCACTTGGGGTCGCGACTACGCGCACCACCTCGGCGCGCAACTCGCCCAGATATTCCTTGGCATACATCAGGTTGGCATGTGCATCCAGCGCCCGGCGTTGTTCGGGAGAACCGGAAGCCCGCTGGCCCTGGATGAAGCGCTCAAGAATCTGCTGGATGGCCCCGGTGTAGTAGTCGAAGGACACCGCCTCCGAAATCACCCGCTCGCCGATTTTGTGACGCATGCCGGCCAGGCGCTCAAGCACTGCCGGCAAGCTGCCTGCAGCGGCCTTGCGCAAGGCCTGGTCACTGGCCCGGCGCTGTTCGTCCAGCGCCTCGCGGCTCGCCCGGTCGGGGAGCGCCAGGTAAGCCGCGGTAAGCCCACGCTCCCTTTGCAACTGGTGCACGATGCTTGCCGAAACATCAGCCCGCTCAAGATTACTGATCAGTTCCCGGCTTGCAATCATGCTGCGATAGGGGGGAATGATCTGCGAACCAAGCAATACAAAAACCCCGGCAATGGCCAGTGTGCCCAGCAACCAGATACGGGTACGAATGCTCAAATCGTGTTTCCTTGTTGGATTTTTCGGGCCAGCCCCACAGGCACTCACCCGGTGCGCCATTCTGACACCCGGCCCTTGTAGCAGCAATGCCAAACGCCCTCGCCAACGATCGCTCCCTGACTGTCGCCATTCCCCGACAAATCATTGCCAGCCTGCCAGCGCTCGGTTATGTTCAGTCCCTGTGCACCCGACACCCATTACCCCACTTCCACGCTACCTGGCACTCGCCTACACGGTGCTGGTGATCTATGCCAGCCTGCACCCATTCTCGGGCTGGCAAGACCGTGGCGTCTCGCCGCTGGCCTTTCTCGATGCCGGCTGGCCACGCTGGTGGACCGGCTTCGACCTCACCGTCAACATGCTGGTCTATGTGCCGCTCGGCTACCTCCTGACACTGGCCGTCAGCCGGAAAACCGGGCGCCTGCTGCCGACCTTGCTCGGTGCCTGCCTGGCCGCAGGCATCAGTTTCGGCATGGAGGTCACGCAGACCTGGCTGCCTTCACGCGTACCGTCCAACCTGGATCTTGCCTGCAACTCGTTAGGCGGGGTCATCGGTGCCATAGCCGCCTATCGCGGTGGAACCCATGCCCTGACCTGGCTGGCACGCATGGAGCGGCGTCTGGTTGCCCCCATCCCCCACGCCGAGTTGGGGCTGACCCTGATCGGCCTCTGGCTGCTCACGCAGCTGTCGCCGGAAACCCTGCTCTTCGGCGCCGGCGATTTTCGCCAACTGCTCGGTCTGTCACCGGCTATTGCCTATGCGCCGCCGAGTTTCTTTGCCATTGAAACCGTGGTCATCGCCTGCAATACCGTGGCCATCGGCCTGATTGCCCGCACGCTGCTGGCCGATCGAGCCCCGCCGGTGGCTGTGCTTCTGGCCTTCTTCCTGTTTGCCCTGCTGGTACGGGCCACCAGTGCCGCCGTACTGATCGGCCCGCGTGATGCGATGAGCTGGCTGACGCCGGGCGCCGGGCTCGGGCTGGCCTTTGGTGGCATCGTGCTCTCGGTCACCCTGTTCCTGCCGGCCGCATGGCGCGTGGCGGTAGCCGGATTGGCGCTGATGGCCGGTACCGTGCTGGTCAACCTGGCCCCGACCAACCCTTATTCGGCAGCGGCACTGGCCACCTGGCGGCAGGGGCACTTTCTCAACTTCAATGGCGTCACCCGGCTGGTCGCCAGCCTGTGGCCGTTTCTTGCCCTGCCCTATCTGATGCTGCTGGGCCGGAGGCTATAATTGCCGCTCCCCGACGTCCGAGAAGAAGAATCCGATGAGCCATTTCAAGCACCATGTTTTTTTCTGCTGCAACCAGCGCGAACCCGGTGAAACCTGCTGTGCCGCGCGCGGCGCGGTCGAGGCACAGACCTACGCCAAGGATCGCATCACCCAGCTTGGCCTGAAGGGCAAGGGCAAGATCCGCATCAACAAGGCCGGCTGCCTGGATCGCTGCGATGACGGCCCGGTGCTGGTGGTGTACCCGGACAACGTCTGGTACACCTACATCGACAAGGACGACATCGAGGAAATCATCCAGGAACACCTGGTGCATGGCCGCGTGGTCGAACGCCTGAAAATCTGAACCACGAGAGCCCAGCCATGCGCGCCCCCGAAGAAAAAACCCTGATCGACGGCCCGGCCGGCAAGATCGAACTGATCATCGAAAACCCCGGTGCGCCGCGCGGCATTGCCCTGATCGGCCACCCGCACCCGCTGTTCGGCGGGGCCAACACCAACAAGGTTGCCCACTCGCTGGCACGCACCTTCGTATCCCTCGGCTACGCTGCCTTCCGCCCGAATTTTCGCGGTGTCGGCCAGAGCGAAGGCAAGCATGATGAAGGCCGCGGCGAAACCGAAGACATGCTGGCCGTGCTGGAGGAAGCCAAGCTGCGTTGCGGCAACCTGCCGGTGGCGCTGGCCGGCTTTTCCTTTGGTGCCTTCGTGCAGACCCGCGTCGCCAAGGCCCTCGTTGAATCCGGCCACCCGGCACAGCGACTGGTGCTGGTCGGCACCGCCGCCGGCTTTGTCGAAGGCACGCGCAGCTACGAAACCGAAGCCGTGCCGGCCGACACCATCGTCATCCACGGCTCGGCCGACGAAACCGTGCCACTCGCCAACGTGCTGAAATGGGCGGAACCGCTGGAGCTCCCGGTCGTTGTCGTGCCCGGTGCCGACCACTTCTTCCATCGTCGCCTGCATGTCATCCGCGAGTTGATCACGCGCGGCTGGCGGCACTGATCATCACTCCACGGCACCGCCGGTCACAGTTCGTCACACGAGGCCGGTTGTCATGCCAGGCTGACGGCAGGACAATGAGGCTTTTCCACCATCCTGCCCAACCGTGCTGAGTGCCTTCTGATGCCTGCGCTGCTCGTCATTACCAACTGCCCCGATGCCACCTCTGCCGACGCCCTGGCGAGTGCACTGGTCGAGCAGGGGCTGGCCGCCTGCATCAATGTGCTGGCGCCGTGCCGCTCCATTTATCGCTGGCAGGGAGAAATCGAGCGCGCCGACGAAATCCCGCTGCTGATCAAGACCAGTGCCGACCGCTACGGCGAACTCGAAGCAGCGATCCAGGCCCGACACCCGTATGACGTACCCGAGATCATTGCCTTGCCGATCAGCCATGGCCTGCCCGATTACCTGCAGTGGCTTGCCGCTGAAACACAAGCCAACTGAGAAAACGAAGCCACGATGCGCCACTACCTGATTGCCTTCCTGCTTTTACTCTCCTCCTTGGCTCACGGTCAGGAATTCCTTGACCCGCTGGTCGCCTTCAAGCCGACAGCCAAGGCGCTCGACGGCCAGACCATCGAAGTGCGCTACGAGATCGCCAAGGGCTACTACCTCTACCGCGACAAGTTCCGTTTCAAGCCCGACCCCGAATCCATCGCCCTCGGCCAGCCGCAATTCTCGCCGGGCAAGATGAAGAAGGACGACATCTTTGGCGAGGTCGAGGTCTATTACAAGAGCGCCACGATCCGCGTACCGGTCGAACGCAACAGCTCGGGTGAACTGCCGCTGACGCTGAAGCTCACCTCGCAGGGCTGTGCCGATGGCGGCATCTGCTACCCGCCGCAGATGCAGACGGTGAGCGTGACCCTGCCCGACCCGGCCAGCACGCCGGCGGCCAAACCAATGTCGTCGACTGCCGGCAGCGCCGGTGAAGGCGACGAAAGCGGCCAGATCACCCAACTGCTCAGGAACGCCAGTTTCTGGGTAGTGCTCGTCAGCTTTTTCGGCTTCGGCCTGCTGCTGTCGCTGACTCCGTGCATGCTGCCGATGATTCCCATCCTCTCCGGCATCATCGTCGGCGCCGGTGGCAAGGGGGGCCAGCACGTCTCGCACGCGCGCGGCTTCATGCTCTCTCTGTGCTATGTGCTCGGCATGGCGCTGACCTATGCCGCCGCCGGCATCGCTGCCGGCATGACCGGCACGCTGATCTCGGTGGCCTTGCAGAACCCGTGGGTACTCGGCGGCTTTGCGCTGATCTTCGTTGCCCTCTCCTTCTCGATGTTCGGCTTCTACGAACTGCAGTTGCCGACTTTCCTGCAAAGCAAGATGTCGGAAGAAGCCTCGCACCTGAAAGGCGGCTCGATTCCCGGCGTCACCGCCATGGGCGCGCTCTCGGCACTGATCGTCGGCCCCTGCGTCGCCGCACCGCTGGCCGGTGCGCTGCTCTACATCGGCCAGACCGGTGATGCGGTCCTCGGCGGTGTCGCCCTCTTTGTCATGGCGCTCGGCATGGGCGTGCCGCTGCTGGCCGTCGGCCTCTCGGCCGGCACCATCCTGCCGCGCACCGGGCCGTGGATGGAGTCGGTGAAGAAGGCCTTTGGCGTCATCCTGCTGGCCACGGCCGTATGGATGATCTCGCCGGTGATCCCGGTGGCCGTGCAGTTGCTGCTGTGGGCATTGCTGCTCATCGTACCGGCCATCTACATGCATGCACTCGACCCGCTGCCGGCACACGCCAAGGGCTGGCACCGCTTCTGGAAGGGCATCGGCATCATCATGGTCATTGCCGGCGCAGCCATGCTGGTCGGCGCCCTCTCCGGCGCCCGCGACCCGCTGCAGCCACTGGCCAGCCTGCGCAGCGGCAGTTCCGCCAGCGACATCGCCCATCTCCCCTTCGAGCGGGTGAAGACCGTGGCCGAACTCGATGCGCGCCTGCGCAGCGCCGGCCGCCCGGTCATGCTCGACTTCTATGCCGACTGGTGTGTTTCATGCAAGGAGATGGAGCGTTTCACCTTCTCCGACCCGCGCGTGCAACAGCAACTGGCCAACACCCTGCTGCTGCAGGCCGATGTCACCGCCAACTCGGATGAAGACAAGGCTTTGCTGCAGCGCTTTGACCTCTTCGGCCCGCCGGGCATCATCTTCTTCGACAAGGCCGGCGAGGAGATCAAGGGCGTGCGCGTGATCGGTTTCCAGAACGCTGAAACCTTCCTCGCCAGCCTCAAGCGAGCTGGCTGATCTGATGTCATCAATGCATCTACAAATGCCGGGGTAATTCAAAAGACCCATACCGGGGAAACAGCCAGCGGCGGCTGTCCGACATCGTCGGGGTTCACACCTCTCCTCATTCGTGCATAATCAGCAGACATCAGCAGGCTCCCAGACCGAACCGCGAGAGGGGAACGCAATGTCGCAAGCCATCGAATCGATTCTTCACGAAACGCGCCTGTTTCCACCGTCACCCGAATTTGCCGCACGCGCCAATGTCTCGGGCATGGCGGCCTACCAGACACTGGTCGATCGCGCGCAAGCTGACCACGCAGGCTTCTGGCTGGACATGGCACATGAACACCTGACCTGGCACAAGCCGCCAACGCGTGCCCTCGACGAATCGAATGCCCCCTTCTACAAATGGTTCGAGGATGGCGAAATCAACGTCTCTCATAACTGCCTCGACCGCCATCTCGACACACAGCCCGACAAACTGGCGCTGATCTTTGAGGCTGACGATGGCAAGGTAACAACCATCACCTACCGCGCGCTCTACCATCGGGTCTGCGCCTTCGCCAATGCGCTGAAGGCACAAGGAGTGAAGGAAGGCGACCGGGTTCTGATCTATATGCCGATGAGCATCGAGGCCGTGATCGCGATGCAGGCCTGTGCACGCATCGCCGCCATCCACTCGGTGGTGTTCGGCGGTTTTTCGGCAAAAAGCATCCAGGAGCGGGTTGCCGACGCCGAGGCGAATACCATCATCACTGCCGACGGCCAGTTTCGTGGCGGCCGCGAAATCCCCCTCAAGAAAGCTGTTGACGAGGCCCTGGCCATGGGCGGCTGCGAATCGGTTGAGCGGGTAATCGTCTATCGACGCACCGGCAGCACGGTGCAATGGCACGAAGGCCGTGACCTCTGGTGGCATGACGCCATTGCCGGCCAGCCAGAGGAATGCCCACCTACGTTTGTCAGCGGCGAACACCCGCTGTTCATCCTCTACACCTCCGGCTCCACCGGCAAGCCGAAAGGCGTGCAGCATTCGACCGGCGGCTACCTGCTTGGCGCCGTCACCAGCATGCGCTGGGTGTTCGACCTTCACCCCAACGACATCTTCTGGTGCACCGCCGATGTCGGCTGGGTCACCGGCCACAGCTATGTTGCCTACGGCCCACTGGCACTCGGCGCCACCGAACTCATCTTCGAGGGCATCCCCACCTATCCGGATGCCGGCCGCTTCTGGAAAATGATCCAGGACCACCGTGTCACCATCTTCTACACCGCACCAACGGCGATCCGCTCCCTGATCAAGGCCGGCACCGACCTGCCGCGCCAGTACGACCTCTCCAGCTTGCGCCTGCTCGGCACCGTTGGCGAACCGATCAACCCGGAAGCCTGGATGTGGTACCACACCGTCGTCGGCCAGGAACGCTGCCCGATCGTAGACACCTGGTGGCAAACAGAAACCGGTTGCCACATGATCGCCCCGCTGCCCGGCGCCACACCCACCAAACCCGGCTCGTGCACGCTGCCGCTGCCGGGCATTGCCGCTGCCATTGTCGATGAGACCGGGCACGATGTCGCGCGCGGCAACGGCGGCTTCCTCGTCATCAAGAAGCCGTGGCCCTCCATGCTGCGCACTCTGTGGCGAGACCCCGAGCGCTATCAGGCAACCTATTTCCCGAACGATTTCGGCGGCAAAACCTACCTCGCCGGCGACGGTGCCCAGCGCGACGAAGACGGCTACTTCTGGATCATGGGCCGCATCGACGATGTAATGAACGTTGCCGGCCACCGGCTCGGTTCCACCGAGATCGAATCATCACTGGTCGCCAATCCGCTGGTCGCCGAAGCTGCCGTCGTCAGCCGCCCCGACGACGTCACCGGCGAAGCGGTATGTGCCTTCGTCGTCCTCAAGGCAGCCCGCCCCACCGACCACGCTGAAGCCAAGCGCATCGCTGACGAGCTGCGCAACTGGGTCACGCAGCAGATCGGCCCGATCGCCAAGCCAAAGGATTTCCGTTTTGGCGACAACCTGCCCAAAACCCGCTCCGGCAAAATCATGCGCCGCCTGCTACGCTCCATCGCCAAGGGCGAAGCCATCACCCAGGACGTCACCACACTCGAAAACCCTGCGATTCTGGAGCAGCTAACAGCATCAGCGTATTAGCGTGAGCGAGCCAACCCTTGGTCAGTTGGGAGAGCGGGGGTGGCGAATCGCCGGAACCAGTTGACACTCCTGAGCCTTACGATTTGGCCAAAACAGGAGACGTCATGAGCAGCAAGCAATACACGAAAGAATTCAAGTTCGATGCGGCGAGTCAAAACACCGACCGGGGCTACTCTGCCCCTGAGAGGGAGTAATAGGGGACATACGGAGTAATAGGGGACCACGGTTTAGATACGCGAGTAGAAAACCGTTGTCCCCAACAAAAGGAAGCAAAAGGGGACGCTACCCTTTGAGGAAACAAAAGGGGACGCTACCCTTTTATGCCTCATCGCACACCTTTTTTGGGCGACCCTGTGGGCGTGGCTCCAGAAAACGCCCCACCTGCCTTCCCAATTCCTGAACAAAACTCTCGGCGCCGCAGGGCAGCCCTTTTTCTACGTTCCGCCGCAAAACCTTTATTTCTTCTGCCTCATCCCCCTCCGACAACCAGGACGACCAGTTCTCTATGGCAAGAAATTGTTTGTTCCACTCAGATCGTGGTTGAAGCAATAGGTCATCTGCCTTGCTGCAGTGTGCTGCCGCACTCGACCATGGGTAATCTTCTGCAGTGCGCACCATTCCGGCGCGTACCGGGTTCCGTTCTACATAGCGCACTGCCGCCCATAGATAGGCGTCGTCCAACGGCGATGAAAAAAACCGACCTTGCCAGAGGTGCCCTTTCCAACCCTGCGCACGGTTGATGCGCTGCGCGTAGCGCATGTGAAGCGGTTTAAGCATTCGTTGTAGCCCGTCTTCGTTCGCCGGAATGGCGACAAGATGGATGTGGTTGGTCATGAGGCAGTAGGCGAGTATTTCAACATCGTGCTGCTCGCTGTACTCCTTGAGCCAAGTTAGATAGGTCTGTCGATCCTCATCCGTGAAGAAAATATCTTCACGCCGATTGCCGCGTTGAGTGATGTGGTGGGGCACTCCGGCAAATACCGTTCTGGAGAGTCTGGGCATTTCAGGAGGCTAACACAGGAGAAAAGGGTAGCGTCCCCTTATTTTTATTTCTAATTATTAACGCCATACAGCCCGCGCCAGGGCTGGCAGGGGCAAGGGGGCAGGCAATTCTCGCAATCTCCATGGGCAGCGAGGGCGGAAAAAATCGAACATGAGCTATCCCGGACAGGACGGACACTTCAATAGGAGACAATGATGAAGGAGGTGTCCGATGGGAAGCAAGGAAGCAAGCAAGGTCAATCCGGAAAGGCAGCGCCAGAGATTCAGCGCGGAATTCAAACGCGAGGCGGTGCGATTGCTGGAATTAGGGCAGAAACCGGCGACGCAGTTGGCGTTGGAATTGGGCGTTGCCCGCAACCGGCTCTACAAATGGCAGGCGCAATGCAAGGCGAACGGCGGCGTGTTTCGTGGGCCGGGTCGCCCCAAGGTCTCGGAAGAAAACGAACTGTCGCGACTCAAGCGCGAACTGAAGCGCGTCACCGAGGAACTCGAAATCCTAAAAAAAGCGGAGGCGTACTTCGCCAATCGCCACAAGTGAAGTACGCCTGCATCGAAGCCCATGCGGGAATGCCGGGCATCACCCAGCTTTGCCGTCTGCTGGGCGTGGCGCGTAGCGGCTACTATGCTTGGAAGGTACGCGGCGAATCCAGACGGGCCAGGCAAGACCGCGAGTTACTGACTCAGATCGAGGCCGTGCATCGTGCCAGTCGCGAAACCTATGGTGCTGTGAAGACCTGGCGAGAACTCAAGGCGCGCGGCATCGCCTGCGGCAAGCATCGGGTGGCCCGGCTCAGGCAGCAGGCCGGCATCGAGGCATGCCGCAAGCGGCGCTTCCGGGTCATCGTGGAAAACCACCACACAGCACCCGCAGCGCCCAATCTCGTGCAACGTCGATTCGATGCGCCATCCCCCAATCAGGTCTGGGTAGGGGACGGTACTTTCATTCGTACCCGGCAGGGGTTCCTTCACCTGGCCGTCTTGCTGGATTTGTATTCGCGCCGGGTAGTGGGCTGGGGCATGGGAGAGCGCCCCAATCTTGCGCCAGTCCTGTCAGCGCTGAACATGGCACTCCTGCATCGGCAACCGCAACGAGGACTGGTGCATCACACCGACCAAGGGACGCTCTATGCTGCCCGCGCCTACCGTGAAAGCCTGCTCAAGCACGGTCTCAGACCGAGCATGAGTCGGCGTGGTAACTGTTACGACAATGCGGTGGCAGAGAGTTTCTTCTCAACCTTGAAGAACGAACTCGTGCATCATCGTGACTTCCATACCCGGGACGAGGCGCGTGCAGCGATCTTCGAATATATCGAGGTCTTCTACAATCGACAGCGACGGCATCAAACCCTGGGCTATCTCAGTCCGATGCAATTCGAACAGCAAGCAGGTGTGGCTTAATTAATCCGTCCGTCAAACACGGGTTAGCTCAACACGGCCCCTTTAATTCAACACGGCCCTTTTTATTCCTTTCGTTGATCAGGCGTTGTTACCAAGCAAAAGAGGACGCTACCCTTTTATTCATTCGTTCGCAGCCATGACTTGAAGAAACGGGCGCGATCAGCGACTGTGCGGGACAAGAGTGAAATTGAAACGGCGGCTGACGCCGCCGTGGGGGGGCTTTACTCGCTTGACTCGGGCCGGCTAATGGGTGACCCCTATTACTGGCTATTACTGGTCCATGTTTTTATTCCTTTAATTCACCGTCTCGACTTTCACCGAGTTGATCAAGTGGCGGTAGGCTTCCTCAATGGCTGCATGGGCCTTAGGAAACTTCATAGAATCCTGGCTTGCCGTCATCTCCAGTGCTATGACGTAGCCGGTGTCGCCAATGGCGGTTACCCACGTACGGTATGGCCCGCCTACGCCCCGTCGCGGGCGAAGATTTTCAATCGAGGTCTCCTGCACTCGCCATGGCCGACCGCTCAATACCTGGCTCGACCATTTCCCCTCTGGATAGCGTTTCGAAAACATGGCCTCGAATTCGGCCATCGATAGCTTGTGCAGTCGCAGGCTCAGTGAATGGCTGGTCGTCCACCAGGATTCATGGCAAAGCACCTTAAACCCTATTTCCTTACTGGGAAAACTCTGCCGCTTGCCATAAGCGTCGGTATAAAACGTCTCTTCGGAAATTACGCTGCGGACGTAACGGTCGAAGTCGTAGGGGGTTGTTGCCTCAAATCGAAGCCATGTTTTCCCGTTCTCTTCAAAAATATCTCGCCCAGCGAAGGACCGCCCTAGTGTTCCAGAATTAGCTCTTGAAATTTCGACTCCTCGGTACCCGCAGCCTGATTGCGTCCACTGGTGAGTCACTCGGTATCTATCAAGCAAGCCAAATTGGTAGGTGTTGTAAATTCCCGTCAGTGGTGAATCCATGGCTCCCGGTCTGGCGTAGCGGTCATCGTTGTGCTGGATGAACTCTTTGGCACCGCAACCAGCCAACCCGTAGGTAAGAGCCAAGATCGCGATCATGAAACGCTTCATTTTTGTGCCCCCTGTAGCAGCCCGGGCCGAGGCTGTTCTTTGCGGACGCCTCCTACATATTCAATCAATTTCGCATTCCCCTCTGGCGTTCCCTGTGGGCCGCCCGGAACAGGAAACTCAACATGCGCGCAGTCCCTGGCCCCCGTCCCTCCGCAACTATGCATGCTGTTGTTCGACTTGTAGACCTGCCACAAATCCTGCAGAGTCGTGAAGCCGACATTGCCGCCGGCAACAACCGAGACCGGGTCAGTACTAAAGTAGCTGTAGGTGATGTTCTCTCTATCGCCTTTGGGCCCTTGAACCGTCGCCGCCTTCGAGCTAAAGCTCTCAACATTGGCCGCCCCTGCTACGCCGCGCACCGAAAGATTCGAGTTGGTGTAAGCGTTGCCGTTTTCATCGGTACGATTCGCCAGTATCGTGAATGCCCCCTCCTGTACCAGCGTCCCACGGCTATGACCCAACGATAGTGTTTCTTTCTGCTCCCGGCTGCGAAGCAGGTCGGCATAAACCTCCTGACCGTTGGTGTATCCAAGGAAATTTGCCAGCCCGTAATCGGCCGAGGCAGTGATTTTCTCGTACGCTACCGCCAGCAGTTCAGACAAGTCGTTCCGGGCTGGCGCGATGTGCATGAGGTACACCGTATTGGGCTTTTCGTTGGTTTCCTTGTCCGGCGGCACATTCTGGTAAGCCAGTTCGGAACCTCGCTTCTCGTCGTTGAAAATGCCGTTGACTGCAATGATGGAGCCAGGTGGCGCGTTCGCAATTTCATCAGTGGTTGCGGGTGAGCGTATCAGAAGGCTTGGGTCATTGATGCAAGCCAACGTCTCGCCCATACACTGTACTTTGACCACTTTAGGCGGTTCCTGGAACCGAGAGCGGTAAGCTTCATCGGACAGCGTCGTAACTATCTTAATGGTTTCTTGCTTGATTGCTTGTTCCGCACGGACGATCTTTTCCAACTGGTAATGGTCGATGCGCCCGGATGCGACATGGGCTGTCGTCTCGTCACGATTCAACGAGTCGACCGTTCGCTCCACTGTTTTGCCGGTCAGCGCCAGTTGACGTGCTTCGTCAGTGATTTCGACTCTGCCCGTGCTCACGACTGAGCGCGTCTGGCTGCTATTGTTTTCCGATTCCTTGGCGCTGTTCAGTGCATTACCAATGAGTCCCTTGGCGATGCCATATTTTCCCTGTGTGAGCATGTCGCTCGACAGATTGAAGCCGCTGCTTGATGCACTTGCGCTGGCGTGGTTGGCAATGTCGCTGGTTGAGAGGGTAGCGGTACTCAGTCGGTTTCTTCCGTCGTCAAACGCCTGCTGCGTACTGGTGATGGCGCCGCCCTTGAGGTCAGTGTCGTTCTTCACCTTCACGTCGAAGCCTTGGTCACCGGCCCGGATGCCGCTCTGCTCAACGACGCTGGCGTAGTCGCTGTTTACCTTGCTGTTGCTGGCGCTGACGCTGCCGGTACTGGGCGCGCCGTAGCAGAAGGGCGGGATGCACAGGCTGACGCTGGCGCCGAGGCTCTTCTGCTGGCTGTCGTAGGTGCTGGTGTCTTGCAGGCTTTCGATCTTGAGGTCTTTGCCAATGTCGGCGATGACTTGCTCGCCTTTGGCTACGGCGCCCTTCAGGGTGGTGTCGCCGCCGCTCTTGAGGGTGAGGGTTTGCCCGGCTTCGACGTGGGTGTTGCTGTGGCTGAGGTCCGTTCCATCGGCCTTGCCCTTGCCGCCGGAAACGCCGGCCTGGATGGTGAAGCCGTTCTGGGTGCCGCCGACCATGAAGCCGATGCCGAGGCTGGCGCTGCTGTTCTTGTTGCTGCTGTGCTGGTCGCTGGTGTTCCTTGCCGCCAGGAGGCGGATTTCGTCTTCGGCGGCGAGGCTGAGGTTTCTGGCGGCGGTGGCTTGGGTACCTTGCAGGGTGATGTCGCTCTGCTCGCCGGCACCGCTGGCTTCGATGCGGATGTCGCGGCCGGCGGTGAGTCTGGAAACGGCGGCGGTGTCGCTGGTCTGCGTGGTGGTGCTGCTGCTCTTGCTGCCACCGATGCTGAGGTTGATGCCGACGCCGCCCATCTTGTCGGCGGCGTTGGCATCGCGGTACTCGGCACTTCCGTCAGGGTTTGTTTTTCCGGAGAGGACCTGGTTTGTTTTCCCGTCCGTCGTGGTGGTGCCCTGCCCGGCCTCAAGGGCGGCATAGGCGTTGTATCCAGCCAGCCCGGTGCTGGCTGCGGCCAGCGCCTTCATACGCCCGTCCTTCGTTTCTTTCGCGGCTTCGCTCATCTGCTGTGCCGTCTGCACGGCTGTAATCACCGGGTTGGTGAAGGCCACGGTGAAGCCCGATTGTTTGCTCTTCGTCTCTGTCACCGTGCGGCTGGTTTCTCTTGCCTCAACAATGTCGACTGCCTTCGCCGCGATGTCGATATCGCCCTTTACGGCAATCACATCACTGCCGACCTGTTTGTAGGTTTCGCCGGCGAGCAGGGTGATGTTGCCGTCGGTGCTGCCGATGGTGCTTTTGGCAGCGAGTGTGGCATCGGTCTTCTGGTCGGTGCTGTTCTGCTTGCTGCCGATGGTGAAACCGACCCCACCGCTGCTGAAGACGCCGGATTGCTTGGTCTGGCTGAAGTGCGTTTCGTTGTGGCTTTCGGCGGCGGCTTCGATCTTCAGGTCGCGCCCGGCGATCAGCGTGGTGTCGTTGGTCGCCACCACGTTGCTGCCCTTGACTGCGATGTCGCGGTTGGCCACGAGGGTGACGCTGTCGCCGGAGAAGGTGCTGGCAATCGCCGTGGTGTCGCTGGTGCTGTCGCGGGTGACAGTCTTCTTGCTGGAGAGGAAACCCTTCGATTTGTATTTGTGCTGTTCGGCGGTGTTGAGGGTGCTTTCGCCGGCTTCGATGAAAAGGTCGGTGCCGGCGCTGGCGAGGATGCGGCCTTCGCTGCTGCTGACTTCGGCAGCACGGGCGGTGAGCTGGCTGCCGGCGCTGAGGGTGAGGTCGCCGCGGGTCTCGATGCGGGTGCCTTCTTCGCGGGTGCCGCTTTCCTGGCGGGCGTGTTTGCCGTCGCCCACGGATTCCGCGTAGGCGGTAGTCACGGTGCCCAGCGTCAGTTTGTTGCCAGCCTGAATCGTGGTGCTGCCGGGGGCGGCTGGTTCGCCTTCGCTGCGGCTGGCCGGGCCGGCGGCGGTGGGGGCATTGTTGATCAGATAGGCGGCCATGAGGCCGATGTCGCCGTTGGCTTCCAGCTGCAGGGTGCCGCCGGGGTTGTTGACGTAGAGGGCGGCGATGCGGTCGATGTGGGTGCGCCCGCCTGCGCTGCGGGTGGTGCTTTCAATGGTGATGTTGCGCCCGGCACGCACGGCAAGCTGATCGTCGGCATCCAGACTGCCGCCCTGCAGGCTGAAGTCGCGCAGGGTGGCGATGTCGAGGGCCTTGCCGGTGATGCGGGCGTAGAGCTGGGGGGCGAGCACTTTCTGGGTGCTGCCGTCGGCCAGCGTCACGTCTGTTTCCACCAGCCAGACCATGTCGCTGGTGAGCTGGGCCATCTGTTCGGCACTGAGGGCCACGCCGGGGATGAGGTTCCATTCCCTGGCGTAGGTGACGCCGGCATTCATCAGGGCTTTGTATTGCTCTTCTTCGTTCTGGTAGCCGATGAGGAAGCGGCGGCCGGTGAGCTGGGCGACCTGTTCGTTGATCAGGCGCTGTTCGTAGAAGCCGTCGCCCAATCGCTTCTGGCTGGTGGCGGGGTCGAGGGCGAGGGCCTGCAGCATGTAGTCGCTGGTGAGCCATTGGCGGTAACTGGTGAAACGGGGGTCGGTTTCGATCAGGTAGCGGGCGCTGGGGTTGGGGCTTGGCCGGTAGAGGCTGCTGGTGGGAAGGGTGAAAGGGAGACGGCAGCCCATGGGTTATTGTGATTCGTGGTGTTTGGCTGGCGTGGATTATTCGAGCACGGGCCCTTTAATCTCTTAGGAGAAAAGGGTAGCGTCCCCTTTTTCCTTTTCCTTATTGGTCCCTTTCCTATTGGTCCCTTTTTCCTTAGCGGCTTGCCATCAGTATTTTTGCAACTCCGCTTCAATAGCTAGTTTCAGATCGCCCACCGACGGTGTAACCCCTTTGCTGGTCGGAGTGAAAAACACGCTTGGCAATATGTCATCCAACTGAAGCTTGGGCAACAATACTTCCATAAAATCGCTGAGATTGATTGAGCGTGGCTCGTACCCACTCCACTCGTTAGCAGCACAAACCTGCGCATATTCCTTAGCAGGCCACAGCGGAAACACGATTGTTCCATCGTCTGCTTCGGCAAGAGCCCATCCGTCTTGGTATAAGCCCCATACCTCCCGCCAATCGACAATAACTTTGACAAAGTGCTCAAAGCGCTTAACGCCCGATAAGGCAAGCACCGCCTCCATCTGCTTTGGCGTCACCTTCATACGTACTCCTTACGGTAACGGCCGTTCGGCATTCGCCCGGCCAAAATCGTCATATTTATGCTGCAAACGATGTAGGTCTCGATCCTGCAAGTTCGAGTGCCCGTAGTCATAGCCCTTTGCAGCCTCTCTACCACGCTCATGGGCAAGATCCTTACCTGGCGGGTTGCGAATCGTTGACCGCTGACCTCGCTCAATTGAATTCAGCTCTTGATTAATCCAACCGCGATCGACGGCACCCAATTTGTCATCATTAGCAAGTTCTCGCAGGCGAGCCTGTTTCCCTGCCCGACCAGTCTCGCTTATCCCTTTTGTTGCTTGAAGAATCAGGTCGCTGTAATTCTGTTGATCTGCCATTGGCAGCGTGCGAATCAGATCACGCGTCCACTTCTCCGCCTCATCCGCCGGATACCCCTCCAGCGCATTCGCCAGCCACGATCTTAGCTGATCAGGGTTCTGCAATGGCGGTGTGCCATAGAGTTCCTGCATCTTCTTCGGGTCGGGCATCGGCGTTACCAACGGCCCAGCCAGTGGCGGCTGAGTGCCGGTGCCATAGCCGGGCACCAATGCCTGCTCTTCCTTCGGCAGCATCGAGACCATCTTATCCAGCGTTGCCACGCCGGCCAGCATCACGGCCTTCTGACAGGCCGGAGACATTACACACGCACGGATGGCGACTGCACCACCCGCCATGATTTCCGCTGCAAGCGGAACAGCGAGTATCAACGCATTGTTGCTTGCCTCATTGAGCGCTCCAGTTGCGCCCGCCGTGCCGCCCACCGCTGATCCTGCCCCGATGGCGGCAAGCTGGGTGACAGCGCTGGCTGCTGCCGGCGGCAATCCCTGATCGACCAGGTAGGCTTGTACATGCGGTGCGGCCACGCTGGAGAGTCCGGCGCCAACTGCGCCCCCAACACCACCGGCAAGCCCACCGAGCACCGCATGGCCGCCAGCGCGGCAGGCACCGTCCGGCCCCCAGCAGCGCATACCTTCTTCGTCTCCGGTTTTGAGGGCATCGGCGAATTTCGTGTTGGCGTGCTTCCCCCATGCCTCAGGCGCCAACTGTCCGAACTGCTGCGTGATTCTGGTCTGTGCATCAATCTCCTTCTGCACCTTCTGCTGATCGAAGATCTTGGCGATGCCGGTTTCCGCGTCGCCGGTTCTCGCTTCCCTGTTCCCGGCAACACCACTGATCGCCGCCAAAGTCATGCTCTCAGCCTGGTCGCCATCCTTGCCGAAGCCGGCGCTGGTGCCGCCGGGTTTTAGGGCGCCGTCGAAGCTGAGGCTGGTGCCGAGGTTCACGCTGGCTGACTTGGCCTTGTATTCGGCCTTGTTCTGGATGTCGGAGACGGTCAGTTCGCCGCCGGTCTCAAAGCGGTTAAGTTGGTCGTCAATCGCCCGCTGCGTACTGGTGATGGCGCCGCCCTTGAGGTCGGTGTCGTTCTTCACCTTCACGTCGAAGCCTTGGTCGCCGGCCCGGATGCCGCTCTGCTCAACGACGCTGGCGTAGTCGCTGTTCACCTTGCTGTTGCTGGCGCTGACGCTGCCGCTGACGCCCACGCCAATGGTAAGGCTGCCGCCAAAGCTCTTCTGTTGGCTGTCGTAGACACTGGTGTCTTGCAGGCTTTCGATAAGGAGGTCTTTACCAATGTCGGCAATAACCTTGTCGCCCTTGGCCACGGCGCCCTTCAGGGTGGTGTCGCCCCCCGATTGCAGGGTAAGGAGTTCACCGGCTTCAACATGGGTGTTGCTGTGGGTGAGGTCGTTACCATCGGCCTTGCCGCGCCCCATGCTGGCACCCACGGTAAAGCCGGTATTGGTGCCGATGCTGATGCCGACGCTGCCGCTGCTGTTCTGGTTCTTGCTTTTCTGCCCGGCGGTGTTGGCTGCGGCCAGCAGTCTGATTTCATCCTCGGCGGTGAGGGTAAGGTTTCTCGCGGCGGTGGCTTGGGTGCCTTGCAGGGTGATGTCGCTCTGCTCGCCGGCACCGCTGGCTTCGATGCGGATGTCGCGGCCGGCGGTGAGTTTTGAAACAGCGGCGGTATCACTCGACTGGGTGGTCTGGCTGCTGCTCTTGCTGCCGCCGATGCTGATCACCAGATTGACCCCACCGGTCACACTGCCGGTATCGGCAACGGCATTCGCAGCGTTGTACCCGGCCAGCCCGGTGCTGGCGGCGGCGAGTGCTTTCATGCGCGGGTCGCTGGTGTCTTTTGCTGCCTGACTCATCTGCTGCGCCGTCTGCACCGCCGTAATCACCGGGCTGGTGATGGCAATCGTCAAGCCGGATTGTTTGGCTCTGGTTTCCGTCACCGTGCGGCTGGTTTCTCTTGCCTCAACAATGTCGACTGCCTTCGCCGCGATGTCGATATCGCCCTTTACGGCAATCACATCACTGCCGACCTGTTTGTAGGTTTCGCCGGCGAGCAGGGTGATGTTGCCGTCGGTGCTGCCGATGGTGCTTTTGGCAGCGAGTGTGGCATCGGTCTTCTGGTCGGTGCTGTTCTGCTTGCTGCCGATGGTGAAACCGACCCCACCGCTGCTGAAGACGCCGGATTGCTTGGTCTGGCTGAAGTGCGTTTCGTTGTGGCTTTCGGCGGCGGCTTCGATCTTCAGGTCGCGCCCGGCGATCAGCGTGGTGTCGTTGGTCGCCACCACGTTGCTGCCCTTGACTGCGATGTCGCGGTTGGCCACGAGGGTGACGCTGTCGCCGGAGAAGGTGCTGGCAATCGCCGTGGTGTCGCTGGTGCTGTCGCGGGTGACAGTCTTCTTGCTGGAGAGGAAACCCTTCGATTTGTATTTGTGCTGTTCGGCGGTGTTGAGGGTGCTTTCGCCGGCTTCGATGAAAAGGTCGGTGCCGGCGCTGGCGAGGATGCGGCCTTCGCTGCTGCTGACTTCGGCAGCACGGGCGGTGAGCTGGCTGCCGGCGCTGAGGGTGAGGTCGCCGCGGGTCTCGATGCGGGTGCCTTCTTCGCGGGTGCCGCTTTCCTGGCGGGCGTGTTTGCCGTCGCCCACGGATTCCGCGTAGGCGGTAGTCACGGTGCCCAGCGTCAGTTTGTTGCCAGCCTGAATCGTGGTGCTGCCGGGGGCGGCTGGTTCGCCTTCGCTGCGGCTGGCCGGGCCGGCGGCGGTGGGGGCATTGTTGATCAGATAGGCGGCCATGAGGCCGATGTCGCCGTTGGCTTCCAGCTGCAGGGTGCCGCCGGGGTTGTTGACGTAGAGGGCGGCGATGCGGTCGATGTGGGTGCGCCCGCCTGCGCTGCGGGTGGTGCTTTCAATGGTGATGTTGCGCCCGGCACGCACGGCAAGCTGATCGTCGGCATCCAGACTGCCGCCCTGCAGGCTGAAGTCGCGCAGGGTGGCGATGTCGAGGGCCTTGCCGGTGATGCGGCCGCCGAGGTTGTTGATGTTGTCGGCGGTGAGGGAAACCAGCTGGCGGCCGGCGAGGGTGCCGAGGTTGTCGAGATTGCCGCTGACATTGAGGTCGAGGGTGTTGTCGGCAAGGAGGCCGCCAGTGGGGCCAAGGTCGCCTTCCTTGATGCGGGCGTAGAGCTGGGGGGCGAGCACTTTCTGGGTGCTGCCGTCGGCCAGCGTCACGTCCTTTTCCACCAGCCAGACCATGTCGCTGGTGAGCTGGGCCATCTGTTCGGCACTGAGGGCCACGCCGGGGATGAGGTTCCATTCCCTGGCGTAGGTGACACCGGCATTCATCAGGGCTTTGTATTGCTCTTCTTCGTTCTGGTAGCCGATGAGGAAGCGGCGGCCGGTGAGCTGGGCCACCTGTTCGTTGATCAGGCGCTGTTCGTAGAAGCCGTCGCCGAGGCGCTTCTGGCTGGTGGCGGGGTCGAGGGCGAGGGCCTGCAGCATGTAGTCGCTGGTGAGCCATTGGCGATAACTGGCGAAACGGGGGTCGGTTTCGATCAGGTAGCGGGCGGTGGGGGCGGGGCTCTGCCGGAAGAGGCTGCCGCGCCCGGTGGCGCTCTGGCCGATATTGCCGACGCTGAGTGCGCCCACGGTGGTGCCGCTTCCGGTGAGCGCGGCATGGCCTTCGAGCCGGGCGGTGCTCAGCGCAAAGCTGCTGATGGCGGGCGCCGGGTTGTAGCCGTAGGCGTCGCGGTCGGAGTCCTTGTGCTTCTTGTCGCGGAAAACGTACCAGGCGGTGCCGCTGTCCCGCACGATGCGCTGGCCGGCGGTGGCGGTATTCTCGACACTGCCGAAGGCGCCTTGCAGATTGTTGCCGGCGAGGATGTGGCTGTTGTCGTTTTTGAGGGTGTCGGCGCTGATCTGCATGTCGCCACCGGCAATGATCTGGCCGGGCGCGGTGCTCAGCACCTGGCTTTCCTGCGTGGTGCGCGTGAAGCTGTAGAGCCAGAAGTTGAGCGTGCTGCCGCTGGGGGTGTTGAGGTAGACGTAGTTGTTCTTGTTGCTGCTGAAGAAGCCCTGCCCGCCCATGTAGCCCATGCCGTCGCTTTCCGGGGGGTGGTAGACGACACCGGGGCGCGATGTCCATGTGAGGGTGACCTGATCCGGGCGGTAGGTGCCGCCGTAGACCCATTGGTCCATGGCAACGCTGCCGACGGTAACCAGCTGGGTGCTGAAGTGTTCGTTGGTGTTGTTGATGCGGGTGGCCTGCAGGCTGAGGCTGGCCAGGGCTTCGATGGTGGCGCTGGCGTTGTTCACGGTGCCGGCAGTGCCGGTGGCACGATTGTTTGCATCCAGCCCGCCACCGATGGCAAGGTCGCCCGTCGAGAAAATGAGTGCGCCTTCGCGGTTGTTGAGGGACGTCACGCCCAGATCAAGGCGCCCTGTGTTGCCTCGGGCGGCGATGACCGGGGTGCTGCTGACGCCATTCACGGTTTCGGCTTCGTTGTTGAGGGTGGTGGCGGCAATCGCCAGATGGTCGCCATAGATGCGGCCGGTGCCAAGGTTGTTGAGGGTAATGGCGTCGATACGGGTGTCGCCGCCGTCGATCAGGCCGCGGTTGGTGAGCGTGTGCGTATCGGTGGCGGCAAGCGAAAGTTCAGGGGCCATGAGTTGGCCGCTGCTGGTGTTGTTGATGGTGCCAGCGCGGATGGTCAGCGCGGTGCCGGCCTCCATGTTGGCGGCATTGTTCAGGGTGCCGGCGATGTCGACACGGGCGCGGCCGTTGGCGGCCATTTCGCCGGTGTGTGTGTAGTCGGCCGTGAGCTTCACGGCGAGGTCGCCCTGCGAGAGCAGGCTGCCGTCACCGCTCAGGCTGGCGGCGTCGATGTCGAGTTGCTGCCCGGCAATGAAGGTGCCGGCGGTGTTGGTGATGGCCAGCGTTTTCGGCGTCGCAGCATCCTGTACGGCGACTGTTTGTACTGAGGAGATGAGGCCGCCACCGTTATCCAGCGTGCCGCTGCTGTGGATGGCAAGCGTGGTATCGGCGCGCAGGGCACCGTTGCGGTTGTTGATCTGCCCCGCGTTGATTGTGAGGGCCTGGCCTTCGAGGCCGGCATTGACGCTGCGGGTGTCGGCATTGCTCAGGGTGGCAGCGGTCACACTCAGGGCGCCGCCTGCAGACACCAGACCGTTGTTCTGTATTTCGCTGGTGCTGTTCAGGCCGACATTGCCGGCGGCAATGACACTGCCGCTGTTGATGAGCCGGCCGTCGACGGTGACCATGACTTCGCCGGCCGAGGCGCCGAGGTGGCCGGCGTTCCTGACGCCGACACCGGCCTCGGTGCCGACCAGCACGATCTTGCCGGCGTACATGCCGCCGAGTTGGGCGACGTCGATGGAAAAAGCCGGGGCCGGGCCGCCGGCGGGGGCCAGCGGCGTGGCTTGCGTGTTGCCGGCGTCGACGGTGTTGGTGCCGGTGGTGACTTTCAGCGTTTGTGCCCAGAGGCCGGCATTGATTTCGACGGCGCGGGCGATAAGGTCGGTGTAGGGCACGCGGCTGGCATCCATGCCGGCGCCTTCGACGCGGATGCTGCCGCCTTCGACGCGGTAGCCATCGAGGTTGCCGCCGCTGAGCATCGGCGTGCCGGTGGTGAGGGTGGCGCGGCTGGCGTTGATGAAGCCGCAGCCGTTGCAGGTAACGCCGGCCGGGTTGGCGATAACGACCTGGGCGGCGCTGCCGGCGACTTCAACATAGCCCATCAGCTGGCTGGGGTTGGCGGCGATGACTTCGTTGAGGATGACACGGGCGCTGCCGCGCGCCAGCCAGGGGTTGCCCTGCACCCAGCCGCCGAGCTGGGTGGCGGTGTTGGTGCGGCTGTTGTTGAGGATGACGCCCTGTTGCTGTACATCGAACTGTTCGTAGGTGTTGCGCGAGACGCCGGCGGCGCTGGGGGTCTGGATGTTGACCAGCGGCACGCCGTTGCCGGCGGTGAGGATGGTGGGGCGCTGGCTGGCCGGGGCGGCCTTGTAGGCGACCACCTGGGCCGAGGCGGCCGGCATGAGGGCGAGCTGGGCGCCGCAGGCGAGGAGTGCAGCAAAGGCCGCAGGACGCAGGCGGGCCAGCGAGAATCCCGGCGGCGCCACCGCTACCGCGCCGCTGCCGTCGCCCGGGCACTTGCCCTGCGCGCTGGCGATTTCGGCAACGGCCATGAAGAGGCCGCGGGCACGGTTGAAGATGATGCGGTGGCGGTGGGCGTTCATGGGCGGAATCTCCAGGTTAATCAGGGTCAGAAGCGGTAGTTGAGGCCGAACCGAAGGCTGTCTTCAGTCAGCTTTTGCTGGTAGTACTCGCCCCAGACCCTGGCGGTGACCTTGTGCGTTCCGTAGTCGGCATGGCGGTATTCGATTCGTGCGGCAAGCTTGTCGCTCAGCGCGTAGTCCAGCCCGAAACCGGCAGTCCAGCCGCCCTGTATATCGCTGTGCGATTCGCGGTCGGAGGGTTCGTCGTGCCAGGTGCGCTTGACCGAGGCGGCGGTATAGCCGCCGGTGAAGAAGACGAGCGCCTGTTCGCCCAGCCGGTAGCCGAGACGGCCGCGCAGCGAGCTCGAACCCTTGATGCGGGTGGTGGCCTTGTAGTCGGGGTCGGGGACGCCTTTGTCCTTCTGGATGTCGCGATCGCTGTTGTTGCTGCGCGCCTCCAGGTCGGCTTCAAGGCCGAGGACGACACGGTCGCTGACCAGCCAGTGGTAGCCGCCGACTGCGCCGAGCAGGAAGCCGCGGGGCTCGGGCTGGTGCGTCCATCCGTCGACGGCGCCGCTGCTTGACCAGTGGCCGATACCTTTATCCTCGGCTTTGCCGTAACCGGCATACGCGCCAAGGTATGCGCCCTCAAACGGGCTGGCTGCCGCGGCGTTGAACGAGGCGAGGCTGGCCAGCAGGAGGAGGGACTGTTTCAGAGGTTTCATGGTGAGGTATTCCTGTCGGAAAGGGAGGGTGGTCGGAGTCAGAAACTCCACGAGAGGTTGAAGCCGCCCGTGTGGTGGGCAGTTTTGAAGCCATCAGGCTTGCTGAGCGGAACACCGGCAAAGACGTCCCATGAAAGATCCTTGTAGCCACCGCGCAAGCCGAGCACGGTGCCGGTGAGGCGCTTGCCGACCAGCAGGTCGGCGCTCTGGCCGCCGACCTGGCCGTGGTCGAGGCCGAGGTAGAGTTCCTGCCCGCTTTGCCCCAGCGACCAGCCGAGGTCGTTGCGGATCAGCCAGCCACGTTCGGCCATGAGCACACTTTCGCCATCAAAACCGCGCACGGTGTAGCGGCCGCCGATGGAGAAGCGGTCTTGCGGCACCAGCGGCGTGCGGTTCCATTGCGCGCGCCAGCTGCCGTTGTAGCGGAAGCGCTGGTCGGCAAGCTGGAACGGCAGGTTGAGGCTGGCGTCGGCGCTGATGATCTGCGGCCGGGCGGTGCCTTCGTCGAAGGCGTCTTCGGGGGCTTCCATGGCGTTGAAGGCGCCGGTACCGCGGCGGTAGGCGGTGGCCAGGTCGAGGGTGGCGCTGCCGAGGAAGGCGCGGTGTTGCAGGCCAAGCTCCCAGCCGGCCATGCGCCGGCGCTGCACCTCGACTTCGGTGTCGTCGATGAAGTTGCTGGATTTGCTGAGGTAGCCGCGCAGCGAGGCGCTGGTCTTGCCGCGGCCGTCGCGGTGGAGGATGCGGGTAAGGCGGGCTTCGTAGTTTTCGCTGGTACCGCTGTACAGGTAGTTCTGGCTGGCACCGGCCACGGTCTGGTGGTAGCGGTTTTCGCTGGCGGTAACGCCGAACAGCCAGTAGTCCCAGGGCAGCGAGTAATGGAGGATGTGTCCCTTGGTGCCGCGTTTGCCATCTTCTCCGCCGCCCAGGTCGTGGTTGTAGCTGGCGTAGAAGAGGTCGTTGAGGGCGAACAGGTGGTCGGCGGAAAGGGTGGCGGTGCCGAGGTATTTGCCCGTGCTTTTGCTGCCGCCGTCGTTGGCAGACAGGGTGAGGCGCAGCGGGAAGGCCTGCTTCCAGGTGATGAGGATGTCGCTCTCGCCGGGCTCGTCGCCGGGGACGATCTGGATGTCGGCTTCGGCGGTGGGTACGCGTTTGAAGTTTTCCAGGCCCTGTTCGATGTCGCGCAGGTTGAGGAGATCGCCGGGGCTGGCCGGCAGGGCGTTCCAGGCGTTGGCGCGGGCGTCGCTATCCGGCGTGAAGCCGATGTGGCGGATGCGGCCGGGGATGACGGTGAGGGTCAGGGTGCCGCCCTGCAGATCCTGCGCTTCGGCCAGCACACGGGTGGTGACATAGCCGCGTTCGACAATGACGTTCTGCACGCGCTTCATGACGAGGTTGATGCCGGCGCTGCCGAGGCAGCGGCCGGTGGCGGGGTCATCGGCCGGGTCGGCGGCGGCGAGCGCCCAGTCAAAAACAGCGAGGTCGCTCTTGAGGACGATGTGCTGGATGGGAAAGCACGGGGCTTCTTCTGCCGGCAGGCGGCCGGGGTCGGCAGCGGCCGGCGCCTGCAGGCGCACGTCGGGTGCGGCTTCCTGCTGCTCGCGCAGGGCGCGGTCGCGCTCGATCTGGCGCTGCAGTTCCTTGGCAATGGCAGCGCCGGTTACGGTCTGGGCCTGTACTGCAGGCGCGAATGCCGCGCTCAGCAGGGCGATGGAGAGCAACGCAACCATTGCATAGCCCCGCCCCGCCGGTGACAAACGGGCACGCGCGAGCCCGCCCCCCCTCGAGATTATTCTTTTCATCAGTGATGTCGGCACACGTGCCGAAACGCCCCGGATTCTTTAAAAAACCCTTTTCATTCAGGGTTTATTGGTTTTATTGCTCAGCCAACTGGCAATGAGCGGGGCGAATCCTAATGAAACGTCATCAGAAACACAATACCTATTGTTGATTTTGATCAATTGTTGTTTGTGTGATGTGAAACAGGCAATAACGATGGGCGTGGATTTTTTGTATCACATCGACGTCCTTTCAGATTCGCGCAGGCGCGAAGCCGGTCTATAATCGAGCGCATGAACTCAGTGATCCACCTCAATAATCAGGACGATAAGTCGCTGCGCCAAAAGGCTTTTCGCAAACAGTTTGCGGACAACCTGAATACGGCGCTGGATAGTCGTGGCGCCATTCCCACTGGCTACGGCCGGGTAACGGCGGTGGCAGAATTGTTCGGTGTCAGCCAGAACACCGCAGCCAACTGGCTGCACGGTGACGGCGTCCCCGAACTGGCGCGATTGCCGGAAATTGCGGAAACACTGAATACAACGGTTGAACAGCTGGTGGTTGGTGCGCAGAGTACCGGCGCCCATGCCATCGACGAGAGTTACACCGTGGTGGACATCCACGGCGGCGATGAGGACGAGGCGCACGCTCTCTACATGCTGCCAGAGGCCTTGCGCGAGATGGGCCTGCCCCGCGGCGTCACGGCCATGCGTATTTCGGCTGACGACATGGACCCTTATCTGCGCCCGAACGACCTGGTGTTTTATGACCCGCGCGTGGCCCGCATCAATGCCAACGGGGTTTATCTGCTGAGCATGCAGGATACGCTGGTGGTGCGCCGGGTTCAGCGCGTGCTGGCCGGCATTCACCTGATTTGCGACAACGAGCGCTTTGGCAGCGAAGTTGTGTCGGAAGATGCGCTGGCGGAAAAAGGCATCAGGGTGGTTGGTTATGTTGTTGGCCGCTTGCTGGTTGGTCGTTGAACACCCCTGGCACGACCCCCTCACTCCTCTACCTGCACGGCTTCCGCTCCTCGCCGCAATCCTGGAAAGCCCGCTTGCTGGCCGATGCCTTTGCCGCTCGCGGCCTGGCCAGCCAGTTTCACTGCCCGGCGCTGTCGCATGATCCGGCAATCGCCATTGCTCAGGCAGAAGCGATTCTGGCCCGCCACCCCGGCCACTTTGCGCTTGCTGGCAGTTCACTCGGCGGCTATTACGCGACCTGGCTGGCGGAAAAACACGATCTGCGTGCTGTTCTGATCAACCCAGCGGTGGTGGCTCCCCTGTCGCTGGAGGCGTATGTCGGCCCGCAGACCGGCATGTATGACGGCGAAACTTTCGAGTTCACGCATGCGCATATCGCTGCCTTGCGTGGGCTTGAGGCGGCGCGCATTACTCCGGCGCGCTATTGGCTTCTGGTCGAGGAAGGCGACGAGGTGCTGGACTATCGCGAGGCCACGGCGCGCTATGCCGGCTGCCGCCAATCCGTGCTGCCGGGCGGCGACCACAGCTTCACGCGGTTTCCCGAGTTTGTCCCGCAAATCATTGAATTCTGCGGGTTATAATCCGCCGGATGTTTCTACTGTTCGAAGAAGACGGCGCCTTCAAGACGGCCACCATCCTGACTGACAACGATGCGTCGTTGCAGATTGAAATGGTTTCCGGGAAGCGCGCCAAGATCAAGGCGGCAACGGTGTTGCTGCGTTTCAAGGAACCAACGGCAAGCGCCTTGCTGGATGCGGCGGAGCTGTTGGCTGAAAGCGTCGAAACCGAATTCCTGTGGGAGTGCGCAAGCGATGGCGAGTTTTCTTTTCTTGATTTTGCCCGCGACTACTTCGGGCACGAAGCCTCAACCGTCGAGGCGACTGCGATCCTGCTTGCCTTACATTCAGCACCCGTCTACTTCCATCGCAAGGGTAAAGGCCGCTTCAGGAAAGCGCCCGCCGACATTCTGGCCGCCGCTCTGGCCGGTCTTGAAAAGAAGCGTCAGCAAGCGCTCGCCATTGAGCGCATGGTCGAAACGCTGAAGGCGGGACAACTCCCTTCCGAATTTACCCCCCTGCTGCGCGACCTGCTCTACAAACCGGATCGCAACCGCCTGGAAACCAAGGCGCTGGAAGCCGCCTGTGCGGACACCGGCCTTTCGGCCGCGCATCTGCTGGCGCAATGCGGCGCCATCCGCTCGACGTCTGATTACCACTTCCAGCGTTTCCTCAACGATTATTTTCCGCGCGGCACGGATTTTCCGGCCTGCGAGACCCCGGTTGCCGGCAAGGGTTTGCCCCGTGCCGAGGTACGCGCCTTTTCGATCGACGATGCGGCCACCACGGAAATTGACGATGCCTTTTCGGTGCAGGCGTTACCGGGTATTGGCTGGCGCGTAGGCATTCACATTGCCGCCCCCGGCCTGGGCATTCTGCCGGGGTCGCCGCTTGACGGAATTGCGCGCGAACGCCTGTCGACGGTGTACATGCCGGGCAACAAGATCACCATGCTGCCGGACGCCGTGGTTGAGCAGTTTACGCTGTCGGCAGGCCGTACCTGCCCGGCCGTGTCGCTCTATCTGACGGTGTCGCCGGAGTTGGAGATCACCGGCCATGAATCCCGGCTGGAGTTGGTGCCGGTGGTAGCCAACCTCCGGCACCACGAAATCGAGCCGCTGTTCAACGAAGGCACGCTGGCCACGGCCTTGCCGGAGTTCGCCTTTCGCGATGAGCTGAAGCTGCTCTGGCAACTGGCCTGCGCCTGCGAGGGCCGACGCGGCAAGCCGTCAGCAGTGCAGGGCATCAACGACTACAACTTTGACATCGACGGCGATATCGCGGAACCCGCACAGTGCCGGGTGATCATCAGCGAGCGCAAGCGCGGCAGTCCGCTGGACAAGCTGGTTTCGGAATTGATGATTGTCGCCAACAGCACCTGGGGCGGGCTGCTCGCCGAGAACGGCATTGCTGCCATTTACCGCGCACAGACCGGCGGCAAGGTGCGCATGACTACCTCGCCGCTCCCGCACGACGGTCTTGGCGTGGCGCAATACGCCTGGTCTTCTTCACCGCTCCGGCGCTATGTCGACCTGATCAACCAGTGGCAATTGATCGCCCACCTGACCGAGCAGTCACCACCTTTCGGTGCCAAGAGTGACGCGCTGTTTGCTGCCATGCGCGACTTTGACCTGACCTACGCCGCCTATGCCGAATTCCAGCGCGGTATGGAACGTTACTGGTGCCTGCGCTGGCTGCAGCAGGAGGGCATCAGCGAAATCGATGCCACCGTGCGCCGCGAAGCGATGGTCAAGCTGGATCGATTGCCGCTACTGCTGCGCGTGCCTTCTCTGCCGGAATTGTCTCCGGGAAGCCGGGTGCGTCTGGCAGTTGAAAGCATGGATGAGCTGACGCTGGATCTGAACTGCCGATACGTCGACAGCCTGGACGCACCGGCCGACACGCCAGCCAGCGACGAACTGGAGCCTGTCAGTTAAATGGCTGTTGCGCTACCCTCCTTGCTGAGCGATGCGCCTCCGGATCGCCGACTATGGCTGGCGATTGGCATTTCGGTTCTGTTTCACCTGCTCATCCTTTCGCTCAACTTTGCGTTTCCTGACGCTTCCCGCGCCGTCAAGGACAAGGCGCTGGAGATCATTCTGGTCAACAGCAAGGCGGCGCGCCGGCCGTCGGAAGCGCAGGCGCTGGCTCAGACCAACCTCGACGGCGGCGGCAATGTTGACGAGAACCGGCGCGCGAAAACGCCGTTGCCGCCCTCAGCGAAACAGCAGTCCGGCGCGGATCTGGAGCAGAAACAGCGGCGCATCCAGGAGATGGAAGCCCGCCAGCAGAAGCTGATCACCCAGGCTCAGAGCAAGCGCACCACCAAGGCTGAAGAAGCCCAGGAAGCACAGCCGGAACCCGCTCCCTTGCTCACCGGCAGGGAGCTGGCCTCCTCGGCATTGGCGATGGCGCGGATGGAAGCTGAAATTTCCAAGAGTGTCGAGGAATACAACAAGCGGCCGCGCAAGAAGAATATCGGTGTGCGTGCGGACGAATACCGCTTTGCCCGCTACGTTGAGGACTGGCGGCTCAAGGTGGAACGGGTGGGTACGCTGAACTATCCGGAAGCGGCCAAGGGCAAGCTGTACGGCAGCCTGATCCTTTCCGTGAGCATCCAGAGCGATGGCCATGTTCAGAAAATCGAGATCAACCGCAGTTCAGGCCACAAGATACTGGATGACGCTGCGCGCCGCATCGTGCAGATGGCCTCCCCCTACGCGCCCTTCCCGGAAGACATCCGGCGCGATACCGACATCATTGAAATCACCCGCACCTGGTCGTTTACTCGCCAGGATGCACTGGAAACCCGATGAGCGAATCGACTGCGGAGCTGTACTGTGTCTTTGGCAATCCGATCAGCCACAGCAAATCCCCGGCCATTCATAACCGTTTTGCCTTGCAGACCGGTGAAAACCTGCACTACGAGGCGCGGCTGGCACCGATCGATGGTTTTGTCGCCAGCGTTCAAGCCTTCATTGCCGAAGGCGGAAGGGGTGCCAACGTCACCGTGCCGTTCAAGGAAGAGGCCTTCCGCCTCTGCCACGAGCTGACGCCCCGCGCGCAACTGGCCGGGGCAGTGAATACCTTGAGTTTTGCCGGCAAGCGAATCGTCGGCGACAACACCGATGGCGCCGGCCTGGTGCGCGACCTGCTGAGCAACCTGAACACCCCATTGGCCGGTCGCCGCCTCCTCTTGCTCGGCGCGGGCGGCGCAGCGCGTGGGGCGATCGGCCCTCTGCTCGAGCAGACCCCGGCCTCGCTGTTTATTGCCAACCGCACTGCCAGCAAGGCTGCCGGCCTTGCCCAGCATTTTTCGGCACTCGGCAACGTTCAGGGGGGTGCGTATCAGGATCTGGCCGGGCAGCAATTCGAAATTGTCATCAACGCCACCTCGGCCAGCCTGGGAGGGAATGTTCCCCCGCTGCCGGAAGATGTCTTTGCCCCCGATGCACTGGCCTACGACATGATGTACGGCAAGACCGATACGCCTTTCATTGCCATGGCGCGCGCCGCCGGCGTGACCCGGCTGGCGGATGGCCTGGGCATGCTGGTCGAGCAGGCGGCCGAGGCCTTTCTTGTCTGGCGCCACATTCGGCCGGAGACGGCGGCCGTTCTGGACACGCTCCGTCACGCATGAAATCCCTGTCGCGTTGGCTGACGCGTCTGTTGCTTGCCCTGTTTGTCCTCGGCATTGCCTACCTGTGCTGGCTGCTCGGCTGGGTTGCCTATTGGGGGCAATTCAACCCGGAAAACACGCGCTTCATGGAAATCCGTCTGGCCGAGCTGCGCGTCAAACAACCCAACGCTGCGCTGAAAAAACAGTGGATGCCCTATGAGCGGATTTCTCCACACCTGAAGCGCGCACTGATTGCTTCGGAAGACGCCAAATTCGTTCACCACGAGGGCTTTGACTGGGAAGGTATCCAGCGCGCCATGGAAAAGAACGAGAAGAAGGGCAAGCTGGTCGCCGGCGGTTCGACGATTTCCCAGCAACTGGCCAAGAACCTGTTCCTGACGCCGGCACGTTCGCTGCTGCGCAAGGGTGAAGAAGCCATCATCACGCTGATGATCGAATCCCTGTGGAGCAAACGGCGGATTTTCGAGGTTTACCTGAACGTGATCGAGTGGGGTAACGGCGTATTCGGTGCGGAAGCCGCCGCCCGGCACTATTACGGCATCGGCGCGGCACAGATCAGCGCGGAGCAGGCTGCCTATCTGGCGGCCATGGTGCCCAGCCCGCGTTTCTACGACCGCAACCGCAGTGCGCCCGGCCTGGCGCGCAAGGCTGCCGTCATTCTCGGCCGCATGCCGTCAGCGCAACTTCCCTGATTTTCAGCACCCGGCAGGCCCGGCTTTATTGTTGCGTCGCGACAAACGTTGTACACTCTGCCGCATCTCATTTCCGGAGTTTCCCCGTGGACAGTTGCCCCAGTAGCAACTTGTCGGCCAAGGCCGACACCATGGCAGGATAACAGCCCGAAACCGGCTGCCATCCTGCCCGACAGGCAGGATGGCACGCACCTTCGCCGCATCATTCAGCAGAACAGCGGCAGCGACCATTCAGTTCAAACCGGCAAACGCCCGCACGTTTGCCAAGCTCGACGCACGGCATGGCTCAGGCCATGAACCTGCAAGCCAGGGAGCCTTGATGATGGTTGTAACGATGCTTGATAACACGCGTGAGGCGGCATGAGCGACGAAGTTCATCACGCCGACGCTGACGAACTGCAGGCGCATCTGGACGAGATCCAGGATCTCCTCAGCCGCTATCGGCTGGTCGAAAACCTGGTTCACCGCCAGGAAATGCCTCGCCACGACCTGGTTGAGGATCTTGTTCACAAGCAGCATCTGGGGCAACTGAAAGTCCGCCTGGACAAGATGCACCCGGCGGATATCGCCTACATTCTCGAGTCGCTGCCGACCGACGAGCGCCTGCTTGTCTGGGAACTGGTACGCACCGACCGCGACGGCGACATCCTGCTTGAAGTATCGGATGCCGTTCGGGAATCACTGATCGAAACCATGGCCCCGGCAGAGCTGCGCGCTGCCGTCGAGGGGCTGGATACCGACGAGCTGGCCGACCTCGCGCCGGATCTGCCGCAGGAGGTGATCGAGGATGTCTTCCGCTCACTGCCGGCCGACGAGCGCGAACAGCTGCGTTCGGCAATGTCTTACCCCGAGGATACCGTCGGCGCGCTGATGGATTTCGACATGGTCACGGTGCGTGAGGATGTGACCCTGGAAGTGGTGCTGCGCTACCTGCGCCGCTTCGAGGAGCTGCCCGACCATACCGACCAGCTGTTCGTGATTGACCGCGACGAGAAGCTGAAAGGCGTGCTGCCGCTCAACGTGTTGCTGGTCAACGATCCGGAAACGGAAGTCGGCGTATTGATGCTGAAGGACTGTTTCGAGGTACAGCCGGACGATTTCGCCGAGGAAGCCGCCCAGGCTTTCGAGCGTTACGACCTCGTTTCGGCGCCGGTGGTCGATGCCGAAAATCATCTGATCGGCCGGGTGACGGTGAATGCGGTGGTCGACTTCATCCGTGAAGAAGCCGAGAGCGAGCAGCTGGCACAGGCCGGTCTGCGCGAAGAGGAAGACATCTTTGCACCGGTGATCGATTCGGTGAAAAACCGTTGGGCCTGGCTGGCTGTCAATCTGATCACGGCCTTTATCGCTTCACGCGTGATCGGCGCCTTCGAAGGTTCGATCGAGAAACTGGTGGCGCTGGCCGCCTTGATGCCGATTGTTGCCGGTATCGGTGGCAATTCGGGCAACCAGACAATCACCATGATCGTGCGTGCCATCGCCATGGGGCAGGTCAAGCCGGACGCGCTGAACCGGTTGCTCAGGAAGGAACTCAGCGTCGCCGTGATCAATGGCGTCGTTTGGGGCGGCTTGCTCGGGGTTGTTACCTGGTGGCTCTACAGCAGCGTATCGCTGGGACTCGTGATGACCGCTGCGATGACGCTCAACCTGTTGCTCGCGGCAACCGCCGGTGTCGCCATCCCGATCTTCCGCTACCGCATGGGTGGCGATCCGGCCATTGGCGGCTCGGTGATGATCACGGCGCTGACCGATGCCGGTGGCTTCCTGATCTTCCTGGGGTTGGCAACGCTGTTCCTGCTTTAATCGGCAGCGGCCGTCACCAGCTTCAGGCCGATGATGCCGGCAACGATCAGTGCGATACACGCCAGACGCAATGCGTCACGCGGCTCGTTGAACAGGACCATGCCGAGGATGGCCGTGCCAACGGCACCGATGCCGGTCCATACCGCGTAGGCGGTACCCAGTGGCAGCGTTTTCAGCGCGAGGCCGAGCAGCGCCACGGAGGCAATCATCAGGGCCACGGTGCCGACCGTGGGCCACAGCCGTGAAAAACCCTCGGTATATTTCAGCCCGACAGCCCAGCCGATCTCGCACAAGCCGGCCACGAAGAGCACCAGCCAGGCAGCACCCTGCGTCAGACCCGGCATCATTTCCGGGCGAACCAGCACTCCGCTGCTGCAATGGTGGCGTCGATATCGGCATCGCTGTGCGCAGCAGAGACAAAACCCGCTTCGAATGCTGACGGCGCAAAGTAGTGGCCAGCGTCGAGCATGGCGTGGAAGAAGCGGTTGAAGGCTTCCTTGTCGCACGCCAGCACCTCGGCATAGCTCGCCGGGCAGGCCTTGGCGAAGTAGAGGCCGAACATGCCGCCAACCGCTTGGGCAACGAAGTCTACGCCCTGTTTTTTCGCCGCTGCCGTCAGGCCGTCGGTCAGGCGCAGCGTCTTCTTCGACAAGGATTCGTAGAAACCCGGCTGGCTCACCAGCTTCAGCGTCGCCAGGCCGGCAGCCACCGCTACCGGATTGCCCGACAGCGTGCCGGCCTGATAGACGGGCCCGAGCGGCGCGATCTTTTCCATGATCTCGCGCTTGCCACCGAAGGCACCGACCGGCATGCCACCACCGATCACCTTGCCGAGTGTGGTCAGGTCAGGCGTGATGCCGTAATAGCCCTGCGCACACTGTGGGCCGACGCGGAAACCGGTCATCACCTCGTCGAAAATCAGCACGGCACCATATTGCGTGCACAGGTCGCGCATCGCCTTCAGGAATTCGGGGGTCGGTGCAATCAGGTTCATGTTGCCGACGACCGGCTCGACGATCACCGCAGCGATACGATCCGGATGGCTGGCAAAGGCGTCGGCGAGTTGTTGCGGGTCGTTGTAGTCGAGCACCATCGTGTGCTGCGCGAGGTCGGCTGGCACACCGCCGGACGACGGGTTGCCGAAGGTGAGCAGGCCGGAGCCGGCCTTGACCAGCAGGCTGTCCGAATGACCGTGGTAGCAGCCTTCAAACTTGATCAGGACATCCCGGCCAGTGTAGCCACGGGCCAGGCGGATGGCGCTCATCGTCGCTTCAGTTCCGGAGGAGACGAGACGCACCATCTCCACGCTCGGCAGCAGTTCGCAGAGCAGGTCGGCAATTTCCACTTCGGCCTCGGTCGGTGCACCGAAAGAGAGTCCGCGCGCCGCCGACACCTGCACTGCCTTGACCACGTCAGGATGCGCGTGACCGAGAATCAGCGGGCCCCACGAACCGACGTAGTCGGTATAGGCCTTGCCATCGACGTCCCAGACCTGCGACCCTTTGCCTTCCTTGAAAAAACAGGGCGTGCCGCCCACCGAACGGAAGGCACGTACCGGCGAATTGACGCCACCGGGGATATGCCGCTGGGCGGCTTCAAAAAGTTGCTGGTTACGCGAGGTCATTGGCAAGACTCCTCAAAGAGCGATTGATAGGCAGATGTGCGCCCGGCAATGTCGGGCGCTTCAAAAATATCGGTAATGACGGCCAGCATGCTGGCCCCGGCAGCAATCACTGGCGCAGCATTTTCCAGCGTGATGCCGCCAATGGCACAACTCGGCACGCTCAGTTCCTGCCGGCACCGTGAAAACAGATCGAGCGGCGCGCGAACGGCGAGTGGCTTGGTCGGTGAAAGAAATACCGCCCCGAACGCCACATAATCCGCCCCGGCAGCTACTGCTTTCTGCGCCAGATCGAAGCTGGCATAGCAGGATGCGCCGAGAATGCTGCCCGCGGGCAACTGTTGTCGCACAGCACTCAGGTCGCCATCGGTACTGCCAAGGTGTACGCCATCGGCACCGATTTGCCCGGCCAGTTGCCAGTCGTCATTGATAATAAACGTCGCCGCATGCTGCCGGCACATTTTCAACAGCGCCTGCGCCAGGCGCAGGCGGCGGCCGGCATTTCCAGTCTTGTCGCGATACTGCAGCAGGCGCGCACCGCCCGCCAATACTGCCCCGGCAGCTGCCAGCAGCGTCGGTTCATCCGGTTCATCCGGCGTGATTGCATAGAGGCCGGCCAGGCGGCCACCACCAAGACCATCGCTCATCGGTTAATTGCCGGAATCCACGGATTGATCCGGGGGCGCTGTTTCATCAGCCGGCACTTCCGGTTCAATTTCGGCATTACGCGCCCAGAAGAAACGATCCGGGATGTGCTGCCCCATGCCCGGCCTGAAACCATTGGCCAGCGACTGCCATGTGTATTCCTGTGCATCACGCACGGCATCCGCGACATCCAGCCCGTTGGCCAGATTGGCAGCAATTGCGGACGCCAGCGTGCAGCCCGAGCCATGATAGCTGCCCGGCAACCGATCCCAGCGGTCGCTGCGAACCTGGCCATTTTCGCTGTACAGTGTATTGATGACCTTGGTGGTGTTCTCGTGCGTACCGGTCACCAGGACATACTCACAGCCATCGCTGATCAGACGCTGGGCACAGGTGGCCAGATCAGGCGGCTCATCATCCTCATCTTCTTCGGCCAGACGACGCGCTTCCATACTGTTCGGCGTCAGCACCGTCGTTTGCGGCAACAGCATTTCGCGGATCGCCATCAGCACATCTTCATTGGCCAGCTCGTCGCCTCGACCCGAGGCCAGCACGGGGTCGAGCACCAGTGGAATATCGGGGTAATCGGAAACGATTTCGGCAACCACCGAGACAATCTCGACACTGCCCAGCAAGCCGATCTTGAATGCAGCAACCGGCATGTCCTCCAGCACGGCGCGTGCCTGATCCTCAACCCAGTCGACATCGAGGGGATAAACCGCCTCGACACCCAACGTATCCTGCACGGTAATGGCCGTCACAACAGACAAGGGATGGCAACCCATCGACGACAGGGTCATCAGATCCGCCTGTATGCCGGCACCGCCCGAAGGATCTGTTGCCGCAAAGGTGAGAACGATGGGGGGTAGGGATTGAGGGTTTGGATTCATGCGCTGGACTGCCCTCCGCGCAGGGCTTGGACAGTGGAAGTGGCTTGGCTAGAATTGCCAATTCTACCCGATAAGTGGTGCAGCCCATGGCGGTGCCCTTGGCCGGGCAAACACGAACAAATTTGAAATGATCGAAAATTGATAGAGTTACGGTATAGTTGGTAGCAAATGGTTCGGTGCCGGGCCGTGATCGTTCTACATTAAATACAACTCACCCGGCTCCAGGAGGAAGGAATTGGCTGAAGCTGCAAACTTGCGCGGCGTAAAGGTCATGGTGATTGACGACAGCAACACCATCCGGCGCAGTGCCGAAATATTTCTGGTTCAGGCCGGATGTCAGGTGCTGCTCGCTGAGGATGGTTTTGACGCCTTGTCGAAAATCGCCGATCACCAGCCCGACATCGTATTCTGCGACATCATGATGCCGCGTCTCGATGGCTATCAAACCTGCGCCCTGATCAAGAAAAATTCCCGCTTCCGGGCCACCCCGGTCATCATGCTCTCATCCAAGGACGGACTCTTCGACCGAGCACGCGGTCGCATGGTCGGCTCTGACCAGTATCTGACCAAACCTTTCACCAAAGACAGTCTGTTGCAGGCGGTGGCGAGTTTCGCGCCGCAACAGGTTTAGTAACGAACTCGCCATAAAAGCATTTACGGAGTAACAGCATGCCTGTCAAAAAAATTCTCGTTGTTGATGATTCGCCGACCGAGCGCCATTTCATGGTCGACCTGCTGACCAAGAACGGCTATCAGGTCGTCACTGCCGAAAGCGGTGAGGAAGGCGTCACTACTGCCAAAGCAGAAAAGCCGGATCTGATCATCATGGATGTGGTGATGCCGGGCCTGAATGGCTATCAGGCAACCCGCACCCTGACCCGTGACGAAAGCACCAAACACATCCCGGTTCTGATGTGCACCTCCAAAGGCCAGGAAACCGACAAGATCTGGGGCCTGCGTCAGGGAGCACAGGATTACCTGGTCAAGCCGGTCAATCCGGAAGAGCTGCTGGCCAAGATTTCGGCTCTTTGAGAAACCCGTAGAGCATGGCAAAGAAGATCAGCCTCCGGGAATTCCAGGAGTACCTTGCCGACCGTCTGACCACTGCTGCACATGGCAAGGCCAGCCTGGCACTGCTTGGCGTCCAGACAGGAAACGACCATTGGCTTCTCAATCTCTCCGACTCCGGGGAGATTGTTCCTTTGCCACAACTCACTCCGGTACCGCTCACCAAAAAATGGTTCTCCGGCATCGCCAATATTCGCGGCAATCTGTATTCCGTCGCTGATTTCTCGGCGCTTCGCGGCGGGGAGGCAACGCCGATGAATGCCAGTTCGCGCCTGTTGCTGATTGGCACCAAGCACGGCAGCAACGCCGCTCTGTTGGTCACCCGCATGCTCGGCCTGAAAAACCCGGATCAATTTTCGCCGGCACCGGCCGCTGCCAACGCGCACGCCTGGGAGAGTGAGCGGGTTGTGGATGCGAATGGCCAGGAATGGAAAAAACTGAATGTCCGCGCCCTGCTGGCGGACCCTGATTTTATGGAAATTGGTGCCTGACCCCGTCACGCACTGACTGAACGACCAAGACACAAAAGAAAACTGGAGACGACTGATGGCGCTCAACCTGAAACTGCCTGGACTCGGAGGAAGCAAGAAATCCTCTGCCGTAGATGAAACGATTGCTGCACAAACGGTCATGGACAGCGGTGGCAGCAAAGGGAAGAAAGGCGCTGCGCTTTCATTTCTCAACCAGTATTCGGTCAACAAGCAACTGCAGATTCTGGGCGGCGCCCTGCTGCTGGCGGTTGGTTTGCTGGCTGCCCTGATTATCCACGACACCCGCGAATCAAACTACGGCACGGCCTACGTCGCCGCCTCGGGTGAAATGCGCATGCTCTCGCAGCGACTGGCGAAAGCTTCCAGTCTGGCACTGCAGGGAAATCCGACGGCTTTCAAACAGCTCAAGGATTCGCGTGACCGGTTCTCGCAACTGACGGGTGTGCTGACCAATGGCGGCAACGTCAACGAAATCAATGTCCCTCCTTCCCCCGATGACGTCCAGGGTGAATTGCAGACACTGACCGCCGACTGGAGCAAGACCGACAAGAATGCGGCCCAGTTGCTGGAAATGGAAAAGAACCTGATCGCCCTCGGCAAGGACGTTTCAACCATTGACGAAAAGAACCCGCTGCTGCTTGAACTTGCCGAACAGGTTGCCGCCCTCAAACTCCAATCCGGTGGTGGCGCACGTGAAATTGTGGCCGCCAACCAGTTGGTGATGCTGACCCAACGAATCGCCAAAAACGCTTCCGCACTGCTTGTCGGTGATGCGATTGACCCGGAGGTTGCCTTTCTTCTGGGCAAGGACACCAATACCTTCCGCGATCTGCTGACAGCACTGACCAAGGGCAGTGAAACCCTGCGCATCGGTGCCACCGCCGATGCCGACACAAAAGCCAAGCTCGCCGAACTTGACGCCACATTCAAGGACTACCGCGAGGCCGTCGGCGGCATTCTCGGTTCGATGCAGCGACTGGTGCTTGCCAAGCAAGCCGGCGCCAGCATTTTCCGCGACTCTGAAGGGCTGCTGCAGGCAACCGACAAACTGGCAGAGGCCTACCAAAGCAACCTGGCACAACGTGGCACCTATGTTCTGTTTCTCGCCGTCCTCTCTCTCCTGTCCCTGGGAATTCTCGGCCTGATGGCCAAGGTCTACCTCGACGACTCGGCACGACGCGCAGAAGAAGCAGAAACCAGCCGGCAGGAAACCGAGCGTTTGAACCGCACCAACCAGGACGCCATTCTGCGGCTGATGAACGAACTGGGCGACTTGGCCGACGGCGACCTGACCGTCACCGCGACCGTGTCGGAAGACATCACGGGCGCCATCGCCGACTCGATCAACTACACCATTGAAGAACTTCGCGTGCTGGTCGGCCGGATCAACGACGCGGCAGGCCGGGTGACACAGGCCACCGAGATCGCCCAGCAGACTTCGGCCCAGCTGCTCGCCGCTGCCGAAAAGCAGTCACTTGAAATTCAGGATGCCGGCCGCTCGGCGCTGGACATGGCGCGCTCAATGAACCAGGTTTCGAACAACGCCAATCAGTCTGCCCAGGTCGCAAACCAGTCACTGGCAGCCGCCGAAAAAGGCACGCTGGCTGTGCAGGATTCGATCAAGGGCATGAACGAAATTCGCGAGCAGATCCAGGAAACTTCGAAGCGGATCAAGCGTCTTGGCGAATCGTCACAGGAGATCGGCGAGATCGTGGAACTGATTTCCGACATTACCGAGCAGACCAACGTGCTGGCCTTGAACGCAGCCATTCAGGCTGCTTCTGCCGGTGATGCGGGCCGCGGCTTTACCGTGGTTGCTGAAGAAGTGCAGCGACTGGCCGAACGTTCCGCAGAAGCAACAAAACAGATTGCTGCGATTGTAAAAACCATTCAGACAGATACACAGGATGCCGTCTCCGCCATGGAACAATCGACCCAGGGCGTGGTTGAAGGAGCCAAGCGTTCCGATGCGGCCGGTCAGGCGCTGGCAGAAATTGGCGACGTGTCGCGCATGCTTGCCGGCCTGATTGAGAATATCTCGACCGATACGCAGCAGCAGGCTCAGTCTGCGACTGGCGTGGCCAGCAAGATGCAGGACATTCTGCGAGTGACCGAACAGGCCACCGCCGGTACGCAGCGTACTGCAGAGGCCGTTGGCGAACTCGCCGCGCTGGCAACGGAACTCAAGGGTTCGGTTGCCGGCTTCAAGGTTGCTTAAGCCCTTCGCTTGGAGAAATGGCACCGCATGAATGCCGCGACGGAATTTGACGTCGGCCCGCTGACCTGGGTCAAAAGCGAGATTGATCTCGCACTGGAACGTGCTGGCGAGGCACTGGGACTTTTTGCTGCCGGCGGCGATACGACCCAGTTGAAGTTTTGCCGAACCCACCTGCATCAGGTACGCGGCGCACTGGCCATTGTCGGCCTGGACGGTGTGACCCAGTTCACCGATGCACTGGAAAGCCTGCTCGAAAAACTCGAAGGCCGTAACGGCCCGGTGGCCCCCGAAGAAAGCGTACTGGTTCGCGAAGCACTGGAAGCCATCCAGCACTATCTGGATGACCTGATCGGCGGAGAGCCCAATCAGCCATTACGCCTGATGCCGGTTTACAGCCAGTTGCTGGCGGCACGGGGCGATAAAAAGATCTCGGCAACCGATCTTTTCTTCCCTGACCTGACACTGCGCCCACCGCGACGGGCGGCAACGCAAGCACTGGCTCGCGGCGAACTGCAACAGTTGCTGCGCACTCAGCGTGCCCGTTTCCAGCGTGGCTTGCTGGCCTGGCTGAGAAATTCGGCAGATACCGCCGGCGTCCTTGAAATGCTTGCAGCAACGCGACAGGTCGAAGCCACCCAGGAGCTTGCCTCCTCACGTGCTTTCTGGTGGGTAGCCACCGGCATGCTGGCTGCCCTCTCCGAAGGCGCCTTGCCTGCTGAAGTCGACATCAAGCAACTCTGCGCCAGGATTGACCTGCAGATTCGCCGCCTGCAGGAAGGCTCGAAGAATGTCGCCGAGCGCCTGATGCGCGATGCCCTGTATCAGGTCGCGCAAGCCGACAGTGGCAGTGATCTGGTACGCCAGGTCAAAAACACCTATCAACTCGACCAGGCCATACCCGAAACCGCTCCGGTTGCCGCACCGCAGGAACAGCAGCGGCGACGCCTGCGGGAAATGATCTCGGCCACCGAGGAATCCTGGAATAAATTCTGTGCCGGCACGGCGCAGGCCTTGCATGCCTTCCGCGAAAACTCGGCGCACCTGCAACAGGCCATCGGTCAACTGGGGCATACCGATTATCGACGTCTCGCACAGGCGATTGCGAATACCGCCAACTGGCTGGCAGAGAAACCGGCGCGGCATTCAGAAGGGCTGGCCATGGAAATCGCTACGGCGATTCTGCTGGCCCAGAATGCTCAGGAAAACTTTACCCGCCTCGGCAGCGATTTTGCACATCAGGTCGATGTCATGGTCGCGCGTCTGCACGGCTTCCTCGCCGACAACCCGCCTGAACCCGGTGCTGAAATCCCGCTGCTCGACGAGATGTCACGTCAGGCTCAGGAAAAGCTGCTGATCGGCCAGGTTGCCCGCGAAATACAGAATAATCTCGCGCAAATCGAGCAGGTACTTGACGGCTTCTTCCGCGATGCCGGCAAGCGTGCCGAGTTGGCCACACTGGCAGCCCCCATGCATCAGATTGTTGGCGCATTGATGATCATGGGGCAGGAATCTGCCGTCAGTACGCTGAAGGAATGCGAAGCCGACATCAAACGCTTTGCTGAAGACAGCTATACACCGCTTGAAGCGGACTTCGAACGGGTTGCCGACAAGCTCTCCGCCCTTGGCTTCTTCATCGACGCCATGCAACACGGCGCTACTGACTTTGCCCAGTTCACCAAGGCCATGAAGGCAGCGCCGGAATCGGGCGTGGAAGAAGAAGCTGACGAAGGCTCGGTCGAGAAGGATCTTGAAGAAGCAAAGCGCAACACCCAGGCCTTGTTGCAGGCAGTCAAGGAACAGCCAAGCGATGCCCGCCTGCGCCAGGAACTCAAGCAAAGCCTGGAAAACCTGAAACAGGACGCCGATCTTGTTGCTGACAGCACCCTTGGCCAGCAGGCCAAAGCCATGTTGTCGGCACTTGACTCGGAGGCTGCCACACCGGCGCTTGACGAAGCCCTCGCCAGCATCAAACCACGCAAGTCAGATGCGCCCACGCCTTCTGCGGAAACCATGCAGCTGGCACAGGCTGCTGAAGAAGAGCTGGACGCCGAGTTGCTGGAAATCTTCATTGAAGAAGCCAAGGAAGTCCTTGAAGCCATCGGCAGCAACCTGAACATCCTGCGTGGTCAGCCGCACAATTCGGAAGTACTGACCAACATCCGGCGCTCCTTCCACACGCTGAAAGGCTCCGGGCGCATGGTGGGTCTGCGCGATCTGGGCGAGGTGGCCTGGGAAATCGAACAGACGCTCAATCAATGGTTACGCCAGGAAATGGATGCCACGCCTCAGCTCTGCGAGCTGATTGCTGACAGTCACAGCATTTTCTCGGCCTGGGTCGAGCACCTCGAAAACCATGCATTCCCCACCCCGGATGCTGCCGCGCTGACGGCCCTTGCCATCAAACTTCGGGCACCGGCAGAAGCCCCGGCGGCGCCGGCGCCGGCAGTTGCAGCCCCTGCAGTTGCTGACACTATCGATGACGATGAATCTTTCGAAGGTGCTGCAGCGACGCTCGTGCTCGGCAATTTCGGACAGGATGAACCGACAGCACCGGCACCCGCTGAAGCAACTGTCGAAAGTATCGACCTGCCACCGCTGGCACTGGACGAAACTTCGCCGGAAATCTCCGACGACGACATGTTCGAGGGTTCGGCCGCCACGGTTGTGCTTGGCAACCTGAGCGACTACGAACGCGACGAGCCCGCTGCGGCAGTTGAAGAAACGGTGGACATGCCACCGCTGACACTTGACGACACACCCCAACCTGTAGCGACGCCATCTGCTGATGGAGTTGACTACGACAGTGCAAAAACTGTCGTTCTTCGTCAGTTCACAACACCCGAGCCCACCCCGCCAGCAGAGGCGCCACTTGAAGTCATCGAAATGGCGCCGCTGGCGCTGGATGAAGTTCAGGAGGAAGAAGCCTCCCCTGTAGCAACTGACGATTTCGACTTGCCCCCGCTGATCGAAGTGGCCGAGGAAGCCGAAGCCGAGGCTGAGGTCGAAGCTGTTGAGCCTGTCATTATTGCCGAGCCAGATACACCGGCTGTCGAAGCCAGCGACGATGAAACAGAAGCAAGGGAAGAACCTGCAGTCGCGGCGATCGAAATTAGCCCGCCAGAAGACCTGCCGGCGGATGACGAAGTACTGCAGCTGAGCATCTCGCCCACGCTCTATGACATCTTCCTCGAAGAGGCGCGCAGCCATCTGACCACCCTGCGTAGCGAATTTGTCACCCTGGCTGACGACCCGACACAGCCCACCGGCCGCCAGATGGCCCGCGCTGCACACACGCTGGCCGGCATTTCTGGCACGGTCGGCCTGGCCGACATCAACCGGCTGGGCGCTTCTCTGGAACATGCCCTGTTGCGCCGAGAGACAACCGACAAGGCCGACAGCATCAGCGCCATTGAGGTATTGCGGCAGACAATCACCGCCCTGGAAGACATGGTGCACCGGGTGGCCGGCATGCGGAAACCACAAGCGGCACCCCACTTGGTGGAAGCGCTTGACCAGGTATACCCATTGCCGGCACAAACCACCGAGCAGACAGACGATACCGAACAGGGCTTGGAAGCAATACCCGACCAGCTACCGGCAGCGCCTGGGGTCGCTGTTCCTTCGATTCTTGCTGACCTGCCTAACGTCAAGGATGAGCTGGACGAGCAGTTGCTGCCCATCTTCCTTGAAGAAGCAGATGAGCTGACCGAATCGATCAACGAGAATCTCCGGAACTGGCGTGCCAACCCGGCCGATGGTGAAATCGCCCGCTCCCTGCACCGGCTCTTCCACACGCTGAAGGGTAGCGCGCGCATGGCAGGCGCCATGATGCTCGGGGAAATCACCCATGCCATTGAAGCCCGTGTTGAACAGGCAGCAAAGGCAGGAAGCGCCACGCCTGAGCTGATCGACGAGATCGAGTTCACGCTTGACAGCGTTGCCCAGATTCTCGAACGCATGCAGCAGGGCGAAACCGTCGATACGGCCCCCGCGCCTGAAACCGAGGAAAGTGAACCGGGCGCTGCAGCACCTGATGATGAACCCCGGGCCAGTGCCGTGGTTCAGGCCGACGATAGTGAGCTTGCTGCAGAAGGAACGGAAGAAGCTGCGGTCCAGCGTGCGACACTGCGTGTTCGTGCCGATCTTGTTGACCAGCTGGTCAACGAGGCGGGTGAGCTTTCCATCGCCCGCGCACGTATCGAAGGCGAGATGATCGGCCTGAAAAGCTCCCTGCTTGACCTGACGGAAAACGTGATCAGGCTGCGCCGGCAGCTGCGTGACATTGAGATCCAGGCTGAATCGCAGATGCAGTCGCGCATTGCGCAGACCGATGAAAAACACGCCGGATTCGACCCGCTCGAATTCGACCGCTTCACCCGCTTCCAGGAATTGACGCGGATGATGGCCGAGTCGGTCAACGACGTGGCCACCGTGCAGCAGAACCTGCTCAAGAACCATGACGATGCCAACGCCGCCATCCTCGCGCAGGCGCGCATGAACCGTCAGTTGCAACAGGAACTGATGGCCATCCGCATGGTGCCGTTCTCCAGCCAGGCCGAGCGTCTGTACCGCATCGTCCGGCAGACGGCAAAGGAAATCGGCAAGCGCGCCAACCTTGAAATCCGCGGCGGGCAGGTAGAACTTGACCGCTCCGTGCTGGACAAGATCGGGGCGCCGTTGGAGCACTTGTTGCGTAATGCCGTCGCGCATGGCCTGGAAGACCGCAATACCCGTCTTGATCATGGCAAGACGGAAATCGGTGAAGTCACATTGACACTGGCCCAGGAAGGCAACGAAATCATCCTGACCATGGCCGACGATGGCGCCGGCCTGAATTTCGAGCGGATTCGTGCACGCGGCATCGAAGCCGGCCTGCTCGCTGAAGACGAGGAAGCCAATGAAGGTCGCCTGATCAAGCTGATCTTTACCCCCGGTTTTTCCACGGCCAGCGAGGTCAACCAGATCGCCGGCCGGGGTATCGGCATGGACGTGGTCAAGACGGAAGTCGGCGAGCTGGGCGGCCGCATCGAAGTCAACTCGGTTGCCGGCAAAGGCACCACCTTCCGCCTGTACATTCCGCTGACACTGGCGGTTACACAGGCTCTGCTGGTCCGGGCAGGCACGCATGCCTACGCCATCCCGTCGCCGATGATCGAACAGGTACTGGAACTCAAGGAAGCTTTCCTGGCCCGTATCCGCGAAGCGGGCGAAGCCGAATGGCTGGGCAACAAGTATCCCTATCGCTTCCTGCCCCATCTGCTCGGTGATGAAACCGCCCTGCCGGAAGCCCGTCGCCAGTACTGGGTGCTGCTGCTGCGCTCTGGCCAGCAACGCATTGCCGTACAGGTGGATGAACTGAAGGGCAACCGAGAAATCGTCGTCAAGAACATCGGTCAACAGCTTTCCCGCGTCGTCGGTATCGACGGCGCCACCGTGCTGGGAGACGGTCAGGTCGTCCTGATTCTCAACCCGGTGGCACTTGCGTCGCGTACTCGGGCGCTGCATATTGCCGAAACCATGGCAGGGAACACGCCGCTGCATGCGGCAGCGCCCGAGAGCAACATCTCGACGCTGCCGACCGTCATGATCGTCGATGACTCACTGACCGTGCGCAAGATCACCGGCCGTCTGCTTGCCCGGGAAGGCTATCAGGTGCTGACCGCGAAGGATGGTGTCGATGCACTGGAGCAGATGCTGGACATCATTCCGGATGTGCTTCTGGTCGATATCGAAATGCCGCGCATGGATGGCTTCGACCTGACCCGGAATGTCCGTGCTGACAACAAGCTCAAGCACGTGCCGATCATCATGATTACTTCGCGTACGGCTGACAAGCACCGCAATTACGCCTTTGAGATCGGGGTCAACAACTACCTTGGCAAGCCTTACCAGGAAGATGAACTTCTGCAACTGGTTGATGAATACACCCGTGCCAAGAAGCTGCACTAGGCGGTATCGCCCTTGAATCGGGCCTTTGCCGCTTCGTAGCGTGCCAGGGTACGGCGCCGGGCCTCGTCATGTTCGACGAGCGGCGCCGGATAATCCCGTCCGATCCGCACCCCGCACGAAACCTGGTCGCTCTCCGGCATACGCCATGGGGCATGAATCCACTTATCCGGAACGGCTGCAAGCTCGGGGATGTAACGCCGAATGAAGCGGCCTTGCGGATCGAATTTTTCCGATTGCCTGACCGGGTTGAAAATCCGGAACCAGGGCTGTGCATCACACCCAGTGGATGCAGCCCATTGCCAGCCGCCATTGTTTGCCGCCAGATCATAATCAAGCAACTTGTCGGCAAACCAGCGTTCGCCGGCCCGCCAGTCAATCCCCAGATCCTTGGTCAGGAACGATGCCGTGACCATGCGCAAGCGGTTATGCATGTAGCCACTGTGCTCCAGTTGCCGCATCGCCGCATCAACCAGCGGATAGCCAGTACGGCCTGCCTGCCATGCCTGCAATCCCTCCGGCCACTCATCCCAGACCAGTGCATCGAATTCGGAGCGGAAGGACTGATCGACCACATGCGGGAACCGATCCAGAATCATGAAATAGAAATCACGCCAGACCAGTTCCGACAACCAGGTCATGCCGCCTTCTCCACCCACCTGCAGCGCATGCGCGACCAGCTGGCGTACGGAAATGGTGCCGAAGCGCAAATGCACGGACAGGTAGGAAACGCCTCTGATCGCTGGAAAATCGCGCGCTTCATGGTACTGCGGCAGGCGGCCGATGAAATCCTGAAACCGCGACGCAGCGCCGCTCATTCCGGGACAGACGCCATTCGCTGCCAGATCAACCTGCTGGAAACCAAGTGTTTCGATCGCCGGCAGTTCATACCCAGCCGGCGAGGGCATCAGACGACCGTCGTGCCGATCGAAGCGCTCGACGCCCACGTCATGCAGCCGCTTGAGCCAGGCATTCCGGTAAGGGGTAAATACTGAATACGGTCGCCCCGCCTGGGTCAGCACCTGATCACCGTCAAAAATGACCTGATCCCGACATTGGTACCATGCGATTCCGGCCTTTTTCAGGTGAGCGGCGACGGCTGCATCGCGTTCCTTGGCCGCTGGTTCGTAATCACGATTCGCATAAACGGCCGCAACGTTCAATTGGCTGGCAAGTGCGGGAATCAGTGCGCAGGGATTGCCATGCAGCACGATCAATCCACCGCCACGCTTACGCAGTGACGTATCGAGTTCCTTCAGGGAGGCATGGATGAATGCAACACGCCGATCAAGACGGTGGGGCAGCCGCTCCAGTATGGTGACGTCGAAGACGAATACGCAATAGACGCCAGTGCTTTCGGCCAGTGCCGCAGACAGCGCGGCATTGTCGACATCGCGCAAGTCGCGGCGAAACCAGACCAGGGAGACATTCTTCATGGTTTATTGACTCACAGGTTTGTATCGGGTTCCGGTGAAGATTAAAATGGCCCGCATGCAGCCAGTCAATCTTACCGATCAATTTCTCATTGCCATGCCAGCCATGGCCGATCCCTATTTTTCGGGCACGCTGGTCTATATCTGCGAACACAGCGATCAGGGAGCGCTTGGCATTGTCGTCAACCGGCCATTGGACATGACGCTGGCGGCCCTGTTCGAGCGCATCGAACTGCCGCTTGAGGCAGAAGGTTTTGACCGCATGCCTGTCTATTTCGGTGGGCCGGTGCAAACCGATCGTGGCTTTGTCCTGCACCGCCCGGCCGGTAACTGGCAATCAACGCTGGCCGTGAACGAACATGTCGGTCTGACCAGTTCGCGCGATGTGCTGCAGTCTGTCGGCAGCCAGGGCACCCCCAATGAAATCATCGTCACCCTCGGCTACGCCGGCTGGTCAGCCGGTCAGATCGAGGATGAACTTGCCCAGAATGCCTGGCTGAGCGTACCGGCCAACAGCAGAATCCTGTTCGAACTGCCTTTTGAGGATCGCCTTGCGGCAGCCATGGAATCGCTGGGGGTCAGCTTTGCCCATCTGGCGGAGGAAGCCGGGCATGCCTGATGCCTGCGGCACCGTGCTGGCTTTCGACTTCGGTGAAAAACGCATTGGTGTTGCAGTAGGGGAAACCGCCCTGCGGCAGGCACACCCGATCAGCGTCATCCATGCCCACGCGAATGCCGAGCGTTTTGCAGCCATTGCTGCCCTGATCACGGAATGGCAACCGACCACACTGGTGGTCGGTCGACCGACAAGCCTCGCCGGTGAGCCGCATTCAATGACCGCGCGTTGCACCCGTTTTGCCAACCAGTTGCATGGCCGTTTCGGACTCCCCGTCGCTTTTGCCGATGAACGGCTGACCTCCGTCGACGCCCAGGAGCTGCTCCGCCAGGCCGGGCATGATGCAAAAAGTGCCAAGTCACATGTTGATGCCGTTGCCGCTCAACTTATACTGCAAGCCTACTTTGACAGTCACCACCATGCCCATCACACAGATTCCTGATGCTGAACAACAGTGCCTGGCACTGGCCGAACAACTACGCCCGCAAATCACACCGGATACCGCCCTGATCGGCATCTACAGCGGTGGCGCCTGGATTGCCGAACGTCTGCACGAATTGCTGGCCCTGAAAGCAGACGTTGGCGTGATCGACGTTTCCTTCTACCGGGATGACTTTGCCGAAAAGGGCCTGCACCCGCAGGTCAAGCCCACGGCCATTCCTTTCGATATCGAAGGGCGCCACATCATCCTGGTCGATGACGTGCTCTATACCGGCCGCACGACCCGTGCCGCACTGAACGAGATTTTTGACTATGGCCGCCCGGCCAATGTACAGCTGGCCGTGCTGGCCGACCGTGGTGGCCGCGAGTTGCCGATGGCGGCCCAGTACAACACTTGGGATGTCACGCTGGATGAGGGAGAAACACTGGTGCTGGCACGTGACGATGGTGGGCGCCTGAGCTGGAGACTGGCCAATGACTAAGCCCGTGCAGCGCAATCCACAACTCAATGCCAATGGAGAGCTGACCCACCTGTTGTCTACCGAGGGGCTGCCGCGCGAGGTACTGACGCATATTCTCGATACCGCCGCTTCGTTCATGGAAGTCTCCGAACGCGATGTTAAGAAAGTGCCCCTGCTGCGCGGGAAAAGCGTCTTCAACCTCTTTTTCGAGAATTCGACGCGCACGCGTACCACCTTTGAAATTGCCGCCAAGCGCCTGTCGGCCGATGTCATCAACCTCGACATCAACCGTTCCTCGACGGCCAAGGGCGAAACCTTGCTCGACACCATCGACAATCTCTGCGCCATGCATGCCGACATGTTCGTCGTGCGCCACGCCACTTCCGGCGCCCCCTACCTGATTGCCGAGCATCTGGCTCGGGTCGGCCGCAGCGATATCCATGTGGTCAATGCCGGCGACGGACGTCATGCACACCCGACGCAGGGTTTGCTGGACATGTACACGATTCGCCATTTCAAGAAGGAATTCCACAACCTGACAGTGGCCATCGTCGGCGACATCCTGCACTCACGGGTTGCGCGTTCCGATATCCATGCACTGGCCACGCTCGGCGCTGGCGAGATCCGCGCCGTCGGCCCACAGACGCTCCTGCCAACGCAACTGGAAAAACTGGGCGTACGTGTCTTCCACGACATGGAGGAGGGACTCCGGGGCTGCGATGTGGTGATCATGCTGCGCCTGCAGAACGAGCGCATGAGTGGCGCCTTGCTGCCCTCGGCACGCGAATACTTCCGTTACTACGGGCTGACCACCAGGAAACTGGCGCTGGCCAAGCCGGATGCCATCGTGATGCATCCAGGGCCGATGAACCGGGGTATCGAAATCGACTCTGACGTTGCCGATGGCGCCCAGGCAGTCATCCTGCCGCAGGTCACCTTCGGCATCGCCGTCCGCATGGCAGTGTTGAGCATCGTGGCAGGGAATTGAACATGAGCATCGAAAAACTCTCTCTCCGGAACGGCCGCCTGATTGACCCGAAAAACGGCATCGACGACAAGCTCGATCTCCATCTGGCCAACGGGCAGGTTGCCGCCATCGGAAACGCGCCGGACGGCTTCTCTGGCGCCCGCAGCATCGATGTCAGCGGACAGGTGATCTGCCCTGGACTGGTTGACCTCGCTGCCCGCCTGCCGGATCTGGACAGCGAGCTGGCAGCAGCGGTTGCCGGCGGCGTCACCTCAGTAGCCTGCCCACCGGATACCCGCCCGCCGCTGGATGAACCGGGGCTGGTCGAACGGCTGGTTCGCCGCTGTGCCGATGTCGGCCTCGCCCGTGTGTTGCCGCTGGGTGCGCTGACGGTCGGCCTGAAAGGCGAAGCCCTGACCGAACTCAACAGTCTGGCACGCGCTGGCTGCGTCACCTTTTCGCAGGGCAACGTGCCGATCACCGACAATCTGGTGCTGTTGCGCGCCATGCAATACGCCACGTCCTTCGGTCTCACGCTGCGCCTGCATCCGCAGGATGCCTATCTGGCCCATGATGGCGTCGCCCATGATGGCGAGGTCGCCTCGCGCCTCGGGCTGCCTGCGATACCGGCAGCGGCTGAAACAGTGGCCCTGGCAACGGCACTGGAACTGGTTCGTGCCACCGGCGCCAAAGTCCATTTCGCGCGCCTGTCGGCAGCCGCCAGCCTCGACATGTTGCGCCGGGCACGCAGCGAAGGCCTCGCCGTCAGCTGCGATGTCGGCGTTCATCACCTGCATCTGACCGATATGGACATCGGCTATTTCGATAGCGCCGCCCGTTTTGATCCGCCATTGCGCTCGCAGCGCGACCGTGCGGCACTCTCGGCTGCCGCTGCCGAAGGCTTGCTGGCGATCTGTTCCGATCACACGCCAATTGACGAAGATGGCAAGCAGGTACCATTCGGGGAGGCCGCGGCCGGTGCCACCTCGCTTGAATTATTGCTGCCATTGACCCTGAAATGGGCGGCTGCCGAAAAGCTGCCGCTGAGTACTGCACTGGCGCGCATCACCTGTGACCCAGCGGCAATTCTCGGCTGTGCGGCGGGTCATCTGGCTGTAGGCGCCCCCGCGGACATCTGCATCTTTGATCCTGAGGCCATCTGGGAATTGAGTCCGGGCCAGCTTGTCAGCCAAGGCAAGAACACGCCATTCATGGGTTGCGGCATGCAGGGCAGGGTCAGCACCACCATCGTCGGAGGACGCGTCGTCTTCTCGCGCCAACCCGGCTAATCATCCGCCAACACCCGCTGGCAGACCACCTCGACGGTCGTACCAGACAAGCGCACGACCTTGCGCCGTGAAGCCTGACCGCTTTTCAGCATGACGGCACTTTTCGCAATGTCCAGCCGGGCAGCAATGAAACCCAGCAAGGCCGCGTTGGCCTTGCCGTCCACCGGCGGCGCTGCCAGCCGTATTTTCAATGCATCGCCATGCTCACCGGCAACTTCGGTGGATTTGGCGCCGGGCTGGACATGCAATGTCAGCAGGATTTCGCCAGTGGCCTCCAGCCTCAGCCAGCCGGGCAAGGACTTCACAGCAGGAGCAGCAGAACCTGCAACAGGACGATCGCCACCAGTGGTGACAAATCAATGTTGGCCACCAGTGGCAGAAACCGCTGGATAGGCTGCAGCAGTGGGCGATTCATCTGTGCCACCGGAGAGGCCAGTGGTGAGTGAGGGTTGATCCAGGAAAGTGCGGCCTGCAGGAAAAGCGAGGCAATGAACAGGTAAACACCCAGCCGTACTGTGGCAACGCCCCCACGCCAGAGAATCATCATCGCCAGTTCGAATGACTGTCCTTCCATCGCGCCCAGGCCACGAATCGACAGAATGGCGACAAGAAACAGGCACTGGATCCACCAGGCCGGCAGCAGGCAGGCCAGATCAAGGCCGAACAGGCCGGGAACGAAACGTCGTACCGGCTTCACCAGCCAGTCGGTCAGCTGAACAACAAAATGTCCGAGCTGGTTGGCAAAGGAAACCCGGTTGAGTTGCATGAAGAATCGCGCCAGCAGAAGCAGCGTGAAAAACCCCAACAGGGTGTCGAGCAAAAAGAAAATGGCCTGCACGTTGTTGCCTCCTGAATGATTGTCGGGTCAGTCCTGACCGAGTTGTTCGCCCAGCTCGCGGCCTCTGGCATTGGCCGCAAATACCCCGGCCACGATTCCTTGCAGCACTTCCCGCTGGGCCATGGTCTGCAACGCGGCTTCCGTCGTGCCCCCTTTGGAAGTCACGCGCTCACGCAAGATTGCTGCCGGCTCTTCCGACTGTGCAGCGAGGCGGGCCGCCCCCAGGGTTGTTTCGATGGCCAGTTGCCGGGCTTGCTCCGGAGTGAAACCCAGCGCTTCCCCCGCCTGCTGCAAGGCTTCGATGAACATGAAAACATAGGCCGGGCCGCTGCCGGAAACGGCAGTCACCGCATCCATGCGTGCTTCATCATCAATCCAGACCGTACTGCCTACCGCCTGCAGGATTCTCTCGGCATTTGCCCGGCCACTGTCATCCACCTCTGGCAGCGCACACAATCCGGTGATTCCGGCACCGATCAGTGCCGGCGTATTCGGCATGGTGCGCACCAAACGGCGATACCCGCCCAGCCAGCGCGACATGTCATCCAGCCGCAAACCGGCAGCAATGCTAACCACGATCTGCGAGGAAAGCATCGGCACCAAGGGCACCATGGCAGTTTTCATTTGCTGAGGCTTGACGGCCAGAACGATCACATCACAGGCCATGGCTGCTGCATCCGGGGCAGCATGCGTGCGCACGCCATAGCGTGTTTCCAGATGGCGACGGCCATCTTCGTTCAACTCGATCACCGCCAGGTCGTCGGCCGCAAAGCCCTTGCCCAGCAGACCGCCAATCAATGCAGTGGCCATGTTGCCACCACCGAGAAACGTAATTTTCATGCCTTGTTCCTGTCTCCAAAAATTGCCGTACCCACCCGCACCATGGTTGCTCCTTCGGCAATTGCCGCTTCTATGTCGTGCGACATGCCCATCGAAAGGGTGTCGAGTACCAGGCCGCCCCCCTGCAGTTGCTCGAACAGTTTGCGCAGCTGGCAAAATGGCTGCCGCTGGATGTCGAAATCATCGGCGGGTGCCGGGATGGCCATCAGGCCGCGTAAGTGCAAACGGGGCAGGGCGGCGACCGCGCTGGCCAGGGCCGGCAACTCTGCCGGCGCGCAGCCACTCTTGCTCGCTTCGCCGCTGACATTGACCTGAAGACAGACCGACAAGGGCGGCAGGTGCGATGGGCGTTGTTCGGAAAGCCGCTCGGCAATCTTCAGGCGCTCGATCGAGTGTACCCAATCAAAGTGCTCAGCAACCAGTCGCGTCTTGTTGCTCTGCAATGGGCCGATGAAATGCCACTCAAGATCCAGCGCCGCCAACTCGCCGATCTTGTCGACGCCTTCCTGCACGTAATTCTCGCCAAAGGCCTGCTGCCCCGCGGCAAAGGCATCACGGACACACTGTGCCGGCCAGGTCTTGCTTACCGCCAGCAGGCGAATGCCGGCAGGATCACGGCCAAAGCGATGTGCGGCAGCATGGATACGGGCGAGAACGGCTTGCAGGTTGGCTGACGTTGGCGTCATAATCGGTTGCTGAAGATGCCCTGTATGGGGCCTAGAGTATAGCAGTTAGCCTCCGCCAACCGCCCAAGGACATAGCTGATGGACATCACCGAACTGCTTGCATTTGGCGTCAAGAACAAGGCGTCCGACCTCCACCTGTCGGCTGGCCTGCCACCGATGATCCGCGTTCACGGCGACGTACGCCGCATCAACCTGCCCGCCATGGAGCACAAGGATGTGCACGCCATGGTGTACGACATCATGAACGACGGGCAGCGCAAGATCTACGAAGAAACGCTGGAGTGCGACTTCTCCTTCGAGGTGCCGAACCTGGCTCGTTTCCGGGTCAATGCCTTCAACCAGCAGCGGGGCGCCGGTGCCGTTTTCCGGACCATTCCGTCCAAGGTGCTGACCCTCGAAGAGTTGAACTGCCCGAAGATCTTCAAGGACATTTCCGAGTTTCCCCGCGGCATCGTACTGGTCACCGGGCCGACCGGTTCCGGCAAGTCGACCACGCTGGCCGCCATGGTCAATCACATCAACGAAAACGACTACGGCCACATTCTCACCGTTGAGGATCCGATCGAATTCGTGCACGAGGCGAAGAAATGCCTGATCAACCAGCGTGAAGTCGGCCCGCATACGCTCTCGTTCAACAACGCACTGCGCTCGGCGCTGCGTGAAGACCCGGACGTCATTCTCGTCGGCGAACTGCGCGACCTGGAAACCATCCGCCTGGCGCTGACCGCTGCCGAAACCGGCCACCTGGTATTCGGCACCCTGCACACCTCATCCGCCGCCAAGACCATCGACCGGGTGATCGACGTATTCCCGGCGGCGGAAAAGGAAATGGTTCGCGCCATGCTTTCCGAATCGCTGCGCGCCGTCATCTCACAGACGCTGCTCAAGACCAAGGATGGAGCCGGCCGCGTCGCCGCCCACGAGATCATGATCGCCACGCCGGCCATCCGCAACCTGATCCGCGAAGCCAAGGTGGCGCAGATGTACTCTGCCATCCAGACCGGCCAGCAGTTCGGCATGCAGACGCTCGACCAGTGCCTGCTCGACCTGGTTCGCCGCAACATCGTTTCCGGCAACGAAGCACGTGGAAAGGCCGCCAACAAGGACGCCTTCCCGGGCTGATCGAGAACTCACCGCTGTAACGGAGAAATATATGGAACGCGATCAGGCACTAAAATTCATGCACGACCTGCTGCGCCTGATGGTGCAGAAAAAGGGCTCGGACCTGTTCATCACCGCCAATTTCCCGCCAGCGATCAAGATCGACGGCAAGATTACACCGGTATCCAACCAGACCCTTTCACCACAGCACACCGCCGAGCTGGCACGGGCGATCATGAACGACCGTCAGGCGGCGGACTTTGAAGGTTCGAAGGAGTGCAACTTTGCGATTTCTCCCTCCGGGATTGGTCGTTTCCGTGTGAACGCACTGGTGCAGCAGGGCCGCGTCGCCGTGGTCTGCCGGACCATCAACATGACCATTCCGAACCTCGATGACCTGGGCATGCCGCCGGTGCTCAAGGACATCGGCCTCACCAAGCGCGGACTGATCATCTTTGTCGGTGGCACCGGCACCGGCAAGACCACCTCGCTCGCGGCCATGGTCGACTACCGGAACGCCAGCAGCTACGGGCACATCATCACCATTGAAGACCCGATCGAATACGTGCACGAACACAAGAACTGCATCGTCACGCAACGGGAAGTCGGCATCGATACCGATTCATGGGAAGCCGCACTGAAAAACACGCTACGTCAGGCACCGGACGTCATCCTGATGGGCGAAATCCGTGACCGCGAAACCATGGACTATGCGGTCGCCTTTGCCGAAACCGGCCACCTTTGCCTCGCCACACTGCACGCCAACAGCACCAACCAGGCCATCGACCGCATCATCAATTTCTTCCCGGAAGAGCGCCGCCCGCAACTGCTGATGGATCTTTCGCTAAACCTGCGCGCCATGGTCTCGCAGCGCCTGATTCCGAAGCGCGATGGCAAGGGCCGGGTGGCCGCCGTGGAGATCATGCTCAATTCACCACTGATTTCCGATCTGGTCTTCAAGGGTGAAGTGCACGAGATCAAGGAAGTGATGAAGAAATCCCGCGAACTCGGCATGCAAACCTTCGACCAGGCACTTTTTGAACTGTATGAAGCGGGCAAGATCAGCTACGAGGATGCGCTGAGGAATGCCGATTCGGTCAATGACCTGCGCCTGCAGATCAAGCTGTACGGGAAAGAGTCCAAGGACCGCGACCTGACCACTGGTATCGGTCACCTCGACATTGTCTAGGTGGGGTGCTCACCAGCACTTCGTTGGCTGCACCCGTCAGCGCCTCGCCGTAGCGCAGCTACTGTCTCGTTGCTTCGGGGCTTGCCGCCTCGTTCTGGCTTCGCCTTGATGTGGAATACCTCTTTGGAGTGAGGAGAAATGGATACAGAGCTGCTTACTCTGATCGCATTGGGATGCGCCGCAGTCTGGATTCTGTTTATTGTCATTCGGTATTCAAACCAGCGAGCAGCACTGCCTTTCCATGAGCAAGAAAAACTAATTTTTGGCAAACAGTTAGATCACGACACCCGTATGCGCATGGCGTCATTGATTCCTCGTGTCGGCTCTGGCCGCGATGTGATTCTGTTTGTTGTGCTCTCTTTAGGCTTGGTGCTTATCGTCAAGCTGCTTGGAATCGGCCCCTAAACTCGCGGCTTATTTCTCCGGCCGATTACTCCCGGCCACCATCTTGATTTCAAACAGCCGGCATTCCAGCGCGCCGTTGTAGAGCGGTGTTTTCTTGCTGGGCGCGAGGCGCATCAGCTTGGGCATGCGCAGGTCGGCAGTGAAGAAGTAGCAGTTCCAGCCGGCGAAGTGGCGCTTGAGTGCAGTGCCGAGCTGCGGGTAAAAGGCTGCCAGTGATTCCTGCTCTTCGAGTCGAACACCGTAAGGGGGGTTGCAAACCAGCACCCCGGCATCTTTCGGCGCTTCGGTGTCGAGAATGTCGGCATTGATCAGTTCAACCGCCTCACTCAGTCCGGCCCGCTCGAAATTGGTCGTGGCCGCCCGAATGGCCTGCCGTGATTGATCGCTGCCATACAACTGCGCCCAGGCAATCGGTTTTTCAGCAGCCAGTGCAGATTCGCGCTGCCTGCGCCAGGCCTCCTTCTGAAATCCCTGCAAGCGCTCGAAGGCAAAGTTGCGGCGACTGCCGGGAGCAATGTTGTGTGCCATCTGCGCTGCTTCGAGCAGGAAGGTACCGCTGCCGCACATCGGATCAAGGAGCGGGGTGCCCGGCTGCCAGCCGGTCAGCCGCAGAATACCGGCAGCAAGGTTTTCCTTGAGCGGCGCCTCCACCGTTTCCTGGCGCAAGCCGCGTTGCCATAGCGGCGCGCCGGAAGTGTCGATGTAGAGCGTGCAGGCATCCGCCGTCAGGAAGGCGTGGACGCGTACGTCGGGCTCACGGGTGTCGATACTCGGCCGGGCATTGCACTCGCGGCGAAAACGGTCACAGACCGCGTCCTTGATGCGCAAGGTGATGAAATCCAGGCTTTTCAGCGGACACTTGATCGCGGTGACATCGACACGCAGGGTTTGTGTCGGCAGGAACCATTTCGGCCAGTCGGCCTCCAGCGCCAGCTGGTAGATATCCTCCTCCTTCCGGTAGCCACGTGCTGCAATCCGCCACAGGATGCGCGTGGCAATGCGCGAGTGCAGGTTGGCGGCATAGCAGACCGGCCAGTCGCCGGCGAAGGTTGCGCCGCCCGGAACCGTCTTGATGTGCTGCCCGCCTGCCGCCAGCAGGTCTTCGGCCAGGAGGGGTTCGAGGCCGCGCGGGCAGGAGGCGAAATAGTTGTTCATGGACACTTAGAAGGGCTTGAGAACGACGAGGAAGATCACGGCAAACATCACCAGTACCGGCATTTCGTTGAACCAGCGGAACCAGACATGGCTGCGCTGGCAAGTACCGGCGGCAAATGACCGCAACAACTGGCCGCAATACAGGTGATAGGCAATCAGCAGAATCACCAGGGTTGTCTTGGCATGCAGCCAGCCGCCGGAAAAACCATAGCCGAACCATAGCCAGAAGCCGAGTCCGACAGCCAGCACCCCGAGCGGTGTCATGAAGCGATAGAGCTTACCTGCCATCAGCAGCAGGCGTTCGCGTTCGGCGGCGCTATCGGCAGGCACCATGGCCAGATTAACGAAAATTCTCGGCAGGTAAAACAGACCGGCGAACCAGCTGATCACCAGCGAAATATGAAAGGCCTTGATTACGAGCATGCTTCCTTCCTTTCTTGCAAGGCTGCACGGATGCCGTCGTCGACCAGCGGGTAGGCAAGGTGCAGGCGCAGTTCTTCTTTCAGCCGTCGATTCGACAAGCGGCGCGATTCACGCATGAACGAAAGCTGCATCGGTGACAACACCCGTTCAGCTTCCGCGCGCGACAGCCGGGGGGGGCTGGGCAGTTCGAAGGCGGCGGCCACCCGATCAAAATATTCACCCATCTTCATTTCTGAATCATCACAGGCATTGTAGGTGCGGTTGGCTGCCCCACGGTGCAGGGCGAGCACACATGCAGCTGCAAGATCCTCGGCGTGGATGTGATTGGTAAACACATCATCCTCAACCGTCAGCGCAGGCAAGCCTTTCTGCAAGCGCTCGACCGGCAGACGGCCCGCCGCATAAATGCCCGGCGCCCTGAGGATTGTTACCTTGACGCCCGTGTGCCGGCCGAAGGCACGCAGCTGCATTTCGGCATCCAGCCGGCGCTGACCACGTGGCGTCGCTGGATGCGGCGACCGGGTTTCATCCACCCACGCCCCCTGACAATCCCCATAGATGCCGCTGGTACTAACGTAGACAATGCGCTGTGGTAGACTTTTTCCCCGCCCCAGTGCCGCCAGCAATTTGCGCGTCCGCGGGTCGCCTGCCCCTTGATTGGGGGGCGGAGCGAGGTGCAGGACAAGATCGGCAAGACCCGCTAACCTGCGCAGGCTATGCAGGTCGTCAAGGTCACCGGCAATCGGCAGTGCGCCGGCAGTACGCCAGGCCGACAACTGTGCCGGATTCCGGATCAGCGCATAGACGCGGTAACGCCGGCACAGCATGGGCAAGGCCCGCCATGCGACATCGCCGCAGCCGACAATCAGTAGTTTTTGCACTGGCGCATTGTATCAACCTATCGATCCAGCAACAGCCTGCAGCAACAGCGAACATCAGAGGGGAATCATGAGTTTCAGCATCACCATCCAGCCGTCCGGTCATACGCTTACCGCCGATGCCGGCGAATCGATACTGGAGGCCGCCTTGCGCCAGGGGCTGACCTTGCCCTATGGCTGTCGCGATGGCGCTTGCGGTGCCTGCCGCGGGAAAGTGTTGTCAGGGGAAATTGATCATGGCCGGGCACAGGAACATGCCCTCAGTGATGCTGACCGTGAGGCGGGCTTTGCGCTTTTCTGTTGCGCCCAGCCGCGCTCTGATCTGAGCATTGAGTCACGCGAAGTACGTAAGGCCGGCGACATTCCAGTCAAGACACTGCCCGCCCGTATCCAGCAACTGACGCTGGTTGCGCCTGACGTGATGATCATCCAGCTCAAACTGCCTGCCAACGAACGCCTGCAGTTCCTTGCCGGCCAGTACATCGACATCCTGCTGAAAGACGGCAAGCGACGCAGTTTTTCACTGGCCAATGCCCCACACAACGATGCCTATCTTGAGTTGCATGTTCGCCATGTGCCTGACGGGGAGTTCACCGGGCATGTTTTTTCACAGATGAAGGAAAAGGACATCGTGCGCTTCAATGGCCCGCACGGTACGTTCTTCCTGCGCGAGGATTCGCCCAGGCCGATCGTGATGATTGCCGGCGGCACCGGATTCGCGCCGATCAAGGCCGTTGTCGACCACGCCATTGCCGAGTCTTGCGACAGGCCAATCACGGTGTACTGGGGCGGTCGGGAACGGGTTGACCTGTATCAGCTAGCCATTGCCGAACAATGGCCGGTGCAACGATCGAATATCCGTTTTGTGCCGGTACTTTCGGCGCCCGGCACCGACGATCACTGGACCGGCAGAACCGGCCTGGTGCATGAAGCGGTAATGACCGATTTTCCTGATCTCTCCGGCTACGATGTCTATGCCTGCGGCTCGCCGGCCATGATCACGGCCGCAAAGCATGATTTCTGCGGGAGGTGTAAGCTGCCAGAAAGCGCCTTCTATGCCGATTCATTTGAGTTCGCCAACGACAGGCTTCCGGCCTGAGGGAAAGTACGATGAATTTTTTTATTACTCGCCAGCCCTTGGTTAACCGTCAGGGAAAGATCATTGCCACACGTCTGCGTCTGCATGCTGATGACGGCATGGATTCTGCAGCAGTCGTCGACGCCCTGGACAAGCTGGGCGAGTATTGGCCACAGAGTGACCGCAGCATCTTCGTCAATTTCTACGGTGCCGGTGAAGATATGGGCCTGCTTGACTGGATCGCGCCGGCAAATGTCACCTTCGAACTGTCCGGCAGCCCCTTTGCCACGGAGAATGCTGCCGCCTTCGTCAGCGCCCTGAAGGAAGCCAATCTTTCGCTGTGCTATGACTTTGACGACAAAGCGGCGCAGGCCCTGGGCAGCGGCACCAGCTTCCGCTTCGTCGGATTCGATACAAGCGCTTTCTCGCCAGCCCAGCTCAAGGCCTTGCTGGCGAAAACTCAGTCATACGGCATCCCGATCGCTTTCAATGTGGACGGCCAGCAGCAGTTTGCTGCCTGCATGGACGCCGGCATGAGTGCCGCGGCCGGCTGGTTCGTCAAACAACCGTCGAGCACGCCGGCAAAACAGCTCAACGCCAGCCAGGCACACATCGTGAAAGTGCTGAATCTGGTACGCAAGAATGCCGACGTCGGGCAAATCGAGACTGCACTGAAGCAGGACGTGGCATTGTCCTACAAGCTGCTCCGCTATATCAATTCGGTCGGATTCGGGCTTTCCTGCGAGGTGCAATCGTTCAAGCATGCGGTTACGATTCTCGGTTACGAAAAGCTGAACAAGTGGCTGTCATTGCTGCTGGTGACTGCCAGCAAGGATCCGATGGCGCCAACACTGATGCACACGGCACTGACCCGTGCGCGTCTGATGGAGCAACTCGGCCACGGTCTGGTCGACAAGTCGGAATACGACAACCTGTTTATTACCGGTGCCTTTTCCATGCTGGACCTTCTCCTTGGCGTGAGCATGGAACAGGCGCTGGAAGCCATGCACCTGCCGGAACCGATCACCGACGCACTGCTCGGCAACGGCGGCATGTATGCACCCTTCCTCGATCTGGCGCGTTCCTGTGAAGACGGCAAAGGGAAGGCACTCGCCGAGCAGGCCTCAATGCTCGGACTGACCGGTGCACAGGTCAATCAGGCACAACTGATGGCCCTGAACTTTGCCGACACCATGGAAATCTGAAATCAATTCCCCGCAATGAAAAACGGCGCTCCGGGGCGCCGTTTTTCTTTTTTCCAGAATGGTTTCCTGCCTATTCGCCAAGATAGGCTTCCCTGACTTTCGGATTGTGCAACAGTGCCTGTGACTCGTCAGTCAGCGTGATCTGCCCGCTCTCCATGACATAACCGCGCTTGCTGGTTTCCAGCGCCAGCTTGGCATTCTGCTCGATCAGCAGAATGGTCATGCCTTCTGCAGCGACCGCCCGGATCACCTCGAAAATCTTCTGCACCATGATGGGTGCCAGCCCCATCGACGGCTCATCAAGAAGAAGAAGCTTCGGTCGGCTCATCAAGGCGCGGCCAATCGCCAGCATCTGCTGTTCCCCGCCCGACAGCGTGCCGGCCAGTTGGGTCTCCCGCTCCTTCAAACGGGGGAAGTGGTCATAGACATGCGCCATGTCGCGCACGATTTCCGACTTGTCGTTGCGGATGAAGGCGCCCATCTCGAGGTTTTCAGCAACGGTCAGACGCGGAAAGACGCCGCGCCCTTCCGGCACCAGCGCAATGCCCTCCCGTACCAGATCATGGGCGGGCAGGCGGTTGATCTCCTTGCCGCGGTACCTGACCGATCCCCCTGCTGAATCGAGCATGCGCGCCAGCGCTTTCAGCGTGGAGGTCTTGCCGGCACCATTGGCGCCGATCAGCGCAACCATTTCGCCTTCCTCTACATGGAAGGTAATTCCCTTGACTGCCTGAATGCCGCCATAAGCGACTCGCAGTCCATTGACTTGCAGCATTGTGCTCCCCTTCGCGTCAGGCGACCGAACCGCCAAGATAGGCTTCGATCACTCGCGGGTTCTTCTGTACCACCGTCGGCACATCCTCGGCGATCATCTCGCCGTAATCAAGTACTGCCACCCGGTCACACAAACCCATGACCAGTTTGACATCATGCTCGATGAGCAGAATGGTCACGCCGTCCTTGCGGATCCCGACAATCAATTCACGCAGGCCTTCGGTTTCAGTTCCGTTCATACCTGCTGCCGGTTCATCGAGGCACAGCAGCTTGGGCTCGGTGGCCAGTGCCCGGGCAATTTCCAGCCGGCGCTGGTCACCGTAGGAAAGATTCTTCGCCAGATCGTCGGCACGATCGGCAATCCCCACGTAATGCAGCAGCTCCAGCGCACGCCGGCGGATACCCTGTTCTTCGGCAACAGTCTTGCGATCACGGAAAATGGCGCCAAAAACACCCGCATGCGTACGCACATGGCGGCCAACCATGACATTCTCAATGGTCGTCATATTCCCGAACAGGCGGATATTCTGGAAGGTGCGGGCAATGCCCAGCGTTGCCACCTTGTGCGGCGCATCCGCTTCCAGGCGATGCCCGTCAAACAGGAATTCACCGAATTCGTTCTTGTAAAGGCCGGTCAGGCAATTGAAGAAAGTCGTCTTGCCAGCGCCATTGGGACCGATCAATCCGTACACTTCGCCTCGCCGGATAGTCAGAGAGACATCCTGCAGTGCCTTGACACCGCCAAAGTGCTTGGCGACGGCCTTTGCTTCGAGCAGTACTTCACTCATCTCAGGCCTCCTTCTCTGCCAGCTCACGGCGACGCTCCGGCGACGGCCACAAACCGGCGGGCCGGAATCGCATGACAAGGACAAGTGCCAGACCAAAAACCAGCATGCGCAGGGCTTCGGGGTCGATCAGCTGCCGCCCGAATGCCATGTGCTGCAGGGGTTCCACACCATAGCGCAGGGCTTCCGGCAAGGCAGTCAGCAACACTGCCCCGAGTATCACTCCGGGGATATGTCCCATGCCGCCAAGCACCACCATCGCCAGCACCATGATCGATTCGAGCAGCGAAAAGCTCTCCGGAGAAACAAAGCCCTGCATGGCCGAGAACATGCCGCCGGCAATGCCGCCAAATGAAGCCCCCATGGCAAAAGCCAGCAGCTTGACGTTGCGCGTATTGATGCCGGCAGCCTTGGCCGCCACTTCGTCTTCGCGAATCGCCTGCCAGGCACGACCGATGCGTGAATCATGCAAGCGGACATTGACGATGATGACAAAAATGGCCAGCAGCAACAGCACGTAGTAGTACTTCATCGGGCCACTGAAATCGATGCCGAACAGGCTGCTTTGTGCTGAGAAAGAAAAGTCGCCGATCGTCAGTGGGTCGATGCGGGTGATGCCCTGGGCGCCATTGGTCAGGTTGAACGGCGCATTCAGGTTATTCAAGAAGATACGGATGATCTCTCCGAAACCCAGCGTCACGATCGCCAGATAATCACCCCGCAGTTTGAGGGTCGGTGAGCCGAGCAAAACCCCGAAACAGCAGGCCAGTGCCGCGCCAATCGGCAGGATGACCCAGAACGGCAGATGCAGGCCGAAATGCGGTGAGGCCAGCAGCGCCCAGACGTAGGCTCCGACTGCATAGAAGGCGATATAGCCAAGGTCGAGCAAGCCGGCCATGCCCACCACGATATTCAGCCCCAGGGCCAGGAAAATATAGAGGATGGCAAAGTTGAGAATGCGCACCCAGGCCTGTCCTCCGGTCATCGCCACCAGAAACGGCAGGGCAGCGAGGGTCACTGCCACGAGAATCAGGCCGACCACGGGATACTTCTGCATTCCCGGCATCTTGAACATGTTACTCATGCGCGCTCTCCCGTACGCTCACCGAACAGTCCGGAGGGGCGGAACATCAGTACGATGATCAATACCATGAAGGCAAAGATGTCCTGATAGTGGCTGCCGAGGAAGCCCCCGGTCAGATCACCGATATAACCGGCACCCAGCGCCTCAATCACGCCAAGAAGCAAGCCGCCAACCATGGCGCCGGCCATGTTGCCGATACCACCCAGCACGGCAGCCGTAAACGCCTTCAGCCCGAGCATGAAACCCATCTGGTAATGCGCGATTTCGTAGTACGAACCGACCATCAGCCCGGCAATGGCCCCCAGTGCGGAACCGATGATGAAAGCCAGCGAAATCACGCGGTTGATGTTTACCCCCATCAGGGCAGCCACATGCGGGTTCTGCGAGGTGGCACGCATGGCAGCGCCCAGTTTGGTCTTGAAGATCAGATAAAGCAGCCCGATCATCGTGACGCCGGCGGTCAGCACGATGGCAACCTGTACGTTGGTAAAGATCGCGCCACCTACCTCATAACTGACCTTGTCGATCATCTGTGGGAAATTGATGTAGTTGCGCCCCCAGACAATCATCGCCAGGTTCTGCAACAGGATGGACATACCGATCGCCGTGATCAACGGTGCGAGTCGCGGCGCATGCCGCAAGGGGCGATAGGCCACCCGCTCCAGCCCCCAGCCTAGCCCCATGCAGCACATGACGGCGGCAAGCAGACCGGCGCCGAAGATGATCGGTGTTGGCACCCCCCCGGCAGAGGCCAGTGCGGTGATGATGGTAAAGGCAACCATGGTGCCGATCATTACCACTTCACCATGGGCGAAATTGATCAGGCCAATAATGCCGTAAACCATGGTGTAGCCAAGCGCAACCAGCGCATAAACGGCACCGAGTGTCAGTCCGTTGATCAGTTGTTGCAGGAAGATATCCATTGTGAGGCCTTTCGCAGAAACCCGCTTGTGGCAGGATCAGCTCTGCGCAATGTCGATATGTGGCGATGATGAATAACGGCTTTCGCCATCATCGTCATGCCAAAGACATGGTTCATTAATAGTTGTGAAAACGGCACCCTCAGGTGCCGTTTTCATTCTGGCTATACGCCGCAATAATGCTTACTTTGCTGCAGGTGCCGTGCCACCCTGAATCTGCAGGGTTTCCAGCTTGCCGCCCTTGACCGTAAAGACGGTAATGGCACCATTCTTGATGTCGCCCTTCTCGTCAAACTCGATCTTGCCAGTTACACCATCCAGGCTGGTTTTGGCCACTTCCGGCAGGTACTTGACCGGATCAACCGAATTGGCGCGCTTCATGGCATCAACCAGCACCATGATGGCATCGTAGCTGTACGGCGAGTAAATCTGGATCTGGCCATACTTCTTGGTGAAGTCTTCTACAAACTTCTGGCCATTCGGCAGCTTGTCGACTGGCAAACCGGCTTGCGTACAGTACACACCTTCGGCAGCCTCGCCAGCGAGCTTGATCAGCTCGGGCGAACAACCACCGTCACCCGTGGTGAACTTGGCTTCCAGTTTCAGCTCGCGCATCTGCTTGAGCATCGGGCCACCGGTTGCGTCCATGCCGCCGTGGAAAATGACATCCGGCTTCTTCGACTTGATTTTGGTCAGGATGGCCTTGAAATCCGTTGCCTTGTCGTTGGTGTATTCACGCGCTACCACCTTGGCACCGGCAGCAACAGCGGCCTTTTCAACTTCGTCGGCAAGACCCTGGCCGTAGGCAGTACGGTCGTCGATGATGGCAATCGTCTTGGCGCCCAGTTCCTTGACAGCGTAGGCACCAACAACTGAGCCCTGCTGAACGTCGTTGGCCATCACGCGGAACGCCGTATTGAAGCCCTGCAATGTGTACTTGGGATTGGTCGCCGAGGGCGAAATCTGCGGCAGGCCGGCCTGATTGTAGATTGCCGAAGCTGGAATGGTCGTACCCGAATTCAGATGGCCGACGACACCGGCAACCTTGGCATCAACCAGTTTCTGGGCGACAACCGTACCCGTCTTCGGGTCGGCCTGATCGTCCTCACCGACGAGTTCGAATTTGACGACCTTGCCATCGATTTCAATTTTCTTGGCATTGGCATCGTCAACCGCAAGGCGAGCGCCGTTTTCATTGTCCTTGCCGAGGTGAGCGATCGGGCCGGTCAGTGGTGCCACGTGACCCAGCTTGACAACCATCTCGGGCTTGGCTGCAGGCGCAGCCGGTGCCGGCGCAGCAGCCGGTGCCGGCGCAGCAGCCTGAGGTTTCGGCTCTTCCTTGCCGCAACCAATCACGGCGATGGAAGCGGCAAGGGCAAGTGTAATGCCAGGAAAACGGGAAAATTGCATGGCGAGGTCTCCGGTATTTTTTGTACGAGGGGTTTAAGTACACAATCGAGAGAATACTCAATTGAAGCGGCCGATTCTCCGCATCGTTACAAGGCTTGTCAACCGAGGGGCAGATCGCCTCAGAATGAAAAAAGCCGGCACAAAGCCGGCTTTTCTTGCAACGGATTCGCTTACTTGAGGCTGAGGATCCAATTGGCCAGCTTCTGGGCCTCTTCCGGCGTCACCTTGTTTGGTGGCATCGGAACGGCGCCCCAGTTGCCCTTGCCGCCCTTGATGATCTTTTCAGCCAGCATGGCTTCATCCTTGGCGGTGTACTTCTTGGCGACGTCCTTGTAGGCCGGGCCAACAACTTTCTTGTCGACCTGGTGACAGGTCAGGCAGTTCTTCGATTTGGCCAGTGCCGACTCGTCAGCAGCCTGGGCAAAACCGGCAGACATGATGCCAGCAGCAGCCAGCAGGGACAGGGTGATAACTTTCATCTCTCTCGCTCCGTTTATACAGTTGAATATATTGGTCGGGAGCACCGATCTTATGCCACATTTCCCGGCTTGAAAACCAAATAGATCAAATTTTCCAGATCCCGAGCCCGGTGCTCAGTCATTAACGCATGGGGCACTCAATACGTTGACAGGCGAAAGAATCACCTATTTCCGGCGCTGGATCTGGGAAACATCGCGCACAGCCCCCTTGTCTGCCGATGTCGCCATCAGCGCGTACGCCTGCAGGGCAGCCGAGACAGTGCGCTGACGAGCCACCGGCTGCCAGGCTTGTTCGCCCTTGGCATCCATGGCAGCACGACGACTGGCCAGCACCTCGTCAGAAATGGCGAGATGGATACGACGATTGGGAATATCGATTTCGATCGTATCCCCGTTTTCAACCAGACCGATGGCTCCGCCATCGGCAGCTTCCGGCGATGCATGCCCGATCGACAGGCCGGATGTTCCGCCGGAGAAGCGGCCATCGGTCAGGAGCGCACACTGGGCACCCAGGCCGCGTGACTTCAGGTAGGTCGTCGGATAAAGCATTTCCTGCATGCCAGGGCCGCCTTTCGGGCCTTCATAACGAACGATGACCACATCGCCGGCAAGCACCTCTCCCCCCAGAATCCCAGTCACGGCATCGTCCTGGCTTTCATAGACACGCGCCTTGCCACTGAATTTCCAGATCGACTCATCGACGCCGGCTGTCTTGACGATGCAGCCATCCAGCGCAATGTTGCCGTATAGCACCGCCAAACCGCCTTCCTGTGTATAAGCGTTGGCCCGGTTGCGGATGCAGCCGTGAGTTCGGTCAAGATCAAGTTCGTTGTAGCGCCGATTCTGGGAAAAGGCGACCTGCGTCGGGATACCACCCGGTGCCGCCTTGTAGAATTCGTGAATCTGGACATCGTGCTCCCGGATGACATCCCAGCGATCAATGGCCTCTCCCAGCGTTTTGGTATGCACGGTTGGTACATCGCGATGAATCAATCCGGCACGGTCAAGCTCGCCGAGGATGCCCATGATGCCGCCAGCACGGTGTACGTCTTCGATATGATAGTCCTGTGTGGCAGGCGCAACCTTGGCCAGGCAAGGTACCTTGCGTGAGATCCGGTCGATGTCCGACATCGTGAAATCGATGCCGGCTTCCTTTGCTGCAGCCAGGATGTGCAGCACGGTATTGGTCGAGCCACCCATCGCCACATCTAGTGCCATAGCGTTCTCAAACGCGGATTTGCTGGCCACCGTGCGGGGCAGCACCGAGGCATCGTCCTGCTCGTAATAGCGGCGGCACATCTCGACCGCCACCCGGCCTGCACGCAGGAAAAGCTCGCGACGATCCGCATGTGTCGCCAGCAGCGTGCCATTACCGGGAAGCGACAGGCCCAGCGCCTCGGTCAGACAGTTCATCGAATTGGCAGTAAACATGCCGGAGCACGAACCGCAGGTCGGGCAGGCCGAACGCTCCATGTTGGCCACTTCTTCGTCCGAGCAGTTGCTGTCACCGGCCTTCATCATAGCATCGACCAGGTCCACGGCAATGGTCTTGCCACCCCAGGTGACCTTGCCCGCTTCCATTGGCCCACCAGATACGAATATGGCCGGAATATTCAGGCGCATGGCTGCCATCAGCATGCCCGGGGTGATCTTGTCGCAATTGGAAATGCAGACCATTGCATCGGCGCAATGGCCATTGACCATGTACTCGACCGAGTCGGCAATCAGGTCGCGCGAGGGCAGCGAATAGAGCATGCCATCGTGTCCCATGGCAATGCCATCATCGATGGCAATCGTATTGAACTCCTTGGCAATGCCCCCTGCCGCTTCAATTTCACGAGCAACCAGCTGCCCCATGTCCTTCAGATGCACGTGGCCTGGTACGAACTGGGTAAAGGAGTTCACCACGGCAATGATCGGCTTACCGAAATCGCCGTCCTTCATGCCGGTAGCGCGCCAGAGAGCGCGGGCACCTGCCATGTTGCGGCCGTGGGTCGAAGTACGGGAACGGTAATGGGGCATGGCAATACTCCGTAAACAACAGTGCCGGCTGGCACCAACTATAATTCAGGGAAGACAAATTTTATCCGAAAACAGCCCGCCTCCCCTGCCAATGCTCATACACCCCCAGTTTGACCCTGTTGCCATTTCGATCGGCCCTTTTTCCGTGCATTGGTATGGCCTGATGTATCTGCTGGCTTTCCTGCAGTTCTGGTGGCTCGGAAAGTGGCGTATCGAGCACGGTCGTAGCCCCAGCTGGAATTTGCAGGCACTCGACGACTTGATCTTCTATGGTGTGCTCGGCGTCATCCTTGGAGGCAGGCTGGGGCAGGTAGTGTTCTATGAGCCTGGCTATTATCTCAGCCACCCGCAGGAGATTCTGATGCTGTGGAAAGGGGGCATGTCCTTTCATGGTGGTTTTCTTGGCGTATTGCTGGCCATGACCTTCATCGCCCGAAAATATCAGCGCAGCTGGCTGGCAACCACCGATTTCATCGCACCGCTGGTACCGCTTGGCCTGGCAACCGGGCGCCTGGGCAATTTCATCAACGGCGAATTGTGGGGGCGGATTGCTGACCCTGGCTTGCCCTGGGCCATGGTATTTCCCCAAGTCGACCAGCTACCACGGCATCCCTCACAGCTTTATCAGCTAGCTGGCGAGGGCATCTTGCTGTTCCTGATTCTGTGGTTTTATGCAGCCAAACCCCGCCCCGTGGGTGCTGTTTCCGGTGTATTTCTGATTGGCTACGGTCTGCTCCGCTTTCTTGCCGAATTTTTCCGCACCCCTGATGCCGGTATTTTCGGCCTGTCCTATACGGTCAGCATGGGGCAATGGCTTTCCCTGCCGATGGTCGTTGCCGGAATTGCCTTGCTGTCGTTCAGCCAGAGAAATCAGCCGCAGGCATGACTACACACCATCGCTTGTTTCCCGGACGGGGGCTACGAGCGGCAGGCAGAGGGTAAAACAGGTCCCCTTTCCGGCCGCGCTGACGACCGTAATGTGTCCACCCAGAACACCGGTCACCAGGTTATAGACGATGTGCAATCCCAGACCGCTGCCGCCCTTGCCCAGCTTGGTCGTGAAGAAGGGGTCGAAGATCCGTGACTGATCGCCTTCAGGAATGCCCTGCCCATCGTCGGCAACCGTCAGTTCAAAATCTGACGTGCTCAACTGGCGTGCAGCAATACTAATACGGCCACTGTTTCGCTCGTCAAAGCCATGCAAGATGGCATTGTTGACCAGATTCGCCAGCACCTGAGTCAATAGACCCGGGTAACTGTCACAATGGATGTGATCCGGCACAGCACATGCCACGTCGTAGGGCGTCAAGCGAATCGTTGGTTGCAGGGTCGTGAGTAGTTCATCCACGACGTCCTTCAGCATAAAAGCTCGGCGCTGCGAACTGGTTTGGTCTACTGCCACCTGTTTGAAGCTGGCAACAAGGTCTGAGGCTCGCTTCAGGTTGCGCATCAGGATGTCGGTCGCGTTACTGGCACTACCCAGAAATTGCTCAAGAGCTGTACGGCGCAGTCCTTTTTTTGCCTCTCCGGCAAACTGTTGCACCTGCTCATCAAGCGTGCTGGCCGTGGTGACGCAGTTACCGATCGGTGTGTTCAATTCATGCGCCACCCCAGCTACCAGCGAGCCAAGCGCCGCCAGTTTCTCCGAACGAACCAGTTCTGCCTGGGCCAACTGGAGATTGTCGAGGGCAGCTGCCAGTTCAGCATTGGCATGATTCAGATCCTGCGTTCTTGCTGTCACCCGTTGCTCAAGTGACTCGGCGAGATCAACGAGATTTTTTTCAAGTTGCCTTCGCTCGGTAATGTCTTCTTCGGCGAGTATCAATAATTCTTCCTCTCCCAGCGACACCATTTTTCCGGAAATCAGGCAGAGAATCTTTTCGTCCTTTCCTCGCCGCAGCCATGCCTCGTAGCCACGAATCTCCCCCTCGGCTTCAACCGCACGCAGCACTGCTTCCCGATCGGCCGGATTGCACCAGAATTCGATGCGAGAACCATTCTTGCCAATGACCTGTTCACACGTTATGCCGAACTGCTTTTCCCATGCCTTATTGGCGTCAATCAGTACGTAGCCATTGGTTCTATCGGATACCGTCATGGCCACCGGAGATGAGTGGAAGAGGGTGGAGAATTTTTTCTGATTTTTCTCCAGTGCTGCACTGGCCTGCTCTCTCAGCAACTCTGCTGTTGCACGTTCAGCAAACACCTGCACCAGCGAGCGGACGATTTCTGTATTCTGCATTGGCTCGGTCCGCATGACCGCCAGCAAGCCAACCACCTGACCATCACTACCTCGCAAGGGTGCGCCCACAAACGACTGATAACCCTGATTAGTCAGCATGGGATCGTCGGGAAAGTCGTCAGCGACATGATCGGCATGGAAGCAGGTTTCTCCCGCAAGCACTTTTTCGCAGGGCGTGCCTGAAGCATCAAAGCTGCGCTGTTCCGCTACACCACCTTGAGTAGCAACTGCGCGTGTATTGATTCGCAGTGGCTGTCCCGGATCGCGCAGCCCGATAAAACCCATGTCAAAGTCAATGGCTTGCACCAGATCGCCAATGAGGTTCTGGTAAAACAGTGCCGGGGCACTCAGATCACTTCCCTGTGCCAGTCGCCGCAGCGCCTGATCAGCCTTGCGCTGCTCCGTTTCATCATGCACCAGTGAGACCACGTGCACAATGCCGTCAATCGTGATGGGTACGCCTGACATCACACAATCGAGGATTTCTCCTCGTTTTGTCGACATGTTGAATCGGAAATTGCGTACCTGCTCCCCATTCCTGATTCGCTCGATGAGTTCTGCTCGTTCTTCAGGTTTATGCCAGATGCCGAGTTCGTACGTAGTTTTCCCCACTGCCTCGGCCGCCGACCATCCGGTCATCTTCTCAAACGCCGTGTTGACCAATGCAAATCGCCCATCCTCAAGACTGCTCAGGGTTATGGTCTCTGCGCTGCCATTGATTGTTGCGGCAAATTTCGCTTCTGATGCCCGAAGTGCCTTTTCCGCTTTTCTTGATTCGGTCACATCGCGCGCTACAGCAATCAGGCAGTCGACACCTGCAATCGATACAACGAAAGCTGAAACAAGGCACTCCCGTACGTCCCCATTTCTGGTGCCCATCTGCATCGGAAATTCATGAACCTTTTCTTCCTCTTGCAGGCGTGCAATCAACTGTGCGCGCTCCTCCGGGTTTTTCCAGATCCCCAGTTCCAAAGCGCTGGTCCCCAGTGCTTCTCTGCTGCTCCAACCAGTCAGCCGTTCAAAGGCTTCGTTCACTTCTATGAATTTAGAATCGGAAAGCCGGCTGATGGTGATGTAATCAAAGCTGCCATGAAACGCCGCCGAGAATTTTGCTTCGGAGATTTCCAATCGCTCCTCTGCAGCCTTGCGCGCCGAGATATCGATACCTACGCCAAGCAAATGCAACTCTCCTTCCATTTCCATGCGCAGGCCGGTAAAGTAGTACTGCGTTGTTTTTCCGGATTTTGATACCAGGCTCGCCTCGGTGCTGGCCTCTCCCTCGGAAAAAACCTGCTTTATTGCCTCGTGTATCACCGTCTTTTCTTTTCCGGCGAAAAAATCTTCCGGGTGCGCATCCGCCATTTCATCGGCAGTTCGTTCGGCGACTCGCTCAAAGTTGTGGTTCCAAAGGACGAAGCGTCCGCTGCCATTGATGAGATAGAAAATGCCCGGCAGTGATTCTATGATCTGACTGATGAATTGGTGATTGGCTTCAAGAGCCTTTGCTGCATTTATTTTCTCGGTGATATCGCGCTCAATGGCGAAAAATCCGCTCAGCTTGCCTTCTCCATCGTGTAACGGTTCGATATCGATTGAAACCCAATATCTGCGCCCATCCTTTGCATAATTGACAATCTCGATACCGCTCTTGGCTTCTCCATTCACGAGACATGCGCGCAGCGCTTCGATCGCTTGCGGATCACTGTCACTCCCCTGAAGCAGCGCCCCCGGTCGACAGCCACGCACCTCGTCCCTGCTGTAACCGGTCAACCGACAGAAACCGTCATTGACCCAGTCAACATATCCCCTGGTATCTGTCAGCACCACGGCATTGCTCGTCTTGCTGGCAACCATTGCCAGCAGCCGGTTTTCGCTTTCGGATCGAATTCTGGCCTGTAGTGCTGCGGCTGCGGCATCCCTCTGACTGCCCACTTCCGCAAAGGCAGTGCGCAGTTCGCCGCGCATTTCATCGAGGAGTCTGGCCAACTCTCCGAGTTCATCGTCGCGAATCCCCGAAATCCCTGCGTCAAGGTCCCCTTTGGCAAAACGTTTTGCCGCGTCCCGTAACTGCTTCAGCGGTGCGATCAGGCGGTGATCCAGCAACAGCAGAATGAATGCACATGAAAAAGCCAGTTGCACCAGAAAGGTAGCAACCAGTTCACTGGCCTCCCTGATCAAGGCCGCTTCAACCCGCTCCGATGAGAATTCGATGCTCAGGTGGCCGAGTACTTGCCCCTCTTTTTTGATCTCGCGCTTTTCAAACAGCAATCCACCTTGCCGCCGCTCAGCAAATTCGCGTTCGACAAACAGGCTTAAATCGCGGAAATCGACCGCAACACGTACGACATCAGGGTTTTTAAGAACTGCATCAATCAGGTTTTGCGCAGCTGCAGGATCCACATTCCAGAGTGGCAGTTCGAGGCCATTGACCAGAATTTCCGCATATTGCTGCAGGGGGAGGGTGACCCTTTCATGGTAGGCCACCTGATAGCGATCATGGGTAACAATTCCGCCAATTACCAATGCCGGGATGAAAACACCCCAGCCGATACCAAGAATGATTGCCTGGCGCAAACTTTTGAACGGTCGAAACACACGGCGCCCCGCTGCAAATGATGCGTCCATTCTCCACCAATTTTGACTGCTTGCCCAATGGAGAGGGGAAAGTAGACATTTCTGCCAGCTTGCCCGTGACAAGCCAGACATCAGCACTTACAATCGACAACATCGCTTATCTGTAATTATGAATTTTGTATTCAAGGAGTTATTCATGAGTCATCGCCCGTTTCGTATTCTCGGTATTCAGCAGATTGCCATCGGCGGCCCATCCAAAAGCCGGCTGAAGACGCTCTGGGTTGACATGTTCGGCCTTGAAATCACCGGTAACTTTGTCAGCGAGCGGGAAAACGTTGATGAGGATATCTGCGCCATGGGCAGCGGCCCTTTCAAGGTCGAAGTTGACCTGATGCAACCACTGGACCCCGAGAAGAAACCGGCCGTGCACACCACGCCGCTCAACCACGTAGGCCTCTGGGTAGACAACCTGCCGATGGCCGTCGAGTGGCTCACTGCGCAGGGGGTACGTTTTGCACCGGGCGGCATTCGCAAGGGCGCAGCAGGCTACGACATTACTTTTTTGCACCCCAAGGCCAGTGATGAATTCCCGATTGGCGGCGAAGGCGTACTGATCGAGCTGGTACAGGCACCGCCGGAAGTGGTGGAGGCATTCGCCCGACTGGGGTAAGCTCGGTCGACATGGAGCATCGCGACAGACGATGCCCATGACATCAGCCAAGGAGGAATTTGATGACGTGGTTTTCGCTGCCAGCCGTCAGTACTGAACGCCCACCAGCCTTTACCGACATGGCTTCCTGTACGGAGTGGCTGGCCAGCCAGCCGCTGGCTAATGCCCCGCTGATGCAGGGAGTATTTGCCGATCAGCTGGAACGTCTGAATGCTTGGGCATTGCCTGCCCGCGAACGCTTCAAGGTTCTTGAAACCTTGCGCAAGGCCGTATTCGCCATAGAAAACGACAGCGTCAAACGCTATGAGTATCGGCCGCTTCCGCTCAGCCCCACCGAACAAAAATCGCTGACAGCCTCCTGCCATAACTGGCACGGGATGGCTGTCGGCTACCTGATCTGCCTGCATGCATGCCTGGCAAGAGATGAAGGTCTGCTGGCACACAGTGCAAAGATTGCACATCGCGCACTGACTTCGCTGCGCCTCGAGCAGATGGCGAGATACCGTGGCGGCTCGGCAGTTCCGGCAGATTTTTGGTACCAGTTGCATGCCGTGCTGGCCTCGGCTGAGCAACTGGCGGTCACTGACATCGTCGTCAGCGACCGCCTCTTCGCTGAAACTCGTGAGTCGACCCTGGCAGCACAGTATGCCAACGCCGTGCTGCTTCACCTCTGCCGTCCTCACGAGCTATCCCGCAGCCAGCTGACGGCCACACAGCGCTGGCTCGCACGCTGGCGCGAGCTGGCAAAGATACAGTCATCCATTGAGGGGGCACATCACTCGAGAAGCGTGCTCATTGACTTGCGCAGTGATCTCCCTGTGCACACAACGCCTCCGGAAGCCGTCTGTCCGCGCTGGATCGCCCTTGATGGTGTGCTCGGCAAAATGAAGAGTCGCCTGAAAAGCCTGCGAGATGGGCAAACACCCGAGGAACTCAAACTCGGCAGCAGCCTGCCTGCTGAAGCATGTATCGGCTTGCTGCAATTCCTGCATGGTTGCTTGCAGACCCCTTCCAGCAATCTGTTGCAGGCCTCGGAACATTCCAGAGAGCAAGGCGTCAGCTGTACGCTGGACGGGATATATCAATTACTCGGTGGCAAACCGGTCAATCGTGAAGAAGAAACGCACGCCCTGAGCAATCGTCAGATTCACGATCAGATCGCCATCTTTGGTCGTGCCGCCAGTGCCAGAGATGAACAGCGTGCCACGACAAGAATTGAACACTGGCAAGTGCTTGGAGAAAACGGCAGTGAACTGACCCTGCTCAGACGACCCGCCAACCCGGACGAACGACTCGGGAATCGCAGCCTGATCGGACTGGTAAACCCCGGTGACGCAACAAACATCTCGCTGGCGATCGTCCGCAGCCTCTGTGCACTGGATGACGGCGCGCTCTACATCATTGCCCGGCGTTTGCCTGGCTCGCCACAAGCCCATCTGGCGACAGGTCGCGAAAAGACAACCAACCGGGTCGTTCGGCATGCGGCAATCTTCCTGCCGGCCGCCGGACAAATCGACAAGCCAGCCACGCTGTTCATTGCCGCTGGTTGCATGAGCAAACTGACACGACTGGATGTGGCAGGTTTGCCGCAAGGCCTGAAACCCGATTCAATCATCGATCAGGGGGCAAACTACGAACGCTTGCGCTGTTCGTAGTACCAAATGCCTGTCGTTTAGGGCCTGATCATTCGTTGCCCTTGGCCCGGCAGGGCTCAATCTGGGCATTGAATGCCTCCAGAAAACCGGGCGAACCGGCCAGAAATGACTTCGAGAAATAGACGCTGAGCGGTTTGCTCTCCTGCAAAACACTGCGTACCGACTTTTCCAGCTTGTGCTCCCGGAGCAACCTGTCCATCACCAGATGGTTGGCCAGAATCGCGTCTACCCGGCCTAGCTGCAGCATCTGCAGCAGACGCTCGGTGGTCGCCGGCGAGGCCTCCACCTTGTATCCGTTCCGGTTCAACCAGTCGAGCATGTTCGCGCCGAGAAAACTGCCCACGCTACCCGTCTGGCGGAATTCGGCTGACAAAGGATCTGCCTTGTTGCTGGCCAGCAGGTACCACCGCCATTCCTGAGGGGCAATAGGTAGCGTGCGGACCGCATAAGCATCCCGCTCGGGGTTTTGCGAGGCCGCAAAAAACCCATCTGCCTCGCCTGTCTGAACGAGGCGCTGCGCACGCGCCCAAGGCACGACCAGCAATTGATAAGGGCGTGATACCCGTTTCATGACGCAATCAACAACATCCACGGCGACCCCGGTAAAACGCTCGTTGCCGCCCCGGTATGAACCATAGGGCGGAAGATCATGCGTCGCCAGGCGAACGACCTCGGCAGCGCATGCCGAGGCGGCCAAAACCATGCTGAACACTGTCAGGGTGAAACGGAACATGACTTGATCGGGCGACGATTGTGAACAGTCATTATGGCCATCAGAAAAACGGCCCGCAAACATCAAGTCTGCAGACCGTTTTCAGTCGCACGGGAATCGGCTATGTTTATTCAAACTCGATGATGACCTGATCCACCGACAGGCTTTCTCCGGTCTGCACGGCAATTTTCTTCACCTTGCAGTCCTGCTCTGCCTTGAGGATGTTCTCCATCTTCATTGCCTCAATGACTGCCAGCTTCTCGCCGGCCTTCACATCCTGACCCACCTTGACCGCTACATCACGCAACAGGCCAGGCATTGGTGACATCAGGAACTTGGACAAATCGGGCGCGGGTTTCTCCGGCATGAGCGCCAGCAATTCCGCAGAACGGGCACTCATGACCATGAAATCGGCGCGTGCCCCCCAGTGGAACAGGCTGTACTTGGTCTTGTGGCGCTCGACCTGCAGGGTGAATTCCTCGCCATTGCAGGTACCACGGAACAGTGACTGGCCGAGTTCCCAATCCGAAAGCAATTCGTAGGTCTTGCCCATGTACTCGACGTGGTAGCCGCCCTCAATCTGGCGCGCCACGACCGGGTGCAATTCCTTCTGGTCGCCCTGTAGCCGGATCACCATCCAGTTATCCGAAACAATGCGCTCGTGCCCCTGCAACTGGCCCGAGATGGAAGCCGAGCGATCCGTATAGGAACGATAGACAAACGCTGCGACAGAAACCAGCAGCGCCGGATCGTCGTGCGGAACCATCGAGGCGTCGAAACCGGTCGGATAGTACTTGGGGATGAAGCCGGTGTCGAAAATGCCGGAGTGGAAAACCGGATGCTGCATCAGCGCCGCCTGGAACGGGATGTTCGAGGAGATGCCGCGAATGACGAAGGCGTTCAGCGCATCGCGCATGCGCCCGATGGCCTGTTCGCGGGTGGCACCGTGCACGATCAGTTTGGCAATCATCGAGTCGTAGAACATCGAGATCTCGCCGCCGTCGTACACACCGGTATCCACTCGTACCTGACCCGGAATATCCTCTGGCGGCATGAACTTCACCAGACGGCCGGTGGAGGGCAGGAAGCCGCGGAACGGGTCTTCGGCATTGATCCGGCACTCCATGGCCCAGCCGTTGATGCCGACATCGGCCTGCGCAAGCGGCAGCTTCTCGCCGTAGGCAACGCGGATCATCTGCTCGACGAGATCCAGCCCGGTAATCAGTTCGGTGACCGGGTGCTCAACCTGCAGGCGGGTGTTCATTTCCAGGAAGTAGAACTCCTTGGTCGCGCCGGAGACGACAAACTCGACCGTGCCGGCCGATTCATAATTCACGGCACGCGCCAGCGCCACAGCCTGCTCGCCCATCGCCTTGCGCATCTCGGGATCGACGAAGGGGCTTGGCGCCTCTTCAATGACCTTCTGGTGACGACGCTGGATCGAACAGTCGCGCTCGTTCAGATAGACGTAGTTGCCGTGCGAGTCGCCGAGCACCTGGATTTCGATGTGACGCGGTTCCAGCACGTACTTCTCGATGAAGACGCGGTCATCGCCGAAGGAGTTCTTCGCTTCGTTGACGCAGGAAGAGAAACCTTCATGCGCCTCGGCATCGTTGTAGGCCACGCGCAGACCCTTGCCGCCGCCACCGGCGGAGGCCTTGATCATCACCGGGTAGCCGATCTTCTGGGCAATCTTCACCGCCTCGTCCGGGCCGGCGATCGCATCGTTGTAGCCAGGAATCGTATTGACCTTGGCTTCGATGGCCAGCTTCTTCGACTCGATCTTGTCGCCCATCTTGGCCACCGAGTAATGCTTCGGGCCGATGAACTTGATGCCTTCCTCTTCGAGACGGCGCGAGAAGGTCGCGTTTTCCGAGAGAAAGCCGTAACCCGGATGGACCGCTTCAGCGCCGGTCTGTTTGCAGGCGGCGATGATCTTGTCCATCACCAGGTACGACTCTTTCGAGGCGGCCGGGCCGATACAGACGGCTTCGTCGGCGAGGTCGACGTGCAATGCATCCTTGTCGGCCTCCGAATAGACGGCAACGGTGGCAATGCCCATCTTGCGGGCGGTCTTGATGACGCGGCAGGCAATTTCACCGCGGTTGGCAATCAGTATTTTCTTGAACATGTGTTTTTCTCCCTGAGCGCTTACAGCGGAATGTTGCCGTGCTTGCGCCACGGATTATCAAGCTGCTTGTCGCGCAGCATGGACAAGGAACGGCAGATGCGTTTCCTGGTGGCGTGCGGCATGATCACATCATCGATGAAGCCACGGGCACCGGCCACAAACGGATTGGCGAACTTGGCCTTGTACTCGGCCTCGCGCTCGGCGAGCTTGGCCGGATCATTCTTTTCCTCGCGGAAGATGATCTCGACCGCGCCTTTCGGGCCCATCACGGCAATCTCGGCCGACGGCCAGGCGAGGTTCACGTCGCCGCGCAAATGCTTGGAGGACATCACGTCGTAGGCACCGCCATAGGCCTTGCGGGTGATCACCGTTACCTTGGGCACTGTGCACTCGGCGTAGGCATAGAGCAGCTTGGCGCCATGCTTGATGATGCCGCCATACTCCTGCGACGTACCCGGCATGAAGCCCGGCACATCGACGAAGGTGACCACCGGGATATTGAAGGCATCACAGAAACGCACGAACCGTGCTGCCTTGATCGAGGACTTGATGTCCAGACACCCGGCCAGAACCAGCGGCTGGTTGGCAACGATGCCGACCGGGTTGCCGTCCATGCGGCCAAAACCGATGATGATGTTTTTCGCATAATCCGGCTGCAGTTCGAAGAAGTCACTGTCATCAACCATCTTGATGATCAGCTCCTTCATGTCGTACGGCTTGTTGGCATTGTCCGGCACCAGTGTATCGAGCGAATAATCCATGCGGTCGGCCGGATCATTGGTCGGCGTGTAAGGGGGCTTTTCACGGTTGCTGGCGGGCAGGAAATTCATGAACCGACGCAGCATCGACAACGCTTCAACGTCGTTCTCGAAGGCGAGGTCAGCGACACCGGATTTGCTGGTGTGGGTAATGGCACCACCCAATTCCTCGGCAGTCACATCTTCGTGCGTCACGGTCTTCACGACTTCCGGACCGGTGACGAACATGTACGAGCTGTCCTTCACCATGAAGATGAAGTCGGTCATCGACGGCGAGTACACCGCGCCGCCGGCGCAGGGGCCCATGATCATCGAGATCTGGGGCACGACACCGGAAGCCATCACGTTGCGCTGGAACACGTCGGCGTAACCGCCAAGCGATGCCACACCCTCCTGGATACGGGCACCGCCCGAATCGTTAAGGCCGATCACCGGTGCGCCAACTTTCATCGCGTGGTCCATGACCTTGCAGATCTTCTCTGCGTGGGTTTCCGACAGCGAACCGCCGAACACCGTAAAGTCTTGCGAGAAGACGAACACCAGACGGCCGTTGATGGTACCGTAGCCGACGACGACGCCATCACCCGGAATCTTCTCGGCCTTGTCCATGCCGAAGTCGGTGCAGCGGTGCTCCTTGAACAGATCCCATTCCTCGAAGGAACCGGGATCGAGCAACAGCTCGATACGTTCACGGGCAGACAGTTTGCCCTTGGCGTGCTGGCTGTCGATGCGTTTCTGGCCACCGCCAAGGCGGGCCATTTCGCGCTTTACTTCCAGCTGTTTGATGATGTCATGCATAACGGCATCTCCCTCAAAAGTCGGGTAATTCAAAAAAAATCAGTGTTTCATGAAGTCGAGCAGGGCATGCGCCGCGGTAGCTGGTGTTGCTTGACCCCGCTCAACAGATTCGGTCAGCGATTTCAGGTGTTTCGTCACTTGCGGATGCTGGCGGAAATGCTGACGCAGTCCCGAGTCGATCAGTTGCCACATCCATGCCAGTGCCTGGTGCTGTCGTTTTTTCTCGAACTCACCGCTCGCAGTCAGTACTTCGCGATAGCGTTCGATGTTTGCCCAGAAATCGGCAATGCCTTCCTTGTGCAAAGCACTTGCCGTCAGCACCGGCGGCGACCAGTTCGGCGAAGCTGGGCGTAGCATGTGCAGTGCATTGCGCCATTGGGCACGAACCACCGCGGTGGCTCTCGGGTCGATATCTGCCTTGTTGATCAGGACCAGATCGGCAATTTCGACAATGCCTTTCTTGATGGCCTGCAGGTCGTCACCGGCATTGGGCAATTGCAGCAGGCAGAAAATATCGACCATGCCGGCAACGGTGGTCTCCGACTGACCTACCCCGACCGTCTCGACAATGACGACATCGTAGCCAGCGGCTTCACACAACAGCATGGCTTCACGGGTTTTTTCGGCAACACCGCCCAGCGATCCGGCCGATGGGCTGGGACGGATGAATGCTTCCTCCTGCTGGCACAGCATCTCCATTCGCGTCTTGTCGCCGAGGATGGAGCCACCTGAAACGGATGATGAGGGATCTACCGCCAGCACGGCCAGCTTGTGCCCCCGCTCGATCAGCCACAGGCCAAGCGCCTCGATGAAGGTAGATTTTCCTGCACCCGGTACGCCTGAAATACCAACCCGAATAGCCTTGCCAGTATGTGGCAAAAGTTGATTGAGCAGTTGCTGTGCGCGTTCCTGATGATCACGACGGGTCGATTCAATCAGTGTTATCGCCTTGGCCAGTGCACGCCGTTGACCGAGCATCACCCCGTCCATCAGCGCCTGATCGGACACTGTCAGATGGGTTGCTGGCGCACTGGCGCTCATTGGCGGCTCATTCAGGTTCATGCGTGGTCGCCGACTCAGCTTCGAGCTTTCCGAATCTCTTCCAGCACTTTGCGTGCCGAATCCTCAATCCGGGTGCCCGGCCCGAAAATCGCCTTGGCACCAGCATTGAACAGGTAGTCGTAGTCCTGTGCCGGAATCACGCCACCAGCAAAAACAATGATGTCGTCAGCGCCCTGGTCCTTGAGCGCCTTCACCAGCGCCGGCAACAGTGTCTTGTGACCGGCGGCCAGGGACGAAACGCCGACAGCATGTACGTCGTTTTCGACAGCGAGACGTGCGGCTTCTTCCGGGGTCTGGAAGAGTGGGCCGACGTCAATGTCGAAGCCGAGGTCGGCAAAGGCCGTAGCGACGACTTTGGCGCCGCGGTCATGGCCGTCCTGGCCGAGCTTGGCAATCATGATGCGCGGCCGACGTCCTTCGTCGGCAGCAAATTTCTCGACATCCGCCTTGATCGTCTCCCAGCTTTCCTGTCCTGCCACGACACCTCCGTAGACACCCGAAATGGTCTGGTTGTTGGCGCGGAAACGGCCAAAGATTTTCTCCAGCGCATCCGACACTTCACCTACGGTAGCACGCAAGCGGATGGCTTTCACCGTCAGGTCAAGCAGGTTGCCCTCGCTGGTCTCGGCGCACTTGGTCAGCGCATCAAGCGCGGCCTGTACGGCGACGGAATCGCGAGTGGCGCGAATCTTCTGCAGACGGGCGACTTGTGAATCACGCACCGCGTGATTGTCGATATCGAGGATGTCGATCGGGTCTTCCTTGGCCAGCTTGTACTTGTTCACACCGACGATGACGTCCTTGCCCGAGTCGATGCGCGCCTGCTTGTCGGCGGCGCAGGTCTCGACCTGCATCTTGGCCCAGCCGGATTCGACGGCCTTGGTCATGCCGCCCATGGCCTCGATTTCCTGGATGATGCCCCAGGCTTTGTCGACCATGTCCTGCGTCAGCTTCTCCATCATGTAGGAACCCGCCCATGGATCGACCACGTTGGTGATGTGCGTCTCTTCCTGGATGATCAGCTGCGTGTTGCGGGCAATGCGCGAGGAGAACTCGGTCGGCAGCGCAATGGCTTCATCGAGCGCGTTGGTGTGCAACGACTGCGTGCCGCCAAAGACGGCGGCCATCGCCTCGATCGTCGTACGCACGACGTTGTTGTACGGATCCTGCTCGGTCAGCGACCAGCCCGAGGTCTGAGAGTGCGTGCGCAGCATCATCGACTTCGGGTTCTTCGGGTTGAACTGACTCATGATGCGCTGCCAAAGCAGGCGGCCGGCACGCATCTTGGCTATTTCAAGATAGAAGTTCATGCCCACCGCCCAGAAGAACGAGAGGCGGCCGGCGAAGGTGTCGACATCCATGCCCGATGCAATGCCGGTACGCACGTACTCCATGCCATCGGCGAGCGTGAAGGCCAGTTCGATAGCCTGATTCGCCCCTGCTTCCTGAATGTGATATCCCGAGATCGAAATCGAATTGAACTTCGGCATGTGCTGTGCCGTGTAGCCGAAAATATCGGCAATGATTTTCATCGACGGCTTCGGCGGGTAGATGTAGGTGTTACGAACCATGAACTCTTTGAGAATGTCGTTCTGGATGGTTCCGGACAGCTTGTCCTGCGATACACCTTGCTCTTCCGCGGCGACGATATAGCCGGCAAGAATCGGTAGTACGGCACCGTTCATCGTCATCGAGACAGAAACCTTGTCGAGCGGAATGCTGTCGAACAGGATCTTCATGTCTTCAACCGAATCGATCGCTACACCGGCCTTGCCGACGTCACCAACGACGCGCGGATTGTCCGAGTCATAACCGCGGTGCGTGGCCAGGTCAAACGCTACCGACACCCCCTGACCGCCGGCGGCGAGCGCCTTGCGGTAGAAAGCGTTGGATGCTTCGGCAGTGGAGAAACCTGCGTACTGACGGATGGTCCAGGGACGGGCGGCATACATCGTGGCCTGCGGACCACGCACAAAAGGCGCAAAGCCGGGCAGGGTATCGCTATACTCAAGGCCTTCGACATCCTGCTTTGTATACAGCGGCTTGACGGTGATGCCTTCCGGTGTAATCCAGTTCAGTGCTTCAAGATTGCCACCAGGCGCCGACTTCACTGCGGCTTTCTGCCAGGCATCGAGATGCTGCGAGTTCATAAAATTACCGGCAGACGGGTTGTTCTCGTTGGACATATGCACCTCACACGGAGCGCAGCCTGGGTTATTCAGGCCACTTTGAAAATGAATGGTTGGTTACGTTTTCCGGTGACATTCGCCGACCATGCAGACGACATTTCGGGCACTTGACACCTTACGATTCGCCATCAATAATACTTTATCCATAATTATGAATGCAAGGTTAACGGCAAAAGGTATAATCGCCCAATGAATTCAGGCCGCATTGCCCAAACAGCACTTTATCAGGAAGTCGCCGAACGACTTCGCCAGCGTATTTTCGCCCACGAGTTGCCGCCCGGCATGTGGATCGACGAGCAGGCGCTCGCTGTTGACTACGGCATCAGTCGCACTCCGCTACGTGAAGCACTGAAGGTACTCGCTTCTGAGGGCCTGGTGACATTGAAGCCACGTCGTGGTTGTTATGTGACGGAAATTTCCGAGCGCGACCTGGACGAAATTTTTCCGTTGATGGCCATGCTGGAAGGCCGCTGTGCTTTTGAAGCAACGCAGAAAGCGGATGCAGAAGATATCGCCCGGCTTGATGCGGTGCACGCCCTGCTCGAGAAGTATGCACTCAGCAATGACAAGGAAGGCTTCTTCGACGCCAACCAGGAATTCCACCGTGCCGTACAGGAACTGGCCGATAACCGCTGGTTGATGCAAGTCATTCAGGATTTGCGCAAGGTACTCAAGCTGACCCGGATGCATTCCCTCTCTGTTGACGGGCGGCTGCAACAATCACTTGCCGAGCACCGACTGATCATGGCCGCCATCAAGGCACGCGACCCGCAACGTGCGGAGAAAGCCATGCATGCGCACCTGCTGTCAGGGCGCCAGGCGCTGGCAAAAATCCATATGCGGGAAGTTGCCGATAACGGCAAAAGCAGTGCAAAAGTAGCCGCCTGAGCCTATTGGTTCGCCGTATGCCCGGCAGTATCTTTTCTTCCGTTACCGGCCACATCGCCACGGTCACAATTGCCAACCCCGGCAAACTCAACGCCGTGGATCTTGGCATGTGGCAGCAGCTTGAATCCACCATCCGGCATCATTCTGAAGACGACTCGCTACGATGCATCGTGATCCGTGGCGAAGGCCGCGATGCATTTGCTGCGGGTGGTGATCTGGAAGAATTCCTCACGGCACGCAACACTGTCGATCGCGCCATGCATTACCACGACTGTGTCGGCAAGGCACTGAAGGCAATCGCTGATAGCCCGCAACCGACAGTGGCAATGATTCACGGCGCATGCATCGGCGGCGGATTGGAAATCGCCGGGCAGTGCGACTTGCGAATTGCCGGTGAATCCGCACGCTTTGGCGCCCCGATCAATCGCGCCGGTTTCTCGATGTATCCTGAAGAAATGGCCGGCTTGCTGCGGCTCGTCGGTCCGGCCGTCGTGCTTGAAATCCTGCTCGAGGGCCGTATTCTTTCAGCCACGGAAGCCCTGCAGAAAGGGCTGATCAGCCGTATTGTTGCCGATGCCCGTCTGGAAGACGAGGTACAGGCAGCAGGTAAGCGCATCTGTGACGGGGCTCCCCTGGTAGCACGTTGGCATAAGCAGTGGGTACGACGACTGGAACAGAGCACGCCGTTGACCGAACAGGAATTACGCGACTCGTTCGGCTTCCTCACCACTGAAGACTACCGGGAAGGACTGGCCGCCTTCCTGCAAAAACGCAAACCCGATTTCAAGGGGTGCTGAACCGGCCATACATTCACCCATGAGCCAAGGAGTTTTCTGATGCCGGACGGTTTCGTCAGCCGCAGCCTGCAACGCCTGCGTAATGCCATGTCCGCGCTTGGCGTACCGGTCGATACAAGCAAGCAGATTCGCCAGCAACTTGAAGAGTGCGCCAGGAATGTCGGCGGGGAAGTATCTACCCGGCTTCGCGCTGCCAGATTGGCCGAAACCTACCTTGGCCTGGATGATGCGGCTCGCCACGAATTCCTCCGTATCATCGCCCTTGAGTTTGGCCCCGACCCGGTAGCCGTTGCAACAGCGCATCAGTCCTATCAAGCGGCCATCGGCACGGATGCGCAGTGGGATGCCGAAGCCCAGCTCAGGCGTGCAGTACGCTCGGATCGTCTGCGCATCCTGACCCAGTTCAACGCCATTCCGCAGGGGGTCAAGTTTCTCGTTGACCTGCGTGCCGACATGCTTCGCTACCTCAAGGACGACCCACAACTGGCGGCACTTGATCGAGAACTCGAATCACGCCTGTCGGCATGGTTTGATGTCGGCTTTCTTGAGTTGCAGCGGATTACCTGGAACTCCCCGGCCGCGCTGCTGGAAAAGCTGATCGAGTATGAAGCGGTGCACGAGATCCGCTCCTGGACAGACCTCAAGAACCGGCTCGACTCCGATCGCCGCCTCTATGCCTTTTTCCATCCCAGAATGCCGCTGGAGCCATTGATCTTTGTCGAAGTCGCACTGACCGACCATCTCGCCGACAACATTCAGACGCTGCTCGACGAACACGCGCCGGTATTTGATGCCAAACGCGCAGATACGGCCATTTTCTATTCGATCTCGAATACGCAGACCGGGCTGCGCGGCGTGTCATTCGGCAACTTCCTTTTGAAGCGGGTGGTGGATGACCTGAAACGGGATTTCCCGAAACTGAAGACCTTTGCCACGCTATCGCCAATCCCCGGCCTGGTTCGCTGGCTGCGCCAGCATCCGGAAAAACTGGGCGAACTGGCAGGGGCACCACTGACATACAGCATCGATGCACTGGCCAGCGGTGACTGGCAGGAACACAAGGAAGACCTGCAGACCCTGCATGAGGCATTGCCACGATTGGCCGCGCGCTACCTCATGGAAGCCAGGCATAACGGCAAGCCCTACGATCCGGTTGCCCGCTTTCATCTCGGCAACGGTGCCCGCATCGAGAAAATCAACTGGTGTGCAGATACCAGCAGCAAGGGGTTGCAACAATCCTTTGCCTTGATGGTGAACTACCTCTATGACCCGGACGACATCGAAGAGAATGTCGAAGCCTTTGCCTGCGACACACGCATCGCTGTCTCACCAGTGGTCAGACGACTGGCCAAGCGCTGATCAGGCGCTACCGAAAACACTCCACAGCATTTTCGCGACCAGCAGCATCAGCAAGCCGGAGAAAGCCCGCTTCAATGTAGCCACTGGCAGACTGTGCGCCATTCTGGCGCCGAGCGGCGCCGTCAGCATGCTGGTAGCCACCACCAGCATCAAAGCCGGAAAGAACACGTAGCCAAATGACCACGCCGGAAGCTCTGGCTCGCCCCAGCCGTTGATCAGATAGCCAAAGCTCCCGGCCAGCGCAATCGGCAAGCCGATGGCTGCCGACGTACCGATGGCATGCTGTGTCTTGACATTGCACCAGGTCATGAACGGTACCGACATCGTGCCGCCACCAATGGCCACCAGCGCGGAAACTGCACCGATGCCAAGGCCGACACTCGACAAACCCAGCTTACCCGGTAGTTCACGATGCGGCTTCGGCTTGATATTGAGCAGCATCTGCACCGCGACATAGGACATGAACACGGCAAAAAACAGCGTCAGGAACGTGGTCGGCAGGCGAGAAGCAACGAAGGTTGCAGCAAAGGTACCCGCCAGAATGCCTGGGGTGATGCCCCGGACAATTCTCCAGACCACGGCACCATGTCGGTGATGCGCGCGCAAGGAAGAAATCGAGGTAAAGACAATGGCTGCCATCGAGGTGCCTAGGGCCAGATGAACCACCTCGGTACGCGCAAAGCCTTCGGCGATAAAAATCGTAGTCAGTACCGGCACCATCACTGCACCACCGCCAACCCCAAGCAGCCCCGCCAGAAATCCGGCAAAGGCCCCCAACATCAGATACGCCCACCAGAATTCACCCACGATCCTTACCTCGCATCAATCGTTCAGTGATGTACTGCCATTCAGCAGATGAAACCGGCGTGATCGACAGCCGGTTGCCACGCTGAAGCAATTGCATGCCCGCCAATTCGCCATGCTGGCGCAATTCTGTCAGGGGTATCAGGCGGGTTTTGCTGACAAAGCGGACATCGACACAAACCCAACGCGGGTTTCCTGCCGATGATTTTGCATCAAAGTAGGGGCTGTCCGGGTCGAACTGGGTGCTATCCGGATGGGCTGGAGCGCACACCTCGCAGATACCGGCAATTCCCGGTTCGGCACAGCTGGAGTGATAGAAAAATGCCTGATCACCCACCTGCATTTGGTCACGCATGAAATTCCGCGCCTGATAGTTGCGCACACCAAACCAGGGCACTGATTTTCGTGACGCCAGATCATCGATCGAAACTTCACTCGGCTCCGATTTCATCAACCAGTACACCGCCACCCCCAAATGAAAACAGCGCAGAAGAAACTTCTGCGCTGTTGGTGCTGCTTTTGCTGGGCCCCCGCCTGTGCCGTTAGGCCGGCATCCTGAACCTGGGTTCAGAGTGGTTGCTTTCCTCCCGCATCAGGCACATCCGACGAAGGACGCGCACAACAGCGGTTTCGATGGTTCGCAACCGATGCCAATTAGCATTGGTTCAAGGAATATATGGCCTTGGCGAACACTGCAGGGGACACTCGGTTGAGGGCGGAACGTCTAGAAACCGACGCTCCTAAAGCAGCTTGTCCTGCGGTGCGAGTAGCACATCAAGCTGCGCCTCCATGTCTGAGATTCTACGCCTCACGGCTCCGAAATCAAGGCCACCGACAGGCTCGCCGCCCTTCTTTCGTGAACTCAGGAATTCATGCGTGATGTTGAGTGCTGCCATGACCGCAATACGTTCGGAAATGTTGCTTTTGGTGCGGTCGGAAATTTCGTGCATCTTCTCGTCAACATAGGACACGGCCGCTTCCAGCGCCTCGCGCTCTTCCGGAGGACAGGCAATGCGGTATTCCTTGCCAAGCAGGGTGATGTCGAGAAAATTCGGGGTGGGAGTTTGGTCAGCCATGCGAAATCAGCGCTCCGGTCAGGCCTTGGCTTCGGGAATCTGCCCGACCAGATTTTCGAGGCGTGAACGTGCGCTATCCATCCGCTCGACCAGCTGCTTTTTCTCTGCTTCAAGCGTCGCAAGACGCTGCTGGAGTTCGCGGTTTTCGTTACGCAACGCACGGCACAAACCGCCAACTTGGGCGATTTTGCTCTCCAGCGCATTCAGTTCATTGACCATGGCGGCCACTATAGAAGGAAAAAATACGTTAAGTCAAGGAGTAAGGTCTCAATTTGAATGTGAATTATGTCACATGCACAAGTAGTTCGCTTTGCCCATGCTGCAGCGCACGGTACAATTCGCATCCCGTTGCCTAAGAAATCATTTATGGCTAACGGAATGTGCAAGGTGCCGCAGCGCAGATTTCTCTGCCGCGGTGAAACGGGAAAGCGGTGCGCGTACAGGCAACTGTGACGCAATTCCGCTGCTGCCCCCGCAACGGTAAGCGAGTGATTCGTACCAACATGCCACTGGGCCAACAAGCCTGGGAAGGCGGTACGCAAAAGCCTCGTGAGCCCGGAGACCGGCCTTCGCACAGAACAGCGGAAGTGCCGCGGGGAGGCGGCCACGGAACGCTCGGCGCACGCCAGTGCCGACCCCGTTCAGTCTTACTCCCCTGAGCATTTCCATTTTTAGCTTACCGGCTACGGGGACGTACGCCGGGAACAGGGGAAGTCATGAAGCATCTCAACATCAAATTGTCGACAATTGTCACAGCATTGATCGGCAGCGTTCCGGCTGGCCTTTATGCCGCCGACAGCACACTCGATCCCATTGTCGTCACCGCCACCCGACAGGCCACCCGGGTCAGCGACCTGATGGCCGATGTCACGGTCATCGGCAAGGAAGAAATCGAACAGGCCGGGCAAACGACGCTCGAACAACTGCTGGCGCGCCAGCCCGGTATCCAATACACCGCCAACGGTGGCCCCGGCACCAACAGCAGCCTCTTCATTCGCGGCGCCAGCCAGAAACAGAGCATTGTCCTGATCGACGGCGTTCGTTTCGGATCTGCCACCACCGGCGACGCAGCGCTCTCGCGCATTCCGCTGTCGCAGATCGAACGCATCGAAATCCTGCGCGGGCCGGCTTCTTCGCTGTATGGCGCCGACGCGATCGGCGGTGTCATCCAGATCTTTACCAAGCGCGGGAACGGCGATCCAAAGCTCAATGCCAGCACCGGTTTCGGCACCTACAATACCAATGACAGCAGCGTCGGCGTGTCCGGCGGCACGGAGCTGGTCTCGTACAGCCTGCAAGGTGGCTACTATGCCACCGACGGCTTCAGTGCGATCCACAACAAAAAGAACAGCTCGTACAACCGCGACAGCGACGGCTACCGCAACAACAGTCTGACCGGCAGCCTGTCCTTACGTCCGCAGCAAGGGCACGAAATATCTGCCAATTTTCTCGTCAGCGACGGCACCAGTCGCTATGACTCCTCGCCCAAGGCCCGCGACTACAAGAACGATCAGGATGTTGCGGCCTACGGAATCTCCTCGCGCAACAGAATCACCGACATCTGGAGCAGCACGCTCCGCATTAGTCGCAGTACCGACAAGGCCACCCAAATTCGCGACCATGTCGAAACCGGTTACATCAACACGACGCAGGATCAGTATGTCTGGCAGAACGATATCAAGCTGCCGGTCGGCACCGCGTTGCTGGCAACCGAGTATCTGAAGCAGTCCGTCTCCAGTTCGACCAACTTTGCCGTTAACGAGCGCACCATCCGCTCGCTGCTGGCGGGGTGGACCGGTGGATTCGGAAACCACAGTTTGCAGGCCAACCTGCGGCGTGACGACAATTCGCAATTCGGCGGCAAGACCACCGGCACGGCTACCTACGGCTACCAGATCGACACCGCCTGGCGCGCCCACGTTGCCTACGGAACGGCCTTCCGGGCACCGACCTTCAACGAGCTCTATTTTCCCAACACCTTCGGTGCCCTCTATGCCGGCAACCCCAACCTGAAGCCCGAGAATTCGAGAAACACCGAGGCCGGCATCACCTGGGAGCGCAACGGGCAAAACGTTTCTGTCGTCCAGTACCACAACAAGGTGGACGACCTGATCATCGGCTACCCGCTCAAGAATGTCAGCTCGGCAACCCTCGAAGGCACGACGCTCAGTTACAGCGGCAATTTTGCCGCATGGAGCGGTGGTATCTCGGTCGACCTGCTGCGCGCCCGTGACGACGACACCGGCAACCGTCTGCCGCGCCGCGCTGATAAACAGATGAGCAGCCACCTCAGCCACCACTTCGGCAAGTGGACGCTGGGCGGCGAGTGGCAACTGGTCGGCATGCGCTACGATGACGCCAAGAACACCACAGAACTGGGAGGCTATGGCTTGCTGAACCTGATTGCCGACTATCGCCTGGAAAAAGACTGGATCCTGTTTGCCCGTGCCAACAACGTCTTCGATAAATACTACGAGACGGCAAACAATTACGCCACGCCGGGTGCCAGCATCTTTGTCGGCATCCGTTACGTACCAAGGTAAGTCACACCGCCATGCCCTCCCGCCGCCGCGCTTTCCTCGTACTGGCCTTGCTCGCCTGCGGCGGCCTGGCGAGTTTCGCGGCAGCGCTGGCGGTGGGCAGCCTCTCGCTGCCACTACCGGAAGTGATGGCCACGCTGCTCGGGGAGCAGACACCCAATGCCGCGATCATCCTCGAACTCCGCCTGCCGCGGGCACTGGCAGGCTTTGCCTGCGGCGGCCTGCTGGCGCTGGCCGGCGCCCTGATGCAGGTGCTCTTGCGCAACCCGCTGGCCGACCCCTATGTGCTCGGCATTTCGGGCGGCGCCGGGGTTGGCGCCATGTTTGCCATCATGGTCGGGCTGGGCATGGCCGGCATCAACGGCTTTGCCTTTCTCGGCGCACTCGGCGCCATGCTGCTCGTCTTCGGTCTTGCCCACGGCGACGGTGCCTGGACACAAACGCGACTCCTGCTCACCGGCGTCATCGTTGCTGCCGGCTGCGGCGCGGTCGTGGCATTGATGCTCTCCATCGCCCCGGAACACAAACTGCGCGGGATGCTCTTCTGGCTGATGGGCGACCTGTCGCAGACCGGCTCGCCGCTGATCGCCCTTGGCATTCTGGCCGCCGGCCTGCTGGTGGCCATGCCTTTCGCCCGTGAATTGAACCTGATGGCAAGGGGTAGCGACACGGCGCAGGCGCTCGGCGTCGATGTCCGGCAGTTGCGCTACACGGTCTATGCCGTCGCGTCTCTGCTGACCGCGATTGCCGTCACCAGCGCCGGTTCGATCGGCTTCATCGGCCTGGTCGTGCCGCATCTGGTGCGGCTGGCCATCGGCAACGACCAGCGTCTGCTGCTGCCTGCCTCGGTGCTGGCCGGTGGCGCACTGCTGACGTTGGCCGACACGCTGGCACGTACGGTGGTTGCCCCGCAGCAACTCCCGGTCGGCGTCCTGACCGCGCTGATCGGCGTGCCGGTTTTCCTTTTCCTGCTGGCGAGGCATCCACGATGAACGGGCAGGGCGCTGCACTGATCGCCACCCGCGCACTCGCCGTTCGCATCGGCGGCATCAGCGTTTGCAGCGATCTCAACATCAGCGTGCGCGCCGGCGAACGGCTGGCCATCCTCGGCCGCAACGGCGCCGGCAAGTCGACCCTGCTCTCGGTGCTGGCCGGTCTGCGCGACGGCGACGAAGGCGATGTACTGCTGGGCGGCGACCGCTATGCGGCACTGGCAGCACGGGAAGCCGCACGCCGGCGCGGCTGGCTGGCACAACGACACAGCGATGCCTTTGCCAGCACCGTGCTCGAGACAGCGCTGACCGGCCGCCACCCGCACCTTGGCCGCTGGGACTGGGAGACCACGGCCGATGCCGATATTGCCCATGCTGCACTCAAGGCCTGCGGCCTTTCCGAACTGGCGGCGCGCGACGTACAGACCCTCTCCGGCGGCGAACGCCAGCGGCTGGCCATTGCCACCTTGCTGACGCAGGCGCCCCCGCTCTACCTGCTCGACGAACCGCTGGCGCATCTCGATCTCAACCACCAGATCGCCGCGCTCGATCTCTTCGCCGCGGCGGCGAAGGATGATGGCGCCGGCATCGTCATGGTGCTGCATGAACCCGGCCTGGCCGATCGTTATTGCGATCGCGTGCTGCTGCTTTACGGCGACGGCCGCCACGAACTTGGCGACTGCCGCGAGATGCTGACCGAAGAACGCCTCGCCGAACTCTACGGCCACCCGCTCAAGGAAGTCGAAAGCGACGGCCGACGCTGGTTCATCCCCGCCTGACCCCACAGAGGAAATGACATGACCACAGAACAGAATGATCGCGACGAACGCCACAACAAGCGCATGCAGCGCAAGAAGGATGTCATCGACTCGAAGATTGCCGCCGCCCAGGAAGCACGCGGCATCCTGCTGGTCAATACCGGCAACGGCAAGGGCAAGAGCTCGGCCGCCTTCGGCGTCGTCGCCCGTGCGCTGGGCCATGGCCACAAGGTCGCTGTCGTGCAGTTCGTCAAAGGGCGCTCCGATACCGGCGAGGAAGGTTTCTTCCGCAAGTTTCCCGAGCAGGTGCGCTGGCACGTTTGTGGCGAAGGTTTCACCTGGGAAACACAGGACAACAATCGCGATACCGCTGCCGCACAAGCCGCCTGGAAACTCGCCTGCAGCTATCTTGCCGATGATGGCATCGACCTCGTCGTCTTCGACGAAATGACCTACGCCTTCAAGTACGGCTGGCTCGATCTGGCCGAGGTGCTGGCAGCAATTGCCGCCCGCCCGAAAATGCAGACCGTCATCGTCACCGGCCGCGCAGCACCCACAGCGCTGGTCGACGCCGCCGATACCGTCACCGACATGGGCATGACCAAGCATGCCTTCAAGGCCGGGGTAAAAGCCATGCCCGGCGTCGAATTCTGAACCCCTGAACCGGCATATCCTGACGTGCTGATGTCCTGGTCGAGGCGTACCCTCGCGGCAATCCTGTTGCTGCCCTTGCCGGTTTTTGCGGCCAGCCTTTTCGGGGTGGTCAGCGAGCGCAGTGCGCCACTCGCCGTCGAAGCGGCAGCACGCCATCTGAAGACATACCCCGGCGACCGCATCGTGCTGCGCACGCCGGCCCAGCTGATGGCCGCTTCCGACAGGCAGCTGGCACAGTGGATCGGCGATGCCGATGCCGTGCTGGCGGTCGCCGTTTTCGGCGACCCGGCACGCAAGCTCAAGGAAGCTTTGCCGGCGCACCTGCCGCATGGCCGCCGCCTGCTGGCGATGAACGGCGAACAGAGCCTGTCGCTGCTGTCGCGCCCCATGGCCGGTGGTTCGCTGGAAGGGTTTCCTGCGGAAACCTTGCGCCAGTTGACGCTCGACCCCGTACCTGCCGAGGCGCTGGCCAGCACGCAGCAGCATCCCGCAGCGGCAGCCTGGCTCGCCGCCCGCAAGACCTGGCAGGCCGGTGGCAGCGAAAACATCTCGCATCTCATCGGCTACCTGCTCCGCCCGGCACAGGGCTTGCCGACAGCAACGCCCGAGCCGTCACTGCGGCTGCGCAACGGCCTGACCGAAGTGCACGATGGTGCCGCCTGGGGGCACAGCGGCCTGGCTGCCGAGCCGGCGCTGGTTGTCCTTGATCTGGCCAACAGTGATCCGGCCCCGGCCGACGCGCTGTGCACCGCCTCGCGCCGGCAGCAACTGCCCTGCGTGGTGGTCATGGCACGCTGGAGCCAGACGTCGCGCGAGGTGGTCGAGCGTCTGCGCGAACTGATAGCCCCGGCAAGGCCGGCAGCGCTGGTCGTCTTGCAGGATTTCGTCGTCGGCGCTGCAGAAGGGCGTGAGGCTGTCACGGCAGCGCTGCAGCAACTCGACGTACCGGTCTTCAAGGCGATCCGCCTGACCGACCGCACGGCAATGCAGTGGCGCTTGTCACCGGACGGCCTGCCACCGGATTCGGTTCAGTACCGCGTGGCGCTGCCCGAACTGCAGGGCAGCGGCCAGCCCATCGTCGTCGCGGCGTCGGGCAAGGCCGAGATCGACCGCCGGACCGGCATCGAGATCCGCCGGCCGCAGGTGCTGCCGGCCGAAGTCGATCGGCTGGTTGCCCGTGCCGTACGCTGGCAGTTGCTGGGCAGGAAGGCCAATGCCGACAAGCGGCTGGCACTGATCTACTACAACCACCCGCCGGGCCGGCAGAACATCGGCGCCGACAACCTGGATGTGCCGGCCTCGTTGTTCGACATCCTGCACGCCCTGAAAGCGGCAGGCTACCGCACCGGAGAACTGCCGGCCTCGCCGGAAGCCTTGCTCGAACGCATCATGGCACAGGGTGTGAACCTGCCCGAAGACAGGGATGCCTTGCGCGAAATGTCCGCCAACGTCAATGGCGTGACACAGGACGACTACGCCGCGTGGATCAGTCAGCTGCCGCCGCGGGTGCGCGACGAAATGGTGGCCGGCCCCCTTGGTCGCCTGCATGCCGAAGTGCTGGAAGCCGAGCAGGCTGGCGAACGCAATCTCGGCCGCAAGCGCGCCGAAGCCGCCCTGAAGGAATTGCATCATCTGGTCGAAGGCGCCGACCACCCGCGCCGCGCCGAAGCCATCGCCTTGCTCGCCCGGCTCGAGGCCGGCTATGCCAGATGCCTCGTCGAAGGCAGCCGGTATCGCTGTGCCAGAAATGGCAGCACGGCCCGCAAGCTGGCCGCGCTGCAGATTGAAGGCCTCCGGGGCTGGGGGCCGGCACCCGGTCGCGTCATGGTTCATGGTGCTGGCCGCGACGCACGCCTGCTGGTACCCGGCCTGGTCTTTGGCAACATCTTCATCGGGCCGCAGCCGCCGCGCGGCTGGGAAGTCGACGAGGAACTGCTGCACGCCAACACCAGCATCACGCCGCCGCATCAGTACCTGGCCTTCTACCACTGGCTGCGCGACCGCTTCCGCGCCGATGCGGTGGTCCATCTCGGTCGCCATTCCACCTACGAATTCCTGCCCGGCAAGGCCGTCGGCCTTGCCGCCGACGACTACCCCAGCCTGATCGCCAGCGACCTGCCCGGCATCTATCCCTACATCGTCGATGGCGTCGGCGAGGGCATCCAGGCCAAGCGGCGCGGGCTGGCAGTGATCGTCGACCACCTGACCCCGCCACTCGCCGCCACGCCGCTCTACGACCAGTTGCTGGCGCTGCGCCAGGTGGTCGAAAGCTATGAGGCGTCCGGCTCCGAAGCGGTCAAGGCGGCCGCCGCACGCACCATGCGCGAACAGGTGCATGCGCTTAACCTCAAGCAGGAACTGGAAGCGTCGATGACCGACGTGCTTGCGGTGCGCGGCATCGGCTTCGACCAGGCCGACGACGACCTGCTCGCGCACGAGGTTGGCCACTACCTGACCAAGCTGCAGGAAAAATTCATGCCGCACGGCCTGCACATCTTCGGCCGGCCATGGTCGCAAGACTCGCTCGAACTGATGCTGGCGTCGATGCGGCAGGGCACTGAGCGCAGCAGCGAGGATCCAGCGCTGGCTGAAAAACTGGCCGCTTCGCCGCGCCTTGAAATGGCCGCCCTGCTGGCCGGGCTGGAAGGGCGCTACATCGCGCCGGGCAAGGGCAACGATCCGCTGCGTTCCCCCGAAGCCCTGCCCACCGGGCGCAACTTCCACGTTGTCGACGGCGACCTGCTGCCGACCCGCCTCGGTTACAAGCTGGGTCAGGATTTTGCGACCCGCGCCGGGCAGCGCAAGCCCGCAAGCGGCAGCGAAGCCGTCATCCTGTGGGCTTCCGATGCCGTTCGCGACGAGGGCGTGATGGTCGGCTTTGCACTGGCGTTGATGGGGGCCGAGCCGGTCTGGAATGCGCGAGGCATCGTCACCGACGTCCGCCTCGTTTCCGGCCTGCCACGCCGAGACGCCATCGTCACCACCTCCGGCCTGTTCCGCGACCTCTACCCCAACCTGCTGCGCCTGATCGACCGGGCCGGCCTGCTCGCGCTGGCAGCGTCGGCCAATACGCTGAGCCGGACGCATCCCGAATTGCAGGAAGCCCTGGCCGCCGCGTTGCAGGTGCTGCCGACGGTGCATTGGGGCGACGAGCCGCTATCCGGCAACCAGGTCGCCGGCGAATGGCAGCAACGTACGCATGCCTTGCTGCAGCATGGGCTGCCGCTGGCCGAAGCCGGTCGCAGCGCCGCACTGCGCATCTTCGGTGATGCCCCCGGCGCCTACGGTGCCGGCATCAACCGCCTGACCGAACGCTCCGGCGCCTGGAAGGAACGGGCTGAACTGGGTCAGGTCTATCGCCGGCGGCTGGGCCACGCCTATGGTCTGGCGGCGGAAGGCGAAGCCGCACATGTCGCTTTCGATACAGCACTGACCCGCGTCGGCCGCGCCTGGCACGGCCGCGCCAGCAACCTCTACGGCCTGCTCGACAACAACGACGCCTTTGACTACCTCGGGGGCATTTCGCTGGCCGTCGAAGGGCTGACCGGAAAACGCCCGGAAAGCCTGATCCTGCAGCATGCCAACCCCGGCCATGCCGACATCGAACCACTTTCCACCGCGCTGCTCGGTGAACTGCGCGGCCGCTACCTCAACCCGGCCTGGCTGACGCCGCTGATGGCGCACGGCTATGCCGGCGCCCGCACCATGGGGCAGGAGTTTCTGGAAAACCTCTGGGGCTGGCAGGTGGCACGGCCGGATCTGATCCAGAACTGGGCCTGGGATGAAGTGAAGTCGGTCTATTTCGACGATTCGCAGAAGCTGGGCCTGCCGGCCTTTCTTGCGCAGGGGCCGAATGCCCACGTCAAGGCGCACATGCTGGCCATCTTCATGGTGGCCGCCGAGAAAGGCTTCTGGAAAACCGATGCGGCGACGATCCGGCAGCTCGGTGGCGAACTCGCACAGCTGGTGGCCCGGAACGGACTGCCCGGCAGCGGCCACACTGCGCCCAACCACCCCATGTGGCAATGGCTGTCGCCGCAACTCGCGGCAGGCGATGCCGAGGCGCTCGGCGTCGTGCTGGCCAGGGCGCGTGGCGAGCACCTCGAGCCGTACCAGCCAGCAACGGCCGCGGCGCGTGCGCCGACCCGCAGCGCACAGGCGGCAGGACGAGCCATGCAGCCACCGGCAGCCGACCCCACCGCGACGGAGGCAGCCCTCCCATCGCGCTACTACGAACTGACGCAGCTGGACGCACCCTCGCGGCCAGCCACGTTGCCGACGACGCTGCTTGCCCTGCTGCCGCTTTTGTTCCTTGCCGGCATCCGCCATGGATGCCGCACTTCCTTTCCTGACTCCCCACGTTTCCGGAGAACGACATGATCAATTCCGTTTCATTGAGCTGGCTGCATGAAGCCGTGACCTGGCTGCTGGCACCGGCCCTGTTCGCACTGGTCGTCGCCTGCGCCATTGCCGCCGTCGAGGCTGGCATCGCCGTCGGTGAACGCTTTTCCGGCCTCTCCCGGCTGGCGGCGGGCGGCGACCTGCTGCACCTGCAGACCCTCGCCCGCCACCGGCTCGAGCGCGCCGACCTGCTTGCCCGCATTCCGCCGATGCTCGGCCTGATGGCCACCATCATTCCCCTCGGGCCGGGCCTTGCTGCGCTCGGGCAGGGCGATCCGGCACAACTGGCGGCAGCGGTCACGGTTGCCTTCGATGCAACGGTGCTGGGCCTGGTCGCCGGCATCGCCGGGCTGGTCATCGGCAAACTGCGCCGGCGCTGGTACGAGGAAGTGCTGGAACGAATGGAGGCCGCATGAACTCCCGTCCTGCCGGAACCTTGCCCGCGGCAAGCGAACCGGGTGCTGCGGCCCATTCTGCTGGCACACCGCGCAAGCGTCTCCGCCTCTACTCGAAACTTGATGCGCGCTTCGACGATCATGACGAAGACCCGCGCGCCAGCCTGGTCAATCTCGTCGATGTCATGCTCGTTTTCGCCTGTGGCCTGCTCGCTGCACTGGCCGCCGGCAGCCAGACAGCACTGAAGCCGCCGGTGCCGGTGGACAAGGGGCGCGAAGTCGAACGGCCGGCCAGCGGCACCCAGCAGGCCGGCGCCGGGTATGATCGTGTCGGCGAAGTATTCCGTGACCCGAAAACGGGCAAACTGATCCTGATCGAACCGACGACCAAACCATGAGCCTTTCCTGCCCCGCCTTGCTCGTTGCCGCCCCGGCCTCCGGTCAGGGCAAGACCACCGTGGTCGCTGCACTGGCGCGCCTGCATACACGGCTTGGGCGGAAGGTCGTGGTTTTCAAGTGCGGGCCGGATTTCCTTGACCCGCAGATCCACGCCATCGCCTGCGGCTCGCCCTGCCAGAACATCGACCTGTGGATGAGCGGCGAGGACGATGCGCGCTGGCGGCTGGCCGAGGCTGCAGGGACTGCCGACCTGATCCTGATCGAAGGGGTGATGGGGCTGTTCGATGGCGAGCCCTCGGCGGCGGAACTGGCAAGCCGCCTCGGCATCCCGATCCTGACCGTGATCGACGGCGCGGCGATGGCCACGAGCTTTGGCGCGATTGCCTTCGGTCTCAAGCATTACCGCGCCGGCACACCACTCACGGCGGTCTTTGCCAACCGCGTCGGCAGCGATTACCACGCCGAACTGCTGAAGAAGAGCCTGCCCGATGACATCCGCTGGATGGGTTTCATGCCGCGCGACGATATCGCTGCGATGCCCGAACGCCACCTCGGTCTGCTGCCGGCCGCCGAAATCAAAGACCTGTCGGCACGCCTCGACCGCATGGCGGATGCGCTGGCGAAAACCGATGCCGCCGTATTGCCGCCGGCCGTTGACTTCGCTGCGGCATCGCCCGCGCAGATCGCGCCGCTGCTGGCTGGCAAAACCATCGCCATCGCCCGCGATGCCGCTTTCTGCTTCATCTATCCGGCCAACCTCGAATGCCTGCTGGCAATGGGGGCGACGCTCGCCTTCTTCTCGCCACTGACCGACAGCACCCTGCCCGAATGCGACGCCGTCTGGCTGCCCGGTGGCTACCCGGAGCTCCATGGCAAGGCACTGGCCACCAACCGGGCGTTGTGGGCCGCCCTCGCCAAGCATGTCGACAGCGGCAAACCCCTGCTCGCCGAATGCGGCGGCATGATGGCGCTGTTCGAGACCTTGGTTGACGGGGAAGGGCACGCCCACTGGATGGGCAGCCTGATGCCGGGCACCATCACCATGCAGAAGAAGCTCGCCGCGCTGGGCATGCAGGAAATTGCCTTCGACGGCCAGCCACCGCTGCGTGGACATACCTTCCACTATTCGAGTGCAAAGACCAGCCTGGCGCCTTTCGCCAGGGCGATACGGAAACAGGGCGCAAGCGAGGGCGAACCGGTGTACCGCCAGGCACGCCTGACGGCAAGCTACCTGCACCTCTACTTTCCTTCATCTCCTGCCGGTACTGCTTCGCTGTTTGCATGATCGGCAGGACAGGGCAGGGCCGCCTCCAGCAGAGTAAACTCCCGGTTTTTCATTGACTGCGAGTGCCCCATGCCACGCATCCTGGCCGAAGCCTTTACCGTCACGCCCGAATCCATCGACCTGAACGGGCACGTCAACAATCAGGAATACGTGCGCTGGATGCAGGATATTGCCACCGCGCACTCTCACGAGCAGGGCTGGACGGTTGCCCGCTACCTCGAAACAAAGACCACCTGGGTCATCCGCTCGCATTACATTGAATACATCCGACCGACCTTCACCGGCGACGAACTGATGGTTGCCACCTGGGTTGCCGGCATGGATCGACAGACTTCACCGCGCAAATACCGTTTCGTCCGGGTGCGTGACGGGAAAACCGTGGTCGAAGCTGAAACCCTGTGGGTCTATTGCGATGCGATCAGCGGCCGCCCGATCGACATCCCGCCTGAAGTCAGTGAATCGTTTCCGGTGGTCAGCGACGAGTCCGAGATCCAGGCAGCAATCGATGCCTGCCTGAAGGCATCAGGCTAGGCAGGCCTCCGCCGGATCGAACAGCCGACGGCGAGCGACCTGCCCCTCTAATGCCCGCCGCCGACCAAAATATGACTACTCGACCACTTTTACCAGCCGTCCGGGGGGGGGTTCGCCGCCGGCATAGAAGCCGTTGATCAGACGCAACTCGCGCTCGGCGTTGCCGCTCAACGGCGAACGCTTGGCCATCTCGGCAAAACCACCGCGCGGGTAGGGTTTCGTCTGCAGGGTCCACGGTCGCGCGGCGGCCATATCGCTACTGCTCAGCGCACGAAACGACGCTTCAGCCGCCTGCAGGCCTTCTCGGTTACGCTGCAAGGTACGTGCATCCCTGGCGCTGGGAACCAGCATGAAATTCCGGTTTCCCGGCCCGGTCACCACGGTGACTTCGATCCGCCGCACCTGCCCCTGTCGTGTGCGCGAGGTGCCGACGAAATGTGTTGCTGCAAAGCCACCAAGCGAACGCTTTTCGGTGCGCCCTTGTTCCGGTTTGAAAACCTTGCGGATGATGTTTTCATGCGTATTGCCGGCCTTGGTCGGCGCTACCTGGAGCAATAGTGCGGCATCACCCGCCGCATTGACGACGGCAACAGCTTCCGGAGAGTTCTGAATGCGCCAGCCTTCGGGGGCAGTCAGCGCCAGCCCCATCGGCTCATGGTAGAACTGGCGTCCGCGTGTCACGCCCTGCTCACGGCTCTCGCCAAAGGTCATGCCATCGATCATCTTCAGGTAGCGGTCGTGCCCCTCGTCTTCATACTTGCCTTTGTACTGGCCGGCAATCCGGGTGATTTCCTGCAGTCGCTGTTCGTTGCTCGGGTGCGATGCCAGCCAGCCGCCCCGTGCCGGAGCCTCCCGTCCTTCGGCGCGCGCCGTGTCGGCGGCAAACTGTTCCTGGCTCTTCAGCACACGGATCACGTCGACCATGTTTTTCGGGTCGTACTTGATACGTTCGAGATACTCGGCGCCGAGCTGGTCAGCCTGCAATTCCTGGTCACGACTGTAGGAGGCGATATAGCCGGCAGCCACACCCTGCGACAGCGAACCGGCCAGGTCAGTAGCACCTGAAACCCCCTGGCTTTCAAGCACAGCGCCAAGGATTGTCGCCGCCAGCACACCGATACCGGCGGTCTGTTGGCGCGTTGCACGTTGCGCACCATGACGGGCTGTAACGTGGCCGATTTCGTGGCCGATCACCCCGGCCAGATCTGCCTCGCTTTCAAGATAGGCCATGATGCCGCGAGTAACATAGACATAGCCGCCGGGCAGGGCAAAGGCGTTGATCTCAGGGCTGTCCAGCACCGTGAAATGCCAGGTCAGATTACTGCGATGTGATTGGCGCGCCAGTCGCTGGCCCAGCGTATTCACGTAGGCTTGCAGCTTGGTATCAGGGTAGACCCCGTACTCCTGCAGTACTTGCTGATGCGCCTTGCTGCCTTCGGCAATTTCGTGCGGCTCATCAAGAACAGTTCGCTCGCTCTCCCCGGTAACCGGGTTGATCACGGTGGCACAGCCCGTCAGTGCAGATACGAAGGCTAGTCCGATCAGAAAGGATCTGTACGACAAAGGTTTCCTCTTCATGCTTTTCTAACATCCACTGCCAACTACCTTCGCCCCGACCCCGCGAAGGCGTTACGCCCGCTTTCGCTTATTTCACGCCCCACAACTGCTGCAGGCGAATGTCGCGGCCACAGCCACTGCGATAGTAGTTATAGCGGATCGGATTCTTCTTGTAATAATCCTGATGATAGCCCTCGGCCGGGTAAAACTCGCTGGCTTTTTTGATCTCGGTATGGATTTGCTTCACCTTGCCGCTCTTCAGCAGGGCATCGCGACTATCCTCGGCAGCCTTGCGCTCCGCCTCTGTCTGCCAGTAAATGCCACTACGATACTGGCTGCCGTAATCGCAGAACTGTCTGTCCTTCACCGTCGGGTCAATGTTGTGCCAGAGATGATCGAGCAGTTGCGCATAGGTGACACGAGCCGGGTCATACACGATGCGCACCGCCTCGGTATGGCCGGTGGCACCGCTGCTCACTTCCTCGTAACTCGGGTTGGCCGTCTTGCCATCGGTATACCCGGATTCAGCACTGATCACGCCCGGCAGCTTCTCGAAATCAGCCTCGGTACACCAGAAGCAGCCGCCGGCGAAAATCGCCGTTGCCGTCGTACTCGCTGCGCGTGGTGCATCGGCAGCAAGTACAGGTTGTGCAGCCAGCAGGTTCAGACCGGCGAAGGCAAACAAACCGGCAACAGCAATGCGGGGCTTCATGTCCGCAACGCCGGCAGCTTTTCGCCACGTGGCACGAATTGCAGCGCCACCCCGTTGTTGCAATAGCGTTGGCCGGTCGGCTTCGGGCCGTCATCGAAAACATGGCCCTGATGGCCGCCGCAACGTGCGCAGTGATATTCGGTACGCGGCAGGATCATCTTGTAATCCGTCTTCGTTGCCACCGCATTGGGCAGTGGTTGCCAGAAACTGGGCCAGCCGGTGCCGCTTTCATATTTGGTGCTGCTATCGAACAGCGGGTTTGCGCAGGCCGCACAGACAAAGGTGCCATCGCGCTTTTCGTCGTTGAGGGGGCTGCTCCCCGCGTATTCGGTACCTTCCTCGAACAGCACCTTGTAGGCTGGGGCTGGCAGGAGCTTTGCCCACTCGGCCTTCGATTTGATCAATGTGGGCTTGCTTGATGACATTCCGGACTCCTTGCCAAAAACAGGAATGCTGCCCAGCGACATCAACGACAAGCCAAGCAGCGAAAAAAGTGATTTACGACGATCCATGATTCTCTCCTGACGATGAACCCTGTGTGCGACCAGAATTCAGGCTCCGGCAACATCGACATTGAAGGTTCGATGCCTGTTAGTCGGTGGAGTTCAGAAATCCTTACACGAAGAAGTCAGGCAAGACGGGGACGCAAGAACCCCAGGATGTCATCGATTTCGCCCGGAACAGCCTTGGTAAACATGTCGAGCCTAACCACGGCGTTAACCGCCGCATCCAGCGAAGTCGCAGTCCGCAGCCGACGCGCCAGATGAATATTCACCTGATGCAAGGCTTCGTAATTGGCTTTCAGACCATCCAGCGCCCAGTCGCCAACCTCACCTTCGGTTTCACGAAAATATTGCTTGAGCAGCCATGCTGAAACTGCGCGAAAAACCGTTTCTTCTTCACTGGCAAAAGGCTGATGGAACCAGGCCAGTGGTTTCAGAAATGCCGTATGCGGGCAACCGCTGGTGGCTGAAATGAGCCCCATGATCGAGCTGGCAACGGCCTGGGCTGAAGTATGCGTGCTGACCACCCGGCCCGCGCCATGCACTTCTGCATTCAATGTTTCGTGCGATAGCACGGAGCCGAGGGTCTCAACAATCGGATCCAGACGTGCCGCCAACGGGCAGAGTGGCTCGGTTTCCAGTTGTAGCGGGCAATGAGGGCAACGATGACAGGCCAGCGCTGTCCACTCGCGCGCAACCGGTGCCGGCTCGATGCATTCCAGCGTTGCACCATCAAGAACGACATTGATCGTACAGTTGCTGCCTTCAGGAAAGGATAGTCGGTACTCGAAACGGCGACTTGAATCCGGCATGGCTCACCTCCGTTCAAACGGCGTCAAGCTGTAGTCACTCGACACACCGCGTACCTCGAAAATGACAGTCCTGTTCAGGCGACCGGCACAAAGCGCTCGCGCAATTCCTCCAGCCCGAATGTCTGCAGCAATTCATTCAGCCGCTCGGTCGGCTTGCGGGTTGGCAGCTTTTTTTGGACGGCGATGATCAGTTCATTCTTCATCGAATGCTCCCAACCGATCAATTCGGTCACGCTCACTTCATAGCCATGCGCCTGCAGCTCGAGACAGCGTAGCACGTTGGTCAGGTGGCTACCGAACTCCCGCGTGTGGATCGGGTGGCGCCAGACCTCGCCCAGTGCTTCGGCCAGCGCAGTTGCCTTGTTTTTCCTGAGTGTTGACGCTACTTCAGCCTGACAGCAGGGCACCAGTACGATGTACTTCGCCTTTTTGGCCAATGCAAAACGGATCGCATCATCGGTTGCCGTGTTGCAGGCATGCAGTGCAGTCACCACATCGATGCGCTCGGGCAGTGCCGGCGATGTGATCGATTCCGCCACCGAGAGATTGAGAAAGTTCATGCCGTCAAAACCAAGCCGTGCAGCCAGCGCTTGCGAACGCGCCACCAGCTCGTCGCGGGTTTCTATACCCCAGATCTGGGCACCCCCACTCTGCTCCTTGAAGAACAGGTCGTAGAGAATGAAGCCCAGATACGACTTGCCGGCACCATGATCAACCAGATGGATTTCCGGATGCTCAGCCTGGGCTTCGAGCAGCAATGGCTCGATGAAGTTGTAGAGGTGGTAGACCTGCTTCAGCTTGCGGCGGCTGTCCTGATTCATCTTGCCGTCACGCGTCAGGATGTGCAGCTCCTTGAGCAGCTCGATCGATTGCCCGGGGCGAACCTCGTGACTTTTTTCTGCTTTCGCTTTCACCTTCATGGAATCAGCAACGCGTGCCAGCCGGGCAAGTAGCCACTGCCGTGGCTGCCGGTGACATGGTTCTTCCCTCACTGGCCCAGCCACGAATGCCGTGTCGCACGTTGTAAACCTTCTGATATCCGCCTTGCTGCTCCAGCATCTGGCTCGCCACCTTTGAGCGTGCGCCACTACGGCAGATGATGATTACCGGCTGACCCGGCTTGGCCACCTCCTTCACCTTGGCCAGCCAGGCAGGGTCGGCATTGCCCTGCGCATCGAACAGGGTGATCAGCTTGCTGCCCGGCACCACCCCGGTGTCTTTCCATTCCGCCTCTGTGCGCACATCGATGACTGGCACCCCCGCCACCGCCAGCCGGGCCAGTTCGGCATTGTCGATATCGATTCTTTCGGCGTGGGCAGAAAATGCGATCAGCATCGCAAACAAGCCAGCCAGGAAATTGCGGATCATGATGAAAACTCCAGAACGATTGCCATTGCAGCAAACCAATGCAGATATTCTACAATCTGACGCTTCCGGACGCCGAACCGTTCCCGCCATGACCATACCGAACACACTGTACGCTGCCCTCGGCGTTGACCCCGATGCCAGCGATGAAACCATTGCTGCAGCCTTCCGTCAGCGGGAACAGCAACTGCAAGGCGAGCCCGATGCGCTTTCATTGCTGCGCGTGGCCTACGACACCTTGCGCCAGCCAGCGCAACGTGCAGCCTATGACCGGAAGCTGCAGGCCAGCCAGGCCCAGGCCGAAACCCGACATACTGAAAACACCCCGCCGGCAGTCGGATTGACTTTGGATTACACCCCACGACATCAACCCCGTTCCCGTGCACGCAACTGGCTGGTTCTGCTCCTGGCCATGGGGGGTACGGCAGGATTCTTCTGGCTGAAAACGCCTTCTGTCGCCAAGCAGATAAGCACTCCGCCAGCGTCCGTGGCGGCATCAGAAGAAACAGTGCCTCCACAAGTTGCGACTGCACCCACAGAACCAGTAGCAGCACCCATCGTCGACAACAGCCCAGCGCCCGTAACGGAACAAACATCAACACCAGCCGCTTTCCGCGCAGCACCCGCCTTGCCCAGTCGTGGCACCAAACAGCCCGGTTTCGACGCACAATATCTGGCCTGGTCGGTATTCACCATCCGCCAACGTAATCTCACCGGCTCCGGCGTGATGATCGGGCCTGATCGCATCCTGACCAACTGCCATGTGCTGGCAGGTGGCGCCACCAACGGTCTGGTCGTCATCAACGGCATGACCAAGCAAGTGACCAAGGTCGAAAAGTATGCACGGCTGGACGGCGAAGACGCCTGCCTGCTGCTCGCACCTGGTGCCGGCAGTGACGCCATCGCATGGGGCAACTCGGCTTCGCTGCGTGCCGGCGACACGGTTCACGCCATGGGCCACCCCGGCGGGTCAAGCGACATCGTCTGGTCGGAAGGTGCTTTCCGCATGCGCGTCGACCGTGGCGGAGAAACCTTCCTGCTCTCCGATACCTACTGCCGCCCGGGTTCATCCGGTGGCCCCTTGCTCGACAACGAAGGCCGGCTGGTCGGTGTGGTCACCGCCGTCCAGCGCTTTCAGGCAAAGGGGGGTGACCCCCAGTTCGGCGCCTGTATTTCAGTCACCGAAGCCACCGCCCGTGCATTGCTCTCGAAACCGCTGTTTCCGATTGCACTGGCGCCAGCGCAATACCTGCCCAACTATTAGTCGCCGGTTCGTCGATTACGCGGCAGCGACCGTCGCAGTGCTTGCCGCCAGTTGCTGCATAAAACCGTTCTCGAAAATCACCTCGCTTGCCGGCAAGTCGCCGCCACGCTCCCAGGCTGGTCCTGCCGCTCGGCCAAGCGCGAGCATCATCACAACCACATGGTCATCCGGCAGGCCGATGAGCCGGCCCACGGCTTCGATATCGAAACCGATCATCGGGCAACTGTCGTAGCCCAGCTCTCGCGCTGTCAGCATCAGGTTCTGCGCCGCGAAAGCGCCGGAACGGATGGCCTCGTCGCGCTGCAGCCATTCACGGTCACGGTAAAACGCCAGCAGGCTGTCGACAATCATCGCCGCCTTCTCGCTGCCGGCATGGTGCCAGTAGCGCTGCGGCGCCTTCTGCCACGCCTGCACGTCGGCGCTGATCACCACCAGTTCAGCGGCGTCGGTCACCTGCGGCTGATCGAAGGCGAGCGGACGGATGCGCGCCCGCAACTGCGGATCGGTGATACGGATGAAGCGGGAATGCTGGATATTGAACGAGGTCGGTGCCAGGCGGGCATGCCGGTAGAGGTACTCGATCTCCGCCGCTGAAAGGCGATGGTCGGCATCGAACTGCTTGATCGAACGGCGGCTGCTGATGGCTTCGGAAACTTGCATGACTGTTTCTCCTGTTGAAATCGTCCGCACAGTTTGCCAAGATGCGAAAAATGCATAAATAATCTCTACTGCACTATTATCTTTGCAATACATGCGGAGATTTCGACGATGTTTGATGCCATGCAGACTTTTCTCGACGTGGTCGAAACCGGTAGTTTCAGTGCTGCCGCCGGCCGCCAGAACAAGAACGCTTCGTCGATTGCACGGCAGATCGACCGACTGGAACAGGATCTCGGTGTCCGCCTGTTTGAACGCAGCACCCGCCGTCTGGATCTGACACAGCCAGGCCTCACCTACCACGAACGGGTAAAGCAGATCCTGCAGGATATCCGCCTAGCGGGGAATGAACTCCGACAGACGCCAGGTGAAGTGCAGGGTGATATTTCCATCACGGCATTCGATTCGTTCGGCCGCACCGTACTTGCGCCACTGCTACCCGAGTTCAGCAGCCGCTACCCGCAGGCCTCGATCATACTCAGCCTGGACAACAGCATCGTCGATCTCTACAACAGCCCGATGGATATCGCCGTTCGTTTCGGGCCACCTCAGGATGCAACACTGCGCACGCGCAAGCTGGTTGACAACGAAACGGTGCTGGTTGCCCACCCCGACTATCTCGCGCTTCAGCCACCCATCACGCAACCCGCTGACTTGCGCCGGCACAATTGCTTGACACTGCACCGGCAACGGCAACATGTCTTCTGGCATTTCGAGCGTAGCGCCGAGCGCATCAAGGTGCGTGTGGCCGGTAACTTCAGTGCTTGCGGTGGCGACCCGTTGGTTGCTTTTGCCGTTGCCGGGCAGGGGGTGTTGCTGATCAGCCGCTGGTTGGTCGAAAACGAGATGCGCCAGGGACAATTGGTAGAAGTACTGCCCGACTGGCAGGCCCGATTCAACGAACGCGACAGCGGTGCGATCCATCTCGTCTGGCGGGCAAATGCAGCCCAGAGGCCGGTTGTACGGGCGATGCTGGATTTTCTTGTCGATCGGCTGACAACAGGGCAGAGCAAACCTGCCCGGTCTGACCTTTCGTGACTGCGCCGCCTCGGGAGACAATGGACTGCAAAACTGTGCCCTGGACACTGGCGCGGAAATAACCGACCGCCTCTTTTCTTGGATTATCAGCCGCTTGGCGTTAGAATCCGGTCTTCGCGCCGATTTGAAGTTCAGCTTGCGGGCGCATTACAAATGCGGCTAAAGCGGGCTTCTTTCTGAAACCCGTTCGCTTTCCCTGCTGAACGGGTTTTTTGTTTTTGAGGTAGTCATCCATGCAGCCCGACCGTACAGCCGAACTCTCCGCCATTCTTGCCCAGCGCATTCTCGTCCTTGACGGGGCGATGGGCACGATGATCCAGCGCCACGGGCTGACGGAAAAAGACTACCGCGGCGAGCGTTTTGCGGCCCACCCGCACGACCTCAAGGGCAACAACGACCTGTTGCTGCTGACCCGGCCCGAGGTCATCAAGGGCATCCACGCCGAGTACCTCGCGGCCGGCGCCGACATTCTCGAGACCAACACCTTCAACGCCACGGCGATCTCGCAGGCTGACTACAAGCTCGAGCCCATCGTCTATGAACTGAATGTGGCCGGCGCAAGACTGGCGCGCGAAGCCTGCGACGAATTCACGGCACAGAACCCGGCCAAGCCGCGCTTCGTTGCCGGCGTCATCGGCCCCACGTCGCGCACCGGCTCGATCTCGCCGGACGTGAACGACCCCGGATTCCGCAATGTTTCTTTCGACGAGCTGGTCGAGACCTACACCGAGGCCATCCGCGGCCTGGTCGACGGGGGCGCCGACCTGCTGCTGGTCGAGACGGTGTTCGACACGCTCAACGCCAAGGCCGCGCTTTTCGCCATCGAGCAATTCTTCGAGGCCGCCGGACGACGCTGGCCGGTGATGATCTCCGGCACGATCACCGACGCCTCCGGCCGCACGCTGTCGGGGCAGACCGCCGAGGCCTTCTGGAATTCGCTGAACCACATCCGCCCGCTCTCGTTCGGCCTGAACTGTGCGCTCGGTGCCAAGGAACTGCGCCAGTATGTCGAGGAACTGTCGCGCGTCTGCGATTGCTTCGTTTCCGCCCACCCGAACGCTGGCTTGCCCAATGCCTTCGGCGGTTACGACGAGACGCCGGAGCAGCTGGCCGAGGAAGTGGCCGACTGGGCGAAGCACGGCTTCGTGAACATCATCGGCGGCTGCTGCGGCACCTCGCCGGACCACATCGCTGCCATCGCCAAGCTTGTCGACGGCGTCACGCCGCGCACCATCCCGGAAGTTGAAAAGAAGCTGCGCCTCTCGGGGCTGGAGCCGTTCAATGTCGGCAAGGATTCGCTGTTCGTGAACGTCGGCGAACGGACCAACGTCACCGGCTCCAAGGCCTTCGCCCGCATGATCCTCGAGGGCCGCCTCGACGACGCGCTGGCCGTCGCCCGCCAGCAGGTCGAGAACGGCGCGCAGGTGATCGACATCAACATGGACGAGGCGATGCTCGATTCCAAGGCGGCGATGGATCGCTTCCTGAAACTGATCGCTTCCGAGCCGGACATCGCCCGCGTGCCGATCATGATCGACTCGTCGAAGTGGGAAGTGATCGAGGCCGGCCTCAAGTGCATCCAGGGCAAGGGCATCGTCAATTCGATCTCGATGAAGGAGGGCGAGGCTGCCTTCCTGCATCAGGCCAAGCTGGCTCGCCGGTATGGCGCCGCCGTGGTCGTCATGGCCTTCGACGAAGCCGGCCAGGCCGATACCTTTGCCCGCAAGACCGAGATCTGCAAGCGCGCCTATGACCTGCTGGTGGGCATTGGCTTCCCGCCGGAAGACATCATCTTCGACCCGAACATCTTTGCCATTGCCACCGGCATTGCCGAGCACGACAACTACGCGGTCGACTTCATCGAAGCCTGCCGCTGGATTCGCCAGCACCTGCCGTACGCACAGATTTCCGGCGGCGTTTCCAACGTCTCGTTCTCGTTCCGCGGCAACGACGCGGTGCGCGAGGCGATCCACACCGTCTTCCTCTACCACGCGGTTCAGGCCGGGTTGTCGATGGGCATCGTCAACGCCGGCATGCTCGGCGTCTATGACGACCTCGAACCGGCGCTGCGCGAGAAGGTCGAGGATGTGGTCCTGAACCGGAATCCGGAAGCCGGTGAAGCCCTGGTCGACTTCGCACAGACGGTGAAGGAGGGCAAGGCGAAAAATACCGGGCCAGACCTGTCCTGGCGCGAACTTTCCGTCGAGGAGCGACTGTCGCATGCGATGGTCAAGGGCATCACCGACTTCGTCGTTGCCGATACCGAGGAATGCCGCGCTGCGCTCGAAGCCGCCGGCAAGCCGCCGCTGTCGGTGATCGAAGGGCCGCTGATGAGCGGCATGAACGTGGTCGGCGACCTCTTCGGCGCCGGCAAGATGTTCCTCCCGCAGGTGGTCAAGTCGGCGCGTGTCATGAAGCAGGCCGTCGCCCACCTGATCCCCTACATCGAGGCGGAGAAGCTGCGTACCGGCGCCACCTCGAAAGGCAAGATCGTCGTCGCCACGGTCAAGGGCGACGTGCACGACATCGGCAAGAACATTGTCGGCGTGGTGCTTGGCTGCAATGGCTACGACGTCGTCGACCTCGGCGTCATGGTTTCCTGCGACAAGATCCTGCACGCCGCCAAGGAACATGGGGCACAGGCGATCGGCCTTTCCGGGCTGATCACGCCCTCACTGGAAGAAATGAGCCATGTCGCTGCCGAAATGGAGCGCCTGGGATTTGACGTGCCGCTGCTGATCGGCGGCGCCACCACCAGCCGCGCCCATACGGCGATCAAGATCGCTCCGAATTACCGGCAGGCAGTGATCTACGTACCTGACGCCTCGCGCGCTGTCGGCGTCGTCACCAAGCTGCTGTCGATCGACCATGCCGAAGGCTACAAGGCCGAAGTGGCCGCCGACTACGAGAAAGTGCGCGCCCAGCACGCCAACAAGAAGGGGGTCACGCTCGTCACCCTCGACGCTGCCCGCGCCAACCGCTTTGTCTGGAATGCCGATCCGGCCTACGTACCGGCAGCACCGAAGAAGCCCGGCCTGCATGTGTTGCGCGAGGTCGATCTGGCGGCACTGGTCGACTACATCGACTGGGGCCCCTTCTTCCAGACCTGGGATCTGGCCGGCAGCTACCCGAAGATTCTCGACGATGCCACCGTCGGCGAGTCGGCACGTGGCGTATTCAAGGATGGCCAGGCAATGCTGGCGCAGATCGTCGGCGAAAAGTGGCTGACCGCCAACGCGGTATTCGGCCTTTATCCGGCGAATGCCGTCGGCGACGACATCGAACTCTATGCCGATGAGTCACGCAGCAAGAAGCTGATGACCTGGCACAGCCTGCGTCAGCAACATGAACGGCCAAGCGGCAAGCCGCATTACTGCCTGACCGACTTCATCGCGGACCAGGGGACGCCTGACTGGATCGGTGCCTTCGCCGTCACAGCCGGCATCGGCATCGAAACAAAGCTGGCCGAGTTCGAGGCGGCCCACGACGACTACCACGCGATCATGCTCAAGTCACTCGCCGACCGCCTCGCCGAAGCCTGCGCCGAATGGCTGCACGCGCAGGTGCGTCGGGATTACTGGGGTTATGCCAGCGATGAAGCACTCGACAACGATGCGCTGATCCGCGAGGAGTATCGCGGCATCCGCCCGGCCCCCGGCTACCCGGCCTGCCCGGACCACACGGCGAAAGGCCCGCTGTTCGCGCTGCTCGACGCCCCGGCCAACGCCGGCATGGGCATCACCGAATCCTTCGCCATGACTCCGGCCGCCGCCGTTTCCGGCTTCATGCTGGCACACCCGCAGGCGCACTACTTCGCGGTCAGCAAGATCGCCCGCGACCAGCTTGAAGACTGGGCGGCACGGGCAGGATTCAGCAACGAGGAAGCGGCGCGCTGGCTGGCGCCGCTGCTGTAAGGTGAAACGGGAGTGCTACGGGCAGCAGGTCTGATTACGGCCTGCTGCCTTGGCACGCAGCAAGGCCTGGTCAGCCGCTTCAATGCAGTTCTGAATGGGCAGAGTGGGGGACAATTCAGCCACGCCAAATGAGGCGGTAATTACAATAGCGGTACCGTCTTCCGTACGCACCACCTCGGCCGCAATGTCCGTACGGATGCGTTCGACCAGCGTCACGGCTTCAGTCATGCTGGCCCGGGGCAGACAGATCAGAAACTCCTCGCCGCCATAGCGAAAAACGGCATCGTAACGACGCAGGCGCTGCCTGACAGTGCGGGTCGCCGCCTGCAGTACCTGATCTCCGACCGCATGCCCGAAACGATCATTCACTGTCTTGAAATGATCGATATCCATCATCGCAAGGCAACAACTGCCGCCATGACGCAGCATCCGCTCGTGTTCTTCGGAGATGCGTTGAATCAGGGAACTGCGGTTCCAGACGCCGGTCAGGTGATCGATCAGGCAAACCTCCCGGATCAGCTTCATCTGCAGTGCCCGGATACCGGTCTTGAAACGATAGGCATGATCGGAAAACCCGTCGTAACGCTTGGCATCAATACGCCCTGAAGCAGCCTCGCCCGCGATCGCGGCAGCTGATTCATGCATCGCACGATGGGTATCACCGAGATATTTCAGCTGGCCGGCCAACGGTTTGACACTGGCCGGATCAAGGCTTTGGTACCATCTCCCGAATTCGCAGGTGTGGTGGGCATCTGCCGCCATGATCTCCGGGCTGGGTGGATCACCGCAAACCAATGTCCGGTTATAGCCATGGATCCAGCGCAGATGTGCGTCGGCAATCAACTCCAGATCCTTGATGGTCTGCAGCTTGATTTCCCCGGGTTTGCGCATGTTTCTTACCGCTTAAGCCCGAGTACTCTCGAGCAATTCATTGATGAACGGGCAATCTGCTGGGCAGCTTTCCTCGCATTCGGTCACCAGCCAGGAAAGGCTATGCTGCATATGATTCAGCTGCTCGGCCTGCTCCTGTACCTGCTGCAATTTTTTACCGGCTAGCAGAATGATCGCATTGCGATCGCCGGATTCGATGTAGCTCAACAACTCCAGCACTTCGGCCAGCGTGAAACCCATTTCCTGCGTCCGCCGGATCAACTGCAATCGCGCCAGATCTTCTTCGCTGTATTCACGAAAACCGCCGACCGCCGGTTTGTTCGGCAGCGGCAGCAGCTTCCGCCGCTGATAATAACGAACGGTGGCAATGCTCATCCCTGCAGCATTCGCCAGGCGGCCGATCGTGAGCTTAGCGTTGTTTTTTGTATTGGCGCCCATGTCGTCCCATCGAATAAAAGGTGCTGCTTCTGTATTCTCTAGATCCAGTGGCAGCGTACCGTCAGGCTAGTCTAAACACTGCACCATGGTGCAGGCGCAAGCCATTTTTCTAGTCGAACGACATGATGTGACATTTTTGTGGCATGCCTGGTTCAGGCCTGATCAATACAGCAAATGTAGAACGCGCCCGGCCACCCAGGCAGCTTCATCAGGAAGTGCCTGTTGATCCAGATCCTCCGGCAGCGATGCCGCATCATCGACCCACTCACGCAACAGCGGGCTGCCGTTGATCAGGTCGATGGCCAGACGGTCGTGTTCGTATTCGTAGGCAAAATCACGCCATAGCGGGTAGTCCGGCCACAATCGGCGGATCGCCTTGAAAGCCAGCGCCTGCAGGCGCCACGGGCGGAAGGCGGCGTGGTCGTAGTGCACCGGGTCTTCGACATGGATCTGCACGCCGTGGCACAGCTTGCCAGCGTGCTTGTGGAAAGTCGGCTCGAACCAGCACTCGCGGAGAACGCAGCCCTGCAGCCAGTGGGGTGCCAGCGTCTGCATTTCGGTGATCAGCGCCCTGGCGTCGATATCAGGGGCACCGAAGAGTTCGAGCGGCCGCGTCGTGCCACGCCCTTCCGAAAGGGTCGTACCTTCGAGCATCACGGTACCGGCATAGGCACGTGCCATCGACAGGTTGGGGGCATTCGGACTGGGGTTGATCCAGCTGCGCTCGCCGAGCGGCCAGCCGAAACCGGGTGCCGCTTCGGGCTGCCAGCCTTCCATCGTGATCACTTCGCAGTCAACATCGAGCTTCAGCGTGGCAATGAACCAGCGCGCCAGTTCGCCCATGGTCAGGCCGTGACGCATCGGCATCGGGCCGGCGCCAACGAAGCTTTCCCAGCCATCGCGCAGCATCAATCCTTCAACCGGACGGCCGGCAGGGTTGGGCCGGTCGAGTACCCACACCGATTTGCCATGCTGCGCCGCCGCTTCGAGTACATAGCGCAGCGTGGTGATGAAGGTATAGATGCGGCAGCCAAGATCCTGCAGGTCAACCAGCAGCACATCAAAGCTATCCATCATCGCGCCGGTCGGCCGGCGCACTTCGCCGTAGAGGCTGAACACCGGGATGCCATGCAAGGGATCAACGTAGTCCGGCGATTCCACCATGTTGTCCTGCTTGTCGCCGCGCAACCCGTGCTGCGGGCCGAAGGCGGCCGTCAGTTTCAGGTCGGGCAGCGCCGCCAGTGCGTCCAGCGAATGCGTCAGGTTGCGCGTCACCGAGGCAGGATGGGCGAGCAGGGCAATGCGCTTGCCTGCCAGCGGGCGGCGCAGGGCGGGGTCGGCAAGCAGGCGGTCAAGTCCGAACTGGATCATGGTGAGGGTCTGGTTTTCAGGGATGGGCAAATCGTGCCATGAAACCGGCACGGCAATGAAAATCCGGGTGATCGGCAGCGTGCCGCAAGGCCCAATACGACAGCTGCGGCTCACTACTGCTGCCCAGTGTCTCGACCACCAGCGATAACCCCAGCTCGAATTCCTCTTTTTCACCGCCCGCCGGCAACCAGGCTGCCGGCAGATGGACACTGACCTCGAGCACATCCGGCGCCAGGCGGCAGTGGATTTCAGGGGCAATATCTGCCTGTGGCGCGGGTGACGCCTGCCGGTAGTCGGCAAAATCATAGACAGCCCATTCGCCCGAGGGTGAGAAATTGAATTCACGGTAGGCGGGCGTGCCGGGAACGGAAATGAATGCTTCGCAACAACTATGCCGCCACAATCCATCCACCCTGGCTGCTGGCCGCGGGTCAGGAATCTGCAGACGCAACACTTCGCCGAACAGGCGGTAGGTCAGTTGCAAGCCATCTCTTGCTGGCTGCAGCAGGACATCGGCCGCACAGAGCGCACTCCGTGGGGTGGCCGGATGTGGATGAAGGGTCAGACAAGTGGCGTCGGCAAGTGGCATCGGTGAACAACGAGAAACATCGGGAACTGCCCGATTGTAGTCGATGTAATCGCCATGGCGCCGCACGCCCCTCGGCTACAATGGCACGGGACAACACCTGCTAGCCATCACGCCATGCCTGACTTTCTGATCGAGAACCATGCCGACCTCCGCCTGCGTAACACGCTGGCCCTGCCTGCTCGGGCAGCGCATCTGGCGCGCATCGATTCGCTCGACACAGTGCAACAACTCGCTGCCAGTCGCCGCTATCGCGACCTTCCGCGTTTCATCCTGGGGGGTGGCAGCAATCTGGTGCTGACCGGCGACTTCGACGGCCTCATGCTGCTGTCGGCCATCCCTGGCCGCGAACTGGCCGGCGAGGATGCCGACGCCTGCTACATTCGCGCCGGTGCCGGAGAGAGCTGGCATGACTTCGTGATGTGGACGCTGGCACAGGGCTGGCCGGGGCTGGAAAATCTGGCGCTGATTCCGGGCACGGTCGGCGCTGCCCCGATCCAGAACATTGGTGCCTATGGGCTGGAAGTCGCCGAACGCTTTCACTCCTTGACAGCTTTTGATTTCAACTCGGGCGAATTGGTCGAGTTTTCCGCCGCCGATTGCCGCTTCGGCTACCGTGACAGCGCCTTCAAGCAGGAAGGCTGGTATCGCAACGGCCGCTTTCTGATTACCTCCGTTACTTTCCGCCTGCCCAAACAATGGCAGGCTCGCACCCGCTATGCCGATGTGGCAAGAGAACTGGAAGCGCAAAAAATCAGCACACCAAAGGCCAGCGATGTCGCTGCCGCCGTTATTGCCATTCGCCAGCGCAAATTGCCCGACCCTGCGCAGCTACCCAATGCGGGGAGTTTTTTCCAGAATCCGGTTGTCGATGTGGCGCTGGCCGCACACCTGATAGCCCAGCACCCAACCCTACCGCAATATCCACAGGCCGATGGCCGTATCAAACTGGCGGCTGGCTGGTTGATCGAACAGAGTGGCTGGAAAGGGCGGCAAATCGGTGCCGCCGGGATGTATGAGAAACAAGCGCTGGTACTGGTCAATCATGGTGGCGCCACGGGAGCCGACGTACGGGCACTGGCCCGGGCGGTACAGTCCGATGTAAGCAATCGCTTCGGCGTTATACTTGTTCCAGAACCAATTTACCTTCCGGAATAGAGACAGGCGGCAATTCCGGTAGCAATCGCATCAGCCATCCGCGCCATGCGCTCCGGGTCCTGCAAAAGCAACTCCTCATCACGGTGCTTGATCACGCCAGCCTCAAACAGCACAGCCGGCAGGGTGGTGCGATAGAGCACCACCAGATTGTCGTAATAGTGAACCGCATTGGTCTCATCGGCCCAGGCCCGTTTCGGATAATGGTGGCGGGTCGGCACAAAGCCGGCGCGGCGCATCATGGCCCCAATGGCCGAAGCACAGCGCTCACTGGTAGAGCGATCCGGGTTGTCTTGCGACACATACAGCGAATAGCCGGCATAGCGGTCGCTGTAGGTCAGCGTCTGTCCCTCCCAGGCCCAGATCTCGAGTTCGCTGGCATTAAGCGAATCGTGGTGCAGGGAGATGAAGAAATCGGCACCGGCGGCCGCCGCTGGCCGTGCGCGCAGGTTGGCGATCCGGCCATCAAAGTTGACCGGGCGCACACCGATGCCACGCCCTTCCAGTGCCTTTTGCAGTACCGGGGCCAAGGCCTGATTGAAGGAAAACTCACTACGGCCACGGGCGCTGATTGCACCGGAATCATTGATCCCATGGCCCACATCGATTGCTACCTCCAGCGCACAGGCGGGCACAGCCAACAGGCTGAGAACAATCGAACAGCATTGAGAAATCCATCGGTATGAAATGATTTTTCCTCTACTCGGGTTTGCACCAAGAGACTGCCGCCCCTCAGTCCGTTGATCCAGAGCAAGCCCATGGATAGAGTCTAACAGCCGCACTGTCCTGCTCGCCACGTCGCTTGAACTCTTCATTTGCCGCCACCAGAGAGACAGGAAACGTCTTTCCGGGAAATCGAGGCCTTCGAATCAAGCACAGCCGGATGGAGAGGGGTTTAGAATGGGTGCTCCTCATTTTGTCCTGCCTGATGCACGCCTTATCTTTGGCTTCAAGCAGGCTGGCTTATTCAACTGCTTCTGGGCAAACATATGCCCACCCCGGCAATAAGAGCGATCGAACATGAGTAATGGCGCTGAATATCTGCTGCTGATCTGCATTGCCTTGCTGACCGCTATCCTCGCCCATACCTGGCTCGGCCGGAAAAAACTCGGGAAGCAGGTGCTTCAACTCGCGGATCAACTCGCCCATTACCAGGTGCTTTTCGACTGCAATCCCAGCCCGATGTATGTCTATGACGTACAAACATTGAAGCTGCTCGCTGCCAACCAGCGACTCTTTGAACAGTACGACTATTCAAGCCAGGAATTGATCGGCCTGCCGGTACTGCTGCTGCACGCCGAAATTGAGCGCGAAGCAGTCCGGCAGGTGATCACCGGACTGGTATCAAGCAAGGAAACACAATACAAGCGGCGCTGGCTGCATCGGAAAAGAAATGGCGAAACCTTTCCCGTTGAAGTGTTCTCACAACCGCTGCTGTATGCCGGATTAGAGGCACGACTGGTGGTTGCCCGCGACATCCGCAATCAGGTAGCGGCGGAGGAAGATGCGCTCAGCCATAAACAGTTCCGCGAGTCATTGCTTGAATCACTGCCCGTGCCTGTCTTCTACAAGAACCGGGAAGGTCGCTACCTTGGCTTGAACGACGCCTTTGTTCGGATGTTCGGCCAGCCGCGTGAGCATTTCCTCGGCAAGACCGCGTGGGATATTGCGCCACCGGAAATGGCTGCCCGCTATCAGTCTGCCGATGATGCCCTCTATCCTTCCGCGGAAACCATCCAGGTTTATTCCGCTCAAGTCAGCACCAGCACCAATGGGGTTCGTGACGTCATCTTCAACAAGGCGGTTTTCTTCGACACCAAGGGTGCGCCGGCCGGGTTGATCGGCACCGTCATGGATGTCACACAGCAGGTGGCTACCGAGAAGGCCTTGCGTGAAAGCCGGGCAGAGATGGCACAGATACTGGCCAACAGCCCGCTACCAATTTTCGCCATCAATGCCGATCACGAACTGGTTGTCTGGAACCCGGCCTGTGAACGCAATTTCGGCGTGCCTGCCCGGGACATGCTTGGCACCCGCCGTGCCTGGGCAGCGGTCTATGCCAGCGAACGCCCGGTGCTTGCCGATCTGCTGCTGGACGGGGCGCCGGAAGCTGAGCTGGCCCGTCATTACGGCACCAGCTTCCGGCGTTCTCCATTCAACCAGGATGCGCTGGAGGCAGAGGGGTTTTTCCCGCTACTGGGCGAAAAAGGTCGCTGGTTGTTCTTTACCGCCTCTCTGCTCCACGACGATTCCGGCAAAGTCGTCGGCGCCATCGAAACACTGTTCGACATTACCGAGCGAAAGGAAGCCGAACAGCACGCGCAAGAGTTGAATGAAGTACTAGAAGAACGTGTCGCCGAACGCTCCAACGAACTCAGAAAAGCCATGAAACAACTGGTACAGACCGAAAAACTTGCCGCGCTCGGCAGCCTGGTCGCCGGTGTGGCCCATGAACTGAACACCCCGCTCGGCAACGTACTGACCGTGGCTACCGCGTTACGCGACCAGACCGATACTTTTTCCAGCCTGATCAACAGCGGCAACCCGCTGCGACGCTCGGTCGTCCTCAGTTTCCTGGATAACTGTCAGGAGGCCACCGCGATCATCGAGCAGAATTCCAGGCGAAGCGCCGAACTGATCGGTAATTTCAAACAGGTCGCCGTAGACCAGACCAGTGCCCGTCGCCGTGATTTTGATCTGGCCGAAGTGCTCAATGAAATGCTTTCTGCACTGACCCCCTTGCTGCGCAGTACCAGCCATCGGATCAATATCGAGATTCCTGCCGGAATCCACCTGGAGAGCTACCCGGGGCCATTGGAACAAGTGCTCAGCAACCTGATCATGAATTCCCTGCTACATGGCTTCGAGGGGATGGCACAAGGCGAAATCCTGATACAGGCTGAATTACAGCAATCCGCTGACGGCACGTCAGACGCTGTCTGCCTGCGTTACCGGGACAATGGTATCGGCATGGCCGAAAACACGGTTCGGCAGGCCTTCGACCCCTTCTACACAACCAAGCTGGGCAAGGGTGGGAGTGGCCTGGGCCTGTATCTCGTGTACAACCTGGTCACGGCGGTACTCGGCGGCACCATCCAGTTGAACAGCCGCCCGGGAGAAGGGGTGCTGTTTGACATCGTATTCCCGGTCAATGCGCCCTTGCTGGTTGAAGACGAAGTCTGAACAAGGGCCTAGTTGGCAAAATCCCGGGCCGCCTCCCAAAGAATGAAACCTTCCTTGTCCCTGGCCGTCAGTTCCAGAAACTCGATGAAGGGCTGTGCACGCCGACCCAGACTGACCGTATTGTCGGCCTCGTCATCATCAGCCTCGGCACTTCCCGATTGTTGCGCCTTCTCGGCGGCTGACGCCTGACGCAGGCGGGCAACAATATCCGGAATCTGCTCGTGCGTAATCACGCCACGGGCAGAACACTCCTTGCCTACCAGTTGCAACAAGCGGCGCGCCACATCGGCAAACATCAGCAACTCGCCCGCTACATTTGAATTGAACTTAACCAGCATTTTTTTGCTCCCTCTATACGCAAGGGCTATTGTGTTCCATGCGTGGAATCAGAACAATGGAATCTCGACATCGGGAATCGTCGACAAGAAACCAGAGAGGTAGCCATGAGCCATCTGCCGCCCCCAAGTTGTGAGCTGGATCAATGGGCGCTGACCGAACTTGCCAAGCGCCTGCGCGGCGGGGAATCCGTCGCCGTCATGCTGATCGGCATTGGTGCCGAGGATCAGGCGTTGCGTATGGCCGAGGCAGGTGCGCAGGTTCTGCTGTTTTCCGATCATGAGCCACTCGGGCACGACAGAATCACCCAGCTACCGGTGCTTAGCTTCAGCGAGACGGGGGCCGAATTTCCCCTGAGCGATTTCGACATCATCCTTACCCAGCGCAATCTCGCCAGATTGCGTTACGACGACGCCAGAACCATGGTGCGCAGCCTGCTCAAGCGACTGAAGATCGGAGGAAAACTATTCATATCCCTCTATGGCATCCACTCCGAGCTGGGTGACAACTATCCCGATGGCAGCAAGCTGGTTAACGAGCGCCTGGCAGAAATTGATCCGAGGATGGCAGCCCATTACGGGCTCAACGAGCCCTTGTGCCTGTATTCCGAGCGCAATCTCTTTTCTTTGCTGGTCGAATCCGGCTGTGCCGTGCTCAAGACATCGACCAGCGTGCTTGGTCATGTGCGCGGGATCGCTGCCCGCATCTGATCCGCGAACACACTTGCCGCTGCGGTAGAATGCCGCATCGCAACATCACGGCATTCAGGAATACAGGCCATGTCCGATCTCCAGCATTTGTTCGAAAAGAACCGCAACTGGTCCGAATCAATCCGTGGGGAAGACCCGGATTTCTTTCAGCGTCTTTCCCGCCTGCAAACCCCGGAATATCTGTGGATCGGCTGTTCGGACTCGCGCGTGCCCGCCAATCAGATCGCCGGCCTGCTGCCGGGCGAAGTCTTCGTTCATCGCAACATTGCCAACCAGGTCGTGCATAGTGACCTTAACTGCCTCTCGGTACTGCAATACGGCGTCGATGCACTGCGCGTCAAGCACGTACTGGTAGTTGGCCACTATGGCTGCGGCGGGGTCAAGGCAGCGCACAGCAATCTGCGCCTCGGTCTGGTGGACAACTGGCTGCGCCATATTCAGGACGTGAAACAGAAGCACGTTGGCAGACTGGCGGCGATTGCCGACGAAAATGCAACAATTGACCGGCTTTGTGAGTTGAACGTCATCGAACAGGTATTGAATGTCTGCCAGACAACCGTTGTCCAGGAGGCCTGGAACCGGGGTCAGGCGCTGTGCATTCACGGTTGGATCTTTGGCCTGACCGACGGCCTGGTGCGTGACCTCGGCATTTCCATCGACGCCCCCGGCAAGCTGCAGTCCACCTACGACAAAGCACTCGCCGCACTCAGCGTTGTACCTGAACCGGTCACTGAAGACTGAAATGCGCATCGGAGTGGACCTTGGCGGGACCAAGATCGAGATCGCTGCCTATGCAGACGGCCGCGAACTCGCCCGCCAGCGCATTGCCACCCCGCAGGGCGATTACATGGCCACTGTGATGGCCGTCGCCGGACTGGTCGAAACGGTGGAAAGCACGCTTGGCCGACGCGGCAGCGTCGGTATCGGCATCCCCGGCGCTGAATCAACGCAGACGGGTCTGATCCGGAATGCCAATTCCACCTGTTTGATCGGCAAGCCTTTGCGCCGGGATCTGCAAACACTCCTGCAACGGGAAATCCGTCTGGCCAATGACGCCAACTGCTTCGCCTTGTCTGAGGCGGTCGATGGGGCAGGAGCCGACGCGACGAGTGTGTTTGGCGTCATCCTCGGCACCGGTGTCGGCGGCGGCATCGTCATTGGCAAGCAGGTACTCACCGGCGCCAATGCCATTGCCGGAGAGTGGGGGCACAATCCACTACCCGTCCTGAATGGCAACGATCAAACCGCCCCCGCCTGTTACTGCGGCCGCCATGGCTGTGTTGAGACCTGGCTTTGCGGCCCCGGCCTGCAGCGCGACCATGCCACGATCACTGGCCAGTCACTGGCTCCGGAACTGATTGCCGAACATGCTGCGGCGGGGGATGCGGCCTGCGACGCCAGTCTGCAGCGCTATGAAGCGCGGCTGGCACGTGCGCTGGCAGTGGTCATCAACATCCTTGACCCTGAGGTCATCGTGCTTGGCGGCGGCCTTTCCAATATCGACCGCCTTTACCTCAATGTACCGAAGCTATGGGTGCCGCATGTTTTTTCCGACACGATTGCCACCCGGCTTTGCCGGAACCATCACGGTGACGCTTCCGGGGTGCGCGGGGCGGCCTGGCTGTGGCCGGAGGTTGCACAGTAAATGAACTCCCAACTCCAACTGTTTACCGGTACGCCTGTTCGCATCGATGACGAAGGGCAATTCAGCGCCATCTGGAAAAGACCGGTGGCCGGATCCGTGCATATCTCGAAAGAAGGCCTGAGCGGTGACGTTCAGGCTGATCGCCGCGTGCATGGCGGGCCGGAGAAAGCAGTGCACCATTACGCCGGCGAGAACTACGCAAAGCTGGCAACGGCCTTCCCGCAGATCGCCGATACCCTTGTGGTGGGCAGCATCGGCGAGAATCTGTCTACCTTCGGCTTCGATGAAAACAATGTCTGCATCGGTGACATTTACCAAGTCGGCACCGCCGTCCTGCAGGTTTCACAACCCCGGCGGCCTTGCTGGAAGATCGACAGCCGCTACGGCCAGAAAGGCATCACTGCCCATATTGTCGAAACCGGGCTGACCGGCTGGTATTACCGTGTCGTGGAAGAGGGCGAAGCCGCACCCGGCAACACTTTCAGTTTGCTCGACCGACCCGCCGATGCCATCTCTCTGGCCACGCTCTGGATCACCTGGCACCAGCACCGGCCGAATGCTGAAAAACTGGCGGCCATTGCGCACGCCCCCGGCCTGACGCCCGCCTGGGTCAAGAAAATCGATGAGCGGCTGGAGTGGTTGCGTAACAACACCGTACAAACCGGCAACGACTGATGCCGCTGCACAAACTCTTTCTGCCCTTTGCCGGGGCGTATTTCCTGTCGTATTTCTTCCGCTCGGCGAATGCCGTGATCGGCCCGGAACTGGCCGACCAGCTCGGGCTTTCTGCGGGCGAACTCGGGCTGCTCACCAGCACCTACCTGCTCACCTTCTGCCTCGCCCAGTTGCCGCTCGGCATGCTGCTCGATCGTTTCGGCGCCCGTCGAGTCGAGTCGGCGCTGCTGCTGGTTGCCGCAACGGGCTCGACACTGTTTGCGCTGGCCGACAGCATGGCCGGACTGGCAGCAGCACGGGCATTGATCGGGCTCGGCGTCTCGGCCTGCCTGATGGCTGCCTTCAAGGCCTTTTCACAGTGGTATCCGCCCGACCGGCAAGCCTCGCTCACCGGCTGGATGATGACGTCCGGCGGGCTTGGTGCACTGGCCGCCAGCGCACCGCTGGAAGCCCTGCTGTTACTCACCGGCTGGCGAGAGGTATTCTTCCTGCTGACACTGGCCACGCTGGTTTCTGCGGCCAGCCTGTTCTTCGGCATTCCGGAAAAGGAAGCCGAGCCCGACCACGTTACCGAATCGCTGGCCACGCAATGGCGCGGTGTTTGCGAGATTTTCACCAGCGCCCATTTCTGGCGTTTTGCGCCACTGGGTCTCACCGTTACCGGCGGCTTCATGGCAGTACAGGGCCTGTGGTCGATCCGCTGGCTGACCGAGGTCAGCGGCTATTCGCGCATGGTGGCTGCCACGCATCTCGGTGCAATGAACTTCGCCATGCTGTTTACCTACATCGGCATCGGGCTGTTGGCCGCAAGGCTGGCGCGGCGCGGCATCTCGCCGGTGCACCTGCTGGGCAGCGGCGTCGGGCTTTCCATCTTGATGCTGGCACTGATCAGCAGCGAGGCACTGCCATGGGCTGCCGCCCTGTGGATCGCCTACGGTGTCTGCGCCGGCTTCAATACGCTCGGCTATTCGCAAACTGCCGCCGGTTTTCCACTACGCCTTGCCGGCCGGGCAATCACCACCTACAACCTGCTGGTCTTTGCCGGAGGCTTTGGCGCACAGTGGGGCATGGGCTTGCTGATCGATCTGCTGCTGAGCTTCGGCCTCAGCGAGTCGAATGCCCTGCGCAGTGTCTTTGGCCTGCTGGTGGTATTGCAGATGGCGGCCTATGGCTGGTTCATTGCCTCAGGCCGCCGGGTCACAAGCTAATTACGCATTGGTCATGCCTTAGTTTCCGGGCTGAATATCGAAACGATCATAGGTCGTGGTGATCCGGACGCCATAATCTCCCGGCACATCCTGAATCGTTGTTGTGCCGACTGCAGGAAAAATCACGCGCTTTGCCTGCATATCCACCACCCCGGCGACGGAGGCCAGCAGCCCCATATCTTCCAGAAGGTAATCTTCAATTTGATAAGTCGTCGGCTTGCCGCCTGAAATACGTGTGGTCTTGCACTGCATGGCCCAGGCGGTGCCGGCAAGTTTCGGGTTCAGGCTTGCCGCGCTGAGCTTGCCCGTGATGTTGCAAGTGGAATCTGTTTCCATATTGTATTTGGCATCGGCGAGCCAGAGCGTCGTATAGCGTACTGATTGCGTGGCACCCACTTGTGGTGGAAACAGGCTGCCATTCACCTGCAGATTGGCAATACTCATCTGTGGCGTGCCATTACTGGTCGCCCCCATCAGCACCATCAGGCCGCACATGTAGGCAACCTGGTTGGACTCCGGCACATTCACGTTCGGCACCTGCATACGGGTCGTGCTGGTGCTGGTGTAGCACTTGTCGCTGATAGGCGAAAGCGCGGTATTGGTTTGTTTCTTGACCGCCCCCTGCGCCGCCAGGCTGCTGTTTTTTGCGCCCGTGTATTCGGTCTGCGTGGTGACTTCAATGGCCTGTGTCAGGTTGCGGCTTTTTGGCGCCTTTTGATAGAGCGCCGAATTTTCCAGCACTTGCCAGACACTGGCATCGATCGTGATCGGCAAGCTGGGACGTGCACTTGCGGCAGGCACCGCAGGCACAGCAGACGCCGTCGGTACCGCTGCACCAGCAGCACCCTGTCCTCCTGCACTCTCCATGCGGATTTTTGCGGCAACCGCATAGCGCCCCTTGGGGTAGGCCTTGAGATAGGTCTTGTAGGCTGCGACACTGTTGGCGCTCTTGGCTGCCTCCCAGACTTCCGATTCGGCATCGGCAGCAAAGGTATTGGCACTGCCAAGCATCATCAGCAAGGAGGAAAGCAGCAGGGGAAGATACTTGCGATTCATCGGGAGGGCGCCTTTCAGATCGAGTGAACAGGCGTCCGAATTTAGCACGATTTTCTACTAGGATCATGGCATGATCCATTTCATGTCCGCTACCCGCCACCACCTCGCTCGCAGCCTGCCGGCTACGATGCTGCTCATTGCCTGCCTGGCGCATGCCCAGCCGGCCCCTGAAGGGGAGAGTGGTTTTCAGCCACGTCCCGCTGCCGTCGGTGAGCGTTTCATAGCCGTAACGGCACACCCGGCGGCAACCGATGCCGCCGCCGGCATCCTGCGTGCCGGCGGCACGGCGGTGGATGCCGCCATTGCTGCGCAGATGGTGCTGACCCTGGTTGAACCGCAATCCTCGGGCATTGGCGGCGGCGCCTTCCTGTTGCATTTCGACGGCCAGAAAGTTGACGCATTCGATGGCCGTGAGACTGCACCTACTGCCGCCAGCAGTGATCTGTTCCTGCAAGCGGATGGCCGGCCGATGGCCTTTGGCGAGGCGATGGTCGGCGGGCGTTCGGTCGGCACCCCGGGTGTACTGCGCATGCTGGAACTGGCGCATCGCCGCCACGGCCGCCTGCCCTGGCCGGACCTCTTCGCCCCGGCGATTGCGCTGGCGGAACGCGGGTTTCCTGTCAGCCACCGCCTGCACACCTTGCTGGCCAACGAGCAGCATCTGCAGAACGACCCGCAGGCACGCGCCTATTTCTACGATGCCGAAGGCAAGCCCTGGCCGGTTGCTTACACGCTGCAAAATCCGGCTCTGGCCGATACCTTGCGCCGCATCGCCAGCCAGGGGGCCGATGCCTTCTATACCGGCAAACTGGCGGCCGACATCGTGCACAAGGTGCGCGAGCACAACAGCAACCCCGGTCTGCTGAGCACCAGTGACCTTGAGCACTACCGCGCCAGGGAGCGCACGGCTGTCTGCACCCCCTATCGGCGCTGGACCATCTGCGGCATGCCGCCCCCATCCTCCGGCGGCATTGCCGTGGCGCAGATACTTGGCCTACTCGAAGGCCGCGACATGGCGGCACAGTCTCCGCAACAGGGCGTTGCCAGTGCCGAAGCCATCCATCTGTTCTCGGAAGCAGGGCGACTGGCTTTTGCCGACCGGGCACGCTATGTGGCCGATACCGATTTCGTGCCCTTGCCGGGAAAACATGGCGATAGCCCGGCGGCATTACTGGCACCGGCCTACCTCAAGCAGCGGGCAACATTGATCGGCACCCGCTCGATGGGCAAGGCCGAGGCCGGCCAGCCCTTGCCAGCCACGCCGCCGGCCGGGAATGAGCGCGCACCTGAGCGCCCCTCGACCACCCATCTCTCCATTGTCGATGGCGAAGGCCATGCGGTAGCGATGACCAGCAGCATCGAAAATGCTTTCGGCTCTCGTCTGATGGTCAATGGCTTCCTGCTCAACAACCAGCTCACCGACTTTTCCTTTGTCGCCAGCGATGCACAGGGGCCGATCGCCAACCGCGTCGAAGGCGGCAAGCGGCCACGCAGCTCGATGGCACCGACACTGATTTTCGATCGTGAGCAGGGAGATCTGCTGGGTGTGGTCGGCTCACCCGGTGGCTCCCAGATCATCAACTACGTGGCCAGGACCCTGCTTGCCATCCTCGACTGGCAGATGGACCTGCCTGCTGCGCTGGCCCTGCCGCATTTCGGCAGCCGCAACGGCCCGACCGAGCTGGAACAACGCGGCGACCAGCCCTCAGTCGCACTGCAGGAAGCGTTGAAAAACCGTGGCCATGCGCTGCGCCTGCAACCGATGACCTCGGGTATTTCAGCGATCATGCGTATCGACACCGCGACGGGCAAACGCTGGGCAGGTGCCGCCGACCCACGCCGGGAGGGCTCGGCACGGGGAGATTGATGGCAGCATGACGGGCGCCGCTCGGGCCACTGCCACCGCTGGTCGGCCGGCCTGTGGCAGCGGTGCGCCCCGTCCGCTGAAATCTGTTTTAATGGCAGGCCGATTGAAGGGCCGCAGGGTTTTTCCCGCGCCTGACTATGAGTAACTGATGGAACTGATCGACCCGCGAACCTTTCTCGTTGTAGCCAATCTGCTCGGCCTGCTCTGCGCCATGGTGCTGTGGGTACAGGCGCGCAGTTTTCCGGCCGATATCGAGGGGCTGTACGACTGGGCAAAGGCGGTGGTTTTGATGGCCTGTGCCGCCGGCCTGACTTCGCTGCGCGGTTTCATTCCGGATGCTGTTTCGATCATTCTCGCCAACGGCATGATGCTCTTTGGCGAGCTGTTCCTGATCTTCGGCCTGCTCCGTTACACCGGTCGCAGTCCACGCTGGCGCCCGGCGCTGGATGCCATCATCGGGCTGACGCTGCTGATGGTCTGGCTGACTTACGGTAGCCACAGCTACCAGGGGCGGCTGTTCATCATGTCACTGGCGCACATCAGTTTCTTCTCGCTCGGTGCCTGGCTGGCCTGGCGTATCCGGCCAGCCGGTTTCGGCAACAAATTCCTGACTTCGGTGTTTGTTCTCGGTGCAGTGGTCGCTTTGTGGCGACTGACCACGCTCACCATGAGTGTGCGTGAGGCAGATGAAATCTTTGACCGCAACCTGATCCAGCAGATCTATCTCGGCGCCTTTTCACTGGGCATTCTCGGCTTGTCGATAGGCTTCATTCTTGTTGCCAATGAACGCCTGCGCGAGGAACTGGAGTTTCTCGCCACCCGCGACCCGATGACCGGTGCGCTCAACCGGCGCGCCTTCTTTGTCCGTGCCGACATCGAATGGGCGCGCTCTGTGCGCTCGCAACGACCGATCGCGGTCATCGCTTCGGATATCGATTTTTTCAAGAAGGTGAATGACACCTACGGCCACCATGTCGGCGACCTGGTAATCAAGGAATACGTCAAGCGCGCCAGCGGCATGCTGCGCCTGCCTGACATCCTCTCCCGTTTTGGCGGCGAAGAGTTCGTCATCCTGTTGCCTGACACCGGCTTGAAGGAGGCCTGCCTCGTTGCCGAGCGCATCCGCAAGGAAGTCGAGAAAAAGAAGGGAAAGGACAAGTCACTGCCGCCATTTACCGTCAGCCTCGGGGTTGCGGTTGCCCACTCCGGCCTGCGTGGACAAGTCGATTTCCCCGACCTGGAAGCGCTGCTGGCGCACGCCGATGCTGCGCTCTACCGCGCCAAACAGGGCGGCCGGAACCGCGTTGAGCATTGAGTCAGCCCCCCGGAATAGTGGCGTAATTTACAATGTTTTTACGCAAACGCAGTCACAGTGCGGGCTCCGCTTTTTGGCAGTTGGCGTAATTTTCATAGTTTTGGGTATTTTTCTGCTGGAGACAGCGAAACCACCGTCTCCAGTCCCCGCTTAAACCGCCGTGGCACCCGTTGCCGGTTTAACGCCCAGGTCGATCTGCTGCAGCGTACCGGCGCTGCCGTTTTCGTTCAGGTACACCCCGCTGCGCCAGACCTGCCCAAGGGCTGCGTTGTTCACATCCCGCAGGGCAAAGGGCGTATCGGCGCTGGCCAGATTGAGGGCGCCGACACCGGTAGCTTTCAGCGGGGTGATGCGGCCATCGGGAAACCAGACGCCGAGCGCGGCAAACACCGGGTCGGCTTCGTCGATCCAGCCATTCCTGTCAGCATCGTGTGCGGCAAGGTCGGCAAATCCGTTGCCGGCATATTCTCCGGTGGCGCCGAACAGCTCGCGGCCATCCTTGATGCAGCCGTCGCCATTGGCATCGAATACCAGATAGCCGCTGCCTTTGCCCAGTATCGGCAGGGATTCGTCCGCACCGTCGGCGTCGAGATCAAAGTTGAAACGGGCGTCGGTCAGCTCAGCGGCCTTGCCGGCATAGTTGATGACCAGCGGGTCTTTGAATACGGCCTTGCCTGTTTCAAGCTGTTCTCGTGTGCAACTGAACTGGCGGCACATTGCCAGATCCAGAGCGAAGTCGATTTCCCGGCCGTCAGCGGTCTTGACGGTGCCTTTGGCACTGAAATCGGTGGCTTCGCGTTCGTCGATGCGCTCGACGACGCGTCGTTCCCAGGTAAATTCCATCGCCTGCCTGGCTACGCCTGGCGCCCGATCTGCGCTTAATCCTTCTGCCGGCAAGCCTTGCTGTAGATCGGCAATATCATCCACCCGGCAACGGCATTTTTCGCCCCCGAGCAGATTCAATATGGAGGCGATCAACTGCTGCATCATCAGCCGGATGCGTACGGCTTCTTCACGACTGGGTTTTGTCGGGTTTGTCTCACTGGCTTCTGTCACCGGCCCCGCTTGTGTATTGGCTGGTTGATTCCCGCGGGTTTCTGCCTGCTGCATGGCACTGCGGAAACTGAACTGGCTACTGATCTCGTTCTGGTAGCGATAGTCGTACTCGTGGCTGGCGTCCAGACGAACGCTGGCATCCTCGATCTTCATCATGGCTCTCCTCGGGTAGGGGAGAGGATCACTGCAAGGGACGTGCCACACGCCCAGCCCCGGCATTCAGAATTTCAGAATTCGAGCGGGTCGACCTCCAGATGCCAGCGCAGCCGGGAAGGCGCCTTGATGCCTTCGATGGCCTCGCGCCACACACTCAGGAATGCCTGCAGCGCCGGCCGCGAAGCGCATTCAATCAGCAGTTGCCCACGTTCCAGATTGGCCAGCCGCGCCATGCGCATCGGTACCGCGTCGTAGAGGGTGATCGCCGGGTAGTGCTCGATTTCCGGCCAGGCACGGGCGGTGGCGAGGAAGGCAATGGCATCGGCCATCTGTGGTGCTTCGGCACGCAGCATGGCCTGATAGCTGTAGGGCGGGAACCCGGCCATCTTGCGCTCGGCCAGTTGCGTCGCGGCAAAGGCGGCATAGTCGTGGGCGACGATGGCGGCGTACAGCGGATGATCGGGGTATTGCGTCTGGATCAGCACTTCGCCGGGCAAGGCAGCGCGACCGGCACGACCGGCCACCTGCATGAGCTGGGCAAACAGGCGTTCCGGCGCCCGGCAATCAGCAGCAAAGAGGGCGGCATCGGCCCCGACCACGCCGACCAGGGTCAGTTTGGGGAAATCATGTCCTTTTGCCAGCATCTGCGTGCCAACAAGGATGTCGGCTTCACCGGCATGGATTTTTTCCACCAGCGCCTCCCACTGCTTGCGGCTCTTGGCGACATCGCGGTCAGCGCGCAGGATACGTGCCTTGGGGAATTTCTCGGCCAGATATTCCTCCAGCCGCTGTGTGCCACGGCCAAAAGGGTGAATATCCTGATTGCCACAGGTCGGGCAGGTGCGCGGCACCCGCTGCTCGAAACCACAATGGTGGCAGCGCAAGCGCTTGTCAGCCATGTGCAGCACCAGATTGGCGGCACAACGCTTGCAATTGGAGATCCAGCCGCAGGCAGTGCACGCCAGCACCGGGGCGTAACCACGCCGGTTGAGAAACACCAGGCTCTGCTCGCCGCGGGCCAGCCGTTTTTCGATGGCTTCGAGCAGGATGCCGGAGAGACCTTCCTCGGTTTTCTCCCGACGCAGGTCGATGCGCTGCACCGCCGGCAGGCGCGACTGATCGACCGCACGCGCTTTCAGCGTCAGCAGCTTGTAGCGATTGCGCATCTCCGGTGCCGTGGCATTCGCCCAGCTTTCCAGCGATGGCGTGGCTGAGCCAAGAACGATGGGCACCTTGCCGTCATGTGCGCGAAACACGGCGACATCGCGCGCCGAGTAGCGCATGCCGTCCTGCTGCTTGAAGGAGGGGTCGTGCTCCTCGTCGACGATGATCAGTGCCAGATCGGGCATCGGCGTAAACACCGCCAGCCGGGTGCCCAGCACGATGCGGGCACTGCCGCTGGCTGCAGCTTTCCAGTTGCGCAGACGCGCGGCCTCGGTCAGCTCGCTGTGCAGGCTGACCATGCCGGCGGCAGGGAAGCGGGCGGCAATACGCCCTTCGAGTTGCGGCGTCAGGTTGATTTCAGGTACCAGCAGCAACGCCTGACCGCCGGCTTGCAGCACATCGGCCAGCAATTGAAGGTAAACCTCGGTCTTGCCACTGCCGGTGACGCCAAAAAGCAGGTAGGGTTGAAATCCCGTGCCACCGGCACGGATGGTTTCCAGCGCCACGACCTGTTCCTGCGTCAGTTCCGGCGAAGGTGAGGGCTGCGGTAGGGTCTTCGGCGGCTTGGGCTGACGCGCCTTGGGCGGCGCGATACGGCGCAGGCCGGCAGGCAGGGTGGACAGCATGACTTCGCCAAGCGGCGCCTGATAGTAGCTGGCGCAAAACCGGGCAAGGCGAAACCATGCTGCAGGCAACACCGGCTCGGGCAGGATTTCCTCAACCGGCTTCAGTTGTGCCGGAAGAAAATCACTGTGCTCAGGCAGTTCGACAATGACGCCGATCACCGAGCGCCGGCCAAAGGGCACCCTGACCCGCCGGCCAACATCGGCCGGCGTCGCCTCCGGGGCGAGATAATCGAAACAGCGATGAAGGGGAACGTCGAGAGCGACGCGGACGATAGTCAAGGAATGGGTCAAGTCGGCGTTGTCGGATATGACAATGAAGAGGCAATTTCGCTGCAACGCAGCATTGGCGCGGGTTTCAGTTAGACCTCATAGTTCGCATCAGTTCTTGAAATCTGCTGCAACTCATTGCAACAACAGGGATTTTTTTGTTGTTCACAATTTCTGTGGATAACTCTGTGGATTACCCGCGCCAGAAACGGCTAACTCCCCCCTACACAAGGAGTTTTGTCACTTTGCCGTAAAATAAGGCAAATCAATACACCATACAAAACAACAACTTACAATAAGCGCCCTGATTTTACAGGCTTTTTCCAAACACCCGCACTGCCAAAGAAATTTCTGTGCATAAGTCAACAGTAAATTTCTTGTTCAGGCAGTTATTTTCATGCGTTTCAGGGCTTGTTTCTGATTGCCTTGCTGTAACCATGCACGGTCTCGACCAGGGCAGTAACGCGATCCGGTGGCGTGAACTGGGAGATGCCGTGGCCCAAGTTGAAAACGTGGCCGGTATTCCCCGGGCCATAGCTGTCCAGCACTTTTTTGGCTTCCGCAGCCACGGTTTCGGGTGAGGCAAAGAGCACATTCGGGTCGAGGTTGCCCTGCAGGGCTACCTTGTCACCGACACGCCGGCGGGCTTCGCCGATGTCGATCGTCCAGTCCAGCCCGACGCCGGTACAGCCGATGTCGGCAATCGATTCGATCCACAAACCGCCGCCCTTGGTAAAGACGATGGAGGGTACTTTCTCGCCATCCTTTTCCTTGGTCAGCCCGGCGACAATCTTCTTCATGTAGGCCAGAGAGAATTCCTGATAGGCCGCAGCAGACAGCGCGCCGCCCCAGGAATCGAAAATCATCACCGCCTGCGCACCGGAGGCAATCTGGGCATTCAGGTAAGCGACGACCGCATCGGCCGTGACGGACAGGATGCGGTGCATGAGGTCAGGACGGTCGTACATCATTGTCTTGACCTTGCGGTAATCGCTGGAGGAACCCCCTTCGACCATGTAGCAGGCCAGCGTCCACGGGCTGCCGGAGAAACCGATCAGCGGCACCGAGTTGTCCAGTGCACGATGGATTTCGGACACACCATCCATCACGTAGCGCAGGTGATCGTAGGGGTCCGGCGCGGTCAAATCACGAATCGCCCATTCCTCACTGAGCGGCCGCTCGAATTTCGGGCCTTCGCCTTCGGCAAAATAAAGCCCGAGGCCCATCGCATCCGGCACCGTCAGGATGTCGGAGAAGAGGATGGCTGCATCAAGGTCATAGCGGGCCAGTGGCTGCAAGGTGACCTCGCAGGCCATCGCCGGGTTCTTGCACAGGCTGAGGAAATCACCGGCCCTTTTACGTGTTTCGCAGTATTCCGGCAGGTAGCGACCGGCCTGGCGCATCAGCCAGACTGGGGTGTGGTCGGTCGGCTCCTTGAGCAGGGCACGCAGGAAGTTGTCGTTGCGGGGTCGAGTCATGATGATGGCGCCGGAAAATCCAAAAGAGGGATTATCCGCCTTTTCAGGGCCTGCCGATAGCGCCGACCGGGTTTGCCGGCCACGAAAGCACCGGCAAATCGCTCATTTCCGGCTGCAATCCCCCGTAATGGGCACTTATTTACGCCAAAACGCCGGGGTCAGCACGACCAGCAAGGTGAAGATTTCCAGGCGGCCAAGCACCATGGCAAATGCACATACCCAGGTCTGGAAATCGTTAAGCACTGAGTAATTGGATGCCGGCCCCACCGCATCCAGACCGGGCCCGGTGTTGTTAAGGCAGGCGACTACGGCGGAAAAGGCTGAAACGATGGGCAGGCCGCTGGCCGACAGAAGCAGCGTCAGGGTGACAATGGTGACCATGTAGATGAAGCTGAAGCCAAGCACCGCGTGCAATACCGATTCGGATACCGTCTGCCGCCCCAGCGTGACCGGCTTGACGATGGCCGGATGCATGGCGCGCAGGAGTTCGCGCAACACCTGCTTGTAGAGAATGATCGCCCGCATCATCTTGATGCCGCCGCCGGTAGAGCCGGAACAGGCGATAAAACTGCCAAGAAAGAGTACCCACAACTGGGCAAACATCGGCCATATCGTGTAGTCGGTGGTAGCAAAGCCGAGCGAGGTGGCCAGTGAAATGCTGTGGAAGCCGACGTAACGCAAGGCTGTCCAGAAACTGTCGTAGACCCCGAAGAACTGCAGATAGACGCTGAGCCCGAGAATGCTCAGCGCCAGTGTGCTCAGGTAGTAGGGCAACTCCGCATCGCTGCGATAGGGCCGCAGGCTCTTGCTGCGCAGGGCCATGAAATGGGTGGCGAAGTTGATGCCGGAGAGCAGGGCAAAGCCCATGGCCACCAGTTCGATATTGAGATTGTTGAAGTGGCCGAGGCTCGCATCCTTGCTGGAGAAGCCGCCCAGACCCATGATGCTGAAGGCGTGCATGATCGCATCCCAGATTTCCATGCCGCACTGGTTCAGGGCAAAAGTGCAGGCGATGGTCAGCAGCACATAGACTCCCCACAAGCCCTTGGCCGTTTCGGCAATGCGCGGGGTCAGTGCCGATTCCTTCATCGGTCCCGGTGTTTCGGCCTTGAACAACTGCCGGCCGCCAATGCCAAGCAGCGGCAGAATGGCCACTGCCAGCACGATGACGCCCATACCGCCAACCCAGTGTAACTGCATGCGCCAGAAATTGATCGACAGGGGCAGATGGTCAAGCCCGGACAATACCGTGGCACCGGTTGCGGTCAGCCCGGACATGGCTTCGAAATAGGCGTCGGTGAAACTCAGGCTGTCGATGTGAAAGAACAGGGGCAGGGCAGCAAAGAAGGGCAGCACGACCCAGGTCAGCGCCACCAGCAGGAAGCCGTCGCGCACCGTCAGGTCACGGCGCTTGCGATAGGTGACCAGCCAGAGCAGCAGGGCCGTACCCAGCGCAGCAATGATGGCTTCATCGTAGGCGGCTTCGGCGCCATCCTGGTAGTGCCAGGCAATGGCCAGGGGCACGAACATGGTCAACGCAAAAACGCCGAGAATGACAGCCAGGGCATTGAGAACCTGCATGTGACGCATGGCGAATGCTCAGAAGAAATGGAAGCCGACAGCGAAGAGTTTTTCCACCTTCTTGACGACTTTCTTGTTCAGGCAGAAAACGATGACGTGATCACCGGTACGGATCACAACATCCTTGTGCGCAATCACCACATGTCCGCGCCGCTTCTTCAGTATCCTTCCGTCATAAAGCACGTCTTCGTACTGATCCATGTTGCGGACGATGGCGGCGATGATCGCGCCCTTGATCACCGGCAGCTCGCCGATGCGACGACCAACCACCTTGGAGTTCTTTTCGTCACCGTGCACGATCATTTCCAGCGCCTCGGCCGCACCGCGCCGAAGACTGTGAACCTGGGCTACGTCGCCATGTCGCACGTGGGCCAGCAAGGAGCCGATGGAAACCTGCGCCGGTGAAATGGCAATATCGATCGGGCCGCCCTGCACCAGATCGGCATAGGCACGACGGTTGATCAGTGCAACCACTCGCTTGGCACCGAGTCGCTTGGCCAGCGAGGCCGACATGATGTTGTCTTCGTCGTCGTTGGTCAGCGCGAGGAAAAGATCCATTTCCTCGATGCCCTCCTTTTCCAGCAGATCCTCGTCGGTTGCATCTCCGGAAAGAACCAGTGCCGAATTGAGAACCCCGGCAATATATTCAGCACGCTCCCGGCGCCCTTCGATGACCTTGACGCCATAGTCAGCTTCCAGCGTTTCGGCTACGCGGAGGCCAATATTGCCACCGCCGGCAATCATTACCCGGCGCACCGGTTCGGCGAGTCGGCGCAATTCGCGCATGACACGGCGGATGTGCTCTTCGGCCGCCAGCACGAATACTTCGTCACCGTCTTCGATCACCGTTTCACCGGTGGGTGTAACCTGCCGGTCACGCCGGTAGATGGCGGCAACACGTGCACCGATTTCTTCCGGCAGGTGCTTGCGCATATCCTTGATCGGCTTGCCGACCAGCAAGCCGCCGGCATAGGCGCGCACACAGACCAGTGCCACACGCTCCTCGGCAAAATCGAGTACCTGCAGCGCCGAGGGAAATTCGATCAGGCGGGCAATGTAGTCGGTAATCACCTGTTCCGGACACAGTGCATAATCCACCGCAAAATTGTCGGGGGAGAGTAACTCCTCACTCTCAAGGAAATCTGCTGAGCGCAAGCGGGCAATGCGTGTCGGGACATTGAACAGGGAATGTGCCAGCTTGCATGCAACGAGATTGGTCTGGTCGCTTTGCGTCACCGCAATCATCAGGTCGGCGTCGTCGGCACCGGCGCGGCGCAGCACCGAAGGCCAAGCGGCATTGCCGGTGACCCCGCGCAAATCAAGGCGATCCTGCAGATAGGACAAACGTGTCGGGTCGGTATCCACGACGGTAATGTCGTTGTCTTCGGATACCAGACTTTCAGCAACGCTGGCACCCACCTGGCCAGCACCCAATACAATGATCTTCATGCTGTCACCTCACGGCAACCGTTGAGACTGCAACCAGACATCATTCCTCTCCGCGCCGGCCGATCTGGATACCGAGTTGCTTCAGCTTACGGTAGAGATGGGTTCTTTCCAGCCCCGACTTTTCTGCCACCCGTGTCATATTGCCACCTTCCAGGCGCAGAACATGCTCAAAGTACAGGCGCTCAAAAGTGTCACGCGCCTCACGCAGCGGTTGTGCGAAAAATGGTAACAATGAGGGGGCATCCGCTGTTTCCTCAATTTCGGTCTGCAGCACACGCTGCACATCCTCGGCGGCAATTTCATCTTCCAGTGCGGTCAGCGCCAGATTCTTCACCGCTGCCTGCAGCTCCGGCCAATCCCCCTGCCAGCGGTGCATACGCAAGGCATTCAGAGCACCGACAGCGAAATGGCGATTGGGTACTTCGCTGCGCTCGACCAGCTGGGTCAGCAACAAGGTGGCAATCTCGGGAATTTCGTCAGCATGTGCTGCCAGCTGCGGCAGGGCCAGCCAGACCTCTGCCACCCGCTCCAGAAGTACCGCATCCCAGCCGGCTTCGACCAGGGCACTGACCGGTTTGGTGGTGCCGCAGATCAGCATCACATTGATCTTTTCCAGCCGCTCCAGGGCAAAGGCCAGATTCATCTGCTGCAACTTGCCGAGTGCTGCAAGATCGGCAACGAACAGCACACCGCCTGTCGCTTTCTGCAAAATTTCCTGCGACAAGGGACCGGAAACGCCCGCCAGATCGAGCCACGGGGCATGCGGTGCCTGCAATGAGCGGGCACAAAGTTCGGCAATGGCACTGGAAGCCGATTTGAGCAGCAGTACTGACGTCTTTGCTGCCGATTGCTCCAGTCGTTTCTTCAGATCCTTGATCAGGGGAGAGCGGGTATAGGCATCCAAAGTCAGCGGCAGCTTGGCTGGCGCGACCTCATGCTTGAGACCTTTTTTCACCGTTGCCAGCAGTTTCTGCAGGGCAATCGGCTTTTCCAGGAAATCTGCCGCACCGATACGTGTTGCTTCAACCGCCGTATCAATCGTGCCGTGACCGGACATCATCACGACCGGCATGGTCAACAGGCCACTCGCTGACCATTCCTTGAGCAGTGAGATACCGTCGGTATCGGGCATCCAGATATCGAGCAACACCAGATCTGGCCGTTTTTCGGAACGGATTTTTCGAGCTGCACCCGCATTCTCGGCGAGCCAGACGGTATGCCCTTCGTCGGCAAGAATCTCGGAAAGCAACTCGCGAATGCCGATTTCGTCATCAACAACAAGTATCTGTGCCATGTTCTTATTTGTCTCCTGCGTCCTTCTCCGGTGCCAGTGGCAGGGAAATACAGACCTGCGCACCAGCCGGTTCTCGATTGGTGATTTCAATGCTGCCGTAGTGTTCGTCTACGATTTTCTTGACGATGGCCAGACCGAGGCCGGTGCCCTTGGCCTTGGTTGTGACATAGGGCTCGAATACCCGCGCCATGATTTCCGGCGGGAACCCGGGGCCGGCATCGGCGATGCACAATTCGGCACGATTACCGATACGGCGGGTGCTGATCCAGATGCTGGCCTGCTCATTGGCTTCCTGCGCATCCTCGGCGTTACGCAGCAGGTTATGGATGATCTGCCGCATCTGGGTTGCATCCCCAAGCACCGGCGGCAATGCGTCGGCCAGCTGGGGCTGCACCAGCGCATGCGAATTTTCATAGAGCCCGAGTACCTCGCGTACCAGATCATTGAGATCCAGCGCTGCCACCTCGGGTGCCGGCATGCGTGCATAGTCACGGAAGTCATCAACCATGCGCTTCATCGCCTGCACCTGATTGATGATGGTCTGGGTACTGCGGTTGAGCACCGCGGCATCCGCATCTGAAAGCTTGTCCACGATCTTCATCTGCAGACGCTCGGCCGATAACTGGATCGGGGTTAGCGGATTCTTGATCTCGTGCGCCAGCCGCCGGGCAACTTCGCCCCAGGCCGCACTGCGCTGTGCGGCAATCAGACGGGTCACGTCGTCGAACACCACGACATAGCCGCCACCGGTCGCTACCGGCAATTCAGAGCCGCGTAACAACAGCACCTGCGGAGAGCCATAAGGGCGCTCGATTTCCAGCTGCCGCTGCCACTCCATCCCTTTGTGCAGGGCAAAACCTTCACCAATGGCCTGACCGAGTACCTGTTGCGAGGGCCAGCGTTCAATCGCCGTGCCACGCAGGCCATCAAAGCTTTCATCGAGAATGTTCTGGGCGCCGGCATTGGCATTGCCGAGAACGAAGTGGCGATCGAATACCAGCACGCCCGCCGACAGGTTGGCGAGAATCGATTCCAGATAGGCGTGCCCGGACTCCACTTCAGCACGGTGCCGCTCCGCTTCCTTGCGCGCATCGTCCAGCTGGCGGGTCATCTGGCTGAATGACTGGGTCAGCACCCCCAGTTCGTCGCGGCTGTAGATTGCCTGTCGCGGGGTGTAATCACCGGCAGCAACCGCCTGCGTACCCTCGGCAAGAATGGAAAGCGGTGCAGAAAGGCGACGCGCCATGACAAAGGCCAGGGCAAAGGCAGCAAACAGCGCAAGCAATACGGTCAGGGTCAGGGTTAGGGCATAAATCTGTGTCAGCCCGCGTCGCCCCAGTGAGAGTTCCTGATAGTCGCGGTAAACCTCCTGCACCGCATCGGCATTCTGCGCAACACCACTTGGCACCGGGTGGGTCAACTGCAGGATGCGCGGCTCGGTTCCCAGCGTGCGTGTAATCACCGGCGCCAGCACGCGGACATATAGCCGATCGCCATCCCCCTCGACCGAGCCGATGCCGCGCCCTGATCGTGCCTGCTGTATCTGCATGGAAGAGGGATCGGCAGGCAGACGAATACCCAAACCGCTGGCGGCGCTGCCCAGCAATTGCCCCGACAGTGAATAGAGCGCAGCTGTCTCGGAGCCGGCCTGCTCACGCATGCGGTTAAGCTGGTTGCGCTGCTGGATTTCCGGATAGTCCGCCAGTTCCAGCGAGATGCGCCGGGCCTTCTCCACCAGGTCGCTGGACTGGGCGTCAAGCGCACTCCGTGCCAGTGCCAACCCGGATTCCAGCGCCTTTTCGACACGGACATCAAACCAGCTCTCGATGCTTTTGGTCAGAAACTGCACTGACACCCCGTAGATCAGCGTGCCGGGGAGCACCGCCATCAAGCCGAAGAAAAGCATCAGCCGCAGTTTCAAACGTGAGCCAAAGACCTGCTGGCGATGCTCCCGCCACAACTGAACCACTTGCCAGCCAAGCAGTGACAGTAGCGACAGGGCCACTACCACATTGAGGCCGATCAGCCAGGGATAGTGTCGACTGAAAAGGGCGGTATTGGCACTGGCCGTCGCCAGCAGGAAGAGCAGAATGGCACCGAAAGCCGAAGCCACGATGAGCAGCACCTTCATTTGCTCTCACCTCCAGCAGGCACAGGAGGCAAGGCTGGCGCCGGGCTCGGCACGGTGTAATGCCAGCGCTTCCAGTCGGAACTCAGCACCCAGTCCCGGTTGGACAAAGCCTCGACCTGAAAAGGCTTGGGCAATTGCGAAGTATCCAGTCGCATGCGCAAGGCGGCTTCGAAACTATCCCCCGGCGTGGCCCGATCGCGTTCGATGACCAGCCAGTTGCGCAAACGCGAGAGGATATGAACCGCTTCGGACAGGCTGGATAAAGTCAGGTGCAGGGCGCCGTTGGAAAGCCGGTATTTCTGGGTCAGTGCATGATAGTTGAGTCGCCAGGTTTGCTGAGTGCGCACCACTTTCTCGTCAAACCAATACCAGCGCGGCCGATTGAGCTCGAATTCAGCAACAAAATGAAGCACCAGCCCCTTGCTCACCGCTTCTTCGAGGCGGGGATTAAAGTCGATGCTGAAATCGGCAGAAAGTGCTTGGCCACCGTCTTCCGGACTGAGTTGAGCATTGCGGATCTCGATCTCGGCCGCCAGTGCACCGGCCGATACGGCCAGCATCAGCACCACCAGCAATTCAGCTAGTTTTCTGCACCAACGCATAATAGAAACCGTCGTGCTCACCCTGCGGCAGCAACTGTTCCTCCGAGATCAGCTTTGCCTGGGGGCGTGAGGCCATGAACAAGGCCATCTGTTCGCCATTCTCTTCGGGAAAGACCGAGCAGGTGGCATAGAGCAATTTGCCGCCAGGGGCCAGCGTCGGCCACAGCGCGCCAAGGATCTGTCGCTGGATCACCGCAAAATCATGAATATCGGTTTCGCGACGCAACCACTTGCTGTCGGGGTGGCGGCGGACAACACCGCTGGCTGAACAGGGGACATCGGCAAGAATGCGATCAAACGGCACGCCATCCCACCATTTGGACACGCGACGGCAATCAGCCACCCGTACCTCGGCATCGAGTTGAAGGCGCTTCAGGTTTTCGCCAATCCGCCGGGAACGCCCCGCATCCATCTCAAGCGCCAGCAGGGAAGGGCTGGCAAGCTCCAGAATGTGCGCCGCCTTGCCACCGGGAGCGGCACAGGCATCCAGCACACGCTGCCCATCTGACACATCCAACAATTCGGCAGCCCGCTGGGCACCAAAATCCTGTACCGAGGCCAACCCGTCAAAGAATCCGGGCAGGGCATCGACGGGCTGCGGCGAGGCCAGCAGGATACCCACCGAACCCAGCGGGGACGCTTCAATCCCCGCATCCTGCAGTTTCTTCAGGTATTCGTCACGGCCGATACGCCGCTGGTTGACGCGCAAGGTCATCGGCGGCTGGTTGTTGCCGGCTTCGATGATCTGCTGCCATCGATCGGGATAAGTCTCCCGCAGGCGGCGCAACCACCATGACGGATGCCAGTATTTTGCTTCGTCACCGGAAAGCTTGGCCAGCAAGGCATCCCGCTGCCGCAGATAGTTGCGCAGCACACCGTTGACCAGGCCCCGGAAAGCCCCATTGGCCAGTTGCCCGGCTGCCTCCACTGCCTGATCGACGATGGTATGTGTCGACTCGGGTCGGCGATCCAGCCGCAACAACGCACACAGAAGCAATGCCCGCACTTCAGGCATGGCGAGCGGCCGCGACAGCAGGCTGGCAAGAATCGCATCGCCCTGACCATAGCGACGCAAGGCGCCATAGGCCATGTCCTGAGCCGAGGCACGGGTTGCTGGCAGCGCCGTGGCATTGGCGGCCAGCGCTTCGGTCAGGCTCTTGCCCGAGATGACGGCAGCCACTGCATGTGCAGACAGCAACATGGCGCAGGCCAGCGAATCAGCGGGCAGAGGTGTGGTATGCAAGAGACTGGTATCCGGAAAATTTTGCCAAAGTGTAGCATGATTACAACAGCGTTCCGGCATAATGCATGCATGGTTTCCCCGACTCTGAAACGCTTCGCATGGCTGTCGATCGCCGCCGCCCTGGCCACCATCGCACTGAAAACTTTCGCCTGGTGGCTGACTGGTTCCGTGGGCCTGCTTTCCGACGCGCTCGAATCCGGTGTCAATCTCGCCGGCGCATTGATGGCGCTGTCCATGCTGACACTGGCGGCATTACCCCCGGATGACAACCACAGCTTCGGCCACGGCAAGGCCGAGTACTTCGCCAGCGGCTTTGAGGGGTTTCTCATTCTTGTTGCCGCCATCGGTATTGCCTATGCCGCCATTGACCGCCTGCTGAACCCTTTGCCCCTGGCACAGATTGGTATCGGGCTGCTGGTTTCAGTAATTGCCTCCATCATCAACCTGCTGGCTGCGCGGGTACTGCTGGCAGCTGGTCGCGAACACCGTTCGATCACGCTGGAGGCTGAGGCACACCACCTGATGACTGATGTGTGGACCTCGGCCGGGGTCATAGTCGGCGTCGGCGCGGTTGCCGCCACGGGCTGGCTGTGGCTGGACCCGGCCATTGCCCTGCTGGTTGCCGCCAATATTGTATGGACAGGCTGGCAATTGCTCAGACGCTCTGCCGCCGGCCTGATGGATGCCGCACTCCCCGACGAGCAGCAAGAAGCCATCATCGATGTGCTGGAAAGCTATCGGCAAGCAGGCATCGACTACCACGCTCTACGCACCCGCCAGGCCGGAGCTCGTTGTTTTGTCACCGTACACATTCTCGTTCCTGGCGCGTGGACGGTTCAACGCGGCCATGACCTGCTTGAAGAGCTGGAAGCCGATATCCGCAAAGCTGTCGTCCATGCGTCGGTGCTGACGCACCTGGAGCCACTGGAAGACCCGGTATCGGCGCACGACATCAGCCTTGATCGAAGCTCATTCCTGCCTTGATCAAGTTCGAATTCACAATCCGCCATTTCGTTTTCAGTGCAGCAGGTTTTTGTCTGATGGCATTCAGCCCGGTTGCGCCTGCATGGAATGCTGCCGGGCACCGGCTGTCTGCGGTGATCGCCTGGCAACAACTGGATGAACCGACCCGGGGGGTTGCTGGAGAAATACTGCGCCATCACCCCGACCATACCCTGTGGATTGAACGCGCCAGAAAGGCAGACAGGAATGTTGACGAGCCCTATGCAGCTTTTGTTGAAGCCAGCACCTGGCCTGACGACATCCGCCGGGATCATCGCTTTTACAAGCCGGGAGAACCAGAAACGCCATTGCTGCCCGGCTTCCCGGACATGCAACAGCATCAGGATTGGCACTACGTCAATCTGCCCGTGGGGGCTTACTCTCCGAGAAAACGGCCGGGTGGCGCGCTTGACCGCCAACTTCCCCTGCTCATTGAACGCATTCGCCAGCCAGCACAAACCAAAGAAAGCGAGCGCGCCTATGCACTGGCCTGGTTGATTCATTTGCTGGGAGATGCCCACCAACCCTTGCATGTTGGTTCACGTATCGATGACAGCGGAGATGATGACAGCGGAGGCAATGCACTGTGGATCGAGAACTTCTTTCACCCCCGGCGCAGCAGCATGACACTGCACGCTTACTGGGATGACCTGCCGGGCCCACCCTGGCTACGCGGCCGGCAACTGGAGGCAACAGCCGAGCGCTTGAATGAGCACATAGAGCAACCCCAACAGGCCGGCAATGTAGACCAGTGGCTGAGTGAAAGCCGAAAATTAGCGGACACGGTTGCGTACGAAGGACTGGAAGGCGAAGTCCCGGTACTCAGCACCCGTTATCACGAACGGGCAACAGAAACGGCCAGGCAGCGAGTCGCCCTTGCAGGCAAGCGACTGGGCTTGCTGCTGAAGGAGTTGCTCAAACCCTGATGTTTCACGTGGAACAGTGAGATCAGGCAGAGGAAAAGCAAACACCAGCACAAAGCGCATGCCCGGCAATGAACTGGGCTGCCGACAAACGCTTCCCACCCGCCTTTTGCAAGGTACGAATCAGCAAAGCCCCTTCACCGCAAGCGACAACGATGCCATCACGGCTAACCGACAACACCTGTCCAGGCACACCACACCCATCAACAACAGCCGCCTGCCAGATTTTGACCGTCACCCCATCGAGACTGGTTGCCGAGCCGGGAAAGGGATTGAAGGCGCGCACTTGGCGACTCACCTCAATGGCTGAACGGGACCAGTCAATGACACTCTCGGCTTTCTCGATCTTGGCTGCATAGGTAACGCCGGACTCCGGCTGAAGTTCTGCCGGTAGCGGTAGCTGATCGAGTGCCGAAACAATGAGTTGCCCACCCAGCAATGCCAGTCGGTCATGCAAGCTGGCAGCGGTATCGTCCTCCGCAATATCAATTGCCTCGGACAACAGCACCGGCCCTGTATCCAACCCCGCTTCCATCTGCATGATGCACACGCCCGTCTGCGCATCGCCTGCAAGAATCGCCCTTTGAATCGGCGCTGCACCTCGCCAGCGTGGCAACAACGATGCATGGATGTTGAGACAGCCGGACGCGGGCATGTCCAGCACCGCCTGGGGCAGGATCAAGCCATAGGCAGCAACCACCATTAGCTCGGCATTGGCCTGACGCACCACCGCCTGGGCATCCACATCCTTCAAGCTAGCCGGCTGAAAGACCGGCAAACCATGGGACAACGCCAGTTGCTTGACCGGCGACGCCTGCAGGGACATGCCGCGTCCGGCGGGCCTGTCTGGTTGGGTAAGAACCAGCACCACCTCATGCCCGGCCGTCAGCAGCGCGGACAAAGCCACCGCCGCAAACTCGGGGGTTCCGGCAAAAATGAGCCTCATGCGGTAATGCGCGCCTGCTTCGCCAGCTTGGATTTGATGCGAGTCTGCTTGAGTTGCGACAAGTGATCAACAAAGACCTTGCCGCGTAGATGATCGATCTCGTGCTGTATACATACGGCGAGCAGGCCTTCTGCCGCGAGGGTCTGCGAATTTCCATCCAGATCGAGATAACGCACCGTGACCTGCTCGGCACGTTCAACCTTGTCGTAGATTCCCGGCACCGAAAGGCAGCCTTCTTCACCAGCCTGCAAGCCTTCTTGGGCAAGTATTTCAGGGTTGATCAGTGTGAGCAGCCCGGTTTTGTCTTCGGAAACATCAATGACGATCAATTGGCGGTGTACATCCACCTGCGTTGCCGCCAAGCCGATGCCCGGCGCCTCGTACATGGTTTCAGCCATGTCAGCGGCCAGTTTACGGATGCCGTTGTCAATATTGGAGATTGGTGCCGCAGCCTTCCGCAAACGCGGATCGGGAAAGCGAAGAATAGGTAGTAAGGCCATAAAAAAGCTTGCTCGAATAAGTAATTACGTGCAGAATCTAACGCAAAGTCTTGACTTTAGGGCAAAGTGGTGGGCGCTCGCTGGAATACACCGCGCAGCTCTGCTCCGCTACCCATATGACAGATTCGACCGATTCCGGCACCGCTTGTTCCGGGTGTCAGAAATGAGGATAGCACGATGACCCGAATTATATCCGCGCTCCTGCTGGCCCTGATGACCAGCCTTGCCTTGGCCGCCGGCCCCACCCCGATCAAAATTGCCGATAACGCACCCGAGCGGCATATTGTCGTTCCCGGCGACACGCTCTGGGGAATTTCTGCAAAATTCCTTCAGGAGCCTTGGCGCTGGCCAGAAATCTGGCGTCTCAACAGCGACCAGATCAAAAACCCACATCTGATCTATCCCGGCGATATCATCGTCCTTGATCGCGATGCAAACGGCAACCCGGTACTTCGCCTTGCCGGCAGCGGCAACGAAAAACTCGCACCAAAAGTCTACAGCACCGAGGTCAGACAAACCATTCCGAGCATTCCGCCCAATGTGATCGAGCCATTCATCTCGGAACCTCTGGTGGTTGACAGCATCGACGATGGTACGGGTGCACGGATCGTCGCCATGCAGGAAGAACGTGTCTATCTGGGCCCGGGTGACAAGGCTTTCGTTGCCGGCGCCAGTGATCGACCAAGTCAGGAACTATGGCAGATCTATCGTCCGGGCAAGCCTTTGCTTGACCCTCAATCCAAAGCCCTGCTTGGTTACGAAGCCTTCTATCTGGGTACAGCCCGGCAGCTGCAGCCAGGCGAACCCGGGGTTTTCGAGATTCGCACCTTCAAGCAGGAAATCGGCCGCGGTGACCGTCTGCTTCCGGCAGCTCAACCACAACTGGTCAACTATGCGCCACATGCACCCAGTTCAAGCGTAGAAGCCCGTGTTGTCTCGGTTTACGGCGGCGTTGGTGCAGCTGGCCGAGGTTCAATCATTACCCTCAACCAGGGCAGCAATGACGGCCTCGAAATCGGTCACGTACTCGCTATTTACCGCAACCGTTCCGATACCTTCCGCAATGAAGATACAGACAAAAAAGAAACGGTTCTTCTGCCGCATGAGCGTTTCGGTTTGATCTTCGTCTTCCGGACATTTGCGCGGGTTTCCTATGCCTTGGTACTCAACTCCAATGGCGCGGTCAATATCAACGACATCCTGCGCACTCCCTGATCACAATTGATGCCGACGAACGGATTGGACGCAGCCTGGCTGCGCCTGACCCTGATACCAGGCATTGGCGGCGAAACACAGCGCAAGCTGCTCGCCGCCCTCGGCCTACCTGAACAGATATTTGCAGCCAGTTTCAGCACCTTACGCAGCATTGTCGGTGACAAGGCTGCCCGGCTTCTGCTTGAAACCGACAATCAGGAAAACATCTCCAAAGCGCTCGATTGGGGCACCCAGGCTGGACAGCACATCCTCACCCTCGCTGACGAAGCTTATCCACAAGCCCTGCTGGAAATTCCTGACCCGCCTTCCGTCCTCTATGTCAGAGGGCAAGCCGAGCTGCTCAATACACCCGCCATTGCCATTGTTGGCAGTCGCAACGCCACCCCACAGGGAGAAAGCAACGCCAGAGCCTTTGCCACCGCGCTGGCCGGTAGCGGCCTATGCATTGTCAGTGGCCTCGCCCTCGGTATCGATGCAGCAGCCCATCAGGGAGCGCTGGCTGCCGATGGCGCAACCATTGCGGTCATTGGCACGGGTGCCGATCGTCTGTATCCGGCCAGAAATCAGTCTCTGGCCTGCCAAATTGCAGCCAATGGCGCGATCGTTTCCGAGTTTCCACTCGGCACCCCCGCTGCAGCCGCCAACTTTCCACGGCGCAACCGTCTGATTTCCGGTCTGTCGCGCGGTGTTCTGGTGGTTGAGGCGGCTGTTGAAAGTGGCTCACTGATTACTGCACGACTCGCCGGGGAGCAGGGCAGGGAAGTCTTCGCCATCCCCGGATCAATTCACTCCCCTCAGGCGCGTGGCTGCCATCGGCTGATCAGACAGGGTGCCAAACTGGTCGAAACGGCACAGGACATTCTTGAAGAGCTGAATGTTCCAGTAAACAGCAAATCGCAAAAGCACAGCAACACCGGCCACAAGCATTCTGATGACACGTTGCTCCAGTTTGCCGGCTTTGACCCGGTCACTGTAGACCAGCTTGTTGCCCGCTCCGGCTTGACTGCCGAGGCGGTTTCCGTGATGCTCTTGCAGCTTGAACTTGATGGACAGATCGCCAGCCTGCCGGGTGGCCGCTTCCAGCGACTGACAGAAACGCAGACAACAACATGATCGACGTACTCGTTTTCCTCTTCGAAAATTATTTCGACATCAACACGCATCCGGGGCCGGACGCATTGATGCGCAAGCTCTCCGCCGCCGGGTTCGAGCCGGATGAGATCTCCACGGCCCTTGACTGGCTGCACGAACTGAAAACGGCACAGCCTGTGGCATTCGACACTGATTCACGCGCAATCCGTTTATACACCGAAGAAGAGCAGGGAAAACTGACTGCAGCTTGCCTTGATTTCATCGTCTTCCTTGAATCTGCCGCAGTTATCAGCCCACCGCTACGCGAACTGATCATTGATCGGGCGATGGCACTTGAGGATGATCCAGTTTCTCTTGAAAAACTCAAGATCATCGTACTGATGGTGCTGTGGAGCCAGGAGCAAAACCTCGAGCCACTGATTATTGAAGAGTTGCTGAATCCGTCTGACGACATCACCGTGCATTAGTATTTCAGGGGCTGACTGGCGGCCACGGCTTGCATGCGGTGGTACAACCCTCTTATTATCAGTGCAACCTTTCACTGCCAGCCGCCGGCTGCCCTCTTGAGCGCCCCCATGAGTAAGAAGCTGATCATTGCCGAAAAACCCTCCGTTGCCGCTGATATTGCACGTGCAATCGGGGGGTTCACCAAACACGACGACTATTTCGAGAGTGAGGACTACGTTCTCTCTTCGGCCATTGGTCATCTGCTTGAGCTGGCCTGTCCCGAAGCTTATGAGGTCAAGCGCGGGAAATGGTCTTTTGCACACCTGCCGGTCATCCCCCCCCATTTCGACCTTCGGCCGATCGAGAAAACAGAATCCCGTCTCAAGCTCCTGACCAAGCTGATCAAACGCAAAGAGGTTGGTGGCCTGATCAATGCCTGTGACGCGGGACGGGAAGGCGAACTGATCTTCAACTACATTGCCCGGCATGCCAAAAGCGGCAAACCGGTTGAACGCCTCTGGCTACAATCAATGACACCGGCAGCCATTCGTGAAGGCTTCGCCAGCCTGCGTCGTGGCGAGGACATGCAGGGCCTGGCGGATGCCGCAGTCTGCCGCTCGGAATCAGACTGGCTGGTCGGCATCAACGGCACCCGGGCCATGACTGCCTTCAATTCAAAGACCGGGGGCTTTCACCTGACGACCGTTGGCCGGGTACAAACACCTACGCTGGCCATTCTCGTTGAGCGGGAAACCCGGATCCGCAAGTTCAAGCCGAAAGCCTATTGGGAAGTTGAAGGTATCTTCGGCGCCAATGCCGGCGAATACAAAGGCAAGTGGTTCGACGAAAAATTCCGCAAGGGCGATGATGATGAGCATGCGCGTGCAGATCGCCTCTGGGATGAATCCAGAGCCGCGGCACTACGCGAGAAATGCCTGGGGCAGATCGGTGAAGTTACGGAGGAAGCAAAACCCTCAACTCAACTCTCACCCTTGCTCTATGACCTGACCAGCCTGCAACGCGAGGCCAACAGCCGCTTTGGCTTTTCGGCCAAGGCGACGCTCGGGCTGGCACAGGCGCTGTATGAGAAACACAAGGTACTGACCTATCCGCGAACCGATGCCCGTGCACTGCCGGAAGACTACGTGGGCACCGTTCGTTCGACCATGGAAATGCTCTCGGGCAAGGAACTGACCAAGACATCGGACCCATCGATTGCCAACCGCTACGGGATTTTTGCCAGCGAAATCCTGAAAAAGAACTGGGTTGCGCCAAACAAGCGCATCTTCAATAACACCAAGATTTCAGACCACTTCGCCATCATTCCTACCCTGCAGGCACCGAAAAGCCTGTCGGAACCCGAGCAGAAGCTCTACGACATGGTGGTGAAGCGCTTCCTCGCTGTTTTCTATCCAGCGGCCGAATACATGGTCACCACACGCATTACGCGCGTTGCTGGCGAACCTTTCAAAACGGAAGGCAAAGTCCTGGTCAATCCAGGCTGGCTGGCCGTTTATGGCCGTGAAACACAGGACGAAGGCGCCAATCTTGTGCCGGTGCAGTCGAAGGAACAGGTCAAGACCGAAGCGGTCAATGTAAATGCCAACGAGACACGCCCACCTGCGCGTTATTCAGAAGCCACCCTGCTGTCCGCTATGGAAGGTGCTGGCAAGATGGTCGATGACGAAGAGCTGCGCGCTGCAATGGGAGGCCGTGGTCTAGGCACACCGGCTACACGCGCCCAGATCATCGAAAACCTGATCATCGAACAGTACATCTACCGTGAGGCACGCGAACTCATCCCGACAGCCAAGGGGTTTTCGCTGATGACATTGCTTAACGGCCTGGGTATTCCCGAATTGACCCACCCGGAATTGACCGGTGACTGGGAGTGGAAACTGGCCCGGATGGAAAAGGGTGAATTGTCGCGCAGCGAATTCATGCAGCAGATTGCAGCCATGACCCAGCACATCGTTGACCGGGCCAAGAGTTACGACAGCGACACCATTCCAGGCGATTTCGGCCTGTTGACCTCACCCTGCCCGAAATGTGGCGGCCTGATCCGCGAAACCTACAAGAAATTCCAGTGTAGCGACTGCGATTTTTCACTCTGGAAAATTGTTGCCGGCCGTCAGTTCGAGCCGGCAGAGATTGAAACCCTGCTCACCGAACGCAAGATTGGCCCCCTGACCGGCTTCCGCAACAAGATGGGGCGCCCCTTCAACGCCATCATCAAGATGAATGCGGAAAACGCGCCCGAATTCGATTTTGGTCAGGGCGCCAATGGCGAAGATGGCTCTGCCGAGCCGGTCGATTTCTCCGGCCAGGAAGCACTCGGCAACTGTCCAAAATGCCAATCCCGTGTCTTCGAGCACGGCATGGCTTATGTATGCGAAAAATCGGTCGGGCCTGAGCGTAGCTGCGATTTCCGTTCAGGAAAAGTCATTCTGCAACAGCCGATTGAACGTGAGCAGATGCTCAAATTGCTCGAAACCGGACGTACGGACCTGCTCAAGAACTTCATTTCCAACAAGACACGGCGGAAATTCTCTGCATTCCTGGTACGCGGCAAGGATGGAAAAGTCGGTTTTGAGTTCGAAAAACGGGAACCGAAAACGCCGACCAAAGCAACAGCCAAAAAAACTGCTGCAACAAAGGACGAAATAGCCGAACCCGTGAAAAAAGCACCTGCCAAGAAAACGGCAGCAAAAAAGAAAGCTTCGTAAACTAAGCCAAGCAACAAAGAAAAGGCCACCCGCTCGGTGGCCTTTTTGTTTCACGTGGAACAGAGCAACTGCTTACTCTTCCAACAGGCTCCTCAGCATCCAGGCATTTTTTTCATGCACTTCCATCCGCTGTGTCAGCAAATCGGCGGTCGGCTGATCATTGGCCTTTTCAACAATGACAAATACGCGGCGAGCCGTTCTGGCCACAGCCTCTTGCCCTGCAACCAGTTGCCGAATCATTTCCTTGGCCTTGGGCACACCATCCTCTTCCGGAATCGACGAAAGCTCGACAAACTGCTTGTATGAGCCAGGGGCAGGGTAACCCAAGGCACGTATACGCTCAGCCACGACATCCAGTGCGTTCCACATCTCGGTGTACTGGGTCATGAACAGATTGTGCAGGGTCTGGAACATCGGCCCGGTGACATTCCAGTGGAAATTATGGGTCTTCAGATAAAGGGTGTAGGTGTCTGCCAACAGGTGGGACAGGCCTTCCGCAATCTTCTTGCGATCCTTTTCATTGATACCGATATCGATTTTGGCTGCCATATGGATCTCCCTTGAACGAATTCACTCGACATATACAGCTTACGCCTCAGGAAGCGTCCGGTCTAATCGCATCTGCCAATCAGCGGCATAGCTTGCGGCTATGGCAAGGGCAGGACTCCCGGGGGAGGCGCATCAAGAATTGCCGAGTGCAAGGCATCGATTGCCTGTGGGCGAGGAAAAGTCACCCGCCAGGCCAATACCACCCGACGTTTTGGGGGAGGATCACTGAATTCCCGTATCTGCATCAGCTTTTCATTTTCCGGCCAACTCTCGACAGCCGATGCCGGCACCACGGATATGCCAGCGCCGCTGGCCACCATGTGACGCAAGGTTTCCAGGGAGCTCCCCTCGAGTGCGCCATCCAGGCGGCCGGGCTCGGTCAAATGAGGGCAGGCCTGCACCACCTGATCCCGGAAACAGTTGCCCTGACCAAGCAAAAGCAGGTGTTCGGCGGCCAACTGCTTGTCGGTAATCACATCAGACCGACACAGCGGGTGGCTGGAGGGCAGCGCCACCCGGAACGGTTCATCATAAACCGCACGCGTCACAATGCCGGGTTCCGAAAAGGGCATCGCCAGCACCGCAACATCCAGTTCGCCATGGCGCAGCTGTTCAGCAAGTCGGACGGTAAAATTCTCCTGCAGATAAAGCGGCATCTGTGGCGCTCGGGCATGCAGGGCTGGAATCAGGCGGGGTAGCAGATAGGGGGCGATCGTGTAAATTGCACCGAGGCGCAAGGGCCCGACCAATGGATCCTTGCCCTGGCTGGCAATCTCTTCAAGGATTGTGGCTTCGTCAAGCACCCGTTCAGCCTGAACGAGGATTTTTTCACCCAGAGGAGTTACACGAACATCACTTGAGGAGCGCTCGAACAACTGCGCTCCAATCCTTTGCTCAACTTTTTTAAGCGCTACCGACAACGTTGGCTGGCTGACATGGCACTTTTCAGCCGCTCGACCAAAATGCCGCTCGCGAGCCAGTGTGACGATATAACGCAGTTCGGTCAGGGTCATGCACACGCCCTTAGAAGGTAATTACCTTGTCGGCCTCTATCGTCGTAGCAGCCATATCAACCAGTGTGCCTATGGCCACACCATCAATCAGCTTCGCCTCTCCAAGGCCGCGAGCAACGGCACATGTCCTGCACAGGCGAACGATGACGCCGTGTTCAACAAGATTTTCAATCATCTGCTGAAGACCACCACCCGCTTCGGCACTCGGCTGGTTAGGCAAACCAACGGTCACCGCATCGGACATCATGTAAACCGAAAGGTCGACTCGCTCATCCTCTTGGGCAATCAGTGCCGTAGCAAGTCGAAGAGCCGACAGGACACGTTCACTGCCATAGGGTGGCGCATGAATGATGATCAGTATTTTTTGCATTGAAAGCTCCTGAATGACAGAAGCCATGATGAACGCTGAAGGCAGTTCAGATCAAGTACGAAGTTGCGCCAGATCATCCTCGGAAAGCCAGCGCCACTCGCCCGGTGCCAGGTCTGCTGGAAGTTGCAGACCACCGACAGCAACACGGCAGAGGGACTCAACACGATTGCCGACACCAGCAACCATGCGTTTGACCTGATGATATTTTCCTTCAGTCACTGTCAGCAAAAACTCGCTATCGTCCAGGCGCTCGCAACCCGCAGCCACAATCGGAGACAGCTCATCGATCAGCTGAACCCCGGCAAGCAGCGTTTGAATCTGTTCATCGCTCACCGGATGCTTGGCACGTACCCGGTATGTCTTGGGGACTTTGCGTTTACCGGAACTGATCGCATGAATGAACTTTCCGTCGTCGGAAAAGAGCAGCAAACCGGTCGTATCCTCATCCAGTCGCCCCAGAGATTGCACCCCACGCCCATTGAGAGGTGGCGGCAGCAGGCTGTAGATGCTGGCATGATGCTTCGGTTGATGCGAGCATTCGAAACCTGCAGGTTTGTTCAGCATCACATAGGCTTGTGCCTGATAAATCCAGGGCTCACCATCGAATGAAAAAACGAGGCCAAGCGGATCAATTTCGACGAAGGGGTCAACAATTTCTTCCCCGCTGATCGCTACCCGACCATTCCTGATCAGAGCCCGGCATTCCTTGCGGCTGCCGAAACCCTGTGTATGGAGAATTCGTTCCAGTTGTACTTTAGGCATGGCGCGCATCCTACCATTCAGAACACAATTCTGCAGTCAACACCCGATGAGCCGGGGTGACAGTTTTCATCGAGCGGGAGACAATGCGGCAATGAACTTCGAACATCTTGTAGAAATAAACGATCCCGGTAATCCTTTGATTCCCATGCTGTCACGGGATCAGCTATGGCAGGGTCTGATGTACCGTGCCGAGGATGCCACTCATTTCCTGCCGGGTCTGGAACGCTGCATCATCCTTGACCGGAACAGCGAAGGGATGTGCCGCCGACTTGATTTCGGTGCTGCTTCCATCGAAGACCAAGTCACCTGGCAGGTCTTTCAATGGATTTGCTTTGATGTCAAACCCACGTCATCTCATGCAGGGGGGACGCTGACGATATCAATCGAAGAACCAGAAGATCATCATCTTTTCCTTCGTTTCACCTACGCCACCACCCTCGGCCAACAAAGCAGCGATGAAGATGCTGCCTATGCCGAGTTCGTCAAGTCGGCCTATCATCAATCGGACATCGAAATGGTCCGGGTCATACGTACAATGCTGGCAAACGAAACTGCGCATTGAAGCACCGCACTGAAAACGAAAAAGGCGCCCACAGACGCCTTGTTCGTTTACGCATCAGGAAATGAGTATCAGACGTCGATATTGCGCGCAGCCAGTGCGTTTGATTCGATGAAATTGCGGCGCGGTTCAACATGCTCGCCCATCAGGGTGGTAAAGATGCCATCTGCGCCGATGGCATCCTCGATCTGTACCTTGAGCAGCCGGCGAACCTTGGGATCCATCGTCGTTTCCCATAGCTGCTCCGGGTTCATCTCGCCCAGACCCTTGTAGCGCTGCTTGCTGACAATGCGTTCAACTTCAGCAAGCAGCCATTTCATCGCCGGTGCAAAACCGGCCACCGGCGCTTTCTTCTCGCCGCGCATGACAAAACCACCAGCACCGAAAAGGCCTGAAAGCATGTCAGCGGTTTTCATCAACTGCACCCAATCTCCGGAAAGCAACAAGTCTTCATCGATGACACTGACTTTCATGTTGCCGTGATGCATCTTTTCAATACGCAACTGCCAGCGTTCAAGTTCGTCGCTATAGCGGGCGCGAATCTGGATTTCGTGATTAACCAGCTTAGACAGGGTTGCAGCCGAGGCCGTGGCAGAAGCTTCGTCTGTCACATCCAGCTTGGCATTGGCATCAACGATGGCGTGCATGACCTCAGGATTGATCATGTGGTTAAGGCGATTGATGATTGCCTCGGCCAGCAAGTATTCGTGCGCCATCGATTCCAATGCAGCGCCAGCAATCGCTTCCGCACCGGCCTTGGGTGTCAGCGAAGCCTCATCCAGTGCCATCTTGAGCAGGAACTGGTTTAGTTCATGATCATCCTTGATATACCGTTCGTTCTTGCCGACCTTCACCTTGTACAAGGGTGGCTGGGCGATATAGATATGACCGCGCTCGACCAGTTCCGGCATCTGGCGATAGAAGAAGGTGAGCAGCAGGGTACGGATATGTGCGCCGTCGACGTCGGCATCCGTCATGATGATGATGCGGTGGTAACGCAGCTTCTCCGGCTTGTATTCGTCTTTGCCGATGCCGGTACCCAGCGCCGTGATCAAAGTTGCGATTTCCTGTGAAGAAATCAGTTTGTCGAAGCGGGCTTTCTCGACGTTGAGAATCTTGCCTTTCAGCGGCAGGATGGCCTGGAACTTACGGTCACGACCCTGTTTGGCTGAACCGCCGGCAGAATCACCCTCGACCAGATAGATTTCGCAGAGGGAAGGATCCTTTTCCTGGCAATCAGCCAGCTTTCCGGGCAGGCCAACGCCGTCCAGAACGCCTTTACGCCGCGTCATTTCTCGCGCCTTGCGAGCCGCTTCGCGAGCACGGGCTGCTTCCACGATCTTGCCGGTAATGACCTTGGCGTCTGCAGGACGCTCTAGAAGGAATTCGGTAAGCTTGGCAGCAACCACTTCCTGTACAGCCGGCTGAGCTTCGGAAGAAACCAGTTTCATTTTGGTTTGCGAAGCAAACTTCGGATCGGGCATCTTCACCGACAGTACGCAAGCCAGGCCCTCACGCATATCATCGCCGGAAATATCAACCTTGGCCTTTTTGGCAATGTCGTTTTCTTCGATGTATTTGTTGATGATGCGCGTCATTGCCGTACGCAAGCCAGTCAAATGCGTACCACCATCCGACTGCGGAATGTTGTTGGTAAAACACAGCACCTGCTCGGCGTAAGAATCATTCCATTGCATCGCCACTTCAACACTGATCGCTGAACCGTTGGGCGCAGTACTTTCACCTGTTGAATAGAAGACATTGGGATGCAGAACTGTCTTGGCACGATTGATGTATTCGACGAAACCCTTGACCCCGCCGGCAAAGGCAAAATCATCTTCCTTGCCCGTTCGCTGATCAATCAGGCGAATTTTCACACCATTGTTCAGGAAGGACAGTTCACGCAGACGCTTGGCCAGAATTTCGTAATGAAATTCAACCGTGCCGAAAATCTCCTCGTCAGCAAGAAAATGAACTTCGGTACCGCGTTTTTCTGTCTCGCCGGTCACTCTCAACGGAGAAACTTCAACCCCGTTCTGGATTTCGATCAGGCGATTAACTGCATGACCTCGATTGAATTCCAGCGCGTATTTCTTTCCATCACGACGAATGATCAGGCGCAACCACTTGGAAAGTGCATTGACACAGGAAACACCAACACCGTGCAAACCACCGGAAACCTTGTAGGAGTTCTGGTTGAACTTGCCACCGGCGTGCAGAACGCACATCACAATTTCGGCAGCTGAACGCTTCGGCTCGTGTTTGTCGTCGAACTTGATACCGGTAGGAATACCGCGGCCATTATCGGTAACCGATATCGAGTTATCGGCATGAATGGTGACAACAATGTCATCACAATGCCCAGCCAGCGCTTCGTCAATGGCGTTATCGACAACCTCAAACACCATGTGGTGCAAGCCAGTACCGTCGGAGGTATCGCCGATGTACATGCCCGGGCGCTTGCGTACCGCCTCCAGACCTTCCAGTTGCTGGATCGACGATTCGTCGTAGGCGGGAACGTTGTTCTGATCACTCACTCTTTTTTCCTGTTTCTCTTGGAATATCAAATACTTGAAAAAACAATCAAGCCCTGCATGCAGGACTTAAATACGCATCGGCATGACGACATACTTGAATGACTCATTACCCGGCAATGTCACCAGAGCACTCGAGTTCGAATCATTGAAACCCCACTGAACGTTTTCCGTTGAACTGTTGTTCAACACATCAAGCAGATACCCTACGTTGAAGCCAATATCGATTGCGTCACCAGTGTAATCAACTTCAAGTTCTTCCTGCGCTTCTTCCTGCTCGGCATTGGCCGCCATGATTTTCAGACTGCCCGGAGATAGAACCAGACGAACACCACGGAATTTCTCATTGGTCAGAATCGCTGCACGATTCATCGACGAGAGCAACAAGGAACGATTGACCTGTAACTGGTTACGCAATGTTGCCGGAATGACTCGTTCGTAATCCGGAAATTTTCCGTCAATCAACTTCGAAACCAGATTGACATGAGCAAACTGGAAACGGATCTGATTTTCGGCCATCTCGATCAGCAAAGGCTCATCGTTATCGGAAAGAAGACGATTGAGTTCAAGCACCGTCTTACGCGGCAGAATCAGTTCCTGCCGTGGCAATTCGTCTTCCACAGCCATGCTGGCATAGGCCAGGCGGTGACCATCAGTGGCAACCGCCCTCAATTCCTTGCCTTCAACAAGCAACAACAAACCGTTCAGATAGTACCGCACATCCTGGGCGGCCATCGAAAACTGTGTTTGTGCCAGTAACTGCCGAAAGGCTTTCTGGGTAACGCTGATTTTCCTGGCGGCACCGTCAGAGATGGCCATTCGCGGAAAATCATCAGCTGGCAAGGTCTGCAAAGTAAAACGGCTCTTACCCGCACGCAGTTGCAAACGCTTGTCTTCCAGGTTCAGGCTGACTTCGGCACTTTCCGGCAACGAACGAAGAATATCCTGGAGTTTTTTTGCACCCACCGTAACAGAACCGTCTGCTTCGCCTTGAGCACCATGCGTACTCGTCGTGATCTGAATCTCGATATCGGTCGCCAGCAGGGTCAGTACATCGCCTTTTTTCTCCAGCAGTACATTCGAGAGAATCGGGAGCGTATGGCGCTTTTCGACAATACCCGATACGGACTGCAGCGGAGCCAGAAGGGTATCGCGTTGGGTTTTAATAAGTATCATATATTTAATTCCTATAAATATAAGCTGCCGGTCAACTCTGTGGATATCTTTTAAATTTTGTTTAAAAACAACAAGTTAAAACAAATAAAACGGGTCTGAAAAGCCTGTTATTTGCCTGTTGATGAAAAGTGGATAATTCATTCACAGGTTAAGAAAAGAAGACTTGTCCACATTAGGCAAACAACTTTTCCACAGACTTATACAGTTATCAACCCTTCAATACCTGCAGCAGTACATGCAGGTCATGGTTCAATTCGTTGTCCTTGGCACGCAAGGAGTCAATAGTCCGGACAGCGTGCAGTACCGTGGTGTGATCCCTTCCACCGAAAGCATCCCCGATCATTGGGTAGCTTTGTGCTGTCAAATCCTTGGCCAACCACATGGCTACCTGGCGAGGACGTGCGATTGCCCGGGTACGTTTCGGTGAAAAGAGGTCAGCAACCTTGATCTTGTAATAATCAGCGACCGTTTTCTGAATATTGTCCACAGTGATTTGGCGATTTACTGCGCCAATAATATCCTTGAGTGCTTCCTTGACCAGATCGAGCGCGATTTCCCGACCATGGAACGAAGCATAGGCAAGCACTTTTTTCAATGCACCTTCCAGCTCGCGCACATTTGAGCGCAGGTGTTTGGCAATGACGAAGGCAACTTCATCATCAAGGTTAACCCCCTCGACTTCTGCCTTCTTCTTCAGGATTGCTACCCGCATCTCTGTTTCAGGGGGCTCGATCTGTACTGTCAGGCCCCAGTCAAAACGTGTGATCAGACGGTCTTCCAGTCCGTTGATGTCCTTCGGGTAGGTGTCACAACTGATAACAATCTGTTTTCTGGCTTCGATCAAGGCATTGAAAACGTAGAAAAATTCTTCTTGTGTGCGGTTCTTTCCATTGAAAAACTGTACGTCATCAACAAGTAAAACGTCCAGTGATCGGTAATATCGTTTAAAGACATCAAAGGATTTTTGCTGGTAAGCACGCACTACGTCTGAATAATAGTCTTCAGCGTGAACATAGCGCACTACCTTGTTGGGTTGGTGAGCCAGAATGGCATTACCGATGGCATGAATGAGATGGGTCTTGCCGAGGCCGGCACCGCCATAAATGAACAAAGGGTTATAGGCGCCACCAGGATTATGCGCAACCTGCATGGCTGCTGCTCGCGCCAGATCGTTGGCTTTACCGACCACCAGGTTGTCAAAGGTGAACGAAGAAATCAGACGCGTTTTTTCATATGGGTTGCTGCCGGATAGAGGTGACTTGATAGTCGTTGCCGGTGATTCATTGCTGATACTGACAGCAGGAGCAAGGCGTTGATCCGTCTTTGTGGAAGCAGCAGGAACCGGCCTGCGTTCGCCAATTGATAGAACAATACTGACAGGAGCCTGAAAATAGGTTTGCCCGAGCATTTCTATACGCGACAGGTAGCGCTCTTTAACCCATTTGAGAATGAAACCATTGGGAGCGATCAAGCGCAAACCATCGGCAACATTGTCTTCACCCTCAAGACGAAGAGGGCGGATCCAGGTGTTGAATTGCTGTAAGGGCAGTTCCTGTTCGAACTGTTTCAGGCAAGAATTCCAAAAACTGCTCATATGTCCGAGGTGCTCAGGTAGCTTTTCTGGCAATGGAAGTAGATGCATCTACTGTGGGAAGTAAGCAGCAGATAACGCAAACCATTAAAACCGGGGATAAGTTTCCAAGTATATGTTTATTATATTTTTTTAATGAAAAAAGACGCCATCAAGACGTCCTTGAAGTTCTATTCTACCCCGCTTGGCATAGAGTTATCCACAGGATTGGCAAAAAATTGAAGTTGACAGTGTGGTCGCTGCAATGTCTAATTGCGCGTTTATCTTTGCACCAAATTCAAAGGCATAAATCATGAAACGCACCTATCAACCCTCGGTTGTTCGCCGCAAGCGCACTCACGGTTTTCTGGTTCGCATGCGCACCAAGGGTGGCCGTCGGGTCATCGCTGCGCGCCGCGCCAAAGGCCGTCATCGTCTGGCTGTTTAAGCCAAGACGAGCCAGTAGTCGCTACGCAAGCTGCTGAGGCAGTGTCCTCCGCAACGGGTTTTGGCTTTGCAAGGCGCTACCGATTAACCAAAACGGATGAGTATTCATCCGTTTTTGGTTTTAGAAGAGCCATAAAGAGTACCCACTTCCTGTTACATTACCGCCCGAGGGCTGAGGATGTGGTTGCATCGGAATCTGAACAGGTCATCAGGGCTCGCCTTGGGGTCGTGGTACCCAAAAAGCTTCTGAAGGCAGCTGTTCGACGTAACCTTGTCAAGCGTCTGGCCAGAGAACAGTTTCGCCAGTTGCCACAGTTGCCGGCGATGGATCTTGTACTTCGGTTGGCTGTAAGGCCGCGTGAACTTGAGCGCAAGGCACTGGCGAAAGAGATTTTTGAGCTTTTTCTGAAGTTGAATGCACCAAAGCGGTAGGTTGATGAAACGAGTATTCATACTGCTGATCCGTTTCTACCAGCTTGCAATCAGTCCGCTGTTGGGGCGTCGTTGCAGATTTTTTCCGAGTTGCTCGGAATACACCACCGAAGCCATCCAGAAACACGGGGCATGGAAGGGGCTGAGGCTAGGGGTCAAGCGTATTTCGCGTTGTCATCCCTGGCATCCCGGTGGTTATGATCCTGTCCCGTGACCAAATATATCTAGGGCTGTGAATGGATAACCGTCGCCTCATTCTCCTGTTGGTCTTTTCGTTCTCGCTGGTCATGTTGTGGGATGCCTGGCAAAAGTACAACCAGCCCAAGCCAGTCGCACCGACGGTAGCCGCTGCCAATGTGGCTACGCCGCAACCGACAACCAATCTGCAGGGCACGGCTGAAGTCAAGGGTGATGGTGTACCGACCGTTGCCGCTGCTGCGCCTGCCGCTGCCGGTCAGCTGATCACCATCAATACCGACCTCTACAAGGCTGAAATTTCCACGCTCGGTGCTGACTTGACCTTCCTTGAGCTGGAGCGCTATTCGGCAACCGAGGACAAAAAGAAGAAATTCACCCTGTTTGAACCAAAGCATCAGTACTTTGCCCAGACCGGCTTGATTGGCGAAGGCCTGCCCAATCACCGCACGATGTTCACTGTGGTGGACGGTCCGCGAGAAATGGGCGCCGATGGCAAGCTGAAGCTGCGGTTTGAAGCCAAACAGGCCAATGGCGTTAATGTTGCCAAGATCTATACCTTCACCCGTGGCAGCTATCTGATCGATGTTGCCTACGAGATCCAGAACACCGGGGCACAAGCACTTTCCGCCCACGCTTACTACCAGTTCCAGCGTGATGACAAGGCGCCTGAAGGCGAGAGTGCGATGGTCATGACCTATACGGGGCCAGCCATCTTCACGGACGAAGAGAAGTATCAGAAGATCAGTTTCTCTGACATTCTGGACGGGAAGGCAAAGTACGCCAAAACCGCCAACAATGGCTGGCTGGCCATGGTTCAGCACTATTTCGTTGCCGCCTGGGTACCGAAAAGCAAGGATCAGCGCGAGTTCTACACCCGCCGCATCGATGGCATGAACAACGGTGCTGCTGTTGCCGCCGGTCTGATCCTGCCCGTTTCGCAAATTGCGCCGGGGGCTACCGGCGAACAGTCGATCACTCTCTATGCCGGCCCGCAGGAGCAGGCAGTACTCAGCAAGCTGGCGGAGGGACTTGATTTGGTGGTCGACTATGGCTGGCTGACAGTGGTTGCTGCGCCGATTTTCTGGGTCTTGCAGGCGATTCACAATCTGGTTGGCAACTGGGGCTGGTCGATCATTCTTCTGACCATCGGCATCAAGGCCATCTTCTTCCCGCTTTCTGCTGCCAGCTACAAGTCCATGGCGAAGATGCGTCTCGTCTCGCCGCGACTGATGCAGCTGAAAGAGCGCTATGGCGACGACCGCCAGAAGCTCAATCAGGAAATGATGAAGCTGTATCAGAGCGAGAAAATCAATCCGCTCGGTGGCTGTCTGCCTATCGTCGTGCAGATTCCGGTTTTCATCGCACTTTACTGGGTGCTGCTTGGCGCTGTTGAAATGCGCGATGCGCCGTGGATGCTGTGGATTACTGACTTGTCGACGGCCGATCCGTATTTTGTGCTGCCGGTCATCATGGTCGTGTCGATGATTATCCAGACCAAGCTGAACCCGACGCCGCCGGATCCGATTCAGGCCAAACTGATGATGGCCATGCCCTTCATTTTCGGCATCATGTTCTTCTGGTTCCCGGCCGGTCTGGTGCTCTACTGGGTGGTGAACAACATCCTGTCGATCGCTCAGCAGTGGCAGATCACGCGGATGATCGAGGGTGCCAGCAAGAAAACCTGATCGGATCGCCGCCATTGCAACGGCGCCGGGCCGCGGAGGCATCGGCGTCGTTCGCGTTTCTGGCGCTGATCTTTTGCCGCTGGCTGAAGCCCTTGCTGGCTGCCGGCCGTCGCCGCGATACGCCACACTTGCTGATTTCAGGGATGCCCAGGGGCAAGGCATCGACAGCGGCCTGTTGCTCTATTTCCCGGCACCCCATTCGTTTACCGGTGACGATGTCCTTGAACTGCAAGGACATGGTGGCCCGGTCGTTCTCCAGATGCTGCTTGCCCGCTGCCTTGAGCTGGGTGCCCGCCTGGCCGAGCCGGGCGAATTTACCCGCCGCGCCTACGAAAACGGCAAGCTCGACCTGGCACAGGCAGAAGCGGTGGCTGATCTCATTGATGCGACTACTGCCAGTGCGGCCCGCAGCGCGGTGCGCTCACTGCAAGGCGCGTTCTCCAACGAGATTCATGCGCTGGTCGATCAACTGACCGAACTGCGTGCCTTGACCGAGGCGACGCTGGATTTTCCCGATGAAGAAATCGACTTTCTCAAATCCGCCGATGCCTTTGGCCGCTTGAGCCGAATCGGTGAGCGCCTTGCCAATGTCTTTGACCGGGCCGCGCAGGGGTGTCTGCTTCAGGGGGGCTTGCAGGTGGTGCTGGTCGGCCAGCCCAACGTCGGCAAATCCAGTCTGCTCAATCAACTGGCCGGAGATGAACTGGCGATTGTTACCCCGGTGGCGGGAACGACGCGGGATGCGCTGCGTGGCAGCATACAGATTGAAGGCATTCCACTGCATATCATTGATACGGCAGGCCTGCGCGATACCGATGACGAAGTCGAAAAAATCGGCATTGCACGAAGCTGGCGTGAGATCGAGCGGGCGGATGTGCTACTCCTGCTCACCGATGCACAGCATGGCATTGGCGATGCCGAGCGGGCAATCCTGGCGCACCTGCCGGCTGGAATCAAGCGGATTACCATCGAGAACAAGATCGACCTTGCCGGACGCAGCCCGGAACGCAAGGAAACTGCTGATGGGGTCACCCTCGCGTTGTCGGCAAAAGCCGGACAGGGGATTGATTTGCTGCGTAAAGAACTGCTTCGGCAGGCCGGCTGGCACCAGACGGAAGATGTCTTCATCGCCCGCGAACGGCACCTTGAAGCCTTGCGCGAGGCAAGCACCCATCTGCAGGCTGCCGAAGCACAATTGCCGCAACTCGAACTGTTTGCAGAAGAAATGCGGCTGGCACAACAGGCGCTGTGCCGGATTACCGGCGAATTTACGGCCGACGATCTGCTCGGCGAAATCTTTGGCCGTTTCTGCATCGGCAAATAATTGGAAGCAAACGAACTTTCCCTGTTCGTGATCCTGGCGATCGCGGCCTTTTCTGCCGGCTTCATTGACTCGGTGGTAGGCGGTGGCGGCCTGATCCAGATTCCTGCCTTGTTCACGGCATTGCCGCAGGAGTCGCCGGCAACCCTGTTCGGTACCAACAAGTTTGCCAGTGTTTTCGGCACTGGCAATGCCGCCTGGCGTTATGCGCAGCGGGTATCCATGCCCTGGCGAACCACCCTGCCGGCGGCCATTGCAGCCTTTGCCTGTTCCTACCTTGGCGCCATGGCAGTGGCCTGGCTACCCAGGGAGCTGTTACGACCGCTGATTCTTGCTTTACTGATCTTTGCGGCGGTATACACCTTCATCAAAAAGGATTTCGGTGCTGTGCATGGTCCCCAGCACAGCGGGCATCGTGAACTGATTTATGCTGTTCTGCTGGGTGGCGGTATCGGTTTCTACGACGGCTTTTTCGGCCCGGGCACCGGCAGCTTCCTGATCTTTCTTTTTATCCGATTCTTTGGATTTGACTTCCTGCATGCCTCGGCGGCTTCAAAGGTGGTCAATGTCGCTACCAATCTGGCGGCACTGGCCTACTTTGCCCCGAACGGGCATCTGCTCTGGCAGCTCGGTCTGGTCATGGCGCTGTGCAATGTCGGTGGCTCGCTGAGCGGAACGCATCTGGCGCTGAAGCATGGAAGTGCCTTCGTGCGGCAGGTGTTTCTGGTGGTGGTATCCCTGCTGATCCTGAAATTTGCCTGGGATACGTTCAGTTGAGTTGGTCGCCTGTGTTCATCCAGCAATACCGTATTTTGCGGCAACCTGCTGGAATGTCTCACGTGCGGAAATCAGCCGGGGATCTTTGGGGCCCTTGATCTGCGCCTGCTGCAGGTAATTTCTTGCCTTCTCGGCGAGGTCATCGCGCCAGCCCTGCTTGTTCATCAAGGCACAGATTGCCTTGGTGGCGTTCATCAGGAATTGCAGGCTGGGCACCCGCTCGGCCGCTTCGACCAGTAGCCTGACCGATTCATCAAGGTTGCCGCTACGCGCGGCCATTACGCCGCGGTTGTTGATATCGACGATTTCGCGTCCCACCTGCGCCAGCAGCGTACGGCCGGCTTCCTCTTTGCCGGTACGGGAAAATACCCCTTCAATATGGGCGATTACATTCGGGTTCTCGTTGTTTTCGGCGGCCACCTTGCGCATGATCTGCTGGCCGGTTTCCTCGTCACCCGAGGCCATGCACGCGTGGGCCAGATCAATGGCTACCTTGTGCGATAGAGGGCGTTCGGGGTTGGCAGAGGCAGACAGGGATTCATACAGGCGCAAGGCCTGATCTGCGGCTTTCTTTGCTTTCTCCGGTTCGCCTTCGGCATGCAGGCAGAGGCTATCCATTACGGCGGCGGCATACTCCCCTTCCTTGTTGCCGCGCCAGTCGCGCTTCAACTCCTGAATGACCTGACGGGCACCTGCACTAGATCCTTTGTCGAGCATTACCCGCGACAGGTTGGCGTAATCATCGACCTGCTTCAGCGATGAGCCGCGATGCCGGTCAAGCACTTTGCCATAGGCCTTTTCAGCAGCATCCAGATCGCCGTTGCGCACCGCAACATCGCCGACAATACGCTGGCGGACTGAGTTGTTCGGGGAAATCAGAGCGGCTGCCTGCAGGATTTTCTGCGCACCAACCAACTCGCCCATTTCCTCACGCACGCCGGCAAGAAAATCATAGGCTGAGAGATATTCAGGAAATTCCTGTACCACCAACTGTGCCAACGACTCAGCTTCAGCCAGCGATTTGTTGCCGCGCAGGGAAATGGCCAGGCCCATGCGTGCCCAGGGTACCGACTTGCGGGCAAGCACATCGCGGTAGATGGCTTCGGCTTCCTCATGGCGGCCGAGTGCGTTGAGGATTTCACCTTTCAGGCGAAGGATATCCAGCTCAAACGGCGAGGTATTTGCCAGCAGGCGGTCGCAGGCGTTGAGGGCGCCGATGTAGGCACCTTCATCGAGTTTGCGATAGACCGGTGCAAAGAAGTTTTTCTTGAATACTGCCTTCAACAATCGCCCCTGTAACTGATCGGCAGTGAAGGGCTTGATCAGGTAATCGTCCGGCGCCAGTTCGGCCACCGAAACCACGTTGTGGTACGAACGTTCTCCGGTGATCAACATGAACACGGTACCCAGTGGAATCAGGTGCTGCTGGCGCAGTTCTTCCAGCAATTGCTGTCCGTCGCGGCCATCGTCAAGCAGGTAATCGGAAAGGATGATGTCAAAGCTGCTGTTCTTTACCTGGCGGATGGCTTCAGCCGTGGTGCCCGCACCGGTTACGGAAATGATGCCCAGCGCCGAGAGCATCATGCGCAATGAATCTCGTGCTGCCGTATGGCGATCAATGATCAGAACACGTTTCTGCGGCAGCTCTTTTTGTAGCTGTTGTGAAAAATCATCAATGGATTGTTCGTCACGGGTGGCCATCAGGCAAAGGTACGACAAGGATTCGGTGATGACAAGCAGGTCGGTACCGGTGTTCTTGAAGTTTCTGCTTTCAATGCTTAATAGCTATTGACTATGTAAGTTATGAAGACGATCAATTGGAATAATTTTATCGGCTTGCCTAACATGACACCTGTCACCTGACATTCAACCCAAGGAGAAAACCATGAACACCACCGTTATTAACACCGAAGTCCTTCCCTTCAAGGCCACCGCCTTTCATGCCGGCAAGTTCGTGCCGGTCAGCGAAGCCGATCTCAAGGGCAAATGGTCCGTTGTCTTCTTCTACCCGGCTGACTTCACCTTTGTCTGCCCGACCGAATTGGGCGACCTGGCTGACAACTACGCCGAGTTCAAGAAGCTGGGGGTCGAGATCTACGCCGTGTCGACCGATACGCACTTCACGCACAAGGCTTGGCACGACACCTCCGAGACCATCGGCAAAATCCAGTATCCGATGATCGGCGACCCGACCGGCGTCATCTCGCGCAACTTCGGTGTGATGATCGAGGAAGCCGGCCTCGCTGAGCGCGGCACTTTCGTCATCGACCCGGCGGGCAAGATCCAGATCGTCGAGATCAACGCCGGCGGCATCGGCCGCGATGCTTCCGAGCTGCTGCGCAAGGTCAAGGCCGCCCAGTACGTGGCGACCCACCCGGGTGAAGTCTGCCCGGCCAAGTGGAAGGAAGGCGAGAAGACGTTGGCGCCGTCGCTGGATCTCGTCGGCAAGATCTAAGCACCGACACATCTGCTCCCGGCCTTGGCCGGGAGTGCAGTGCAAAGGGGCCGGCGGGCGAAGCGGAATCCCCCAACCCCCTCCTGCCGCTTTTTCCGTTGGCCTCTTTGCACTGCATTCGAAACAATTGAAGGGAGAACCACCATGCTCGATACCGCCATCAAACAACAGCTGCAGACCTACCTTGAACGCCTGCAGCGACCGATCGAAATCGTCGCCACGCTCGACGCCACCGACAAGGCGCAGGAGATGGGCGAGTTGATCATGGACATTGCCGCACTCACCGACAAGGTCAGCGTGCGCACCGACGGCAAGGCGCGCCTCGTGCCCTCGTTCGCCATCGGGCTGCCCGGCGAAGCGGCACGCATCGAGTTCGCTGGCATTCCGATGGGTCACGAGTTCACCTCGCTGGTGCTGGCCCTGTTGCAGACCGGCGGCCACCCGCCCAAGGTCGAGCCGGAAGTGATCGAGCAGATCAAGGCGCTTTCCGGCGAATACCGCTTCGAGACCTTCATCTCGCTGTCCTGCCACAACTGCCCCGAAGTGGTGCAGGCGCTCAACCTGATGGCGGTGCTCAATCCCAAGATCAGCCACACCATGATCGACGGCGCGCTGTTCCAGGACCGCGTCAATGAACTCAAGATCATGGCGGTGCCGACGGTGATCGCCAACGGCGAAGCCTTTGGCCAGGGGCGCATGCTGCTGGAGGAAGTCCTCGCCAAGGTCGATACCGGCGCGGCGGCGCGCGATGCGGCCAGGCTTTCCGGCAAGGACGCCTTCGACGTGCTGGTCGTCGGTGGCGGTCCGGCCGGCGCTTCGGCAGCCATCTATGCCGCCCGCAAGGGCATCCGCACGGGGGTGGTGTCGGAACGCTTTGGCGGTCAGGTGCAGGACACCATGGCGATCGAGAACTTCATCTCGGTGAAGGAAACCGACGGTCCCAAGCTCTCGATGGCGCTCGAGGAACATGTAAAGAGCTACGAGGTGGACCTGATGAACCTGCAGCGTGCGGCCTCGCTCAAGGCCGGCGAGCTGATCGAGGTCACGCTCGCCAACGGCGCGGTGCTCAAGAGCAAGTCCGTGATCCTCGCTACCGGTGCGCGCTGGCGCGAGATGAATGTGCCGGGCGAGCGCGAGTACCGCGGCCGCGGCGTGGCCTACTGCCCGCATTGCGACGGCCCGTTGTTCAAGGGCAAGCGCGTGGCGGTGATCGGCGGCGGAAATTCCGGCGTCGAGGCGGCGATCGACCTTGCCGGCATCGTCGGTCACGTGACGCTGCTTGAGTTTGACGTGCAGTTGCGTGCCGATGCCGTGTTGCAGAAGAAGCTGAACAGTCTGGTCAACGTCACCGTCATCACCCAGGCGCAGACGACCGAGGTGCTCGGTGATGGCGGCAAGGTCAATGCGCTGACCTACAAGGACAGGGCGAGTGGCGAAACGCAGCGCATCGAACTGGAAGGCATCTTCGTGCAGATCGGCCTGTTGCCGAACACCGACTGGCTCAAGGGCACGGTGGCTTTGTCAAACCGTGGCGAGATTGAGATCGACGCGCGTGGCCAGACTTCGCTTCCCGGCGTTTTTGCCGCCGGCGATGCAACGACGGTGCCCTACAAGCAGATCATCATTGCCATGGGCGCCGGGGCCACCGCCTCGCTGGCAGCCTTTGACCACCTGATTCGCAACTCGGTGACAGCCGAAATCGTGGCGTAATTTACAATGTTTTTTTACTACCTTCAGTCGTAGTGCTGGCTGGCGCCAAATTGCGACAATCAGAATTTGGCGTAATTTTCATAGTTTCCGGCCGGAGGCTAGCTGGTAACGGTTTCCGGCAGCAAAACCAGACGCCCGTTTTCCCGGCGGGCGCGCAGCGAAAAGTCGAAGCGATCGGCTTGTGCGCACAAATCAAGGTCGCTCAACGGCAAGTTTGGGTTGGTGCCGGCAGTGAAGCGCCGGCCGAAATCCGAATGGCGCACACGCGCTTCGAACGGGGTCGGGTCGGGTGTTTCACCGCGCAGCAGTGCCTCCAGATAATCGGCGCAGCAGATGTCCTCGTCGCCATCCCGATCCACCCACTCGCCGGTTATCAGGAAAACGACCTCATCGGGTTGCAGGGAGAGAATGGCGCGGGCTGTCGCTTGCGCACAGACCAGCGAGCCGGCAAACAGGGCGCGGGCATGGGTAAAGCGGCTCAGCCCGCGAACACCGGCAGCCGTGCATTGAATCAGCGCCTGGCCGTTGAGTTGCGTTGCGGCAAGGGCCGTTGGCGAGTTGCCAAAATCAAAACCGGGGATTGGGTCGCCGCCGGCAATGGCGCCAGTGCTTAGCGCATCCGGCAATACCTTGCCCAAATGAATGGCTCCAGCCACCGTATCCACTGGGTAAATGGCTGAAGCCCCGGCGGCAATGGCGTAGGCCGCCGTGGTGAAGGAGCGCAGTACATCGATGGCGACCACGACGTCATGCGATTCGGGGGCCGGGTCTAGGCGGTTGAGGAAAAGCCTGCGTGTCTGCATGCCGGTCATTGATATATGTACGGGTGGGTGTCATCCCAGCATAACAAAAGCGGAATGCGGCTGAACTTACAATTTTCGTGATGCGCCAATGGGTCCAGTGGGGTGGCGGTATACTATTGTCATGTAGTTGCAGTATTTGCAGAGCGTGCTGGCTATTCAAGGAAGTGAGAATGAACCAATTGACAGAACAACTGGCACAAGGAAGCAAGCTTCAGCAGCAGATTGCAAAACTTCTTCGCAAGCGTGTCGACGGTGCGCGTGAACGCTACAACGCACGTCTGCAGGAAGCCTTTGGCGAACACATTGCCCCGCTGGCCAGTTCGCCGGCGAAAATGGCCAACCTTGGTGCTTCTGGCGGGGATTATCTGGCCGATATTGCACAGCGGGCGCTGATTTTCTGGGACACCCTGCGCCAGCGCGGCAACCAGTTTGTTGCCCATCAGCGGGCCGGGTTGCCGCCGGTACTGCATTTCGACTACGAGATGATTGTCGATGCGCGTACTTTCGAGCAGCCGGTCAATTACGCCTTGCTGCGTATCGTGCCACCCAAGGGGGTGAAGGTCGATGCCAAGCGGCGCCCCTATCTGGTCATTGACCCGCGTGCCGGCCATGGGCCGGGCATCGGGGGGTTCAAGGATGATTCCGAAATCGGCGTCGCCCTGCGCGATGGGCATCCGGTTTATTTCGTGACGTTTTTTCCTGAGCCAGAACCGGGGCAGACCCTGCTCGATGTCTGCGCAGCGGAATCGGTCTTCGTCAAGAAAGTACGCGAATTGCACCCTGACAGCCCCAAGCCGGCGATTGTCGGCAACTGCCAGGGGGGCTGGGCGGCAATGATGCTGGCTGCGTCCGGCCCGGAAGATACCGGCCCGATTGTCATCAACGGTGCGCCGATGTCCTACTGGGGCGGCGCATGGGAAGAGGGCGACAACGATAACCCGATGCGCTATGCGGGCGGCCTGCTCGGTGGCACCTGGCTGTCTTCATACGTTTCGGACCTGTCCAACGGCATCTTCGACGGTGCCTGGCTGGTTCATAACTTCGAAAATCAGAACCCGGCCAATACCCTGTGGGGCAAGTATTACCACGTGTTTGCCAATGCCGACACGGAGCCGGCCCGTTTCCTGGAATTCGAACGCTGGTGGGGCGGTTTCTTCCTGATGAACAGGGAAGAGATCGAGTGGATCACGCAAAACCTGTTTGTCGGCAACAAGTTGTGGACAGGGGGAGTCAAGTCGAAATCCGGGCGTTTCTTCGACCTGCGCGAGATCCGGGTGCCGATCATCCTGTTTGCCTCGATGGGCGACAACATCACACCGCCGGAACAGGCTTTCAACTGGGTTGCCGATGTTTACGGATCAACCGAGGAAATCAAGGCGAATGGCCAGGTCATCGTCGGCCTGCTGCACGAGGATGTCGGTCATCTCGGCATCTTCGTTTCCGGAGCCGTTGCCAGGAAGGAGCACAGCCAGATCATTTCGGTGATGAAGTCGATCGAGGCGCTGCCACCCGGCCTGTATGGCATGAACATCACCACTGTCACCAGTCGCAATGGCGAAGAGTCCTACGAAGTCGAGTTCGTCGAGGAACGCCTGGAAGATGTGATGGCACGACTTAATACCTTCCAGCGCAGGGACGAAAAGCCATTCGAAGTGGTCAGCGAGGTTTCCAGCTTCAATCAGCATGCCTACGAACTGTTTGCCCAGCCCTTTGTGCAGATGATGTCCAACGAATTCACCGCCAAACTGGCGCGTGATTTCCACCCTCTGCGCTTCCAGCGCTGGGCCTTCTCCGACATCAATCCCTGGCTCAACTGGCTGGCACCTGCCGCCGGCATGGCGCAGGGGATGCGCAAGCCGCTGGACAAGCAGCATCCGTGGCGTGAGCTGGAAACCATGGGCGCCGAGTTCATCAGCGCCAGCCTCGATTTCTACCGCGACGTCAGCAACGCCATGAGCGAAGCAGCCTTCTTCGAAATCTACGGCAACATGCTTTCACTCCGGCATATCAACAGCAGTCACAAGCCGGACATCGAACCGGTGGTTGAGCCGCGAGCCTTGCCGGTGGTGCAGCAGGCCCTGTCTCAATTGACCCAGGGGGGCTTCAACGAAGCGGCTACCCGTATTGCGTTTCTGTTGCAGCGCAATGGAGAACCGATGCCGCTGACACGCCTGGAAATGCGTGCCGAGCTTATCGGTGAATTGAAGGATCTGCTGCCGAATGTGCGCAGTGATGAATTGCGTCGCATCCGTGGCCAGCAGGAAATCATCGTGCGCTTCGAGCCTGAAAAAGCCATTGCCAGCCTGCCCACCCTGCTGTCCGATCCGGCAGATCGGGCCCGCATGGGTGCCTTGCTTGATGCGGTCTTGAGCGATCGCCGGATTCAACAGATGGAGCCGACCCCTGAGCAGCGGCTGGCGATGGAGCGTATCTCGGCAGTGCTGGGTTATCAGGCGCCAACCGGGGGAAATAGCGTGCCAGCACTGGCATCGCAGTCGCCCCGCCAGCCTGCAGCAAAGAAAAAGGCCGCTACAGTGAAGGCTGCGGCCGTAAAATCCAAGGCATCCTTAAAGAAACACTGAGTAGAAAGAGAAAGCCATGAGCAAAAAAAATAAACTCCGTCCCTCCCCACTGAAAGGCAAGAAGGCGCTGATTGTCGGCATCGCTAACCAGGACTCGATTGCGTATGGCTGTGCCCGCGCTTTCCACGAACTGGGTGTCGAGGTGGCGATCACCTACCTCAACGAGAAAGCAAAGCCGCATGTCGCCCCCCTGGCTGAAGCGGTTGATGTCAAGATCTTCGAGCCGCTGGACGTTTCCAAGCCGGGTGAGATGGAGTCGCTATTCAAGCGCATCGAAAAGGAGTGGGGCGAGATCGACATCATTGTGCACTCCATCGCCTCGGCAAAGAAAGAGGACATCAAGGGCAAGCTGGTCGATTGTTCTGCGGATGGATTCGCCTATGCCATGGATGTTTCTGTACATTCCTTCATCCGCATGGCCAAGCTGGCAACGCCGTTGATGAAAAATGGCGGCACGATGTTCGCAATGAGTTACCACGGTGCGCGCAAGGTGGTGCCGAACTACAACGTGATGGGGCCGGTCAAGGCTGCGCTGGAAGCCGCTTGCCGCTATCTCGCCTTTGAGCTTGGCAAGAAGAAGATCCGCGTACATGCCATTTCCCCCGGCCCGCTGAAAACCCGTGCCGCTTCCGGGCTGAAGGATTTTGACCTGCTGCTTAACGCTGCGGTTGAACGTTCGCCGGTGGGTCAGCTGGTCGACATCATGGACGTCGGCTTTGCCTGCGCCTTTCTTGCTACCCCCTACGCCCGCCGCATGACTGGCGAGACGCTGTACGTGGATGGTGGTGTCAATATCATGGGCTAAGTACTTGCCGGGGATATGGCAAGCAATTGAAAGGAGAGATGAATGACTGCTATGGATAAGGATGCAGGGATGATCCAGGTCTTGCTGGATCGCTTTAACAGCCAGCGTTTGCCACGCGCGCTGGAAATGAAAGCCAAGGTTGACCAGGGTGAAAAGCTGGAGGCGTTCGAGGTGGACTATCTTGCCGATATCGGCAAGGACATCCATGTCATCAAGGGGTTGATTGATCGGCATCCCGAGTATGAGTCGCTGGTTGTAAAAGGGATGCAGCTGTACACCGAGATCACCCGGAAAGCACTGGAGAACGAGCAGTAAGCGTTGAGCAGCAATACTGTTGCTGCTGAGCGGGGCGGGAAACTGCACTGCCAAACCCGGTTTGGCATGCTGCCGAGAGCAGGCCAAAGCCCGTAAACCTGTTAGTTTTCAGCGAACTGGCGTAGAATCGTGCGCTTCCCCGCAGTTCTTCCCCGGTAAGTAAACAGGTTGCCAGACCCCATGCTGTATCCAGAAAAATTCGATGTGATTGTCGTCGGTGGTGGTCATGCCGGTACAGAAGCGGCGCTGGCGGCAGCACGCATGGGGCAGCGTACGCTGCTGCTCACGCACAATCTGGAAACCCTGGGTGCGATGAGCTGCAATCCGTCGATTGGCGGTATCGGTAAAGGGCATCTGGTCAAGGAAGTCGATGCGCTGGGTGGGGCAATGGCTGCTGCCACCGATGAAGCCGGCATCCAGTTCCGTATCCTCAATTCGTCAAAAGGTCCTGCCGTACGCGCCACGCGTGCACAGGCCGACCGCTTGCTCTACAAGCAGGCGATCCGCACGCGGCTGGAAAACCAGCCAAACCTGACTGTTTTCGCACAGGCCTGTGATGACCTGATTCTGGATGGTGATCGTATTGCCGGCGCTGTGACGCAACTCGGCGTACGTTTTGAGGCGCGTGCTGTCGTGCTGACTGCCGGCACTTTCCTCAATGGCTTGATTCACGTCGGCCTGGATAATTACACCGGTGGTCGCATGGGTGATCCACCTTCGGTGTCGCTGGCCGCGCGTCTACGCGAATTGCAATTACCGGTGGGCCGCCTGAAAACCGGCACGCCGCCGCGGCTTGATGGCAAGACCATCGATTTTTCGGTGATGGAAGAGCAGCACTCCGATGACCCCCTGCCGGTCTTTTCCTATCTGGGCGCCGCCAGTCAGCACCCGAAGCAGTTGCCCTGCTGGGTGACCAGCACCAACGAGCGTACCCACCAGATCATCCGCGATAACCTCGATCGATCACCGATGTACACCGGTGTGATCGAAGGGGTCGGGCCACGCTACTGCCCTTCGATCGAGGACAAGATCCACCGCTTCGCCTCGAAGGACAGCCATAACATCTTTCTCGAGCCGGAAGGTCTGACGACGCACGAGATCTACCCGAACGGGATTTCGACCTCGCTGCCGTTCGATGTGCAACTGCAGATCGTGCGTTCGATCCGCGGCATGGAGAACTGCCACATCCTGCGTCCCGGCTACGCCATCGAGTACGACTACTTCGACCCGCGCGGGCTGAAATCCTCGTTTGAAACGAAAGCCATCCGCGGCCTGTTTTTCGCCGGCCAGATCAACGGCACCACCGGCTATGAGGAAGCCGCCGCTCAGGGCCTGCTCGCAGGCGCCAACGCTGCGTTGTATGTGCAAGAGCGCGCTGCCTGGAGCCCGCGCCGAGACGAGGCCTACCTTGGCGTGCTGGTCGACGACCTGATCACACGCGGCGTCTCCGAGCCGTATCGCATGTTCACCAGCCGTGCCGAATACCGCCTCAGCCTGCGCGAGGACAACGCAGATCTGCGCCTGACCGAACAGGGGCGCGAGTTGGGGCTGGTCGACGATACGCGCTGGACTGCCTTCAACCGCAAGCGGGATGCCATTGCCGCCGAGCAGCAACGCCTGAAGGCTGCTTGGGTACGGCCACAAACGCTGCCACCCGCCGACGCCGAGCGCGTGCTGGGCAAGGGTATCGAGCGCGAATACACGCTGTTTGATCTGCTGCGCCGGCCCGATGTCAGCTACACGACACTGATGACCCTGCCGGGGGCGGCTGGCGAGGTGGCGATCTCTGATCCGCTGGTGATCGAACAGATCGAAATTCAGGCCAAGTATCAGGGTTACATCGACCGTCAGCAGGATGAAGTGGCGCGCAGCCTGGCACACGAGGAAACCGTGCTGCCGGAAGGCTTAGATTACGCCACCGTGCCGGGGCTGTCGAAGGAAGTGCAGCAGAAACTGTCCCAACATAAGCCACAAACGCTGGGACAAGCGTCCCGCATCCAGGGGATTACCCCGGCAGCGATTTCCCTGCTGCTGGTGCATCTGAAGCGAACTGCTTCGCGTGAGCCACGGCGCGCATGACGCGGCAGGAGCAACTGGCCAACGGGCTGCAGGTACTTGGCATTGACCTGTCGGCTGATGTGCAGGAAACGTTGCTGGCCTACGCCGTTTTTCTTGAAAAATGGAACCGGACCTTCAGCCTGACAGCACTGCGTGACCCGGCGCGGGCAGTCAGCTATCACCTGCTCGATTCGCTGGCAATTCTGCCCTATGTATCGGCAGAAAATCTGCTCGATGTCGGCAGCGGTGGTGGGCAGCCAGGTATCCTGCTGGCCATTGCGCGTCCACAACTGGCGGTGACCCTGCTTGACAGCAACAGCAAGAAAACAGCCTTTCTGCAGCAGGCGGCAATCGAGTTGGGTCTGAAAAATGTACAAGTGATTACGGCGCGCGTTGAGGAGTATCGTCCGGCCAAGCCATTTGCGGCAATTACCTCGCGTGCATTTGCCGAATTGGCTGATTTTGTGCGGCTTACACGGCATTTGCTGGCGCCGGAAGGCAGCTGGCTGGCAATGAAAGGGCAACGCCCGGAGGCGGAAATGGCTAAACTTCTGGCCGGGGAGTCCGGCATTTCGATAGCGGCAGTGCATGAACTCGACGTGCCGGGTGTGGATGGCGAACGCCATCTGGTAGTGATCAGGGGGCAATGACGTGGCCAAGATTCTGGCAGTGACCAATCAGAAGGGCGGGGTGGGCAAGACCACCACCGCCGTGAACCTTTCGGCGAGTCTGGCGGCGCTGGGCCAACGCGTGCTGATGATCGACCTTGACCCGCAGGGCAACGCAACCACAGGTTGTGGTGTGATGAAGCGCGAGGCGCTGCCGACGGTGTACCAGATACTGATCGGTCGTTCGACACTGGAACAATCGCGCATACGCACCGAGTTCGGCTTCGATATCCTGCCCGCCAACCGCGAGTTGGCCGGCGCCGAGGTCGAGTTGATCGAAATCGAGAACAGGGAATACCGGCTTCGCGACGCCCTGCATGCGGCGGGCGATCAGTACGACTTCATCCTGATGGATTGTCCGCCGGCATTGAACATGCTGACGGTAAACGGTCTGGTGGCGGCTGAGGCAGTGATGATCCCGATGCAGTGCGAGTACTACGCACTGGAAGGGCTGACCGATCTGGTGACAACGCTCAGAAAGGTGCGCGCCAACCTCAATTCGGTGCTGCAGATCGAAGGTCTGCTGCGCACCATGTTCGACCCGCGCATGACGTTGATGCAACAGGTTTCAGCAGAGCTGGAAAGCCATTTCGGGGGCAAGGTCTATCAGAGCATCATCCCGCGCAATGTCCGTCTGGCAGAAGCGCCGTCGTACGGCAAGCCGGTGATTGCCTTCGACCGGCAGTCGAAAGGTGCGCAGGCCTATCTGCAACTGGCGCAGGAAATGCTGGATCGCCGTGACGGCAAATTGCTGCAGGCAGAAGAACAGGGAGCTTTGGCATGAAACTGAAGGGACTCGGTCGCGGCTTGGATGCCTTGCTTGCCGGTGATGAATCGTCAAAGAAGGAAGTCCAGCGCTCGTTGCCGGTGACGGCCTTGCAGCCGGGCAAGTACCAGCCACGGACGCAGATGGACAAGGCGTCGCTGGAAGAGCTGGCCGCCTCAATCCGGGCTCAGGGCCTGATGCAGCCGATTCTGGTGCGCCCGGTCGCGCAGGATCACTACGAAATCATTGCTGGCGAACGTCGCTGGCGTGCCGCACAGCTCGCCGGTCTGGCCGAAGTACCGACCCTGATCCGCGATATTCCGGACGAAAACGCACTGGCGATGGCGCTGATCGAGAACATCCAGCGCGAGAACCTGAACCCGCTGGAAGAAGCGCTCGGTCTGCAACGACTGGTCGATGAGTTCGCCTTGACGCATCAGCAGGCTGCCGATGCGGTAGGACGTTCGCGCCCGACCGCATCGAATCTGTTGCGCCTGCTGCAACTGGCGCAGCCGGTGCAGGATCTGCTGATGGCTGGTGAAATCGATATGGGGCACGCCCGTGCCCTGCTGCCACTGGCCACCGTGCTGCAGGTACAGCTGGCACAGCGGATTGCCCAGAAAGGTCTGTCGGTGCGCGAAGCTGAACGGCTTGTGCAGCGTGAAATGGCGCCGCCATCCACCCGCGTGCCGCCCAAGCCCGACCGCGATCTGCTGCGGCTGCAGGAAGAACTGGCCGATGCAATTGGCGCACATGTGGCGATCAAGACCAATAAAAAAGGCGCCGGCAAGTTGATGATCGAATTTTCTGATCTGGATCAGTTAGAAGGGATTCTGGATCGTCTAAGATAGGCGGCTAGGTTTTATGTGCACCGCAGCATTTTTAATTGACTCTTGTAGAAGACTTGGTTAAACTGCCGCGGTTTTAGTCGGAGCATCCCTTGCATCCACAAGTCCGCTGGATCATAAGCAGGCAGGTGGCGCTGACGCTGTTCGTCGCGTTGGTGGCTGCAGTACAGGGGGGTGCAGACGCTGCGTTGTCCGCGCTCGCCGGGGGCAGCATCGGGGTGGTAGCAAATCTGCTGTATGTCTGGCGGGCAATGCGCCTGGCAATCGATGAGGCAGGAAAAGCCGATCCGATGCGGGCCTACAGGGGGCAGGCAGCAGGGGAGGCGTACAAGTTTGCGGCGACAATCGGGGGGTTTGCCCTTGTCTTTGTTGGCTACAAGGAAGTTGTGCCTTTGCCCTTGTTTGCCGGCTACGCATCGACCTTTGTTATTTACTGGTTAGCGCTGTCAAGACGGCGTTGATCTGCGAACGGTTCTAGGGGATTGAGGGATAACATGAGTGCTGAAGGCGGCTTGACCACTGCGGGTTATATTCAACACCACCTGACCAACCTGCGGGTCGGTGAGGGTTTCTGGGCGCTGCACCTTGATACCCTGATCGTTTCCGGCCTGCTCGGTCTGGTTGTATTCGGTCTGATGGCCAAGGTTGCCGGCAAGGCGACTTCCGGTGTGCCCGGCAATCTGCAGATGTTCATCGAGTTGGTGGTTGGCATGGTGGACCAGCAGGTCAAGGATACCTTCCATGGCAAGAGCGCGCTGGTAACGCCGCTGGCCATTACCATCTTCGTCTGGGTGTTCGTGATGAACGCCATGGATCTGATTCCAGTTGATTTCCTGCCAGTAGCAGCAAGTGCGGTAGGTGTGCACTACCTGAAGGTTGTGCCGACCACCGACCCCAACCTGACCTTCGCCATGGCGTTGACCGTGTTCGGCATCATGATCTGGATGAACCTCAAGGTAAAAGGCTTCGGCGGCTACATGCACGAGATCTTTACTGCACCGTTTGGTGCCAAGCTGGCTCCGGTGAATTTCATCTTCCGTGTTGTTGAAGACGTTGCCAAGCCGATTTCGCTGGCGCTGCGACTTTTCGGCAACATGTACGCCGGTGAAATGGTATTCATCCTGATCGCACTGCTTGGTCTTTACCAGTTGCCGCTGGCTTTGCCATGGGCGCTGTTCCACATCCTGATCATCACGTTGCAGGCTTTCGTTTTCATGATGCTGACCATCGTTTATATGTCGATGGCTGCTGAGTCGCACTAAACCAGTTTCCCAACCGCTTTTTACGATTAACCCTTATTTTTAAAACTTAGGAGTCAACATGGAACTCGCAACCGTCCTCTCCAACACCGCTATTGCTGTTGCCATTCTGATCGGCGCCGGCGCACTGGGCACCGCTATCGGCTTCGGCATCCTCGGTGGCCGCTTCCTGGAAGGCGCTGCACGTCAGCCGGAAATGATCCCGACACTGCAGGTCAAGATGTTCATCGTCGCCGGCCTGCTGGATGCCGTGACCATGATCGGCGTCGGTATTGCTCTCTTCCTCCTCTTCGCCAACCCGTTCCTGGCCCTCCTGAAGTAATCGCCCGGTACCTAACAGAAAGGAGTCGAGCGTGAGCATTAACGCTACTCTGATAGGTCAGGCGATCTGGTTCGCGATCTTCATCTGGATCACGATGAAGTATGTCTGGCCGCCGCTGCAGCAAGCGATGGCTGAGCGCCAGAAGCAGATTGCTGATGGTCTTGCAGCTGCCGAACGTGGCAAGCAGGAACAGGAGCTGGCTGCAAAGCACGCCGCTGACGCCCTGCGCACCGCCAAGGAAAAAGCATCGGAAGTAATCGCTGTCGCTGAGAAGCGTGCACAGCAGATCGTTGAAGATGCCAAAGGTCAAGCCAAGGTTGAGGCCGACAAGGTCGTGTCCGGTGCCAAGGCAGAGATTGAGCAGGAAGTTGAACGTGCCAAGCAGCAACTGCGTGAGCGTGTTGCCGAGCTGGCCGTTGCCGGTGCAGAGAAAATCCTGAAGAAGGAAGTCAATGCTGCCGCGCATTCCGACATGCTCACCTCGCTTAAGCAAGGTCTGTAAAGCAAATGGCTGAAACCGTCACCATTGCCCGGCCGTACGCAGAAGCAGTGTTCAAGCTGGCGCGCGAACAAAACGCGCTGGCCCAGTGGTCTGACCGTCTTGAGTCGCTGGCAGTTGTTGCCGGCGACGACGCGGTCGCGGCTGTCATCGACAACCCGAATGTCCGTCAGGAACAACTCGTTGAGTTGTTCAGCGCGGCATGCGGCAAGGCAGATGACGGTTTGACCAGCCTGCTGAAGCTATTGGCCCAGAACGATCGACTGACCTGTCTGCCCGAAATTGCCAGTCTCTATGAGACCTACAAGCGCGCTGAAGAAGGCACCCGTGATGGCGTTATTGTTTCCGCCTTCTCGCTGACTGACGCTCAGGTTCGTGACGTTACCCCGGAGCTTGAAAAACACTTCAAGTGCAAGCTCAATCTGTCGGTTCAGGTCGATGAGAGCCTGATCGGTGGTGTCGTGGTAACCGTTGGCGACCAGACGCTTGATGCCTCCGTGCGCGGCAAGCTCGCAGCCATGGCCGTGGCGCTGAAAAACTAGGAGATTTCCATGCAGTTGAATCCATCCGAAATTAGCGAACTGATCAAAAGCAAGATCCAGAATCTGCAGACGACCAGTGAAGTTCGCACACAAGGTACGGTCGTTTCCGTTACCGACGGTATCTGCCGCGTCCATGGCCTCCAGGACGTCATGCAAGGCGAGATGCTGGAATTCCCGAACAACACCTTTGGTATGGCGCTGAACCTTGAGCGCGACTCCGTTGGTGTTGTTGTTCTGGGTGAGTATGAGCACATTGTTGAAGGCGACCCCGTCAAGTGTACGGGCCGCATTCTGGAAGTGCCTGTCGGCCCCGAGTTGCTTGGTCGTGTAGTTAACTCTCTTGGCCAGCCGATTGACGGCAAAGGCCCGATCAACGCCAAAGCGACCGACAAGATCGAAAAGGTAGCACCAGGCGTTATTTGGCGTAAATCGGTTTCGCAGCCGGTACAGACCGGTCTGAAGTGCGTTGACTCGATGGTTCCGGTTGGCCGTGGCCAGCGCGAACTGATCATCGGCGACCGCCAGACCGGCAAGACCGCTGTTGCCGTCGATGCGATCATCAACCAGAAGGGTAAAGACCTTTTCTGTATTTATGTCGCTATCGGCCAGAAGGCATCGACCGTTGCGAACGTCGTGCGCAAGCTGGAAGAGAACGGCGCGATGGAATACACCATCGTCGTTGCCGCTACCGCTTCGGAATCCGCCGCCCTGCAGTTCATTGCACCGTACGCCGGTTGCACGATGGGCGAATACTTCCGTGACCGTGGTCAGGATGCACTGATCATTTATGACGATCTGACCAAGCAGGCTTGGGCTTACCGTCAGGTTTCGCTGCTGCTGCGCCGTCCGCCGGGCCGTGAAGCTTACCCGGGCGACGTTTTCTATCTGCACTCCCGTCTGCTCGAGCGTGCCGCTCGCGTGTCGGAAGCCTGGGTCGAGAAATGCACCAACGGTGAAATCAAGGGCAAGACCGGTTCGCTGACCGCTTTGCCGGTGATTGAAACCCAGGCCGGCGACGTTTCTGCATTCGTTCCGACCAACGTGATTTCGATTACCGACGGCCAGATCTTCCTGGAATCCGATCTGTTCAACGCCGGTATCCGTCCCGCCATCAACGCCGGTATTTCGGTGTCTCGAGTCGGTGGTGCTGCACAGACCAAGATCATCAAGAAGCTGGGTGGCGGTGTGCGTCTGGCACTGGCTCAGTATCGCGAACTGGCGGCTTTCGCCCAATTTGCTTCAGATCTCGACGAAGCGACCCGCAAGCAGCTGGAACGCGGCAAGCTGGTGACCGAGCTGATGAAGCAGGCGCAGTATTCGCCGATGAGCATTTCCGAGATGGCTGTGACGCTGTTTGCAGCTGACAAGGGTTACTTCGATGACGTCGAAGTCAAGCGTGCACTTGAGTGCGAAAAGTCCATGATTGCTTATCTGAAGGCCAGCTGTGCCGATCTGATGAACAAGATGGAAGAAACCAAGGAGCTCGACGCCGAGGCAGAGAAACAGCTCGTCGCCGGTATTGTTGCTTTCAAAAGCAGCTGGGCTTGATCAGCTAGGAGAATGCCATGCCTAGCGGCAAGGAAATTCGAAACAAGATCAAAAGCGTAGAGAATACGCGCAAGATCACGAAGGCCATGGAGATGGTGGCCGCATCCAAAATGCGCAAAGCGCAGGAACGGATGCGGGCTGCCCGCCCTTATGGCGAGAAAATTCGTCGTGTTGCAGCCAATCTCTCGCATGCGATTGCCGAGTACAAGCACCCCTTCATCGTCGCGCGCGAGCCGGTAAAGAAGGTAGGCCTGATTCTCATCACTTCCGACAAGGGACTGTGCGGTGGCTTGAATGCCAACGTTCTGCGCATGTGCGTTGCCCGCATGAAGGAATTTGAAACCCAGGGTGTCGCCATTCAGGTGACTGCCATCGGCAACAAGGGTTTCAGCTTCATGCAGCGCGCCGGTGCTCAAATCGTTTCGCACGCGACCGGTATGGGCGATACGCCGCACCTTGAAAAGCTCATCGGGCCAGTCAAGGTGCAGCTCGATGCGTTCATCAAGGGCGATATCGACCAGCTCTACATTGGCTACAACCGTTTCATCAACACGATGAAGCAGGAGCCGGTACTTGAGCAGTTGCTGCCCTTGTCTGGTGAAGCTGTCGGCTCGAGCGAGACAAAGTGGGATTATGTCTATGAGCCGGATGCTAAGGAAGTCGTTGACGACCTGCTGATTCGTTATGTCGAAGCGCTGATTTACCAAGCGGTTGCGGAAAACATGGCTTCCGAGCAGAGCGCACGGATGGTCGCGATGAAGTCCGCGTCGGATAACGCCAAAACGGTGATCGGCGACCTTAAGCTTATTTACAACAAAGCGCGCCAGGCAGCGATTACCAAAGAGCTTTCCGAGATCGTCGGTGGCGCCGCGGCGGTGTAACAGGTTTCAATCATTGAGGGATTCAATATGAGTCAAGGTTCCATTGTTCAGTGTATCGGCGCCGTTGTGGACATCCAGTTCCCGCGCGAAGCGATGCCGAAAGTCTACGACGCCCTGATGCTCGACCAGAGCGAAGAGCACGGTAACGTCGAAGTTGGTCTGACCTTTGAAGTGCAGCAGGAAATCGGTGACGGTGTGGTTCGTACCATCGCCATGGGTTCTACTGATGGCCTGCGTCGTGGCATGAAGGTTAACAACACGGGTGCAGCAATCTCGGTGCCGGTTGGTCATGGCACCCTGGGCCGCATCATGGACGTTCTCGGACGCCCGATCGACGAAGCCGGCCCGATCGCCGGTGATGAAAAGCGTCCGATCCATGCTCCTGCACCAAAGTTCGACGAACTTTCTCCGTCGGTTGACCTGCTCGAAACCGGCATCAAGGTGATCGATCTGGTCTGCCCGTTCGCCAAGGGTGGTAAGGTTGGCCTGTTCGGTGGCGCCGGCGTCGGCAAGACCGTCAACATGATGGAGTTGATCAACAACATCGCCAAGCAGCACTCGGGTCTCTCGGTGTTTGCCGGTGTGGGTGAGCGTACTCGTGAGGGTAACGACTTCTACCACGAGATGAAGGACTCCAACGTTCTCGACAAGGTCGCGATGGTCTTCGGCCAGATGAACGAGCCTCCCGGCAACCGTCTGCGCGTCGCGCTGACCGGCCTGACCATGGCCGAGCGTTTCCGCGATGATGGCCGTGACATCCTGCTCTTCATCGACAACATCTATCGCTACACCCTGGCCGGTACCGAAGTGTCCGCGCTGCTGGGCCGTATGCCTTCCGCCGTGGGCTACCAGCCGACGCTGGCCGAAGAAATGGGCCGTCTGCAGGAGCGTATTACCTCGACGAAGGTTGGCTCGATTACCTCGATCCAGGCCGTGTATGTGCCTGCCGATGACTTGACCGACCCGTCGCCGGCAACCACCTTCCTGCACCTTGACTCGACCGTCGTGCTGTCGCGTGACATTGCCTCGCTGGGTATTTACCCGGCGGTTGATCCGCTCGACTCCACCTCGCGTCAGCTTGATCCGCAGGTTGTGGGTGAAGAGCACTACGCTACCGCGCGTGCCGTACAGATGACGCTGCAGAAGTACAAGGAATTGCGCGACATCATCGCCATTCTGGGTATGGACGAATTGTCGCCTGACGACAAACTGGCTGTTTCCCGTGCTCGTAAGATCCAGCGTTTCCTGTCACAGCCGTTCCACGTGGCCGAAGTCTTTACCGGTTCGCCGGGCAAGTTCGTTCCGCTCAAGGAAACCATCAAGGGCTTCAAGATGATTGTTTCCGGCGAGTGCGATGCACTGCCTGAGCAGGCGTTCTACATGGTTGGCGGTATCGAGGAAGTGTTCGAGAAAGCCAAGACGCTGCAGTAATCTGCGGCCATTAAATGGGAGACCCGGCAATGCCAATTACCGTACATTGCGACGTGGTGAGCGCCGAAGAGCAGATTTTTTCGGGAATCGTCGAATTCGGCGTTTTCCCGGGGGAAGCCGGCGAACTCGGTGTGTACCCGCGGCATACGCCGCTACTCACCCGGATTCGTCCCGGCACGATTCGCCTCAAGGTACCGAGCCAGGCTGATTATGAACTGGTGTATGTTTCGGGCGGTATGCTCGAAGTACAGCCAAACATGATCACCGTGCTTGCCGATACGGCAATCCGTGCTCACGATCTGGATGAAGCCAAGGCGCTGGAAGCCAAGAAGCGTGCGGAAGAGGCACTTGCCAACCGTGCTGCAGAAATGGATTACGCGACCGCCGAAGCCGAACTGGCGCAGGCTGTTGCACAGCTCCAGGCAATCAAGAAGCTGCGGAATCGTCACTGATATTCGTCACGCTCCAACAAAAAGGCAGCCAGATTGGCTGCCTTTTTGTTTGTGATGTCGAAATCGGTCGGATGAGAAGTGAGCGACAGTCAGCAATCAGCTTGGTGAAAGCTTTGAAACCTGTTTTTCAAGCCGAGCCAAATCGTCTCTGAGGCGATCAACTTCGCTACAGAAGCGATGCACCGGACCCGGCCGCTCGACAAGGTGTAACTCATCGGCTGCAAACTCAAACAGATTGGCTGCCAGGCGTTCTCCGGCAAGCTGCTTGCGTGTGACAAACTGGCTGCCGATGCCGGCCAAGCGGTGAGCTGCAGTATCGCCGATCAATCTGGCCAAGTCGGATTCAACATCCCATTCAAGATTGCGCGCTAAAAATCCGAGTGCTTCTGCAAAATCTGCAGAACCGGAGATCCGTGCTTCCTGCATCAGGCTATGGCGATTCACCAGAAAGCGAATTGGAGTGTCATCAGGCAGATGTATTGTGACATCCGGTTTCTGAGTCGCATCTACCGGTATCAGAGTGCCACTTGGATCAACAGATACAGAAAATGAAAGCGGGCCAACATGAAAGCAAGCGAGTTGTCCCGCAAAGTCCCGTAAGCGCGAACGCGCCCAGGGTTCCTGATCCAGTAAATGGTTCAGAAAAGCGTAGGCGGCGCGCAATAACATGGGTGATCAGGAAAGCTGCTGAATACCTGCAACTTGCCAACCACGATCGCCATCAACAGGCTTGATCAAATTCCAGACTTCATCGAAAGGCACCGCGTTTCCACCAATTTCCTCACGAATCATACCCTTGAAGCGGACACTGGCAATATGGCGACTACCTTCGGTCACGACTTCAAGCAGTTCAGAATCGAGTGCGACAACATCAGTGTCCTGCTTGGCAGCACCGCGCTCCTGTATCTGCAGACAGACCTCGGCAAACAGCTCAGGAGCAAGAAATTCCTTTAGATCCTCCAGGTTCCCGGCATCATTGGCTGCTTGCATCCGGACAAAGTTGAGCTTGGCAATGCGCAGAAAGCCATCAACGTCAAAACCATCCGGTATGGCGCGCGGAGGCGCCTGTAAATGATCAGAAACAGGTGAGGATGAGCTGGAAACAGGAGTTGCGGGTGGGTTCGGTATGGGAGCCATGCCCGGACCGCCGACACCAGCGAACTGAATCGGATCATGCTGCGAAGGGCGTACCGGTGCTTTCCTGGAGAAAAGCAAACGAAAGACAAAGATCGCAGCCATCACCAGCAAGGCGATCATCAGGAAATTGGCAACGCCTTCTCCCAAGCCGAAATGTGAGAGTAGAGCGGCAATTCCCAGACCGGCAGCCAGACCGGCAATCGGCCCCATCCAGTTGCGTTTAGGTTGGGCTGCAGCAGGTGCGCTAGTCGTAGCTGGCGCTGCATTTTGCTGAGCCGGCGCAGCCTGTCGCTGGGTAACGCTATCCCGTTGCATGCCGCTTGATTTTCCACCACCAAGTCGCCTTGCCTCTGCATCGCCGATGGTCATACCCAGCGAAAAGATTGCGACACAGGCACCCAAAATCAGTTTTCGCATAATGTCTCCTCCACAATCAGAATTTAAAGCCGCGATGCAGCGCAACCACACCGAGTGTTAGGTTGAAATATTCGACACGCTCCAGGCCAACCTGTTCCATCATCGACTTCATTGTCTCCTGATCGGGATGAACGCGGATGGATTCGGCAAGATAGCGATAGCTGTCTTGGTCATTGACCAGCAGTTGGCCAATCTTTGGAATGATGTTGAAGGAGTAGAAATCATAAGCTGGAGAGAGAGGCTTCCAGACCTGTGAAAACTCGAGAACAAGGAGACGTCCACCCGGCTTGAGAATCCGCTTCATCTCGGCCAGGGCAACATCCTTGTGCGTCATGTTGCGCAAGCCAAAGGCAACGGTGCAGCAATCGAAGTAATCATCCGGGAATGGCAGCTTTTCAGCATTGCACTGTGCCACTGGCAGCAGATAACCCTTGTCACACAAACGATCACGGCCGCGGGTCAACATCGCGTTGTTGATATCGGTCAGCCAGACTTGTCCGGTTTTTCCGGCACGCTTGGCAAAGGCCAGTGAGAGATCGCCAGTGCCGCCGGCTACATCAAGAACGCGTGAGCCTTCGCGGACTCCGCTTTTGGCAATGGTGAAGGCTTTCCAGAGGCGGTGCATGCCGCCGGACATGACATCATTCATCAGGTCGTAACGCTGTGCAACCGAATCAAAAACGCCGGCAACGCGGCGAACCTTGTCAGCTTCCTGGATTTCTTCAAAACCGAAATGAGTTTTAGTGTCGTTCATGGAAATGGCTCAGTGGTGGCCGCAGCCACCTTTTGTGGTTGTGGGTTCCGGTGGACAGTCAGCAGGATCACGGCTCTTGCCTTCAGCTTCAAGGCGGTCAAGATAGGTCTGCCAGAGTTCGTCGTGGTGCTTGCCGAGGTTGTACAGCATGTCCCAGGAATAGAGACCGCTGTCGTGCCCATCACTGAAAACAGGGCGAATGGCGTAGTTACCGACTGGTTCGATTTGTTCGATCCCTACGTCGCGTTTTCCGATCTGGAGTGTTTCCTGCCCTGGGCCATGGCCTCGGGCCTCAGCAGATGGTGTAAAAACACGCAGATATTCGAATGACAGATTGAAACGCTCACCATTGTCGAAAGCGATCTCGAACACTTTCGACTTCTGGTGCAGCTTGATTTCAGTGGGTGCTGGCGTGTTGCTGCCGAGTCCGGCCATGATTCGACTCCGGAGGACGAAATGAACCCGTGATCATAGCCGAGATCGGCTTTCACTGCGAGGTACAGACAGAGCTACGAGAAACTGGCGAAGGCTATTTTTCGAGTACGAAAGTAACCCGTTCAAAGTCAGGACCGTCCTTGATGACATGGTCCAGGCGGATACGCCAGGCAGAATCCGTATAGATTTCAACGATTCTTCCGGCCTTGTACCAGCCGTTCGGTAAAACAACGGTCTTGACTGTGCTTACGGCAGGAATATCCGGCAGCATGAAGGCGCGGCTATAGAAATCACTTTGTCCCTTCTGCTCTGAGATGATGCGGGCAGAAATCGCTTGCGGCACACCCGGCAAGGAAGCAATGCCGGCGACGAGTCCCTGGCTTTTGTCCTGCATCAGCCAGGTGATCTGGGCAAGGAAATAGAGGTCACCGTCGTGAGGGCAAACAGCAAGCAGTTGTCCATGTGATAGCTTGCCGCCGGCAATTGATCGCATCAATCGAAAGCCGTTGGCTGATTGATTGACAACCTCCCACTCATCCGGGCGGTTGGTTTGTCGTTCCGTCTGAATGTTGAGTTTGGCCGTAGGGTCGTCCATGTGGCGAAAAACGAAAAGATTATCGAATTCCTGACGTGAATACACACGGGTGTTTTCCGGCTGAACAAATTCCTTACCCGACACCAGATAGTGCATGGCCTCGAAACCCGCTGCTACTTTTGCAATGCCGGATGTGGCATGACGGCGGAACTTGCGTGCCGCGCGTGCCTGAGACCACGGGCGTTGAAGATGATCGAGCAAACGCCGACACTGACCAGAGGTGCAATCCTCACCAAGACCCGCCTGCGTAGGTGATATGCGTTGGGCCAGTTGTTGTCTTGCCTGAGTCATAACGATTGCCAGCCGCGAGGTATCCAACCGGCGGACATTTTCGGTATTCAGGCACTCACTGACCGGCCTGAGACCGGTGTCCTGCATCAGGTCGATGACGAAGGGGGGGAGCGACTCACCGGGTTCAGCGGCAGCAATATTGACCAGTGGGGCCCATTGCGTCGCCCAACGGCGAATCAGGTTTTGATCGCGAACAGAAAGGCTGTAAGGGCCGGCCAGATCCATCATGAGTGTGGATGAATAGGTTGCTGCACAGTGGGTAGCACGGCCAAGTGGGTCCAGCGCGTCAGCCAGAGGGTAGGTGGCAACGCCCCACTCTTCAGCGCTGGCATAGTAACCATGAAGATCGAGCCAGATACCACTGGGAAGTTCGCGCCGAGCACGGTGATGCTCGATGATAATCATGCTGGTGTAGTAAATGCAGCGGTGCAACACCAGTGCGACGCGCAAAGGATGCTCCGGATCGTCGGAGTCGGCATCAAGCTGTGCACATTGCGAGTAGGCTCTACAGACCTTGCGCCAGATACTGATGACCTGTTGAAAGGCCTGTTCCTCAACATCGCCGAGAGGTAAAAGCTTGTTGATGTAGCGACGTGCCAATTCCTCCTCAACAAAACAAAGAGGCACACGAGTTTGTTCAAGCAAGCTGAGATAGGTCAGGGCTGACGGTGGCGATTCCAGCAGGATTTCAAAAAAGTCGTTCAGCGAACTTTCTGCTTGTAGCGGATTGGCAAGTGGTAAACGGGACAGAAACGCCAGCCCGCTTTCCAGATCGAAAATAGCTGGATGTCCATTGTCACCGGCATTCGGTGAGCTGATGGCTGAGATTGTGCTCATGTGGTCCTCCCTGTAGAGGAATCCTGCATACAGGCGGCAATCTGATCAGTCAGGTGCCGGCTGGGAAGGTGTGATCGAGTCGGGCTGCTGGTGCGTTGTGGCGTACCCCAAATGGGCTGAGGGAAATGGCGGTCATCTCGCCATCTGGGAATCACGTGCCAATGAAGATGGGCAACAACGTTGCCAAAACTGGCCAGATTGATCTTGTCTGGAGAAAGGGTTTTCTTAAGTGCACTTTCAACGGCAAATACGACATGCATCAGCCGGTCACGATCCGCAGCAGAAAGCGCGGTCATTTCACTGACATGCTGGCGGAGTATGACGCGGCAGAATCCGGGATAATCAGCGTCAGCAACGCGAACAACACGACAAAACTCATCCTCCCAAAGAAGTTCACCTCCGGGAGATTCACATAGTTCGCAAGCAGTCTCAGTCGTCATGAGATAACGACTCAAGTGATCAATTGCGGACGAGGATGACGCATTTTTACTATTCATGCATCAATGCTAGGCCTCATCCAGCCTGGGAATGAAGGAACTATTTCACGGAAAACACGTGCATTGGAGGGGAAATTGCGTCGAACGCCAGTTAAAGCAGAACACGTTCGATACCGCCGCTGTTAGCCTTCTGCACGTATTTCTCCATCCAGTCCGAGCCCAGAAGATACTTGGCCATTTCCACAACGATGTAATCCGACTTCATGTCCGCATCGTCGTTGTAACGCGACAGCCCCTGCAGGCAGGACGGACACGAGGTCAGCATCTTGATGTCGCCCTTGAAGCCATCGGCACGCAAAGAAGTAGCGCCCTTCTCGATCTCCAGTTGCTTGCGTGAACGTACCTGGGTTGAGATGTCCGGCCTGGAAACAGCCAGTGTGCCCGATTCGCCGCAGCAACGGTCCGACAGGTCGACCTGCTGCCCCATCAGTTCATTGACCACCTTGATGCCAGACATCGTTTTCATCGGCATGTGGCAGGGCTCGTGGTACATGTAGCGCGTACCCTCGACACCGTTCAGCCTGACTCCCTTCTCGATCAGGTACTCATGGATGTCGAGCAGGCGGCAACCCGGGAAAATCTTCTCAAACTGGTATTTCTGCAGCTGGTCCATGCAGGTACCGCAGGAGACGATCACCGTCTTGATGTCGAGGTAGTTCAGCGTGTTGGCCACGCGGTGGAAGAGCACACGGTTGTCCGTCGTGATCTTCTGCCCGGCATCCTCCTCGCCAGCGGCGGTCTGCGGATAGCCGCAGCACAGATAGCCGGGGGGCAGCACGGTGGCGGTGCCCAGTTCGTAGAGCATCGCCTGTGTGGCCAACCCAACCTGCGAGAAAAGGCGTTCCGAACCACAGCCGGGGAAGTAGAAGACGGCGTCCGAATCCTCCTTGAATTTCTGCGGGTCGCGGATGACCGGCACGACGGTGTCGTCCTCGATGTCGAGCAGCGCACGCGAGGTGCGCTTGGGCAGTCCACCCGGCATCGGCTTGTTGATGAAATGGATGATCTGCGCCTTGATCGGTGCCTTGCCCAGGGTCGCCGGCGGTGCCTTGACCTGGCCCTGGATCAGGCCAAAAGACTTGGCGATGCGGTAGCCAAGCCGTTGCGCCTTGTAGCCCCACTCGATCATACCGGTGCGGATAAGCTTGATCGTCGCCGGATCCTTGGCGGTAAGGAAGGCCATCGCCGCGGCCTTGCCCGGATTGAACGACTTCTTGCCTTGATTGCGCAGCAGATTGCGCATCTTCACCGTGACATTGCCGAAGTCGATGTCCACTGGACACGGCTTCTCGCACTTGTGGCAGATCGTGCAATGGTCGGCGACATCCTCGAATTCGGCCCAGTGGGCGAGCGAGACGCCGCGCCGGGTCTGCTCTTCGTAAAGGAAGGCTTCGATCAGCAGCGAGGTGCCGAGGATCTTGTTCCGCGGCGAGTAGAGCAGGTTGGCGCGCGGCACATGTGTCGAGCACACCGGCTTGCACTTGCCGCAGCGCAGGCAGTCCTTGATATCGTGCGAAATCTCGCCGATTTCAGTTTGCTCCATGATGATCGACTCATGGCCCATCAGGTTGAAGCTAGGCGTGTAGGCGTCGTCAAGGTTGGCCAGGCGGGTATCCGCAAAGGAACTGGTGGCACCGCGCATCAGCTTGCCGCGATTAAAGCGGCCCTGCGGGTCGACTTTGGCCTTGTAGGCCCAGAAGGCACCCATTTCCTCGTCAGTCAGGTAATCGAGCTTGGTGATGCCGATGCCGTGTTCGCCGGAGATCACCCCGTCGAGTGCGCGCGCCAACGCCATGATGCGGTCGACGGCGCGGTTGGCGGTCTGCAGCATCTCGTAATTGTCCGAGTTCACCGGAATGTTGGTGTGCACATTGCCGTCACCGGCGTGCATGTGCAGCGCAACAAAGACACGGCCACGCAGCACCTGCTTGTGGATCGCGGTGATACGTTCGAGCACCGGATGGAACACCACGCCATCGAAGATTTTCGACAGGCGCGGCTTCAGCTCGGTTTTCCACGAGGTACGTACCGAGTAGTCCTGCAGGCGGTGGAACAGTGTCGGATCGCTTGCGCGGTTCGATAATTCGCCTGCGCTGATGCCGTAGTCGGCAAACTGCTTCTCGGCGTCGGCCAGCGGCAGGTCAAGGTTGTCGAGCAGCCATTGCCAGCGGCGACGCACGCTGTTCACGTAGTCGAGTGCCGCCTGGCGGCGGTCGCCGATCAGCACATCCTTGTCGACTTCGGCATCGCCGGCGTCGAGGGTCAGCTCTCCTTCGAGAAACTCGGCCAGTGCATCGCACAGCGCCAGCTTGTTCTGCGTCGACAGCTCGATGTTGATGCGCTCGATGCCGTCGCAGTAGTCGCCCATGCGCGGCAGCGGGATGACCACATCCTCGTTTACCTTGAAGGCATTGGTATGCTTCGAGATCGCGGCGGTGCGCGAGCGGTCGAGCCAGAATTTCTTGCGCTGCTCGGGCGAGACGGCGATGAAGCCCTCGGCGCCACGCGCATTGGTCATGCGGATCACCGCCGAGGCGGCGTTCATCACGGCCGTTTCGTCATGGCCAACGATGTCGCCGATCAGTACCATCTTCGGCCGGCCATGGCGCTTGGCCTTGGTCGTGTAGCCGACGGCATTGACGTAGCGTTCGTCGAGATGCTCAAGGCCTGCCAGCAGCACGCCGGCTGTATTGCCTTCGCCACCCGGCTTGAAGTAATCGGTAATTTCAACGATGGCCGGTACTGCTTCGCGCACCTGACCGAAGAATTCGAGGCAGACAGTGCGTGTCACCGGCGGCATCTTGTGCAACACCCAGCGTGCGGCGACGATCAGGCCGTCGGTGCCTTCCTTCTGGACGCCCGGTACGCCACCGAGGAATTTGTCGGTAACGTCCTTGCCCAGCCCATCCTTGCGGCAGTGCTGGCCCGGCATCGACAGTTCTTCTTCCGAGAGCAGCTTCTTTCCGGTCGGGTCGAAGCGGCGCAGGCGGAAGCGAACCGTGTGCTGTTCGTGGATCTTGCCGAAGTTATGGTCGAGGCGATCGACTTCCAGCCAGTTGCCGTCCGGATCGACCATCTTCCACCAGGCCAGGTTGTCGAGCGCGGTACCCCACAACACGGCTTTCTTGCCGCCGGCATTCATCGCCACGTTGCCGCCGACGCAGGAGGCTTCAGCCGAAGTCGGATCAACGGCAAAGACACGTCCTGCGAGTGCTGCAGCTTCCGATACACGGGCGGTGACGACACCGGCGCCGGTACGGATGGTGGCATAGGTGTCAGTATGGCCGGGCAGCACCAGTTCCTCGACCGGCCCGATGTCGATCAGCTTCTCGGTGTTGATGACGGCCGACAGGTGTGTCAGCGGCACGGCGCCGCCGGTGTAGCCGGTGCCGCCACCACGCGGAATGATGGTCAGGCCGAGCTCGATGCAATCCTTGACCAGCGCGGCGATTTCTTCCTCGGTATCCGGGTAGAGGACGACGAAGGGGTACTCGATGCGCCAGTCGGTGGCGTCAGTGACGTGCGAGACGCGTGCCAGCCCGTCGAAGGCGATATTGTCCTTGCGCGTGTGTTTCGCCAGTACCTTCAGCGCCTTCTTGCGCAGCTTGGCGGTTTCCTCGAAACGGCGCTCGAAACCATTGACCGCGGTATGTGCCGCAGCGACCAGCTTCAATACCTTGTCGTTGCCCTGCCGGCGTTTGTCGACTTCACCCAGGCGGTGACGCAGTGCGTCGACCAGCGCGCCGCGCCGACTATCGTTTGCCAGCAGATCGTCTTCAAGGTAGGGGTTGCGCTGAACCACCCAAATATCACCCAGTACCTCGTAAAGCATGCGGGCGGAGCGGCCGGTGACGCGCTCGCTACGCAACTCGTCGAGGATCGCCCAGTTCTCCTGGCCGAGCAGACGGATGACGATCTCTCGATCCGAGAATGAGGTGTAGTTGTAGGGTATTTCGCGCAGGCGGGCAGTCATGGAGGTTTTCTGGTACTTCAAAGGTGAAATTTTAACGTATCGCAATACAGCTTGGCTTGCAGAGGTGGACTGGTAATAGCGGTAAAGGTTTCTTTTGTCGTTGATACAAGCGTGGCAACATCCGCACAGGGGCTGTGTTTTTTGTGCATTAATGCCTTTGCAGGCTGCTCAATGCTGTAGTCTAATCTCCACTGCACGCCAATTGGCGGCATATGACCATGTTTTCTCAATGACGGCAGTTGATGGCAGAAAAGCTGGAATCAGTCGCCCTGTCGGGGCTCAGGGAAGAACAACTGCACCACGACCCGCTGCTCGGGTGTCTGGTGGAAATGACGCGTTTGCACGGCAAGCCGGGAACGCGGGCAGCGCTGACCGCGGGCATTCCACTGGAAAATGGTTCACTGACGCCGTCACTTTTTCCGCGTGCCGCTGCGCGCGCCGGGCTGGCTTGCAAAATTGTGCGCCGCCCTTTCCAAGAGATCGATAAGGCGCTGCTACCAGCCATTCTGCTGCTCAAGGGCGATGAGGCCTGTATTCTGCTTGGTTGGGAAGGTGAGGGCGAAACAGCAATAGCGCGATTACTGTTTCCTGAGGCCGGGCAGGGTGAAATACACCTGACACAGGCAGAGCTGCACAGCCGTTATCTTGGTATCGCCATTTTTTGCAGGCCAAGGTTTTCATTTGATGCGCGTGCTCCCGAAGTGCGCAAGGCCAAGTTGCAGCACTGGTTCTGGGGGGCGCTTGCCGAACAGTGGCCGGTCTATCGCGATGTGATCGCAGCGGCGCTGTTGATCAACATGTTTGCCCTGGTCATGCCGTTGTTTACGATGAATGTTTACGACCGGGTGGTTCCCAACCACGCGGTTGATACGCTGTGGATGATGGCGCTGGGGGTTTCCCTGGTGATCGCCATGGACTACATCATTCGTTTGCTGCGCGGGCACTTCATCGATCTTGCTGGCGCGCGCATCGATGTCCGCCTGTCAGCCATGATCATGGAGCGTGTGCTGGGCATGCGCATGGTTGGCAAGCCAGCATCGGTCGGTTCCTTTGCCTCCAACCTGCGCGCTTTCGAGTCGGTGCGCGATTTCATTGCCTCGGCCACCGTTTCGGCGCTGATCGATTTTCCGTTTGCGCTGATCTTCATTCTGGCCATTGTCTGGATTTCCTGGCCACTGGCACTGATCCCTCTGCTTGGCATTGTCATCGGCATCATTTACGCCTATGTCGTTCAGCACAAGATGCACGAGCTGTCGGAGACCACCTATCGTGCTGCCGCCATGCGTAATGCGGCGCTGATCGAGAGCCTGACGGCGCTGGAAACGATCAAGACACAGTGTGCTGAAGGCACCGTGCAGAAGAAATGGGAGAGCTCGTCGGCCTTTCTGGCGCGTACCAATGCCCAGACCCGTCTGTTGTCGGCAACAGCGATGAATGGTGCGGCAGCGATACAGCAGATCGTCAATGTTGGTCTGGTGATTGCCGGTGTCTATCTGATTCATGCCGGCGAACTCAGCATGGGTGGCTTGATCGCCACGACCATGCTCGGTGGCCGTGCCATTGGCCCGCTTGGTCAGGCAGTCGGTCTGCTGATGCAATACCAGAATGCCCGCACCTCGCTTGAATCGCTGGACAAACTGATGGCCAACGAAATCGAGCGCCCGGAAGAGGAGTCGTTCATCCACCGGCCGGACCTGAATGGAGAAATCGAATTCCGGGATGTCACCTTCTCCTACCCGGATCAGGCTGAGCCGGCGCTGAAAAACGTTTCCTTCCATATCAAGCCGGGCGAGCATGTGGTGATCATCGGCCGCACGGGCTCCGGCAAGACCACGCTGCAGAAACTGATCCTTGGTCTATACGCACCGGCCGAAGGTGCGGTGCGGATCGACGGCATAGATCTGCGTCAGCTGGATCCAGCCGACCTGAGGCGAAATCTGGGCTTTGTCGGTCAGGATGCCACGCTGTTCTACGGCACCCTGCGCGAGAACATCACGATCGGTGCACCGTATGCCGATGACTCAGCCGTGGTTGCTGCTGCCGAACTTGCCGGGCTGGCTTCATTCGTCAACCGGCATCCGCAGGGGTTCGACATGCTCATTGGGGAACGTGGCGAATCGCTCTCCGGCGGGCAGCGACAGGAAGTGGCCATAGCACGTGCCGTGCTGATGGACCCGCCCTTGCTGATGCTGGATGAGCCAACCAGTTCGATGGATTTTTCCACCGAGCACCAGTTCAAGATGCGCTTGAAGCGTTTTGCTGCGCATCGGACGATGCTGATTGTGACTCACCGCACCAGCCTGATCGAACTGGCGGATCGCATCATCGTCATGGATGACGGCCAGATTGTCGCTGATGGCCCACGGGAGCAAGTGGTTGAGGCATTGCAATCGGGCAAGGTGGGGAAGGCGCAATGAATCCACGCCTGATCTCGGCTGCCCAGAAGGCTGTTACCTGGCTGGAAAAAATCCGCATTCCCCTGCAGCCGCACTTCGATCGCTGGCTGGCGGGTATGGAGGCTGCGGAGAAGGAGCGCGAGCATCGTGGTTTCGAGGCGGATGCCGACTACGCCATCCTGCATCAGGAGCCGCTGCGTGCTCGTGTGCTGCTCAAGTCCGGACTGATCGTCTTTGCGCTGTTCGTGATGTGGGCTGCGGTCAGCCAGGTTGATGAAGTGACGCGGGGTGAAGGCAAGGTCATTCCGTCACGGCAGATCCAGATATTGCAAAGTCTCGATGGCGGGTTTGTTTCCGAGATCCTGGTGCGCGAGGGCGATATCGTGCAGCCCGAGCAGATGTTGCTGAAGATTGACGAAACCCGATTCGTTTCATCGGTCAAGGAAAGCCGGGTGCAATACCTGGCTCTGGCGGCCAAGGCCGCACGCTTGCGTGCGCTGACCGACGGCAAGCCGTTGGAGATGCCGGCCGATGTACTCAAGGAAGACCCGAAAACGGCGGCCGAAGAACAGCGGCTCTACGAATCCCGGCGCGAGGAACTGAACGCGCAGATATCCATTGCCAAGCAGCAGCTGGTGCAACGACAGCAGGAATTGAACGAACTGCGCGCCAAATATGAAAATGCAGCCCGCGCCTATGACTTGACCTCACAGGAACTTAAGGTGACCAAACCGCTGATCAAGTCCGGCGCGGTGTCGGAAGTCGAGCTGCTTCGACTGGAGCGTGATGTCGCCCGGTTTCTTGGTGACAAGAACATGTCCTCGGCGCAGATCGGGCGGGTGCAGTCAGCCATTACCGAAGCCAATCGCAAGATCGAGGAAGTTGAGTTGGCGTTTCGCAATGAATCAGGCAAGGAACTGGCCGAAACCCAGGCCAAGCTGAACAGCCTGTCCGAAGGCAGTGTCGCCCTCACGGACAAGGTGTCGCGCTCAATCTTGCGCTCGCCGGTCAAGGGCACCGTCAAGCGGTTGATGGTGAATACGGTTGGCGGCGTCATCCAGCCGGGCAAGGATGTCGTTGAAATTGTGCCACTGGAGGACAATTTGTTGCTGGAAGCGCGCGTGCAGCCGCGCGATATTGCCTTCCTGCGGCCGGGGCAGAAGACCATGGTCAAGTTTACAGCCTATGACTTCTCGATCTACGGCGGGCTGGAAGGCGTGCTGGAACATATCGGCGCCGATACGGTGACCGACGAAAAGGGCAATGCCTACTACATCGTACGGGTGCGGACGAACAAATCCACGCTGGGGAACGATCTGCCGATCATTCCCGGGATGATTGCCGAAGTGGACATCATTACTGGTGAGAAAAGCGTGCTGACCTATCTTCTTAAGCCGGTCTTGCGAGCCAAGGCAAGGGCTTTCAGCGAGCGCTAGGTGATGGTGGAGCAACTGTTCATTTCTGGCGATGGCCAGCTGCGCGATGTCTGGCTGGAGGCTTTTCCCGCCGCCAAGGGCGGACGCCCGTCGGATGTGCTGGCGGGGAATGGGCTGCTCTGGCTGGAGGTGCCGCCAGGGCAATCCGCTGCTCGTCTGGTTGGCCCGATACGCCGGCGTGCCGGTGAGCGCCCACTGATCATTCTTGCGGATGAGCCAAGTGAAGAGGATGCGCTGGCGGCATTGGGTGCAGGTGCTGCCGGTTATTGCAACAGTCATGCCGCACCGGAAGTGCTGCGGCAGGTAGCAACCGTCGTTGAAAACGGCGGGCTTTGGGTAGGTCAGCGACTGATGCAGAGACTGCTCAAGGGAACTGCCCGGCTGGTGCCACCGTCAGCATCCGAAAACCCGGCCTGGGCGACGCTGCTGACCGGGCGCGAATGTGAAGTGGCAAGGGCGGTTGCCGAAGGCGCCAGTAACAAGGAAATCGCCCGTCAGCTCGATATCACCGAGCGTACGGTCAAGGCCCATGTCGGGGCCATTCTCGAAAAACTGGGTGCGCGGGATCGGCTCCAGCTTTCACTGATCATCAACGGAATAAAAATCGACCGTTGAACCGGTGGCTCTCCCGGCCGCTTTGTATTCCCTCCCTTGTACCTCAGTACAGTAGGCAGCCGCCTGGCTGACCGCTACCCTAGATCCATTCAGAATTCCCGTTGGAGTATCCGTCATGGCCGAAGCCCTCGTTATTGCCCGTGTTGCCGCCATTCAAGGCGAAGCCTTTGCCCGTGGCGCAGATGGTGTGGTTCGCCGCCTCAAGGTAAATGATCCGATCCGCGAAGGTGATGTTGTCACTTCAAGCGAAGGCGGGCGGGTCGAGTTGGCTTTTCAGGACGGGTCAATCCGGCTGGTGCGTAATGGCGAACAACTGACGGTCGATGCCGAGGTTGCCGCTGAAGTGAAACCCGATGCGCGTGATGCCGCACTGGTCAATAGTGGCGACATCAATAAAGTCATCAAGGCGATCAACAGCGGTGGATCACTTGATGAGCTACTTGAAGAAACAGCGGCTGGCGAAGCTGGCGGTGCGGACGGTGGGTCATCCTTTGTTCGTCTGCTTCGGATCAGCGAGGCGGTTGATCCTTTGAGTTATCAGTTCGGCAGCACGAATCGGGTCGTTAGTGACGAGTTGCCTCCCAGTGGAGGAGGGGTGTCCACCGCCGATGGTGAGGCAACGGATCGATCGACGGCTGCCCTGACGGTGGCCTCGGTCAGCGCGGCGACGGGCGCCGAAGGCACGAACCTGGTGCACACGGTGAACCTCTCGGGCAGCAACGCCACCGGCGCGACCACGGTCAGCCTGAGCCTGGCCAACGGCAGCGCCACGATTGGCAGCGACACGGGGACGGTGCAGGTGAGCACCGACGGCGGCACGACCTGGAACAGCGTCACGCTGGGCGCGGGGAACAGCTTCAGCGTCAGCGTACCGGCCAACAGCACGAGCTTCCAGGTGCGCGTCGCCGCGACAGACGATTTGATATACGAGTCCAGTGAAACATACACACTGTCAGCCCGCGTGGGTGTGCAGGCGGCTGTCAATGGCACGGGCACGATCACTGACAATGATCCCGTCCCAATCGTGGCTAGCGTATCCAGTGCTACAGCGATCGAGGGTTCGGCGATCCTGCATACGGTCAACTTGAGCAATCCGTCGTCGACACCGAGAAGCTTTTCGCTTTCGTTCACCGATATTTCGGCAACCGGTGGCGGTGTTGATTACACGAGTGCTCTGAGCAATGGTGCTTTCAGTAATGGCGTGACGATTTCCGGTGGCGTGATTACCGTACCGGCCGGGGTGACGAGCTTTACCGTCACGGTACCGACAACCAACGATACAGCTACTGAGCCCACCGAGACCTATCGCCTGACGATCGGTACGGCGAGCGGAATCGGCACGATTACCGACAACGATGCGCCGCCTGTGAATGTTGTACCCGGAGCGCAAAATACAAGCGAAGATGTTTCGCGTGTCTTCTCGGTGGCTAATGGAAATGCGCTGACCGTCAGCGATGTGGATTCGACCAGTCTGACGACAACGTTGACAGTGACTAATGGTGTTTTGAATGCGGTGACGTTTGCCGGTGCCACGATTTCCGGTAATGGCACGAATTCCGTCACGATTTCTGGAACGACAGCAGCGATCAATGGTGCACTTAATGGCCTTGCCTACGTTCCGACTGCGGACTTCAACGGGTCGGCGACGCTTACCGTGACGACTTCGGACGGCAATATCTCCGATGTCGATACCGTGCTGATCAATGTGACTCCGGTGGCGGATATTGTTGCCGATACAGTGACGACGAATGAAGACACGCCAATCACATTCAATCCGATCACGGGGACGAATGGCGCTTCGGCCGATAACTTTGAAAATGCCGGACGGTTGCTGACAGCGATCAATGGTACCTCGATCATTGTTGGCGGCACGGTAGCGGTGACCGGTGGTACGGTGCTACTCAATGCCGATGGATCGCTGACCTACACACCCAATCTCAACTACAATGGAACACCTACCTTTAACTACACCGTGACTTCCGGTGGGGTGACGGAAACCGCGCAGATCACCATCAATGTGACGCCGGTTAACGATCCACCGGTGGCGAATCCGGATGTGGCAACGACGCCGGAGGATACACCGCTGACCGGCAATGTCCTGACCAACGATACTGATCCCGATGCGGGCGCCTCGCTCTCGGTGACTCAGTTTACGGTCGCCGGGGTTCCGGGAACGTTCACGGCCGGTCAGGCCGCTTCGATCTCGGGTATTGGCACCTTGCAGATCAATGCCAACGGCAGCTATACCTTTACGCCAGCGACTGACTGGAACGGAACCGTGCCACAGGTGAGCTATACGATTACCGATGGTGCAGCGACATCGTCAAGCACGCTGGCGATTACCGTGACGCCTGTGAGCGATGGCCCACCGGTCGCGACCGCCGACAATTTCTCAACGGTGCTTGGCACGCCGATCATCATCACCCAGGCCCAGCTGCTGGCCAATGACATCCTGCGTGACAACGCGGCGATTACCGGAACCAGTTCGGTGAGCGGCGGTACGCTGGTCAACAACGGCAACGGCACCTATACCTTCACGCCGAGTGCTGCCGGCACTGGCAGTTTCAACTACACGCTGACCGATCAGGATGGCCAGACGAGCACGGCCACCGTCAGCATCCGCACCTTTGCCACGCGTGACGACCTGATTACCGTGCATGAAAGTGCGCTTTCCAATGGCACGGGTGGCGGGGTCAATACGGTCAGCGGCAATCTGCTGACGAATGATCCGGGGGCGACCTCGATCACCAGTGTTGGTGGCGTGACCGATGGTAGTGCCAACGACCTGGATGCCCGTGCCGGTTATATCGGTGTGCAGCAAGTCATCGGTGGCGTCAATGCCGGCGTGCTGACGGTGGATGTGGCCGGTGCCGGTCTCGGTGATTTCAGTTATGTCCTGAAAGACAATGTTGACCACAGCGCTGCCGCCAATAACAACAGCCTGACCTCGGCGATTGCCTACAACACCAATGCCGGTTCCGGCAACGTGCAGGTCACGATCGTCGATGACAAGCCGCTGGCCTATAACCGGACGGTCGAGGTGTCGGAAGACACGCTGCCTTCGTACAACCTGGTGCTGGTGCTGGATGTCTCGGGCAGTATGTCCCAGCAGCAGTATGGTGGTGAAGTGCGCCAGGTCAATGCAGACGGCTCGGTCAATGTGACGACCCGTCTGGCAATGGCGAAGGCGGCACTGGTGGCGCTGGTATCGGAATACTACAACCAGGCGCAGAACGTTTCCGTGAAGCTGGTTACCTTCTCCAGCACGGCGACGATTCTTAACGGCAATAATGCCTACACCGACAAGGCCAGCCTGATCAGCGCAATCAATGCCATCAACGGTTCGGGTGGCACGGACTATACGGATGCGCTGACCGCCACGCAGACGGCGCTGGGTACGGTCAATTCCAGCGTCAAGAACATTGTCTATTTCCTGTCGGATGGCATTCCCACCGAACAGGAAACGAACGATCCAGCGGGCACCACCGGCTACCGGAATTTTGTGAACAGCAACGGCATCGATTCCTACGGTGTCGGCATCGGTACCGGCATATCCAATACCGGCCCGCTGAATGGCATCCACAACATTGATGCCGACAGCAATGGTGTCACCGATCCGGCCGTCATCGTTCCTGATCTGAACGAGTTGTCGAATGCCTTGATCTCGACGATCCCGGTGGCTTCCGGTGGTAACGTGATTGGCAGCGGTGGTGGTTCGACCGGCAGTGCGCTCGGTGCTGATGATGGTTACGTGCAGACAGTTTCCCTGCTACTTGATACCGATAACAACAGCGCGACACCGGCGGTGAACGTTACATTCACCTATAACCCGGCGACCAACCAGATCAGCTGGACAGGTGGGCCCTCCGGTTCGCCGATTACCGGCGACACCCTGACGCTGGGCAATAGCCAGGGGTTCAAGCTGGGCACACTGACCTTCAACTTCAAGACCGGCGACTATACCTACTTCACCAATAATGCAGCCAATGAAGGCGACAGCTTTGTGGTCAATTTCGTTGCCCGCGACAATGACGGGGATGTGACACCGTCCACGGCGCTGACCTTCAATATCGTCGATGGCAAGCCGATTGCACGGCCGGACACGGACAGCCTGTTTGCCAACGAGACCAATTTCACCGGCAACGTGATAACAGGGCTGAGCACCGACAGCGGATTGGCGCTGGGTGTGTTGACCACTGATTTCAGCGCGCAAGGAGCAGGCTCAGACACCAATGTCGATGGCGCCAAGGTCAGTTCGATCGTCTTCCAGGGGCAGACCTTCAATCTGGCGGCCAACAGCAGTGGCAGCGCACTCGGTGGCACCTATACCGTGAGCAACGGACAGCTGGTCTGGAATCACGCCAGCAATGGCAGTAGCCTGCGCTTCAATGCCGATGGCTCGTACGATTACAAGCCGACGGCAGCCAATACGCCGGATACGCCTTCAACCGGGCCAACCACGGTATCGCTGGGTGGCAGCAATGCATCCGGTACCAGCCTGACCATCGGCGGATTGACCTTTACCGGCATCGCCAGGGATTCGACACTGGAGAATGCGGGTGTCCGGCAGATCTCGGGCGACGGCATCGGGGTCGGTGGTTCGAGTGGAGGTGCCGGTAGCGATAATTCCCGCATCAACAATCTGGAAACACTGGTCATCCGCTTCGACCGCACGACCAATCCTTATGGCGTCGAGAATGTCGTCATCGATATCGATAACTCGAACAGCAATCTGGGCGGGGATAATTCGGTGACCTACTCGATCTACCATATCGATGGGCATTTGCTCGGCCAGATCTACAGCAATACGGAAAGCCCGCTCAGCATGCCGGCGCAGTACAGCAACATCGGCCGGATCGAAATTCTTGCCAGCAGCGATGTCTACGCCAGCGTTGGCAGCGTCAGCTACAACACCATTACCAACAGCACGGCTGCTGCCATTGCGCCGGTCGAAATCGGCTATACGCTGACCGACAACGACGGTGACAGCAGCAGTTCGACGCTGACCCTGCGTGCCTACACCAATACGCAGGCGGGTGATGACGGCAACAATACGCTGACCGGCAATGCGGCCAACGATTACATCCACGGCGGGGCGGGTAACGATACGCTGGACGGCGGGGCCGGCAATGATCTTCTGGTCGGTGGCCTGGGCGACGACACCCTGCTCGGCAATACCGGCGACGATATCCTGCGCGGCGGGGCCGGCAATGACACGCTCAACGGCGGCGCTGGCAATGATGTGCTGGCCGGCGGTAGCGGCAACGATCTCCTGATCGGTGGCACCGGGGCCGATGTCTTTGTCTGGGCGCTTGCTGATCGTGGTGCCGCCGGGACGCCGGCTGTCGATACCATCCAGAGCTTCGATAATGCAACCGCCGCTGCCGGCGGGGATGTGCTTGATCTGCGCGACCTGCTGCAGGGCGAAAGCCACGCCAGTGGTGGCATCGGCAATCTGGGCAACTTCCTGCACTTCGAGAAGAGCGGTAGCGATACCATTGTCCAGGTCAGCAGCGCCGGTGGTTTCACCAGCGGGTATAACGCAGGTGCGGTCGATCAAAGTATTGTGCTGCAGGGGGTTGATCTGGTCAGTGGAAACACGGATCAGCAGATCATTCAGAACCTGCTCGATAGCGGCAAACTACAGGTCGACTAAGCGGGAAATATCAAGATGCTGAAGGCTTCCCCTGTCTGAGCAGGGGAAGCCTTTTTATTCTATTTCCCTGATCGCCGGCCCGGTCGCTCCATCGAAACCGACCTCTCTCAGCGCCTTGAATTCGGCCTCGCTCGCCACACCTTCGGCAATCACCTTCATGCCAATACCCTTGGCAATGGTAGACAAACCCTTGAGGAAAGCCTGGTTGCCTGGGTTCTCTTCCAGCCCGCGGATGAAGCTGGCATCGACCTTCAGATAGTCGAGCCCGAGCCCATGCAGCCGGCCGATTTCGCTGAACTGACGGCCGAAGTGTTCGATACCCATCTGGCAGCCGACATTCTTCAAATCCAGACATAGCGTGCGGAAAGCATCGAAATGGGCGAGTACGCCGGTTTCCGAAATTTCCAGCCACAAGCGTGAGGTGCTCCGATGTTGCCGGAGTAGTTTGCCCAGCGCGTCACGGAATTCCGGTAACTGGATTGAACTTGCCGACAGGTTGATCGCAAGGCCGGTCAGCTGTGGCTTGCTTTCCAGTTCCTCCAGCCCCAGTGCAACAGCCGCCAGATCCAGCCTGGGGGTTAGCCGCAAGCGTTCAGCAATGGGCAGGAAACGGCCAGCCGGCTGCCATTCGCCGTCGCTATCGAACATCAGGCGCAGCGGGCACTCGCGATGCAGCAAGCGACCATCAAGACCCGTTACCGGGAAGGACACCAGTCGTACCCAGCGCTGATCCAGTGCGCGTTCGATCAGTTTCATCCATTCATCGGCACTTCTCGGCGCGTCATCGCCATCATGCATGTTGACCAGGCGCAGGCCATCCCGGCCTTCGGACTCAACAGCAGCCAATGCGGCATCGACTTGCGAAAGTACCGCGCCAATTTCTATGCCGCGAGGGAAGTGGCCGCAGCCTAGCCAGGTACTTGGCTGATCCGGCAAGAACACGGCAGCTTCCCGCATCAATTGGTCGAGCAAATCTTCGGCGGTGGCTTGTGGCGAAGACATGCCGGCAACCAGCAGCGCAAAATCCGCGCCATTCAAGCGTGCCGCCAGCGCGTCATGCTGGTTCTCGGCGATGTTGCTGATGACGGTGCCGAAACGGCGCAGCAATTCATCGGTTGCCTCGCGCCCAAGGGTTTGGTTAACGGCCGCCAGATTTGCCAGCCGGACAATGAAAACGGCGCCACCAGTCGAGTCTTCTCCCTGGGTGACATCGCGTAAACGGGCCATGAAATAGCTGCGGTTGGCCAGGCCGGTCAGTGCGTCGCAGTTGGCTTCCTTGCGCACTGTTTCCAGTCTTGCAGCTTCTTCCTCAAACATGCGCTTGAGACGTGTAACCGTAGTGTTCATGGCGCTGGCCAGGCGCTTCAGTTCGGGCACTTCCGGTTCTTCAATGGTCACAAAGCGGCGTTCCGAGATGGCCTGTGCCTGCCCGATCACCGCATCCAGCGGCCGCCGCAGGCGACGCAATACCAGCGAACCAAGATATCCGCCGACGACACCGGCCAGTGCCAGGGCTGCAATCATTTCCAGTGTGCTGCTCCACAAGGCGCGATAGGCGAAGCGACTGTGGCTGACCAGATGCACCGTGCCAACCTGATTCCAGCCATTCGAAATCTGCGCCTCACCGGGTGCTGCGGTAATCGGAAAACGGCGTACGAACCAGGCCGGTGCATCGAATTCACCGGCCGGCGCTGCGCGTTCAACGATGATCTTGCCGGCGGGGTCGGTAATCCGCACCAGTTCGTAGTGGCCACCATCGAACAGCGCTGCTGCCGCCAGTTCAAGCTCGACTGCATCCGGTTGTTTCTGGGAAAGGGCCAGCGCCAGCGCCGTGGCATTGTCGGCGTTCTTCAGCGTAAGTTGCTGTGAGAGGTAGGAGCGTGCCGCCAGCGTTGAGGCCAGCAAGCTGCCGGCCAGGGCAAGTAGCGTACTGATGATGATAGCAAGCCAGAGTTGTCGGTACATGGACATGGTTCAGTCCCCTTCGGATACAAATAAATGAGGCGTGATCATTCGAAGCCCTCGCTGCGGGCGCGGCGCATCAGGTCTTCCCAGCGCGAGAGTTTTCCGGTGCCGCCTGCCGATGGTGCAGTCTTGCCGGAAACTCCTGCGAAAATGCCCTGACTGTTGAAACTGAAAACCGGAATCAGATCCGGTCGTTTGGAAGCCGGCTTGATCGCCGGGTCAAGATTGTCGAGCACCAGCGGCTCCGCTGCCGGGCTGCTGTAATAGGCAAGCACCATGTGCGCGCGCTGGCTGCTACCCTGAATCGCCTTGACATAGATCAGGCGCATCTTGTTTACGGGAACGCCGACCTGCTTCAGGGAATAGTATTTGGCGATCGAAAAATCTTCACAGTCACCCCGGCCACGACCCACCGTCTCCAGTGGCGTAGCCCAATAGTCAGTCTGGTTCCAGATGGCAATATCTTCATCGAAAACGATATTGCGGTTGAAGAAATCATTGAAACGCTTTAATTTTTCTGCTTCTGGCAGGGAACTGGACGAGGAGAGTAGCGCTTGCCAGTCCTGCAGCAAGGGAGCGCGGGCCGGGCCGAAACGTGCCAGTAGCTGTTGCTGCAAGCTTGCAAAATCGAGTGATGCAGAAGCGGCCCCCAGCCCACAAAGAAGCAATATTGCGCAGGAAATTCGCAGAAAAGCGCGTTTTCCTATTGGTTTTGTCGCTAAATGTAGAATGAGTGTGAAGTTCTGCACAGGTAGGCTGAATGCACTCAGCGTAGAATTCGCAAAAATCTTAGAACTATAGTGCCCTTACAGAGGGATGTATGCAAAGAAGAATTCATAGCTTTCACACACTGACGGCCATTTCCGTGGCGTGCTGCGCATTATTGTCCGGTACTGTTTTCGCCGAACAAAAGCTGCCGCACCGCACGCTGAAAGATGTGGCGCAACAGGCCGTGCTCAACAACCCGGAAGTCCGGATGCGCTGGCACGCCTTTGCCGAAGCCGGAGAAGAGGTGGGTGTCGTTCGCGGCGGGTTTTTCCCGAGAATCGACGCCACGGCCGGGAAGGGGAAGGAAAAGCTGGATCAGCCCCGTGCCGGCATCAACGACAAGGATTACACGCGCAAGGGCCACACCCTCAGCCTCAACCAGATGCTGTTCGATGGTCTGCTCACCTACAACGAGGTCAAGCGTGCCGACCGTGCGCGGCTGGTGCGCTATTTCGAGTTTCTTGATGCCTCTGAGAATGTGGCGCTGGAGGCCGCCCGCGCCTATATCGACGTGGTGCGCTATCGCTATCGTGTTTATCTCGCAGAACAGAACTATATCGAGCATCGCATTGCTTACGAGCAATTGAAGCGCCGTGCCGAATCGGGCGTCGGTCGCCGGGTCGATGTCGAGCAGGCAGGCAGCCGTCTGGCATTGGCTGATGTCAACTTGACGACAGAAAGCGCCAACTTGCACGACGTTACTGCGCGTTTCACGCGTATTGTCGGTGAGGTGCCGCCGCAGGTGGCTTTCCTGCCGGGCCAGCTGTCACAGGGCGCGCCTTCCACCATGGACGCCGCGCTGACGACGGCGCTGGAACACAATCCGGCGCTGCGTGCCTCGATCGAAAACAGCGAGGCAGCACAGTATGATCTGGCGGCCCGCCGTTCAGCCTTCATGCCCAAGCTTGAACTCAGGGCGCGCACCGAAGATGCCAACAATGTCCTGGGGGTGCCCGGTGATCGCACCAACAATGTGGTGGAAGCGGTGGTTACCTACAATCTCTTCAACGGGTTTTCCGATGTTCACCGCAGTCGCCAGTATGCCGAGCGCAAGAACATGGCGTTCGATATGCGCGAGAAAGCCTGTCGCGACATGCGGCAGACCCTGTCGATTGCCTACAACGATATCGGCCGGCTGAACGATCAGTTGGCATTTATCGGCATCCAGGTGCGCCTGGTCGAGAAAACCCGCGATGCCTACCGTGACCAGTTCAATATCGGCCAACGTTCCCTGCTTGATCTGCTCGATACGCAGAATGAGCTGTTCAATGCCCAGTTGGCGCAGGTCAATGCCGATGCCGATCTTTCTCTTGCTTATATGCGGAGTTATGCCGGTATGGGGCGTCTGCTCGAAAAGCTGAGTCTGAAACAGGTAGATCCCGATCAGGCGCCGGGTGGCGATGAAATGACCCGCCCGCAACTGGATGGATTGTGTCCGCCGCTGGCGCCAGCCGCATCGTCGGTCAATCGCGAAACCCTCAATTACCGCGCGGTCGAGGCCATGAATACGACATCGGGCCAGATTGGCGGCATCGCTTCAGCCGCTGTCGTTCAGGAACTGCCGGCTAAACCGGCCAGTGCTGGTGCGGTGGTTGTCGATTCCGAAATGGAGCAACGCCTGGCTGCCTGGGCCAGTGCCTGGTCAGCAAAGGATGTGGCTGGCTATCTTGGCTTCTATTCAGCCAGCTTCAAGCCGGAGGGGGGGCAGAGCCGTGCCGCTTGGGAAGCGACGCGTAACAAGCGGCTCGAACGTCCGGGAGGAATCCGGGTTGATATTTCCGGTCTGGAAGTGGTCATGAACGGATCGGATGCGGCAATTACCCGCTTCCGCCAGGACTACACGGCGGAGGGCTTCCGCGATACCAGCGACAAGGTGCTGGATTGGGTCAAGGAAGATGGTCAGTGGAAGATCGTGCGCGAAGTGGCGCAAACAGTCAGCAAGCGGGGGCAGTGAAATGTCGGCAATGAAAACCACGATCCACGGTCGCAAACTGTTGCTGCTGATCGCCGTGTTGATGGTGCCGCTTGCACAGGCTGAGGCGCCGCCGCTCAATCTTTCCCTGCCTCCGCCGGCGGTCAGCCAGCAGCCGGTTGATCCTGCCGTAGTCAAGCCTCCGCCCGGTTACCAGGCGCCGCTGACCACACTGGAAAAAATCCGCAGTTACGGTGCCATTTATCTCGGGCATCGAGATACCTCGATTCCTTTTTCCTACCTCGATAACGACGGCAAGGTGAACGGCTATTCCTGGGAGTTGTGCCAGCGGGTGGTCGATGCTGTCAAAACCCGCCTGAACCTGCCTGCACTGGAGGTGGTGCCGGTTTTTACAACCTCCAGTACCCGCATCCTGATGGCACAAACCGGCGTCATTGATCTCAATTGTGGCTCGATGACCAATAGCGAGCAGCGGGCGCGCTATGTCAGCTTCAGCAACACCTATTTCGTCGCCGGCATCAAGGGTCTGGTGCGCAAGGATTCAGGAATAAAATCGGCGGCTGACCTTGCCGGCAAGACGGTGGTGACCACTGCCGGCACGACCTCGAGTGATTACGTCAAGGCCGTTACCAGCCGGCGCAATATCTTTGTTAACTACCGTTCGGCTGGCTCGCATCAGGATGCCTTCAACGATGTATTGGAGGGCCGGGCAGATGCTTTCGTGCTCGACGATATCCTGCTTCACGGTTTGCTCGCCTCGGCGCAACAGGGAGACGCCTACAAACTGACCGTGGTCGACGAGAGTTTCGGCTTCGAACCCTATGGTCTGATGTTCCGAAAGAATGATCCGGAATTCAAGAAGCTGGTCGATGAGACGGTGGCCGGCCTGATGAAGTCCGGTGAGCTTGAGCGCATCTACGCCAAGTGGTTCCTGTCGGCAATCCCGCCCAAGGGCATCAACCTGAATGTGCCGATGAGCCCGGAGTTGAAGCAATTGATCAAGACGCCGAACGACCGCGGCATCTGATTCCGGCTCGGCAGGAACAACAGGAAAGGGGCGCCAGGCCCCTTTCCTTGTTTACAGGCCGGCGCCCTGAGCTACCAGCCAGTAGCGCGCCAGCTTGCCGACGGCCATGAAGAGCAGGCATGGCAGCCAGTGCAGGCGTAACCAGCCAGCGGCGACACAGAGCGCATCGCCGATCAATGGCGTCCAGGCGAGAAGCAGGGCTGGAGTGCCCCAGCGCCGGATCGTGTCCAGATGCGGTAACTGATCGAGTTTTCGCCATTTCGGTAGCCAGCGCCCACAGGCCCAAGAAGTCATGCCGCCCAGGGTGTTGCCAATGGTGGCCAGCATCAGCGCCAACCCCCATTGCTCAGGATGTGCACGCAAGAAGACGAAAAGGACCGCTTCCGATCCGCCCGGTAGAAGGGTGGCTGCGAGAAAGCTGCTGGCAAACAGCCCCCACAAGCCAGCCTCGGCAGAAATGTTCAGCCAGTCCAAGATGTTAGAATCCCCAGTCCATTCAAGAGAAGAAGCGCACCATGCACCCGGATTATCTGGAAAAAATCCTCAACGCGCAGGTTTACGACGTTGCCATTGAATCACCCCTCGATGCGGCGCCGAATCTGTCGGCGCGTATTGGCAACCACATCTACCTCAAGCGCGAGGACATGCAGCCGGTGTTCTCCTTCAAGCTGCGCGGTGCCTACAACAAGATCGTTAAGCTGACACCGGCGCAGCAACAGCGTGGCGTGATCTGTGCCTCGGCCGGCAACCATGCCCAGGGCGTGGCCTTGTCGGCTGCCAAAATCGGCTGCCGGGCGGTGATCGTGATGCCGACCACGACGCCTCAGATCAAGATTCAGGCGGTGAAGAACCGCGGTGGTGAAGTGGTGCTCGCCGGCGAATCCTACGACGAAGCCTACGCCCATGCGCTGGAGCTGGAAAAAGCAGAAAACCTCAGTTTTGTGCATCCTTTCGACGACCCGGAGGTGATTGCCGGGCAGGGGACCATCGGCATGGAAATCCTGCGCCAGCATCCGCAACCGATCGATGCGGTGTTCTGCTGCGTCGGCGGCGGCGGCCTGATTGCCGGTGTGGCCGCCTACATCAAGCGTTTGCGTCCGGAAACGAAGATCATCGGCGTCGAGGCGATGGATGCGGATGCCATGGATCGCTCGCTGAAGGCGGGCCAGCGTGTGCGCCTGGAGCAAGTGGGTCTGTTTGCCGATGGCGCGGCGGTGAAGATGGTCGGTGAGGAAACCTTCCGGCTGGCGCAGCAATACGTCGATGAAATGGTGCTGGTGAATACCGATGCCATTTGTGCTGCGATCAAGGATGTCTTCGAGGATACGCGTGCCGTGCTGGAGCCGGCCGGTGCGCTGGCCGTGGCCGGTGCCAAGGAGTACGCCAAGCGGTACAAGCTCAAGGGCAAGACGCTGGTGGCGGTGGCCTCCGGGGCCAACGTCAATTTCGACCGGCTGCGTTTCGTTTCCGAACGCGCCGAGATCGGCGAGCAACGGGAAGCGGTGCTGGCGGTGACGCTGCCGGAGAAACCTGGCGCCTACAAGAACTTTGTTGCGCTGATCGGCTCTCACAATATTACGGAGTTCAACTACCGCTATAACGACCGCCGTGAAGCGCATGTCTTTGTCGGCATGCAGGTGGCCAGCCGGGCGGAATCGCTGAAACTGGTCGAGCAGTTGCAGACGCATGGCTACCCGACGCTGGATCTGACCGACGACGAAATGGCCAAGCTGCACATTCGCCATCTGGTCGGCGGCCATGTGCCGGGCATCGAGAACGAGTTGCTCTACCGCTTCGAATTCCCGGAGCGGCCGGGGGCGCTGATGAATTTTTTGAACAACATGAGTGCCGGCTGGAACATCACCTTGTTCCATTACCGCAACCATGGCGCCGACTATGGCCGTGTGCTGGTCGGCATGCAGGTACCGCCGGAGGATGGTGACAAGTTTTCCCAGTTCCTCGAAGATGTCGGTTATCGCTACTGGAACGAAAGCAGCAACCCGGCCTACAAGCTGTTTCTGGGCTGAAGCAATACATCATTCAGGATTGTGGACGAAGCAAAAACACCAAGGAGAGACACATGAAAATCGCCGACAACGTCACTGCCCTGATCGGCAATACCCCGTTGGTCAAACTGAACCGTGTTGCCGATGGCATCAACGGCACCGTGGTCGCCAAGCTGGAGTTCTTCAACCCGGCGCACAGCGTCAAGGACCGTATCGCTGCAGCGATGATCGATGCGGCACAGGCGGCGGGGAAGATCGGCCCCGACACCGTGGTGCTGGAGCCAACCTCGGGCAACACCGGCATCGGCCTGGCCATGGTCTGTGCGGCGCGCGGCATCAAGTGCGCCTTCGTCATGCCGGAAACGATGAGCCGCGAGCGTCGCCTGCTGCTCAAGGCCTACGGGGCCGAACTGATCCTCACGCCCGGCCCCGACGGCATGGGTGGCGCGATCAAGAAGGCCGAGGAACTGGCTGCTGCCGATGGCCGTTATTTCATCCCTCAGCAGTTCGAGAACCCGGCCAACCCAGAGGTGCATCGCAAGACCACTGCCGAGGAAATCTGGCGTGATACCGACGGCACGGTGGATATTGTTGTTTCCGGCATCGGCACCGGCGGCACGATCACCGGTGTCGGTGAAGTGCTCAAGGCGAAAAAGCCGGGGGTGCAGATCATCGCTGTCGAGCCGGATGCCTCGCCGGTGCTTTCCGGCGGCGCCAAGGGGCCGCATCCGATTCAGGGCATCGGTGCCGGCTTTGTGCCGAAGATCCTCAACACCGGGGTATACAACGAAGTGCAGCGGGTGAAGAACGAAGATGCCTTCACCATGGCGCGCCGCATGGCGACCGAAGAGGGCCTGCTCGTCGGCATTTCCTCCGGTGCTGCCGTACATGCCGCGCTGGAAGTGGCCCGTCGCCCGGAAAATGCCGGCAAGCTGACCGTGGTGGTCATTCCCTCGTTCGGCGAACGTTATCTGTCGACGGCCCTGTTCTCGCACCTTGAGGTCTAAGCCCGTCGAGGTGTCGTCCAGCGTGGCTGACACTTTCGACTTTGACCGGGTCATCGAGCTGCGCGGTGGTGACTCGGTCAAATGGAATCGTTATGCCGGCGATGTGCTGCCGCTGTGGGTGGCCGACATGGATTTTCCGGCGCCACCCGCTGTCGTCAGTGCGTTGCAACAGCGGGTAGCACAGGGGGTTTTTGGCTATGCCGAACCCACAACGGGGCTGACCGAGGCCGTACTGGCCCACCTTGAAACCGAATACGGCTGGCAGATCGATGCCGACTGGCTGGTCTGGCTGCCGGGGCTGGTGACCGGCCTCAACATCACCTGCCGCGCAGTGGCTGGCGAGGTGCTGACAGCGACCCCGATCTACCCGCCCTTCATGTCGGCGCCACGGCTTTCCGGCTGTTCCCTGCTGACGGTACCCCTGCAGTTGCAGGACGGGCGCTGGGGTTGGGATTGGCCGGCGATGGCTGCGGCCATCACGCCGTCCACCCGGCTCCTGCTGCTCTGCCATCCGCACAATCCGGTCGGGCGGGTGTGGGATGACCGGGAGCTGGCCGAGATTTCGGCTTTCTGTCAGCAGCATGACCTGATTGTCTGCTCCGATGAAATTCACTGCGACCTGATTCTTGACGAAACTCGTCGTCACCGGCCGCTGGCCATGCTCGACGCAGAAATCGCCCGGCGCAGCATCACCCTGATGGCGCCTTCCAAAACCTTCAATGTGCCCGGCCTCGGCTGCGCCTTTGCGGTGATTCCCGATGCCGCGCTGCGCCGCCGCTTCACCCGTGCCATGGCCGGCATCGTGCCGCATGTCAATGCGCTGGGTCTGGTCGCCTGCGAGGCGGCCATGCGTGAGGGTAGAGCGTGGCGGCAAGCCCTGCTGGCCACATTGCGGCGCAACCGTGATCGGGTCGAGGCACTGGTCGGGCGCTTGCCGGAGGTGTCGATGACGCCTGTCGAAGCCACCTATCTGGCCTGGATCGATGTTCGTGAACTGAATTTGGCTCATCCGGCACAACATTTCGAGGCGCATGGCCTGGGGTTGTCCGATGGTGCCGATTTTGCTGCGCCAGGCTGGCTGCGGCTGAATTTTGCCTGTCCCCTGCCGACGCTGGAACAGGCCTTGTTGCGTTTCGAATCGGCAGTCATGGCTGCGATTGCCGCCAAAAAAGTGGCGTAATTTACAATGTTTTCAACTCAGCCCGCACTGCCGCTGGGTTTGGCTGTTTAGCCATTTGGCGTAATTTTCATAGTTTACGGCTGCCTGACCCAATTGCATAACAGCCGGACTCAGTGACAATGGCGTCCAATGGCATGTCGTGCGCCGCTGGCTGGATGCTGTCCACGCGCTGAAAATCGAAACCGATGCCAATCGCCAGTGGCCGCGGTGACAGCGTGGCCAGCGTCCGGTCAAAGAATCCCCCACCGTAACCCAGCCGATAGCCGGCCGCATCAAAGGCGTTCACCGGCAGCAGCAAGGCCTGTGGTACGAGAAAGTCGCCATCGGTTGGCGTCGGAATGTCGTAGCGATCCGGCTGCAAGGGCTGATCCGGCCACCATTCGCGAAACGCCAGCGCCATGCCGGGCTTGACCACCACCGGCAGGCAGACGCGGCCGCCCCTGGCAATCAGTTCCGAGATCAGGGGTCGCAGATCCGGTTCGTTCTGCACCGGCCAGCAGAAAGCGACAATCAATTCGGCCAGTGCGGGAAACGCCTGATCCAGCTGCTGTCGAATCGCGGCAGACCAAAGGGCGTGCTCTTCCGGCGACAATGCCTCGCGCCGGGCCAGCATCTGGCGCCGGAGAATTTGTCTGAACTCAGGTGGGTTCGCGTTTTCTGTGTTTGCCATTGTGCTATGCTCAGGACACCCCATCGAACTACGCCAAAGCTCCTTATTTCAGGGGTTCCGGCACTTTCAAGCAGCTTATCACATGATGTTTTTCCGCTCTGCCGCCCTGTTTTTGAGTCTGACTGTTGTCGTTTCGTTTGCGCATGCCGCAACGGCAATGGATGACCGTTTTCTTGCCGCCCGCGATGCCTTCGCCAAGGGCGATCGCGCCAAATTATCGCGCCTGGCCCCCGAGTTGCGCGGCTATGAACTGGCCGCCTATATCGATTACTGGCTGTTGCTCGGCCGTCTCCCTGACCAGCTGGATGCGGCCGATGCCCGTGCCTTTCTCGCCAGCAACGACAAAAGCTACATTGCCGACAAATTCCGCAGCGACTGGCTGAAAGACCTCGGCAAGAAGGCGCAGTGGGCCGAGTTCGACGCCGAATTCCCCAAGGTGCAGTCGGTCGATCAGGAGCTGGCCTGCTACGGCTTGCAAAGCCGCCGCGCCAAGGGCGATACCAGTATGCTGGATGAAGCGATGACACTGTGGCTGACCTTGCTGGAGCCACCCGAATCCTGCCGGCCGGTACTGGAAGCGCTGATCTGGGAGAAGCGGGTACTCGCTGACGAGGCCTGGGCCCGTGTACGCCGGCAGTTCGAGGCAAACAAGATCCGCTTTGCGCGTTACAGCGTGAACTACCTGCCGCCCTCGCAGACACCGAGCAATGCGCAGATGGATATGGTGATTGACCGCCCCATGCCGTTTTTGCTCAAGTTGCCGTCCAACTGGGCGGAAAAGCCATTGAATCGTGAACTGGTGGTGCTGGCCATTCAACGTGTGGCGCGCAATGACCCACGGCAGGCAGCGGAACAGTTGACCAGGCTGGCACCGCGTCTGGATGCTGACCAGACCGGCTGGGCCTGGTCGCAGATTGGCTGGAAAGCCGCCACCAGCCATATGCCGGATGCGGTGGGCTGGTTCGAGAAAACCGGCGATGTGCTGCTTTCCGACGAAGTCGCGCAATGGAAAGTGCGTGCCGCATTGCGTGCCGGCAACTGGGGCATGGTGCGCAATACCATCGAGAAAATGTCGCCGGCTCTGGCTGCCTTGCCGGAATGGGTCTATTGGCTGGGGCGCGCCTACAAGGCCGGCGGCATGACCACTGAGGCCGACAAGCTGTTCACCCGGATTTCCGGCCAGCCCAATTTTTACGGCAACCTCGCCGATGATGAGCTGGAACGGCCGATTACCGTGCCACCCAAGGCGGCAGCGCCGACACGAGAGGAAATTGCAGCCGCAAACAGTAACCCCGGTTTGCAGCGAGCCTTGCTTTTCCTGCGACTGAATCTGCGACTGGAAGGCCTGCGTGAATGGAACTGGACACTGCGCAGCATGAGCGATCGCGAGTTGCTGGCCGCCGCCGATCTGGCACGCCGCAACGACATTTACGACCGTGCCATTTCGGCCGCCGACCGCACCAAGAACGAACACGATTACAGCCTGCGCTACCTCGCCCCGTTCGGCGATGAAGTTCGTCCGGCGGCACGTGCGCAATCGCTGGATGATGCCTGGGTCTACGGCCTGATGCGGCAGGAAAGCCGGTTCATCACCAACGCCAAATCATCGGTGGGTGCCTCCGGACTGATGCAGTTGATGCCGGCAACAGCGAAATGGGTCGCCAAGAAAATCGGCCTCAACAACTACAGCCACAGCCAGGTGAACGACACCGAGACCAACCTGTTGCTCGGCACGTCCTACATGCGCATCGTCATGGAAAGTCTGGACGAGCACCCGGTGCTGGCTTCCGCAGCCTACAATGCCGGCCCCGGCCGCGCCCGCCGCTGGCGTGCCGAGCAGCCGCTGGAAGGTGCCATCTACGCCGAGACCATCCCCTTCAACGAAACACGGGATTACGTGAAAAAGGTGATGAGCAATTCGGTCTATTACTCGGCGCTGTTCGAAGGCAAGCCACAGTCCTTGAAGCCGCGCCTGGGTACCATCGGCCCGCGGCCGGATGCTCCGAAGGGCGGCGATCTGCCCTAGTTGCCGGAGCGGAAGCGCATGCTGCCGCTATCGGCCGGCAGCTCCAGATAGAGCTTGCTGCCTTCGACAAAGAAACTGCTGATGCGAGCCAGATCCTTCGCATAGCGGTGGTCGAGCGACTCCGGCGGACAGGCCATGCGGGTGCTCATGGTCGGGCCAAAACTGAGGCGGCCGATTTCAATCTGGTAGCTGCCGCCTCCACGGTTGCAATCAAAGCGGATGAGGGTGCGGCCATCCGCTTGCAGTTGCAGGGTGTAACGTTCCGGTGCGCTGACGGTCAGTTGTTCCACTGGCGTCACGGTCGCCTCCCACTGCCAGACCTTGCCGATGACTGTATCAGGATTCCGATTCTGCGCGATATTGCCGCCAGTGTTCGCACAGCTGGCCAGCAGCAAGGCGACCGACAGCAGGGCGAGTGGGTGCTTGAGTCTGGACATGTGCTATCTCCGCGGTAACAAGGATGATCAACCATGATTCTAGCCCTGGCTTCTGCCGGAGAAGCATTCACCGCTTCAGGGTCTGGCTTTTCTCTGGCGGAGCTGGCGCCCGGCCCAGCGTGAAAATTCGGCCCGGGTGCAATGGCCGAAACGATGGCGCCCCTTGCCTTCGACAATCCGGTAGTTCAGCACGTCATTCTCAGCTTGCTCGGCATACTCTGCACTGATGATCTGGCGCACCGACCAGTGGCGCCCGGAGTGACGGTTGCCGTAATAAGCACCGACCCGCAGCGGAAATTCCGGGTTGCCCGGCGAGCTTTGGCGCGCCAGCAGCAGCGATTGCTCGATGACCTCCTTCAACTCGGCCGGGCTGACATCAATCATGCCCTTCAAGCGGGCCATGGCCTGCTGGATGTTTTCCTCGCTGGGCACTGATTCGGCGCTGGGTGGCGTTTCGTGATGGACGTAGCGCATCAGGCTGGCCGGGTAGCGGCGCCAGGCAAAGGCATGGTTGAAGGCAATGCCGACAGCGATCAGGATCAGGCAGTTGATGCCGACCGGCAGCAGCACGTAGCCATAACCCAGCTGATGGATGTCCGGGCCGCCGATCACAGCGGCCAGTGCCGTTGCGCCGCCCGGTGGGTGCAGGCTGCGTGTCAGGTGCATGACGGCAATGGCCAGTGCCACCGCAGAGGCAGCGGCCAGGGTCGGGTCCGGCACCATCTGCTGGCAGAGTACGCCGGCAATGGCCGACAGCAGGTTGCCGGCAAGCACTGCCCACGGTTGGGCGAAGAGGCTGTGCGGGGCGGCAAAGACCAGCACCGCAGTGGCGCCCAGTGAAGGGACGACAAAAACTGCCGTGTGCTGCCCGAGCAGACTATGGGTGATCAGGAAGACGCAGGCAATGCCCAGCAGCGATCCGAGAATTGCGGCCCACTGCTCGCTGCTATGGGGGGCGGCAGGCGGAATACCGAGAAAATGCCGGATTTGGACAAGGAGGGATTCTGGGGCCAAGTCAGTCACGCTGTAGCAGCAGGGGAAACCGGCATTTTCCAGATTTTCAATAAAATATCAAGTTGTGATGTATTGCCACGGAAATGCCTGTCCGGGCTGCGCAGCAATGACCCGAAGTACGTGGATTTGCCTTAAAATACCGTCCTTTACGCCTCTAACAAGTCGGGTTCATCATGATCAAAAATGTATTGCTTCTGGGAGGAAGCGGCTTCGTCGGTACGTGGATTGCCAACCGTCTGTCACAGATGGGTGTGCGCGTCACCATTCCGACCCGCCGTCGTGAGCGCAACAAGGCCAACATCATGCTGCCGCAGGTGGACGTGGTCGAAGCCAACATCAATGACGAATCCGTGTTGCTGGAGCTGGTGCGCGGCAAGGATGCGGTGATCAACCTGGTTGGCATCCTGCATGACCATGACTCGCAATTGCCCTATGGTCGCGGTTTTGGTGCTGCACATGCCGAGTTGCCGAAGAAGGTCATTACCGCCATGAAGCAGGCGGGTGTGCGTCGTTTGCTGCACATGAGCGCACTGGGTGCCGACGTCGATGGCTGTTCCGAGTACCTGCGCTCCAAGGGCGAGGGCGAAGCCGCGGTCATGGCTGCAGCCACCGAGCTTGATGTCACGGTGTTCCGCCCGTCGGTAATCTTTGGCGTTGGCGACAATTTCCTGACGACCTTTGCCAGCATCCTGAAATTGGTGCCGGTGTTTGCCTCCGGCGGCATGACGGCAAAATTCCAGCCGGTCTATGCCGGCAATGTGGCTGACGCTTTCGTGTCATCGCTGAACGATATCAAGACCTTCGGTCAGCGCTATGAACTGTGCGGCCCCAAGGTTTATACACTGCGCGAACTGGTTGAATATGTCGGCGAGGTGTCCGGCAACAAGCGCCCGGTACGCCAGCTCAACGATTTCTGGGCTTATCTGCAGGCCGGCTTGCTCTGGCTGTTGCCGAACCCGCCGATGTCACCCGACAACCTGCGTTCGATGGATGCCGACAATGTCGCCAGCCCGGACGGCCAGACCTATCCTGGCTGGAACCCGGCCGCACTGGAAGCGATTGCCCCGACGTACATCGGCAAGGTGGCGCCAAAGGCCAAGCTGGACGGTTTCCGTTTTCACGCTGGTCGCTAGGAGCAGGCCTGCTTGCGCCAGTCTCGTTGTCCCGCGCAGGAACTTATCCTGTCCAGCAGCCTGGAAGCGAGGCGCGGCGCTGATTTGATACGCAGGCACGCATGAAGGTCTACGTTGTTGGTGGTGCGGTTCGCGATGAACTCCTGCAACGCCCGGTTCAGGATCGCGACCACGTGGTGGTAGGCAGCACGCCGGAAGAAATGCTGGCCAAAGGCTTTCGCCCGGTCGGCAAGGACTTCCCGGTTTTCCTGCATCCGCAAAGCAACGAGGAATATGCCCTGGCACGCACCGAGCGCAAGACCGCGCCGGGCTACGCCGGCTTCAGTTTTCATGCGTCTCCGGATGTCACGCTGGAAGAGGATCTGGCACGCCGGGATCTGACCATCAATGCCATTGCCCGTGCCGATGACGGTAGCCTGATCGATCCCTATAACGGTCAGCAGGACATTGCCGACCGGATATTCCGCCATGTCGGCCCGGCCTTTGTCGAAGATCCGGTCCGCATCCTCCGCATTGCCCGCTTTGCTGCCCGCTTCACCGATTTCTCCATTGCGCCGGAGACCCGGGCGCTGATGAGCGAGATGGTGGGCAATGGCGAAGTTGATGCGCTGGTTCCTGAGCGGGTCTGGCAGGAACTGGCCAAGGGCTTGATGGAAGCTTCACCCTCCCGAATGTTTGCCGTGCTGCGCGAGTGTGGTGCGCTGCAACGCCTGCTGCCGGAACTGGATCGACTTTTCGGCGTGCCGCAACGTGCTGAATACCATCCGGAAATCGACACCGGCGTGCATGTGATGATGGTGCTGGATACCGCCGCCCGTCGTGGCCATGCCCTGCCGGTACGTTTTGCCGCCTTGTTGCACGACCTGGGCAAGGGCACGACGCCACGGGAGGAGTGGCCGCGACACATTGCGCACGAAATGCGCAGCGTCAAACTGGTCGAAACGGTCAGTGCCCGTCTCAAGGTGCCGGCAGAGTGTCGAGACCTGGCGGTGCTGGTGGCGCGCTATCACGGCGATATCCACCGCGCAGCCGAACTGCGCGCGGATACCATCGTTCGCCTGCTGGAGCGCAGCGATGCCCTGCGCCGGCCGCAACGTTTTGAACAACTGCTGCAAGCCTGTGCGGCTGATTTCAACGGGCGTCAGGGGTGGGAAGAAAAACCCTATGCATCTCCAGCGCTCTTGTTGCGGGCGCTGGCTGCGGTGCAATCAGTGCCCGCAGCGGCGATTGCCAAGTCTTGCAATGATCCGGCACAAATTCCAGAGCGTATTCATGCCGCACGTATCGCGGTTGTCGCCAGCCTCAAATCAGCAAACTGATTCCGATAGCAAAGGCTGAGAACAGAAGGGTCGAGACAAAAGGGAAGAAGTAGTCTCGGTCGCGCCATCGTAGTGTGATATCGCCCGGCAGCCCGCGTGCTGGCTGATTCCTTCGGGCACGTGGGGTCAGCAATCCAAAGATGAACACGACAATGGCGATGGTGAGTAGCCACTTCAGCATTAGCGCCCCTGCCGTTCCGCGACTTTGAGCAATACTGGTGGCAGCGTGTTGTCGCGCTCCTGTGCAGCAGCGAAAGCCGCTCTGGCACCCTTGCGGTCACCAGAATCACCCAGGGCCAACCCGAGACCGACCCACCAGCGACCTTCATTCGACTGCAGGGTGATGGCACGGCGGTAGTAGGCCGCTGCTTCCTGGGGCCGCTTCAACTGGCTCAGCACCAGCGCCGAGAAACCCTGGTATTCGGCATCCTTGCCGGTATAAGGAGCGGAGCGCTCCAGTACCCGCCAGGCAGCGTTCCAGTTCCGGCTTTCGGCATAAAGACGCGCCAGTCGCTTGGCTGCAGGCACTCGTGAAGGATCCCGTTCTAACACGATTTCGAGCGGCGCAGTCAGGTCAGCAAAGGCCGGGCTGGCGGTAGTTGTCCTCAGGTCGGCAGCGTAGACAGAGGCGCTTGCTGCCAGCAGGATCAAGCACGACACAGAATGGCGGATGATCATTGCATGACGCACTGCGTCTGATCAGCTTGCCCGATACCGGTACCCTGAGAAGCATTCTGGCTGATCGCTTGTGGCATGGTGACGCGCAAGCCATTTTCCGGCGGAAGAATGATGGGCGAGGTCTGGATATTCGGGACATAGCCAAACTGACCAGCAGTGAAATTCTGGTTGCCTGCCGGGTTGGAAACAATGATCGTTCCTGAGTGCACATCCACATAAAGCCCATTCTCCGGGGTGGCACCTGAAACCGTGGGGATGTCGCCGCAATCCGAATTACAGAAGAGGGCACCAAAGTGCGTACCGCGAATACCAATGGTCGCCGTTGGTGTATTCAGCTTGAAGGCTTCCCGGTTGTGCTTGCCGATCAGACCGGTGAGTGCACGCAGGCCGCCGCGCAACAAGCCGAGGATGACATTACCAGTCTCCGGCTTTTTCTCGTCGTACTGATAGGCGGTGACTTTCAATTCAGTTCCCGGCCGCATGACGATTTCACCACCATCCGCAAATTTGATGCGGGCGTAGGTGTCGCGCTGTGTTGTCAGTGCATCACCCTCCATGACTTCGGACTTGATCGACAGCAGTTTGCTGCTGCCATCGGCTCGCTGCGCCGAAATGGTGCCGGAAAGGTGCGTGATCACGCCTGCCGGCTCAGCCTGAGCCAGGGAAAAGCACAGGGCCATGGCGAGCGCGGCTAAAAACTCAGGCACTACACTGCGCGGGTTTTTTCTTCGCATTCTTGTCATCCTGAGTGTTGTTCTTTCCAGAAGTGTCTTCACTGGAGTCCGATCCACCAAAACTGTCTTGTTCTCCGCCCACTGTCTGCGTGCCATCCAGGCTCGGCGTAGTCGTGCCGCCGCTACCAAGCAGGGTCAGCGATCCAGCGGACTGGCTGGTGCCGCCTGTAGATGAAGTGGCGCTGTTGATGGCGGAAATGATTGCATCCGATACGGGGTTGTCAGTAATGCCGTAGGTGACTTCCAAACCGGTACCCAAGGTCGTGAAGGCGCCAGCGATCTTGTACCCGCCGGTAAAGGTGGCGACGCCATCAATCGTCGATCCACCGGCGCTGAGCCCCGGGAAGAAAAGTTTGATTAGTCCACCGGCAGACTGGCTGGCATCCGTGGAGTTGATATAGGAACCGTTGAGCATCTTGATGCCCGTGCCACCAACCTGCAGTTTGATGATGCCATTGGTGGCGGTCATGTAGCCGGTGCTGGATGCTGTGCCGAGGTCGATTCCAGACTGCGTGACACCCTCAATGCCAAGCCCTGAGGAGACGGAGCCCTGGTAAACATTCAGTGCATTGGCCTCGAATTTGAGGGTGCCGGTGCTGCTCTTCAGCAGTCCGCCCGCCAGTATGTCAACATTGCCACTGGTCTTGACACTGAGGTCGGATTTCCCTTCAAGGGTGCCATTGAGCTGGATGCTGGCCGCGGTGACTGACAAGGGATTTCCCGGGTCGGTGAGCAGCGATCGGCCGGAGGCTACTGTCAGGGCGTTCCCAACACTGACCGCGTTGGCTGTGCCGCGCAGGGTCAGGTCGCCGGACGAAACATTCAGATTGCCGCCGGCAGAAATCTTGACGTTGCTGGAACCTGCGCCGGCGAGATAACCGCCAGCGGGCACGGTAATGTTGCCACTGGCGCCGATGGACACGGCATCGGTGCTTCGTTGAGACATCGCGAGGCCGGAGGCCAGCGATAAGTCGCCATAACGATAGTAGTTGACTGCTCCCTGAGTGGTGGCTGCGCTTGCGTTGATGGTTGCGCTGCCCACCTGATTGGCACCTGTATCCCGGATGATGATGTTGCCGTTGGCGCCGCCACTGGTTGCCGTGAGCGTGCCGGTCGTCGCCACGTCCGTGCTGATCGCCATGGCGCCCGCAGTGCTGGTGCCGTTCTGGCTGGTGAGGGTGATGTTGCCTGTTCCCGAGGAAATATTGGTGGTGCCACTGGCATTGTCATCAAGGATGGCGCCGCTGGCAGTGATGGAAACTGCTGCATTGGTCGTTGAGATCGAACCGAGCGCGATGTTCTTGTTACCACCGGTCGTGGTTGCCAGAGTGACACCCGTTGTGCCACTGGCGGAGGTGACGTGGGTGGTCGCTGCACTACTCGTGAAACTCAGGGAAGACAGGGATGAGCTACCGGAAAAATTCTGGACGTTGTTGTCCGGGCCGCCCAGGGTAATGCTTCTGTTGCCGACAGCACTGAGCGTTTGCGCAATGATCTGGCTGTTTGCACCCTGGCTCAGGGAGGCGCCTCCGGCATTATTGGCGGTGAATGACACACTGCCTGAGCCGGCCAGCACTTTGCTGTAGGTTCCGAGATTGATACCGCCGGGGCCGGTGGAGGTGATATTGATGGTGGCATTGGAGGTGCCATCCAGGGCGCCGAGTTTGGCAAATCCAGCCGCAGTGCCAGTCAGGTTGAAGGTGTCTGAGGTAATGCTGATCGATGAACTTCCGGAGGCGCTGCCAACACTCGCATCGGATGTGCCGGCAGATATCGTTACGTTGCCGTTGGCCAGCAGTGTCAGGCCGCCACGTGCATCAATGCTGGATTCAACAATTGAGATATCACCCCCTGTCGCAGCACCCGTCACTGCAGGAGAGCTGACTGAAACGCCATTCCAGCCGGCAACCATTTTCAGTGGCGCACCGGCCTTCATGGTCAGTGACGTGCCGGCCGGCAGGCTGATATTGCCTGTGCTCGTACTGCCATCGCTGTAGGCCAGCAAGGTCAGGGAATTGGCTGCTGCTGCACCGGAGAAGTCATAGGTGCCGGACGTGAAGGTGATATTGCCCGTGCCGCCACTGCTGGTTTGCAGGATAACGTTGGACGAACCGAGGTTGGTTTTGACGTTGTCGCCGTAAAGCGTTCCGCCACTATCGACCCCGGCGCCGGCTATCAGGTTGATCGACGTCGGGTCAAGCAGGAGGGTGCCGGTCAGGCCAAGCGGGGCACGGGTGTCGGCCACGCTGTTGTAGCTCAGGAGATTCTTGCCGGAGACTTCAATAAAGCCACCATTTCCGCCATGTTCGCCGCCGCGTGCCGACAACAGGCCGGAAGAACGCGTCGTGTCATCGGCCCAGACAATGATTCTCCCGCCATCACCGTCATCAAGCGCGTCGGCACGCAGGATTGCGCCTGCTGCGAAACTCGTGCTTTGTGCATTGCGGATATCCGGATTTTTCCCCTGATAGTCTCCGCCAGCCAGAATCTGACCGCCGCCTGTGCTGCCTGAGGCGTCGACAGACGCCGTGGCATCAATACGAACCGAATCGCCGAGCAGTTCGATGCGGCCACCTTCGCCAAGCGAGCCGATTGCCGACACCTTGCCTTGGAGTTGCGTAGCACCATCACTGTCGATCTGGATCAAACCACCTTGCGAACCATCGGCACGGGTAATGGAGCCAGCCGACAGTTCGGTGTTTTGTACTGACTTAAGAAAAATCCGGCCGCCTTCGTTGACGATGCTGTTGGTGCTGATGCTGCCCTGCTGCCTGACGACTGCCCCCACCATGCCAATGCGGCCGGATTCTGCCATCAGCTGGCCCAGGTTCAGCGCCTGCTCATTGCTGGCTTCAACCGCGACCTTGACCCCCGGCGTGCCGCTGTCAATCAGTTCGACTTTCTGGCCGGCAGCCAGGATGATTTCGCCCTGAGGGGTGGTGATCAGGCCGCTGTTTTCCACTTGCGGTGCAATCAGATAGACCTGCCCGCCGCTGGCGGTAGTGATTTCAGCGCCTTTTTCCACCACCAGCTTTTCTGCTCCCGGCGTGGCAACGAAATTGAGCCGGTTGGCGAGGAAATCCTCGTTCGACAGCATCAGTGTGGAAGCGACAAAGCCGGCAACATCAATTCGAGCGCCGGCGCCGACGGTAATGCCGGCCGGATTGATCAGGAATACCCTGCCATTCGAACTGAGCGAACCGAGAAGCAGAGAAGGGTCGGCTGCCAATACCCGGTTAAGGACGCTGCTGGAGACGGAGGGCTGGATAAAACGGACGCTTTCGTTGCTGCCGATCGAAAACGAGTTCCAGTTGATGATGGCCTGGTTGCTGTTGGTGACAGTCAGGGTGTTGCCGGTTTGTGCAATGCTAGCGGTGCCATTGACCACAGTGGGGGCGACGGGCAGGGCCAGTGCCGCATGGGTAAAACAGCTGGCGATTGCCACGCTGATCAGTTTCAAAGGCCAGAGGCCGGGTATGGTGCGAGCCATGATTCCCCCGAATGGTGCTCGTCAATCTTTTAGCTTAGAACTCATGGCGGTGGGCAGCAAGTTTGCCCGGCCAACGCCATTCAGAATCCGACAATGATATTGAAGTGTCCGCGCCAGTCGCCATCGCTGGTTTTCGATGAGTCGGTCAGGCTCTCGGCCGGGCCGGCATCAAGGACGTTGGCGACATCGAAACGCAGTTGAAAATCTTTTTTGTAGTTATACCGCAAGCCAATGCCGGCACTCATGACGCCAGAGGGTTCAGTGCCGGTACGGTTACCACCCTTGCTTGAGCGGTAGTTGTAGCCCCGTGCCGCATCAACAAAAAACAGAGGGCGCAGATTTCCGGGCAGGGTGAGCAGCGGTGCAATATCCGGTGTGTAAAGTTCAACATTGGTCATGTAGCCGGCATCACTGGCAACCACGCGTTCGTGAAATCCACGCACGGCCTGTGCGCCGACCAGGCCGAGCTGTTCGGATGGCGGCAGGGGCAGGCCGAAGCTGGATTGGTAGCCCCCAGCAAGCCGCGCCATCCAGTTGTCCGGGAGCGATACGGAATAGCTGCCACCGAGCTTGAAGATGGTGAAGTTGTCGCTGGTCTTGCGGTTGCCGGAAACCAGTGAGTAATGGTCGTTCCCGGTTTTCCCATCGACCGTGCTGTAGGCATTGCGTCGTCCGGTCGCAATATTGTGGGTGATTCCTGCATTGAAATCGGCGGCCATGCCGGGGCGTTGCCAGGTGCCTGTGAAGGTGGCGCCCAGGGGTTGCGTCGTGTAGGGAGTGCAGCCCGCCGATTGCCCCTTGAGGTAATCTTTCTGCCCGCCGGGGCCGGTGCAGGTAGTGTCAATGGATTTGATGTCCCAGCCGGTTACCAGCTTGGTCGACCATTCTCCGTGTCGCTGGAAATAATGGTTCCAGCGAATGCCGTAGACATCGCCTTTGCCGGTCAGGTTTTCAAATGCGCCGAGCGTGAAGGAGGCCGAAGGGGTATCGATATTGGATTTGGCGTAAAACAGATCAATGCTGTCACCAAAGCGGTAAAGGGGAACGCGATAGCCCAGGCTGTAGATGTCGACCTTGGTGTGGTCCGGTTTGTCCGGTGAAGTGGTGTAAGCCAGCGTGGCGGTGTGATCGAGACCCCAGAGATTGGCGTGGCGGATGCCGACACCAAGGCGATGTTCGCCGGTTGTTTCGGAACCGGTGTTGTCGGCATTGGCAAAAATACGTAACGGTGCCTCGTCTTCGACATTGATCGTTGCATCCAGTTTGTCCGGCTGCGTTTTCGAAACGGCCAGGACAAGGTCAATCTGCTTGGCCGGGTTCTCGTTGGCTAGCTGGATGTTTTCCGACAGTTCACGGGCGTTTGGTGTTTTTCCCTCCTGCAGCGAAGGGAGTGAGGCGCGAATGTTCTCGTTGCTGAAGTGCTGGTTGCCGGTGATGGTGACCTTGGCAATCGGGGTTTCCCGGACTTCCATGCGCAGGATGCCGCTGGTCAGTTCCTGTTCCGGTGTAATGACCTGAACGGCGTTGTAACCGGCTTTGCGATACTCGTTTTCGAGCGCTTCCAGCGCCTGTTGAATATCCCGGAACCCCTTGTCCTTGCCAAGAAACGGGGTGGTTGTTTCCAGTACCTGATATTCGCTGAGCAGGGTGTTGCCGCTGACTTCAATGCGCCGCAGCTCGAAAAGTGTCTCTCCCGCAGCAACGTCGACAAGCGCGAGGTTGAGGAGGAGAAAAGCGGGGTACAGAATTTTCCGCAGCACTGGGTGCATCAGTGGTTTCTTATAGAAATAACTTTAAATTTAATATTTATCATACTGAATTATCTGTATATTTTTTACCTCAATGAGGTTCTGTTCGGCGTTTTCCTGGCAAGTGTTGCATCATTGCAACTATGTTGAACTGGGATGCCTGCTAAAACAAGCGAGCGATACCGGATTGAGTCGGTAGCGAGGACAATTGCGCCATGATCAATCTCTATACTTGGGGCACACCCAATGGCCGCAAGGTCTCGATCATGCTGGAGGAGTGCGACTTGCCGTATTCAGTCCAGAAGATCGACATTACCCGGGGCGAGCAGTTTGACCCGGCTTTCGTCAGCATCAACCCGAATTCGAAGATCCCGGCCATCGTCGATGACGAGGGGCCGGTGACCTTGTTCGAATCTGGCGCCATCCTGATCTATCTGGCCGAGAAAACCGGCCGCTTCCTGCCGTCTTCCGGCAATTCACGCCATCAGGTTTTGCAGTGGCTGATGTTCCAGATGGGAGGCGTTGGCCCGATGTTCGGGCAGGCGCACCATTTCATGCGTTATGCACCGGAGCCGGTACCCTACGCCATCGAACGTTACAGCAAGGAAACCCTGCGCCTGTACGGTGTGCTCGACAAGCAACTGACAGTCAGCGAGTGTCTGGCCGGAGATTATTCGATTGCCGATATGGCAACTTATCCGTGGGTGGCACGGCACGAATGGCACGGCGTCGATTTGGCGCAGTTCCCGGCAGTTCGCCGCTGGTTCGATGCTGTTGGCGGCAGACCGGCGGTTCAGTGCGGTATGGCAGTGCCTTCATCATGATTACGCGGACAGTCAATCAGCTCGAAGTTCTATCTTGCGAGCCAAAGAAAAGGAGGTGTGAGACACCGTTGCTGTTTGTCCATGGCGCGTTTGCCGGTGCCTGGGTCTGGGACGAGCATTTCCTGCCCTGGTTTGCAGCCCAGGGCTATAGCGCCCATGCGCTTTCCTTGCGCGGCCATGGCGGCAGTTACGGTCATGAGCGCATCGACTGGCTGAGCGTGCATGACTATGTCGATGACGTGGTCGACGTGATTGCCGATCTTGGCGCAGCCCCGGTTCTGATTGGCCACTCGATGGGCGGCTTTGTTGTCCAGAAATATCTGGAACGGCACAAGGTGCCGGCCGCCGTGCTGATGTGCTCGGTACCGCCTCAGGGGCTGGTCGCGGCACAGTTCTCGATGATTTTCGAGAAACCTGGTCTGATGCTGGAAATCAACAAGCTGCTTGGTGGCGGCAATGTGCCGCTGGATGTCCTGCGCGAAGCACTTTTTGCGCAAGAGGTCAGCGATGACATGCTACGTCGGTATTACCGCCTGATGCAGCCTGAGTCGCAGCGCGCGATCTGGGACATGTCGATGTTCAGCCTGCCCAATCTGAATGCCATGAAACGTCCGCCGTTGATGGTGCTGGGTGCCGAGAAGGATGTATTGATGCCGGCCTTTCTGGTCCAATCGACAGCCAAGACCTATGGGGTGCCTGACCGGATCTTCCGGGGGATGGGGCACGGCGTGATGCTGGAAAAGGACTGGCAGCACGTGGCTGAAACGATACGTGACTGGCTGGCGGAGGTTCTCAAGTAAGAAGGCAGGGGCGGGAGCGCCTGCTCCCGTACTGCATGCTCAGACGAAGGTGTCGACCGAGCCGCCGATGCCGGCCGGATTGTTGTATTGCGGCTGCGGCAGCGCCTGCAGCAGTTGTGCGGCATTCTGAGCCTCGATATCCAGCACTTTCTTCAGTACCAGCGTGGCAACGTTCTCGCTAAGCTGGATATTGGCAAGTTCTGCGGAACCTGTAGCGGAAATTTCCATGACTGTTCCCTGAGTGGATAACTCGCTAACGGCTGCTTCGGCAAAAACTGAAGTAATTCAGCCGGTTTTTTCCCAGCTGGCATTGGTCAGTGTGTCAAAGCGTCGCGCTGCGCTCCCCGCTGAGAAAACCGAGCAGGGGTTCGTCGATGCCGCGGCCGAGCGCAATGACCTTGAATAATTCCCCCATTTCTGCGGGAGAGATCAGTTTCTGCGCAGCATTGGACAGTGGCAGGTAGCGGCGCGGATCGTCGGCCGGCGTACGTGACAACACCTCGGTCAAGCCGCAGTTGAAAAGGAATGCCCCCTGTGTCGTGTAGCCGAGAAAGTCGAGACCGGCTTCGGTGCCGGCTTCAGCGACTGCCGTGAAGTCGACGTGAACGGTAATGTCCTGCAGGCCCGGCAGGTAAAACGGGTCGGGGTGGGCATGGTGACGGTAGTGGCACATCAGCGTGCCTTCGCTGCGCTGGGGATGGTAAAACTCCCGACGCGGAAAACCGTAATCGACCAGCAGCAATGCACCACAACCCAGAATTTCACCCCATGAAGCGACCCAGGACGCAGCAGCCAGGCCGATTTCCGAAACGTACCCGCCGCCGGGAACGACTTCTTCAGCCAGTGACTGGGCGCGGCTGAGTACCTCTCCCTCGGCCGGGCGCTCAACCCAGTCAAAATGATTGCTTTCCAGCGCAACGCCACGTTCGAAGATGCCTTCATCGCGCCAACGCACCAGATGTGCCGGAATCGCGTCCAGCAGTTCGTTAGCCAATACCAGCCCGTCAAAGCGTTCCGGTAGTTGTTCCAGCCATTCGACACGCGGCAATAGATGCGGCACATGTGCTGACAATGTGGCGCGCTGCCGTTCGCGCAGTTCCCCCGATAATTCAAGGATGAGATAGCGTTCCGGCAAGGCATCGCGCAATGTCAGTTCCTGCAGGAGATCGGCAGCCAATCGCCCCGAGCCGGCACCGGCTTCGAGTATTTGCGGTGCGCTGGCCGCCATGATTTGTGCAGCCTGTGCGGCCAGTGTTTGCGCAAAGAGCGGGGTCAACTCCGGGGCGGTAATGAAATCGCCGGCAGCGCCAAACTTGTGTGCGCCGCCAGAGTAGTAGCCAAGGCCAGGGGCGTACAATGCCAGTTCCATGTAGCGGGCAAAAGAAATCCAGCCGCCGCGCCGGCCGATGTCATCGGCAATGTGTGCCTGCAAATACTGGCTGTGCTTCAATGCATCAGGGTCGGGCGTGGGTAGGGGCATCTGGTCAGCCTGCTTGAAAACCGCTATTTTACTGGTCAGGAAGCGCGACTTGCCAGATCGTGTCCGGCCGGTGCGCAACTTTCGTAGCCCAGGGGAAACGCATGAAAATAGAGCAGGTAGTGATACGGGAGGCTGCAGCGCTGCCAGCGGCATTGGTGCCGCTACAGGAGATCGCTCCGCAATGGGTCCTGGTTTTCGGCAGCCTGACATTTTTTGATTCGCCCGGATTCTTCGATGACCTGCGTGCAGCGTTTCCCGGCGCCGTCCTGCTTGGCTGTTCTACTGCGGGTGAAATCAGTCAACGCGGGGTTGATGATGCAAGCTGTGTCGTCACTGCCTTGCGGTTTGATAGCGGACGGGTTCGTGTCCTTGGTGCCGCAAGCAGCCTTGCCAGCATGGAGGATTCGCGTGCTGCCGGCATGCGCATCGGGGAGCAGCTCAAATCCCCCGATCTGAAGGCGGTGATGGTTTTCGGCCCAGGCGTAGCCGTGAACGGCAGTGCTTTGGTGGACGGCATCAGCGCGGTCATTGGTGAAAGCATTCCATTGACCGGCGGCCTGGCCGGTGACGGCGGCGCCTTCCAGCGTACCCGAACGCTGGGTTCCGACGGCATTACCGACAATGGGGTGATGGCGGTCGGCCTGCTCGGCGATGACCTTCAGTTCTGCCACGGTTCTTTCGGTGGTTGGGAGACGTTCGGTCCGGCGCGCAAGGTGACCCGATGCGAAGGCAATGTGCTCTTTGAGCTCGATGGTGCACCGGCATTGGATGTTTATAAGCGCTACCTGGGGGATTATGCGAGCGAACTTCCGGCAACGGGCCTGCTTTTCCCGTTTGCGATGCTGAGCGGGAATCACGATGCCACCGGGCTGATTCGCACCATCCTTGGCGTTTCCGAGGCGGACGGAAGCCTGACACTGGCCGGCGAAATTGACCCGGATGGCTACCTGAAGCTGATGCATGCGAATACGGATGGTCTGGTCGGTGGTGCCGAAGCGGCCGCAGAGGCTGCTGCCGGCATGCACCATGGCCGGGGGGATTGCCTTGCGGTGCTGGTCAGTTGCGTCGGGCGGAAGCTGGTCATGGGGGAGCGGGTGGATGAAGAGGTTGAAGCCGTCGCGGCCGTTTTTGGTACCCGTGCCACCCTGACCGGGTTTTATTCCTACGGCGAAATCAGCCCCTTTGCTCCCGGCGTTTCCTGCAAGCTGCACAACCAGACGATGACCATCACGCTGCTCAGCGAGAAATAATACACAGTATGGCCTTGCCGGGCCGGGCGGCATGTTCTTTGCCGTTATTGGTGTGGAAAGGCCGGCAAGTCCGGTAAACTTGCGGCTTTGATGCCGCGGGAGAGCGAGGACATGGCCATGAACCAGGCACCCCTGAAGGGCAAGGTCATTCTGGTGACCGGGGCGGCAAAACGGGTTGGCAGCATGATCGCCCGTCATCTGCATCGGCAGGGCGCGACGGTGGTACTGCACTACCGTGCCGCTCAAGCCGAGGCGGAGATGCTGGTCGAAGCATTCAATGCCACGCGTTCCGGCTCTGCGTTGGCGTTGCAGGCAGACCTGCTTGATGTGGCGCTTTCGCCGACGCTGATTGCCAATGTACTGGCGCGATTCGGCCGGCTCGACGGGTTGATCAATAACGCCTCCAGTTTTTTCCCGACGGCGATTGGTGATATTGATGAAGCGGCCTGGGATGATCTGGTCGGCAGCAATTTCAAGGCGCCGCTGTTTCTGAGCCAGGCAGCAGCGCCGGCCTTGCAGGCCAGTGGCGGTGTCATCGTCAATATCACCGATGTGCATGCCGAGCGACCCTTGCGCGGCTATCCGCTGTACAGCGCGGCCAAGGGCGCGCTGCTGACACTGACACGTGCACTGGCGGTTGAACTGGCGCCTGAGGTGCGGGTCAATGCGGTCGCACCCGGCCCGATCCTGTGGCCGGATGATGAGCAGTTCGATGACCACGAACGGGTGGATATCGTTCGGCAGACCCTGCTCAAGCGCGAAGGCTCGCCGGAAGATATTGCCAGTGCGGTCGCTTATTTGCTGACTGCAAGCTATGTGACCGGTCAGGTCATCAACGTTGATGGCGGTCGTACCGCCTACCTGTAAAGCCGAATCGTGGACATTTCGAATACCCTGCAAAAACTGGGCAAGCGCCTGACCAGCAATGTCGGCAAGGCGATTGCCGACTACAACATGATCGAGCAAGGCGACACTGTCCTTGTCTGTGTTTCCGGCGGCAAGGATTCCTATACGCTGCTGTCCATCCTGATGGCCCTGCAGGCCCGTGCCCCGGTCGACTTCAAGCTGGTAGCGATGAATCTGGACCAGAAACAGCCGGGGTTCCCGGAGCACATCCTTCCCGGCTATTTCGAGAAACTGGGGGTTGAATTCCGCATCGTCGAAGCGGACACCTATTCCGTGGTCAAGGAAAAGATCCCGGAGGGCAAGACCACCTGTTCGCTGTGCTCCCGCCTGCGTCGCGGCATCATTTATCGAACGGCCAAGGAACTCGGGGCGAACAAGATTGCACTTGGGCATCATCGGGATGACATGGTGCATACCCTGTTTCTCAACCTTTTCTTTGGCGGCAAAATCAAGGCCATGCCGCCCAAGCTGGTGACCGATGATGGCGCACATGTGGTCATCCGGCCGCTGGCTTATTGTGCCGAAGCCGATATCGCCCGCTACGCACGCGGCATGGAATATCCGATCATTCCCTGCAATCTGTGCGGTTCGCAGGAAAACATGCAGCGCAAGAAAATCCGCGAAATGATGCAGGACTGGGATCGCCGCTACCCCGGGCGAACCGAAGCGGTTTTTACTGCGCTACAGAATGTCGTGCCTTCGCATCTTGCTGACAACAAGCTGTTCGACTTTCGTGGATTGCAACTGGGCGATCATGTTGAGGAAGGTGACACGGCCTTCGATGCGCCACAATTCGGGGAGGAGCTGCATTTGCCGGCGCCATTTCCAATCCCGGTCGCGAGTGCCGAACCATTCAATGATCCGTGTTGAGCGCACGGCGTTCTTTTTCCTGGTAGGCGGAAGAGACTTTCAGGCGGGCAATGGTCTGCCAGATACGCTCGCTCAATTCAGGCTGTGAGCGAATCATCTGGTGCGAGAGCATCAGGTAGTAGGGTTTTTCGGCAAAGGGTGTAGGCAGCATTTCAAGCCGGTTGCGCCGGTTGCTGCCCTCTGCCATCAATGCGCCGAATTCGCCCTGCAGCATGACGACTGCGGCAACCCGGTTGGCGAGCAGCTTGTTCAGCACATCGACCGAGGTCAGTGCACCGTCATCAATCGGAACGCCGTAACGCTTCAGATCGTCGGCGACCGAGTAGCCCAACTGGACACCGATGCTGCCTTGTAGCGACTGGAATGCCTTGCCATTCCAGCTGGTGTGGCTGCCCTTGGGGCGTACAACAATGTATTTTTCGACATAAAGTGCCTTGCCCGGATCCGGCTTGATTCCTCCGGGGTAGGCGCCAGCTTCCAGCCGTTCTGGTTTGAAACTGACGCTGATGATCCCGGCGTAGTGGTTTTGCTGAAGATCAGCGAAGCATCTTTTCCAGGGGGCGCTTTGATAGCGGAAGCGCAGTTTCAATTCTGCAGCCACCTGATTCAGTAGTTCAAAACTCAAACCACGACCCTCTCTGGTTTGCCAGGGCCGAACGTCGGCATCCTCAAAGCAGAACAGCAATTCATCCGGGGGGGATGTCTCGGCTGCCTGGCTCATGGAAGCGAGGGTCAAGCAAATCAGGACGAGCAACTGGCGCAAGGTAATCAGGGAAAGTCTCCGTCAGGCAGCATGTTTCGGCTCATGTTGAGCTGGTTTCAGGTGATGATAGGTGAAACAGGCCGGCTTTTAAACAGGTGTGTACGACTGTCCGGAAATTCCACCGGATGAGGCCGCCAGCCTTTTACTCATCGATTCTAAGTGACTGAATCTGATAGAATCCCAACCCACAATCGCCGTGCGTAAGACGCCGGGATAATCGGAGCTGTTGAATGAGTGGTAAGGAACGCGAGCTTTCAGTGCTTTTTGCCGATGTTTCCGGCAGTACGCGACTGTACGAAAAGCTGGGGGACAATGAAGCGCTGCACGCCGTGGATCGCTGCATCAAGCGCATGGAGCGTTCTGTCGAGGCATTTCGTGGCCGGGTCGTAAAAACCATCGGCGATGAAGTGATGGCAATTTTCGATTCTGCCGAAGACGCCTTTCAGGCTGCCAGTGACATGCAGGTGAGAATTACCGATCTGCCACCTGTCTCCGGGGTCAAGCTGGCAATCCGGCTCGGTTTCCATCACGGCATGGTGATCGAAGAAAACAATGATTTTTTTGGTGACACGGTCAATACGGCAGCACGTCTGGCAGGCTTGGCCAAGGCAGGGCAGGCACTGACCAGTGGTGACGCCATTGCCCAGTTACCGGAATTGCTCAAGCAGTCAACAAGGGATCTGGATAGCATCTCGGTCAAAGGGAAACTTGAGGGGCTCCATGTCTTCGAGGTGCTCTGGCAGGAAGGGGAAGAGCTGACGATGAAGGCGCCTTCACTGAAGGATGGCCTGAAAGTATCCGCTCCGGGTTCCCCCCGTCTTTGTATCCGCTATGCTGGTGAAGTCATGGTCCTTGATGACAAGCGTACGGCGCTGATGCTTGGGCGTGACGCGAGTTGTGATCTGGTCATCCAGGATCGGCGCGCCTCACGTAACCATGGCAAGATCGAACGCCGTGGTGACAAGTATGTACTGACTGATATTTCGACCAATGGCACCTATGTCGTGTTCAAGGGAGAGCCGGAGTTTTTCCTGCGCCGCGAAGATCTGGTGCTGCGCGGCAGTGGGCGGATTTCGTTTGCGGCATCCTCAACCAGTGAATCGGCAGACATCGCCGAGTTTGAGCATCTATAAGGCCTGCCGACAGGCGGCTTGTTCAGCAAATCAGATCAGGGGCGGCAGAGTGAATCTGCCGCCCTTTGTGTTCAGATGCTCAGCTTCCTGAGCGTTTCCGGATTTTTGACAATTGCCTGACGACGTTTGGCCGGGGCTTCATAGAGTGCAGCAGGCGGCAAGGTATCCAGCCGCGCCAAAACTGCGGCCTCCTTGCAGGCTGCTTCGAGTGCAATTCCGATCTGGTTGCCATTCGTGCCGTTAACCGAGAAACAGGTCTGGCCGAGCTTGGTGTTGAGCGGCTGTACGATGGTCGCGGCAACCAGGTCGGTCGGGTTGCCGCTGCCGGCCAATTCCACCTCGAAACTGTCGCCATCGCTGGCACGGATATCCAGTACATTGAGCAAACCGCTCATTTCCCGACTCAGCTTGGCGGCTGTTTCACTGTTGGGTAGTCCGGTCAGTCTGAGCCGGACTTTCTGGCCGGTAAAGCGGAAATGCGAGAGGAAGAAACCCTTCGAAAATTCGTCACCGATCAGTTTTCCGATATCCCGCAATGCCTGGTCTTCTGTTGCCCAGCTCATCTGCTCCGGAATCTGTGTATTGAAATAGATTTCCTCTCCGCTGCTCTTGTCGACCGCCTTGACCGACCATGAAGTCAGTACCGTTTTCTCGACCGTGATGCCTGAGGCCGCCAGCTTGGCGGACAGGCGCTTGAATTTGGCCTCGCCACTCACCGCAAAATCGGCACCTTTCTGTCCTTCCTCACTCCAGGTGCGAAAACCGAAAGACTGGATGCGTTCCTTGAGGATGTTTTCCGCAACCGGTGAGCGAACAGGGGCGCCCTCCTCGGGTTTGGTCGTAATTGCGACCGAGATTTTCGGGTCCCCATTGTTGCGGATGAACTCGACGCGTTCCTCGCGCGACATCTGGTTCAGCGATTGCTGTACCTGCCGGATGTTGACTCGTGCACGGGTCGTGACCGAGGCCAGCCCATCCTTGCCGGTCTGTGGCGGGTCTTCCTGCAGTACTGCTGAGATGAATTCATTGCTGCGTGGCAGCAGCTTGGTGCGCAGCAATTCGTAATTGTCGGCCAGTGATTGCCGCTGGACATAGATGGCCAGTGCCTTCTCGACCAGCTGGCGTTTGGCATCTTCGCGCAATTCGCTTTTCATCAAGCCGGGATCGCTGGCATAGCGCGGGTCGCTTGGGTCAGCATAGCCCACCGCGGTGATCACCATCTCCTTGTCACTACCGATCAGCGTGGTTGCTGTGCTGCTGCCTTGGGTGTTGCTGGCGGTGGCTGGTACAGTGGGAGCGCTTGTGGTTTGCTCTGTCGAATTCTTGCCAAGCATCAGCCAGGCGCCGCTGCCAAGCCCGGCGACAGCCAGAGCTCCGATGATGGCGAACGCCAGCGCAGGCGAGCGTTTCGGCAAGGCAGGCGCGGATTCTGGCGAGAAAGCGGGTGTGGCGGCGGGGGCTGGCGAAGCTTTTGCCGTGCTTGCTGCAGGAGGAGGTTCGGGCATGCCGAGCACGGTAGCTTCAGGGTCCGTTGCTGTGTCAATTACGGTGGCATCAGCATCCGTGGCATTCTGTACGGTGGATTGCAGAGCGGCGATAAACGCCTGTGCGCTCTGGAAGCGTTCGTCCGGGCGCTTGGCCAGTGCCTTGCGGATCAGTGCGTCGAAGCCTCGTGGAACCTGCACATTCAACTCGGATGGGGCGAGGGGCTCTTCCTTGAGCACCTTGTGCATGATGGTGGTCAATTGCCCGGTAAAGGGTTTTTCACCGGTCAGGAACTGATAAAGGATGACGCCGGCTGAAAACAGGTCCGAACGGCTGTCGATGGTTTGCCCCATGAACTGTTCCGGGGACATGTAGGCCGGTGTTCCCAGCACGGTGCCGGCCTGGGTCAGGTTGGACGATTCCATGCGGGCAATGCCGAAGTCTCCGACCTTGAGACGGCCATCCTTGAGCAGAAAGATATTGGCCGGTTTGATGTCGCGGTGGACAATTCCGTTCGCGTGCGCATGGCCGATGGCCTCAAGCAACTGGGCCATGAGCCGGCAGATCTCGCTCAGCGGGTAGCGTTCATTCCTGTCGAAAACATCCTTCAACTCCCGGCCGTCTACGAACTCCATGGCGATGAAGGCTGTACCGGCATCCTCGCCATATTCGTACACGGCGACGATGCCGGGGTGGTTCAATCGGCCTGCGGCCTGAGCCTCACGCCTGAAGCGGGAAAGGAGTTCTTCAGCTTCGCCACCATCAAGCTGGTCACGGCGAACGGTTTTCAATGCGACGGCGCGGCCAATTCCGGCATCCCAGCCCTCGTAAACAACGCCCATGGCACCGCGGCCGAGTTCGCGCCGGATTTCATATTTGCCGAGTTTGTGCGGAATATCTGCCATGGTGGCTCCTCGCCGAATGACGTGCTTATTTGTGCTTGCTGTCGATTTCCCAGACAGTTTTCTGCACCAGCCGCTGGACCATCGAATCCAGGGTCAAACCACCGGATTCACCGGATGAGATGCCAAGAATCGAGGTCGACTTGGCGCCCAACTCCATTTTCTCCTCGCTATAGCCGGTTGCCACCTGCTCCGTGGTGTTGGCGTCGATGATTTTGTAGCGCATGCCAATGATCCAGACGCCGCTTGATTCGCCTGTCTGCACCGACCCGGCGACCACGCCACCCGCTGCGCCGCCCCTGCCACCGCCGAAGATGCTGATCAGCGCACCGACCGCCTGACCGTCAAAGCCAGAACTAGCCTGGGCTACTTGCTCGGCTTTTAGTATGTCGAACTTGACCACCCACTTGGTCGTCTTGAACTTGCCTTTCTGCAGGATCTTGCGTGCGGCCTGCGGATCGCCCATGGTGTAGGCCAACTGGAATTCGTTGAGCAGCGGACCCATGTCACTTCGCTCAAGGATCTTGAAGTTGGCCTTGCCCAGTTCCAGTTCGGCGTAATCGGCAATGTTGTTCGGCCCGAATTTTTGCGTGAAGTTTGCGTTGTTGCTTTTCACCTCACCCGGAATGACGACCAGTGCCGGTCCTTTTTTTGCGGCATTGCTGTACTCGATGGGCTTGTACATCGCCTTGTCGGCCATCTGGTTGGCTGTTTCCGAGGTGCCGCTACCGGCAGTCGGTGAAGGGCTTTCAAAGGTGGGCTGCGCCAGGGCGGTGCTGCTGATTGTCAATGCGGCCAATGCGGTAACGAGTTTTTTCATCGGGTACTCCTACTTGGATTTTTGTTTTGTTGCAGATGTGGCGTGGCGACAATAATCGTTGGCCAGACGGGCGACGACACCGTCTGCCTGCTCGTTGACCAGTGTCAAGGCCATGCCCAGCGTATCCGTCCCGGAGTAGGAATCGGCGCTTGCGCTGGTTTCCGAGATGGTTTTCCCATTGGCTGCCGTCAGGGTAAAGCCCATGTTTATGTAGACTTCCGGAATACGCAGTACCGGGTTGGTGGCGGTACGGCTTGAAATCAGGCCGCGCAGAATGAAGTCAGCGCCCATTTTCTTCGATGCATTGATGGCCGCATCCGGATCATTCCGGAAGTAGGCGTCGATTTCGGCCTGGGCAATCTGCCGGGTAATCTCTTCCTGAGTGTAGGTGTTGAAGCCGTATTTTTGCAGTCGTTTGTTGATGGCCTGGAAGTGCGGGCTGTAGGTGCCCTGGCTGGCATCCGTGCCTTGTGTCGAACGTTGGCCAATGACAACCATGACCTTGCGTTGCCTGAGTGAGTCACGACAGGCGCTGGAAACAGCGGCGCCTTTGCCGGCAGATGGCGCGTCACCTGCCTTGGTTTTTGCCTCCTCTTCTGAAAAGCTGAATGAAGAAGACTGGGCGTGCGCAGACAGCAGCAAAGTGGCAACTGCGATGAGAAACCGGGGGGTGTGTGCGCGCATGGAGGAGTCCCGGAAATGACAGAGGATTAGCGATTCTGTCAAAAAAATTGCCGGCCTACAATCGGCCGGCAATCATTGTGCAGCAATAGCCGGGATTACTTGGCAGCAGTTGCGTCAGCGGTGCACTTCTTGACGAAGCTGTTCTTGGCGGCGCCTGCCAGTTTCTTCTCGGCTGCCTTGTTTTCACATGCCGGATCAGCAGCCGTCGCATCCGCTGTGCCGCCGGACAGGCATTCCTTCATGAAGGCCTTGCGCTCATCACCCTTCTTGCCGGTGGCCTTTGCATTACAGGCTTTCATTTTGTCCTGTTGCGCCTTCTGTGCGGCTGTCGGTGCCTTCTTTGGTGCGTCGGCAGCATTTTCTGCTGCAGCAAAGGCGGAGCCGGCGGCGAGAGCGAGTGAAACGAGGGCAATGGCAATTTTCATCTGAGAGTCTCCAGGTTGAGGGGTATGGATTGGATCAAATGTCATCTTCGAGAAGCGCTCGTTGCTGACGGGCAACAAACTCCTGCATGCTGTCGATTCCGCGCAACTGGAGAATCGTGTTGCGGACAGCTGCTTCCAGCAATACCGCTAGGTTGCGCCCGGCAGCCACCGGAATCACGACCTTGCGAATGGGAACACTGAGAATTTCCTGCGTTTGTGCATCCAGTGGCAGGCGAGGGGCATCGGCTCCTGCCAGCGGCTTCTGCAGGTGCACGATCAGTTTCAGTTTCATTTTCCGGCGTGAGGCTGTTTCGCCGAAAATGGTCCGGATGTTGAGCAGGCCGAGGCCGCGCACCTCAAGATAATCGCGCAGCATGCCGGGGCAGCGGCCTTCCAGCGTGGTCGGGGCAAGACGGGCAAGTTCGACGACGTCGTCGGCGACCAGGCCATGTCCGCGCGACACCAGTTCAAGTGCCAGCTCGCTTTTGCCAACGCCAGAGTCGCCGGTGATCAGCACGCCCATGCCGAGCACGTCCATGAATACACCATGTACCGACGTGCTGTCAGCCATGCGCCGCGCCAGATAGATACGCAGCAGGTCGATCACGGCGGCGGCAGGCTTGGGGCTGGTGAATAGCGGGGTCTTGCTTTGTTCGCAGGCCTCCAGCACGAGCGGGAGTGGCTCCAGACCATCGGCAAAGATGATTCCCGGGGGTTTGTCGGCAATCAGTTCGGAGACCTGTACTGATAGCCGTTTCGGACTCACCCGGTTGGCCCAGTCGTATTCCGCCTGGCCAATGACCTGCAGACGTTCGGTATGAACCAGATTGAGGTGGCCGATGACATCGGCACCGTAATTGCCAAATTCCTTGAGTTCAAGCTGGATGTTGTTGCCAACAGCCGCGACCCAGGTCAGTTGCAGTTTTTCCCGGTGATCCTCGTAAAGCTGACCGATACTAAACTGTCGCATGGCTTGTTCAGCTTATGAAAAGCTGGCGTGCAGCCAGGGGATCTGGTGCCGCAGTGAGCGCGTCGCGGAACCCCCGGTCGGAAAAGCGTTGAGCGAGTTCGGACAATATTTCGAGGTGCAGTTCGTTGGCCTGTTCCGGCACCAGCAATACAAACAGCATCGAAACCGGTTTGCTGTCAGGTGAGTCGAAGGGTACAGGGGCGGCCAGCCGGAGAAAGGCGCCGCAAGCATCCTTGAGGCCTTTGATACGTCCGTGCGGGATGGCAACGCCTTGACCGAGGCCGGTGGATCCGAGCTTTTCGCGGGCAAACAGGCTGTCGAAAACGGTAGCGCGGGCAATGCCGTGATGGTTTTCAAAGAGCAGGCCGGCCTGCTCGAAAACACGTTTCTTGCTGCCGGCTTCCAGATCAAGAACGATATTCTCGACCGGCAGAAGGTTTTCAAGGAGATTCATTCGGCTGACTAGGGTATTCGAAGATCGTATTTTAACTGTTTTACAGTGCGAGGCGGCGGGCATTGCCCGCCGCACAGACTTCAGGTCAGTTACTTACTCAGCGAGGCTGCGAACGGCTTCCTTGTCGCTGCGATGATGATCCTGCATCTTCTGCTTGTACTTCTGAACCTGACGGTCGAGCTTGTCGACCAGGTTGTCGATGGCGGCATACAGATCCGCATCGTCCGATTCAACGAAAATGTCCTTGCCACGGACGTGTACCGTGACTTCGGCTTTCTGCTTCAGCTTCTCCACGGAGAGGATCACGTTGACGTCGATCACGTGATCGAAATGCCGGGTGACTCGCTCCAGTTTATTGGTGACGTAATCACGGATTGCCGGCGTCACATCGAGGTGGTGTCCACTGATTTGCAGGTTCATGGTGTGGCTCCTTTCACAGGCTCTTACGTAGATTGACCGGCGGGATGTTCAGACCTTCACGATATTTCGCTATCGTTCGTCGGGCTACAACAATACCCTGCTGGCCAAGGATTTCCGCTATCTGACTATCAGATAGCGGTTTCTTCGGGTCTTCAGCGCCAACCAGCTGCTTGATCAAAGCGCGGATGGCTGTTGCCGAGCATGCACCACCGGTGTCGGTGGAAACATGGCTGCCGAAAAAATACTTCAGTTCAAAAATGCCGCGTGGCGTCGCCATGTATTTCTGTGTCGTCACGCGTGAAACAGTCGATTCATGCAGGCCGAGGATGTCAGCGACCTCGCGCAGTACCAGTGGCCGCATGGCCACCTCTCCATGTTCAAAGAACTGGCGCTGGCGGTCAACAATCGTTTGCGAAACGCGCTGGATGGTATCGAAACGCTGCTGCACGTTCTTGATCAGCCAGCGTGCTTCCTGCAACTGACCGGACAGTCCCGAACCTCGCTGGCTGGAAAGCACTTCGGCATAGAGCCGATTGATGCGCAGCCGTGGATAGGCGTCGGGGTTGATGCTGGCCTGCCAGCTGTGGCGAACCTTCTTCACGATCACATCAGGCGTGATGTAGCGTGCATCCAGCGGCGTATATTGGGCGCCGGGGCGAGGGTTGAGGCTGCGGATCAGCATGTGCGCAGCGCGCAGGGCTTCATCGTCAGAGCCGGTCAGTTTTTTCAGTTTGGCGAAGTCACGTGCGGCAAGCAGTTCCAGGTGCAGGCGTACCACGATCAACGCCAGGTCGCGCACCGGATCCGCCGGCAATTGTTCCAGCTGCAATGCCAGGCACTCCTGTGCATTGCGTGCGCCGACGCCGGTCGGCTCGAAATTCTGCAGGTATTTCAGTGCCGTCTGCAGTTCTTCCGGCTCGATTTCGAGCTCGGGGGGCATGATTTCGGCGAGCTCTTCCAGTGTCTGCGATAGATAACCATCGTCGTCCAGCGCTTCGATCAGCACACGGACAAGCATGCAGTCACGATCCGACAGTTGCGTCAGATTCAACTGCCAAATCAGGTGGTCGCTCAGCGATGTGCTGGCGGCCTGAATATCCTGATAGTCGTTATCATCATCGTCACTGTTACCGCTGCCGGCACCGGAGCCACTGCCACTGTAGTTGCCGTCCGTGGCCCAGCTTTCGTCTTCGCTTCCCGTCTGTGAGCGGTCATTGTCGGTGGTGTCGCTGTTATCCGATGGTTCACCGCGTTCATCTTGATCGTTACGGGGTTCAGCCGTGTCGGTACGTGATTCCTGAGCATTGTCAGCGGGTGGTGAGGCGGCATAGCCATCCTCATCCTCTCGCTCAAGCAGTGGGTTTTCCAGCAGGTATTTCTCCAGCTCCTGATTCAGCTCAAGCGTAGAGAGTTGCAGCAGACGGATGGCCTGTTGCAACTGCGGCGTCAACGCAAGATGCTGAGATAGCTTTAGCTGGAGTGCGGGTTTCATACTCGGCGCAAAAACGGCGGCCGGAAGCTGGGTTCTTGGTTCTGGATCAAAGGCGGAAATTCTCGCCCAGATAGACTTTTCTCACCTCTTCATTATAGATGATTTCATCCGGCTTCCCCGCTGCCAGTACCGATCCCTCATTGATGATGTAGGCGTGATCGCAGATGCCCAGTGTTTCACGCACGTTGTGGTCGGTGATCAATACGCCAATGTTGCGCTCCTTCAGGAAGCGGATGATCTTCTGGATTTCCAGCACGGCAATCGGATCTACCCCAGCAAATGGCTCATCCAGCAGGATAAACCTTGGCCGGGTTGCCAGTGCCCGCGCGATTTCAACGCGGCGGCGTTCGCCACCGGAAAGTGAAGAGGCATTGTTGTTGCGGATATGCGTGATGTGCAGCTCTTCCAGCAGGCTTTCCAGCGTACGCTGCGTTTCTTCCTTGCTCAGATTCTGCAGTTCGAGTACAGCCAGAATATTCTCGGCAACGGTCAGCTTGCGAAAAACCGAGGCCTCCTGCGGCAGGTAGGAAACCCCCATGTGTGCCCGCCGGTGAATGGGGAAGTGGGTGATCTTGGTATCGTCCAGATAGACATCCCCGGCATCCGAGGCCACCAGGCCAACAATCATGTAGAAGGTGGTTGTCTTGCCGGCGCCGTTGGGGCCGAGCAGGCCGACCACTTCGCCACTGCCAACCTCGAAGGATACGTCGTGAACAACAGTACGTTTTTTATAGGACTTCTTCAGGGTGTGTGCCGAAAGGGTGCTCTTTTCCTGTTCCTGCATTTTCTCGTCTTCTTTCTATTCTTCAGCTTCACCGCGCAGCAGGCGGCGGATTACATCCCCAGAGAACCCCCGGTACATCAAATAACGAATCTGTCTGGCGCGCTCGTCAGCGTTTCCCGGCAGGGTACCGAATTTTCGTGCCCAGACGCCTCTGGCACGTTGCAGTTCATCACCGGCGCCGGCCAGTACTTCGGCAGTGATGTCGGCATCGATTTCCTGTTGGCGTAATTCCTGCGCCAGACGTGCATTGCCATAACGGTTACCGCGAACCGACACCCGCATTTCCGCATAGCGCGCGTCGGAAAGCAAGCGACGCGCCACCAGATCATCCAGTAGCGCGTCGACTTGTTCTTCGGATTCGGCGTGTGCTGCGAGCTTCCGCTTCAATTCGCTCCGTGCATGCTCACGCTGTGCCAGCAGCCGCAGGGCACGCTGGCGCAGCGATTCGCTCATTCTTCTGCCGGTACGGTGCCGATCGGGGTAGCGGTACCGACACCAACAATTTCACGGATCTTGGCTTCGATTTCCTGAGCAATGGCCGGGTTGGCCTTCAGGTATTCACGGGAATTATCCTTGCCTTGGCCAATTTTCTCGCCTTTGTAGGCGTACCAGGCGCCGGACTTGTCGACCAGTTTGTGGGTGACGCCCAACTCAAGGATCTCGCCCTCGCGTGATGTCCCTTCGCCATAAAGGATATCGAAGATCGCTTCGCGGAATGGAGGGGCGACCTTGTTCTTGACGACCTTGACGCGGGTTTCGTTGCCGATCACCTCATCGCTCTTCTTGATCGAGCCGATGCGGCGGATGTCGAGGCGTACCGAGGCGTAGAACTTGAGCGCGTTGCCGCCGGTGGTAGTTTCCGGCGAGCCGAACATGACGCCGATCTTCATGCGGATCTGGTTGATGAAAATGACCAGGGTGTTCGTTTTCTTGATGTTCGAGGTCAGCTTCCTCAAAGCCTGGCTCATCAGACGGGCCTGCAGGCCGGGCAGGGAATCGCCCATTTCGCCCTCGATTTCGGCCTTGGGCACCAATGCGGCCACCGAGTCGATTACAACCACATCAACGCTGGCCGAGCGCACCAGCATGTCGGCAATTTCCAGTGCCTGTTCGCCGGTATCCGGCTGGGAAATCAGCAGGTCTTCAAGGTTGACCCCGAGTTTTTGCGCATAGGTCGGGTCAAGCGCGTGTTCGGCATCGATAAATGCAGCCGTTCCACCCAGTTTCTGCATCTCGGCGATGACCTGCAGGGTCAGCGTGGTTTTGCCCGATGATTCGGGGCCGTAAATCTCGACGACACGACCACGTGGCAGGCCGCCAATGCCCAGGGCGATATCGAGGCCGAGCGAGCCGGTGGAAACCACCTGGATATCGCGCTCGACGCAGCCTTCGCCCATTTTCATGATCGAACCCTTGCCGAACTGCTTTTCAATCTGCGCCAGTGCGGCGGACAGTGCCTTTGCCTTGTTGTCGTCCATTTCTAGTCCTTGTCTGAAGTTGCGCGGATTATCGCACGAGGCCGGTATACGTCGAACCGTCATCTACTGTAAGTGCATACAGTGTGAGTATATACAGTATTTTGTGCTTGTCGAGCGTTTTGCTTGGGGTGTCAGGCGAGCATCGGGGGGAAGCGCTGAAGCAGGCCGCGCAGGGCATGCGCGACCGAAGCGCGGCGCACCGTTTCCCTGTCTCCGGGAAAGTGCATCGTTTCGCATGCCGTGAAAGCAGCCGGCCCGGCCCAGGCGAAGCAGACCGTTCCCACCGGTTTTTCCGGGGTTCCACCAGCCGGGCCGGCGACACCGGAAATGGCCAGGGCCCAGTGTGCCCGGCTGTGCTGCAAAGCCCCCTGGGCCATGGCGATAACCACCGGCTCGCTGACGGCGCCGTGGGTGACGATGGTTTTCTTGCTGACACCGAGCATGTCGGCCTTGGCTGCGTTCGAATAGGTGACAAAGCCGCAGTCGAACCAGTTGGAACTGCCGGCGATGGCGGTAACGACCTGCGACACCCAGCCGCCGGTACAGGATTCGGCGGTAGTGAGTACTTCGCCGCGTTCCATGAGTTGCTTGCCTATCTGAACGGAAAGTTCTTCCAGGTGCTGGTCTGAATTTGTCATCAGCCGAGGATGTATTTGAGCAGGGCCAGAACCAAAACCGTATAGGCGGCGGCAAACACATCGTCGGTCATGACACCGAAACCGTTCTTGATACGGTCGAAGTTACAGGCTGGAGGCGGCTTGACGATGTCGAAGAAGCGGAACAGGAAGAAGGCGGTGGTTTGCCATAGCCAGTTGTCCGGGCACAGGAAAAGCACGCCCCAGAAGGGCACGATTTCGTCCCAGACGATGCTCCCGTGGTCGGCTTCGCCCAGATCCTTGCCTGTCTTGTGGCAGGCCAGCACACCGAAAATGTAGCCGGTGATCAGCAGCAGGATGAATCCGAAATCATCGAACCAGGGGCGTAGCACCAGATACGAGGCCCAGGCGAACAGGGTGCCGATGGTGCCCGGTGCCCAGGGCGACAGGCCGCTGCCGAAGCCGCAGGCGAACAGGTGGGCCGGGTGCGAAAACAGGAAGCTGGCGGGTGGGGGCGTGGATTTAGCCAAAGTGATCAAAGCCTCTATGCGTGAGGGGGGTCAGTTGTTCGCCGGCATCGAGCAGGCGGATATCGCCCACGGTGCGTCCGGTATCCGCCAGTACGTGTCCGATGCGCCAGAGCGGCAAGTCGAGCTCGGCGGCCAGCATGACCACGGATTGTCTCCTTGCGGCCGGCACGGTGAAGCATAGTTCATAGTCGTCGCCGCCGGAAAGCTGGCATTCCCGCGCCAGGGTCGGGTCACAGCCGTGAGGGATGCAGGGCAGCTGCCCTTCGATCAGGTCGGCGACCAGTCCCGAGCGTTCCAGAATATGGCCCAGATCGGCCAGCAGGCCATCGGAGACGTCGATTGCCGCCGTGGCCAGGCCGCGCAGGCGCAAGCCGAGCTCGACCCGCGGCAACGGCTTTTGCAAGGCGGCAATACATCGCCGGGCAAGCGTCTCCGGCAGGGCCGTGCGGCCTTGCAGGTGAGCCAGGCCCAGTGCGGCCAGCCCCGGCTGTCCGGAAACCCAGATGTCGTCATTGTTTCCGGCGCCATCCCGGCGCAAGGCGGTGCCTGCCGGGAGTTCGCCCATGGCAGTAACACACAGGTTGCGCGGGCCACGTGTCGTGTCGCCGCCGATTACCTCTGCGCGGTAGCGTTTTGCGCAGGCAAAGAAGCCTTCGGCAAAGCGGCCAATCCAGTCTTCATCGGCCTCGGGCAGGGCGCCGGCAAGCAGGATCCAGCGCGGTGTCGCGCCCATGGCGGCAAGATCGGAAAGGTTGACGGCCAGCGTCTTCCAGCCCAGCTGCTCCGGGTCGGTGCCGGCCAGGAAGTGCGTGCCTTCCACCAGCATATCGGTGGTCAGCGCCAGCTCCATGCCGGCGGCCGGGGCAACCAGGGCGCAGTCGTCACCGGGCCCAAGGATGGCCGACGGGGTGGCGCGGCTGAAATAGCGCGCGATCAGGTCAAATTCGGAAGGCACTGCGCAGAATGAAACCGGGCGGGCGTGTTCAGCGGCGGCTGTTCATGCGTTCTTCGACTTCAACCGGGCGGTATTTGGCCGCCAGCTTGTCGAGCACGCCGTTGACATATTTGTGGCCGTCGGTGCCGCCATATGACTTGGTCAGCTCGATGGCCTCGTTGATGATGACCCGGTAGGGTGTTTCCGGGTGGGCCTGCAATTCATAGGCCCCGACCAGCAGGATGCAGGCCTCGATGGGCGAGAGCTCGTCCATGCCTCGGTCGATATGCTGCTGAATGGCGTCGCACAGCGGCTCACGCAGCTTCAGTACGCCGCGCAGGATGTCGAGGAAAAAGTTGCGGTCGGCCTTGTCGAAGCCGGCAATGCCCTGCATGTGCGCTTCAATGGCGGCTTCATCGGCGCCGCCGACTTTCCATTGGTACAGCCCCTGCAACGCAAATTCGCGGGCGCGACGGCGTGGCGACTTGCTGGTTCCTGTCTTGGCGGCAGGTTTCTTCTTGGTGTCGCTCATTTTTTATCCTTTGCCTTCAAGCCATCAAAGTGCGCAGCAGGTTGGCCATTTCAACGGCGGCCTGAGCGCAGTCGGCACCTTTTTGCTGCATGCGGGCCAGCGCCTGGTCATCGTCCTCACAGGTGAGGACGCCGTTGGCGATGGGAATGCCGGTATCGAGCTGAACTTCCATGATGGCGCGACAGGCATCATTGGAGACGACTTCAAAGTGGTACGTTTCGCCGCGAATCACTGCACCGAGCGCGACCAGAGCATCAAAGCTGCCGCTCTGCGCCATGGTCTGCAAGGTCAACGGGATTTCCAGCGCGCCGGGCACGGTGGCAATGGTGATATCGCCGGCAGCAACCCCCAGCTTCTTCAATTCCCCGGCGCAGGCCGAGAGCAGCCCCTCGCAGATGTCGATGTTGAAACGGGCCATGACCACGCCGACACGCAGGCCGGTGCCATCAAGATTGGGGTCAATTTCAGGGATGTTTTCATAGCGTGACATGTTTCAACTCCAGTAATCTGCTCAAGGTGCGGTGAATCGGCTGCGGTTCACTCAAGCTCCGATGGGGTGGCGGCATAGCCGGTAACTTCAAGGTCGAAGCCGGTCATTGAGGGCATCTTGCGCGGGCTGGCCAGCAGTTTCATGCGGCCAACGCCCAGATTGCGCAGGATCTGGGCACCGATGCCATAGATACGGGGATCCCATTTAACCTGAGGGCGAGCACTGTCAGGATTGGGCGCCAGACGGGCGAGCAGGTCGGAGCCATTCTCCGGGCGATGCAGCAGCACGATCACGCCATGACCGTGGCTGGCCAGTGCCGCCTGCGCCTGATCGAGCGTGAAGGCCGAGTGGCGAGTGTCCGGCGCGAGAAAATCGAGCACCGACAGCGGCTCATGCACGCGTACCAGGGTTTCCACGTCGCTGCGGATCTCGCCTTTGGTCAGTGCCAGATGGGTCGAGCCGCCAACGCGGTCGACGAAGGCGTGTAGCAGGAAATCCCCGTGGGCGGTTGCCACCGGCTTGGAAACCACCCGCTCGACCAGCGTTTCGGATTGGGCGCGGTAGTGGATCAGGTCGGCGATGGTGCCGATCTTCAACCCATGTTGGCGACCAAAAGCGATCAGTTCGGGTAAGCGCGCCATGGTGCCGTCATCGTTCATGATCTCGCAGATCACCGACGCCGGCTCAAAGCCGGACAGGGCGGCCAGGTCGCAGCCGGCTTCGGTATGGCCGGCGCGCACCAGTACGCCGCCGTTCTGCGCCATCAGCGGGAAAATGTGGCCGGGCTGGACGATGTCGTGCTGGGTGGCATTCTTGGCCACCGCCGCCTGCACGGTGCGCGCCCGGTCGGCGGCCGAGATGCCGGTAGTGACACCCTCTGCCGCTTCAATCGACAGTGTGAAGGCAGTGCCGTGCGACGCCTTGTTGTCGCGCACCATCAGCGGCAGGTTGAGCTGGCGGCAGCGTTGCTCAGTGAGGGTCAGGCAGATCAGTCCGCGTCCCCACTTGGCCATGAAGTTGATGGCTTCGGGTGTCACATGTTCGGCGGCCATGACCAGGTCGCCCTCGTTCTCGCGGTCTTCCTCGTCGACAAGGATGACCATCCTGCCTGCCTTGATGTCAGCGAGGATGTCCTCGATCGGGGAAATGTCGGCCAGTGTCGGTGCCATAAGTGTTCAGCTCTCGGGGTTGAGCAGACGTTCGCAGTAGCGGGCAATCAGGTCAACTTCGAGGTTGACCTTGCTGCCCGGCTGAATCTGGTGAAGCGTCGTGTTCTGCAGGGTGTGCGGAATCAGGTTGATGGTGAAGTCGGTGCCGCGCACGTCGTTGGTGGTCAGGCTGGTGCCATTGACGGTGACGGAGCCCTTCTTCGCAATGTACTTGGCCAGCGCCTTCGGCGCACGGATTTCGAGCAGGCGATTGTCGCCGATGGCGTCGAAACGCAGTACCTCGCCCACGCCATCGACGTGGCCGGAAACGAGGTGGCCGCCAAGGCGGTCGGACAGGCGCAGCGCCTTCTCCATGTTGATCTCGCCGGGTTCGGCAAGGCCGACGGTACAGGACAGGGTCTCCGGAGAAACATCGACGCGGAAGTGATTGCCTTCGATCTCGACCACCGTCAGGCAGACGCCATTGCAGGCGATCGAATCGCCGAGTGCGACATCCTCGAGGCCGAGTTTGCCGGCGTCGACGGTCAGGCGGACGGTGTTGTTTTCATCCGCCCGGGCGGAAAGTTGTGTGATGCGGCCGATGGCGGCCACGATGCCGGAGAACATTGGTTTAAAGATCAAGGGATTGGGGGCGAGATTGTAGCATGGCACCGGGAGCCGGCAGCCTTTTCCCTGTGGCTGGCACCCGGTTTCGCCGCTTGCCTGCTGCGTCCCGGTTCAGGGTTCCTGTGCGGGCAGGTCGGGTGCCATTCGCCAGGTATTTCTCCCCTCGGATTTGGCCACGTACAGTGCGCTGTCGGCGGCCGCCAGCAAGCTTGTAGCGGTATTGCCATGCGCCGGGCAGACGGCGATACCGATGCTGACGCCGACATTTACTGTGCCGGCAAAAAGTTCCAAGGGGGTATTGATTGCTGCCAGTATCTTTGTGGCGACAACGACAGCATCCTGTGCCAAGGCAATGCGCGGCATGAGCAGGGCAAATTCATCGCCGCCAATGCGCGCCAGCGTATCTTCACTGCGCAGGCTGGCCTGCAGTCGTCGTGCGACCTGGCGCAATACCTCATCACCCGCGGCGTGACCAAGTGCGTCATTGACGGGCTTGAACCGATCCAGATCGAGATAGAGCACGGCGAAAGTCTGCTGGTGCCGCGCACTCGCCTCCAGCGATTGGGTGAGCCGGTCATTGAAGCAGCAGCGATTGGCCAGGCCGGTGAGCGGGTCGGAGTTGGCACGTTGCCAGAGTTCGGCTTCGTTTTCCTGCTGTTCGGTGATATCCCGGCTGACGGCGACGTAGCGAACGACACGCCCACGCTGATCCTGCACGGCCGTGATGATGTGCCAGACGCAGTATTCCCGGCCATCCTTGCGCTGGTTCCAGACGGTGCCCGACCATTTTTTCTGCTGGGTCAGCGACTGCCAAACGGCCGCCCAGAATGCGTCATCGTGCCTTTCCGAACGAACGATGCTGGCAGGTTTGCCGATCAATTCCGTTTCTGAATAGCCGGATAGGTCGACATAGGCACGATTGACCATCAGGATGTCGGCGCGGGCATCGGTAATCAGAACTGCGTCATTCATCCGCGCAAGGATGGTGCGCGACATTTCTGCGTCGGCAATCCGCTCATGCTCATCGGTTCTGTTGTCCAGCGTAACGATCGCGCCGCTGATCGTTCCCTCCGCCGACGACAGCGGGCGTGCACGCATGGCCAGCCATTGCATCTGTTTTTGTGGGTCGGTTTCTACCAGCCAGATATCGTCGAGATCCTGCCCGGATTCAAGGCATACATGGCGCAAAGGATCTTCAACAGCATAAGGATTACCATCTTCGGTTGTCAGTGCGAGGCCGGAGGTGGCGATAGCTTCTGTAAAAGAGGCACCATGCTGGCCAGGGATCCAGCGTGTGGCAGCTTCATTGGAGAAAATGATACGGCCCTGTGCGTCAACGAGCAGGACGCCTTCGGACATGCCTTCCAGCACCGTTTGTGAGCGTGCGGCTTCAAGATTTCGCTCATGTTCGGCCTTTTTCTGGTGGTGGAAGGCCCGGCGGATGACAAAGGCTGCCGGCAGCAGCAGAAGTGAAAGAAGCAGCGGCGGCAGCAAGGTCATGCGAGCCTGTTCGTTAACCTCATTCCGTATTACGGCATCGTCCATGCCGGCGATGACGTGCATGCCCCAGTCAGGCACCCTGCTGACCGCCACCCGTCGGGTGACGCCATCGAGTGGGTTGAGCATGTCAAAGGTAGTGCCATCGGCCGTATCCGGAGGGAGTTGCAGTTCGCGACCGATCATCTGTTCGCCGGCAACCGAACGCGCCACGACATGGTTGCCCGGCGACAGCAAGGTGATCAGCAAGCCCTTTTCCTTGGGGATGCTGAGTAGTTGAGAGAGTTTCTCGACGCCGATGCCGACAAAGATCACTCCGGCAAACTTTCCGTCTGAACGTATGGGCCGTACGAAAAGAACGATCCATTTGCCGGAGGCTTTGCCAAGGATGGGCTCGGTGACCACAATCCGGTCGCTGGGATCGTCGCGAAAAGCTTTGAAGTAATCACGTCCGCTGACATCGGCCGAGGCTACCATCATGCCGTCCTGATACGCATGCCGGGTGCGGCCATGCGCGTCCGTGAGCGCTACCCGGTTGATGGCCCCACCCAGGGTGTCTGTGCGCGACATGAAGCGAGCAGCCAGGCCGAAGGCCTCTTCACCGTCGTGCTGCAGGATGTCCTGCAAGCGTTTCAGGCTTTCGTCGGCAATGGCCATCGACAGCCCGGCATGCGAGGCGTAGGTCTCGGCCATGGCTTGCATGCGGAGACCGGTATCTGCGTAGAGTTTTTGTTCTACTTCATGGCGTTGCCAGAAGGCGATTGCCCAGGCAGTGATGACAATAATGATGCCGACGCGGGTGATCTGGCGCCAAGTGTTTTGTCTCGATGACATGGGACATCCGGTAAGAGCGCAAGGGCGGCATTATCCCTTGGTTGATTGCTGTGGGGCAATTCAGCAATCGGGGCGATGGCAAATGTTTAAAGCATCAATGCCGGGGCGTAGAATTATTCCCGTCATTACTCAGGGAGTGCAATATGACCAGCCCGGTGCCCACCAGAATCCGTTCTGTCGCTTTTCTTGGCCATGGCGCCGCCGGCAAGACCAGCCTGGCCGAAACGCTGTTGGCTGCCGCTGGCGCCATCAGCAGCAAGGGAAGCGTCGAAAAAGGCAGCACCGTCTGCGATTCCGACCCGCTGGAAAAGGAACTTGGGCATTCGCTCAACACCGCGCTGGCCAGCTTCGAACACCAGGGCGTGCGCGTCTATCTGGCCGACACTCCCGGCTACCCGGATTTTGCCGGCCAGGCGATCAGCGCGCTGGCGGCTGTCGATACGGCGCTGGTGGTCATCAATGCCCAGACCGGCATCGAACTGAGTACCGAACGCATGATGCAATGGTCGGCCGAACGCGGCCTGTGCCGGATGATCGTCATCAACAAGATCGACTGCGATAATCTTGACCTGCCGAAACTTATCGGCGAAATCCGCGAACGCTTCGGCAAGCAATGCATGTTGCTCGACCTGCCGGCTCATGACCGGCGTGATGTGGTCGAGGTGCTTGGCCATGATGGCGGCGATTCCGATTTTGCATCCGTTGCCGCGGCCCATCGCGCCCTGATCGATCAGGTGGTTGAAGAGGATGAGGATCTCCTCGCCCGCTATCTCGAAGACGGGGTGGACCCCAGTCCCGAGGCCTTGCATGCCCCCTTCGAGAAAGCCCTGCGTGAAGGGCATCTGATTCCCATCCTGTTCGTTTCGGCGAAAAGCGGCGTCGGCATCCCCGAGTTGCTCGATGTCCTGGTCAAGCTGGCGCCCAATCCTGCCGAAGGTAACCCGCCCCCGTTCTGGCGTGGCCAGCCGGGCAGTGCGGTGGAATCGTTCCATGCCGAGCCAGACCCGGAAAAACATGTGCTGGCGCATGTGTTCAAGGTTGTTGTTGACCCTTTCATGGGCAAGATCGGTGTGTTCCGCGTGCATCAGGGAACCGTGCGAAAGGAACAGCAGCTATTCGTCGGAGATGGAAAAAAGCCGTTCAAGGTTGCACACCTCTATCGCATTCAGGGGGCGGAGACTGTCGAGGTGAACGCGCTGCTGCCGGGGGAGATCGGTGCTGTGGCCAAGGTTGAAGAGGTGGTTTTCGACAGCGTCTTGCACGATTCGCACGACGAGGATCACATTCACCTCAAGCCGCTCGTTTTCCCGCAGCCAATGGCTGGTCTGGCGGTCGAGACGAAGAAGAAGGGCGACGAACAGCGGCTCTTCGATATCCTCGGCAAGCTGGCCATGGAAGACCCGACTTTCCATATCGAGCGCCACCCGACGAGCAACGAAACCGTGGTGCGTGGCCTGGGTGACATGCACCTCAAGGCCAAACTGGCCAGGATGGTGCAGCAGTACAAGCTGGAACTGGAGACCCGGCCGCCACGCATTCCCTATCGCGAAACGATCACCGGCCATGCCGAAACGACTTACCGCCATAAAAAGCAGAGTGGCGGCGCCGGTCAGTTCGGCGAAGTCGCGCTGAAGATCGAGCCGCTGGCCCGCGGTGCCGGCTTCGAATTCGTCGATCACGTCAAGGGCGGCGCCATTCCCGGCACTTTCATGCCGGCGGTCGAGAAGGGGGTGAGGCAGGCGCTGGCCGATGGCGTCATCGCCGGTTTTCCGGTCGAGGACATCCGGGTGACCGTGTTCGACGGCAAGACGCACTCGGTCGATGGCAAGGAGGTGGCTTTCTTTACTGCCGGCCGCAAGGCGACGATGGAAGCCATTCGCAATGCACAGCCGATCATTCTTGAACCCGTGGTCGAGATCGAAATCCTCTCGCCGGAAGCGGCCATCGGGGACCTGACCGGCGATTTGTCCGGCAAGCGTGGTCACATTACCGGTACCGGTCAGCAGGGCGGCATGACGGCGATTACCGGGCAGGTGCCGCTGGCGGAGTTGACCGACTATCAATCACGCCTGAAATCGCTGACGGGCGGCCAGGGTAGCTATCGACTGACGTTCAGTCATTACGCACAGGTGCCAGCCAACGTTCAGCAGCAACTGACGGGGCAGCACAAGACACACGAGGACGAGGAGTAACGGGGAGGAGAAATATCTCCCCGTAAGGCTATTCGGTGTAGAAGCGGTAGGTATTGCGGCCAGCGCTTTTAGCGGCATACATCGCGATATCGGCCTTCTTCAGCAATTCCATGGCGTCGTCGGTGCCTTTCTCGGGCAGCACGGCAATGCCGATGCTCGGACTGATGCACAGTTCGTGGCCGTCAATGACAATCGGCGAAAGCAGGGCGGTGATGATTTTCCCGGCAATGATTTCAGCGTCCCGGGGCAGGGCCGTTTCGGCGAGAACGATGAATTCGTCGCCTCCCTGGCGGGCAACGGTGTCGCTGGCACGGATGCTGTCCTGCAGTCGTGCTGATACTTCGCAGAGCAGGCGGTCGCCTATTTCATGGCCGCGGGTGTCGTTGATTTCCTTGAAATGGTCGAGGTCGATGTAGAGAATCGCCAGCGGCTTTGCCTCGCGCCGGCACTGCGCCAGTGCCTGATTCAGCCGGTCGATGAGCAGGCGGCGGTTCGGTAGTTCGGTGAGTGCATCGTAGAACGCGAGTTGGTAGATCGCGGCCTCGTTTGCCTTGCGTGGGCTGATGTCGCGGGTAATCGCCAATTGTGCGGTGATTTCCCCTGAGGGCGTGCGCAAGGGGGTGGCCCGTGTTTCCAGCCAGAGGGTTTTGCCGGCCAGGTTGGTGAGGGAAAACTCCAGGGTGCCGCTGGCGCCGGAAAAAACTGAATCATTCAGTGCGGCAAAGGCTTCCCTGAATTCCGGCGAGATGAAAGGCAGGACGGATTGGCCGACGACCTGCTCGGCCGATTCCGCACCAAGCAGTGCCAGGCCGGCCCGGTTCATCTGCAGCAGGGTACCGTCGCGGGCAAGCAGCTTGACGCAGTCCGGTTTGTTGTCGACGATGGTGCGCCATTTCAGTTCGCTGCTGGCGAGACTTTGCGTCATCTGTTCGCGCTCAATGGCGGCACCGACCCAGCGGCTGAGGAGGGCGATGAACTCATGATCGCCCTCGTCAAAACTGCGCTCGTAGTCTTTGGCCGAACTGAAGTTGACCGTGCCGTAGATCGCCTCATTGACGATGATCGGTGCACCGATGTAAGCCTCGAGTTGGAAGGCCTGGTAGCAGGGATGTCCACGGCGCGGCGAATCGTGCATCCGCGGAATGGCAACGATGTCATTCTCGGCGAGCACCATGCTGCAGTATGTGATGCCCAGCGGGAAAGTCTGGCCATTGCTGAGCGTACCGGGGGGCGAGATGTGAGAGAGCACGGTGTAGCACTCACCCTCAATGCGGCTGACGATGCCGAATTCCAGTCCGTATTGTGCGCAACCGGCGGCCAGGGCTTCACGAAATTGCTGATCGAGCGGCAGGCGGATGTGGGCGGCAACCTCGCTCAACCGCCGCAGGCTATCCTTCTGGCGTTTTTCAGCCGCTTCGGCAGCGCGGGCCGCCGTGATGTCGGTAGCGAGTACAACGATGCTGTGCCGGCTGCCATCGGCGTGAAAGATGGGGTTTCTGGAAACTGCAAACAGGTATGTTTCGCCAGTGGCCGGGTTGGTGATGGCTTCTTCCGATTCAAAGCGGCTCCCCTTCGTCCAGGCTGCTTCGTCATAGCCGTGGCAGGCTTCCAGCGTTGCAGCAAAGTGGGGGAGTTCGCGAGCCAGTTCGCGGTCGGTCTTGCCTTGCCAGCCCGTATCGGCGAGGCCAAACAGCGTGAGTGCGGCGCGATTCAGTTGTCGCCAGTAGCCAGCCCCATCCTTGACAAAAACAGCCTGCGGCAGCACTTCGATCAGTGCGCTGAGGTCGGCGTTTCTTTCAATGACATCAGTAGCGGCGGCAAAGATCACCAGAGGGATCCTAGTTAAAGGCAGAAAGTGTCGACGCATTTTACTCCGTGTCCGTGTCGGTGGGCAGGTGGCGCAAGGAGGCGGATCGGCACTAAACTGTGCGGTCAATTCATTCTCGATCCTGCGACCATGACTCAAGCCAAACGCATTACCTCTTTCCACCCGCCGCGCCGCACCCTGCTTGGTCCCGGCCCTTCCGACATGAACCCGCGCGTGATTGCCACCCTGGCGCAACCGGTGATCGGCTATCTCGATCCGGCCTTCGTGACCATGATGGAAGAGCTGAAGGAACTGATGCGCTATGCCTACCAGACGACGAACCCGCTGACCTTCCCGATGTCCGGGCCCGGCTCGGTGGGCATGGAAGCCTGCTTCGTCAATCTGGTCGAACCGGGGGACAAGGTCATCGTCTGCCGCAACGGGGTCTTTGGCGGGCGCATGCTGGAGAACGTCGAGCGTTGTGGCGGTGTACCGGTGGTGCTTGACGAAACCTGGGGCGAACCGGTTGATCCGGAGAAGCTCGAAGCCCTGCTCAAAGCCAACCCGGACACCAAGATCGTCGCCTTCGTGCACGCTGAAACCTCGACCGGTGCGCAGTCCGATGCACAGGCGCTGTGTGATCTGGCGCGCAAGCATGGCGCGCTGACCATTGTCGATTGTGTGACTTCGCTCGGCGGTACGCCGGTGCAGGTTGATGCCTGGCAGGCCGATGCCGTCTATTCCGGCAGCCAGAAGTGCCTGTCCTGCACCCCGGGCCTGTCGCCCGTCAGCTTTTCCGAACGTGCCATTGCCAAGGTGAAGGCGCGCAGCAAGGGCAAGGTGCAGAGCTGGTTCATGGATCTGAATCTGGTGCTTGCCTACTGGGGCGAAACATCGCGTACCTACCACCATACGGCGCCGGGCAACAGCCTCTATGCGCTGCACGAATCCTTGCTGCTCTTGCAGGAAGAAGGGCTGGAAAATGCCTGGGCGCGTCACCAGCGCAACCACGAGGCGCTCAAGTCAGGTCTGGAAGCGATGGGGCTTCAGTATCTGGTCAAGGCATCGGCGCGCCTGCCGCAGCTCAATTCGGTACACATCCCGGAGGGCATCGACGACCTGACGGTGCGCAAGACCCTGCTCAACGATTACAACATCGAAATTGGCGCCGGCCTCGGCCCGCTCGCCGGCAAGATCTGGCGTTTCGGCCTGATGGGCTACTCCAGCCGGCAGGAAAACGTGTTGCTGCTGCTTTCGGCGCTGTCTGCCGTCCTCGGCGAAATGGGCTACAAGCATGATGCCGGTGCGGCCGAGGCCGCAGCCCATGGCGCCTATTCCGCACATCACGCACTGGCGGCAAAAAAGAAGTCCTGAAGCCTTATCGCAGAAGCCGTGGGTGCCGACCGGGAAGTTCCGTCAGGAGGTCTGTGCCCACGCCTGAAACAGCGCCAGCATCGCCGGCAGCCCTTCGCGGATCGCTACCGGGCCGGGGTTGAGGATGATCGCTGATTTCAGCTCGTGGATCGCGCCGCCGGCCACCGCCGGTACGGCCGACCAGCCTTCGCGGGCGGCGACGCGTTCAGGGCGGAAGTGCTTGCCGCACCAGGAGCCGATGATGATGTCCGGGGCGCGGCGCACGACTTCCAGTGGATCGGCAAGGATGCGCTCTTTCGCGGACTGACATTGCGCACGGTCAGCGAACACATCCTCGCCGCCGGCAATGCCGATCATCTCGGAAGCCCAGCGAATGCCGGATATCTGAGGATCGTCCCACTCCTCGAAATACACCTTCGGCCGGCGCGACAGCCGCGCCGCCTCGGCACGCACGCCGTCGATGATGCCCTCCAGTTCGGCGACCATGGCCAGCGCTTTTTCCTCTGCACCGACCAGGCGGCCGACGGTAGCGATCATGCCAAGAATATCCTCGACGCTGCGCTGGTTGAAGGCGTACACCGGCACACCGGACTGAATCAGCTCACGGCTGATCTCGGCCTGCAGGTTGGAGAAGGTGAGTACCAGATCGGGCTGCACGGCGAGAATCTTGTTCAGGTCGCCGCTGGTGAAGGCGAAGACCTTGGGCTTTTCCTTGCGTGCCTCCTTCGGGAAGACCGTGTAGCCGGAGATGCCGGCGATGCGGTCCTGCTCGCCAAGGGCGTAGAGCACCTCGACGGTTTCGGTGGTCAGGCAGACGATGCGTTGCGGCAGGTGGCGGTTCATGGCTTGCGGCGGGTACGCACGGTTTCGAGATGCTGGCAGAGTTTCTCGGTGCCTTCCAGCAGGCGCGGCGTGTGGCGCTGGATCAGTTCCGGCGGCACGAAGAACAGGTTGTCACGCTTCACCGCGTCGATGCTCGTCCATTTCTTCCAGTCGTCCAGCCATTCCGGGCGTGAATCGCCCATGCCGCTGGCGATGATGACTTCCGGGTTGGCGGCGATCACCGCCTCCACGGTTACCGCCGGCGCCATTTGCTCGATCTGCCCGAAAACGTTGCTGCCGCCGCAGAGGCGCACGACGTCGGAGATGATCTGGTTCTTGCCGATGGTCATCAATGGCTGTTTCCATATCTGGTAGAAGGTGCGTACCGTCGCCTTGCCGGAATAGCGGGCACGCAGCGCGGCCAGTTGTTCGCGGAAACGCCGGGCCTCGGGTGTTGCCACTGCGGTGGTGCCGGCGAGTTCGCCGAAGCGTTCGATTTCGGTGGCGATATGATCGATCTGGTTGGGCTGGGAGATGTAGAGCGGAAAGCCAAGCGCCTGCAATTTCTCGATATGCGCCGGTGCGTTGCCGCTGTACCAGCCAACGATCAGGTCGGGCTTGAGGGCGGCGACACGCTCCAGATCGAAGCGCGAGTAGCCGCCTACACGCGGAATCTTCTTCGCGGCTTCGGGAAAGTCGCTGTAATCGACTGTGCCGACAATCTGCGAACCGGCACCGGCGGCGAACAGGGTTTCGGTCATGTGCGGTGCCAGACTGACGATGCGCTTTGCAGGTTGCGCGAGGCGCACGGTGTTGCCGAGGTCGTCGCGCACGCTGACTTCGGCGTGTGCAAATGGGATCATGAAAACGCCTGCAGCAAAGGCGCAAAGCACACTTCGAATTTCGTTTTTCCTTTGCGCCTTTGCGTCTTTGCGGTGGACGTTGCCAACATCAATCCATTTCATCGTGTTATCCATTCTGAGATTGCGGCAGCCAGCCGCTGCCATTCGTTTTCGTTGCCGGGCAGGCCGATGCGGATACCGGGGATGTCGGTAAACAGACGCACCAGCAGGCCGCGGGCGGCGAAATGGTCGTGCAGTGTGACGGCGTCGGGCGTGGGCAGCCAGCAGAAGAGGGGGGCGGACATCGTCTCGCCCAGGGGCGCCAGCACGCTGGTCAGCCGTGCGCTGGCGGCGGCGAGGCGGGTGCGTTCAGCGGCCTGCCAGTCACGGTCGGCCAGGGCGGCTGTGGCGACGGCGCGCGCCGGGCCGCTGACCGGCCACGGGCCGATGGCCTCGGCCATGCGGGCAAGCAGTTCGGGCGCAGCAAAGACGAAGCCGACGCGTGCCCCGGCCAGCCCGAAGAACTTGCCGAGCGAGCGCAGCACGATCAGGTTCGGTGCGGCGTCGGTGCCGGCGAGGTCGGCCACGCAGTTTTCCGGGTCGGCATCGCCGAAGGCTTCATCGACGACCAGTGTGCCGCCACGTTTTTTCAACTGGGCCGCAGCGTCGAGCAGTTCACTGCGGGAGAACTGCCGTGCCGTCGGGTTGTTCGGGTTGCAGAGCAGAATGTTCGGGGTGGCCGCCGCCAGCGCCCGCGTCAGATTCGCATTCTGCAGTCGGCGCAGGCGGTGGCCGGCACGTGCCCAGGCCTGCGGATGTTCTTCGTAGAGCGGCGACAGGCAGGCGACTACGGCACGCGGCAACAAGGTCGGCAGCAGCTGGATGGCGGCCTGCGAACCGGGCAGGGCGAGCAGGCTGGCGTTGCCGTAATAGGCTGCAGCGGCAGCTTCCAGCCCGTCGTTGTCTTCCGGCAGGCGGCGCCAGCAATCCGGGGCGAGTGGTGGTATCGGGTAGGCCTCGGGGTTGATGCCGGTCGACAGATCGACCCAGTCGGCGAGCGGGATGTTCCACTGGTGCGCGGCCAGGCGCAGGCGGCCGCCGTGTTCAAGCATGCGCCGCTCCCTTGGTCAGTAGTGGCAGCACGCTGAAGCACAGGCCGATAGCCAGTGCCAGCAATAGCCACAGGCGCTGGCTGAGGTGGACCAGCCGCAGCGCACGGCGGATGTCCTGCGCCTCCGCCGGCCGTCCTTCGCCCAGTGTCGGCCGCACTTCGAGCTGGCCGTGGTAGAGGGCCGCTCCGCCCAGCGAAACCTGCAATGCGCCGGCGCCGGCGGCCATCACCGGCCCGGCGTTCGGGCTGTCCCATTTCGGCGCCTGCGTGCGCCAGCAGGCCAGCGCACGGCGGGTGCTGCCGAACAGCGCGTAGGAAAGCGCGGTCAGCCGCGCCGGCAGGTAGTTGAGTGCGTCGTCGAGCCGCGCGGCGGCGGCACCAAACGCAAGGAAGCGTTCGTTGCGGTAGCCCCACATCGCATCCAGCGTGTTGGCCAGCCGGAAGAGCAGGGCGCCGGGGCCGCCGAGCAGGAAGAACCAGAACAGCGCGCCGAACACGGCATCGTTGCCGTTTTCCAGCAGCGATTCGACGGCGGCTTTCGAGACGCCCTCGACATCGAGTGCGCTGGTGTCACGCGAGACCATCCAGCCGATATGTTCGCGTGCGGCGGCGAGATTGCCGGCCGCGAGGTCGTCGGCAACGCGCGCGCCATGCTCGTCCAGTGCCCGTCCGCCGAGCGCAAAACACAGCAGCAGCGGATGCAGCAGCCAGCCCAGCGGCAGGGTGCACAGCCAGAAGGCCAGCACCACCGGCGGCAGCACGGCCAGGCTCCAGGCCAGCAGGCCGGCCAGCCGCCAGCCGCCGTTGCGGTTGAGCAGGGCTTCGATGCGCCCGGCTACCCGGCCAAAGCCGACCAGCGGGTGCCATTGCTTCGGCTCGCCGAGCAGGCGGTCGAGCGTGGCGCCGGCGATGGCGAACAGGGGCAGCAACAGGGGAGCGGGCAGGGCCAAGGGAAGGTTCGGATAAAGTTGAGGGGAGCGCGGATTTTACCGCGCCCGCCTTGCGGCCGGCCGGGTTCGTCGTCCGTCATGCGAAAATGCAGCCTTTCGCATCTTCCGCAGCTTTGGCGCGGCCAACCCATTCGAATCGCCTATCCGATGACACCTCCCCGTCGTAACACGCCCACCCTGATGGTTCAGGGCTGTACCTCCGATGCCGGCAAGAGCACGCTGGTCGCGGCCCTGTGCCGCATTCTCAAGCGCCGCGGGCTGCGCGTGGCACCGTTCAAGCCGCAGAATATGGCGCTCAACTCGGCAGTGACCGTCGACGGGGGTGAGATCGGACGCGCGCAGGCACTGCAGGCGCTGGCAGCCGGCGTGCCGCCGCACACCGATTTCAACCCGGTGCTGCTCAAGCCCAATACCGACAAGCGGGCACAGGTCATCATCCACGGCAAGGCGTTGCAGGATTTCGACGCGGTGGCGTATCACGAGTACAAGCCACGCGCGATGAAGGCCGTGCTTGAATCCTATGAGCGCCTGTGTGCGCAATACGATTGCGTGATGGTCGAGGGTGCCGGCAGCCCGGCCGAGATCAACCTGCGCGACCGCGACGTTGCCAACATGGGCTTTGCCGAGGCTGTCGATTGCCCGGTGATCCTCATCGCCGACATCGACCGCGGCGGCGTTTTTGCCCACCTCGTCGGTACACTGGAATTGCTCTCGCCCAGCGAACAGGCGCGGGTGAAGGGCTTCGTCATCAACCGCTTCCGTGGCGACATCACGCTGCTCGAATCGGGGTTGCGCTGGCTGGAAGAACGCACCGGTAAGCCGGTACTCGGCGTGCTGCCCTACCTGCACGGGCTGTATCTGGACGCCGAGGATGCGCTGCCGCGCGGCGCCGAGGCGAAAAGGGCGACCAAACTGAAGGTGATTGCGCCGGCCTTCCCGCGCATCTCGAACCACAACGACCTGGACCCGCTGCGCTTCCACCCGGAGGTCGATTTCCGTTTCATCGGCCCGCATGAGACACCGCCGGCCGCCGACCTGATCGTGCTGCCCGGCTCGAAGGCGGTACAGGCCGACCTCGTCTGGTTGCGTGCTAACGGTTGGGAAGCGGCGATCCAGAAGCACCTGCGTTACGGTGGCAAGCTGATCGGCATCTGCGGCGGTTTCCAGATGCTGGGCAAGGCACTGCACGACCCGCTCGGGCTGGAAGGCAAACCCGGCAGCGCGCCCGGTCTCGGCCTGCTTGACTGCGAGACGACGCTGGCGGCAGAAAAACAGTTGAAGAATGTGACCGGCACGCTGAAGCTGCCCGATTCGCCCGCCGTCAGCGGCTACGAAATCCACATGGGGGTGACGACGGGGCCGGCACTGGCGCAGCCGGCAGCGATGCTTGATGGGCAGCCGGATGGTGCGCAATCGGCCGACGGGCAAATCCTTGCCACCTACTGCCATGGCTTGTTCGATGCTCCAGCGGCACTGACCGGATTGCTGGCGTGGGCAGGGGCAGCGCTGCATGAAACCGGGTTTGATCCGGCGGCGCGGCGCGAGATGGACATCGAGCGCCTGGCCGACAGTGTCGACGAGGCGCTCGATTGGGCGGCAATGGCGGCTTATCTGCCGCCCGAATCAGTCTGAGGGCAATTCGCCGCGAACGAGCAGTACCGACGTGGTTGCCCGGCGCACGATGCGTTCGGCCACGCTGCCGACAAAGAAGCGCTCGACCATGCCGGGGCGGCCGTGCGTACCAACGATCAGCAGATCGGCATTCCACTCCTTGGCGGTATCGACCAGCATGTCGGAAATATGCTTGGTTTCCGATTCGACCAGTTTCAATTCGGCTTCGACACCGGCCGCGGCAACCCGTTGGGCTGCTTTGTCGAGGAAGGCGCCGGCCCCCTTGCGCATGCGGAACTCCGCCTTGCCGACGCTGTTCGGCAGCAGGTTCTCGGCACTGGGATGGTGGCCAAACATGGTTTCATCGAGCGCGTGCAGCAGGCCGAGCGTGGCGCCGCAGGACTTGGACAGGGCGATGGCGGTATCCAGTACCTTGTCGGTCATGAAACTGTCGTCGATGGCGACGAGGATGCGCTTGTACATGCAGCTCTCCTTGCGAAGGGGTATGAGTAAAATATGTCAGACAACCTGAAGAATCGAGAGCATACCATCTCAAACTGCCCCGGAAAACTCTTTTCATCATCCGGAAATGGAATCGGCCGCGACTTTTAAAGCGGCGTATTCGGCGAGCCGTGGCCGGACTTCAGGTTTCTTCGTGATGAATCCGCTGCAGCGCGACTTGTCGCTGGATTTCGCGGAAATCGTTTTCTCGCGAATGCAGTGCGTACAGCTTGCGCACCGTGCCGAAAACCTTTTTCGCCTCATCGCCCGACATCAATTGTTTTGTCTGACGGTCGGCCAGTTCGTTGTCGTTGATATTCAGTGCGGCATGCATGACATCGATGCGGACATTGGTGGGCAGGGGCGTTTCCAGCAGTGCCGGGCGCAAGCCGGTGAACTTGGGCTTGCCCTTGGCGGGCGAGGCAAGCGCCAGCAAGGCGGAAAAACTGCCTTGTTGCGCCAGCTGCATATTCATGACCTCGGATTCCCGCATCAGTAGCAGCACCTTTTCGGCCGAGATCAGGTCGCCGGCACCGACATGGGTGCGCGCGAGGTTCAGCTGGTCTTCAATACTGACGGCCCCCGGCATGGTGTCATTGGCAACGACATCGGCCAAGGTCTTCCGTGCCGTCTCGACATCGCCATTCAATTCTGCCGCTTCGGCCAGCAGGCGTTTGCGCTGATAGTTCCGCGGTGTTTTCTTGGCGACGGCATCCAGCACTTTCTGGGCTTCTTCGTGCTCGCCCTGTGCCATGCAGATGTTGGCCTTGATGTCGGCAGCGTCGAAATAATGGGGGGTGCCGGCAACCACCTTTTCGATTTCCTCGCGCGCCTCGGTCAAGCGATTCTGTTGGCGCAGTGATTTCGCAACGCCGGCGCGAGCCCAGGGAAACTCGTACTTCTCAAGGATGTTGCGGTAGGCCGTTTCAGCCTGTTCGACATTGCCGGCCGCCATATGCACCTCGGCTTCCTGGCGCAAGGTTTCAAACCGGTAGGCGCGACCCGCTTCGCTGCCCTTGTTTTCAGCAAGGATAGCCAATGCTTTCTCGTATTCCTGCTTGCGTTTTTCACGGTAGAAACTGGCGAAGAATTTTTTCTTGGCCGCGACCCGATCAAGGCGCAGTAACAGCTTGTCGGGTGAAAATGGCTTGATGATGTAGTCATCGGGCACGAGTTCAACGGCAGCAACGACCTGTTCGTATGACTGCTCACCGGTCACCATCATGAAAATGGTTTCATCCGGCAGCAGGTCGAAGCGGCGCAGTTCCTCAAGCAATTGCTGCCCGGACCGACCGTCGCCAAGCATGTAGTCGCAGAGGATGATGTCCGGCGTGTTGTTGCGGATCTTGAAGATGGCGTCCTGATAGCCGGGTGCGAAATCGACGGCAAAGGCGCCTACTGTTTGGGCAATGGCGCGCAGGCTTTCCCGTGCCATCGGCTGGTCATCGACGACCAGGAAACGTTTTTTGCTGTAGTCAACTTCTGCCATGGTTTGCCTGTTCATTCAAGGCAGGCAGAGCTCGAATACGGCACCGCCAAGCGTACCGTTGTTGCTCAGTGTGAGACTGCCGTGCTTCCCCTGTCGCTGGTGCAAGCGGGCGATCCTCTCGGCTACCAACAGGCCGGTGCCGCGCGTGGCCAGATCGGCAAATCCGGAGCCGTCGTCTTCAACCCGGAAATGCAGGCAGGTGTCGTCATTCCAGGCGTGCAGCATGATTTTGCTGCGAGCGTGCCGGCCAGCATTTTGCACGGCATTGTTGAGCACGTCGGCAATCAGGTCGCGATCCAGTGGCCACGCATCACGCACCTCGCACTTCACTTCCAGCACGATACCGGCGCGAGCCAGATGCTTCTGCTGGTCGATTGCAATTTCACTGCATAGATCCTCGGCCAGTGTCGGCACCACGGCAAGCGAGGCACCATCGCGTAGCAGGTGATAGGCGGTAAGCGTGCGGGAGAGGCGCTGCGCCGCAGCCTCGATGGCATAGCGCGCCTCAGACAGGTCAATGCCATGCTTTTTTTCCGTTTCAGCAATATGTGCTTCGGCGCAGAACAGCTGGTTCTTTGTGTCGTGAACACCCGAGGCCAGTACATCTAGCAATTGATGCATGAAGCTCCTCCCGCTATTGTTTCAGCGAAGTGTACGCCTACTTCAGACTCAGGGGCAGCCCGGCCGCCACCAGCGTGACACTGTCGCATACCGCTGCAACGCGTTGATTGAGGCGTCCCTGCTCGTCGGTGAAGCAGCGCGACACCGGATGCATGGGCACGATACCCCAACCGACTTCGTTGGATACCAGTGTGATCCGGCCGGGGAGTTGCGGCAGTGTTTCAATCAGTGCCGCGGTTTCGCCGGCCAGCAAGGGGCAGTCGAGTGCCTCGTTTGCCTCGGCCTGCCGCGCAGCCTGGCCGGCAAAAAGCAGGTTGGAAAGCCACAGGGTCAGACAGTCGACGACAAGGCAGGTGTCTTTTGCTGCATGTGCCTGCAGTGCAGCTGCCAGTTGCAAGGGGGCCTCGACCAGACCCCAGTCGAGCGGACGGCGTGCGCGGTGATGTTCGATACGGCGTGCCATTTCAGCATCTTTAATTTCAGCAGTGGCCACATAGATCACGCGCAACCCGCTTTCCGCTGCTCGTTTTTCGGCCAGCGCACTCTTGCCCGAACGGGCACCGCCAATGATGAGTTCGTGTTGGTTCAGGTCATGCCTCCTTATTGCCATTATTCGCCGTCTGCGCCGGGGGCATTGCATCGGCCACGAGATCGGTGGCCACACAGAAAGCGCCGCGTCCTTGTGCCTTGGCGGCGTACATCGCCCGGTCAGCCGCGCTGGTCAGGTGGTCGGCATCGGTGCCATCCTCGGGGAAGCGGGCAATGCCGATCGAGGCGCCGACGGTCAGCCGGGTATCGCCGACGACCAGCGGTTCTGCAACCTTCTGCATGATTTTTTCGGCCACATGCACTGCTTCTGCCGGGGTGCGCAGATCCTCGCAGACAATCACGAATTCATCGCCACCGGGTCGGGCAACGAAATCGCCGGTACGCACGCTGGCCAGGAGGCGCCGCGCCACCTCGACGAGTACGGCATCACCGGCGGCATGTCCATGCTGGTCGTTGATTTCCTTGAAGCCGTCAAGGTCGATGAAAAAGAGCGTCAGCCCGCTCTGGCGGCGGCTGGTTCGGGCCAGCGCCTGCGGCAGGAAGCTGATGAAGTTGCGCCGGTTGGCGATGCCCGTCAGCCAGTCGTGCTGCGCTTCGTGGTCAAGCGCCTGACGTTGCATTTCCAGTGTCTCCAGCTGCTCGCCAATCTGCTGCTGCATGGCAGAAAAGCGGCGTGCCAGCATGCCGATTTCATCATTGCGGCCGGTGGGCAGCAGCGTGGCATCGGGTTTTCCGATGTGGCTCATGGCGGCGGCGATCCGTTGCAAGGGGGCGGTGATCGCACGCGAGAACAGGACTGCGAGGAGAACGGCGATCAGCCCGGAGACCAGGGATTTGATGGCGACGTTTTCCGCCATGTTGCGGCTTTGTTCCTCAATTCCGGTCATGGCCTGGGCGAGCCCGATGAAGAAGCGGACGCCATAATGCTGGCCGGTTCCCTGCCAGATTTCTGGCGCGGTATCGATGCGGGCAAAGCTGGCCAGGTGATCCGTTGCGTCTCCTGCATGCGCCTGGTGCACGGTATCGGTCTGAAAGACGAGGCTGCCGGTATAGCTTTCATCGAGCAGCTTGCGCGTTTCGGGAAAAGCCGTCTGCATTTGTACGCGCCGCCCCCGGTCAAAGGCAAAGGCTTGTTCTGCATCCGGATGAATCAGGAAATCACCCTCGGCATTGGTCAGGTAGATGTCGGTGTCCGGCGGCAGGTCGCTGGTCAGCAGGTTGAGCGTACCGCGCAGATCAAGGTTGATGACCAGCACGCCGAGTGCCGGCCCGTCCGCACGATTGATCTGGATTGCCAATTGCGCCGAGGGCTTCTCTTCGGCGTCGTGGGCGCCGCGTTCGTGGTTGATCACCGCTGGCGAGAGATAGAGGCCACCCGCTGGCAGGGACAGCGTTTCGAAGACGTAGGGATAGTGCCCCTTCTCCTGCCGGTCGTCGCCACCGACAATCACCGGCAAGCCGTGGTTGCGGTCAACGCGCACGATCTCCTGCCCTGCGGCGGCGGAGATCAGGCGGATCTGGAAATAGCCCCGGCGGTTCTCGATGAAGCGGGCGAAGAGTGTTTCGGCGCGCTGGCGACTCTCCCGGTCGCCTTGCAGTGCGCTTGCGCTGTCCGGATGACCGGCCAGCAGGTGAATGTCACGCTGCGCATCGTCCAGCGTTGCCGCGAGGCGGCTGCCGAGCAGGCGGGTTGCGGTCGTCAGCTGGTATTCGGAGGTGGTGATCAGCGCCTGTCGACCATCCTGATAAAGGAAATATCCGGTCAGGGAGGCAGTAAACACGGCCAGCAGGGCGAGTGCCAGTGCCAGCCTGTGGGCCAGCGGACGGAACGGTAAGGGAGGTACAGGGTTTGCCGTCGGTGCGTTCATGGCTGCAGCACCCTGTTGCGGGTATCGCCGGAGAGGATGCGCTGCCACAGGCGGGTCCGTTCTTCGGCATTTTCGACCGGCATCAACCAGTGCAGTTGCCGTTCTTTTCCGGCAGGCATGCTTATGGCCTTTTTCGTGCTGGAAAGCCCCTGCCGCGATTCCAGCAGGCGGCTTGCCGTCGCGCCCAGCATGTGGTCGATGAAGGCATGCGCCAGCCGGACATTGCCTGCACCGCGGGTGATGGCCCAGCAATCCAGCCAGGCCAGTGCGCCCTCGGCCGGAATGACATAGCCGACATCGGCATGGCGGTCGGTGAGCAGTTTGAGCTGCTGTCGGCCGTAATTCGCATACATCAGCACCGCCTTGTGCCGGATGAACAGATCGGCCGATTCCTCCGGTTGCGTATAGAAAACCAGTACATTGCGCCGCAAGGCGATCAGCTGGTCAACGGCCAGTGGCCAGTCGCGTTCAGCGAGGTTGAACGGCGAAGGCCGGCCGAGGCGCAGCGCTGCGAGAGAAAAGTTGTGCGAAGAACCGTTGAAAGCCAGTACCTTTTTCCGGTAGCGCTCGTCCCAGAGCACGGCAATCGAGTCGGGGGGCTGCACAAATGCCTTGCGGTCGTAGATCAGACCCATTTCCGCATAGGTAAAGGGAATGCCGTAGACCCGGCCACCTTGCATCAGCCCGGGCAGGCCAGCATAGTCGAGAAATCGTGGTGCCTGCCCAGCGCGTGCCGGGATGTCGTTCAGGGCAATGGGCTGCAGCCATCCGGCCCCTGCATAACGAGAGATTTCAGCTGTATTGGCGGCCACCAGATCAAAATTGCCACTGCCGCTGCCGGCACCGATACGCATTTTTTCCAGCAAGGTATCGTCGTTGTCCACGACGGTAACTTCCACCGAGACCTTGTGCCGTTTCTGGAATTCCTCAATGACCTCGGGCTCGACATAGCCGGGCCAGGCCAGCACGCGCAGAACCGGCGTCGCAGCCGCAGTGGGCAGCGCGAGGCCCGCCAGCAGCGGCATGAGGATCAGGCAGACGATGATCCGGCAATTGAAAGTCAAAGGTGCTGGCTCCTGTGGGTATACTTGCGCGCAATCATGAGCGCCGGAGACGCTGTTCCGGCCCCTGCCACGAACCTTTTTCTGACATTCTGCCATGAACTACCGGATATCTGCCCCCGATCCTGCCCTGCGCAATGACCTGCAGCACAAGATCGATCAAAAGACCAAGCCCCTGGGTGCATTGGGCGGGCTGGAGCGCCTCGCCCTGCAGATCGGCCTGATCCAGCAAACGCTGACACCCTCGCTCGATTTGCCGACCATCGCTGTCTTTGCCGGCGACCATGGTGCGGCGAAGGCCGGCGTCTCGGCTTTCCCGCAGGACGTCACCTGGCAGATGGTGGAGAACTTCCTTGCCGGCGGTGCCGCCATCAACGTCTTCGCCCGCGCCAACGGCCTTGGCCTGAAGGTGGTCGATGCCGGGGTGGCCCACAATTTCGGCAGCCGCGACGGGCTGGTCGACGCCAAGGTGGCACCCGGTACGCGCAACTACATCGAAGAAGCGGCGATGAGCGAAGCCGAGCGCGACACGGCGATTGCCCGCGGTGCGGCGCTGGCCCGCGAACTGGCTGCCACCGGCTGCAAGGTGCTGGGTTTCGGAGAGATGGGCATTGGCAACACGGCTGCCGCCTCGCTGCTCACCCATCACCTGACCGGCACCCCCTTGAATGACTGCATCGGCCGCGGCACCGGGCTGGATGATCCCGGCCTGGCCAGAAAGCGCGACTTGCTGGCCCAGGCATCGGCGCGTGCCGGCCTGCCGGCGCTGAACAATGGCGGCAGCGACCATGCACAGGCGGTGCTCGCCGAGTTCGGCGGCTTCGAGATCGCCATGATGGCCGGCGCCATGCTGGGTGCCGCCGAAGCCGGCATGGTGCTGCTGATCGACGGCTTCATCGTCGGCTCGGCGCTGCTGGTCGCCGCTCGCATCGAGCCGAACGTGCTGCCCTATGCGGTGTTCTGCCACCGCTCGGCCGAACCCGGACATCAGGCGCAACTGAAAGCACTCGCTGCCGAGCCGCTGATTGACCTCGGCCTGCGCCTCGGCGAAGGCACCGGCGCCGCGCTGGCCTGGCCACTGGTCAAGGCGGCCGCCGCCTTCCTCAACGAAATGGCCAGCTTCGAGTCGGCTGGTGTTTCGGAAAAGAGCTGAGTTGATGATGAATTCGAAGTCCACCGCAGAGGCGCAGAGGTACAGAGGTGCACTGAGACAAGCCAAGAAAATCGCGATTTTCTCTGCGAATCTCCGCGCCTCCGCGTCTCTGCGGTGGACGTCTGCTTCCTCGCCCGGAAACTGACATGCTGCGACGCGAACTGGAATACTTCTTCGGTGCGCTGCGCTTCTTCACGCGCCTGCCTGTACCGGGCTGGGTCGGGCATTCGGCGGATGCGCTCAATCATTCGGCACGCTACTTCCCGCTGGTCGGCCTGATCGTTGGCCTGATCGGGGCGCTGGTCTTTGCGCTGGCTTCCTTCTTCTGGCCGAAGACGTTGGCCGTACTGCTGGCCATGGCGGCGACGATCTACGTCACCGGCGCCTTCCACGAAGACGGCTGGGCTGACATGGTCGATGGTTTCGGTGGCGGCTGGACGCGCGAACGTACGCTGGAAATCATGAAGGATTCGCGCATCGGTAGCTATGGCGCCATTGCGCTGGTCCTGCTCCTGCTCGGCAAGTTCATGGCGCTGGTCGAACTCGACATGCTGCTGGTTGCTCCCGCGCTGATCGCCGGGCATGCGCTGTCGCGGTTGTGCGCCACCTCGGTGATGCACTTCCTCGACTACGCCCGCGATGAAGGCAAGGCCAAGCCGCTGGCCACGCACATCTCGGCGGGCGAACTCGCACTGGCCAGCGCCTTCGGGCTGGTCGGCCTCCTGCTGCTGCCACCGCAGGCGGCTGCGTTCGGCGTGCTCTTCGCAGCTGCCGCTACCGCCCTGCTGACGCGCAAATTTTCCCGGCGGCTCGGTGGCTATACCGGCGACTGTCTTGGCGCCACCCAGCAACTGGCCGAGTTTGCTTTCTACCTGGGATTGCTATGCAGGTTTACCTGATCCGCCACCCGGAGCCACAGGTGGCCCTCGGCATCTGCTACGGGCAACTCGATCTGCCGGCGCTGGATGTGGACGAGACTGCCGACCTGCTGCGCCAGCAGCTCCCTGCCGGCCTGCCGCTGATCTCCAGCCCCCTGCTGCGCTGCCGGATGCTGGCGGATGCGCTGCATCCCTCGCCCCGCTTCGACGATCGCCTGATGGAAATGAATTTCGGTGAGTGGGAAGGCAGGCACTGGGATGACATCGGCAGGGAAGCGCTCAACGACTGGGCCGCCGATCTGCTCAACCATGCGCCACCGGGCGGTGAGTCAGTAACCATGCTGCAGGCACGGAGTGTCGCCTGCCTCAATGCACTGGCCGCCGAAGGCCTGCCGGCCTGCATCGTCGTTGCCCATGCCGGGGTGATGCGGTCTGCCGTCGGACATGCGCGCGGCCTGCCGTCCACCGAGTGGACGCAGTTGAAGTTTGGCTATGGGGAATGCGTGATGCTGGCGTGGCCAGCCGTTTAGCTGCTTATTCCTGGCGCAAAACGATGCTAGTGCGCTTCATCCCAGTTTGCCCCGACGCCCACCTCGACCACCAGCGGCACCTTCAGTTTCGCCACCTGCGTCATCAGCCGCGGCAGTTCGCTGCGGATGGCTGCCAGTTCGGCATCCGGCACTTCAAGCACCAGTTCATCATGCACCTGTAGCACCAGCCGGGTGGCCATGTGCTTTTCGTCCAGCCAGCGCTGCACGGCGATCATCGCCAGCTTGATCAGGTCGGCGGCGGTGCCCTGCATCGGCGCGTTGATCGCCGCGCGTTCGGCGCCCTGGCGGCGGCCGACGTGGCTGGCGCGGATGTCGGGCAGCCACAGGCGGCGGCCGAAAACAGTTTCGACGTAGCCATTGAGTTTGGCGGCGTTGCGTGTCTCTTCCATGTAGCGGGCGACGCCGGGGTAGCGGGTGAAGTAACGCTCGATGTAGGCAGCCGCTGCGCTGCGTTCGAGGTCGAGCTGGCGGGCGAGGCCGAAGGCGCTCATGCCGTAGATGAGGCCGAAGTTGATCACCTTGGCGACGCGGCGCTGATCGGGGCCGACCTCAAGCGGGGTGACGCCGAAGATCTCGGCGGCGGTGGCCCGGTGCACATCCTCGCCCTGCGCGAAGGCTTCGAGCAGACGCGCATCTTCGGAGAGGTGCGCCATGATGCGCAGCTCGATCTGCGAGTAGTCGGCGGAAACGATGCTTGAGCCCGCTGGCGCAACGAAGGCGGCGCGGATGCGGCGGCCCTCGGCGGTACGTACCGGAATGTTCTGCAGATTGGGTTCGGAACTGGCCAGCCGGCCGGTGATGACACTGGCCTGCGAGTAGCTGGTGTGCACGCGGCCGGTATCGGTATTGACCATGCGCGGCAGCTTGTCGGTGTAGGTGCTCTTCAGCTTCGACAGCGTGCGTGTTTCCAGCAGTACCTTGGGCAGCGGGTAGTCGAGCGCCAGTTCGGTCAGTACCTCCTCGTCGGTCGACGGGCCGCCGGAAGGGGTCTTTTTCTGCACCGGCAGGCCGAGCTTGGTGAACAGGATTTCGGCGAGCTGCTTCGGCGAGTTGAGGTTGAAGGGCTGGCCGGCCAGCTCGTGCGCCTTGGCTTCCAGTGCCATCAGTGCGGTGCCGAGTTCGTGGCTCTGCTGCGCCAGCAGTGCAGCATCAACGAGGATGCCGTTGCGCTCCATGCGGAAGAGCACCTCGCGTGCCGGCATTTCGATCTCGGCATAGATGCGTTGCAGGCCTTCGTCGGCCAGCACGCGTGGCAGCAGTGCCTGATGCACGCGCAGGGTGATGTCCGAATCCTCTGCCGAATACTGGCCGGCGCGTTCGATGTCGACCTGCTCGAAGCCGATCTGCTTCGCCCCCTTGCCGCATAGCGATTCGTAGGAAATGGTATCGAGGCCGAGGTGGCGCGAGGCAAGCTGGCCGAGGTCGTGGCCCTTGTCGGATTCGAGCACGTAGGATTCGAGCAGGGTGTCATGAACGACACCGGCGAGCGCGATGCCGTGGTTGGCGAGCACGTGCTGGTCGTACTTGAGGTGCTGGCCGAGCTTGGCGTGTTTGGCTGATTCGAGCCACGGCTTCAGCTTCGCCAGCACGTCGTCGCGCGGCAGCTGCGCCGGAACGCCGGCGTAGTGGTGCGCCACCGGGATGTAGCAGGCCTCGCCCGGCGCGGTGGCCAGCGAGATGCCCACGATACGTGCGGCGAAAGGGTCGAGGCTGGTGGTTTCGGTGTCGAGCGCGGTCAGTTCGGCGGCGTTAATTTTTTCCAGCCAGCGCTCGAAGCTGGCCCAGTCGAGCACGGTTTCGTAGCCCGAACGGTCGGGGGTGAACAGCGAGTCGGGGAGGGCGGGCAAGGTGGTGGCCGTTGATGTTGCCGGCACGGCCTCCGCTGGAGCATAGACCGTCGCTTCGCTGCCCGCTGCCGGCGATTCCGGCAACTGCGTTGCCTCCCGCAGCCAGCTGCGCGATTCAATGCGGGTGAACAGCTCGATCAGCCGTTCCCGCTGCGCCGGCCTTGGCGTCAGCGATTGCGGCGTTTCCGGCAGATCGAGGTCACAGCGCACGGTGACCAGCTTGCGCCCCAGCGGCAGGAAATCGAGTGCCTGGCGCAGGTTCTCGCCAACCACGCCACCCACTTCGTCAGCATGTGCCACCAGGTTGTCGAGCGTGCCATACTGGGTCAGCCATTTCACGGCGGTTTTTGGGCCGCACTTGCTGACGCCGGGCACGTTGTCCACGGTGTCGCCGACCAGCGTCAGGTAGTCGACGATGCGCTCCGGCGGCACGCCGAACTTGGCCAGCACGCCGGCCTCGTCGAGCACCTCGCTGCTCATGGTGTTCACCAGCGTCACGTGCGGGCCGACCAGCTGCGCCAGATCCTTGTCGCCGGTCGAGATCACCACTTCGATACCCTGCGCCGCCGCCTGCCGGGCCAGTGTGCCGATGACATCGTCGGCCTCGACGCCGGATTCCATCACCAGCGGCCAGCCGAGCGCATCAATGCAGGCATGCAGCGGTTCGATCTGGCGCACCAGATCGTCCGGCATCGGTGGTCGGTTGGCCTTGTATTCGGGATACCAGTCATCGCGGAAGGTCTTGCCCTTGGCGTCGAAGACGCAAGCCTTGTAGGCGACGTCCTTTGCCTTGTAGTCGCTTTCCAGGCGGCGTAGCATGTTCAGAACGCCGACTACCGCGCCAGTTGGCTCGTTCTGCTGATTGCGCAGATCGGGTAGCGCATGGAAGGCGCGATAGAGGTAGGACGAACCGTCCACCAGCAGCAATACGGGCATAGGCAACACGGACCTAGAGAAGAAAAATGAGCGAAAAAACAAAACTACCGCCGCTGGCGGACCCGGACAGCCTCAAACAATCGATCTCGGCGCGCGAATCCTGGCGGATCTTCGGCATTATGGCAGAGTTCGTCGAGGCCACCGAAAGGCTGGCCGCGATCCGCCCGGCGGTGTCGATCTTCGGCAGCGCACGCACCAAGCCGGACTCTCCGTATTACCAGCTCACCGAGCAAACGGCCCGCCTGCTCTCGGATGCCGGCTTCTCGGTCATCTCCGGCGGCGGCCCCGGCATCATGGAAGCGGCCAACAAGGGTGCCTTTTTCGGCAAGAGCCCGTCGGTCGGCCTTAACATCCAGTTGCCGCACGAGCAGACCGGCAACCCGTATCAGGACATTTCGCAGACCTTTCGCCACTTCTTTGCGCGCAAGTACATGTTCGTCAAGTTCGCCAGTGCCTACGTGGTGATGCCCGGCGGTTTCGGCACACTGGACGAACTGATGGAGGCGCTGACCCTGATCCAGACCGGCAAGAGCCGGCCGATTCCGATCATTCTGGTGCATGCGCCGTTCTGGCGCGGGCTGGTCGACTGGTTCCGTGAGACGCTGGTCAGCGAGGGAACGATCTCACCGGATGATCTGGACCTGATCCAGGTGATCGACCAGCCGGAAGACATCGTCGAGGCCATCTTCAAGCACTACGAGACGCGCGGCTTTGATCCTCTGCCGTATGAGCGCGAGATGCTGCTCAACCTGTAATACAATCTCGGCTATCACTTCGGGGAACTCTCCATGCGCCGCCTTTTGATTTTGCTGGCATTTTTTGCCAATGCTGCCTTTGCGCAGACATCCAAACCTGCCGAGTTGCAGCCCTTGCCGGCCGTTCCGCCGCCGCCGCCGGAGATTGTTCCCTTTGATAGCGCACTCGAGCCTCAGGTCACCATTCGCAAACGGGATGGCGACACCATCGAGGAATATCGTCGGGATGGCCGTTTGTACATGCTCAAGGTGACGCCGTCGCATGGCGTGCCTTACTACCTGGTTGATACGGAAGGCGATGGTAATTTTGCCCGCATGGAATCGCTGGATAACCGTCTCCGTGTGCCGATGTGGATCATCAAGACTTTCTGAGCCTCGCGCTGGTCAGCCCGGGCATGACCAGCCTCCTCTCCTGACGTGTCTGTCTTTACCCCGGTTACTGCCGAACAACTCACTCTCTGGCTGAAGCCATTCGATCTGGGTGCGCTGCAATCGCTGCAAGGCATTGCCGAAGGCGTCCAGAACTCGAATTTCTTTGTCGATACCGAGCGCGGCCGCTATGTCCTCACCCTGTTTGAACAGGTGGAGCCTGAACTGCTGCCTTTCTACCTGGATCTGATGGCGCATCTGGCAACGCATGGCATCCCTTGCCCGGCGCCGTATCCTGCTGTGGGTGGCAAGCTGCTGGGTCACCTCAACGGCCGCCCTGCCGCACTGTTTTCACGTCTGCATGGAAAATCGGTCATCGATCCCGCACTGGCGCACTGCGCGGCGGTTGGCGCGGCACTGGCTGAACTGCACCTGGCTGCCGCCGATTTCCCGGCGCCGCCGCATCCGCGCGGAAGGGAGTGGGTCGAGGCCACTGCCGCCCGCCTGCTGCCCTTGCTGCCATCTGACGATGCCAGCTTGCTGAGCGAAGAATTGGCGTATCAGCGTCAAGCCTGTGCAGCCCTGCCGGAGGGCGTGATCCATGCCGATCTTTTCCGCGATAACGTGCTTTTCATCGATGAAAAGATCGGTGGCCTGCTAGATTTCTATTTTGCCGGTCGTGGTGAATTTCTCTTCGATCTGGCGATTGTGGCCAATGATTGGTGTGCCGCAGCGTCGGGTGAGCTGGATGCGCCGCGGCTTCAGGCATTGCTCGCCGCCTACCATGAGAAGCGCCCTATTACTGCTGTGGAACAGGCCGCCTGGCCACGGCAGCTGCGAGCTGCGGCGCTGCGTTTCTGGTTGTCGCGGCTTGAGGATTTCCACTGCCCGCTGCCGGGCGAGCACGTTACCGTGCGCAACCCGCAGGCCTTTGGCCGTATCCTGCGTAACCGTATTGCACTGGCTGAATCTGCCATGCCATTGCTGCGGCTTGCCTGAGCCAGCCAGCCGGGCTAGCATTCCCGCACGCTTGAAGGAGTTGCCATGGAACCGTTCCCTTTGTCCCCGACCGCCTTTTCCGGTGAACCACGCACGGCTCCGCCGGATGCAGCTTTCCAATGGCTGCGCCATGGCTGGGCGGTGTTTACAGCCAACCCCGGGCTCTGGCTGGCGATGGCGGTGGTATTGCTGGTCATATTCTTTGGTCTGCAGATCGTTCCGATGATCGGCACGCTCGCCGCCAATCTGCTGATGCCGGTACTGACGGCCGGCATGCTTTTCGCCGTGCAACGCCTGGGCAACGAGGGTGTTTTCGAAATCGGCGACCTGTTTGCCGGATTCAGGCAGAATACCGCCCCGCTGATCATGCTCGGGGTTTTCTACATGCTGGGCTGGCTGATCATCGCCCTGATCGTGATGGTGTTGGTCGGTGGCAGCATGGCCGGCGGCATGATGTTCGGCGCGTCCGGACAGCCCGCCATGGGCGCTGGTGTGAGCCTGGGTGGTATCTTTCTCGCCAGCCTGCTGACTTTGCTGCTTGGTGCCCCCTTGCTGATGGCCATCTGGTTCGCGCCGGCACTGGTCTTCTTCAATGGCATGGCGCCGCTTGCCGCGATGCAGGCGAGCATGTCAGCCAGCCTGAAAAACTGGCTGGTAATGCTGATCTTCGGGCTGATCCTGCTCGTGTTGTGTTTCTTCGCGGCCCTGCCCATGGGGCTTGGCTTTCTGGTGTTGCTGCCGGTGCTTTACGGCGCGTTGTACGCCTCCTACAAGGACATTTTTCTCGCTTAAGCAATGCAGGCTCGCAAACTAACCGCAAGACAGGGCTGGGGCTGGCTGGCTGCCGGCCTTGCCATTTTCCTCAAGAATCCGCCGATGCTGACGCTGACGATCCTCGGCTACTGGCTGATCATCGCTGTCGTCAATGCAGTGCCGTTGCTTGGCCCGGTCATTGTGACCATGAGCATCCCGGCTTTTTCCGTCAGCTTGATGAATGCAGCGCGCAACCTCGATAGCGGCCGTACGCTGGATATCCAGATCCTGTTTTCCGGCTTCCGCAGCCAGTTGAAGACGCTGATCATGCTCGGTGGACTCTACTTGGTGACTTCACTGCTGGCACTTGGTGCATCGGCCATTGCCGATGGCGGCATGTTCCTGCAGATGATGATTGGTGGCTATCGACCGTCGCCCGAGGAATTGGCCGAGGGCAGCATGCTGCTGGCAGCACAGATCGCCCTGATCCTGATGGCGCCGGTGATCATGGCCTGGTGGTATGCGCCGGTACTGGTTGCCTGGCATGGATTCAGTGCCGGCAAGGCGCTGTTCTTCAGCCTGATGGCCTGCCTGCGCAACTGGAAGCCGTTCCTTGCCTACGGCATCTGCATCATGACCTTTGGCGGCCTGCTGCCGGGGCTGGTGCTCGGCCTGCTGGTATCGGCCATTCCGGAAGCCGCCAGCGTGGCGACGACCCTGTTCACCTTGCCGCTGGTCTTCGTGCTGGCCCCGACGCTGATCGCCAGTTTCTATGTCAGTTATCGCGAGGTATTTTCCCTCGCCGATGATGAAGAAACCCGGCCGCTCGATGCCTGATACCAAGCCCCTGGGCATTTTTGGCGGTACCTTCGATCCGGTGCACCTCGGCCACTTGCGTCTGGCTGAGGAAGCAGCGGAGTTGCTGGGCTTGCCGAATGTGCGCTGGATTCCGGCTGGCCAGCCAAGGCACCGGAAGGCACCGCAGGAAGCGGCCATTCACCGCCTGCGCATGGTGCAACTGGCGCTGGTTGGCAACCCACGTTTCAGCGTGGATGCGAGCGAAGTGGACAGTGGTGAAGCCAGCTATACCGTGCCGACACTGGAGCGTGTGCGCAGCGAGCGCGGGCTGCGTGCGCCATTGGTGTTGTTGCTCGGCGCCGATGCGTATGCCGGTTTGCCGACCTGGCATCGCTGGCAGGAGATCTTTTCCCTGGCGCATGTGGCGATTGCACACCGACCGGGCTACCCGGTCGAGCCGGATGCGTTGCCGCCAGCGCTGGTTGCTGAACACCGGCAACGGGCAGGGGAAGCTGAGGAGTCCCTGAAAGGATTGCCGGCCGGCAAGATTTTTACATTTGCCATGACGCCGCTGGCCATTTCGGCAACCCAGCTTCGGCAACTGCTCGCCGCTGGCCGCAGCCCCCGTTATTTGCTGCCCCAGCCGGTTATCGACTATATTGAACTTCACAACCTCTACAGAAATCCCAATGGATCTTAAAAAGCTGGAAAAACTTGTCGTTGCTGCCCTTGAAGACATCAAGGGGCGCGATATCGAAGTGCTCAACACCACCAAGCTCACCTCCCTGTTCGACCGTGTGATCATTGCCAGTGGCGACTCCAACCGCCAGGTCAAGGCACTTGCCCGCAATGTGCAGGAAAAAGTGCTGGAAGCCGGCGCCGAGGTCTTGTCTTCCGAAGGTGAAGACAATGGCGAATGGGTGCTGGTCGATCTGGGCGATATCGTTGTCCATGTCATGCAACCCGCCGTACGTGCGCACTACAACCTTGAAGAGCTGTGGTCGGCACGCCCGACGGCACGCGCGCGCAAGGCCGCCGACGAGGATAGCGGCGCCGCTGCATGAGGCTGCTGATCGCTGCCGTCGGCCACAAGATGCCGGACTGGGTGGCGAAAGGATGTGCCGAATACATCAAGCGCATGCCGCGCGAACTGCCCCTGTCGGTGCAGGAGATCAAGCCGGAGCCGCGTGGCAGCAAGACCCGCGAGCAGCTGACCGGTGCCGAGAAAAGTCGCATCCAGCCGGTGATTGCCGGCTGCAGCCGGATCGTGGCGCTAGACGAGCGCGGCAAGGACCTGAGTACGCAGCAATTGGCGCAACGTCTTGAACACTGGATGCAGGAGGGTGGCGATACCGCTTTCCTCATCGGCGGGGCGGACGGCCTCGATCCGGAGCTGAAGGATGCGGCCCACGAAATGATCCGCCTTTCCAGCCTGACCCTGCCCCATGCGATGGCGCGGCTGGTGTTGTGCGAGCAACTCTACCGGGCGATCAGTGTCATCAGGAACCATCCCTATCACCGGGAAGGATGAAGTCTGTGAATCTGCATAATCCAAGTCATCCACAGCACCAGCGTATCCACCTGGCCTCTCGTAGCCCGCGCCGGCGTGAATTGCTGACGCAGATCGGGGTGGCATTCGATACGCTGATTTTCCGTGACGGCACGCGCGCCGACCGGGAAACCGACGAAACGCCACTGGCGGGAGAAGATCCGCTGGATTATGTGCAACGGGTGGCCCGTGCCAAGGCCGAGCATGGCTGGCGTTGCGTTGGCTGGCGCAAGTTGTTGCCACAGCCGGTGCTGTCGGCCGATACCACGCTCGAATTCGAAGGGCGCATCATCGGCAAGCCGGTCGATGCACAGGATGCCGCCAATATCCTCGGTGCACTTTCCGGGAAAACCCACCGCGTGCTGACGGCGGTGGCCGTGTATCAGGATCAGCGCATCGAAACTGCACTTTCGGTCAGCGAGGTCCGCTTCAGTACCCTGGATGCGGCCAGCATCCGCCGCTATGTTGCGAGCGGCGAGCCGATGGACAAGGCCGGGGCTTATGGCATTCAGGGCAAGGCCGGCGTGTTCGTCGAGCATATCGTCGGCAGCTACACTGGCATCATGGGCTTGCCGCTGCACGAAACCGCCCTGTTGCTCAGGCGTTTCGGCTATTCCGTTTGAGTTGAGCCGCGATGGCTTCGGCAGCAATGCCGGCGCCGTTTGCGCTCACCTGTTTGCCCGGGAGTGACCAAAGCCTGTCCAGTTTCCCCGCCAGCTGTCCTGACGAAAATTCTTCTGCGGAGATTTCCTCGCATCGAACTTCCTGCTGCAGCCATTCGATCAGTACGTCCTGCTCCGGCCACAGATCACGCTGCAGATAGAGTACCGGGGTGCCGGCGGTAGCCGCCTCGACGAACGTACCGTAGCCCGGTTTGGTGACAATGGCATCGACGCTGGCAAGCAGATCTGTGAAGGGCATGCCCTGTTCACCCAAGGGCGCATAAGCGCTGACATCTGGCCGCGCGACGGGTAGCGGCTCGGCGATCAGCCAGCGTATTCCCGGCACCTGCGGCCACTGCGCCAGCGGAAGCTGGAAACCGATCCCGCCCATGGCGACCAGCACCAGTCGTTCTCCCTGTCGGCCAAGCAAATGCTCAAGCTGTGCGCGGCGGTCTTCTCCGATGCATGCCAGCGGCGGAATATCGACCGTGTTTTTCAAACCGGGCATCGGCAAGGCCGGCAGGCAACGCAGAAAGGCATCGGCGCCGGCATAAGCGGCCATCAGTTGCTCAGCGATGTCCTCTGCCCATGCCTCACCCGTGTAAAGGTAGCGGAACTGGTCGGCCCAATTGAGAGAACACAGGGCAAGTGCCGGAATTCCCGCCTGTCTTGCACCGGCGAGCGGCAAGGCGGAGATGTTGGACAGCACCAGATCCGGCGCCAGTGCGGAGAGAAAGCCGGCTTCATCTGCCACCCTTGCGGCCCAGTCGGCGTGTACGGAACGGTAGGCGGCAGCCGTGGCTTCGCGGTCAAGGCGTACGGCGTCGTGCATCAGAAAGGCCACATCGCTGGCGCCGGGCAGGTGCGCAAACGCAGGCTCAATGCGCAATTGGAGCTGTTTCGTGGCGAGGCCGCTGCGTATCGTCAGTCGCAGGTCGGGAACAATTGCTGCCAACGCATTCAGCACCGGCCCGGTCTGTGCCAGATGGCCGAACCCATGTGAAGAAATGTCGACGAAGAGGTGCGGCATCAGACGAAACGGGCGACGTAGGCTCCCACACTGGTTGCAGGCAATGGTACCCAGACACGATGGCCGTTGCCTGGCGCCACGCTGATCGTGGCACCTTCGCTGTTTTCCATGTTCGCCAGCGCCAGTTCGCTGTTGCCGGCGGGGTGGATGATCTCCAGCCGGTCGCCAACCGAGAAACGGTTCATGACTTCGATCTCGGCCAGGCCGCGGGCAGCATCATAGGAGACAACGTTGCCGACGTAGAGGCTGCGCCCGGATTCGGAATGGCCGCGCAGGTAGTTCTGGTAGTCGGCGTCGTGGTGGCGCTGGTAGAAACCGTCGGTGTAGCCGCGGTTGGCCAGCCCGTCGAGTTGCGCCAGCAGGGCAGGGTCGAGTTCGCGGCCGGCGACGGCATCGTCGATTGCCTGCCGGTAGGCCTGGCAGGTGCGCGCCGCATAGTAGGGCGACTTGGTGCGGCCTTCGATCTTCAGGGAGTCGATGCCCATCGCCACCAGCTTATGCACGTGCTCGATGGCGCGCAGGTCCTTGGAGTTCATGATGTAGGTGCCGTGCTCGTCTTCCTCGATCGGCATCATTTCGCCCGGCCGCTCTTTCTCCTCGATCAGCCAGACGTCGCCGCCGGCATCCTCCTTTGCCGGCTGCACCTTGTAGTCCCAGCGACAGCTGTTGGTGCAGGTGCCCTGGTTCGGGTCGCGGTGGTTGAAGTAGCCGGAGAGCAGGCAGCGGCCGGAGTAGGCGATGCACAGCGCGCCGTGGATGAAGACTTCCAGCTCCATGTCCGGGCACTGCTGGCGGATTTCCTCGACCTCTTCCAGCGACAGTTCGCGCGAGAGGATGACGCGCGACAACCCCATCGTCTGCCAGAACTTCACCGCCGCCCAGTTTACCGTGTTCGATTGCACCGAGAGGTGCACCGGCATGTCGGGCCAGCGTTCGCGCACCATCATGATCAGGCCGGGGTCGGCCATGATCAGCGCGTCTGGCTGCATGTCGACCACCGGTGCCATGTCGTCGAGGTAGGTCTTTATCTTGGCGTTGTGCGGGAAGATATTGCTGACGACAAAGAACTGCTTGCCGCCGGCATGTGCTTCCTTCACTGCGCCGGCAAAGGTCTCCATGTCGCCGAATTCATTGTTGCGCGCGCGCAGGCTGTAGCGCGGCTGGCCGGCATAGACGGCATCGGCACCGAAAGCGAAGGCGGAACGCATCATCGCCAGCGAACCGGCAGGGGCAAGAAGCTCAGGGGTTTTCATGGGGTAGAAACGGTACAATCGGAGGAATTCGACCATTATACGGTGCCGGAGTTTCCGGGCTGGCACCCTTGCCACTTTGAGCCTCATGCCAGAACAGATCCTGATCAATTTCACGCCGCAGGAAACCCGCGTTGCCATCATGTATCAGGGGGTCACGCAGGAGCTGCATATCGAGCGCACCAGTTCCCGCGGGCTGGTCGGCAATGTCTATATGGGCAAGGTGGTGCGCATCCTGCCCGGCATGCAATCCGCCTTCATCGAGGTCGGGCTGGAGCGCACGGCCTTCCTGCATGTGGCCGACATTCTCGAAGCGCGGCCGGGGGGGCATAACGGCGAGCCGCCGCGACCGATCGAGCGCATGCTCTCGGAAGGGCAGAGCGTGCTCGTGCAGGTGATCAAGGACCCGATCGGCACCAAGGGCGCCCGCCTGTCCACACAGATTTCGATTGCCGGCCGCATGCTGGTCTATCTGCCGCAGGAAAAGCATATTGGCGTTTCCCAGCGCATTGAAGCCGAGGCGGAGCGGGAGTCCCTGCGTGAGAAGCTGAACCGTCTGGTGCCGGAAGATGAAACCGGTGGCTTCATCGTGCGCACCATGGCTGAAGGGGCGTCGGAAGAAGATCTGGCCAACGATGTTGCCTATCTGCGCAAGAGCTGGACGGAACTGCGGGCCAAGGCGAAGACGGCGAGTGCGCCATCGCTGATCTATCAGGAGCTGAATCTGGGGCAGCGTGTATTACGTGACTTCGTCAATTCGGAAACGGTGCGCATTGCCATCGATTCGCGCGAAAATTTCCAGAAGCTGCAGGCCTTTGCCGAAGTATTCACGCCGGCTGTCTGTAGCCTGCTCGAGCATTACACCGGCGAGCGCCCCTTGTTCGACCTCTTTGGCGTCGAGGACGAAATCGAGAAGGCGCTGGCGCGTCGCGTCGACCTCAAGTCGGGCGGCTACCTGATCATCGACCAGACCGAGGCGATGACCACCATCGACGTCAATACGGGCGGTTTCGTCGGTGTGCGCAATTTCGACGACACCATTTTCAAGACCAACCTCGAAGCGACCCAGACCATTGCCCGCCAGCTGCGCTTGCGCAACCTCGGCGGCATCATCATCATCGACTTCATCGATATGGACAGCAGCGAGCATCGCGAAGCCGTCCTCGCCGAGTTCAACAAGGCACTGGCACGCGATCACACGCGGCTGACGGTAAATGGCTTTACGGCATTGGGTCTGGTCGAAATGACCCGCAAGCGCACCCGCGAGTCGCTGGCGCACGTGCTGTGCGAACCGTGTCCGACCTGTGCAGCGCGGGGCGAGGTGAAAACGGCGCGTACCGTCTGCTACGAAATCCTGCGCGAGCTCTTGCGCGAGGCCCGGCAGTTCAATGCCCGCGAGTATCGCGTGATCGGCGCCCCAAATGTGATCGATCTGTTCCTCGATGAAGAGTCGCAGGGCTTGGCCATGCTGTCCGATTTCATCGAAAAGCCGGTGTCACTGCAAGCCGAGCCCAGCTATTCGCAGGAGCAGTACGACATTGTGCTGATGTAATTCAGGGGTTCAGTTGGCTGGTGGGCACGGACGTTCCGGGTGACGGCTGCCGCAGATATCCGCTTCCTTGAGGTATTGCATCGATGCAGCCAGCTGCTCCCTGGATGGCCGGAAGCGCGAGGATTTTTGTACGACATAAAAGTTATGCTGGCCGCGCATGGCCTTGAACCAGGTGTATTCCGGGCGCCCCGGTAGCTTCGAATATGGGCAGGAGAGCATCCAGACCGCCAGCGGATAACCGTCTTCCTCGCCGCTGAAAATCTCGGCAAATTCACCCTCCGGGCAGGCCGCAAGCCATTTTTTGCGTGATTCCGTCCGGAACTCGGCCGGGCTGACCGATTGCAGCCCGACATAGATCTGCGTCGTGACCAGTTCTGTCCATGCCTCGATGTTTTCCGTTTCCGGAAGCATCTCGGTCGTCAGGATCAGCCCCTGCCGGTTCTGGGTGGCAATCTTGAAACCCGCCGGCAGCATTTGCAGCAGGTTTTCCTGCAGAGGCCGCGTCTCCACTGAAGCGCATCCGGCAAGCACGAGCGATGTCAGCAGCAGTGCGACGCGGCGCCTCATGGTCAGGCCTTTTCGGTGGTGCAGTACATCGTTGACTCGCCTTCGATCACCGTCTTGCCATTGACGGTGCACACCGCCTCCAGCACACAGCGCCGCTTCTCGACAACGACTTCCTTGACGGTTACCGTTGCCGTCACCGTGTCGCCAATGCGTACCGGTGCCTTGAACTTCAGCGTCTGCCCCATGTAGATGGTGCCCGGCCCCGGCAGCTTGTTGGCCAGCACGGCAGAAATGAAGCTGGCCGAAAGCATGCCGTGGGCGATACGGCCACCGAATTGCGTGTCCTTGGCGTATTCCTCGTTCAGGTGCGCCGGGTTGATGTCGGTCGAGACGCCCGCGAACAGGATGATGTCGGCTTCGGTCACTGTCTTGGCCACACTGGCCGACATGCCGGGTTGAATATCCTCAATGTTGTAACCGCCCACAGTGTTCATGAAACTGTTCTCCATTTGATGAGTCTGAGCACGGTAGCATACATGCCGCCCGGTTTCGAACACTGTCCTTGAGGAGACAATTCATGCCTGCCCCTACCGCCACCGAACTTGAAGTCGATAGCCTTGCTCCCGCCAACAGCTACAGCCGTCGAGGCTTTCTCGTCACCAGCGTGGGTGCCGGCTTTGCCCTCGCCGTGCAACCGGTGATGGCGCAGACCGCGATCAGCACCCCGATCGATGGCCTGACGGCAGGCGAAGTCATGATTCCGGCGCCGGGGGGCAGCATGGTTGCCTACCGTGCCCAGCCAGCGGGCGCATTCAATATGCCGACCATACTGGTCATCCAGGAAATTTTTGGTGTGCATGAATACATCAAGGATGTCTGTCGTCGCCTGGCCCGCCTTGGCTATCTGGCGATTGCGCCCGAGTTGTTCGCCCGTCAGGGTGATCCGCGCCAATACACGGCCATCCCCGATCTGGTGAGCAATATTGTTGCGAAGGTGCCGGATGCCCAGGTGATGGCCGATCTCGATGCCTGCGTCGACTGGGCCAAGGGGCATGGTGGCGATATTTCCCGGCTGGGTATCACCGGTTTTTGCTGGGGTGGTCGCATCACCTGGCTTTACAGCGCCCATAGCCCACATGTGAAGGCGGGGGTGGCCTGGTATGGCCGGCTGGTTTCGCCGGTGACGCCGAACAACCCGACCCACCCGGCGGATATCACCGGTGCATTGAAAGCCGAAGTGCTTGGCCTGTATGGCGGTGCTGATCAGGGTATTCCGCCGGATACCGTCGAGAAGATGCGAACAGCACTGAAAACTGGCAGCAAGCCGGCGCAGTGCTCAAAGATCCATGTCTACGATGGCGCTCCGCACGCTTTCCATGCCGACTACCGGCCCAGTTACCGCAAGCCGGAAGCCGAGGATGGCTGGGAGCGCATGCTTGCCTGGTTCAAGCGCCGCGGTATTTAATGCCTGCTCGGTGGCGGCGCTCAGTCGCCACCGCAACCTCCGCCACAGCCCGAGCCGCCGGAATCCGAGGCATCTCCCGAGTCTCCACTGCAACCGCCGCCACAACCAATGTGGCTGGCGCAGTAGCCGCTGCCGGCTTGCCCGGCAGCCATGCAATCCAGTTGGTAACGAAAGCCGTTGCTGATGCCGAGTAGCCCGTCGATGGCAAAGAGCAGTGGCAGCTTGGCTGGTTGTTTCGGGTTAATGCCTTCACGCTGGCAGGCCAGTCGCCATGCACGCTTGATACCGTCCTGCGCCACGGTGGGTGATGACATGGCTTCAGCCGGCGTATGGTGCAGGAAGCGCCCTAAAGCCTGCTCGCAGTAACGTTGATAGGCGCGAGTGAACAGGATGAATTCGTGCCAGGCGTCATCAACGACTTGTGACGGCATGGCCACCATCTGCTGGCCGGCCGCATTGCACAGGTGGAAATACTGCTTCAACCCCTCAAACACCATCTCCCGCTGGGCGACTGTCAATGTCGGCCTGTGCTGTGCCAGTCGCTGATCAAGCAAGCTGCGATAACCATAGCGTTCTATCAACTGTTCCCGATAGCGACGCTGTCGCTGTCGCCACCACCGGCTGGCGGCAAAGATGAAAACAAGCAGAATGGCAATGCCCAGAATTTTCATGCGCTGATCGTGAGAATGGTCACATTCCACAGTCTATAACCGAAAACGTCCTCCTCAGATTCGCCAGCATTGACGGCGTGCTTTTTGATGACTTTTTTATACCGAAATTTGTAGGATAACCAGATATGCATAGCGCCTGCCGATATCATCCATCGCCACGTACGCTCGCCGGCCTTGTTCTGGCGGCGACGGCCCCCTTGCTGGGAACGCTGGCCATCAGCCCGCACAGTGCCGCTGTCGACCTGTCGAACATGGCGCTGATGTATGTGCTGATCGTCGTTGTCATGGCCGTTTACTTCGGCCGGTTCGCCGCCATTCTGGCAGCCATGCTCAGTGCGCTGAGTTTTGCCTATGTCTTTGTTCCGCCGTATTTTTCGCTGGAAATCACAGAAGCCCAGCACTTGTTGAATGCGGTGATCATGCTGGCCGTGGCGTTGTTGGTCAGTCACCTGACCTCGCGGTTGAAACAGCACGCCGAGTCTGCGGAACGGAAGTCGGTGGAAAGCACCAAGCTCTATGAACTGGCCCAGCAACTGGCCGGCGCCTTGTCGCGTGAGGAAGTGGTCGACTACGCTGCCATGTTCCTCAGTCGGTCGCTGGGGGCGCAGAAAACCCGCATCGTTTATGCCGATTCGGGCAAGGCCGACGATGCCAGCGTATCTCACGCACTGGTTGAGCAGTGCATCAAGCGCCATCGGTTTCTGACCGCACCTGCTGCCGATGGGCGCAAGTTGTTCTATCTGCCGCTGAGTTCTGCCGGCGGATCGCCGGGGGCCCTGGTTTTCGAGGCCGAATCATCGGCGCTCGAAAACAGCCATACCGTAAAGCATGTGGAAACGGCGGCTTCGGTGCTGGCGGTGGCACTTGAGCGTTCTTACTTTGTTGACCGGGCACGGAAAACCGAGATCGAGCATACGGCCGAGACCTTGCGCAACTCCATCCTGTCGGCCCTGTCACACGACTTCAGAACTCCGCTGACCGCCCTGATTGGCATGGCCGATACGCTGCTCGACGCGAGAGTGTCGGCAGATCGACAGCAATACCTGCTCGAATCCATTCGCAAGCAGGCCCTGTCGATCAGCGAGCAGATGACCAACCTGCTCGACATGGCCAAGCTGACTACCGGCCCGCAGCATCTCGCCAAGGCCTGGCAGGCGATCGAGGAAGTGCTCGGCGTTACTATCCGTGAGGCTGGAGCGCACTGGCCGGAGCGGCCGATCACCGTGCAGATTGCTGCCGATCTGGTGCCGGTCAACATTGATGCGGTGCTCATGGAGCGGGTGTTCTGGAATGTGCTCGAAAACGCAGCCAAGTATTCTCCCGCCGGCACGCCGATCGAGGTGGCTGCCGTGCGCACCGAGACAGCAACCGAAATCACAATAGCCGACAGCGGCCCGGGCATTCCGCCGCGGCAGCTTGAGCACTTGTTCGAGCGGTTTGCCCGTGGCCAGACGGAAAGTGACATTCCCGGCTGTGGCCTCGGTCTGGCGATTGCCCGAACCATCGTCGAAGCCCATGGCGGGAAGATCACGGCGGAGAACCGTCCCGAAGGAGGATGCTGTTTCCGCATTTGTCTGCCCCTGGGCGACCTGCCCGACTTTGACGCCATGGAGGCGACATCGTGACTGCGCGTGAAAGCATCCTCGTTGTCGAAGATGAACGGCAAATCCGGGAATTCATCGTTTCGGCGCTGACCGGCGTTGGTTTCAGCGTGTCTGAAGCGTCCACGGTGGCCCATGCCGCCAGCCTGTCAGCGACCCATCCACCGTCCTTGATCCTGCTCGATCTGGGCCTGCCGGATCGTTCCGGAATCGACTTCATCCGCGACTATCGTGCCTGGTCGGCAACGCCGATCCTGGTGCTGTCTGCGCGAGCGGAGGAACGGGACAAGGTTGATGCCCTCGATGCCGGTGCCGACGATTACCTGACCAAACCCTTCGGCATTGCCGAACTGCGGGCGCGTATCCGTGCCCTGTTGCGCCGGCATCCGCTGACGCAGGCCACGGCCTCGGCCACGCTGCGCTTTGGCGACCATGTCATCGATTGCGTCAATCGCATCGTTCGCCGCAACGGCTTGCCCATCCATCTTTCGCAGATCGAGTACCGGCTGCTCGCCTTCCTCGCTGCCAACCCGGGGCGGGTGCTGACTCACCGCCAGTTGCTGACGCAGGTGTGGGGTAGCCGCGCCCTCGAAAGCCACCAGTATCTGCGGGTTTATGTCGGGCATCTGCGCCAGAAGATCGAAGCATCGCCGGCACAGCCGAAGCACATCCTGACCGAGATCGGGATTGGTTATCGCTTCGAGCCTTAGGAAGCTCATTCATTCGTTGATAAACCGCCGATCCCGAAGCGGCTCGCCCGAGCCCGACGGATGTGGCCACAGGAGCAAGGCAATGTTGTACCCATTTTTCGATAAAAGGAGGCCGAAGCGATGCAAGGCTTGATTTCATTATCCCGTTTCATTGACGGGTTCACCGAGCGGGTTGGCAAAACCGTGCTCTGGCTGGTGCTCGCCGCCGTCGTCATCAGCGCCATCAACGCGATCGTCCGCAAGACGCTGAATATCGGCTCGAACGCCTTTCTGGAAATCCAGTGGTATCTGTTCTCGGCCGTCTTCCTGATCGGTTCGAGCTACACGATGCTGCGCCAGGGCCACGTCAAGATCGACGTTGTCGTCAGCCGGTTCTCGAAGCGCACGCAGACGATGGTCGAGTGTTTCGGCATCGTTGCCTTCCTCTTTCCGTTCTGCTTCAAGGTCATCACGCTGACCTGGCCGCTGGTCGTGCAGGCTTTTACCACCGGCGAGATGTCGGAAAACGCCGGTGGTCTCATGCGCTGGCCCGTCTACGCACTGGTGCCGCTCGGTTTTTCGCTGCTCTGGCTGCAGGGGCTCTCCGAGCTCATCAAGCGCATCGGCTTCCTGAACGGACTGTGCGCTGACCCAAGCCACGTCACGCAGGACAAATCGGCCGAGGAAGAGCTGGCCGAGGAAATCCGCAAGCATCAGGTTGCACCGGAAGTGGTCACAGCCGTCCAGCAGTCGGACGACATGGTGGCCGATCTCAAGAACGAGGTTGACAAGAAATGATCGAATTCCTCCAACACAACCTCGCGCCGGTGATGTTTTTCGGGCTGGTGATCTTCCTCCTGCTCGGTTACTCCGTTGCCTTCTCGCTTGCCGCCTGCGGCCTCTTCTTCGGCTGGGTCGGCGTCAGCCTCGGCCTCCTGCCCGAGTCGCTGCTCCACGCACTGCCGCTCCGTATCTTCGGCATCCTGAAGAACGACACGCTGCTCGCCATCCCATTCTTCACCTTCATGGGCCTGATTCTTGAACGATCCGGCATGGCGGAAGACCTGCTCGATACCATCGGCCAGCTCTTCGGGCCGGTGCGCGGCGGGCTCGCCTTTGCGGTGATCTTCGTCGGTGCCATGCTCGCTGCGACAACGGGTGTGGTGGCCGCGTCGGTCATTTCGATGGGGCTCATCTCGCTGCCGATCATGCTGCGCTACGGCTATGACCGCCGCATTGCCAGTGGCGTCATCGCCGCCTCGGGGACGCTGGCGCAGATCATCCCGCCGTCGCTGGTGCTGATCGTCATTGCCGACCAGCTCGGCCGCAGCGTCGGCGATCTCTACGCCGGCGCCTTCCTGCCCGGCTTCGTGCTCACCGCGCTGTACGCCAGCTGGGTCGTCGTGCTCGCCATCTTCCGCCCCGACCACGTGCCGGCCCTGCCACCCGAGGCGCGCACGATTCGCGAGGATGACGGCAGTGCCGGCCTGCGCTCGCTGGGCATCCTCGTCGCGCTGTCGGTCGGCGCGGCGCTGTTCTTCGCGCAGACACGCCCGGAAACGACGCCGACCGACGAGCTGATCGTCGTTTCGATGTGCGTCGGTGTCGGCGTCGCCTTCCTGCTCTCGGTTGTAAACAAGCTGCTCGGCCTGAAGCTGCTGTCGCGCATGGCCGAGCGGGTGACATTCGTGCTGATTCCCCCACTGGCACTGATCTTCCTCGTGCTCGGCACCATCTTCCTCGGCATCGCGACGCCGACCGAAGGCGGCGCCATGGGCGCGGTCGGCGCACTGATCATTGCTGTCATGCGCCGTCGCCTGTCGGTGGTGCTGATGAAGCAGGCCATGGAAGCGACGATGAAACTCTCCTCCTTCGTCCTCTTCATCCTGCTCGGAGCGACGGTGTTCAGCCTGACCTTCTCGGCGGTCGACGGCCCGATCTGGGTCGAGCATCTGCTGAGCGGTCTGCCCGGTGGCCAGATGGGCTTCCTGATCGTAGTAAACATCATGGTCTTCCTGCTCGCCTTCTTCCTCGACTTCTTCGAGCTGGCCTTCATCGTCGTCCCGTTGCTGGCACCGGTGGCCGACAAGCTGGGCATCGACCTCGTCTGGTTCGGCGTGGTGCTGGCGGTGAACATGCAGACCTCGTTCATGCATCCGCCCTTCGGCTTCGCGCTGTTCTACCTGCGCAGCGTCGCGCCCCTGAATCGCTACAGGGATCACGTGACGAAGAAGGACATCGCGCCGGTGACCACCGGCCAGATCTACTGGGGTGCCGTGCCGTTTGTCGTCATCCAGGTGATCATGGTCGGCATCGTCATCGCCTTCCCGAACCTCGTCACCGGAGGGGCGACGAAGGCAGTCATTGACGTCGATTCGGTACAGATCGAGATAGCGCCGCGCGGCTATGATGACGAGCCGCAGGGCGCATCACCTGCCGACAAGCAGGGCGATGCGCTGCTGCGGGAACTCTCCACGCAGGGCGCGCAGCGCTGATGCCGGGTACGGCCGGGTAGATTCCGGCTGCGCTACTGTACGAAGAAGAATGGCCGTTTGCTGCGAAGCAAACGGCCATTGTCGCTGCAGCTCAGCCGCCGGGTGCTACACGGCGATGCACAGATATTTGATCTCCAGGTATTCCTCCAGCCCGTATTTCGAACCTTCGCGGCCGATGCCGGATTGCTTGACGCCGCCGAAGGGGGCGACTTCGTTGGAGATGAGGCCGGTGTTGATGCCGACCATGCCATATTCCAGTGCTTCGCCGACGCGGAAGCAGCGGCCGATGTCGCGCGAATAGAAATAGGCGGCCAGCCCGAATTCGGTGGCGTTGGCCATGGCCACGGCCTCCTCTTCGGTCTGGAAGTGGAAGAGCGGGGCGACCGGGCCGAAGGTTTCCTCGCGCGCCACCTTCATGTCCCGGGTGACGCCGGACAGCACCGTCGGCTCGAAGAAATTGCCGCCACGGGCATGGCGTTTGCCGCCGGTGAGCACCCGCGCGCCCTTGGCGATGGCGTCGACAATGTGCGCCTCGACCTTTTCCAGCCCGGCGGCATCGATCAGCGGGCCCTGCACGACGCCGGGCTCGTCTCCGGCACCCACTTGCAGCGCGGCGACCTTCAGCGCCAGCTTTTCGGCAAAGGCCTGATAGACCCCGCCCTGGACCAGGATGCGGTTGGCGCAGACACAGGTCTGGCCGGTGTTGCGGTACTTGGCGATGATCAGGCCGTCGACGGCGGCATCCAGATCGGCATCGTCGAAGACGATGAAGGGCGCATTGCCGCCGAGTTCCAGCGACAGCTTCTTGATCGTCGGCGCACACTGCGCCATCAACAGGCGGCCGACTTCGGTCGAGCCGGTGAAGGAGAGGTGACGCACCACCGGGCTGGCGGTGAGGACGCCGCCGATGGCCACCGGGTCGCCGGTGATGACGTTGAAGACACCGGGCGGCACGCCGGCTTCGTGTGCCAGCCGGGCCAGCGCCAGCGCCGTCAGCGGCGTCTGTTCGGCGGGCTTGACGATCACCGTGCAGCCGGCGGCGATGGCCGGTGCCACCTTGCGCGTGATCATCGCCAGCGGGAAATTCCACGGCGTGATCGCGGCGCAGACGCCGATCGGCTGCTTGATCGTGATCAGGCGCTTGTCGGCGACCACCGGTGGAATGGTCTCGCCGTAGGCGCGCTTGGCTTCTTCGGCGAACCACTCAATGAAGGAGGCACCGTAGCCGACCTCGCCTTTGGCCTCGGCCAGCGGCTTGCCGCACTCGGCGGTAATCATCTGTGCCAGATCGTTGGCGTGGGCATTGATCAGGTCGTACCAGCGTTGCAGGATCAGGGCGCGTTCCTTGGCCGTTTTTGTGCGCCAGGCGGGCAGCGCCCTTTCGGCAGCAGCAATCGCGTCATTTGTCTCGGAAGCGCCCATGGCCGGGACTTCGGCGAGGCGCTCGCCGGTCGCCGGGTCGATGACGGTCAGGAAGGCGCCGCTTTCGGAGGCTTCCCAGCGGCCATCGATATAGCAGTTGGAACGCAGGAGGAGAGGATCGGCAAGTTGCATGATGTTTGGCCCAAAGACGGTCGGCAGGACAAAAACGGCAGTTTATACTCCATGCCATGGACAAACGAAGTTTTCTCGCATTATTGCTGGCATTGGCCCTGGCGGCCTGCACCAGCGTGCCGCGCGCACCGACACCCGTGCCACAGGCCGAGCGCGCCAGCACCGAACGCGGCCGCGAGGTTGTCTTTTATGCCCTCTCGCTGCTCGATACCGGTTACCGCTTTGGCGGCAAGAATCCGGAGGCCGGCCTCGATTGCAGCGGCATGGTGTCCTATATTTTCCGGCAGGCAGCCAACCTGAATGTCTCTGGCAGCGCCGCCGATATTGCCCAGCATGGCCGGCCGGTGGATGCCGCGACACTGACGCCGGGCGATCTGGTCTTTTTCAACACGCAGAACCGACCTTTCTCGCATGTTGGTATCTATATCGGTGACGGGCGTTTCGTGCACGCGCCTTCATCGTCCAGCGGACGCGTACGCATCGACAAGTTGAGCAATTCTTACTTCAGCCCCCGCTTCGAGTCCGCACGCAGCTATTTCGACTGAGTTATTCCATGAGTGAATCACTGACGGCGCAATTCGAGGCGCTGATTGACCGTGAGGCCGGCGATGCGGATCTGCTGCCTTTTTTCCGTCACCTCTACAACCTGATCCGGCCGAAGAAGGCAGAAGATACGGATGCGGCCGTAGCCAACCATCTGGCACTGATCGTTCTGCTGGAAAATGATGAAGCCCGACGTGTCGCGGTACGCGATGCCTTTGCCCGCTTCCTGACTTCGCGGCGCCTGGTCGGTTTCCTGGCCGATAGCGGCATCCTGCCGGCAACCGGTTTCTTCTCCGAGTTGCTGCGTATTGCCTCGCATCGCCTGTTACCGGAATTGCTCGATGAACGGGAATTCCGCGATTGCCTGAACAATATCTTTTACCGGCGTGATGACTGGGTCTGGCTGACGGCCTTGCCCTTCGAGAATTCGACCCGATTCTGGCATCTGCTGACGCCGGATGACGTGGTGCGCGGCGGTATCACCTACCGGGCCATCGATCAGGTGCTGGAGGCTGTGCTGGTGCTGGCCTATCGTGTCAGCAGCCTTGATCTGGAGCGCGATTTCAGCCGCCTCAGCGACAAGATGAGCGGCAGTTCCGCTGCCTTCCGTGCCGTCGCCGGTGAAGCCCAGTCGTATGCCAATGCCTGGCGCGTGGCGCTGGAGCATGGTGAGGAGCCCAAGGAAGACAGCAGCCAGTTGCTGGTGCTGATCGACCAGTGCCGCGATGTGATCGACCGCGCCCGCCGCGCTGCCAAACGTGTCGGCACCAGTCTGTCGCTGACGTTTTCCCTGCGCCGAACCGAACAATGTCTGACGCGCCTGGAAGCATTGCTCGACTTGCTCGGCACCCACAGCGAGGCTGATATCCGTCATGCCGCGGTGCATGGGTGGGCAGAGCTGGCCGGGCAGGCAGTGCGCGCCGAGAATCAGCGCAACAGCATGTCGCAGCATATTTCCCGTGGCATGAGCCTGCTCGCGCTGAGGGTGACCGACAATGCGGCCAAGTCCGGCGAGCACTACATTACCGAAACGCGCAGTGCCTATTTCGCCATGTGGCGCTCGGCCATGGGTGCCGGCGTGGTCATCGCCCTGCTGGCCCTGCTCAAGATTTTTGCCGGCAAGCTGGACCTTGCACTGTTCGGCTATGCCTTCCTCTACAGCCTGATCTATGGCTTCGGCTTTGTGTTGATCTACATGCTGCACCTGACCATTGCCACCAAGCAGCCGGCGATGACGGCGCAGACCATTGCCGGGTATCTGGGCAAGGCCGAACAGGGCCGACTCAAGGATCTGGAGCGGGTGGTCGACCTGGCAGCAGCGGTCAGCCGCAGCCAGTTTGCTGCCATTGTCGGCAATGTCGCCATTGCCCTGCCCGTGGCCATGCTGCTGGCGATGGCCTGGCAATGGTTGAGTGGTGCCCCCATGCTCGATCTGGGTAAAGGTGCGCACTTGCTCGACGACCTCAACCCCTTGGGTTGGGCGTTGCCGCATGCGGCACTGGCCGGCGTGTTCCTGTTCTTCTCCGGCATCATTTCCGGTTATTTCGACAACCTCGCCAGCTATAACCGGATCGGTGAGCGTGTCGCCCGACTGCACTGGCTTGGGCGTATTGCAGGCAAGGCGCGGACGGCACGAATCGGGGATTATCTTGACGAGCATCTGGGTGGCATTGCCGGAAATTTCCTGTTCGGCTGCATGCTCGGCACCGCCGGCACGATCGGTATCATTTTCGGCTTGCCCATCGATATCCGCCACATCGCCTTTTCGTCGGCGAATCTGGGCTATGCGCTGGCGACCTTCAGTTTCGACCTGCCCCTGGTTACCATCGCCTGGGCGGGATGTGGGGTGATCCTGATTGGCGCCGTCAATCTCCTGGTCAGTTTTGTTCTGGCACTGTGGATGGCGCTGCGCGCACGTGACGTGGCCTTTACCCAGAAGAAGGCATTGCTACGGGCTTTCTGGAACCGTTTAAAGACGGCACCGGGCAGCTTTTTCTCGGCGCCGCGGGAGCCTGCCGTGCCGGCGTCGGCAGGCTGATCATGGATCGCACCGAACGCTTCTATCGCATCGACCAACTGCTCAACGAACAGCGTTTCGCCACGTTCGCACAGTTGCAGGAAGCGCTCGGTGTGTCACGGGCCACCTTGAAGCGCGACCTGCAGTATCTGCGCGACCGGATGAACGCGCCGATCCTCTTTGACCGTGAAGCCGGCGGCTATCGTTTCGCGACACCGGATCGTTTTGCCCCGCGCTACGAACTCCCCGGCTTGTGGTTCAACGCCTCAGAAATCCATGCCCTGCTGACCATGCAGCATCTGCTGGAGGAAGTGCAGCCGGGCCTGCTCGGGCCGCATATCGCCCCCTTGCTGGCGCGCCTGAAAACCCTGCTTGGCAGTCGAGATGACGCCCCGGAGGAAGTGGCAAAACGCATCCGCATCCTGCATGCGGCCAAGCGCAGGATGGACCTGAAATATTTCGAAGTACTGGCCAGCGCGCTGCTCAACCGGCAGCGCTTGCTGCTACGTCATTACAACCGCGGCAGCGGTGAGGAGAGCGAACGCGAAGTGTCACCGCAACGCCTCGTCTACTACCGCGACAACTGGTATCTCGATGCCTGGTGCCATTTGCGCCAGGGGATCCGCAGCTTTGCCGTAGACGCCATTCGTCATGCCAGTATCAGCGAAACGCCGGCCCGGTCAGTCAGTGATGACGACCTCAATGCCGTGCTGGCGGCAGGTTACGGCATCTTTGGTGGCAGCGAGGTGCAATGGGCCTGCCTGCGGTTTACCCCGGCGCGTGCCCGTTGGGTGAGCAGCGAGTCCTGGCATCCGGCGCAGAAAACCCGCTTCGATGCCGATGGCAGCTACCTGATGGAAATTCCCTACAGCGCCGAACCGGAGCTGTTGATGGATATCCTGCGCCATATCCCCGAGGTGCAGGTGCTGGCGCCGGATGGATTGCGTGAACGCTTGATGGAGATTCTCAGCGCCGGGTTGGCTGCGCATCGCAAGTTGCATCTGCCCTCGGGGTGAAACTATTTGCCGGAATCCCACTCCATTACTGCACATGCAAAATCACTCCAGCACACCATTCTCCGCCGCCACATTTGATCATCACTTTGCCCGCCATCTGCCGGGCGAGGCGGGGCCGTCTACCATGCCGCGTCAGGTTCAGGCGGCCTGCTGGTCGGTAGCGCCGCCGACACCGGTGACGGCGCCAAGCTTGCTGGCCTGGTCGGAGGATCTGGCGGGCACGCTTGGGCTGACAGTTGCGGATCAGCCACAGCACGTGGCCGAGGTGCTGGCCGGCAATCGCCTGCTGCCCGGCATGAAGCCGGTAGCGGCCTGTTACGGCGGGCACCAGTTCGGGCAGTGGGCGGGGCAACTGGGGGATGGCCGGGCGATCCTGCTCGGCGACCTGATGGCCCCGGGCGGCCAGCGCTGGGAACTGCAGTTGAAGGGCGCCGGCCTGACGCCCTATTCGCGCCGTGCCGATGGCCGTGCCGTATTGCGTTCCTCATTGCGTGAGTATGTCTGCAGCGAAGCGATGTTCCACCTCGGCGTGCCGACAACCCGCGCACTGGCGCTGGTCGGTACCGGCGAACCGGTGATTCGTGACATGTTCTACGACGGACACCCGGGCAAGGAACCCGGCGCCATCGTCACCCGCGTGGCGCCAAGTTTTGTGCGCTTTGGCAATTTCGAAATCTTTGCCGCACGGGGCGATCATGAACGCCTGCGGCTGTTGGCGGATTATGTGATCGAGCATCACTTTCCCGAAATCAGTGCGACTGGCCCGGAACGTTACGCCACATGGTTTCACGAAATCGCCCGACGCACCGCCGTGCTGATGGCGCATTGGCTGCGCGTCGGCTTCGTGCATGGGGTGATGAATACCGACAACCTGTCGATTCTTGGTCTGACCATCGACTACGGCCCCTTCGGCTGGGTCGATGTCTTTGATCCCGAATTCACTCCCAACACCACCGACCGCAGTGGCCGTTACGCTTACGCCCAGCAACCGGGGGTGGCACAGTGGAACCTGCAGCGGCTGGCGGAAGCGCTGCTGCCGCTGGTGGGCCGGCAGGAGCTGCTGGAAGCCGGGCTGGATACGTTTGCTGAGACTTTTTCTGCTGAATGGCGACGCCAGGCTTTGGCCAAAATCGGGCTGGAAGCGCAGGCCGATGCCGGTGAAGATCTGCTGGTGGCGAAGCTGCTCGGCATCCTGACCCTGACCGAAGTCGATACCACCCTGTTCTTCCGCCAGTTGATGGAATGTGTGCCCGGGAAATTGCCGGCGAATGCTCTGCCTGACACGCTCAATGCGGCTTTTTACACTCCGGGCGATCTGCCACCGGTCTTTGTCAGCCAGCTACGCGAGTGGTTGCTCACCTACGCGCTGCGCCTCAAATCCGAAGGGGTCAGCGATGAAGACCGGCGTCGCCGCATGGCGGCTGCCAACCCCTGCATCATCCCGCGCAACTACCTGCTGCAGGAGGCCATCAACGATGCAAGCACCGGCGACCTCGGCCGGCTTCAGCACCTGCTTGCTGCCATCCGCGACCCCTATACCGCACATCCTGCCTATCAGTCATTGATGACCAAGCGCCCCGATTGGGCACGCAATGCACCGGGCTGTTCGGCACTTTCCTGCAGTTCCTGAAGCACAGCGTTTACCCGTTTGCTGCGCCGCCAGCAGGCCGGACGGTGCAGGTTGTCCGGCAGGTGGCGGGGTGCGATGTGCGTCATGGCTGGCCGGTTCAGGCTGGCGCTAGGCATGCCGACAAGACGTTCAAACAGGGACTGAATGCGATACTCGATCTGGTTCAACATGGTTCTGGCTCCCTTGCTCTGATCAACGGTGCCAGTATCCGGGTGCACAGGCTCAAGGCGTGAGCCTGACTCCGTCCAGGCCCAGCTTTCGGCAAGCTTCCAGAAACTCCTGCTTGGCGGCCTGCGGTGGCAGCGCAGCGATGCGTGAGGGCAAGGGCGCAATGCCATTGAGGGATTCCCATGCCTCGCAGGAGTGCGGCATCAGGTCACGTTTTTCAGTAGCCAGCGCGATCAGGTCGGCGCGTTTGATCAGCGGGTCGGTGAAGCCATCGACGCCAAAGCGCTCGCCAATCACTGCCATCACGCTGGCTTCAATCCGGGAAAACTCGGGAAACAGGATTTTCAGCGGCTTGACCATGTCGCCCAGATAGGCCTCCGCCGCATCGTGCAGCAGCGCCGCCAGTGCCAGCCGTTTCGGCACCAGGCTGGCAACAATCAGGCTGTGCTGCGCCACCGAATAGAAATGCTGGGTCTGCCCGTTGAAGCGGCATTGAAAAGCCAGCCCGTGGGCGATGTCCTCGATCACTACATCTTCGCTGCGCGGTGCCAATGGCTGGAAACGGTGGCCGAGATGCGTCGAAACGTAGAGGGTGTGTAGTGGCAGGTGGGCAGTCATCAAAGGCTCCTTCGTTGGGTCATCATGAAGGCGGCGAGGCTCGCCAGATGAGCCTGGTGCTCAGGCAACGGGTGTTAAAACGCTATTTCGCAACCTGCAGTTGCCGTTTTGCGGCGTAGAGCAGGCGGATGAACTCGTATTCGAAGGGTGAGCCGCTTTTGTAATAGCGGAACGGTTCGCGTTTTCTGGTCGTGATGGCGTATAGCGCGTAGTACGACGTATCCAGGTCATTCTTTTCGAAATTGAGTGGATCAATGCGGGAGAAAACCCAGCCATCGACCAGCAGACCGCTCGTGTCGCGCAGGTTGGAGGGGCCGAAGACCGGCAGCACAAGGTAGGGGCCGTTGTCGACGCCATAGTGGCCGAGGGTCTGTCCGAAGTCTTCATCCTGGCGTTGCAGCCCCCATGTGCTGGCCGGATCCCACAGGCCGAAAACTCCCACCGTGCTGTTGATGGCAAAGCGGCTCAGGCTGGTGCCCGTCGATGCCGGCTTGAGCTGGAGCGCGCCGTTGAAGGTGTTGCGAATATCGGCAATGTTGTCGAAGAAACTGGCGATCCGCTGTTCGGCATAGTCGGGTATCACGAATTGATAGGCGTCTACCAGCGGAATGAAGAAGTAGCTGTCGAAGTAGTAGTTGAAGCGATAGAGCGACTTGTTGAGCGGCTCCAGCGGGTCAGAGATGTCCAGTTCGGCATCGGTGCCCGGCTTTTCGAAATCGCTCAGCCGATACTTCGCTTCGCCGACCGGGGCGGTCGTCGCACAGCCGGTGAGCATCGCCAGTGCGATCAGGATGCTGGAGAGCAGGGCACGGTTCATGATGGGCTTCATGGCTGGCTGAAATAACGCGTCATCGCGGCCGCAAAGTCACGCTGGTCAATGTTGCCGCAATGGCCACCGTGCGGAAAAATCGTGGCCCGGTTGCCGAATGTCTGGCGCAGGTAGTCGAGGTCGCCGGTGCCCAGAATGATGTCGTCGGCGTTGGTCATGACGCCGATCTTCTGCGACTGATCCAGATAGCCGGAGATTGCTCGCAGACTGCTGCCGTTGATCAGCGCCTGGCGTGTCAATGCCGGATCGCGCTCTTGTGCGGCGGGCAGAAGGAAGTCATCCAGGTAGGTGGCAAACGAGATGTAGGCCAGGGTTTTCAGGTAAGCGTCGAGCGGGTCGTTGCGGCCGAGGACGTACCCCTTGGGAACGACAAAACCGGCGTCGCGCATGACATCGGCGGCAAAGATCATGTTGCTCGATGAGATGCGGAAGGAAATGCCGATCAGGCTCTTCAGGTTGGCATCGGTTGGCGCTTCGGGAAGCCCGCGGTAGATGTTGAAAAGAAACTCGTGGTCGAACTTCACGAAATCGCCCTTGCTGTACACGGTCGCAAATTTGTCCAGCGCGCGCGAAAGGAAGCGCCGGACGCCGGCGGCACCGCCAGGAATGTTGTCTTCCAGCATGCTGTCCAGCAGTGAAACCGAGGTGAACAGGTTCACTGCCGGGTTGATCATCAGCACCTTGCTGAAGTTGAACGTTTTCTGTTCGTCATCGAGCTTGCTGACAAAAGCGGCCTGGGTGCCGCCCAGGCTATAACCCGTCAGATAGAAATCGCTTACTTCAATCTCGTCTTTCAGTTCGGCCCAGAGCGTTTGCATGACGCGGTAGAGATCGTTCGCGTCGTCCCTGAGGATGCCCGGCGCCCGCGACTCGGATGCGGCGGTGACAAAGTTGGCGTGGGTCGGCGATGAAATGCTGACGACATGGAAACCGGCCTGATAGAAGATGCTCCGCAAGGACAGCATCTTGTCTGAATTGAAACCGGCGCCGGTGCCGGCAATGATGAAGATGAGCGGCGCCTTGCCCTCCTGATAGGCCAGCGAACTGCGCAGCCGGTCGTTGTACCAGAACGCATCGGGAACCTGCCGGTCGGGGAAGACTTCAAGGTCGATCAGGCGGGTCGGGATGTCTTGCAGGTACGGTGCACGCTCATCCAGTGGTGTGCCCAGGATGGTGGACAGCCAGGGATCGGATTGCGGGTAGCGCTGGCTCTTCTCCGCCGCCTGTGCTGGCGGCATCCCGAGAAAAAGGCTGGCAAGGAATAAAGCGAAAAAGAAGCTGCGGGCAATCACTGCGGCGTGTTGTTGAGTTCGTGAGCAGGCTTCAAGTTTACAGGGATTCCGTTGCCCGTGCCCGTAGCTGGGACAAACAATGCCGCGGAGGGTTCCACCACACGGGTTATGCGCTCTCCCTTTCCAGCAAGGCTTCCGCGGCACGTTCCGAAATCACCAGCGTCAGCTTCATCATCGCCCGCGTGGCGCCGACAAAGAATTTGCGTATGGCCTGGTCGTCCATGGTCTCAAAGTCGACTTCGGCAAAGATCACGGCCGGGGCGGATTGCCCCTTGAAGCGATACACCGATTCGATCAGCACGTCGCCTTCCGAAAACACCGGGCTGCCGAGCAGGTCGTAGCGGCCGGTGAAGCGGCGCATGGTGTGCGGGCCGATGCGGTCGTGGGTGAGCAGGCGCGAGTTGTTGCGTCCGCTGTAGGTGACCACCGCCACATCCTCCTTGCGGAAACCGGCCGAATAACTGAGGCGGATACCCTCCTTGAGCGCCTGCAGCAGCGAGGCGTCGTCGCTGTAGGTGAGGATCTCGACTTCGCTGGCATCGAGCGGCGAGGCAGCCTCGATCGGCATCTCCTGCGGCAGGATTTTCTGCAGCATGCGCACCACCGAGCGCGGGCTGCGGTAGTTGGCAAACGAGTGCATGCCGACCCAGCCGGGGAGGGGAACCGGTTGCCGGTCATAGAGGTTCTGCAGCGGGTCTTCCAGCCAGAGCAGGCGGGCATCCGGTGCGGCATGGCGGAAGATGAAATCGCGCCAGTCTTCAAGGAAATCCTGCCCTTCGTCGACGATCAGCGTGTCGAAGGTGTATTCGGGATCCACCGGCAGTTTCTGGGCGTTATCCACCAGCCGGTCGAAGGCATCGGGCTGGCTGAAATCAGGTGCCTCACCGGCGGCGCGCAGACGTTGCTGGCAGAAGGCATGAAAGGTGCATACCAGCCCGCCGTCGGGAACGATGGCGCGGAAATGGTCAGCGAGTGGCCGGTTGTAGCAGAGGTAGAGCGGGCGGCCGCCGGCTTCCAGTGCCGCGCGGAACTCGGCCAGCGCCAGCTGGCTTTTGCCGGAGCCCGCGGTACCAGTGACGCGCAGACGGAAGGGGGAAAACTCCAGTTGCCGTGCCCAGTGCGCCAGTCCGCCGGAAATGCGGCTGACCATGGCGCGGGCTCGGCCGATCAGGGCGCCGACATCGGTTTCGAGCTGGATGATGTCGCACAGGAAACGGTGCGCCTTGGTCGCCTCCGGGCTGTCTTCACCGGGCGGCAGAATGCGCTGGATGATGGCCGGCAACTTGTCACGGCGGGTGCTATCGACAATGCGCTCGGCCACCAGCCCGGCGGTATGCGGCTGTTTCACCTGATAGTCGGGGCAGTAGAACAGATAATCGAGACGTACCAGCGGTGCGTTGGTGCGGGCGTTTAGCTTGCTGTGCAGGGCATCGACATTGCGCGCCAGTTGTGCCACCACGCTCTTGCTGCGACCCGGATAACGCTTCACCAGCCCTTCCGGGGTCTCGTCGAGAAAGCCGGATTTCTGCTCGATCACCAGCAGGTTGCCGGCCCGGTTCATGACGATGAAATCGATCTCGCCGAATACCGAGTAGCCACGTTCCAGATTGGTCCAGTGCACCGCGTGATAGACGGTGTAGTCGTCCGGCAGGGCGGCGGCGAGCAGGGTCAGCGTTTCGGTTTCGCGCTGTGCGGCACCGGTGGTTGCCAGTTCGCGCCAGCCGTCGGGGATGATGTGGGCCATGGCGGCTCAACTCCAGTCAATCTTTCATCAATGGTGGCGCCATCGTAGGGCAAAATGCGCTGCTTCGTCATTGCTTCGCATAACTCCCTCCATGATGCCTGCCCGCAACCTGATCGCCCTTGCCCTGCTGACGCTGATGTGGGGTGTGAACTGGCCGGTCATGAAACTTGGGTTGCGTGAGTTGAGCCCGCTTTATTTCCGTGCGCTGACAATGACCGGCGGTTTCCTGTTGCTGCTGCTCTGGTATCGGCTGCGCGGCCACACGCTTCGCCTGCCGGCCGGCATGTTGGGCCGAGTGGCCTTGCTGGCAGCGCCGAACATCCTTGGCTGGCATGCGATGTCGATCTTCGGCGTGCAGGCGCTGGCCTCGGGGCGGGCAGCGATTATCGGGTTCACGATGCCGATCTGGACGGTACTGATCGGTGTGTTCTTCTTCCGTGAAAAGATGACACCGCGACTGTGGCTGGCCACTGCCTGTGCGGCAGCCGCCGTCTTGCTGCTGCTCTGGCATGAACTGGCCACAATGAGCGGGCGCCCGGCCGGCATGGCCTGGATGCTGGGTGCGGCCATCAGCTGGGCATTGGGCACCCTGCTGCTGAAACGACTGGGCGCGCCGGTGCCGACGGAAGCACTCACGGTCTGGATGATCGGCCTGTCGGTGCCGATGTTCTGGCTGCTGGCCTTCTCGCTGGAGCCGTTGCCGACCTGGCAATTCTCGCCATCGATGTGGGGCGTGCTCGCCTACAGTGCGGCGATCAACTATGGCGTGGCACAGATCATCTGGTTCTCCATTGCCCGCAGCCTGCCACCGACGGCCAGTGCCCTGTCGATCATGTTCATTCCGGTGATCGGGCTCGGTTCGGCCATGCAGCTGGCCGGCGAGATGCCCTATGGCGCTGACTACGTGGCCGTGGCGCTGATCATCGCCGCACTGGCCACGACCTTGCTGCCGGCACGGCAAAGGGGCGTGGGTAAAGTTCAAAATCCACCGCAGAGGCGCTGAGGCGCAGAGAAGACGAAGCACACGTTGGTTCGCCAGCGGCCCCTCCGAACACTATCTCTGCGAAACCTCTGCGCCTCAGCGCCTCTGCGGTGGGTTGGTCAGCCTTTAAGCCCTCAAGCACCGCGGCCGACCTTGAGCGCTGTCAGGATCGCCGCCCCCTGCAGCAGGGCAACGCCGACTAGCACGGTGGCAAATTGGCCGCTGTCCATGGCGCCGCCGAAAATCAGCGGTGCCGCGGCCAGCCCGGTGTCCAGCCCGGCATAGACGAACCCGTAGATGCGCCCATAAGCCGCCTGCCCGAAGCGGGCGGTGGCGGCGCGGCGCACCAGCAGGTCGCGCGAGGGGCCGGCGATGCCGCTGAAAAAACCGATGCCAGCCATCAGCAGCAGGGCGCCCCAGCCCGGCACCACGTTCAGCGCCAGCACCACGGCGAGCAATGCGGCAATGCCGAGCATGACGGCGATGATCTGTTCATGCGCCTGCTTCTGGGCGACAAAGCCACCCACAATGATGCCGCCGCCAGCGGCCAGCAGATAAGTGGAGAGGGCGCCGGCAGCCATGCCCAGCGGCAGGCCGTAGAGGTTCTGCAGCACCGGCGTGGCGTAGTTCTGGAAGGCACCGAAGGCGGCAGTGATCAGGCAGAAGAAGGCAAAGCACAGCCACACCGCGCGGTCGCCGAGAAAGGCAAAGGTGCCGGGTGTGCCGGAGGGGATCTCGGGCGGGTTGCGGTGGTCGGTGTCGAGCAGTGCCCGGTATTTCCACAAGAGCAGCATCGCCGGCAATGTCAGCAGCCCGGCGCCGGCCGCGGCCATGCGCCAGTCGAACAGGGAGGCCAGCCCGGTGAGAAAAACCGGTGCTGCTGCCCAGCCGAGGTTGCCGGACAGGCCGTGCATCGAAAAGGCATGGCCAAGGCGCGCCGGCGATACCTTGCGGTTGAGCACGGTGAAATCGGCGGGGTGGAATACCGCATTGCCCAGGCCGGCAATGGCTGCCACCACAAACAGCGCATTGGCGCTGGTGGCAAAGGCCAGCCCCAGCCCGGCGATCAGGAAACAACTGATGCCGGCCAGCAACACCTTGAGCGCGCCCAAGCGATCGACGGCAAACCCGGCCATGGCCTGCCCGATGCCGGAGACGACAAAAAATACCGTCATCGTGGCGCCGATCTCGATGAACGAGAGCCCGAATTCCGGCATCAACCAGGGAAACAGGGGCGGCAACAACAGGTGGAAGAAGTGCGACACGCCATGGGCAAAGCCGATGATGGCGATGATGCGGGCATCGTCAGCCACGGGGGCAGGGGCACCTGTATTGGCGGCTTCGGAAAGCACGTCTGTGGTCATTTTGATGGTGCCTGCCGGCGGTTGGCCGGCAAGAAAATCAGGGTTGGGAAAAGGATTGTACGCCGATGCCTGGCCTGCGCCGGCACCGCCAGCTAAACTACACGCCCCTTGTTGCCGCAGCCTGAGAAACCGACATGCCTTTCTTCAATAGTCCACGGATTACGCTTTACTTCGAAAGCTTCGGCAAGGATACCGACCCCGCTATCCTGCTGATCATGGGGCTCGGGGCACAGTATTCGCGCTGGAATACCCGCTTTTGCGAACTGCTGGCACAACGCGGTTTCCGCGTCATCCGCTTTGATAACCGGGATTGCGGGCTGTCCACCCATTTCGACACGGCGCCGCTGCCCGATATCGCCGGTGCAATCAAGCGCGGCCAGCCACTTAACCTCGCCTATACGCTGGAGGACATGGCGCAGGATGCACTCGACCTGCTCGACAGTCTTGGTATTCGGCAAGCTCATTTTGCCGGTGCCTCGATGGGCGGCGCCATTGCGCAGATCATCGCCGCCCGTCACCCGGCACGTGCCTTGTCGCTGACCAGCATCATGTCGTCGTCCGGCAACCCGATGCTGCCGCCGCCGACACCGGCGGCAGCCGCCGCGCTGTTCGCGCCGCTGCCCCTGCAGCGCGACCGTGCCAGCATGGTCGCCGATGGCATCGCCCGGTTTCTGCCGGTTTCCAGCCCTGATTACCCGACGCCGCAGGCGGATCTGGAAGCCATGTTTGGCAACGAATACGATCGCGCCTTCTACCCGCAGGGGGTCGCCCGGCAACTCGGTGCCATCTTCGCCAGCGGCGACCGCCGGCCCTTGCTCAAAACGATCAAGTGCCCGACCGTCGTGCTGCACGGCGCCGCCGACCCGCTGATCCCGCTGGCCTGCGGCGTGGATGTCTGCGCCAACATTACCGGCGCCGAAATGATCACCGTGCCCGGCATGGGGCACGATTTTCCGGAGGTGCTGGACGAAACCTTTGCCGACGCCATTTGCCGCGCAGCCGCCAGGGTGCAAGCGAAGGGATAAAATGGCCGGTAACCGTAGATCACCTCAGCTAGGCCGCCGATGATTGCCAGCATCCAGAAATTCTTCAACCAGTTCATCGCTCCGGAAGCCGGGCAGCACACTCCTGCCGGCGAAAAGGCGCTGCAAGTTGCCACTGCCGCGCTGCTGCTGGAGATGATGCGCATGGATAACCGCTTTGCCGAAGAAGAACGGCATTCCGTCGAGCAAACGCTGCAGAAGCAGTTTGCGCTTGATGCCGGGCAACTTGCCGAACTGATCGAACTCGCGAAGGAAGAGGCCAGCCAGGCCACTGGCTATCACCAGTTTACCTCGCTGATCAATCAACACTGCGACCTGGAGCAGAAGGTGCAGATCGTTGAAAACCTGTGGCACGTGGCCATGGCCGACGGCCACATCGACGCCCACGAATCGCACCTGATGCGCAAGATCGGTGACCTCCTGCACGTCGGCCACGCCAATTACATCGCAGCCAAGCAGCGGGCACGCGTCAGAGCGGGCTTGCCGGCGGATTAAGTTTGAGCGCCAGGGGCGGGTTTCGTACGGAGGAATTGAAAACGGTTCGGGGTTGAAACCCGAACCGTTGAAATGTCTGGCGCGCCCGAGACGATTCGAACGTCCGACCCCTGCCTTCGGAGGGCAGTACTCTATCCAGCTGAGCTACGGGCGCGCGGAAGGCCGCAAGGATATCGGGTTTCGTCCGCGGCGTCCATCTTGCCCCTTCTGGCTGTAAGGGAAAGGGCGATATAATCAGTACCTTATATCAAACCAATTAAAAGGATTTTCCATGGCAGAGAAGCCCCATTCTTCAAAATCCATCATGTACGTGGTGATTGCGATAACCGTACTGTTGCTGGTGGTGGCGCTGCCGCTGTCGAAACTGGGCAAGGGTTCGGTTTCGGTTAATGATTCGGAAGCCGCGGAAAGCCGGATTCAGCCGGTTGCCCGCTTCGACTTGCAGCGGGAGGCTGCTCCAGCCGGGGATGGCAAGCCACGCGATGGTGAAACGGTGTACAAGACCGTTTGTGCTGCCTGCCACAGCACTGGTGCGGCCGGTGCGCCGAAGACAGGTGACAAGGCTGCATGGGCGCCGCGTATCGCAACCGGTGTACCGGCGCTGGTCAAGAGCGTGATTGGTGGAAAAGGAGCGATGCCGCCGAAAGGTGGCAGTGCCAATCTGACCGAGGAAGAAGCCAAGGGTGCAGTCGACTATCTGGTCGGCAAGGCCAAGTAAGTCGCTGCTGCAACAATAAAAGGGGGTGCCTTTCGGGGCACCCCCTTTGTTTTGTGGGGCAGGTTTACTTCGCTGCTGGTGCTGCTGGGGTTGCCGGCGCGGCCATTTCAGCTTTCTTTTCTGCGCCATGCTTTTTGCCCTGGGCCGGTGCTGTTTTCTTGACCGCTTTCTTTGTTTCCTTTGCGGCGGCAGGTTTCGCTGGAGTTGCAGCAACGTCGGCCTTCATTTCCGCCGCCGGTGCGGCAGCGGGTGTTGCTGCCTTGGCTGCTTCAACAGGCGGCTTGGCCACGGCTGCGCCTGCGGTGGCGGGGGCCTGGGCAAAGGCAACAGAACCAAAAGCAGTGGCAATGGTGATGGCGATGATTTTTTTCAGCATTTTGTATCTCCTGAACGTTGGTTGATTGTGCTTCCCGGCCGGGTTTTTCCCGTACCTTGCTGCAATCAACGCGGCAATGGTGATGCCGGTAGTCAGGAGATGAGTAACGCGTTGTAACGTCGGGTGACCGGCGTGTCAGGATTTGTTGCTGGCGAGCAGTGCTTTCATGGCCGCCAGCTTGGCGCTGGAAGTTGCCTTGTCCGGTTCTGCCGTTGCTGCCTTGCCGCCGGAAAAACGCAAGTCTTCCTTGCCCATTTCGTCAATGAAGCGGGAGGGTTCACAGGCATTCCATTCCTTGCCCTGCGGCCGTTTTTCGCAGTGGCTGACATGCAGGCTGCGCTGGGCGCGGGTGATGCCCACGTACATCAGGCGGCGTTCTTCCTCGAGCTTGACCGGGTCTTGCGATTCGCGGTGCGGCAGCAAGCCTTCCTCAATGCCGACGAGAAAGACATGCTTGTACTCCAGCCCCTTGGCAGCATGCAGGGTGGAGAGCTGGACGCCGTCGTAGTCGGACTCGCCCTTGTCGAGCAGGTTGATCAGGGCGATGGTCTGCGCCAGATCAATCAGTGACTTCTCTTCCTCCTCGCCCTTTTTGGTTAGCCACTTGCTCAGTTCCAGTACATTGCTCCACTTGGTTTCTGCCGGGCGCGGGTCTTCGTGGTCGTAAAGCCATGCTTCATAACCGATGGCGGCGAGCAGGTCGGGCAGTACCTGCCCCGGCGGTTCTTTCTCGGCGCGCCATTCAAAGCGGTTGATGAACTCGCAGAATTCAAGCAGGGGTTCGAGCTGGCGTGCGGCAACACGGTGCGCAAAGCCCTCCTCGAAAGCCGCTGCAAAGAGGGAAATGTGCCGTTCACCAGCATAGGTGCCCAGTGCCTCCAGCGTGCTGCCGCCGACGCCGCGCTTGGGGGTCGTGACGGCGCGGATGAAGGCAGGGTCATCATCGGAATTGGCGAGCAGGCGCAGGTAGGCGGTGATGTCCTTGATTTCTGATTTGTCGAAGAAGGACTGGCCACCGGAAAGCAGATAGGGCACTTTCTGGTTGCGCAACTGCTGCTCGAAGATCCGTGCCTGATGGTTGCTGCGGTAAAGAATGGCGTAGTCGCGAAAGCCGGTGCGGTGCTCGAATTTGTGCGAGAGCAGCTTCATGACCACGGACTCCGCCTCGTTCTCGGGCTCCTTGCAGGCGGTGACGCTGATCGTGTCGCCCATGCCCAGGTCAGACCACAGGCGCTTTTCGAACAGTTTTTCGTTGTTCGCGATCAGTGCATTGGCAGCTTTCAGGATGCGTACCGTCGAGCGGTAGTTCTGCTCGAGCTTGACCACCTTCAGGTTCGGATAGTCGCGCGGCAGGCCGCGCAGGTTTTCGATATCCGCGCCGCGCCAGCCGTAGATGGCCTGGTCGTCGTCACCCACTGCCGTGAACATGGCGCGCGGCCCGGTAAGCAGCTTGAGCAGCTTGTACTGGCAGGCATTGGTGTCCTGATACTCGTCCACGAGGATATAGCGCAGACGGTTCTGCCACTTCTCGCGGATTTCGGGGTGCGTCTCGAAGAGCTCCACCGGCAGCATGATCAGGTCGTCGAAGTCGACGGCCTGATAGGCACGCAGGGTGGCGGCATAGTCTCGGTAGGCGCGTGCGGCAAGGGCTTCGGTATCGTCCTGTGCCAGCTTGGCAGCCATGTCGGGTGAAACCAGCGCGTTCTTCCAGTTGGAGATGACCGTTTGCAGTTTCCTGATGGTGGCCTTGTCCACACTGCCGGCGAGGTCGGAGACGATGCCGTAGCAGTCGGTGGAATCGAAGATGGAGAACTTGGGCTTGTAGCCCAGCGCAGTCGCTTCCTCGCGCAGGATGCGCACGCCGAGGGCGTGGAAGGTGCTGATGGTGAGGCCGCTGGTCGAGGTGCCCTCAAGCAGCTTGCCGACCCGCTCCTGCATTTCCTTCGCCGCCTTGTTGGTGAAGGTGATGGCGCCGATGTTCGAAGGTTTGAAGCCGCATTCCTGGATCAGGTAGGCAATTTTCTGGGTGATCACGCGTGTCTTGCCCGAGCCGGCACCGGCCAGCACCAGCAATGGTCCGTCGAGATAGCGGATGGCCTCGCGTTGCGGGGCGTTGAGTTGCACAGACATGGGTGTGATTGACTGAAAAAATACCTGCGGCGGAAAAACAAACGCCCCGGCTGACCGGGGCGCACTGACACCTGAAGCTGGGGCAATTTTACCGCAAGCAGCTCAGGCCTGTTCGTCTACGTAGTTGTCTCCGGCAACGTTATTGACCAGGTGCATTGCCTTGCGGCTGGGTGTGCGCAAGGCGTGCATGGCCTCGCTGCCCAGTCGGGTGAGTTCTTCGACGACACTTTGGGCGTCGGCAGCCGCATCGCTTGTGCTGCCCACCGGAAAGCGTTCTTCCGCGGCGGTGAGTTCTTCGCGCAAGGTGCGGCGGCGGTCGGCATCAACCCCGTCGGTGCCGGCAACCGGCGTCACGATGTCGCGCAGACTCACCGGCTTGCGCGTCGGTCCGTCTGCGGCAAATTGCGGCGAAGCATTCAGGCGTACGGTGGTCATGGTCGGATTACTCGTGACATGCTACTCTAACGTCATATTCGTGCCGATACTTTAGCGGCACTGTTCAAGCGTGCTGACCGGCTCAGTGGCCAAAAATCTTCTTCAGCAACGAGCTGCCGGTTGCCACCGGGTCCTTGCGGATGGCTTTTTCCTGTTCTGAAATCATCAAAAACAGCCCGTCGAGTGCTTTTCCGGTGACGTATTGGTCAAGATTGGCGTCCTTGTCGTCAATCAACCCGTATTTCGATGCTTTTTTCGCGTATTTGTTGTATTTGTCTGCCAGTTGAACCTTGGCTGTGGATTGTTTCACGATAGGCAGGAACTTTGCTGTCAGGTCGGTGCTGGTGGCCCGCTTGAAATACTGGGTCGCCGCGTCATCGCCGCCGGTGAGAATGCCTCGCGCGTCATCGAAGCTCATGTTTTTCACCGCGTTGACCAGAATAGGCTTGGCTTCCGCTACTGCCAGTTCGGCAGCATGGTTCATGGTGTCGATCAGTTCGTCGGCGTACTTGTCTCCACCAAAGGTACGCAGCAGTTTTTCGCCGGAGCGGATCGAATCTGGCAACGGGATTCTGACGCGCGAATCACCCAGAAAACCATTCGGTTGGCCAAGCTGGTTGACGGCGATTTCCGCGCCGCGTGTCAGGGTTTCCTTGAGACCGGAAATTGTTTCGCCATCGGTGACGCCAGCCTGGACATGTGTCATGCCGAACAGCGAAAGGAAGATACACATGAGGGGTGTAGATAATGTGCGGTACATGGTTAATGACTCCTTTAGCGGGAAGGAACAACTGATGTTTCTGCGCCACCTGGCCGAGGCGGGGTGAGATGACGCTGTACGATGAGTGATGTTTCACCCGATTGTTGCATTCGGGCAAGTTCTGCTTGCAGGCGCCCCGGAATCGATGCCGGGTTGAGGCGCTGCGGGTGGTTTTCGGGTGATATTGGTAGCCCGTTGCGATAGGCGGTATTGGGTAGCGTCTGGTACAGGTGGGAGCGTTTTGACCATGCGGTGTACATCGCTCTTTCAGCCTCCAGTGGAGAATTGAAGCGTAGGCCGTTCGTTTCCTCGGTTAGCCAGTAGAAGCGCAGGGTAACATCGTCATAGATGAAGAAATCTGCCCGTCCGAGACGTAGCATGTGCAGCGCCCGTGGTATGCCCAATTCACTGACGTGGTAGGTTTGGGTCTGATTCTGGATATCCGGTGGCAGATAGGAAGGGTTGCCGAGGCTGCGCAGTTCACGCTGGCCAATCAGATCCGAGAAGGATTTGATTGGCGGTGCTGATTCAGGGTTGACGATCGCGAAGCGCTCGACGAGCCCATTCGGGAAAAAGAAAACGGATTGTTCTCGAATCAGATTGAAGGCGTAGCCGGGGTAGAAATCGACTTCACCCTCGTGCAGGGCACGATTGATTCGTTCCTTGGGCAAGCGAACGATTTTCAGGGTGCAGCCGACCCGCTTGCATGCTGTTGTGTAAAGATCCCGGTAGATGCCATTGCCTGTGCCGTCGCTGATATAGGGCATGCGCGCATTGGTACGGTAGCCCATGACGCTTTCGACAGCCGCACTTGGCGAGGCAGCCAGAGCCAGCCAGGAAATCAATCCGATGAGATGGAACTGCTTCAACACTGGTTGCACTCCCTCTCTGTTTTGTTCGGGCCATGCGTGGAAAGCTGCTTTTGCGACAGGCGAGATTCAGTCTGAGTGCTCGCTCCAGATTTCGGTAACGCTCGATTCGGTCAGCATTTTTCTTGGTGCGAAATGCTCGCAGCTTGCCGGGTGGCTGGCTTCCCGGTATTCCAGATGCGCACTGCAGACAACGGTAGTCGAGTCATCGCCTAGCTCGAAGGAATGATCACAATCACTGCAGGTTGGTTTCTTGTCGCTCATATCGGCATCCTATTCAACGACACCGGCACTGTGTGCCTGCTGGTCGGCCCAGTAGGAACTACGAACCATCGGCCCGCAGGCGGCGCCGGTGAAGCCCATTGCCTTTGCTTCGGTTTCGTACATCTTGAATACGTCCGGATGCACGTAGCGTGATACGGGCAGGTGATGACCGGAAGGGGCCAGGTACTGGCCGATGGTCAGCATCTCGACGCCGTGGGCGCGCAGGTCACGCAGCACTTCAAGGATTTCCTCGTCGGTTTCGCCGAGGCCGACCATCAGGCCGGATTTGGTCGGTACGTTCGGATACTTTGCCTTGAAGTTCTTCATGAAATCCAGCGAATGCTGGTAGTCGGCACCTGGGCGCGCCTGCTTGTAGAGGCGGGGCACGGTTTCCATGTTGTGATTGAGTACGTCGGGCAGCGATTGGCCGAGCACCTCGATAGCCACATCCATGCGGCCACGGAAATCTGGGACCAGCGTTTCGATGGTGGTGGTCGGTGATTTCTGGCGCACGGCTGCAATGACGTCGACAAAATGCTGGGCGCCACCGTCACGCAGGTCGTCGCGATCGACGCTGGTAATCACCACGTAGCGTAGCTTGAGGTTGGCCACGCTCTCGGCGAGGTTGGCCGGCTCGTTCACGTCCGGTGGCAGCGGCTTGCCGTGGCCGACATCGCAGAACGGACAGCGGCGGGTGCAGATGTCGCCGAGGATCATGAAGGTTGCGGTGCCGCGGCCGAAGCATTCGCCGATGTTCGGACAGGCCGCTTCCTCGCACACCGTGTGCAGCTTCTGCTCGCGCAGCATGGACTTGATTTCTCCGAAGCGACCGGAGCTGTTGCCAGCCTTGACGCGAATCCAGTCCGGCTTTTTCTGTGGCACATGCGGCACGATCTTGATCGGGATACGGGCCGTTTTCAGTTCGCCCTTCTGCTTCACGCCGCGTTCGCTCATCCTTGCTGCTCCAGTTGTGCAATGAGATGCCTCGTCAATGCCTCTGCCGCTTGTGGCGGCGTCAGCGGTATGCCGAGGTCCTTCGTTTGTGTGACTGCCATGCCGGCATAGCCACAGGGGTTGATCGCCAGGAACGGCGACAGGTCCATATCCACATTCAGGCTGACGCCATGGTAGCAGCAGCCGTTCCGGATGCGTAGGCCAAGCGCCGCCACCTTGGCCAGACTTTCGCCGGCGCCGACGTAAACGCCGGGTGCACTGTCGAGTCGATCAGCAATTACGCCATGCTCGGCCAGACAGTCGATGACCGCCTGCTCGATCCGGTTGACCAGTTCGCGCACCTTGAGTTTCCGACGCGGCAGATTGATCAGCAGGTAGATCACGACCTGGCCGGGACCATGGTAGGTGATCTGTCCGCCTCGGTCGATCTTCACCAGCGGGATGCCGGTGTCGGCAATCAGGTGTTCCGGCTTGCCGGCCTGACCGAGAGTGAATACCGGCGGGTGTTCGACCACCCAGAGCTCGTCCGGCGTCTCGGCCGTACGTGCAGCGGTGAAGTCCATCATTGCTTGCCAGGTTGGCTGGTAGTCGGCGCGGCCGAGCTGGCGAACGATCATGACCGGCAGTTACAGAACAATCTTGACCAGCGGATGCGAGGTCAGTGCCATGTACAGCGCATCCAGCTGCGGCTTCGAGGTGGCGGTCACGGTGCAGGTCAGGCTGACATACTTGCCGCCGGAGCTGGCGCGCATCTCCATCGTCGCTCCGTCGAAACCCGGATCGTGTTGCAGCACAACTTCCAGTACGGCCTGCGCCAGATCAGCATTGGCCAGACCCATGATCTTGATCGGGAAAGCGCAGGGGAACTCGAGCAGGGTTTCTGCAGACGCCTTGTCGTCAGCCATGACGCATCACCTCGTTCTTGAATTGCTGGTACCAGCCGTGCATCTGCTGCGCCAGCGGCCCCGGTTTGCCGGCGGCAGCGCCATGGCCGACCGGCTGGCCATCAAGGGTGGTGATGGGCAGGATTTCCTTGGTGGACGAGGTCATCCAGATTTCGTCAGCGGCACGCAATTCGCTTTCGTCGATTTCACGAATTTCAACCGGAACGCCATGCTTGGCCGCGAGTTCAAGCACCACGTCGTAGGTCACGCCGGGCAGCATGCGGTGATCCTTGGGCGGGGCCAGCAGCAGGTCATTCTTGACGACAAAGATGTTCGATGCCGCACCTTCGATCATGAAGCCTTCACGCAGGAAGATCGTTTCGGCACAGCCCTGGTCGATGGCATTCTGTCGCGCCACAACATTGGCGAGCAGGGCGACAACCTTGAGATCGCAACGCAACCAGCGGTTGTCGAGCGCAGTGACTGCTGCAACCCCCTTGGCACGAATGGCATCCGGAGTTGTTACCAGGGGTGACGGGAAAATGAAGACGGTAGGCGGCACATCCTTGGGGAAGGCATGGTCGCGCTTGTCATCGGCGCCACGCGTCACCTGCAGGTAGACCGACTGATCCGCGTACGGTGCGGTGGCAATGATGCGCTCGATGCGTTCGGCCCATTCAGCGTTGCTGTGCGGGTTGGGCAGGCGGATGCCATCCAGCGTTTGCTGCAGGCGCTTGAGATGTTCGCCGATGCGGAACGCTTGCCGAGAGTAGACGGGGATCACCTCGTAGGCGCCGTCACCGAAAAGAAAACCGCGATCCAGCGGCGAAATGCGGGCTTCGCTCAAGGGCAGATACTCGCCGTTGAGGTAGCAGGTGATCGGGGAGGTGGCAGGCGTCATGGTGATCAGTTGAACATCAGGCGAATGGCGTCGATCGTACGCCCGATAATGCCAGCTTGACCAACGCCTTCAAGGGCGACCACGGGGTATTCGCCATAGGCCTTGCCGTCAACACTGACTTTCATTGTGCCGACGGTCTGACCAGCAGCAACCGGAGCAATCAGCGGTTGTTGGGAAACCAGTTCGGCTTGCACCTTGGGCCCGAAGCCTTTGGGTACCGAAAGAATGAAATCACTCTTGAAGCCTGCCTTGACGGTTGCTGCAGAACCTTTCCAGACCTTCAGCGAGGATACTGTCTGATCCTTGGCGTAGAGCTGAACAGCGTCGTAGAACTGGAAGCCGTAATTGAGGAGTTTCAGGGATTCCTGTGTACGGACATTGTCGGAGGCGGCGCCCAGAACCACGGACAGCAGGCGGCGCGGGCCACGCTGGGCCGAGGAGACCAGACAGTAGCCAGCAGCCTCGGTGTGACCGGTCTTGACACCATCGACGGTCGGGTCGACCCAGAGCAGGCGGTTACGGTTGTGCTGGGTAATATTGTTGTAGCGGAATTCCTTGATCGAGTAATACTTGGCGTAGTCCTCGGGGAAGTCACGGATCAAGGCGGTGGTGAGCGTGGCGAGATCGCGTGCCGTCGTATACAGCTCGGGGTCTGGCAGGCCGGTCGAATTCTTGAAACTGGAGGATTTCATGCCCAGGCGTTGTGCTTCGCGGTTCATCATCTGCGCGAAGTTATCCTCACTGCCGGCAATGGCTTCAGCCAGCGCCACGCAGGCGTCGTTGCCTGACTGCACGATCATGCCCTTGATCAAATCCTCAACCGATACCTCGGTACCCACCCGGATGAACATTTTCGAGCCGCCTGTACGCCAGGCTTTTTCCGAGACCGGTACTGCCTGGTTGATCTTGATCGCGCCCTGTTTCAATGCAGCAAAGGTCAGGTAGGCCGTCATCAATTTGGTCAGCGAGGCAGGCTCAAGGCGCTCGTCAGCCGCCTGGCTGGCCAGCGTCTGACCCGATCCGGTTTCAATCAGCAGCCACGATTTTGCAGCCAGTGCCGGTGGCGTCGGTAATTGCTGGGCGAGGACCAGTGATGGAATGAAGGCAAACAGGAAAGCAATGATTTTCATAGAAAACGTTCTTCTTGGGGCAACTGGAGGGGAGGGGCGATTATAACAATCCGAATCCGTGCTGCCGCCATCGGGTACACACTGTTACCGTATTAATGAGGCATAGTTCCTCGGTTTTCTGCGCGGTGCTTGGTTAGGATTCAGCTTGTTCAGACTGTTCAGGCCAATTCTTTCCACCATGTCCCTGCATCTTTATGGCTACCATTCGCACGGTTCTCAAGCTATCTCGCCGGGGCTTGATCTGCAGGGGGCGTTTACCCTGCTGGCCAGGGATGCCGATCCGAGACGGCCATTGGATGAGACTTTGCGTTCCTTGACCGAAGCAACGGCGCGCATGCTGATCGTAGAGCGTGTCAGCCTGTGGGCATTGGCGCAGGATCGCCTGTCGCTCCATTGTCTGGATCTGTTTGAATTGTCTCCCGCGCGACACACTTCGGGCGCTGTGCTGACGGCAGCCCAATATCCGGGATACTTTGCCGGTCTGCAACGGGAGGAAATCATCGTTGCTGACGATGCAGCTTCGCATCCACTGACCTGCGAGTTTTCCAAGGACTATCTCCCCATCCACGGTATTACGGCGATGCTCAATACCCCTGTGCATGTGCGTAGCGAACTGCAAGGGGTGCTGTGCATTGAGCAGGTCGGCTTGCATACGGGCTGGTCATCGGTGCAGCGCATGTTTGCAGCCGCCGCGGCCAGTCTGGTGGCGCTGGCGCTGGTGCAGCACGAGTCGACAGTGGCACAGGATGAGTTGAAGGAAGCCAACGTCAAGTTGCGCGCCTTGTTCGAGGCAACAGCCGACGCCATCGTTATTGCCCGGGCTGACGATGGCGGCATCATTGACCTCAATCCAGCGGCTGAACGATTGTTCGGCTGGTGTCGTAGCGAACTGCTCGGCAAGCCGCAAACATGTTTGCATCCTCCCGAGAATCGTGCCCGATACCGGGCATTGTTTGACGAGCATGTCGCCAGCAATGGCAAGGCGCCGCTAGCCTGTGAAATTGTCGCTGCCAATGGGCAGCATGTTGCCGTCGAGATATCGGCGCAGGTCGTTGATTTGGGCAATGGCGAAGCCATTGTGCAGGGGATTTTCCGCCCCCTGCCGCCGGTTATCGCGTAACGAAGGTCGGCTTGAAGCCGTAATCCTGGCGGATTCGCTCTGCCACTTTTTCAGCTTCGCTACGGCTGACGAAGGGGCCGAGGTGTAGGCGATGGATGCCGCCGCTGACATTGATGCGCAGTTCGCCTTCGACCCAATCCAGTTCCCGGCCAAGTTTCTGCTGCAAGGATTCAGCGTTGTCGGCATTGGCAAATGCCCCCAGTTGCAGGAATACGCTGCCCGAGGCCAGCTTGCTTTCCTGGCTGGCGATCCCGGCGCGAGCGGCTGATTGCGAGGGGCGCTCCTCAGCGGCCATTTTTTTCGCCATCTGCGCAATTTCGTCCTGCTCACCCTGTGCTGTCTGCGCTGTCGGTGCAGGACGAAGGTCGGCATAGGTCATGCCTGTGGCATCCGGCACGATGGTTTCCACTTCGACCAATGCGCTGCCACTGCCAATGTAATCAAGCTTGTAGGCGGCGGCATAGGAAAGATCGATGATTCTGTCTGCATGGAAGGGGCCACGGTCGTTGACCCGGACAATGACCGAACGGCCGTTGGCGACATTGGTCACCCTGACATAGGAGGGAATGGCGAGTGTCGGATGGGCAGCGGTCATCCCGAACATGTCGTAGGTTTCGCCGATCGATGTTTTCTGGCCATGAAACTTCTTGCCATACCAGCTGCCAATGCCCTGCCGCTTGTAGGGTTTGATACTGGTGTTCGGCAGGTATTCCTTGCCGAGCACGACGTAGGGTCGGTTAGCGAAACGATGGAGTGGTTCGAAACGCGGGACGGCATCGGGAATGTCATCCAGCCCATCCGGGATGTCATCGCCGGGGCCGTCATCCTTGTAGAAGCCTCCACCGCGCTTGAGTGTGACGGAAGGCTTGCGGGTCGGTGTGCGACTGGTTCCTTTCGGCGTCTCGGCCGCCGGTTCGGTCGGGCGAACGGGATCACCGCCACAGCCGCTGAGTAGGAAGACGGGCAGCAGACAGATGCCCAGCGCAGTTTTCCAGGAAGAATGCATCATTTTTTTACCAGCATCCGGTGGGTCTGAATGCTCATCAGGATTCCCATGCCGACAAACAGGGTCAACAGTGCAGTACCTCCGTAGCTGACGAAAGGCAGCGGTACGCCGACGACCGGAAGAATGCCGGACACCATACCCATGTTGACGAAAGCATAGGTGAAGAAAATCAGTGTGATGGCGCCGGCCAGCAACCGGGAAAACAGCGTCGGGGCATTGGCGGCGATCATCAGCCCCCGGCCAACAAGAAAGAGGTAGGTGAACAGCAGGAAAAGGTTGCCGGCAAGCCCCCATTCCTCGGAAAAAACCGCAAAGATGAAATCGGTGTGTTTTTCCGGGATGAATTCCAGGTGGGTCTGTGTGCCGGATAGCCAGCCCTTGCCGAAAGGGCCGCCTGAGCCGATGGCAATGGTGGATTGGATGATGTGGTAGCCGGCGCCGAGCGGGTCGCTGGTCGGGTCAAACAGGGTCAGGATGCGACGGCGTTGGTAATCGTGCAGCAATGTCCAGGCAAAGGGGGCGGCGGCACTGCCGATGGCGATCAGTCCGAACATGATTTTCCACGGCAGCCCGGCGAGAAAGATGACGTAGAACCCGGAGGCTCCGACCAGCAGTGCCGTACCCAGATCTGGCTGCTTGGCAATGAGCAGGAAGGGAACTGCGAGCAGAACTGCGGCCAGCGCAAAGTGGCGCATCCTGATCATTGTTTCGTACTTGTGGAAATACCAGGCCAGCAGCAGCGGCATGGCGATTTTCATCAGTTCGGATGGTTGAATCCGGGTAAAGCCCACGGACAGCCAGCGCCGGGAACCATTAACGGTTACTCCGAACAGCATGACCAGAATCAGCAGAATTACCCCTGCGATATAGAGCGGAATGGCAAAGCGCATCAGCTTCTGCGGCGGGATCTGTGCAACGCTCCACATGACGGCGAGAGCAACTCCCATGTTCATGGCTTGCGCAAAGAAACGATTATTGCTGTCGTAAGTCGCCGAATACACGCTAGCCAGTCCGATCCCCATCAACACCACCGCCACAATCATCAGCGGTACGTCGATGTGGTCCACCAGGCCGTGCCAGAGCCGATGCCGCAATTGTGCAAATGGCATCATTCGTTCTCGTCTCCTGCGGCACTGTCTTCTACAGCAGCGCCGGCCGGTTTTTTACCCAGCAGGTAGTAATCCAGCGCCATACGTGCGATCGGGGCTGCGGATTGCGCACCGAACCCGCCGTTTTCGACCAACACCGCGAGGGCGATGGTCGGTTTATCCGCCGGGGCAAAGGCAATGAAGATCGAGTGGTCACGCAACTCGGATTTGACCTTTTCACGGTTGTAAGTCGATCCCTTCAGGCTGTATACCTGTGCCGTTCCGGTCTTGCCACCGGCTTCGTACTCAGCACCGGCAAAGGCTCTGGCGCCGGTGCCTTCCTTGATGACGCCGACCATGGCACGTTTTATCGTGTCGATGTTCTGCTGCTTCAGGGGCAGAGTCCGGATGGGTTCCGGTTCGATCTGGGTTTTTTCTCCGTTGCGGCTATCGGTGATGTGCTTGACCAGATGCGGCCGGAACATGACGCCGTCGTTGGCGATAGCGGCCATGGCCTGCGCCAGTTGCAGGGGAGTGTAGGCGTTGTAGCCTTGTCCGATGCCGACCGAAATGGTTTCGCCGGCATACCACTTCTGTTGCTCCCGGCGCTTGAAACGGCGTTTTTTCCATTCCTGCGAGGGTAGTACGCCTTCCGACTCTCCTTCGATGTCGATCCCGCTCCGGCTGCCGAAGCCAAGAGGCGCCATGAAGCGGGCAATATTGTCGATGCCGAGGTCGTTAGCCAGTGCGTAGTAATAGGTGTTGCACGATTGGACGATCGACTTGTACATATCCACCGGCCCGTGCCCTCCCTTTTTGTCATCCATGAAGGTATGGCCGCCGAAATTGAAATAACCGGGGTCGGCCATGACCTGCTGTGCCGTGCGCTTTCCCAACTCAAGCGCTGCGAGTGCCATATAGGGTTTGAAGGTCGATCCAGGCGGGTAGGCGCTGTAGATGGCGCGGTTGATCATTGGCCGATCCGGGTCGGTGTTGAGCATCTCCCAATCATCGCTGCGAATGCCGTCTACGAACAGGTTGGGATCGAAGGTCGGGGTCGACACCAGTGCCAGAACACCGCCGGAAGAAGGCTCGATGGCGACGAGTGCCCCCCGGCGTTCACCAAAGGCCTGCTCGACGATCGCCTGCAGTTTTGTATCGATTGTCAGCGTCAGGTTATTGCCGGGGATCGGCGGGGTGCGGGCCAGGCTGCGCACGGCACGGCCTGCGGCATCGACTTCGACTTCCTCGTAACCAGTTTGTCCGTGCAGGTGAAATTCGTATTTCTGCTCCAGGCCGCTTTTCCCGAAATGGTCGGTGCCCTTGTAGTTAGCTTCAGCTTCTGCCTTGCGAATGGTTTCGATATCGCGGTCATTGATCCGGCCAATATAGCCGAGGGCATGCGAGGCCAACTCGCCCTGCGGATACTGACGAAAGAGCCGTGCTTTGACCTCAATGCCGGGGAATCGATAGCGATGCGCCGCAATGATGGCCACTTCCTTGTCGGTCAACCGGGTGCGCAGGGGGATGGACTCGAAGTTCTTCGATTCGTCCATCAGTTTCTTGAAACGTTTGCGATCCTTGGCCTGAATCTCGATCAGTTGCGACAGGGCGTCGATGCTAGCTTCCAGGTCGGGCACCTTGGCAGGTGTGACTTCCAGTGTAAAGGCGGAGTAGTTGCGAGCCATTACGGCGCCATTGCGATCGACGATCGTGCCACGGCTGGGCACGATCGGTACCAGCGAGATGCGATTGCCTTCTGCTCGCGTCGTGTAATAGTCGTGCTGGATGACTTGCAGCCAGAAGAAGCGGGCAAAGAGCAGCGTGAAGGTGATGAGGACCAGTGCTACGGCAACGCCGATGCGAAAACGGAAGCGATCAAGGTCGCTATCCTGGTGGTGGAAGCTGTCGTGATGATGCCTGCGCGCCATGGTTCAGCAAGCACCGTAAGTCATTGATCGGGATGAAGGTGGCGCATCATTGCTGCGGGCGCACCTCGTGACAGCAAGGCTAGATCGGACGATTTTCATCGCGGTGAACTGGCTGGTACTGCGGTAGCAGAAGAATAAAGGTCAGTGGCAGCCAGAGCAGGGCGCCCAGCAGCGGCCAGAGAAAATAGCTGACACCAGGAAACTGGCCGCCGGCGATCATTGCCGTGCCAAACTGGATCAGGGGCACAATGGCCAGTAGAGGCAGTATCTGCAAGGACTGCCTGCCCAGAGGGAACCAGAGTACGCGCCGGGAGAAAGAGGCAGAAAAATAGGCCAGCAATACATAGGCCAGAGTGTGCTGACCCATCAGGCTGGCATCGGCCACATCCATGATCAGGCCGAAGATGAAGGCCCAGCCCATGCCGACCCGGCGGGGTTCGCGGATGCACCAGAAGCAGAGCACCAATGCTACCCAGTCGGGCACGGCGGGCAGCCAGGCAGTCGGCAGCAAATTGAGCAACAGTGCCACGAGCAGCGACAGTGAGATGAACCAGGGGCGAACCGGGAGCAGGATACGCGATGAGGAAAATGTGGGTTGCATGGCTGTTCCTCAGGGGTTTCTCGGGGGGCGTTTCTTTTTCTGCTTGAGCACCTTTTCTTCCGGTGCGCCATCGATGGCGTCAGCCGGGTCGGGGCGCGGCGGCAGCGTTTCACGAGGCGCCAGAATCATTACTTCGCCGAAATTTTCCACCCCGGCAACGGGCGTGCAAAGAATCCGGGCAAAAGAATAGGAAGTGTCGCGTTCGACAGCAACCACTCGAGCCACCGGAAATCCAGTCTGAAAGATGCCGTCAAGACCCGAAGTGACCAGCACATCCCCTTCCTGTACGTCTGCATTGGCAGGCATGAAACGCAGTTCCAGTTGCCCCTTGCCAAGGCCGAATGCCACCGAACGCAAGCCGTTGCGCACGATTTGCACGGGCACGGCCTGATCCTTGTCACTGATCAGTGCAACTTCGGAAACAAACGGGTAAACCCGCATGACCTGGCCGACAATGCCCGCATCGTCGACTACCGGCAGCCCGGCTTGTACCTTGTCGTTTCCGCCTTTGTTCACAACGACACGGCGGGTGAAGGGGTCACGGGTGGTATAGAGGATCTGGGCCACCTGGCCGCTGACATTCGGTCTTTCGTGTACCGAGAGCAGGCGACGCAAGCGGGCGTTTTCAGCTTCAAGCTGCTGCAGGCGCAGCAACTGGGGCGCGTTGTCGAGTTTGGCGCGCTTCAGGCGCTGATTTTCGTCTTGCAGCGTATCGACACTCTGGAAATACTCGCCCGCCTGCATTAGTCCTCGTGCTGGTGCGTGGGCCAGTTGCTGCAACGGGGTCGTAGCTACCGATAGTGCCTGGCGCAGCATTTCCAGATGGCGGAACTTGGTGTCGAGCACCATCAGGGAGCCTGAAATGGCGACGTAGAGCGAGAGCAGCGCCAAGGGCGCCGGCCCTCGTTTGAAGAAGGGAGGAGGCGTATGCTCGAAGCCGGCCACGATCAGAAATCAGTAAAGTGACGCCCGGCGCTGATCAAGGCGCAGCCATTGTCAGCGTCGCGCATCCAGGTGCGCTTACTCTGAAGCAAAGATGCTGCCGAGCTTGTCCATCTTTTCCAGCGCCAGGCCGGAACCGCGCGCAACACAGGTCAACGGATCTTCGGCAACGATCACCGGCAGGCCGGTTTCTTCCATGAGCAGGCGATCCAGGTCGCGCAGGCAGGCGCCGCCACCGGTCAGTACCATGCCTTTTTCAGCGATGTCGGCACCGAGTTCCGGAGGCGTCTTTTCCAGCGCGGATTTGACGGCGGAGACAATGTTGTTCAGCGGCTCGGTCAACGCCTCGAGGATTTCGTTCGAGGAAATGGTGAACTTGCGCGGAATGCCTTCGGCCTTGTTGATACCCGAGACTTCCATCTCGCGCACTTCGGTGCCCGGAAAGGCGGAGCCGATGGTTTTCTTGATGTTCTCGGCGGTGTTTTCGCCGATCAGCATGCCGTAGTTGCGGCTGATGTAATTGATGATGGCTTCGTCCAGCTTGTCGCCGCCAACACGTACCGAGCCGGCGTAGACCATGCCGCCAAGGGAGATGACCCCAACTTCCGTAGTGCCGCCGCCGATATCGACCACCATCGAACCCGTGGGGTCGGCAACCGGCAGGCCGGCGCCGATGGCGGCCGCCATTGGCTCCTCGATCAGGAATACCTGGGAGGCGCCGGCACCAATGGCCGATTCGCGAATGGCGCGGCGCTCGACCTGGGTCGAGCCGGAAGGAACGCAGATGATGATGCGCGGACTGGGTGAGAAGAGGCGCGAGTCATGAACCTTCTTGATGAACTGCTTCAGCATCTGCTCAGTGACGGTGAAGTCGGCGATCACGCCGTCTTTCATCGGGCGGATGACCGTGATTGCCCCCGGCGCCTTGCCCAGCATGTCCTTGGCTTCCTTGCCGACGGCCTGAATGGTTTTTTTCGCATTCGGGCCACCCTCGAGGCGGATGGCGACCACGGAGGGTTCATCGAGGACGATGCCCTGCCCGCGAACGTAGATGAGCGTGTTGGCAGTGCCAAGGTCGATGGCCAGATCGTTGGAGAAGTATTTGCTGAAGAAGCCGAACATGTGATTGAAATTCCGGAAAAAACACCGCGCATTTCCATGGACAATTTCCACGGACAGGATGCTGCGGTTAAAGGGTTTATGATACCTTATTAGTCTTTCCGATATAAGACTTTAAGTTCTCCATACCCCCATGTCGCTTACCCTTGAACAGGTCCGGCGCGTTGCCCATCTGGCGCGCATAGAGATCAGCGACGCCGAGGCGCAGACTACACTCGGCCACCTCAATGGCATTTTCACCCTGATTGAAGCAATGCAGGCCGTCGACACCAAAGGGGTCGAGCCGATGGCGCATGCCCAGGATGTGGCCCAGCGCTTGCGCGAAGACCGTGCTGTCGAAGCAGATCAGCGGGCGGCTTTCCAGGCAGTCGCTCCCGAGACCGAGAATGGTCTTTATCTGGTTCCCAAGGTGATTGAATGATCGGCCAGACCCTGAAGGCGCTGGGCGCTGCACTTGCCGGCAAGGAAATTTCGTCTGTTGAATTGACGCAATTGCACCTTGACCGCATTGCCCGTTTGAACCCCGAGTTGAATGCTTTCATTACCGTCGATGCCGAGAAAAGCCTTAAGCAGGCGAGGGCTGCCGATGCGCGGATTGCGGCGGGCACGGCTGCGCCGCTGACCGGGATTCCGATTGCGCAGAAAGACATTTTTTGTGCCAAGGACTGGCTGACTACCTGTGGATCGAGGATTCTCGGCAACTTCGTCAGCCCCTATGACGCGGCTGTCATCGAGAAATTCGGTGCCGCTGGTGCGGTCAACCTTGGCAAGACCAATATGGACGAGTTCGCGATGGGGTCGTCCAACGAAACTTCCTACTTTGGCCAAGTCAAAAACCCCTGGGACAGGGCGCGCGTACCGGGTGGTTCCTCCGGTGGTTCCGCAGCTGCGGTGGCCTCGCTGATGGCGCCGGCAGCCACCGGCACCGATACCGGCGGCTCGATCCGTCAGCCCGCCGCGCTGTGCAATCTGACCGGGCTCAAGCCGACCTATGGTGTGGTCAGCCGCTGGGGCATGATTGCCTTTGCCTCTTCGCTCGATCAGGCCGGCCCGATGACACGTACGGCAGAAGATGCGGCGCTGATGCTGAATGTGATGGCGGGTTTTGATGCCCGTGATTCAACTTCGCTGGAACGCCCCGTGGAGGATTACACCCGCGATCTTTCGGCAAATGGCAGCGAAAAACCGCTGCAAGGCCTGAAAGTAGGCTTGCCCAAGGAATTCTTCGGGTCGGGGGAGCAGGCTGGCTGTGAGGCGGGGGTCATGACCGCCGTACAGGAAGCCATCGCCGAATACCGCAGGCTGGGCGCCGAGACCGTCGAGATCTCGCTGCCCAACATGCAGCACGGGGTAGCCGCCTATTACGTAATCGCGCCGGCAGAAGCCAGTTCCAATCTTTCACGTTTCGATGGCGTTCGCTATGGCTATCGCGCCCCGGAATACAGCGACCTTAACGACATGTACCAGAAGACACGGGCGCAGGGTTTCGGCGACGAGGTCAAGCGGCGGGTGCTGATCGGCACTTATGTGCTGTCCCATGGTTATTACGATGCTTATTACCTGCAGGCGCAGCGTATTCGTCGCCTGATTGCGCAGGATTTTGTCGAAGCATTCCGGCAGTGCGATGTGATCATGGGGCCAACCAGTCCGTGTACCGCATTTGGTCTGGGTGAGAAGTCGGCTGATCCGGTGCAGATGTATCTGTCAGATATCTACACCATTGCCGTCAATCTGGCCGGCTTGCCCGGCATGTCCTTGCCCTGTGGTTTCTCGAATGGCCTGCCGGTGGGCTTGCAATTGATCGGTGATTATTTCTCCGAGGCCCGCCTGTTGAATGTCGCCCATCGCTACCAGCAGACCACGGGCTGGCATTTGCAGGTGGCGGCAGAGTAAGCGTATGCGGCCGATTTCTGCAGGGCTTTTGCCGCTGGTTACTGCGCTGGTACTGGTTGCCTGTGCTTCGCCGGAACCGCCACCGCCGGCCCCTCCACCAAAACCGGAGCCCAGGGTCGAGAAACCGCGTATGCAGTCACAGCCGCTCAAGCATCTGGCGGGCCGGAACTTGCAAGCCATGCCGATCAAGCCACTCAGCGTCAAGACTCGCTGCAACTTCCGCGATGAAGTGACGGGAACGCGTGGCCGGCTCGACCTGCTGGTCAAGGAGGACGACGTCCAGCGCTTTACTGCTGAGGTCAATATTCCGAAGCGGGGCATTTGTCGTTTCGACATGAAGGATTTCGGGCAGGTCAAGTCAGCACATCCGGTCACACTGGCGAGCAAGAATGGAAACGCCTGCGCTGTCCGTGTCTGGGAGCAGGGCACACGTTATACCGTGGCGTTCAATGAATGCGCGGTGAAGTGTGAGGGCAATGCTTTTGAATATCTGTGGCCGATCCTGATCGACGGGAAAACCGGTCGCTGCGTTTAAGCAACAAGGAATAGAGACAAGCATGAATATCTGGGAAGTCGTCATCGGCATCGAGACCCACGCTCAACTCGCAACGCATTCGAAAATTTTTTCCGGTGCATCGACCGCGTTTGGTGCCGATCCGAATACACAAGCCTGTGCGGTGGATCTTGCCCTGCCCGGTGTATTGCCGGTGCTGAACCGCGGGGCGGTCGAGTGCGCGATCCGATTCGGCTTGGCGATCGGTGCCGAGGTGGCACAGAAGTCTGTTTTTGCCCGCAAGAATTACTTTTATCCGGATCTGCCCAAGGGCTACCAGATCAGCCAGTTCGAACTGCCGGTAGTGGTGGGCGGCCAGCTGGCCATTCAGGTGGGAGACACGGAAAAAATCGTCAATCTGACGCGCGCCCATCTTGAAGAGGATGCCGGAAAGTCCTTGCACGAAGACTTCCATGGCAAATCGGGGATCGATCTCAATCGTGCGGGTACCCCCCTGCTTGAGATCGTGACCGAACCCGACATGTGTTCTGCTGCCGAAGCCGTGGCGTACGCCAAGGCTTTGCATGCGCTGGTACGCTGGATCGGCATCTGCGATGGCAACATGCAGGAAGGCTCCTTCCGCTGCGATGCCAATGTGTCGGTACGGCGCCCCGGGCAGCCGCTTGGCACGCGGCGCGAAATCAAGAACCTCAACTCCTTCCGCTTCATGCAGCAGGCCATCGACTACGAAATTCAATGGCAGATTGCCGAGATTGAGGATGGTCGGGCCATCCAGCAGGCGACAGTGCTGTTCGATCCGGACACCGGCGAAACGCGCATGATGCGTTCCAAGGAAGACGCCCACGACTATCGCTATTTTCCTGACCCCGACCTGCTGCCGCTGATCATCTCGCCTGAATGGATCGAACGTACGCGCAGTGCCATGCCCGAACTGCCTGCAGCCAAGAAGCAACGCTTCATCGCCGATTATGGATTGTCGGCCTACGATGCGGCCGCGTTGACCAGCTCGCTGGAAGTGGCTGACTTCTATGAAGCTGCGGTGGCCATTGCCGGCAAGCAGAGCGCCAAACCCTGTGCCAACTGGGTGATGGTGGATCTGGCTGCCCGCCTGAACAAGGAGGGCCTCGAGCTCTCTGGATCGCCCGTGTCGGCTGCACAGCTGGGCGGCTTGCTGGCAAGGGTTGCCGACAACACCATCTCCAACAATATCGCCAAGAAAGTGTTTGATGCACTGTGGGCTGGAGATGGCGGGGATGGTGCCGGGGCAGCAGATGTCATCATCGAAAAGCAGGGGCTCAAACAGATCACCGATAGCAGTGCCATCGAAGCGCTGATTGACGAGGTGCTGGCTGCCAATGCCGCCATGGTTGCCGAATTCAAGGCAGGCAAGGAGAAAGCCTTCAATGCCCTGGTCGGGCAGGCGATGAAGGCGACCAAGGGCAAGGCAAATCCGCAGCAGGTCAACGAGTTGCTGAAGAAAAAGCTCGCTTGATTCGGTGATTTGACTTCGGGCAGCCCATTGCCCGAGCGGTTGCGGATGAGCTCGGGGAGGTAAAAAGCCGCCGAAAATGCTTACTGTGAACGGGAGCGCCGGGCTTTCAGATCGAGATAGCGCCGCTTGTCTTCGGCGTACTTGGTGCGGATCGTTTCCAGATCCTTCTGCTTGGAGGCGATCAGGTTCTCCTGTGCCTGGATCTGGAAGTCGGCGTCCTTCAAGCCCTTTTCCACATCGGGAGGCAGGGCGCGGTTCTTGTAGAACTCGGCTTCATTCTCGAATTTTTTCCGCCGCGTCCGGGCTTCCTCAATTTTCTCGTTGGCGGCGGCAATCGACAGCATCACGTCAGCCTCGGCCCGCTTGCGCATCAGATCGATATCCGCTTCGGTGCCATAAGTCTGCAGCAGTGCCGCATCCAGCCGGCGTTGCTCGCGCTCCGCCGCTTCCGCTTCTTTCTGGCGCTTTTCTTCCAGTTTTCTTGCGTTGCGCTCTTCAGCGGTCAGCGGCGCTTCCACCTGGCGCACGGTCATGCCACTCTGGCTGATTTCCCGGTAGGCTCTGCCGAGGCAGGCAGCCGGCAGAATGTCGCCACATACCTGCTTGCCGCGCTCATCTGCACAGCAATAAACATTGCCGGCTGCTTGCGCGGGCAAGGTGATGGCCAGCGAAAGCAGCAACAGGCCGGCCTTAAGCGCGCGCAACACCGTACTCCTTGCGATATGCGGCGACAGCAGCGGCATGGGTCCTGAGATCGGTACGCTCGCCAAGGAAGGCCAGCAGGTCATCCAGCGTGGCGACTGCCACGACCGGGATGCCGTAGTCACGCTCAACTTCCTGTACGGCGGACAGCGCACCCGTGCCACGCTCCATCCGGTCCAGCGCAATGATCACACCACATGGGCTGGCACCGGCGGCACGAATCAACTCGACGGATTCACGCACCGAGGTACCGGCAGAAATCACATCGTCGACTATGAGTACCTTGCCTGACAGCGGTGCGCCGACCAGGCTGCCGCCTTCCCCGTGATCCTTGGCTTCCTTGCGGTTGTAGGCGTAAGGCAGGTTTTTCCCTTGCCGGGCGAGGGCCATTGCTGTTGCGGCGACCAGCGGGATGCCCTTGTAGGCGGGGCCGAAGAGAACATCAATATCGGTGCCGCTAGCGATGATCGCCTTGGCGTAAAATTGAGCCAGTCGATCAAGCGATGCGCCATCGTTGAACAGGCCGGCATTGAAGAAGTAGGGGGAGAGCCGGCCGGCCTTGGTCGTGAATTCGCCAAAGCGCAATACATTCTGGCTGACGGCGAATTCGATGAATTCCTGACGAAAGTCCATTTTCAATTTTTCTATTTACTGGGCGCCATCTCCATGGCGCGGAATGCTCATGTTACGCATCATCACACTGAATCTCAACGGCATTCGCTCTGCCTGGAATAAAGGGTTGCTGCCATGGCTTGAACAGCAGCAGCCCGATATCGTCTGTCTGCAGGAAATCAAGGCGCAGCTGTCAGATCTGAACGCAGAAATGCAAGCGCCTGATGGCATGCACGCCTGCTACCACTGTGCCGAGAAAAAAGGCTACAGCGGTGTCGGTCTATGGAGCAGGCAACGACCTGATCGTGTCATCGAAGGGACTGGCCATCCCGAGTTCGATGCTGAAGGTCGGTTTATCCGTGCCGATTTCGGTCAGTTGTCGGTCATTTCACTCTACTTGCCATCCGGTTCCAGTTCGCCAGAACGGCAGGATGCCAAGTTTCGTTTCATGGCCCTGTTCCTTCCCATGATGGCAGAGATGGCGAAGGAAGGGCGTGATGTGGTGGTCTGTGGTGACTGGAATATTGCGCATACGGCCGCGGATCTGAAGAACTGGAAATCCAACCAGAAGAATTCCGGCTTCCTCCCTGAGGAACGTGACTGGATGACGCGGGTGCTGTCAGAGGCCGGCTGGGTTGATACGTATCGACACCTGCATCCAGAAGCAACCGACACGTGCTATACATGGTGGTCGAACCGCGGGCAGGCGTGGGCAAAGAATGTCGGTTGGCGTCTGGATTATCAGTTGGCGACGCCAGCGCTGGCCGCAAGGGCCCGCACGGCAAGCGTCTGGAAGGAAAGTCGGTTTTCTGACCATGCACCACTGATCATCGATTATGAGTATGCTCCTTGATTGCCTAAAACAGTCCGACACGCTACGCTTGTTGACCCCTGCTTCACGAATTACATACCACTCGTAAAAGGAAACATCATGGCTGAAAACACCGATGTCGCGAACGTGTCGAAAGACAAATTGGTTGCTGACATGAAAATCGTCATTGCCGATGCAGAAGAGATTCTGCGTGCCACTGCCAATCAGGCAGGGGAAAAGGTTGGAGAACTGCGTGAACGCATTCAGGTGCGCTTGCGCGATGCCAAGATCCGCTTGCAGGACGCCGAAGTGGCGCTGCTCGATTCAACCAAGGCAGCGGCACGGGCAACCGATGATTTCGTGCACGAACATCCCTGGAAAGCTGTCGGCATTGCAGCGGCGATCGGGCTGACGCTCGGCGTATTGATCGGCCGTCGCTAAGCCCGACGGATGGCATCCGTTCAGGATTCGGGGGGGGGCGGGGGTCTCCTCGCTTCCTTGCGCAACACTGCAGGAACGCTGCTTGCGACGGTGCATTCGCGTATTGCGCTGGCGGGCAACGAGCTCGAAACCGAGCGCCTGCGTCTCGTTCGGTCGTTGCTGCTTGGCATCGCTGCCCTCTTTTGTCTTGGCCTCGGTGTCCTCTTGCTTGTCGGTCTGGTACTTGCACTCCACTGGGAAAGCCGGGTACTCATTCTTGTGCTGTTCGGTGCCGGATTTCTGATTGCCGGCGCCCTCCTGCTGCTTGCCATGCGCAGCAGCAATGGCCGACGGCAGGTATTTGAAGCAACCATTGCCGAGCTTGAAGAAGATCTTCGCCAGTTGCGTGCAGCCACCGCACATGACAATTCGCCAGATTGAACTGGCGCTCAACAGGGGGCGCCTGCAGGAGCGGATTGCCAGCCAGCGTGTCATGTTGCGTGCACAGGCAGCGCCGCTGATCGGTGCACTGGAAGCCGTGGATGGTGCCGTGGCGTCCGGTCAAGCGGGGCTGAATTACGTCAGGCAGCATCCCGCACAACTGGGGCTTGCCATTGCTGCGCTGACCTTGCTCAAGCCAAGGCGGGTCTGGCGTTGGGGGCGACGTGCCTTTGTCGTCTGGGGACTTTGGAACAAGTTGCGAGTAAGGCTGGATGCCGCCGGACTGAAGATTGGCCGGAGAACGCCTTGAAGCATCCCGAAAAGAGCACCAGCAAAGAAAAAACCGCCGAGGATAAGAACACACCGCTGGAGCGCTTCGTCCGCAGTCAGAAGCGCGAGGCCAGATACATGCTGGCTGAACTGCTGGCGGTGCGCGGCCTGATGCCCTTGCTGATGAAACCGCGAAATGGCAGTGCATGGACACCGCAGGAAAAGGCCGAACTGATCAGTCAATTGCGCCGCCTGTCTCGTCTCTCTCCCTATCTCCTGTTCCTGTTGCTGCCGGGTTCGGCGCTGATTCTGCCCGCCTATGCCTGGTGGCTCGACCGTCGTCGCGGGCAGCGCGACGATGAGCAGGCCAGGATGTCAGTGCCAGATTCCCAGCGCCCGTAGCTGTTTTTCTGCCGCTTCAGCCCAGCCGCGGTTTGCTGCCGGGCTCGCCGGGCTGGGGTGGAGTACCCGTCCGATCCGGATATTCATTCCCTTCAGCGCTTCGGTTGCGCGTGCTTCGGCGAAGCCGCCGACGCCAATCAGCCATTCCGGTTGCAATGCGCTGACCAACGTACGCAGGTGGGCATCGCAGGCTGCTTCGAGGGGCGCGGTTTCAGACGCCGGCAGTTTGTCAGGCGTCAGATTCCGGCCCTGATCGAAGAATGCCAGCGGACAGTAGTTGGCCACGAAATGCTCGGCAAAAAAATCCTCTGCACGTGGAAAACGCTGGCTGAACAAGCCCCACAGGCGGCGCCCGCTGACTTCCGAGCGGAGGCAGGCAAAGCCTTCGATTGGCCGCTTGGGGTTTTCGATGGCAGGTTTTGCGACCGGGGCGGCAATGCCCATCCAGTTGCGGACCGCATCAATTTCACCAAAAGGCACGCCGGTCTGTACCATGCCGAACGGGCCGGGGTTCATGCCGAGGAAAACGATACGCTTGCGAGTGCTGGCAAACCGCGACAGATACAGTTCGTGAGGACTCCGGGCGTAGTCGAGCGGGTTATATACATGGCTGACCGGTGCCGCAAAGGACAGCGCGGCCAGTTGGTCAGACAGCGTGCGTGCGGCAGCGATCAGTACTGCCGCCGGATTGGCCGCTGTTGCCGGAGGAACGGTGTTGCCCGACTTGATCATGAGAGGTGGCACTCTTTTGATATGGGTGAAGACGGCATCTTACCGGTTCATCTATGATTCATGATCCCGACGCACGGAAAGATCGACATGGATACTGCTCAGACCGCATACGTGATTGGCAACATCAGCATTCGAGATGCCGAACAATGGGCCGACTACCGCCGCCGGGTGCCCGGCACACTGCAGCCATGGGGCGGTGAATTGATGCTGCGCGGTGAGCAGGGGGTGGCACTGAGTGGTGCTCACCGCCATGCTGACGTGGTTGTCATCCGTTTTCCGGACCGTGCAGCAGCGCAGTCATGGTTTGACTCCGATGCCTATCAGGCATTGATTCCCTTGCGCACGCTGGCGGCTGATGTCGACCTCGTCATTTACAGTGCCAGCTGAGCGAATGAGCGTTTCCCGGAGATCTGCTGAATGAGCGGCCAGTTTGACAGCCTGTGGCAATTGCCGACGCCGACTCTCGGCTTGTGGGGGCTGGTCCTGCTTTTTTCGCTTTTCACCTGTGCCGTCCTGATTCGCGCTGAAGGTCGCTACTTCCGACGTATCGGGCGGGTTTCGGCCTGGCTCAAGTTGCGCCTGGCAAGCCTGCCCATCCTGATTCTTGCCGTGCTGGCGGTCGTCGTTGTTTTCTCGATCTTCGGTGGCAGCGGCATGGAGGCATTGGCGATTGCCTATCTGGTGCTGCTGACCATTGGCCCGCTCGTGCATTTCGGTCTGCATTGGCAGGTGGGCAAAAGGTTCGGCTTGCGCAGCATGGAAACGGCCTGGATCGCCTTCAGTGGATTGTTCTTGCTCGCAATCATTCCGGGGTTTTTCACCTTGATGCAGCCAATGGTCAATTCCGCTGCCAGGGTGCTGAATGCGCAACAGAAAGATGTGACCCCCGTCGCTCCTTCGCCCTTCGCTCAGATCAGCGCACAGCCCCAGAGTTTGCCGAATGGGGAAATTGTCTGGGCAATCCACTACCAGGCCCCGGCAGAGATCCGCCTGCTCAGGATTGACATGGAGACGACGAATCATCGGGCCAGGGATGTGCTTGCACTGTCTACCTCGACGATGTGCCGCCGGCAAAACGATATCCACCTGCTCTGGCCGGCGGATCGCCCTGTGCCGATCCTGCATGTGTTCTGGAAAAATGCGGTCGGGACAACGTACCAGTCAACATGGGCTGTTCAGGCGCCGGGTGGCGAAGTGACGCCCATGAATCTTGCCTGGAGCAATACCTCGGTGACCCTTCCCGTGGCGATTTCACGCGAAGCGTTGTCGTTTTCCTGGGAGCGGCAGGAAGGGCCGCCAGTCGTTGACTCGCTGCGGGGCAGCAGCCCCTATGGCGAGTGCGCGCCAAGCCTGATGGAATTGCCCACACGCAGCGAGATGGGGCTGCCGGCAGCGCTTCGATTGCGGACCGATCACAGCCTGCCGAAAGGTCCGACCTGGGCAGATTTTGAGCGCCCGCTCAGCCATTGAGCGTGCACCTCTTGCGGGCTCAGCAACGGGCCAGACGGTAGAGCGCCATGTCGGCGTTCAGGTTGGGGTCGTCAATGACGCTTCGGCCTTCGTCAAAAAACAGCCCTTCACGGATGGCAATTCCGTTGTTTGCGCAAAGCTCTTCAAAATCGGCGATGGTGAAGAAGCGTACGTTGGGCGAATCGAACCATTGATAAGGCAGGGCCTCTGATACCGGCATCCGCCCCCTGGCAATCGATTCCCGGTGGCTGCGATGGCCGAAATTTGGGAAGGAAACCACCGCCTCGTTGCCAACCCGCAGCATTTCCTTGACCAGCAGGACAGTATGGCGAACGGTCTGCAGTGACAACGACATGATCACGTGGTCGAAGGCATCATCGTCAACCCCGGCCAGCCCTTTCTCAAGGTCGAACTGCAGCACGTTGACACCATTCCTGATGGCTGCGAGTACATTCTCCGGCGCATTGTCTACGCCATAGCCGCGAATGCCGCGCTCAACCTTCAGGAATTTGAGCAGGGAACCATCACCGCATCCCAGATCCAGTACGCGTTCGCCCGGTGATATCCAGCGGGCAATCACATCAAAGTCAAAACGGCCAAAAATCTCGGTCATGTTTCGATCCGATCCAGATAGGCGCCAACCACGCCGTGATACTGACGATCATCCAGCAGGAAGGAATCATGGCCGGCATCACAATCGATTTCCGCGTAGGACACGTTGTGCCCGCAGTGCATCAGGGCATAGACAATCTCGCGGCTGCGCTCGGGCGAAAAACGCCAGTCGGTGCTGAAGCTGGCGACAAAGAAATCTGCCTTGGCGCGCGCCAGTGCGGCTTGCAAGTTGCCGCCGTATTCCCTGGCGGGGTCGAAATAATCGAGTGCCTTGGTCGTGATCAGGTAGGTGTTGGCGTCGAAATAGGTCGTGAAACGGTCACCCTGATAGCGGAGATAGGATTCGATCTGGAAATCCACATCGTAACCATAGGACAGCTTGCCCGTTTTCAGTTCGCGGCCGAATTTTTCCGCCATCTGATCGTCGGAAAGGTAGGTGATGTGACCGACCATGCGCGCAAGGCGCAGGCCGCGTACCGGCACGACACCGTGTTCGTAATAGTGCCCGCCATGAAAATCGGGGTCGCTGAGAATGGCCTGGCGCGCCAGTTCGTTGAAAGCGATGTTCTGGGTGGACAGCTTGGGGGCGGCGGCGATGATCAGCGCGTGGCGGATACGCTCAGGAAACTGCAGCGTCCATTCCATGGCCTGCATGCCGCCGAGTGAGCCGCCGACCACGGCGGCCCAGCGCTCAATGCCGAGATGATCGGCGAGTCTCGCTTGCGTGGCTACCCAATCCTCGACGGTGACGACCGGAAAGTCGGCTCCGTAGCGCTTGCCGGTCGCCGGGTTGATGCTGTTGGGGCCGGTAGACCCATAGCAGCCACCGAGGTTGTTGACGCCGACAACGAAGAAGCGATTGGTGTCCAGCGGCTTGCCCGGGCCGACAAGGTTGTCCCACCAGCCGGTGCTCTTGTCCTGGTCGGCGTAAAAACCGGCCACGTGATGACTGCCGGAGAGCGCGTGACAGACCAGTACGGCGTTGCTGGCTTCCGCATTCAGTTCACCATAGGTCTCATAGACCAGCTCGAATCCGGGCAGCGTGGCGCCGCTCTTCAGTGAGATGGCGTGGTCAAAGCGCACGGATTTCGGTGCGACGATACCCACGGAATTCATGTCTTGCTCACCTCGAAAACCCCTTAAAAACAAAACCCAGCCTGCGCATGGATCGGTCATTTGCGCGGACTGGGTTGCCCTCGCTTTAGCCGGATTTATTGAGCGCCCGCAAGCTGATTGGTTCAAATCGGCGCTATGCAGCGAAAGTTACCTGCAGGCAGGGGCGATTGTCAAATCAGGCGTTGAGCTTTTCCAGGGCTTCGCGGATCTTGGCTGGTTCCTCGAGCCGCAGCAGCTTGCGTACCTGCGGCGCCAATTCGGCAATATTGGCCTTGAGTACCCGGCTTTTCACTTCAAGGATCTGTGCCGGATGCATGGAAAAATTGCGCAGCCCCATACCAAGCAGCAGGCGGGTCAGATTGGCATCGCCAGCCAACTCGCCGCAGACAGATACCGGAACGCCGGCCTTTTCCCCGCTGTGCAGGGTATGTGCAATCAGCATCAGCACGGCAGGGTGCAAGGGGTCGTAGAGATGCGATACCTGCTCATCGCCGCGGTCGATGGCCAGCGTGTACTGGATCAGATCGTTGGTGCCGATCGAAAGAAAATTGAGGCGCCGCACAAACATGCCAATGGCCAGCGCCGCGGCCGGGATTTCAATCATGCCGCCAACCTCGATCGCGGCATCGAAGCCGATCTTGTCGCCACGCAGGCTGGATTTCGCCTGCTCGACTGCCGCCAGGGTCGCGTCAATCTCGTAGGCATGCGCCAGCATCGGAATCAGCAGCTTGACCTTGCCATACTTTGAAGCGCGCAAGATGGCACGCAACTGTGTCTGGAACATCTGCGGTTCAGCCAGCGAAACACGGATCGCACGCATGCCGAGTGCCGGGTTGGTCTTGACGCGGTCGCCCAGCGTGCCTTCCGGATTGAGATCCTTGTCGGCACCCAGATCGAAGGTGCGGATGGTGACAGGGCGGCCATCCATCCCCTTGACCACCTTGCGGTAGGCCTCGAACTGCTCGTCTTCGGAAGGCAGGCTGCCGCGGTCAAGGAACAGGAATTCGCTACGGAACAGGCCGACGCCTTCAGCACCGCCTTCCAGAGAGGCCGGCACATCGGATGGCAATTCGATGTTGGCCAGCAGATTGACGTCAACACCGTCCAGGGAGGTTGTTTTCGCGGTTTTGATGCGTTTCAGCTTTGAGCGTTCCAGCTCAAGGCCACTCTTGCGCAACTGGTATTCTTCCAGCACCCGTGGGTCGGGGTTGACGATGACGACACCGCGTGTGCCATCGACAATCAGGGTCTCCTTGTCGCGGATCAGCTCACGGGCGTTATGCAGGCCGAGTACTGCCGGCACCGCCATGCTGCGGGCAATGATTGCCGTGTGCGACGTGGCACCACCGACATCAGTGATGAAGGAGGCAAAGCGATGCTCCTTGAAGGCGATCACATCGGCAGGGGAAAGGTCGTGGGCAACGACGATCAGGTTTTCTTCCTTGACGCTCTTTGCGCTGCGCATCGACGTGCGGCCGGGGTGGCCTGCCAGTTCCTTGATTACGCGTTCGACCACCTGCCGGACATCGTGGCTGCGCTCCCGCAGATACGGATCGTCAAAATCATCGAACTGGCGCACCAGATGTTCCATTTGCTGCACCAGGGCCCATTCGGCATTGCAACGGCGTTCGCGAATCAGTTGCTGAGGCACTTCGCAGAGCTCCGGATCATCGAGAATCATCCGGTGCAGATCGAGAAAGGCGCCGAATTCCGCGGGTGCATGTTCGGTTCCCTCCTTCATTGCGGCAAGCTCAAGCCGAACCTGATCCAGTGCCGCATCAAAGCGTGCCAATTCCTTTTCCACCATGCGTGGAGAAATGGTCAGGTGGGCGACTTCCAGTGTGGCATGCGAAATCAGGTGGGCAACGCCAATGGCAATGCCGCCTGAGACGCCCAGTCCGTGAAGGGTAAAACTCACGTCCTATTCCCCTTCACCAAACTTGTCGGCAATCAGGGCGCACAAGGCGGCCATGGCTTCCTGCTCGTCGACACCGTCGGTTTCAATGCCGACGACGCTGCCCTTGCCTGCGGCCAGCATCATGACGCCCATGATGCTCTTGGCATTGATCCGGCGCGTACCCTTGCTCATCCAGACTTCGCATTTGAAGCTGCCTGCTGTCTGCGTCAGCTTGGCGGATGCGCGGGCATGCAGCCCCAGCTTGTTCACGATTTCGGCTTCACGTTGCAGCATCAGACATCCTTGAGCATGTTCATCACGCCATCGCGTGCGCCACTGATCGCTTTGGCAATCATCGTTTCCATCCCCTTTTCGCGATAGGTAATGGCACGAAGCAGCATCGGCAGGCTGACACCGGTCACGCCCTCGATATGCCCCGGTTCGAGTAGTTTCAGCGCCAGATTGGCTGGTGTGGCACCGTAGATATCGGTCATCACCAGCACGCCATTGCCACCGTCAACCTCCTTCAGCAGCAGCCTGGCCAGAGGCAGGATATCGAGCGGGTCATCCTGGGCGGCCACGCCGAGTTGGGCAATCAGCAGGGGACGTTTGTTGAGAACGTGGCAGACATTCTGGATCAGCGCTTCGCCGAACGAGCCGTGGGTAATGAGCAGGATTCCTATCATGCGGTGATTCTAGCAGCAGTGGGCATGGGTGGCATTTCTGTGCTCAGGCTAATTCAGGATGGAGGGGGCCGGCAAACCGGCGCTGAATTTGAGCCGGTCGGCAAAGGCGCGTGTGACCTCAATGCTGCCATCGGCATCCACCCGCAAGGCGTCGAGTTCCATCTCTCTGGCAAGACCGTACCAAGCCTCTTTTCCGGCAATGAACAGGGGCTTGGAACCCGCATCAGAGCGCATGCCGGCCTGTGGACGGGGGCTGACCAGCACGGTGACTGCCTGCGTGTGACTGACGGGAGACGCCGTGCGAGGGTCCAGCAGGTGGCAATAGCGCTTGCCATCGATTTCGAAGAAACGCTGATAATCACCGGAGGTGCCAACGGCTTCACCGTCCCGTAGCATCATGGTGGCCAGCGTACCCGGTTGGCGTGGGTGCTGGATGCCGATACGCCATGGCTCGCCATACTTGGAGCCGAGCGCCATGACATTGCCGCCGATGTTGATCAGTGCATTGGCCACGCCCTGCTCGCGGAGCAGGGCGGCTGCGCGATCCAGGGCAATGCCTTTCAGATAGCCGCCAAAGTCGAGCGCAACTTCCGGTTTTTTACTGCGGAGTTGCTGGTCATCCAGACCGATGTCGGCGATTGAGGGCGCGGCTGCCTGCCAAGCGGCAATTTCCTCGGCGGGGGGCAATTGCGCGCGGAATTCGTCGGACTGGAAGCCCCACAGAGCAATCAGGCGGCCAATGCCCGGGTCAAACAGATGGTGGCCGGTGGCAGCCATGGCTTGCGCATCGGCGATCAGTTGCGCCAGTTCAGGTGTTACCTGTGCAGACTGGCCGGCGGCAATACGTTCGTTGAGCGTTGTCAGTTCCGAGGGTTTCCACGCATGGAAAGTCCGGTGCAGCCGGTCGAATTCCTGCAGCACGGCCGATGCCGCCCGGTTGGCGCGAGTTGCATCGGCCTCGGCGACCAGCACCTCGACACGGGTGCCGAAAACAAAGGATTCCTGTGTGTGCACCGTCGGCTTGCCGCAGGCTGCAAGCAGAAGCAGAGAAATCAGCAGTCCGAACCAGCGCATGCGTTTTCTACCGCGGTGATGAACATCCCGGCCACATCCAGACCGGAAGATTTTTCGATTTCCACCATGCAGGTCGGGCTGGTCACGTTGATTTCCGTCAGGTGTTCGCCGATCACGTCAAGCCCGACCAGCAGCAGGCCGCGTGCGGCAAGGATCGGAGCCAGGGTCTCGGCGATTTCGCGGTCACGCGTGCTCAGGGCTTGCACGACGCCCGTGCCGCCGGCAGCCAGATTGCCCCGCGACTCACCGGCCTTGGGAATGCGTGCCAGGCACCAGGGAACGACCTCGCCGCCAATCAGCAGAATGCGCTTGTCGCCCGCGCTGATGGCGGGCAGGAAACGTTGCGCCATGACACTGCGGGTGCCGTTTTCGGCGAGCATTTCGATGATCACATTGCGGTTCGGATCGTCGTTACGCACCCGGAAAATGCCCCGTCCGCCCATGCCGTCCAGCGGCTTGAGAATGGTGTCCCCTTTTTCGTCGATAAAGGCGGAGATTTGTGCCGGAGAGCGGGAAATCAGGGTGTCAGGGGCCAGGTCGGCAAATTCGGTGAGGGCGAATTTCTCCGAATGGTCGCGCAGTGCGCGCGGGCGATTGAAGATGCGTGCCCCTTCCCGCTCGGCCTGTTCCAGCATCCAGGTGGCGCTGATGAACTCCACATCGAATGGCGGATCCTTGCGCATCAGTACTGCGTCAAATGCGTTCAGCGGCAGTGTTTCCTCGGTGTGCGTACGGTACCAGCACCCCTGACCGGAGATCAGTTCAAGGTGCCGGGCTTCAGCGCAAACCCCGGCCGTGCTTGCCCAGGACAGCCGGTCTACTGTCGTTGCCCAGGTCTCGTGACCGCGCGCCTGGGCTGCGCGCATCATGGCAATTGTCGAATCCTTGGCCGGGTTCAGCGTGGGCAGCGGGTCGATGACGAACAGCAGGCGCCTGCTCATGATGTCGGCGCCGTCCGCTCAATTTCGATGGCAGCAGCCAGCGCGGCCAGCCGGGCGACAACACCGTAGGCGTAGAAACGGTTGGGCGCCGCATCGGGGTTCTGGGTCATGTCCGGGCACAGGCAACTGGTTTCGAAGGCCAGCGGCTCGAAACTCATGCCCGGTGCGTTAAGGTTTTCATCAACCCCGCGGGCAGCATTGACCCTGTAGAAGCCGCCGACGACAAAGCGGTCGATCATGTATACCACCGGCTCGGCAACGCCTTCCTTGACGCGCTCCTTGGTATGTACGCCCTCCTGGATGATGACCTCGGAAACGGCCTGGCCTTCCTTCAGCGTGCTCATCTTGTTGCGTTGGCGGCGATTGAGGCCTTTTACCTCGGCGGCGTCGCGTACCGTCATCACCCCCATGCCGTAGGTGCCGGCATCCGCCTTGACGATCACGAAGGGCGTGTCATCGATCCCGTATTCCCGGTATTTCTCGCGAACCATGCCGAGTACCGCATCGACATTCGCCTCAAGGCATTCTTCGCCTTGCCGCTCGTGAAAATTGACGGCGCGGCAGGTGGAGAAATACGGGTTGATGTGCCATGGGTCAATGCCGATCATGTCTGCAAATGACTGGGCGACTTCATCATAGGCCGTGAAATGGTTGGTCTTGCGCCGGCTCGCCCAGCCGGCATGCAATGGCGGCAGGATGAACTGTTCATCGAGACCGTTGAGCACCGCGGGAATGCCCGCAGTCAAGTCGTTGTTGAGCAGGATGGCACAGGGGTCAAAATCTGTCAGGCCGAGACGATTGCCATTGCGCTGCAGGGGCTCGAGCAACAGGCTTGCCCCGCTGGGCAGTTCAACGGTGGTGGGTTCCTGGATGTCTGGCAGCAGGGAACCGAGCCGGACATTCAGACCGGTTTGCCTGAGGATCGACACCAGTTCGGCGACGTTCTGCAGGTAGAACAGGTTGCGCGTATGGTTTTCCGGAATCAGCAGAAGATTGCGCGCCTCCGGGCAGATTTTTTCGATTGCCGACATCGCCGCCTGCACGGCCAGCGGGTGAAATTCCGGGTTGAGATTGTTGAAGCCGCCCGGGAACAGGTTGGTATCGACCGGCGCCAGCTTGAAGCCGGCATTGCGCAGATCGGTCGAGGCGTAGAAAGGTGGCGTGTGCTCCAGCCACTGGCCACGAAACCACAGTTCGATCTGTGGCATGGCAGCAAGAATCCGTCGCTCAAGGTCGAGCAGCGGCCCGGTCAGGGCGGTAGTCAGGTGTGGAACCATGGTCTGGCAGTCTCCGGCGTGCCCCAGGTTTGGGGTTGCTACTTGTTATGGGTGTTTCTGTCCTCAGGCGGCGATTGCGACAATGCCTTGTTTCCTGACACGGTGGCAAATGGCAGGAAATTCTCAGGCAGCATCGCTTCCTGCAGGCTGCGTTGGGCAAAAAGAAAGCGGCCGTCGCAGACGAAGCCAAGCGCGGCCCAGTCAACCAGATTGAGCATGGTGCACAGTTTTTCAAGATCCGCCGCCGGATCGTGAGGAAAAAGCGCGAGCACTGCACCGTCGAAATTCTTGCAAGCGTGCAGGAAAAAAGGCTGCGGATTGCGTGTCTTGCAGTTGACATAGATGCGCGGCAGATCGTTCCGTGGGTGCAGGCGCCCCCATTGCCACCAGCTGGTTTCGTCAAAACGCCGGATGCGTCGGGCCAACAGGCGTTTTTTGTAGCGTTTCAATACCGGGTGGGGGGTGTTGAAGATCATTCGCCGAAGTTGACCATTCCGGGCCGTTTGCGAACAGACGAAGTCCATGTTGCCGTGTTTGGTGCTGGAAAAGATGGTATCTGCGCCAGACACCGCCCCAACCTTGACCGCAAAGATGGTGGCCAGGGGGGCCGGGCAATCGCTGCGGGTGAATGCCAGGTGGCCGCCTGCCAACAGGAAATGGCGGTATTCACTGTCGTTACCTGTCTCGTAGTGTGTGCGCCGGGAAAAATTGCCCTGTTCGAAGCGCCAGATGGCGCAGTTGGGTGTGGCACCGTCAAAAACCCGGGCGTCCCCAAGTTCGATGAAATCGGTGATCGTGCCTGCGGCATGAAGCAGGCGGTTCAGGCGGACGGCAGACGTGGCCTTGAGAAAATCGCGGGGCGTGATGAAAATCAATTCGCCGCCGGGTGCGAGGTGACGCAGGCATTTTTCGATAAAGAACAGATACAGGTTGGAGCGGCCGTCGAAATGCTCGGCTGAAAGCAGTTGCCGGGTGGCTGGCGGGATGTCCTGGTAGCGCACATAGGGCGGGTTGCCGATGATGGTGTCGAAGCACTCGCTGTCAGGGAAAGCGAAAAAGTCAGTATTCAGACAGCCGGCAGGGCAGTGACGGGGGTCGATTTCAATCGCCGTGCAACGTGGGAAGTGCCTGGAGAATGCGCCGTCGCCGCAGGACGGTTCAAGCACCCGCCCATGGTTCCTGACCAGTGCCAGCATGCGCTGGACGATGGGCGACGGGGTGAACACCTGCCCCAGACTTTCAATATCAAAGGGGGCTGTGGCGAGAGCGTGCGGCGGGGGCATGGAGCGGGAGGATAGCCGGGAAGCACCTGGTCGGCTAGGGGTGGTCGCAATGGTGGCGACAGCGTGCGCCGGGGAGGCTAGCGTTTTGACTCGCGAAAACTCAGTTCGACACGCCTTGAATAGTGACGGCAGGCGGCGTCCTTGCAGTTGCGGATGGTCTTTTCGTGACCTACGGCGACACGGCGGATCTGCCCCCGGCGCACACCCTGTTCGCGCAGGTAATCGGCGACCGAATCCAGCCGGCGTTCGGCAATCGCCAGGTTGTATGCGCGACTGCCCAGATTGTCGGTGTGCCCGGTCAGGATCACCTGCAACAGGGGGTTCTCCTTGAGTCGCTCGATGTGTGCATCCAGTGTCGCCTTGCCTTTTTCATTCAGCGTGGCTTCACCGAACGCAAAAAACACCTGATTTTCCTGCAACCCTACACCAGGCTCCTTGGGGGCGATGGTCGATTCGCTCGTTCGCGCGTCATTACTCGCCGGGCTAACTGTGCTCACCGGGGCGGGCGGAGTGGTGGCGTCGCGCTGGGCTGTCGTGCCGCAGCCTGCCAGCATGAGCAGGAGCGGAATTGCCCACCAGTAGGTTTCAGGTCGTTGTGGTTTCAAGTCGGTTCCTTTTGGATTGTGCTGTCCTTGCCAAACATGCCGGCCAAGGGCAGGTTGCCATAGCTTTCCTGGGCACCAGTCAGGCGTTGGATCAAGCGGTCGAGGTGCTGCTGAAGTCCGGCCAGATCAGGCTCGGTCAGCGTTTTCAGGGCTTCGGGAAGAACGCCTTCGGCGGGGCCCGGCAGATGTTTCAGGGTTTGATTTCCCTTGGCCGAAACGGCAAGCCCAACCCGGCGCCGGTCGGCTGGATCTCTTGTCTTGGCCAGAAAATCGTGAACCGCCAGCTTGTCCACCATGATGCTGCAGGTTGATTGATGGATGCCCAGTAAGCCGGCCAGCTCGGAGATGCCGATGCCGGGGTGGCGTTGAACCTCTCGCAGCATCCACGTCTGGGTGCCAGTCAGGCCGCAGTTTTCCTCGACGGCATGGAAGTGCTGGCGCATGGTTCCGTAAATGATACGAAACTGGCGCAACACCGATAGCGTACTGGCTTGAGATGGCGGTGGTGCAGTTTCGTTCACGGGCTGCGGGCGTGGATGGGTAAGTGGAGGATGGCGAATTATATTGCCCTGCAATGTATGTGCAAGTCGAAGTCTGGTATCGGGTTTCAAGCACAAGCCAAGGAAAATCTCCTCAGGTAACCAAAAAACCTTTAAAATTAACGGTTCAACGATTTTTGCCCCCGAACAACACTTTCTGGAGTTTGACCATGGCCACAACCAATCGCGATCGCCGCTCGGCATTTGAGCGCCGCTGCCTCTCCAAGGCCGCCAAGCGCATGTACCGCAACAGCACCAAGGGCGTACGCAAGGCGATCTACGCCGCTGAATGCCAACAGCGCGGCAAGTCCGCTCTGGGCGCCGGCAAGTAAGCTCCGGATCAGGTCAGTAGAGGGCGGCGCGTGCCGCCCTTGTCACTTCTGCCGGCACTCTTTGGCTGGCCTGATTCACGCCGCGCCTGATTCATCGTTCCCTCCGCTTCACCTTCATTCGCAGGATTCCGCCGTGCTCGTCGCCGCCAATATCACCCAGCAATTCGGGGCCAAACCCCTCTTCGAAAACGTCAACGCCAAGTTTGGCGAAGGCAATCGCTACGGCCTGATTGGTGCCAATGGCGCCGGCAAGTCGACGCTGATGAAGATCTTCTGCGGTGTGCTTGAGCCATCGGCCGGCAATGTCTCCAAGGACAAGCACGAGCGCATGGCCTATCTGCGGCAGGACCAGTTCGGTTACGAAGACCAGCGCGTGCTCGACGTCGTGCTGATGGGGCACGCCGAGATGTGGGCCTGCATGAGCGAGCGCGACGCGATCTACGCCAACCCGGAGGCGACCGAAGATGACTATATGCACGCCGCCGAGCTGGAGGCGAAATTTGCCGAATATGACGGCTATACCGCCGAAGCCCGTGCCGGCGAGTTGCTGCTTGGCGTCGGCATTCCGATCGAGCGCCATACTGGCTTGATGAGTGAAGTGGCGCCGGGTTGGAAGCTGCGCGTGCTGCTGGTGCAGGCGCTGTTCGCCAATCCGGACATCCTGCTGCTTGACGAGCCGACCAACAACCTCGATATCAACACCATCCGTTGGCTGGAAGACGTTTTGAACGCCCGCGAGTCGACGATGATCATCATCAGTCACGACCGCCACTTCCTGAACCAGGTGTGTACGCACATGGCCGACCTCGACTACGGCAAGGTCACCATCTATCCGGGCAACTACGACGATTACATGGAAGCCTCGACGCAGGCACGCGAACGTTTGTCCAACGCCAACGCCAAGGCCAAGGAGCGCATCGCCGAGCTGCAGACTTTCGTCCGCCGTTTCTCGGCCAACGCTTCGAAGGCCAAGCAGGCCACCTCGCGCCTCAAGCTGATCGAGAAGATCCGGCCGGAAGACATCAAGCCCTCGTCGCGCCAGTATCCGTGGATTCGTTTCGAGTACGACGAGAAGGACAAGCTGCACCGCCTGGCAGTCGAACTCGAAAACGTCAGCCATGCCTTCGCTGGCGGCGCCGGCCCCCTGTTCAAGCCTTTCTCGGCATCAGTGGAAGCGGGAGACCGCATTGCCATCATCGGCGAGAACGGCGTCGGCAAGACGACCTTGCTGCGCTGCCTGGCCGGTGACCTGCAACCCAGCCACGGTCGCCTGAAATGGGCAGAGAAGGCCAAGCCCGGCTATTTCGCCCAGGATCACGCCGCCCTGTTCGATGCCGATACTCCGCTCACCGACTGGATTGCCGAGTACGTGCGCATGGGCGGCTACGAGGGCGAGGATGTCGAGACCCTGATCCGCGGCACGCTCGGTCGCCTGCTCTTTTCGGGGGATGAAGTGAAAAAGGCCGTGCGCGTCATCTCCGGCGGCGAGCAGGGGCGCATGCTTTTCGGCAGCCTGATGCTGATGAAACCGAACGTGCTGCTGATGGACGAGCCGACCAACCACCTCGACATGGAATCGATCGAGTCGCTGAACACCGCGCTGGAAAAATACAAAGGCACGCAGGTCTTCGTCTCGCACGACCGGGAGTTCGTTTCCTCGCTGGCTACCCGCATCTGGGAAATCAAGGGCGGTGAGGTCATCGATTACCGCGGCAGCTACGAGGAGTACCTCGCCAGCCAGGGCGTGGAGTAAGCAAAACCATGATCAGCCGCCTTTGCAGGCTACTGCTGCGGCTGATCGGCTGGCAGCTGGTCTATGAATTGCCGCCAGCCGCAAAAAGCGTGGTGATCGGCTACCCGCATACCTCCAACTGGGATTTTCCAATCACCATGCTGTGGCGCTTTGCGACCGGCTTCCCGATGTTCTGGGTGGCCAAGCAGGAAATGTTCGCCAATCCCTGTGGCGGTCTGTTCCGGCGCTGGGGTGGCGTACCCTTGGATCGCAGTCGGCCAGGTGGCTTTCTCGAGCAGATGGTTGAGGAATTTGCTGCACGCGAAGTTTTTCACCTCGCCATTGCCCCGGAGGGCACGCGCCGGAAGACCGACAGCTGGAAGTCCGGCTTCTACCGGCTGGCCTTGGCAGCCAAGGTGCCGGTGGGTCTCGGGTTCATGGACTACAGCAGGAAACGGATCGGTATCGAACGCTGGGTGACGCTCAGTGGTAATCGCGACGAAGATCTCGCGCTGATCGCTGCCTATTACGCAGACAAGGCGGCTTACCGCCCGGAAAAAGCCGGCGAGATCCGTTTCAGGGATTAGCTGCCCCTGAATTTTTTGCGGCTTCCCTGGCTTCTCGGGCACGGCGTTTTTCAGCCAGCTCCGCATCCTTCCTGGCGCGCTTTTCCATTTTTGCCTGATGCCGTGCTTGTTCCTCGGCATGTTTGCGCCGGTTTTCAGCTGCTTTCTGTTCCTTCTTCGCGGCCTTGGCCGCACGCTCATCTGCCTTGCTCTGTTCTTCGGCGCGGTACTGCTCGCCATGCCGTTGCTGTTCTGTCGCGCGTTCCCTGGCCTTTGTTTCCCGTTCTGCGTCCTTGATTGCCACCTCACGCCGTTTCACGTCACGTTCGATTTCGCCGCCCTCCAGTTCCAGCCGCTTGGCTTCCCGAATGGCTTTTCTGTGAGTTTCCTTGGCTTGCTCAAGGCAGCTATTGACGAGAAACTTCTTGTAGCAGGCAGCATTCTCGGCCTCTAGCTTGTCATCCGCGGCTGACTCCATTTTCGCCGCCTGCGATTTCAGGGTTTCAGCACGCGTCAATTTTTCATGCTTTTCCGCATCGGACAAAGGCTGGGCGCTGATCTGCGCCAATGCCAGCGAAGAAATCAGGCTGAGCGCTGGAAAGAGGGTGATTATTTTCATGTTGGTCGGAGTTGGCTGGAACAGATATCGGTACATTCTAACGCGCACCGAAGCTCAGTCGACGCAGGAAGGTCGCGCGATACCTCAATACACGAGGCTGTGCCACGGATGAAATGCTAAAATCGCGCCTTTCGGCCTGGCCGCACGCATTTGGGGGTATTACCGGTGAAAATCGTCTGTCTTGACCTTGAAGGGGTTCTCGTTCCCGAAATCTGGATCGAATTCGCCGAGCGCACCGGCATTCCCGAGTTGCGCCGCACCACACGCGACGAGCCGAACTACGACACGCTGATGAAGTATCGCCTCGACATCCTGCGCCAGCACAAGCTCGGCCTGCCGGATATCCAGAAGGTGATCGCCGAAATGGGGCCGATGCCGGGCGCGCGCGAATTCGTCGATGGCCTGCGCGAGGACTATCAGGTGATCATCCTCTCCGATACCTTCTACGAGTTTGCCCACCCGTTGATGCGCCAGCTTGGCTGGCCGACACTGTTCTGCCACTCGCTTGAAGCTGACGCGGATGGCATGCTGGTCAACTACCATCTGCGCATGCCGAACCAGAAGCAGGAAGCCGTGCAGCGTTTCAAGGAGCTCAACTTCACCGTGGTCGCTGCCGGTGACTCCTACAACGATACGGCGATGCTCGGCGAAGCCCATGGTGGCATCCTCTTTCATCCGCCGGAAAATGTCGTGCGCGAGTTCCCGCAGTATCCGGTGACGCGTGATTACAGTGCGCTGCGCGTCGAAATCGACAAGGCTTTTGCTCGCGCGGCCTGACTCAACGCAACTGAACCGCTGATTCAATGCACCGCGAACGCTTCTATACGCTGACCGCCTCCTGCCCCGACCAGGTCGGCATCATCGCGCGCGTTTCCGGTTTCATTGCCGAGCATGGCGGCTGGATTCTCGAATCCAGCTTCCATGCCGATGACCTGACCAGCCGCTACTTCATGCGCATCGAGTTGAAGGCGGAGTCGGTGCCGATCCTGCTTGCCGAGTTTCGTGAACGCTTCCGTGCGGCCGTGGCCGAACCGCTGCAGATGGATTGGCGGATTACCGACTCTGCCGTGAAGAAACGCGTCGTGGTGATGGTCTCCAAACAGGAGCATTGTCTCTATGACCTGCTGGCGCGCTGGCAGGCGAAGGAACTCGACATCGAGATTCCCTGTGTCGTTTCCAACCACGATACTTTCCGTGGTTTTGTCGAATGGCACGGCATCCCCTTCCATCATGTGAAGGTCGATCCGGACAACAAGGCCGCCGCCTATGCCGAAGTCCGCCGCATTTTCGAGGATGTGCGTGGCGACACCATGGTGCTGGCGCGTTACATGCAGATCCTGTCGCCTGATCTCTGCGCCGCCTATCCGGGACGCATCATCAATATCCACCACAGCTTCCTGCCCTCGTTCGTCGGCGCCAAGCCGTACCACCAGGCCTGGGAACGGGGCGTCAAGCTGATCGGCGCCACCTGCCACTACGTTACCGAAGAGCTCGATCAGGGCCCGATCATCGACCAGGACGTGATTCGTATCGACCACTCCGACTCGATCGAGGACATGGTGCGCTACGGCAAGGACATCGAAAAGACCGTGCTTGCTCGCGGCCTTCGCTATCACCTCGAGGACCGCGTGCTGGTTCACGGCAACAAGACCGTCGTCTTCCGCTGACGACGGCCCGTGGCGGGGCGATGCCCCGCCGCCTACTGGAGCTTCATCCGCATGATCACCCTCAAGAACGTCACCCTGCGCCGCAGCGCCAAGGTGCTGCTGGACAATACCTCGGTCAGCCTGAACCCGGGCGAGAAGGTCGGCCTCGTCGGCCGCAACGGCGCCGGCAAGTCGACGCTGTTTGCGCTGCTCAACGGCACGCTGCACGAAGACGCCGGCGACTTCAGCATCCCGGCGCAGTGGCGCATGGCGCAGGTGGCGCAGGAAATGCCCGAGACCAGCCAGTCGGCCACCGACTTCGTCATCGAGGGCGACACGGCACTGCTTGCCGCGCAGCAGGAAGTGCACGCCGCCGAGGCCAGCGACGACGGCGAGCGCATGGCGCACGCCTACATGGCGCTGCACGACTGCGGCGCCCACGACGCACAGGCGCGGGCACAGGCGCTGATCCTCGGCCTCGGCTTCAAGACCACCGAACTCAACAACCCGGTCGACAGCTTTTCCGGCGGCTGGCGCATGCGCCTGCAGCTGGCGCGCGCGCTGATGTGCCCCTCCGACCTGCTGCTGCTCGACGAGCCGACCAACCACCTCGACCTCGATGCACTGGTCTGGCTCGAAGCCTGGCTCAAGCGCTACACCGGCACCATGCTCGTGATCAGCCACGACCGCGAGTTTCTCGACGCCATCACCGACGTCACGCTGCACATCGAAAACGGCAAGCTGACCCGCTACGGCGGCAACTACAGCACCTTCGAGGACACCCGTGCGCTGCAGATGGAACTGCAGCAGAACGCCTACGAAAAGCAGCAGGACAAGATCGCCCACCTGCAGCAGTTCATCAACCGCTTCAAGGCCAAGGCCAGCAAGGCCAAGCAGGCGCAGAGCCGGGTCAAGGCGCTCGACCGCATGGAGCGGCTGGCGCCGGTGCTGGCCAGCGCTGACTTCACTTTCGAGTTCAAGGAACCGGCCAACCTGCCCAACCCGATGCTGGCCATGGACGAGGCCAGTTTCGGCTATCCGCCGCCGGTCGAAGCTCCGGCCGGTACGCCGCCAACGGTGATCGTCAAGAACGTCAGCAAGTCGGTGATGGCCGGGCAGCGCATCGGCATCCTCGGTGCCAACGGGCAGGGCAAGTCGACCCTGGTCAAGACCATTGCCCGTGCGCTGGCGCCGATCTGCGGCACCGTCACCGAAGGCAAGGGGCTCTCCATCGGCTACTTCGCCCAGCAGGAACTGGACGTGCTGACGCCGGAGAGCAACCCGCTCGAACACATGGTGCGCATGGCCCGCGCCGGCCTCCCGCCCGGGCAGAGCGGCCGCGAGCAGGATCTGCGCACGCATCTGGGCAGCTTCAATTTCAGTGGCGACATGGTCAAGCAAGCCGTCGGCACCATGAGCGGCGGCGAAAAGGCTCGCCTCGTGCTGTGCATGCTCGTCTGGCAGCGCCCGAACCTGCTGTTGATGGATGAGCCGACCAACCATCTCGACCTCGCCACGCGCGAGGCGCTGTCAATGGCGCTGAACGAATTCGAGGGTACCGTGATGCTGGTCAGCCACGACCGCTCGCTGCTGCGCTCGGTGTGTGATGAATTCTGGCTGGTCTCGCGCGGCGGCATCGAACCTTTCGATGGCGACCTCGACGACTACCAGCGCTATCTGCTCGACGAAGCCAAGCGCGCCCGTGAAGCGCTGAAGGAATCGTTGAAAAGCCCCAAGAGCGGCGTGAAGGATGAAGCCAAGGAAATCAGCGACCAGCCTCCGTCACCGGTACCGCCATCGGTCAGCAAGAATATCTCGGGCAAGACAAAAGCTTTGATGCGCGATCAGGGAAAGATCGAACAGGCAATGCTCGAATTGCAGGCGAAAAAGCATGCACTGGAAGCGCGGCTTTCGAAGCCGTTGCCACCACAGGAAATCGGTGAAATCGGAACGGAAATCAGCCGGCTCGATGAAGAGCTCGCCAGCCTGGAGGAGCAATGGCTGGCGATTTCTGAACGGATCGAGGCAGCAAACTGATTGAGGTCAGTGGATGGTGTTCGCCATGATCTCGTGCACTTCCTGTTCCAGCCCGTGCGACGGAATCACGACCACCTGCTTGCCGCCGATTTCGGTTGAGAAGCGCGGCGTTTCGCTGGCGTGCTGGTAGGCTTCGCCAAGCTTGACGATCAGCTTGCCGACTTCCTGCTGCGTCAGGTGATTCTCTTCGGCAAATTCCTTGAGCCCGCTGACCTTGCCATCATGTATCCAGGCAATGCCGAAATTCTTCGGCGGCTTGCCGAGGAAGACAAAGGCTTCATGCTCTGCCGGTACCACCTCCAGATGGTCTGACACGCGCCCTGCCAGTTCCACCAGCGGAGCTCTGACTTCGTCAAGTTGCGCGTAGGCTTCATTGCCGGGAGGGAGTTCGGGATAGTCAATCTTGCTACCAAACAGCTTGTCGAACATACCCATGATTGGTCTCCTTTCTTGGTGGAAAAGAACCTGCCGGCGTGCTTCATGGATGAGGTGTTTACCGCTGGCAGCCTACTTAAGCCTAGTCGGCGCATCAAGATATTTCAAATAATCCAATGGATTAGCAACATGTGCATTAGCCCGGACACCCCACCGGGCAAGGCGTACAGGCAAAAAAACGGGCACCCGCAGGTGCCCGAGGAGAAAAGCGTGTTTTTTGCTTAGTGGTGGTAGGCCGATTCGCCGTGCGAGGTGATATCCAGACCTTCGCGTTCCGACTCTTCGCTCACCCGCAGGCCGACCAGCATATCGACGACCTTGTAGCCGATGTAGGCAACTACACCGGACCAGACGATGGTGATGACGACGCTGATAAACTGGATCCAGACCTGATGCGAGATCGAGAAGTCCTCGGCACCGGTGCCGCCCAGTGACGGTGCGGTAAAGACACCGGTCAGGATGGCACCGAGAATGCCGCCGACGCCATGGACGCCGAAGACGTCGAGAGAGTCGTCCGCACCCATCATGCGCTTCAGTCCATTGACGCCCCACAGGCAGACAAAGCCAGAGAGGAAGCCGATGACGATGGCACCCATCGGGCCGACCGTGCCGCAAGCCGGGGTGATGGCAACCAGACCGGCAACCGCACCAGAAGCGGCACCGAGCATCGAGGCGCGACCCTTGAACATGGCTTCGCCGATGGTCCAGGCCAGTGTTGCTGCAGCGGTGGCGATCAGGGTGTTGAGGAAGGCCAGAGCCGCACCTGCCGTTGCTTCAAGGTTGGAACCGGCGTTGAAACCGAACCAGCCGACCCACAGCATCGAAGCGCCGATCATCGTGAAGGTCAGGCTGTGCGGCGCCATGGCTTCGCGACCATAACCGATGCGCTTGCCTACCAGGTAGGCGCCGACCAGACCGGCAACGCCGGCGTTGATATGCACCACCGTACCGCCGGCAAAGTCGAGTGCGCCGTGACCGAGCAGGTAACCACCGGGGCCCCAGACCATGTGGGCGATCGGGATGTAGCAGAAGGTAAACCAGATCACCGAGAACAGCAGCACGGCAGAGAACTTGATGCGTTCGGCAAAGGAGCCGACGATCAGTGCGCAGGTAATGCCGGCGAAGGTGCACTGGAAGGCGATGAAGATCAACTCCGGAATCTTGCTGGTCGGGGTGAATGTATCGGACAGCGTGGCCACCGAGACCCCTTTCAGGAAGACCTTGGAGAATGATCCGAAGAAAGCCGAGCCTTCAGTGAACGCCAGACTGTAGCCGTAGGTCACCCACAGCACCGAGATCAGCGAAAACACCACCAGTACCTGCATCAGCACCGAGAGCATGTTCTTGGCACGTACCAGGCCGCCGTAGAACAGCGCCAGGCCTGGAACGGCCATGAACACGACGAGCAGGGTGGCCACCAGCATCCAGGCGACATCGCCCTTGTTGACCGTGGCCTCAACGACTGCGGGTGCTGCAGCGGCTGCCGCTTCAACAACCGCAGCAGCAGGTGCTGCCGATTCCATGGCTGCAGCCACAGGTGTCGCCGGCTTGTCGTCGGCCCAGGCCGGGGTGCCGATCACTACAGCGCCCAGCAATGCGAGTGTTGCGAATAAATGCTTCATCGTAGCGCTCCTTAAAGGGCTTCCTCACCGGTTTCGCCGGTGCGGATGCGGATGACTTGTTCAAGCGGGAAGACGAAGACCTTGCCATCACCGATCTTGCCTGTGCTGGCGGATTTTTCGATGGCTTCGATCACCAGTTCGACGACGTCGTCCTTGACTGCTGCCTCGATCTTAACCTTGGGCAGGAAATCAACGACGTATTCGGCGCCACGATAGAGTTCGGTATGGCCCTTTTGCCGGCCAAAGCCCTTGACCTCGGTTACGGTGATGCCCTGCACACCAATGGCAGACAGCGCCTCACGCACTTCGTCGAGCTTGAACGGCTTGATGATTGCAGTTACGAGTTTCATGATGGTCCTCTGTTGAAGTCGGGATCGGGTTAGAAGCTGCGCGAGACGGACAGGATGGCGATGCCGCGACCCGCGTCCTTCTTGCTGCTGCTGGAATCCAGTGTGCCGTTGTCATCCTGCAGCGACTTGGCGAAGCAGTAGGGCTGGAAATCGGTGACCGTGCCACGGTTCTTCGCGCAGGAACCGTCGGCATTGGTGCCGACATAGGACAAGCCAACCACCCAGCCACTCAGATCCTTGGTTACGCCGACTTTCCAGTCGGAGTAGTCTGCATTCTTCATGTTCTGTGCTGACAGATGGCCAACGTGGCCGTTGATGCCCCAGCCGTTACCCAGGTCGTAGTTGGCGTTCAGCTCAAGGTAGTGGGTGCCCTTGGTGCTCTTGCCGGTGGAGTTGCCAGCGGCATCCCAGCCGCGCAGCGAGAAGTAGTCATCCATCGAGTGGGAGTACTTCACTGACAGGAATTTCCACGAACCACCGATGTAGAGTTCCTTGTTGGTCACGGCGCCGCTATCAGCCTTGGTGCCAAGTGCACGACCTTCCGAACCGGGGTAGTAGTAAACAATGCCGCCCAGGTCGAGGCCGAAATCACCCCAGCTCTTCTTCCAGCCGCCGTAGAAGTCCATTTCCAGATTGCCGTCCGGAAAGCCGGCGCCGGAGCTGACGTTCGAGTTCCAGTTGCCGGCATAGAGGCCGCTCTCGTGTGCGTAATCAATGCCGCCCTGCAGAGCCGGCTTGCCATAGGTCTGGTCGATGCCGCGGAAACGGTAGCTGGAGAAGAGGCCGACGTTACCGGTCAGTGAATGCGGGCTGGTTTCAGCAGCCGGAGCAGCTGCCTGAGCCAGAACCGGAGCAGCGGGAAGTGCAAACGCACAAGCCAGAGCTGAAGTGATGATGAGTTGTTTCATGAGTAACCCCTGAGTTGATTGAATGATCGAAAAAAACTTTGTACACCTGTATAGCATCAGCCGTGCCAGAAAAAATATTCATGCAAAACAGTGGGTTAAAAGTCCACTCATTTTTCTTCATGGGGGAAATGCACTTTTCTGGTGCGCCATTCGGATGCGCTGCGCCAGCTCGGTGCAATGCCCTGAAAGAGTGTTTCCTATCGGCTTTCCGGCAAACCCGCTGTGCTAAACTTGGTCGCCATCAATCCACAACCAATCCGCTGTCTTGCAGGGAAAATCCGATGCTTGATCCGAAGATCTTTGAAGAAATGAATGCGCGTCTGTCAGCACTGATTGCCGCCAGCCCGGCCAAGGACATCGAGAAGAACGTCAAGGCCATGCTGGCCAGCGTGTTCGAGAAAATGGATCTGGTGTCCCGCGACGAATTCGACATCCAGTCTGCGCTGCTGGCGCGAACGCGGGAAAAGCTGACTGCGCTGGAAGCGCGTGTCGCCGAGCTTGAAGCTCGCCAGAAGTAAGACGCCAGCCACTTCCCCTCCATGCCCCTTGCCATCGTCCGCAGTCGCGGTCTGGACGGTCTCACTGCGCCGGCGGTGGCGGTGGAAGTGCATCTTGCCGGCGGGCTGCCTTCCGTCACCCTGGTTGGCTTGCCGGACACCGAAGTCAAGGAGGCGCGTGACCGGGTGCGCGCCGCACTGATCAATTCCGGTTTCGAATTTCCTGCGCGGCGCATCACCATCAATCTTGCACCGGCCGATTTGCCCAAGGAGTCCGGTCGCTTCGATCTGCCGATTGCGCTGGGCATTCTGGCTGCGGCAGGCCAGATTCCTGCAGACAAGCTGGAGGCGCACGAATTCGCTGGCGAACTGTCGCTATCCGGCGAGTTGCGTCCCATCCGCGGGGCACTGGCCATGGTGCTGGCTGCCGATGGCGCCGAGCGCAATTTCGTCCTGCCGCCGGAAAGCGCCGCCGAGGCTGCGCTGGTGAGGCCTCAGGGCATTCTGTCGGCCTCTACCCTGCTTGCTGTTTGTGCCCACCTGCGCGGTGATGAGCCGCTGCCAGCGGCAACGGCCAGCACAATGGAAACTTTGCCGACACCGCCCGATCTGGCGGAAGTGCGTGGTCAGGCACAGGCCAAGCGTGCGCTGGAAATTGCGGCTGCCGGCGGGCATTCCCTGCTCATGTCGGGTCCGCCGGGCAGCGGCAAATCGATGCTGGCAGCACGCCTGCCGGGTTTGCTGCCCTTGCTGGACAATCAGTCGGCGCTGGAATCGGCGGCAGTGCTTTCGCTGGCCGGCAAGTTCCGGCCGGCAGCGTTTGCTACCCGTCCCTACCGCTCCCCGCACCATACGGCTTCGGCGGCGGCGCTGGTAGGCGGTGGCAGTACGCCGCGTCCGGGGGAAATATCGCTGGCACACAACGGGGTGCTGTTTCTTGACGAGTTGCCTGAGTTTGACCGGCGCGTACTCGAATCGCTGCGTGAACCCTTGGAAAGCGGCCATATCCACATCTCGCGTGCGGCGCGGCACGCTGTATTCCCTGCACGCTTCCAGCTGGTTGCCGCAATGAACCCCTGCCCGTGCGGTTTTCATGGCGACGCCTCCGGGCGCTGCCGGTGTACGCCGGACCAAATCAGCCGTTATCGCGGCAAGCTGTCCGGCCCTCTACTCGATCGTATCGACCTCAATATCGAGGTGCCTGCAGTGTCCCCGGCTGCCCTGCAGGAGGCTGCCGCTGGCGAAAGTTCGGCGCAGGTTCGCGCGCGCGTCAACGTCGCCATCAGTCGACAGATGGTGCGACAGGGCAAGGTCAACGCCCGCCTCGACAACAAGGAAATCGATGCACACTGCCAACCGGATCAGGCGGGTGCCGTCTTGCTCAGGCAGGCTGCATCTCGCCTCGGCTTGTCTGCACGCACCTTCCATCGGGTGCAGAAGGTGGCGCGCACCATTGCCGATCTGGCCGGTGCTGATCAGATCGGTGCCGCACATATCGCCGAAGCCATCCAGTTCCGCCGGCAGGCGATGTGAACCGACAGCTTTCTGATCGCGGGTTTGCTCTGTTGCTGGCCGCGCTTTCGGCGCTTGGGCCGTTTTCGATCGACACCTATCTGCCGTCCTTTCCGGAAATGGCCGAAAAGCTCAATGCTTCGCCACTGCAAGTACAGCAGACCCTTACCGCCTACCTGATTCCCTTTGCTGCCATGGCCTTGTGGCACGGAGCCATTTCCGATGCACTGGGACGTCGCCGCGTCATTCTCTGGGCACTCGGCCTGTTTGGGCTGGCTTCCTTCGGCTGCATCTTCGCCACCCGCATTGAACATCTCTGGCTGTTGCGTGCACTGCAGGGCATCAGTGCCGGTGCCGGCATCGTCATCAGCCGGGCCATCGTGCGCGATCTCTACGACGGTGCAGCAGCGCAGAAACTGATGTCGCACGTGGCCATCACTTTCGCGCTGGCGCCGGCCATTGCCCCGGTCATCGGTGGCTGGTTGCAATCATGGTTTGGCTGGCGCTCGGTATTCTTTTTCCTGACCTTGCTGACCAGCGCACTGCTCTATGCCAGCTGGCGCTGGCTGCCGGAAACCCTGCCGCCAGAGAAGCGGCAGTCGCTGCACCCCGGCTATCTGGCACGTACCTACCGGAAGGTTTTGAGTACGCCGAGCTTCCTCGCCGCAACTGCCGCCGTAGCCCTCAACTTTGTCGGTTTTTTCATCTATGTGCTGTCAGCGCCGGTTTTCCTGATGCAGCACCTCGGCGTTTCCGAACGCGAATTCCTCTGGCTTTTCGGCCCGGCGATGAGCGGGCTGATGCTGGGTAGTTGGGCTTCCGGACGCTTTGCCGGGAAGTTGACGCCGATGCAGTGCATTGTCCGTGGCTACGTTGTAATGGCGCTGGCTGCCCTGCTTAATCTGGGCATCAGCTTTGGTCTGGCCCCCGGTTTGCCCTGGAGCGTGCTGCCCCTCTTTGTGTACACCACCGGCATGGCGCTGGCGATGCCATCGCTGACCTTGCTGGCGCTGGATCCGTTTGTCAGCGAGCGTGGGCTGGCGGCTTCCTGTCAGACTTTTTTGCAAGCCGGGTTCAATGGGCTGGCTGCCGGGTTGATCGCTCCGCTGCTCTGGGGCAGTACCGGCACACTTGCGCTGGGCATGACCGGCATGGCCAGTGCCGGGGCAATGGCGACCTGGGTTTACTTCAAACGCTCTGCCGGCAATGCGTCTCCCGGGCAAACAGGATAAGGATCAGTGACAGTACCAGGCAGCCGAAAATCAGGCTGAAACCCGCCTGATAGGCGGTCGCATCGTACACCCGTGCGCCGTTGAGGGTGTTGCCCAGCCAGTTGCGGTCGAGAATCCAGCCGACGCCCGGCTGCAGGAACATGCCGCCCATCAGCGGGCCCATGTTGCAGACCCCGGAGGCTGTGCCCATCAAGCGCATCGGCACCGATTCCTTGGCGAAGGCGAAGCCGATGATCAGGTTGCCGGAGACGAAGCCGGTTGCGATCAGCAAGCTGACCAATGCCCATAGCGGGAGTGGCAGATAGATGATGATTCCCCAGCCGATCAGCGCCAGTGCCGAGGTGATCACATAGATCGGCTTGCGTTTTCCCATGCGTTCGGAGAGCGAGCCAAGGAGAGGGCCGCCGAGCGCCCATGCAATCAGCAGCGCTGACGTGATCATCGCGGCGTTCTTGGTTTCCAGTCCGTGCACCTGCTTCAGATAGGGGACGCCCCAGAGACCGGCAAAGGTGAGGATGGCACCGGCAATACCGATCGGCACGATCACCAGGATCCAGGTGTTGGCGTAGGACAGCACCTGCATCAGACCATGCCAGACCGAGCCATGGTGTCCTGCTGGCGTGGTGGTGGCTGGGGCATGACTGCGATAGCCGCGTTCGCCCGGGTCATCACGCACGAAAATCCAGATGGCGATGCAGAGAGTGGCGGTGACGGCCGCAGTGACCATCATTACGCCACGCCAGCCAAAGGTTTCCACGGCCAGCCGCAGCGGCACGCCAGCGACGACACCGCCGACTACCCCCATGAACAGCGCCATGCCGGAGACCAGGGCAAACTGCTGCGGCCGAAACCAGCGCGTAGCCAGTTTGAGCATGGAAACGAAGGCGACAGCCACCGAAGCGCCGATCAGCAGGCGACCGGCATTGGCCCAGAAAATGGTCGGGGCAAAGGCAAACAGTGTCGTACCGAGTGCTGCAATGCCGGCGCCAACGGTGAGCAGGCGGCGCGGCCCCCAGCGGTCGGCAATGATGCCGGTCGGGATCTGCATCACCACGTAGGAATAGAAATAGAAGGCAGAGAGATTGCCGAGGGCTGCCGCGCCAAGTGTGAAATCAGCCATCAGCCGGTCGGTGATCACCGCCGGCGCGACACGCTGGTAGAAACCGATCAGGTAGAGCAGGGCCCCGAGCCCCCACACTGTCCACGCCAGCATGGCCGGCGGGTAGGCGGCTTGCGTATAGTCTGTACCCGGATTCGCCTTGATCTGGCTTGGCTGTCCCATTTGTTTTATATACTCGCTGGATGTCGAACGATTCTACAGGGCGAACCCTCATGTTCAAGCGCTTCCTTGCCGGCCTGCTTTCCATTGCGGCTTCCGTGTTGCCGGGGTGTGATGCAATTTCGATGAACGAATTCAAGCCGGGCATCAGTACCGCCGCTGAAGTCCGGCAGAAAATGGGGGCGCCCAGCGCTGAATATGCCAATGCCGATGGCAGCGTGACCTGGGAATACAACCGCCAGCCGCAGGGTGTGCATACCCATATGCTGACCTTCGGCCCGGACAAGGTTTTGCTGCGGATCGAACAGGTGCTCAGCGAAGCCTACTTCGCGCAGGTGAGCATCGGGCTGGACAAGGCGCAGGTGACGCGCCTGCTCGGCAAGCCGGCACGGACCACGGTCTTTTCCATGAAGAATGAAGAAGTCTGGGACTGGCGCATCGAGGAAACCAACCCGCAGGGCGAGTGGTATTTCCATGTGCACTTTGACGTGAACAGCGGGCAGGTCGTGCGTACCTCGAAGCTGATGGTGCCGGGGCCGTAATTCGCGCTGGTTACCAGCGGCCTAACTCCCCCTGGAAACCGATCGGAATCCTACTCGCTGCCCTTGGCGCCCGCCTTAAGCCATTCCGGCAATTCCCGGTTGCCGGCATTGTCGATGATGTACTGGCGTACGAGCCGGCGGATGACCTGTGACGAGGTCAGGTCCTGCTCGGCGCAGATTTCCTCGAAGATCTTCTTCTTGCGCGGGTCGATCAGCAGCGTCAAGCGTGCCGTGCGGTTTTCCATGGTGTCATTCCCTATTCATACAATGCCGAGATGATAGCAAACTATTAACATATGATTAACATTTACAAATAATACCATAGCAATATAATTCGCACCTCATTTACAGAGCGAGTGCCATGCGAATTGCCTTCCGCCCCAAGCTGCTCGATTGCCTGCCGGGATATTCGCGCGAGCAACTGGGCAAGGACGTCGCTTCCGGCATCACCGTCGGTGTGCTCGCCCTGCCGCTGGCCATGGCATTTGCCATAGCCAGTGGGTGCTCACCGACGGCCGGTATCTGGACGGCGATTGTGGCCGGTTTCATCATTTCTGCATTGGGCGGTTCGCGCGTGCAGATCGGCGGCCCCACCGGCGCCTTCATTCCCATCATCTACGGCATTGTCGCCATCAACGGCTTTGGCAACCTGCTCGGGGCAACCATGCTGGCGGGGGTCTTCCTGTTGGGGATGGGGCTTTCGCGCATGGGGCAGCTGATCCGCTTCATTCCGGTGACGGTAGTCATCGGGTTCACCAACGGCATCGCGGTCGTCATCTTCCTCGCGCAGATCAAGGATTTCTTCGGGTTGAAGATCGACAACCTGCCGGCCGAATTCTTCGCCCGCATCGAAGTGCTTGTGGCCCATGCGCATACCGTGCATCTGCCGACCCTGCTGCTGGCTCTTGCCTGCTTCGTCTTCCTGCTTGGCTACAACCGGCTGGCACAGCGCTTCACCCTGCTGCGCAAGGCGCCGGGGCCGCTGGCGGTGCTCTTTGTCGGTACGCTGGTGTCGGCCTTGTTCGGGCTGCCTGTAGAAACGATCGGCAGCCGGTTCAACGGCATCCCGCAGGAACTGCCGGGCTTCGGCCTCCCGGACATCGGCATTGGTGACATCGGCAGGCTGATTTCGCCAGCAATCACCATCGCCTTGCTCGGTGCCATCGAATCACTGCTCTCGGCGCGGGTGGCCGACAGCCAGATCGACGACCGCCATGACCCCAACCAGGAACTGATGGCGCAGGGGCTGGCCAATATCGTCGCGCCGCTGTTTGGCGGCTTTGCCGCCACCGGGGCGATTGCGCGCACGACAACCAACGTCAAGACCGGCGGCCGTACGCCGGTGGCAGGCATCGTGCATGCACTGGTGCTGCTCGGCATCGTGTTGCTGGCGGCACCACTGGCCGCCTATGTGCCACTGGCAACGCTGTCGGCGATCGTCATGGTGGTGGCCATCAACATGGGCGAATGGCATGAGTTTCTCGAATTGCGGCGCTATTCCAACAACTACCGCATCATTCTGTTGTCGACCTTCCTCGTCACCGTCCTCTTTGATCTGACCATTGCCGTGGAACTGGGCATGGTGCTGGCCAGCCTGTTCTTCATCTATCGCATGTCCGAGCTGACCCGCATTGCACGCCTGCCACTCGATGAGGAGGCTGAAGAGCCGCGCTTTCTCTATCCTGACGGCAGCATGCGGGTGGCTGCGTGGCAACTCTACGGTTCACTGTTCTTTGGCGCAGTGAACAAACTGGAGGAATTGCTTGACCCATGCACCGGTCACCCGGAAGTGGTCATCCTCGACATGACCCGGCTGGTACAACTCGATACGACCGGGCTGGAGGGCCTCGAGAATCTGCGCGAGAAGCTGGCGAAACGTGGGTGTACCCTGGTCATCTGTGGCGTGAATGACCAGCCCCGCTCGTTGCTGCAGCGCTCGGGGTTTATCGCAAGCGTAGGGCAGGACAATGTGGCCGACACCCTGGCGCGGGCACTGGAACGTTCAGCCAGCCTGTTACCGAGCCTGATCGGGGAAGGCGAGGAGTTCTGAAACAGAACCGGTCAGGCGAAGGTTTGCGGTGGGGTTCGATAAAACCATTCTTGCCGGCATTGTTCCGGTGTTGATCAATTAGAACAGCACCACCTGCCGTACCGCTTCCCCTGCCGCCAATCGGTCGAAACCGGCGTTGATTTCGTCCAGTGCCAGACGGTGCGTGATCAGCCTGTCCACGGGCAGGCGTCCGGCCTGATAGAGGTCGATGTAGTGCGGGATGTCGCGGCCGGGGACGGCCGAGCCGAGGTAGCTGCCCTTCAGCGTGCGTTCCTCGGCCGTCATCTGCACCACCGGCACTTGCAGATGATGTGCCGGGTTGGGCAGGCTGCAGGTCACCGTGGTGCCGCCGCGCCGGGTCAGTTTCCACGCCAGTTCCAGTGCCGGAACGGCGCTGGCGGCTTCGATGGCGATATCGACGCCGCCGGGAATGGCAGAGCGCAAACGGGCGACGATATCGGGGTCGTCAGCACGGAAGGCGCGGGTCGCACCCAGCGCCAATGCCAGTTCCAGCTTTTCCGGCAGTACATCCACCGCTACCACGTCACGTGCGCCGGCGGCCAGTGCGCCGAGCAGGGCAGAAAGGCCGACACCGCCGAGACCGACAATGGCAACCGTCTGCCCGAGCCGGATGGCTGCAGAATTGAGCGCAGCACCGACACCGGTAAGTACGGCGCAGCCGAAAATGGCGGCGACTTCAGGCGACAGATCGGGCGCCACTTTGACCAGCGAACCGCGATTGACCACGGCGTATTCGGCAAAGCAGGAAACACCCACCTGATGGTTGAGCACCTGTCCGTCGGGCCGGCTGAGTAGCCGGTGGCCACCGACCAGCGTACCGGCGCCGTTGGCGGCCGCACCGGGTTCGCACAGGGCAGGGCGGCCTTCCTGGCACGGCAGGCAGTGGCCGCAGGAAGGCACAAAAACCAGGGCCACGGCATCGCCACGCCCCAGGTCGCTGCCCCCCGGCCCGCAGGCTTCGACGATGCCGGCGGCCTCATGGCCCAGCACCATCGGCATGGCCCGCGGCCGGTCACCGTTGATGATCGACAGGTCGGAGTGACACAGACCGGCCGCCGTGATGCGTACCAGCACCTCGCCCGGCCCGGGTTCCCCCAGCTCAATGGTTTCCACCGACACCGGCCGGGTTTGTGCATAGGGCGGGGGCAGTTGCATCTGATCAAGCACGGCGGCACGAATCTTCATTCTTGTCTCCCGGTGGGGGTTGCAGATCTGGATAAAGAGGTTTCAGTCTGTGCAGGATACCGCTTGCAGGCAATGCGGGTGAAGCCGGAAAGAACCCGGAAGTCGCCCAGCCAGGCGAGAAAAATGTGGCGTAATTTTCATGGTTTTGTGGAATTTTACGGCCGGCAGGGGAAAGCCGGAGCGCAGATATCCGCCATGGAGGCTTCCCTTGCTGCCCCAAACAATGCTTTCATGCGGCTGATGAACATCGCCCCGCTTCCTTCCGCCATCGGCAAATACCGCATTGACAGCCTGCTCGGCGAAGGAGCCATGGGCGTTGTCTATCGTGCCTACGATACGGTGCTGGAGCGGCCGGTGGCGCTGAAAACCCTGCGCAAGGCGTTGCTGGCCGTGCCGGGCGGCGAGGAGATGCTGGCCCGCTTCCGGCGCGAGGCCAGCGCCGGAAGCCGGCTTTCGCACAAGCATGTGGTGACGGTATATGACTTCGGCGAAGACGAACAACAGGCCTACATGGCCATGGAGTTCATCGACGGCCAATGCCTGCGCGATCTAAATGCCCGGCGCGCGCCGTGGCCGTTGCTGGAAGCGCTGGAACTGGCGCATCAGTTGCTGGAGGCGCTGGATTTCTTCCATGCGCGCGGGGTAGTACATCGCGATATCAAGCCGGCCAACATCATGGTCGACGAGGCTGGCACCCTGACCGTGACCGATTTCGGCATTGCGCGCATGGAAAGTTCCGACCTGACGCAGGTCGGAACCGTGCTCGGCACACCTTCCTACATGTCACCGGAGCAGATTACCGGCGAACCGATCGACGGACGCAGCGACCTGTTTGCCGTTGGCGTCATCCTCTTCGAGATGCTGACCGCGACCAGGCCTTTCCGTGGCGAGTTGATCACGCTTGCCCACCACATTGTCTGCACCCCGCATCCCGATCCCTCGACCCTGAACGGCAGTCTGCCGCCGGCCATCGATCAGCTCTTTCAGCGGGCGCTGGCCAAGCAGCCGGCAGACCGCTTTGCCAATGGCGCCGAGTTTCGCGAGGCCCTGGGCGACATGCTCGCCGCCATTCTGGCGCCGACAGCTGAAGATACGCAGCCGCCCTGCCGAAAAGACTCACTGCCACCCGCTGCGGACCAGGGAATGCTGGTTGAGCCAACGCCGTCGGTGCCGGTGTTGCCGCCTGCGGCGGTTGCCGGGAAGGAGGGCTCTGTACCGCGGCGCAGTTTCAATCGCTGCCCGAAATGCACAAAAAAATTCGAGACACCGCTTGCCTGGAATGCGATCTGCCCCGGCTGTGGCGCCGCGCTGTTTGAAGCGGCGGCCAGCGCGCGCGGGCCTTTGTCCGGCCGGCCGCAGGCGCAAGGATGGCGGCATGGGCATGGATCAATGGCTTGGTGGTTGCTTGCTGCCCTGGCTGTGTCCGGGATGCTGCTGGTCTGGCTGTAAGCCGGCCCAACCCCATGGTGCCGGTTTAGCCCTGCTCAGGCAGATCCTGCCCCAACTCGTGTTCGGCCGCCACCAATGGCAGGCGCAGGGTAAATGTGGTGCCTTCGCCGGGCGTGCTCGCCACCTCGATGCTGCCGCCGAGAATGCGGGTGGCCAGGTTGTAGACGATATTCAGGCCGAGACCGCTGCCACCCTGCCCGAGACGGGTGGTGAAGAAGGGGTCGAATATCCGTTTCAGATGCTCCGCATCCATCCCCTTGCCGTTGTCGGCAAAGCGCAACTCGACATGCTCGGTATCGGTCAGACGAGTGCTCAGGTGCATCACACCGGCCTGCTGGTCGTCGAAGGCATGGAGCAGTGCGTTGCTGACCAGATTGTTGAGGATCTGCCCGAGCGGGCCGGGGTAGCTCAGCATGACGATGCCGCCGGCGGCGTCCACGGTCAGCGTGTGCGGTGTTTTGCGCAGCATCGGCGCCATGGTTGCCAAGATCTCGTCGAGCGTGATCTTCAGGTCGAACTGCCGTTGCCGGTCGCTGGTCTGGTCCACCGCCACCTGCTTGAAGCTGTGGATCAGGTGGTGTGCCTGTTGCAGGTTGCGCACCAGCATGTCGGTGCCGACCAGGCTGTCACGGACGTAGTCGTTGATCTCCGTACGCCGGATGCTGCCACTCCCGGTAAGCGCAGCAAAAGCCTGCGACTTTTCTTCCAGCGTGGTGGCGACCATCACGCTGTTGCCGATCGGTGTGTTCAACTCATGCGCCACCGCGGCAACGACACGTCCAAGCGCGGCCAGTTTTTCGCTGTTGATCAGCTCGTTCTGCGCCCGCTGCAGGGTTTCCAGCGTCTGCTGCAACTCGCGAGTACGCTCACTGACACGCTGTTCGAGTCGGTTGTTGAGTTCGATGATCTGGGCTTCAACCAGGCGTTGCTGGGTTACATCGCGGACGCAGCAGAGCAGATAGCGCCGGTTGCTGATATCGAGAGTACGGGCAGATAGTTCGCAATTCAGAGTCTTGTCGCTGGGAGTCACCAGGTGGGCTTCGATCAGTTTGCACTGCCTGGATTTTTCAATCAGACGCATAAAGGCAGCCCGCTCGTTGCCGTACTTGAACAATTGAGGGAGTTTTTGGTCGCCGTTGGTGGCCGTTCGGTCTGCCTCCCCGAAGAGTTGTAACCAAGCCTCGTTCTGTTCGGTGATGACTGTGCTATGAAAATCAATCAGCGCCAGCGGCAGCGGTGAGAGCTGAAAGAGGCCGGCAAACTTCTCTTCACTTTCGCGCACGGCCGCTTCTGCCGCCTTCCGGATCGTGATGTCCTTGCCGGTGCCGCGATAGCCGGCGAAGTGGCCATCGCGGTCAAAGACCGGTTCGCCATTGACGGATAGATAACTGAACGCCCCGGTAGCATTAATGGCCTTGTATTCGAAATCGCGGAAGGGCAGGTGCGCCTCCACAGTGGCTCTGTGTGCGGCCATCAACTCGGGTGCAAGCACGATGTTTTTCGATTCCCAGCGGCGCATGCCGACCAGCGTATTGGCCAGTTCGGGAAATTGGTGGAAAGCGCCACCGGCAAAGTGTGTGAAGCGGTAGTCGGCATCCTGCTCCCAGTACCAGTCGGAAGAAATTTCCGAAAGACCGCGAAAACGCTCCTCGCTTTCGCTTAAGGCCTGCAGGCGCTCGGCAATTTCCCTGGCCATGGCATTGAAGGTCCTGGACAGGGTGCTCATTTCATCGTTGCTCTCGACGGCCAGGCGCACACTGTAGTCGCCAGCGGCCATCGACTCGGCCGCCTGTTCCAGCGTCTTCAGGTGGCGGGTCAGCCAGAGGCCGAGCAGCGCAAGCAGGATGATGGAAAGCACGACTTCAATGGCCGCGATGAGCAGGCTCTGCTCGGTCAGCTTGCTGCGTGCCTTCTGCAGGAATTGCGTCGAAATGCCGAATTGCAATTCGCCGTAGATCTGGTCGTTCAGCGTGATCGGAATGCGGGTATCGAAGCGTTCCTGCCGGTGGTCGCCGGTCAGCCTGCCGCCAGCAACCGGCAGGGGCTGCGCTGCCGGCCAGCCGCTCAGCGCGACCTGACGCCCCCGGTTGTCCCACAGGGCCAGGTAGCTGATGCCCTGCTCGTCGCGGATGCCGGCAAAGGTATCGGCAATCGGCCCGTAATCCTGTGCTGCCAGGCTGGGGGCGATGGAGGTGTTGAGCAGGACCGATACCTCCTGCAGGCGCAATTCCGCCTGTTCGGTCAGGCTGTTTTCAATCAGACGGACACTGTTGAAGACCAGCAGGCTGAGCATCACTACTTCGACCGCAACGCTGCCGAGAATCAGCTTCCAGCGAAGCGACAGCCCTTTCCTTGTCAGTGGAGTGTCCGGCATGAAAATCAGGGCTCATTGGCCAGAATGCGCCGGGTCTCGGGAATATAGAGGTCTATCGTTTTCATGTAGGCATCGCTGAGCGGGACAATGCCGTTGTAACCGCTGGTCTTGTAGAACTGGTTGCCGGCTGTCGTCTTGCCGAATCCGACGAGTGCCTGCTGCATCCGTTCGCGCACGGCTGCCGGCAGCTTGGGATTGGCGAGAAAGAGGACGTTGGGCAGGGTGCTGGTGGTGTGGATGATGCGCATCCCCTGACGCTGCTCCTCGGGGATCTGATTGAGCGTGAAGTTGGCGGTGATCGCCGCATCGACGTCGCCCTGTGCCACGGAAAGCAGCGATGAATTCTGGGTGACGGCCGATACCACCTTGATATCGTTGAGCCCGACCCCCCGGCTACTCATGTCCTGCAGGGTGACGATGGATACCAGTACCAGCCGGTCGTTGATGGCAAGCGAGCGATTCTTCAGGTCGGCAATGCTGTGGATGTCCGATTCCTTGCGTACCGAAATGATGCCCTTCAGCGGGCTTTCAAAACCGGCTACCGGCAGGTAGCCGGCCTCCAGTTGTGCCAGCCGGCCCATGTGGGCGGCGGTGATCACGGCATCGAAATCCGGGAGCAGGATGCGCTTGACGTGGGTGCGAATGTCCGGCGCGGTATACAGCTCGATCGGGCGCTGCATTTCCTGCGCCAGGTGGCTGCGCACCGGTTCGAATAGCTTGAGCAGTACGCCCGGTGTCAGGTAGGGAACAACGGCCACGCGCAGGGGGGGCTGATCCGCCGCGAAGGCTGACGGCATCAGCAGGGCCAGAGTAGCAAGCAGCAGGGCGAATCGACGGATCATGATGATTTGCGTTCCTCCGGTATCCTGGGATTGTGCGCGGATGCTGCACAGTCAGTCAGCGAGAACTTCAAACACGCACAAAATCAGTGTGATTGTACCGGGCGTTGCTCGAAATGGTCAGCCGGTATCAGCTGGTTCGGCAACTTAGAGCACAGGCAGTTCAACGCCTGTCGGTCGTCGAGCAGGTGGGCGCGCCAGAACGCCGTGCTTGCCGCCTGCAGCAAGGGCTGCAGGCGGGGGCTTGCGTGCATCGAATCGCCGGCGAGATCGGTGTGCCGGGCATTGGCAAGCACCAGCAGGTACTGCCCGGTGTGCCGGCTGTGCCGGAAGGGCAGGCAACGTTCAGAGGCGTCGATGTCGCCACGGCCGATGCCGTCGTCGGCCGAACCGGTGAGATGCAGGCAAGGCATAGCGACGTCGGCAAAGCGTTCGTCCAGCGGCAACGAACCGCCGCGTGCCGAAGGGCTCAGCAGCAGGGCGGCAGCAATGCGCGGATCGGCCGGTAGGTCGTTGTCACCGCGCCGTTCGCCGATCAGGCGCAGGGCACTGACTGCGCCATAGGAGTGGCCGGCGATGCCGATCCGGCGGTCCGGCTGCTGGTAGGCCAGTTGTTCAAGGGCAAAAAGCAGGTCGTGCTGGCGAGCGGCCAGCTGCGCCTTGTCTACCGCTGTCCGCAGCAGGTGGCGCAATGCCAGCGGTGAGCCGCCGGGCAGTGCCTCGCGATCCGTGCCCGGATGCTGGAGCGCAAGGCTGGCGATGCCCCAGCTTGCCCAGTGGCGGCGCCAGGCAAGGCCACTGTCACGGCTGCCGCCCAGGCCGTGGGAGTAGATGATGAGCGGGGCTGCGGGTTCGGCGAGCGGGTGGAGGGATGTCCAGCGCAGGGAGCGGTTGCGAGTCGCGTCCAGCCATTCCCCTTCATCGACGACAAACCGGCAGGGGCCGGTCTGACGGTAGTCATCCATTCGACCAGCTGACCGTGCCGGTGTAGGCGGTGGCCAGCACGATCAGGCCGAAAGCGATGCGATACCAGGCAAAGATCGTGAAATCATGGCTGGAGATATAGCGCAGCAGCCAGCGCACGCAGAAAAAGGCCGAGATGAAGGCGGAAATGAAGCCGACCACCCACATGCCGATATCGTCTACCGACAGCAGGTGGCGTTCCTTGTATAGCTGGTACACCGTGGCTGCGCCCAGCGTGGGAATGGCCAAGAAGAAGGAAAATTCGGTGGCCGCCTTGCGCGAGAGGCCGAAGAACAGTCCACCGATGATCGTCGAACCGGAGCGCGAGGTGCCGGGGATCAATGCCACGGCCTGTGCCAGACCGAGCTTGAAAGCGTCGATCAGGCCCAGCTGGTCTACCGATTCGAAGCGGATGCTGTGCTTTCGCTTTTCTGCCCAGAGGATGATGAAGCCGCCGACGATGAAGCTGGTGGCCACGGCTATCGGGTTGAACAGGTGTTCCTTGATCGTCTTGCCGAAGAGCAGGCCGAGGATTGCCAGCGGCAGGAAGGCGACGAACAGATTGAGCACGAAACGTTGCGCAGCCGGGTCGTGGGTCAGGCCACGGGCGATGGTGCCCACGCGTTCGCGGTATTCCCAGACAACAGCGAGGATGGCACCGGACTGGATGACGATCTCGAACAGTTTGCCGCGGTCATCGTTGAAGTCGAGCAGGTCACCGGCGAGGATCAGGTGGCCGGTCGATGAGATGGGGAGGAATTCGGTCAGCCCCTCGACGATGCCGAGGATCAGTGCCTTGAGAAGAAGAATCGGGTCCACGTAAAGCCAGTCAATAAGTTGGTGGCGGATTTTAGCACTCAGGGTGCGGTTGCCTGCTCCAGTTGCCCAAGCCAGTGCAGGGCGTGTGCTGCTGATTCGCCGCACATCTCGGCGGAAGGCAGCAGGCCGCCACAGAAGGCAGGTCGCTCCGGCTGGCCGAAAACGGCGCAGCGGTTGTCAGCCGTCAGCTGAGCGCAACGCACGCCGGCAGGTTTTCCCTGCGGCATGCCCGGCAGTGACGAGGTGATCGAAGGCGCAATGCAGCAGGCTCCGCAGCCTGGTCGGCAATTCATGGCTTGGCCGGTGGCGTGTCGGCAGGCGGGGCGGCTGCATCGACGGGCGGCGGAGTGGGCGGTTCTTCCGGCTGGGGTTGTGCAGCGATACGTTGTCGTTCGACCATGATTTCGGCCAGCGTCGGATAGAGCGGCCGAGAAATCATCCGGGAAATACCGGAAGCGAGTAGCGCTGCAGCCATCATGCCGATGACCAGCGAATAGCCATCGACCATTTCCATGACGATGATGAAGGAGGTGATCGGTGCCTGTGTGGCGGCGGCGAGGAAGCCGACCATGCAGAGGATGAGCACGGTGGTCGGAAAGGCATCCTGGTAAAGCAGTGGCATCAGATCCTGGCCAATGCCGGCGCCGATGGCCAGTGACGGTGCGAAGATGCCGCCGGGCAGCCCGGAAAGGTAGGAAATGACAGTCGCAACAAATTTGGCCGGCCCGAAGTGCCAGGGCATTTCCTCGTTGCGGCTGAGCAGGTTGCGGGTTTCTTCGTAGCCGCTGGAGTAGGTGAGACCGCCTGTGGCATAGCCGAGCACGGCAAGAAAAATGCCGCAGGCAGCGGCAAAACGATAGGGGTGGTCACGCCGGAAATCGCCAAGGCGACCGCGCCAGCCGCTGGCCGAGATGAGCAGCATGCGGGCAAACAGGCCGCCGGCGATGCCGGTGACGACGGCGCAGACGAGAATGGTGTGGAGAATTTCGGAGGCTTCGCCGATCACCGGCACCTGGCCGAAATAATTTTTATTGCCTAGCCAGGCCTGCGCCACGACACCGGAAAGAACGATGGCGGTAATCACCATGCCGCTCATGCGCGTTTCAATGCCGCGTGACAGTTCTTCGATGGCGAAGATGATCCCGGCCAGTGGTGCATTGAACGCCGCAGCAATACCCGCAGCGCCGCCGGCAACCAGCAGGTGGCGCTGCTGTACCTGCAGCCCCGCTGGCAGAAAGCGGCCGATTGAGGCCATCAGTGCCGCCCCGATTTGTACAGTCGGGCCTTCCCGGCCAAAAGAGAAGCCGGCGCCGACCGCAGAAACACCGACCAGTATCTTGCCAGCCGCGATGCGCAGCGAAACCAGTGGTCGCCATGGCATGTCGGGCGGGCGGTTCATCTCGGCGATGACTTGCGGAATGCCGCTGCCCTCGGCGCCGACAAAGTAGCGTCGTGTCAGCCAGAGCAGGCCGGCACCGGCGACCGGCATGAGCACGAAAGGCAGCCAGGGGTACTCGCGGGCATTGGTGATGAAGAAATGCGTGGCGTCGTCGGTCATGATGGCAAAGATCACCGCAACGAAACCGACGGCAACGGCTGCCAGCCAGACGATGGCGCGCCCCAGCCAGAGCTGGCCACGGGCAATGTTTTCATCCTGATGGGCGCGCAACCAGGCCTGCAAGCGTCTGGGCGACGAGCGTAGTCGCGAGAACAGCAGTGCTGGCGAAACCTTCGGTGTGTCGTGGTCGCTCACAACCGTGTTTTTCCTGGGTGGCGTTGAGAAGAGACTGCGGTCATTGTCGCAAACAATGACCGCAGGGATCAAACAGCGAGGCGGTGCCGTGCCTCAGATCTTGCGATACACCTCGGCGCCGGCCTTCACGAATTCGACGGCCTTGGTTTCCATACCCTTTTCCAGTGCTGCCTTTTCGTCGATGCCCTGCTGCGCGGCAAAGTCGCGCACGTCCTGGGTGATTTTCATCGAGCAGAAATGCGGGCCGCACATCGAGCAGAAGTGGGCGACCTTGGCCGATTCCTTGGGCAGCGTCTCGTCGTGGAATTCGCGTGCCTTGTCCGGGTCGAGGCCGAGGTTGAACTGGTCGTCCCAGCGGAATTCGAAGCGCGCCTTGGACAGCGCGTTGTCGCGGATCTGTGCACCGGGGTGACCCTTGGCGAGATCGGCGGCGTGCGCGGCCAGTTTGTAGGTGATGATGCCTTCCTTGACGTCGTTCTTGTCGGGCAGGCCCAGGTGTTCCTTCGGCGTCACGTAGCAGAGCATCGCCGTGCCGTACCAGCCGATCATGGCGGCGCCGATGCCGCTGGTGATGTGGTCGTAGCCCGGCGCAATGTCGGTGGTCAGCGGGCCAAGGGTATAGAACGGGGCTTCCTTGCAGTGCTTCAACTGCAGATCCATGTTCTCCTTGATCATGTGCATCGGCACATGTCCCGGTCCTTCGATGATGGTCTGCACGTCGTGCTTCCAGGCGATATCGGTCAGTTCGCCCAGCGTTTCCAGCTCGCCCAGCTGGGCGGCGTCGTTGGCATCGTAGATCGAGCCGGGGCGCAGGCCGTCGCCGAGCGAGAAGGCGACGTCGTAGGCCTTCATGATTTCGCAGATATCCTCGAAGTGCGTGTAGAGGAAGCTTTCCTTGTGGTGGGCGAGGCACCACTTGGCCATGATCGAGCCGCCGCGGCTGACGATGCCGGTGAGCCGGCTGGCGGTCATCGGCACGTAGCGCAGCAGCACGCCGGCGTGGATGGTGAAGTAGTCGACGCCCTGCTCGGCCTGCTCGATCAGCGTGTCGCGGAAGATCTCCCAGGTCAGGTCCTCGGCCTTGCCGTTCACCTTTTCCAGCGCCTGGTAGATCGGCACCGTACCGATCGGCACCGGTGAGTTACGGATGATCCACTCACGGGTTTCGTGGATGTTCTTGCCGGTGGAGAGATCCATCACCGTATCGCCGCCCCAGCGGATCGACCAGGTCATTTTCTCGACCTCTTCCTGAATGCTGGAGCCAAGCGCCGAGTTGCCGATGTTGGCGTTGATCTTGGTCAGGAAATTGCGGCCGATGATCATCGGCTCGGATTCAGGGTGGTTGATGTTGTTCGGGATGATCGCGCGGCCGCGTGCAACTTCGCTGCGCACGAATTCCGGGGTGATCTCTTCGGGGATCGAGGCACCGAAATTCTGCCCCGGGTGCTGGCGGCCGAGGATATCGGCCAGCTTGTTCCCCATGGGGCCCGATGTCTTCAGCTGTTCAATGTAGGCGCGGCGGTTGTTGTTCTCGCGAATGGCAACGTATTCCATCTCCGGCGTGATGATGCCCTTGCGTGCATAGTGCATCTGGCTGACGTTGGCGCCGGCCTTGGCGCGCAGCGGCTTGCGGTGCAGGCCGGGGAAGCGAAGTTCGTCCAGTGCCTGGTCGTTGGCGCGCTGGCGGCCGAACTCGGAAGTCAGGTCGGCCAGTGTTTCAGTGTCATTGCGTTCGGCAATCCACGCCGCGCGCATTGCCGGCAGGCCATTGCGGATATCAATTTTTGCCGCCGGGTCGGAGTAGGGGCCGGAGCAGTCATAGACATAGATCGGCGGGTTCTTCTCGCCGCCGAACATGGTGGGCGTGTCGTCCTGCGAGATTTCACGCATCGGCACCTGGATGTCCGGGCGCGAGCCTTCAATATAAATCTTGCGTGAGTTGGGTAGCGGCTGGATCGCCGCTTCGTCCACGTGGGCGTGGGCGGCGACGAATTTATCGGTGGCATTCATGGTGAAGCTCCTTGCGAGGCAGGTCAGACGTGAGGCAGTGCGCAAGGGCAGGGGAGTATTTAGCTCGACGCTTCCCTTCGGCGGCATTACCCGGCCAGGTTCAAAGGGTATTTCTCAGCCGGAATGACAATCTCCGGCACCCCTAACGTGAAGGCACGAAATTACTTGAAAATCAGTGCAATGGCAAGGAATGGCGGGCTTTTTCAGGAATTCGGCCTAAAGTTTTGTGCTTTCCTGTCGATTGGTTTACGTTGAGTAGTGTGCTGTCCGAATTTAAAGGGTAAAGGGGATCAGGGAATGCGCAGATGTCTGGTTGCTGCCGCTATCGTAATTTCAACGCCGCTGCTGGCCGATGTGAACTGGGTGACGATTTCGTCGGACAGCAATCGGCGGATCGAGGTTGATCCGGCCAGTGTGCGCAAGGAAGAAGGCAACAAGCAGGTCGTGCTTGGGCGCATTGTTTTCGATCGCGAACTGAATGATCCACGCACCGGGGCCTACAAGAGCATTGAGGCGCTGACCCGTTACGACTGCATGAAGCGCACGCATACCACGCTCAAGCGTACCTGGCGCTCGGCAGAGGGCGAGTTGTTGCGCGAGGAAGAAGTCAGGGCTAGTGCCGAGATGCCGGTGCGTACCGGCAGCCTCGACGACAAGCTGCTGCGCGAAGTATGCCGGCCGAAGACAGCGGTGGCCGCACAGGCCTCGGCCGCACGATTGGCGGAGAAGGCAGGTGATGCAGCGGAAGACCTGCGCCGTGCCAACGAAGCCATTCTGCAGAAAGAAATTGACAAGGAAAAAGCCAGGGAGAAGGCGGCTGCAAAGCCGATTCGCAAGGCAGCAATGCCTGCGTCAGAGCAGGCACCGGACAAGGTGGTGGAGAAGGTTATCGAGGCTGTTGCCAAGAAGCCGCTAATGAAACTCGCAGGGGCGCCCGCAGAATCCGTGGCGCCGGCACCGCGGCCGCGGCCGCGTTCGCGCCCGGCGTCGGCGAAGCCGGTGGCGCCGCCTGACATGGCGGCAGCCAGGTTTCATGCCAACGTGCACTGGGATTACGAAGGCGAAGGGCATCCGGATAACTGGAGCAAGCTGAAGCCGGAATTTGCCACCTGTGGCAGCGGCAAGCGCCAGTCACCGATCGATATCCGCGACGGGATTCGTGTCGACCAGCCGCCGATTGATTTTTCCTGGCGGCCTTCCGAGTTCCGCATTGTCGATAATGGCCATACCTTGCAGGTGGCGGTGGGTGGCAGCGGCATCAGCCTGCTCGGCAAGCGTTACGAGCTGGTTCAGTTCCATTTCCACCGGCCATCGGAAGAGCGGATCGATGGCCGTGGCTTCGAGATGGTCGCGCACTTCGTGCACAAGTCGGAGGACGGCAATCTGGCCGTAGTGGCAGTGCTGATTGAGCGCGGAGTGGAAAACCCCTTCATCCAGACGCTTTGGAACTACATGCCGCTGGAGCGCAACCGCGATGTCATGCCCCCCGGCGTCGCCATTGACCCAGGCCAGTTCCTGCCGGTGGATCGTGCTTACTTTACCTACATGGGCTCGCTGACCACGCCGCCGTGCACCGAGGGGGTGCAGTGGCTGGTAATGAAGCAGCCGGTGCAGGCATCGGCCGAGCAGGTCGCCATCTTCTCACGTCTCTATCGCAACAATGCGCGACCGATCCAGCCGACTTTCGGGCGTCTGATCAAGGAATCGCGGTAGAGGCAAGTTCTTCGTTTGGCAGTCAGTATTTGAGAACCGTCAAACGGGAGAAGCGCCGCTGTGATTTTGGAAAGTCGATGCTCATCAACAATGCGGCGAGAAGGGCGGCAAGTACGGCTCCCATTATTGTTTCCTTCGTGAGAGTTGCAGCGAGGTGTACGGAATTCCCTTCAATCATGCTCAGACCGATGCCTGTTAAACACAATACAACTGCGAGCCACTGGTAGATCGCAAGATTGAAAAAATAGGGTGTTTGCTTCTCCCCGCGATAGCCCTCTTCAGCGAATCGAGCCAGGGATGAGAGGATCAGGTACAGACCGCCTATGAAGGTCGTCGTTGCACCGCATTCCCATTGGCGCCAGAGCAAGGCGAATATCATTAAATTTGCGGCAGCCGAATAGAGCTGTGTCGGGTGAATCCGGACTCCGTGCAACTCGCTTAGCGCGCTGACCCGGGACATCGGGTGGGTGATGCATATTCCGGGAGCTGTAATTGTGGGCCTCCCGTGGCAACATCCTTGAATCAGGCAGCGCAGCCGCCCGATTGCTTGTGCCAGCGGCGCCGCGCAGGAAAATGCAGCCATGATGGTTTGCGCGGTAGTTCTGTCGAAGATCGCCAGAACCACTAGTGCCCCGATGGCGCCGAAGAGAAATCCGTAATAGCCAAACGGGCGGGAAAGTCGATTGCTGCCCTCTAGCCAGTAGCCCCACGCACCTGCCACGATCAGTCCAGAAGTAAAAACCAGGGCCGTTTCAATCGCCAGGTGTGGTCCGACCATCCAGAGCACAAGTGAGATCCCGATGCCTGCAGCGATAGCAGACCAAAGCGCATGGTTAATGATGCGGAGCGGGCCGAACTCGATCGCAGCCCATGAATTGCCAAGTGCCTCGGCACCTCTGACAGTTTTTTCCCAAATGGACTTGTGGTGCCAGCAAACAAGCGCGACTGGAACTCCAACAATCACGTCAATGGCTGCATGTGAGCCCGTTAATAGGCAGCTTGCGCCGGTCAAGAGAACCATGGCTACTGCGACGAGAGTTAACTGGGGAAACCGTTGTCGGATACATAGTGCTGCATATACGGCCCAGATCATATGAAACGATGGGCATGCTAGCCAGTCAGCATCCAGGAGTCGGTTTGTGTCAGCGAGAAAGCTTGTCAAATTGTCGCCGTTTGGCTGCAACAGTTCTGCTTTGCCGGGGAATAGCAGCATGATGCTGAACCCAGACAGGGTGGCCAGCCAGGCAGCGAGCACATAGCGGCGTAGTTCGAGATACGTGCGTAACAGCAGGGGTGGCCTGTCCCCGGTTCAGTGGACACGACATTAAGCTAATTGAGCCTGCTGCTCGAAGTCAATTGGGCTGACGTAGCCCAATGTAGAGTGCCGGCGAACAGGATTGTAGAAGCGCTCAATGTAGTCGAATACCTCGGCCCGAATTTCATCCCGTGTGCGAAATGTTTTCCGAGCGATACGTTCGGTCTTCAGTGAGGAGAAGAAACTCTCCATTGCCGAGTTATCCCACACGTTGCCAGAGCGGCTCATTGAGCATGTGACACCCAGTTCGCTGAGTAGGCGCTGAAACTGTTCGCTGGTGTACTGGCTGCCTCTATCTGAGTGATGCATGACAGCTTCTGGCTTGCCGCGCCGCCATACAGCCATCATGAGCGCATCCGTAACCAGCTGCGCATTCATCTCGGCCTTCATCGACCAGCCGATGATTCGGCGGGAATACAAATCAAGCACTACTGCCAGATAGAGCCACCCTTCTGCTGACCAGAGGTAGGTGAAGTCCGCGACCCACTTCTGGTTAGGCGCCAGGGCTTCGAATTGGCGATCAAGAATATTGGCGGCAATCCCGATGGTTGGCCGCTCACCTCGATCAACAGGCAAACCGCGTCGGCGAGGTCGAGCACGTAATGCCTGCTGGCGCATCAGGCGTTCAACGCGATGCAGACCACAACGCTGACCGGCTGACAGCAGATCATGCCAGACACGGCGTGCGCCATAGGTACGATCACTGCGCAAGAAACTTTCGTGAATCGCCCTTCCAAGTGATTCATTGGCCTGGCTGCGTTGGCTCGGCACTCTGCTCAGCCAAGCATAGAATCCGCTACGCGAGACACCGAGCGTGTCGCAAGTCAGTGCCACCGGCCAGATCCCTCGGTGTTTCACCACGAACCCGAATTTCACATCGATTCCTTGGCGAAGTAGGCTGCGGCTTTTTTTAGAATGTCGCGCTCCATTTTGAGCTTGGCGACTTCCTTCTTCAGGCGGGTAATCTCAGCCTGTTCAGGCTTCATCTGGCCATGCCCAGGAAATGCCTGCTGCGAATCTTCTGCGACTGCTCGTACCCATTTACGCAATACGTTCTCGTGCAAATCAAGATCTCGGGCCGCTTGAACTACTGAAACGCCACGCTCCCTGACCAGTCGTACTGCCTCTGTCTTGAACTCTCTGCTGAACTGCCTTCGCTTAACCATCTACTACCTCCGGTTTGATCTTCACACCTTATCAAAGTGTCTTTCAAACCGGGGACAGGCCACAGGCTGAGAAGAAAAAGTCGATAGCCTGTCAGTCGCTTTTCTAGTTCCGGCTGGGTTTTGTTATTCCCGATTCCTAGCCAGCCCCAGATCGCGACAATCGAAAAACCAAGGTTTGATAGCACATCTGCTGCGTGTGGGATGCCGAGAGTGGCGGTATGGTCTGCAAACTCATGGTAGCTGGGTAGTTGGGCGACCGGCCCGTGGACAAGTGCTACCGCGCAAGCGCTGATTGTAATAATGCTTGGAAGGTGTGATATCCAGTGTTTCATGACAAAGCCCTTGGCGTGGAGATGGGCTGAGTTTTATCCAAAGATATGAAATATGGAACAAAAGATGCAGATGTATTGTTATGTGCGCATTAAAGGATCGAAAAACGATACTATATGCTCATGGCAGAAGCTGAACGATTAATTGCGACGCTGAAGACGCAGCTTCGAGCGCAGCGCAAGACTTACCGGGATGTGGCTCTGGGGCTCGGGATTTCCGAACCGAGCGTAAAGCGTTTGTTTGCATCACGACGGATCACCCTTGCCCGTTTGGAAGAGCTTGCTACGTTGCTTGGGTTTACGTTGGCGGAGTTGGCGCAATTGGCGGAAGCAGGAGTGGCGCGCCTGCATACACTGACGGAGGTTCAGGAGCGGGAACTCGTATCTGATACCCGGTTGCTTCTGGTTGCTGTGTGCACGCTAAACCATTGGACAATGTCCGACATGGTTGCCGTGTACCGCCTAACGGAGGTGGAGTGTCTTGGCTATCTGCTTCTGCTTGACCGTTTGCGTCTCATCGACCTTCTTCCGGGAAATCGGATCAGGATCAATATTGCTCGTGATTTCGACTGGCTGCCCGAAGGGCCAATTCGGAACTATTTTCGTGATCAGGGTTTGCCCGATTTTCTGGACGGCTCATTCGCCGAGGGTAGCGAGGAGATGGCTTTTGTCCATGGCATGTTGACGGAAGCCGCCATCACCGAGTTGCAAATTGAATTGCGCCGGTTGCGCAAGAAATTTGCAGGGCTGCACGAGGAAGTCGCATCGGTACCAATGAAACAGCGACGAGGTATCGGGCTGTTGCTGGCTGTGCGTGAATGGGAGCCGGCCGGGTTTGCTGCTCTGCGCCGAGGGGCTTGAGATCGGCTGCGAAATTGAGGCGCAGCGTGCCCCATGCCAAGCCCCGGAAATATCCTCTCAAAGAAACCGGGGCATGGCCTCTCCCAGGTATCTTTCCAGCCGCTTGTCCTGCGCATAGGCCACATTGAAGCGCAGGAAGGGCGATGGCTGTTGTTGTGGACGGAAAATGCTGCCCGGCGCCATCATGATGCCCTGGGTACTGGCATCGCTGGCCAGCCGGGTGGCGTCGTCAATGCCCGGCACCTCTGCCCAGACAAACATGCCGCCCTTGGGTTCACCTTGCGGTTTCAGCCCCTTCTTCTCCAGCATGTGCAGGGTCTTGTCGGTCGCTTCCGACAGGCGCCCCTGTACCCGCTCGATCAGCTTGCGATAGTGTCCTTCGGTCAGCATCAGGTACACCATGCGTTCGGCGAACTCCGAGTTGGCAATGGCGGAGACGATTTTTACGTCGGTCAGGCGGGCGCGTAAATCCGGGTTGCAGGCGAGGAAGCCGACGCGCAGGTCGGCAGAAAGCGTCTTGGCGAAGCTGCCGACGTAGATCACCCGATTCAACTGGTCAAGCTGGGCCAGTCGCGTGGTGGATCCCGGGTGGAAGTCGCCGTAGGCATCGTCCTCGATAATCAGGAAGTCGTGCTTTTCTGCCAGTTGCAGCACGCGAAATGCGTTGGCCGGGGAAAGGTTGCCGGAGGTCGGGTTGTGCAGCACGGAGTTGGTGAAGAACGCCTTGGGCCGGTATTCCTGCAGCAGCGCCTCCATGGCGTCCGGGTCGGGGCCGTTGGCGTTGCGCGGTACGCCGATGAGGTTGGCGCCATAGAGACGCAAGTTGGCGAAGAGGTTCCAGTAGCCGGGATCGTCTACAAAAACGCAGTCACCGGGCTGGATCATGCTGCGGGCAATGATGTCCAGTGCCTGTGTGGCGCCATGGGTGAGCAGGATCTGGTCGGGCTGGGCGGCAATGCCGAAATCCCCGAGTTTGGTTCGCAGTTGTTCGCGCAGCGGGCGGTAGCCGAGAGCGGTGCCGTAGGAGGTCGGGTGCAGGTCGGCGCGCCGAGACAGGGCGCGCAGGTTGCGGCGCACGCCTTCGGCATCCATCCATTCCGGGGGTAGCCAACCGACGCCGACTTTCAGGCGGTCGGCACTGTCTTCCAGGCTCTGGTACATCACCCCGGCATTGTCGAAGGCGCGCTCCAGTTCGCCGCTGCGGACTTCGATGTTGGGCGCCTCGCTGCGGCTGCTGACGTAAAAGCCCGAGCCGCGACGCGAAGTCACGTAGCCGAGTGCCACCAGTCGGTCATAGGCTTCGACTACGGTGAAGCGACTGATGTCGTGCTGCTCGGCAAAGCCGCGTATCGGCGGCAGGCGCATGCCGGCGCGCAACATGCGGTCATCAATATGGGTACGGATACCGCTGACAATCTGGTCAACAAGCGGGAGCGAGGAGTCGTTGTTCAGGCTGAGCTGGAGCATTGTCAGGTTTCCTCTGGTGGTGCTGTATCGGTCGATCGACCAGTACAGCGTCAGCGTAAGAATGATAAATTGTACATGTGGTATGGGTTAAGTGTCCGGTATTGTCAGGTTGTCGTCAATGGTGGCGATAACATGACAAAGGAGATTCCCATGACAGCCCCGCTCGCCATGAGCTTTGGTTCCATCCGCTTGCAGCCAACCCTTGTTCTGGTTGTGCTGGCCATTTTTCTTGCCGCCTGCCAGCCGACCAATCCGGTCGTCATGCCCAAGCGCGTCGAGATTAAATGGGCGGATCGCCAACTGCTCTTCGTCGGCGACGAGCGTCTGGGAACCGTGCGCGTTTTTCATACCCGTGCCGCTCCCTTGCTGGTGGCCGAGATCAATGCCCCGGACCGGACACTGGTTCGCGACCTGGCGATTGACGCTCAAAGCCGCCGGATCTGGATTCTGGGAGATGGAGCGGTTTATCTGCACGATGCGCAGACCTATTCCCTGATTCGCAAGGTGCCAGGGGTTGGCTCGGCGGCAGCACGATTGATGCTCGATGCGGATGGCGCACCCCAATTACTGGCCCGTGATGGCAATCGGCTGGCCAGCATCGATCCGGACAGTTTGCTGGTTCAACACCGGAAACTGGCGCAGCAGTTTCATTGATTCCGATCGGTGCCAGCCCCTGAGGCCTGTATTTTCAGCCTCAGGGGCTTTCTGGCTTCAGATGGTTCATCAGCAACATCTTTTCAGAATTGACTTCCAGGAATGGCTTCGCTAAAGTTACTGACCAGTCAGTCATTAACTTTAGCGAAGCCATTCCAACCATGAGTCCTCATTCCTCCACTGCCGATATCGATACTGAATCAGTCACCGGTGAGCGCAGCCAGCGTCGTCGCCGGAAAGATGCACGTCCTTCCGAACTGACTGCGGCTGCGTTGGAGTTGTTCGTGGAAAAGGGTTTCGCCGGCACCCGGCTGGACGATATTGCTGCACGAGCGGGAGTTTCCAAGGGCACCCTTTATCTCTATTTCGATAGCAAGGAAGCTTTGTTCACCGCAGTGATCGAGGAAGGCATCGTGCCGGCACTGGCGGCAGCAGAGCAGCAGTTTGCGGGTTATCAGGGCCGTACCAGTGATCTGCTGCGCGTCCTCCTGCTCGGCTGGTGGCAGCAGATCGGGAGTACACGCATGGGCGGGGTGGTCAAGCTGATCATTTCCGAATCGCATAATTTTCCCGAGGTTACGCAGTACTACCACGACCATGTCATCGTGCGTGGGCGATCCTTGCTGCGCAGAGCTTTGCAGCGCGGTCTGGAAAGCGGTGAATTCCGGCAGATGGATGTGGATTCAGCAATCGACGTAATCATTGCGCCGCTGCTGATGCTGGTCATCTGGCGCTACTCATTCTGCATCTGCGGTCACGACATCGAGCCGGAAAAATATCTGGAAACTCATTTTGATCTACTGATTCAGGGCTTGCTGGACAAGGGGCGAGTGCAATGAGAAAAGTTTGCAGTATTGCTACAGCCCTGGGGGCGTTGATGACAATGGCGGCATGCAGCAAGGAAGCGCCGCCGGCAGATCCGTTGCGGCCGGTATTGACCATGGTTGTCGGAACTGCTGCGGCCAATGATTTGACCAGTTATTCCGGCGAGGTTCGTTCACGCGTTGAGCAAGCAATCGGTTTCAGGATTGCCGGCAAGATCAGTGAGCGTTTGGTCAGCGCGGGTGAGGTAGTCAAGCCGGGGCAGATTCTGGCACGTCTGGACCCGGCAGATACCAAACAAGCTGCCAGCGCTGCAGAGGCGCAGCAGGCATTGGCAGATGCCGACCTTGGACGGTATCGGGAGTTGAAAGCCAGGAATTTTGTCAGTCAGGCAGCACTGGATAGTCGCGAAACGACATTACGCGCAGCGAATGCACAGGCCGAACTGGCAAAGAATCAAACAGCTTATACGGTGCTCAGGGCAGACCAGCCCGGTGTGGTTGGTGAAGTGCTGGCCGAGGTTGGTCAGGTAGTGAATGTGGGCCAGGCGGTCTATCGCATTGCCCGACAGGATACGCTGGAAGTGGCGATTGCCATCCCGGAAAGCCGGCTGGCAGAAGCAAGAAAAGCCAGTGATGCCGAAGTCGAATTGTGGGCAGAAAAAGGAAAAGTCTATAAGGGGCGATTGCGCGAGATAGCAGCCATGGCCGATCCGCAAACGCGAACCTATGCTGCGCGCGTCAGTATTCTCGATGCCGATCCGCAAGTCGTATTCGGCATGACGGCGCGAGTGCGTTTCAATACGAGCAGGCCGGGCAAGGCGATACTGATTCCGCAGACAGCGCTATTCCAGCAGGGAGAGAAGCCAGCTGTCTGGGTGGTCGACAGAGAGGGCAAGCTGGCACTGCGGGCGGTCGAGGTGGCAGCTTACACCGACGAAAAAGTCCGCATCGAAGGTGGTTTGACGGTTGGCGAAGTCATAGTCACCGCGGGGGTGCACAAGCTGCGGGCCGGAGAAAAAGTCCGACTGGCGCATGGTGCAGTAAGCCCTGCTACTACCCAGCAGACACAGCAATGAGACATCTGAATCTTTCCGAGTGGGCGCTGCGGCACCGCTCGATGGTGCTCTACCTGATGATCGTACTGATGCTTGCAGGGGCATTATCGTACTTCAAGCTTGGGCGTGCGGAAGACCCGGACTTTACCTTCAAGGCCATGGTGGTGCGTACGCTGTGGCCGGGAGCAACAGCTGCTGAAATTGAGGCGCAGAT